>NZ_CP108100.1:6944259-8333111 GCF_036195045.1 Streptomyces sp. NBC_00236 | reverse complement strand
TGCGCGAGCGACTTCGACAGCGAGCACGACGGCCTCTCGCTCGCGGACATCATGGGCTACGCCAACAGGTCGCCGGCAAAGAACAAGGTGATCATCCTCGACAGCTGCCACAGCGGCGCAGCTGGCGGCAGCGCGGTCTCCGCCAAGGTCGCAGAGATCTCCGAGGGCGTCACGATCCTTACCGCATCGGCGGCGAATCAGTACGCGATCGAGACAGGCGGCTCAGGCGTCTTCACAAGCCTGTTCGTAGACGCCCTCAGCGGGTCTGCGGCCAACCTCGTCGGCGAGGTCACGCCGGGCAGCGTCTACGCTCACGTGGACCAGTCTCTCGGCCCGTGGTCGCAACGGCCGATCTTCAAGACGAACGTCAAGGAGTTCGTGTCGCTGCGGAAGGCCGATGCCCCCATCGAGCTTGAGAAGCTGCAGAAGCTTGTCGAGCTGTTCCAGGAGCCCACCACCCTGCTCCAACTGGATCCCAGCTACGAGCCCGAGCGCACCGGAGCCGAGGACCCCTCGTTCCCGGCGCCGGACCCGGTCAAGAATGCGGACTTCGCAGTCCTGCAGGCGCTGGTGCGCGTCAACCTGGTGCGCCCAGTGAGCGCACCACACATGTGGCACGCGGCCATGAACTCCAAGACGTGCGAGCTAACCGTGCTAGGCCAGCACTACTGGTCCCTCGTGAAGCAGGAATTGATCTGATGTCGGATACAGAAGGAATCCGCGAAACGCTCGAGAACCATCGGGCAATCGACAGGCTCGCGGCGATCGAACACGACCGTTGGGCCCATTGGCAGCAGTATCTACACGACCAGTGCGAGCGTCGCGACGACGGCTCATTGGTAATCCCCACAGAGCTCGTCTCTCGATGGGAGGAACAGATCCGCACCCCCTACGAGGAACTTCCGCCCGAAGTACAGGAGAGCGATCGCGAGCAGGTACAACGATACCTGCCCACAGTCATCGAGATCCTGACCGACTGAGCTTGTTCTTTACCCTGCGGCCTCGAAATGTGCTTCGAACTATGCCGTTGAGCTAGGCGTTCGCCGGACAGTGAGGCGGCCTTCGTCTGATCATGAGCTCCGACCAAGGTGCACTGATCAAGACGAAGGCCGTGAGAGTGAGTCTCTTGTCTCAGGAGGTCCCGGGGGAAGCGTTCGCGCAAGCGTCGCGCTTCCGGGACGAGTTCTACGCGTGTCTGACCCGACGTGGCGATGAGCTGTTCGAACTCGCGGACGCGGTGCTGTATGCGTCCGGCGCGGTGCACTCGGTTGTCGAGCTGACGCTCCTGCCCAAATACCGCCGTGGACATGGGGCAAGGGGTTACCGGAAATCGCCCTAAGGGCTGTCCCGCAAAGATCGTCTGGTGCGCCCGGCCTCAAGGGCGCGGCGCCAGGGCGGCATGATGTTCCCGTGATGAACAGTGCAGACCTGCAGCCTGCCCGGATACCGGGTTACGGCGGCGGCCCCCTCACGTACCAGGCCGGGCTCCTGGACGAGCCGCTCTTCTGGCTGGGGCACCTCTACTCGTGCATCCAGAGCGAGAACGCCGAGGAACTGCTGTTCGGCGCGGACTACGACGCGGCCAACGACTTCCAGCGGCGGCTGTGGGCGCGGGCCGAGTGGCCAGCATTCACGGTTTCCCTCGGTGCTGATCACCGTCTTCACGTGGTCTACCGCACGGTCGCAGACGACACCGGCACGGACTACCTCCTCCACCACCCCGACTGGGACCAGGCCGAACTCCTGGCCAGGGATGACGGGCACTTCATGGGACCGGGCCTGTCCTGGCCCGAGCTCGTGGCAGCAGCGGACAACACCCTGCCCGGCGGCAGCACCACCGATCCCCACTCCCGCCTGCTGCTCCTGCTGCCCGCGTTCGGCGACGATGCAGTACCCGATGATGCCGTTGGCCGTCTGGCAGGTGCGCTGCACGCCCGCACGAGCGTGGAAGACCCTGAAACCCTCGCCTCTGCTCTTCTGCAGGACCAAGGGGCTCCCGGCCCCGCACGCTGGACGATAGCCGGGCACGGTTTCTCCGGGAACGACGGCGAGTACTCCTTCCGCAACCCCACCAAGCGCTTCACCCTGTCAGCCGATCGCCTGGCCCGGGTGGCAGCCGCGCTGACGCCCTGACTCACACGCCCATTCCCAACGGCAAGTGGTCATGTTTGGAACGACCCTGCCGTGACTGCTGTGATCACGGCTACGCAGCCGGCGTGGATAACTCCGTTCACCGGGCTGAGCCCGCGCTCTTTCAACAAGTTGGTGACGATGCTGCGGCACGACGGGGCGGCCGCGGTTCGCAGGGGCCGACCGTGGAGCCTGCCGCTGGAGGACCGGGTACTGCTGGTCACGGCGTACTGGCGGACGAACTTGACGATGCGCCAGCTCGCCCTGCTGTTCGGCATCTCGAAGTCCGCGGCTGACCGCATCATCACCCACCTCGGGCCCCTGCTCGCGCTCCAGCCCCGGAAGCGGTTCCGCAAGGACACCGTGCTCATCGTGGACGGCACGCTGGTGCCCACTCGCGACCACACGGTGGCCGAGCAGTCCAAGAATTACCGGTACTCCACCAACCACCAAGTCGTCATCGATGCCGACAGCCGCCTGGTCGTCGTGGTCGGCCGGCCACTTCCGGGTAACCGGAACGACTGCAAGGCGTGGGAGGAATCCGGGGCCAAGGCCGCCGTCGGCAACACGATGACGATCGCCGACGGTGGTTGCCCCGGCACCGACCTGGTCATGCCTCACCGGCGCCGCAAGGGCGAGGAACTGCCCGACTGGAAACTGCTACGCAACAAGTCCCACAAGCAGGTACGCGCCCGCGTTGAACACACCTTCGCCCGAATGAAGAGCTGGAAGATCCTTCGTGACTGCCGCCTCAAGGGCAACGGAGTCCACCACGCCATGCTCGGGATCGCCCGCCTGCACAACCTCATCCTCGCCGTATAGATAGCGGGACAAGCTTTAGTCAGCGGGGTCTTGTGGCCCGCGGTTGCTCGGTAGGGTGTACTGCGGAAGGTTCTGGTGGCTGCCTGCGGTCGTCAGAGCACCGATGTCCGTGAAGGAGGCCTCGTGGCTGATTCGCCGAAGGTGCCCCGCTCAGGTAGCCAGCCTCAGACCAAGCCGGCAGGCCAGTCTGGGGGCCGGGGTCACAAACCTACGATGCAGCCGGGGCGGACCCCTGCGTCGCCACCGCCGCCGCCCGCGTCGCCCTCTCAGGGGCAGGGGGGTAGCTGACGAACATCGTCACGATCCGGCGGGCCGAGACGCATGCAGCACCCCAGGGAACGGCATGTGTCTCAGTCTCGCCGGGCGGGCGGTACTTCAGCGGTTCCACCAGGACCAAGTCCCGGTCCGGCGAGTCTTCTGAACTGACGTTGAACGATGCCTGGCGTCCCTCGATGTAAGAGCCGTCCTCAAGGATGCAGCCGACGAGGGGGTTCTCTCCCGGAAACCAGCTGTCGAACATGATCCACCACGCCGACATCGCAGACGCATGCGGCTTGCCTGCCGTGAGCGCAGCAGCAGCTGCGGCCAGCGCACAGGCAAACAACAGTAGCCCTACAGCCCACCAGCCCAACTGGGCGTAATGATCCCGCGCATAACCAAGTCCTTCACGGACTAGCCGGCCGACGTCCGGCGTCAGTCCAGGCATCAACCCACGTGCCAGGGCGAAGAGTACGAGGGCGGCGAGCTCGGTAAGAACGCTGCAGAAGACCACTGCGCCCGTCTCACGGAACGGTGTGGGACGGCGCTCGCTCCCCCGCCGCTCTCGGATGATCACGAACGTCAGGCCCGGAAGCAGGAGAACAACCAGCAACACGAGACCTGTGACAGTGGTGGGCACAAGGGGCCCTTCTGGTCCGTAGGTACAAGGCCGTCAGTCACCGTACAGCGCACCACCTGAACCATGACAAGCCGTCCTGTTTCTCAGCCGGTGTGCGCTAGGTACTGTCCGGCGGATCATGGGCGGAGCCATAGGCGGACTGCCGCTCCGGTGACCGTGCCGTGGAAGACATAGGCCCGCTTGTCGTAACAGGTGGCGACCGCGCGGGAGTTCTTGAGTCGGTTGATGGTCCGTTCGACCTCGTTGCGTCGCCGGTAGCGTTCGGGGTCGAAGTCGGCGGGTCTGCCGCCCGCGCTGCCTCTGCGCCGGCGGTTGGCCCGCTGGTCCTTCGGCTCGGGGATCGTGTGCTTGATGCGGCGTCTTCGCAGGTAGCGGCGATTTCGGCGGGAGCTGTAAGCCTTGTCGCCGCTGACATGATCGGGCCTGGTCCGGGGCCGCCCGACCAGCGGGCGGGGAACCCGGATTCGGTCCAAGACCTCGATCATCTGTGGGGCGCCACCCCACTGACCTGGAGTGATCAGTAGAGCCATGGGGCGGCAGCCGCCTTCACCGGCGAGGTGGATCTTGGAGGTCAGACCGCCCCGGGACCGTCCGAGTCCCTCATCGGGGGTGGTTCATGCTGGACGTTCCACAGGTTTCCAGGTGCCTTCCCCCCTCGTTCGATGACGCCTCGTGGCGTCCGTGTCCCTGCCGTCCCGCCCTGCCCCCTACTGACCTCGGACCGGGGCATGGCCGGACACCGGTCAGGGACTGGGGCGCGCGGAGGCGTGCGAGACCTGGATGGTCCCTCCTCCGAGGTTGTGCTGCACGATCTGCGTCCATCCGGCCGTACTGCCGTTAACCACCGAGATCGGGCGGTAGACCGACGGGTCGGCGGAGCTGTCCACGATCGACTGGAGCTCCTCGACCGCGCTGGGATCGTCCTCAATCAGCGCCTCCAGACGGCCCTGCCACCGGATCGCGGCCACCTCACTGCTGGAGGAGCCGCTCAGGACGACATGGCGGGTGTCCTCCAGTGCGCTGGTCATCTGCGCCTCGCGGTCCTCGGCCCGACGGCTCATCAGCCGCGCCAGACGATCCCGCAGGACGGGCCACGACTCGGTCACCATGGCCTGGACGAGCACCCGGCCGGCCGCCGCCGCGATCGACGCCGCGAATGGTTCCACCCCTGATCACCTCCATACATTCATAAAGTCTGCTCCCGACTGCCGAGACCGTTCTTCCGCATGTCTCAGTGGTCCCCTTCGGCGACCTCTTTCATGCGACGCGCGAGGGCGTTGTCGGGGCCGAAAACCTTGTGCATGTTCTCATTGATCAGCCGGGCCAGATCACGTGCCTCATCCGTTTCCCCCCTGGCCACCAGGGCGGAAACCAGACTCGCTGCGCAGCGGAGCGTATCGGGGTGCTGTTCTCCCATTGTCTTGAGACGGCCGGCCAGCGAGCGCCGCCTCAGGACCAGGGCGTCGGCGAATTCACCGACCTTTTCCCGGATGGACGCAAGGTTGTCCGCGGAGGCCAGACTCGCCGGATGGTCCTCACCGAACCGGTCGACCCTTTTTCGCCAGACGGACGACTCGATCTGATGCGCGTGGTCGAAATCCCCGGCGCCGTACAGGGAGGAGGCGAGATTCCCCTCCGAGACGAGGGTGTCGGGGTGGTCGTGGCCGAGACTCGTGATCCTGGCCCGCAGGATCTGCCGGTGCAGTTCCACCGACTCCAGCCAATTCCCCTGACCGGCCAGCGCCGCCGCCAGATTGTTCCTCGAGGCCATCGTCGCCGGATGCATGGGACCCAGCAGCCGCTCACGCGCTTCGGTGAGCCGGCGCAGCACCGCCTCGGCCTGCTGCACATTGCCCAGCTCCCACTCGCACAGTGCCACCATGTGGAGCGCCGCGAGGGTGTCCTCGTGGACCGAGCCCAGCAGCGGCTCGAACTGCTTGGTCACCCGGTCGGCCAGTTCCTTGGCGGTCAGCGGGTTACCCGTGGACAGCTGGTACCAGCACAACCGCAGCAGCAGTTCGCGGAACCCGGTCTCCGCCGACCAGCGCACGGAGTTGACCAGCGGCATGAGCGAGCGGTAGACGGGCCAGTCGGCCGCGTCACCGGGGTCGCCCGGATCGTTCGCGACGAGCATGCGGGTGAGTTCCAGCGAGAGGCGCTCGTGGTCCTCGGCGGAGAGGTTGGTGCGGATCACCGCGGCCAGCACGGGGTGCGCGCGCAGCCCCGCCCCCTTCTCCTCGGCGAGGTTCTCGACGAGCAGGGGCCGTACGGCCTTCTCCTGGTGATCGCCGTCCACCACCGTCAGCCGTAGCGGCGGCCCGAACACCTCGGGATCCGCCCTCAGCAGCCGCAGCGGAATGGGGTGGGGGGCGGTGAGGGCCAGCAGCGCCAGAAGGTGGGCCGCCGCCGGGCTCTGCCGCGCCAGCCGGTCGAACATCCGCTGGAAGCGGGCCATGAGCGAATGGCCGGAATCCCCACCCGCCCGCAGCACCACCTGGTCCAGCCGCTTGTCGAGCAGGACCAGGAAGTCCGAGACGCTGGAACTAGACACACTCAGCTGGTTGGCGGCGATCCGCAGCGCGAGGGGCAGGAAGCCGAGCCGCACCGCGATCTGGTCCGCCGCGTGGGCGGGGATGCCGGGCACGTACCGGTTCATCAGCTCGGTCGCCTCGGCCGGGGAGAAGCCCCGCAGGGTGGTGCTGTAGCGGAAGTCCGCGGTCGCGTCCCGGCGGCGCGTCACGATGACGTGGCACTGCAGGTGATGCCTGAGCAGCGCGTCGAGCGTCACCCCCTCGAACCCGTCCAGCACCAGCAGCACCTTCGGCCCGGGCGGCAGGGACCGCATCCGGTGTCCGACGTCGCGCAGCGCCGCCCCGAGGGCCGACTCGTCGTCGCAGTCGTGGCACACGTCCGACTGCCGGATGAACAGGGCGGCGCCGTAGTGCCCCCGGGCGCGATGGGCGAACTCCACCGCGAGCGTCGTCTTCCCCGCACCGGCCATGCCGGTGATCGCGTAGGGGGACCCGTCGTCGCGGAAGTGCCGCAGCATCCGCAGGAGTTCCGCGTCCCGCCCCACGAACGGCGGCGTCCGCTCGGGGACCTCCCACAGGCCGGGGAGCGCGTCGGGGTAAGAGGGCCCCGGGGGCCGCCCGCGGGAGCCGGAGCTCTCCGGTGCCTCCGGGGCCGGGCCATGGCAGGCCACAACAGCTTCCAGCAGACTCTCCCTCGCCTCCTCCTCGGTCAGCCCGGCGAGCCCGAGCTCCGCGAGGACGGACAGCTCGGGAGGCGTGTGCCCGTCGAACTGCGAGACCCGCACCGGAAGGACGTGCGAGGGCTGTTCGGTGGCCGCTTCGGCGCGCCAGGTGGCCTCCTCCGCCGCCCAGGCTCCGCTGGAGAAGTCGGGGGAGAGCAGCACCAGGACCTTGGCGCTGCCCTCCAGCGCGTTGCGCAGCATGTACGACCACGTGCCGCCGGAGGCGGCCGCCACGTCGGGCGAGACCCGGTAGCCGGCGTCGGTGAGCTGGGCGGCGATCCAGTCCGCCCAGGGTTTGTCCGCGGCCACGTGCGCGAGGAAGAAGTCGAACCTGATCCGGCCGTGCGGGCGCTGCCGGTAGCGCCGGCGCAGGGTGGCTCGCTGACCGGACTCCATCGGCACGGCCTTGGTGATCTCGCCCCGAGTCAGATGGGTCGTGAGCCGTTCGAACGCCGCCAGCAGGGTGTCCTCTTGCTGCGGCCGGTCGCCCACCGTCGCCAGCAGCTCCTCGTAGGCGTACAGGCTGCGGTAGGGCACCTCCACATCGCCCCAGTACCGCTCCACGTCCATCGTGCTGTCCAGTGGGAACGCGTGGCGGAAGCTCCACTGCGCCCAGTCCCGGCTCTCCTCCAGCCGGTCGGCCTCGCCGCTTTCCACCCGCATGGGGACTGGCAGTACGCGCACCGCGCGGTCGGCCCGCCGCCGCATCACGGATTCCACCACGTTGGCGCATCCCGAGATGGACTGGGTGCTCATGGTGAAGCAGGCGATCAGGGTGTCGGGCAGCTGGATGGTGCAGACGCCCGAGGTGTCGCTCAGCCCGGTCCTGCTGTCGATCAGCACGTAGTCGTAGGCACGCGCCATCTGTTCGCGCAGCGACTCGATGAAGGCCCCGCCGCCGAGCCGATTGTAGAAGGAGTGCCAGTCGAACGAGTTGACCCGCTGGCCGAACGACCTGTTCTGCTTGCCCGCGCACAGCAGGTCAATGTGACCGTTGTCCGGGAACTGCCAGCGCAGCGAGACCGCGTGCTCCAGCGGGTCGGCGAAGGCTTCGTGCCAGCCGGGCCCGTCATCGCCCTCCCGGTCCAGCGCGGCGAACGCGAAGTCCCACAGCAGGTCGAGCACGCCGGACGTGGACTGGAGCTCCTTGTCGAGGAGGAAGGGGTGGAAATAGCGGTGCAGGCCGGGCGCCTCCAGGTCCCAGTCGACCACCAGGACGGATTTGCCGTTGCTGGCCAGGATCCAGGCCACGTTGGCCAGGGCCATGGTCCTGCCGGTGCCGCCCTTGTACGAGTAGAACGTCACGATCTCGCCGGGCTTCTCAGCCGTCGCTGTCCCCATCATCCCTCCGAGGGTCCGTCGAGGAAGGGCCTGGAATCGAACGACACGCCCGGACCACTGCGCAGGGCAGGGCGCACCTGGGGCGCTTGCATCATCACTTGGCGGGTGAGTTCGACGAGGATCTGACGTAACGCGTCCTTGAAGGCCGCCACCGTCTTGAGCGACATCTTGAACACCGGCTCACGCAGCTGCGCGTGACGGCCGAGCACACTGAGCAGCTGCTGGCGCAGCGCGTCCGTATGGGCGGCCGTCTCCGTGTCGGAGGCGTTCTGGGGCACGGCCATCCCGGTGTTCATGGTTAGGCGCTTGTCGTACTCGCCCAGCGCGGCCTGACGGTCCCTCAGTCCGATGGTCCACGGGTCGAGGATGATGACGGCCAGCTCGTTGTCGGCCTCCACCTTGTCTAGTAACTGGGCCACTTCGCCATCGAATTCCTCCGGGTGCGGCATGAGCCGTAGCTCCGAGGCGACCTCGACCGCGTACATGAGGACCGGCTCGGGGTGGTCCGGCGCGTAGGGGGCCCAGTCGTGCTGCCGATCGCCATACGGGGTGGTGTCCTCCCGGAGCCCGCTGAGGTCCTCCTGGGTGCCCGATGCCACCACCAGCCGGACGTGCTTGGGGCCTGAGGGGGACGTGCGGGGACCCGGCACGGGGCGCGGGGAGGCCGGCCGCTCCCGCGACGGACCGTCGTCCGTGGCCGGGGTCGCCACCGCCCCGGCCGCCGCGGTGTCCTTCTGCGCGGTCAGCGGGTCGCAGAAGGCGTTGCCGAAGGAGTCGAAGTCCTCGGACATCACGCCGGCCGCCAGCGGGCTGTCGTCGATGAGCTCGGCCAGCCGCTTACCCAGAGCGAAGATGATCTCCTGGTAGAGGGGGGCGTACTCCTTGTTGTGCTTGAGCTGTACCAGCTGGCGCAACCCCCGCTTGGCGTACCGGTCGGCGAGGTCGGGCTGCTTGGCCCAGATGTCCGCGGCGGCCTTGGGGACGGACATCCTGCCGTCGAAGACCCCCTCCCAGATGACCGGAAAGATCATCTCCGGTTCGGGGCCGGCCGTGCCGAGGATGTGGTCGGCCTGGCGACGGCTGAAGGCCCACCACTCCTTGCCGCAGAACGGGCTGGCGAAGTAGCGCGGGGAGTAGAGCGGTATGAACACCTTGCAGGAGCCTAGTGCCTCACTGAGTTCTCTGCGCCACCTCATCGCCTTGCGCATGTCCAGGTAGTTGTAGCCCAGTCTGTCCGGCGCGAGGGCGGTAATGTGACCGATCTCGGTGCACAGGTCGTTGAAGAAGTCGCTGACCAGCCCATTGCCGTTGTCCTCCCCCGAGAAGCTGAGAAAAAGCTGCACCATGCACACCTGCCACCGGTCCGCTCCCCCCTGACGGCCAACGTCGCCCCCAGGTCTGCCGTCGGCAGTTTCCCAGAAGAGCCCGCCCGCGTCCCGGACTCCGCGAGGAACATCCCGATCGGACGACACGGCGGGCCCCGGCCGCCCCCGCCGGGGCCCCGCCCCTGGCCGCTTCCTCCGGCGCACCGGGGCGGGCGCGGCCGTGGCGGTTACAGCCAGCCGTTGCGGGGCGGAAGCTGCGGTGGGTGAGCCAGCAGGCGTCACTATGACGCAGAGCACGGCGGAATTCGTGCAAGCGATCACCGGCAACGTGATCAACGGCTGGACCCTGTGGCACCTGTCTGCCCCTGACGGGCGCACACTGGACGGCCTCCGCCGTGAACTCCGGCGGAACGATCCCCAGCACTGATCCGTACCGAACCGGAAGGGAGGACGCACGTGACCGTTATCAATCTCCGCGAACACCAAGTAGCCCAGAAAGCGGCCTTCCGAAGATGGTCTGGCTTCCCCGCCCGGCCGCCGGTGCCCCCGCAGGGCATACGGGGCACGATCGTGTCCGCGACCGGCTCCGGTAAAACGATCATGGCCGCCGCGAGCGCCCTGGAATGCTTCCCGGGCGGCAGGATCCTCGTGATGGTGCCAACCCTGGACCTGCTCGCGCAGACCGCCCAGGCGTGGCGCCTGGTGGGCCACCGGGCACCGATGGTCGCGGTGTGCTCGCTGGAGAACGACGCGGTACTCAACTCCCTAGGCGTGCGGACGACCACGAACCCGATCCAGCTGGCCCTGTGGGCCGGGCACGGGCCCGTAGTCGTACTCGCCACGTACGCCTCCCTCGTGGACCGCGAGGACATCACAGCACCGACAGGCCAGGGGAGGGTTCGCGGGCCGCTGGAGGCCGCTCTGGCGGGCGGAGAGCGGCTCTACGGGCAGCAGATGGACCGTTTCGACCTCGCCATCGTGGACGAAGCCCACTCAACCACCGGAGAGCTCGGGCGCCCGTGGGCCGCGATCCACGACAACCAGCGGATCCCCGCCGACTTCCGGCTCTACCTCACCGCGACCCCGCGCATCCTCGCCGCACTCCGCCCCCAGAAGGGCAGCGGCGGCCAGGAGGCAGAGATCGCGACGATGTCGGACGACCCGGACGGCGTGTTCGGCGCCTGGCTCCCCGGCGCGGAGCTGGGACTCTCAGAGGCGATCGAGCGGGAAATCCTCGCCGGGTTCGAGATCGACGTCCTGGAGATCCGCGACCCGGCCCCGGTCGTCGGGGAGTCCGAGGAAGCGCGGCGGGGCCGGCGACTGGCGCTGCTACAGACCGCACTTCTGGAGCACGCGGCGGCGTACAACCTGCGTACGGTCATGACGTTCCACCAGAAGGTCGAGGAAGCCCGCGCGTTCGCGGACAAGCTCCCCGAGACCGCAGCCCACCTGTACGTCAACGAAGCGTCCGACGCCGACCTGGCCGCCGCCGACCGGCTGCCGAAGTCGTCGATCGACGCGGAGTTCTACGAGCTGGAGGCCGGCCGCCACGTACCCCCGGACCGCGTCTGGTCGGCGTGGCTGTGCGGGGACCACCTCGTAGCCGAGCGGCGGGAGGCGCTGCGTCAGTTCGCCAACGGCGTCGACGTCACCGGGCGCCGGGTGCACCGTGCCTTCCTCGCGAGCGTTCGCGTTCTCGGGGAGGGGGTGGACATCACCGGCGAGCGGGGAGTCGACTCGATCTGCTTCGCGGACACTCGCGGCTCACAGGTGGAGATCGTGCAGAACATCGGCCGCGCGCTCAGGTTGAACCGCGACGGCTCCACGAAGGTCGCCAGGATCATCGTGCCGGTGTTCCTGGAGCCGAACGAGGACCCGACGGACATGGTCGCCAGTGCCAGCTTCCGCCCCCTTGTAGCCGTCCTCCAGGGGCTCCGCTCGCACGATGACCGACTTGTTGAGCAGCTCGCTTCCCGGGCGCTCACGAGCGGCAAGCGCAAGGTGCACGTCCAGCGGGACGAGGACGGGCAGATCGTCGGGGCCGGCGGCGCGGGCGACGGCGAGGACCAGGAGGACGACGACACCCAGGCCGCCGCCGAAGCCGCCCTGCTCCACTTCTCCAGCCCGCGCGACGCGGCGACGATCGCCGCGTTCCTGCGCACCCGGGTCTACCGGCCGGAAAGCCTCGTGTGGCTGGAAGGTCTCCAGGCCCTCATCCGCTGGCGGAAGGAGAACGAGATCACCGGCGTCCACGCCGTCCCCTACGACGTCGAGGTCGAAGTCGGCGTCACGAAGTCCTTTCCGCTTGGCCACTGGGTGCATCAGCAGCGGAAAGCGCTGCGGGCCGGGGAGCTGGAGGAGCGGCGCAAGACCCTTCTGGACGCACCCGAGGCCGGGATGGTGTGGGAGCCGGGCGAAGAGGCGTGGGAGAGCAAACTCGCCGCCCTGCGGTCCTACCGCCGGGCCACCGGGCACCTCGCACCGCGTCAGGACGCGGTGTGGGGCGAGGGCGAGGCGATGGTGCCGGTCGGGCAGCACATGGCGAACCTGCGCCGGAAGGGCGGCCTGGGCAAGGACCCGCAGCGGGCCGCCGTGCGCGCGGCGCAGCTGACGGAGATCGACCCGGACTGGAACTGCCCGTGGCCGCTGAACTGGCAGAGGCACTACCGGGTCCTCGCCGACCTGGTCGACGCCGACGGCGTCCTGCCGGCCATCGAACCGGGGGTGCTGTTCGAGGGCGATGACCTGGGCAAGTGGCTGGAGCGGCAGAAGAACCCGGGCATCTGGGCGCAGCTTCTCCCCGAGCAGCAGGAACGGCTGTCGAAGCTGGGCGTGCAACCCGACCAGCCACCAGCCCCCGCCCCGGCAGCCGCTCGTACGGCGAAGGGCCCGAGCAAGGCGCAGGCGGCGTTCCAGCGCGGTCTGGCAGCCCTCGCGCAGTGGGTAGAACGGGAAGGAGACCGGCCCGTGCCCCGGGGTGCAGTCGTTGAGGTCGCCGTCGACGGCGAGACCAAGCCGGTGCCGGTGAAACTCGGCGTGTGGATTTCGAACACCAAGACTCGGCGCGACAAGCTCACCGCCGACCAGCTCGCCTCGCTCGCGAAGCTGGGCATGGACTGGGCGAAGCCGGTGACGGACAGCCTCTGATCGCCTATATACGCCGTGACCGGGTCCCGGAGCTTTTGGAGGTCCGGGACCCGGTGCTGTACCCAGGGCCTCCTCTTGGTTACACCCCGAACTGGCTCATCAGGTCAGTGCATAGTTCGTCAGCACTGCTGCGTCCTTCGTCATTCGCTGCGGCGGGTGAGAGCGCGGTATGGGCCGGTTGGATGCGGTGGGGCCGGCGGGCGTACGGCGGCTCCGTCTCCGCCCCGTCTCCCCAGGTCGAGGTGAGCGGCGAGAATGCCCTGGGTCTGTCTGCGGAGATGATCGCCGCTGTGAGTTGCACCGTGCTGTCCAGGCGCAGTTTTCGCTGCTGTTCCTGGGTGGTGGCGATGAAGTCGTAGCAGCATGCGGTCACCAGGCGTTGGGACACCAGGAGGTCGTCGTCCTGGCCGGGGGGCTCTTGGATCTCGCGGATGTAGGACAGGTTGGCGGCCATTACTACGGTGCCGTCGTAGTGCAGTTCGGTGATGATCTCCCGGTTGATGGGCGAGGCGAGGTTGTTTCACACCCAGCGACGCAGGCCGGGCCGGGGGTTGAGCCGGGTGTCCGGTCCCACCCCGACCAGGGGCCCCGGCACCGGCTCTCGCGGGTTCAGATGGCGGGCTCGGGTCTGGGCGGCCTCGAGGACTTCCCGTGCTTCGTCGCGACTCATCGTGTAGGCGCCGCGGGGCAGGGGCCGCTGCGGCCGGGAGACCGCGACGAACCACGCCGAGGGCACGGAAGCGTGGGCGGCGATGGTCTGGGTGGTGAAGTCGATATGGCGCTGGATTTCTTCGTCGGCCCGGCCGACGCGGGCGAAACGGTCACGGTAAGCCCGCTCGATCCGAGGCTCTGCCATCCAGGCGGTGTGGTCGTTGTCCCGGTAGGGGATGACTGCGGCCTGCTGTTCCTTGTCTCGTGCTGCGCCACCGTAGACGAAGTGCGGTGCCATCTCGCTGGCCGGCACGTCGACGACCAGGACCGTCTTCGTGCTGTCGGTCAGCTCGAATATGTCCAGGTCCGGCAGGTAGGGCTGAACGTGGTTGCGGATCCACTGGGCATACTGCTGCCGGTTGACTTCCTCGGGGTCGATGCCCACCAGGGCTGTTGCGTGACGCCGTCAACGAGGGCCGGATCACGACGCCGGGACCGGTGAAGTGGGCGCGGGGGATGCCTGCGGTCATCGCGCGGAGCGTCTCGTTCACCTGGCTCATCGTCTCCGCGCCGGTCAGCTGCACCCGGGCCGCGAGCGGTGCCCGATGCCGGCGCGGTGGAGTTCGGCGGCCGTCGAGGTGACCGCCGCGGCGTGGTCGTCGTAACTGGTGCCGAGCAGCTGTCCGGTGACCGGGTCGTACTTCTCCTCACGCAGTGCCGAGATCCGTATGCCCTTCGGCTCCAGCAGCTTCTTCGCCTCGCCGTGTCCTCGCTTCGTCAGCACCCATACCTGCCGCTGGTCTGCCCGGACCGTTTCGATCCTCACCAGGTGGTGCTCCTGAAGATCCAGGAGGTTGTCCCGCACGAGCCTGTCGTGCTGGTTGTCCGGGCGGGTCAGCTTCCACAACTGGTCGGGCGTAGCCCTCTGGAAGATTCCCAGTGCTTGCAGCAGTTCCTGGCGTCGAGGTTCGGTCGAAGTCCTTCTGTGCTGGGGACGCCTTTGTACAAGAGGGTTGTCGGACCTGCGACGCCCCCCCCTTCGCCTGCTCTGACCTGCGGAAACGCCCGGCCCTTGGCGTCGGGGCGCGGAGGGGGTGATGGAGGGGTCCACGGAGGGGGTCTTTCCGGCCCGGACAGGGGTCTGCTCGGGGTCGTCTGCGGTGCTCGCCACAGGGTGCTAATGCAAGGTGGGGCGGGCCTATCCCGCCGTTCACTCTGTACAGGTGTGGTTTCGGGCCTCCGTGTGACGCCAGTCTTGGAAAACCTCTCCGCCGCGACCGGATCGTGATCAACCGTGTCCGTTCTCAGTAGATGTGGCGATTCCCGGTGGTTCTGGCGAACGACCTGGCGGGCCTGGCAACTACGCCGGGAAAAGCACGAGCGGGGGCGGGGCGAGACGCCGTAGCCTGGCGTAATGCCCGAATTTGCGCATACCGAAGCCACGGCTCAGCGCGCTCTCGATGTCATCGACCAACTTCTTGCCGCACGCGAACAGATCGCGACCGGTCAAGGTGGCATCTCTTTCTTCAAGGGCCATGAAGCGGTGGCACCGAGCGCCTGGAGCTGGTGGATGCTCATCGGCGACTCCGCGCGAGTGGTACGGGAAGAGACGGTGAAGGGCAACGGGTTCGTCGTCGCGCCTGTGATGCGGAACCTCATGACGCACGCGGTGGCGCTCGCCTGGCTCGTGGACGGCGGCGAGACGGCAGTCAAGGCCGTGGACGCCTACAGCGACGAGCAGCTCCTCAAACTGATCACCAACGCCAAGGAGGCCGGGTGGGACGTCGACGGAGACCCCGTCGAGGCCCGCGTCCGCAAGGCAGTCAACGACCGCGTCACCGACCCGGACCCGGCGGTCGACCGACTGAGGAACGAGATCCGCAATACCGCCGCGCTGATGGCCGCGTTCGGCGAGCAGGATGCATACCTGCCCTACCGGCACCTCAGCTCGTACTCTCACACCACGCGGGAGACCGCGCAGCTCTACTTGCACTCTGCCGCGTCGGGCGCATGGCAGATCCGCACTCGGCCCAGGCCGAGCGGTCTGAATGACATCATCTGGGCGGCGGTGTGCCTAATCCAGTCGGGCAAGATCATCGACTCCATCCTCACCGGCCAGCCATTCGCCCAGCTGCTCAACGAGGCCACCTCTCACCTTGGCCTGCCCGGCAACATCATGCCCACGCGTCGCAGTCGATCGGCCTAACCCCTCGCGCTTTCGTCCCTACCGGGTCAGCGGCCGGAGAGGAAACATCGCGCTCAGCTTCGGTAGTTTGCGCGCCGCCTCGTCTTCGCATCGCACATTCCACTGCTCGCCGAGTGGCCCTCGGCTGCCCTCTACATCGCCTTGCTCAGCTTGGACAGCTTCATGGAATGCGTCGCCGCAGTCATCATCGATGCCGGTGAGGAGCCCGTACGCCTCCATGGCGACGCTGTCGCAGTGAACGCTGAGCGTTCTCACCCCAGATTGAGTGCCGGCCCCTGTGGGGTGAAGTGGGCGGGGGCCAGCGACATGCTGCTACGGCAGGCCGCTGGCCGCTGTGCTTGGCCGTTGCGCCGGATCGAAGTTCCCACGCGCGAGGAGGCGGGGCAAAGACCTGACGCCGTCCGCCGCTGAGCGGCTGCGGCTACATCGCTGGTGGGAGTGTCGCACCAGGGCGATACCGTGCCGCCATGGCTGACGTTTTTGAGCTCTCAATCGTCCTGAACTTGCGGGAAAGCCTGTCGGATGAAGAGATCGCAGAGCTTCGGTGGCATCTCGGGCTGGGCGACAAACCGGAGATCCTCCGTCTCGTGACCTCGTTTCCGGTCGTAGTTGAGGACGACTGCGGCGAACCCGTCATAGAGAACCATCCCGTGCCACTGCTCGGCCGACATGGCGAGGCGTGGAAGGTGGACGGAGCACTCGTCTCGGTGCTGCTGTGCCCTGAAGAAGGCCGTCACGGGTCATGGGCCCTGACCGTTCGGCAGGAGATCCACCCCGATGAGTTCGAATCCACCGGTGAACTGCTCAGGTGGCTGGCTACCAAAGCCGATGACCGGCACCGTTCCTCCACCGGTGAGGTCCGCCTGGGCTGGACCAGGTTCTACGAGTCACACCAGTACGAGCCCTTGGTGGTTCGAGACGACGAGGTCGTGTGGCCGTAAAGCCCCAGCTTCACCCTCAGCCTGAACGGCGGACCGGCCTCCCATGGCAACAAATCTTGAGCGTTCTCACAGAAGTCGGTCTCCACCCGCTCCGTCCCATATGGATCACCCCTCAACCTTCAGTGAGAACGCTCAACGTTCACTGCGACAGGTCAGCAGGGGGAGAGTTCTCCCTCCTCAGCGGCCGGGCTCTGTCCACAGGGCCGAAATTAGAGGCTCCTCTTGAGGCCGCCGCGATCAGCGGGGCGGCCCGTCGTTGAGGAGCTGTCATGCCCGAGAACACCGTCACCGCGCCGCTCGCCCCGATGGAGCCGGCCGACGTCGCCGACGCCTTCGCTTACATCCAGGCGTAGCACTCCAGGGACATCGACACCGCTGACGCAGTCGCCGACGACATCGGCCCGGAGAAGCTGCACCGGATGCTCGTGGACGTCGCCGCGCGCGTCTTCATCCCGATCACCGCCGAGGACTACCACGACGGGGAGCCGTGCGCGCACTCCTTCCTCGCCGCCGCGCTAGGGCGGCTGCTGCTGAAGCTCGCCTGCCACGGCGTGTGCCTGGCCAGCACGCCGGGCACCGCCGACACCATCACCCGCTTCACCGACAACATCCTCACCGAGGACCACGGCGACGTCGCCGACGTCCTGCACCAACTGGAGGCCGCCGGGATGAAGCAGGCGACGGAAGCGCACCCGGCGCACCGCACCACCGCGTAGAACGCGTCCGGGACAGCAGTGGTGCGCATCGCGGGCGCACCACCGCACCGCGCCGCGCCGGGTACCTGGGGCGCGCCACCGCATCGGGCGCACGGCGTGCGGGCCCTCTATCACGCACCCCCTTGACCACGGCCTGACCGGCGACCGGAACGTGCTGTGTCAAGGAGAAACGCACCGGGTGGAGGCGCGGCCCCGCTCCCCTCCATGGCGCCCGGTCCCGGCCGGTGGACTCCACTCAGTGGAGTGGCCACCCGAAATCGACCGTGCGCACCACCACACCGCCCATGCAGAGGCGAGAACAGCGCGGCGAGGGTTCACGCTGCTTCAGGTCAGCTCAAATACGAGTCCATGAGCTGGCCATCAACCCAGCATAGAAAGGCTGCTCGCCTCGCCGCTCCGAAACCTCGGTTCCGGGCGGTGCAGGCCAGCGCCCTCATGGCCTTCGACGTCCGGACGGTGCCCGCCCGGGAAACGACCGTCCGGACCGTCCGCGTGCGCCGATCTGTTGGCGGCCGCAGGGGAGGGCAGTAGGGCGTTGGTCAGGGAACCAGCCTGACCTGTGTGGTCTGAGCCCACCTCTCGATTCGTACCTTGTTGTAGGCGGTCCAGTGGGCGAGGCTAATGCTTCCGTCCCGCGTGACTGGAGTGGCTTCGGCTATCCCGAACGCCTGGATGAGTTCGTCGGCGACGTACGCGGCTGTCTGAACCAGAGCGGTGCCAGCGTCGGCAAGATCGTCGACCAGCGCAACGGCCTCGGCGTCTGCGTAGGCGCACGTGTGGGTACTCAGAGGCATTCGGCGTCCGCGGTACTCGTCCGTCTGATCGATCCGGAAGGGCAGCAGCGGTGCCATCTGCGGGCGGGGCGGGCCGTGAGGGTGCGTGTGCGGGGCTTCGATCAGTGCTGCCTTGACCAGGACGGTGCCGGAGACGCCAGCGCGATCCCGGGCATGGGCGCCCAGGAAGTACAGCATCGAAAGCAGCTCGTAGACGACCGTGTCCAGGTCGGCGAAGTTGAACTCCTTGAGGTCCACCGTTGCCGTACCGGAGTGGATGCCGGGTAAGGCGACGTGACCAGCAGATTGCGTCGGTGACGGTTGAAGGTCCCCTGTGTGATCGGCATGTCGCCGGGGACCTCCGGCGTGACGCTGACCATGAGCTGCGGTTGGTTGCTGGGCGGGAGCGCCATCAGGGCTTCGCGTTCGATGTCGAGCAATCTCTTGGCACGGTCTGCCGTGGTGGTGAACCGGTGGTGATAGGCGGTGGCGACATCCGTCTCGGTCAGCCAGGTGGTCAGGGATCCAGTACGTCGGGGGTAGCGCAGTGCTTTCTCCGTCGCCTTGACCGGCGGTGTGGTCACAGCATGGGGCCCATGAGGGCTGCGCGGCACCGCGAGAATGAGGAAGCCCCGGCCGGGATCGTCCGGGTTGCGAACGGGGTAGGTCTCGTAGCGGACCTGCGGTGCGGTACTGCTGCCGATGACCTGTTCAAGGTGTCGCAGATGAGCGTCCGCGAGATCGATGTCCATAACCTTCGTGGGGACACCTTTGACGTCAGTCAGGCCGATGACCAAGGCGCCGCCGATGTGGTTGGCCAAGGCGCAGATGTCCTTGGCCAGCTCTTCCTTGCCCTTCGGATCCGCAGCGGCAACCTCCCGCTTGTACTCCAGGTCCTCCGCCTCAGCAGCGGCTTCTACACCAGCCAGCCCAGCTATCTGTTCGTAGGTCAACTGATCAAGTCGGCTGCCGAACAGTGCTTCCAGGCGCCGGGAGCGAAACGTCATGACCGGGCACTAGTGCACACATCGGTACCTGCCACCCGGCGGAGGTGAGCCGGAGGGAGGGTACTGAGCAGCAGGCTGAAAGCGGCAACCGGGATCACCTCACCCGCGTTCTACTGCGGCGAGTTGCTGTGGTCCGTGCCTGTTTGATCGCTGAACTGTGGGTTCCGGTTCCACGGGTAGCTCTGCCAGCCGGCATCCAGCACCTGATTGCGTCCCAGCTGCCTGCCGACGAGCATCTGGCTCAGCGAGTACGTCGACTGGTGCACATCCGCTTGGCGTTCCAGAAGTAGCTGATCGACTGGGCGGTCTTCCACGGTGACGAGATGCTCGATCTCCTCGGCGCTGCAAACGGTGACGAAGGTGTCAGTCTCAGGGTGCTGGTCTCTTTGGAAATTGGCGTTGGCGGTGTGGAATGCCTCCAGTGTGACCACAAGGCCCTGAAGTGGACGTTCCCTTGGTATGTGGGAGAAGTCGGGGTGGCCCTCCTTGATGAGAGCGGCCGTGGTGTCGATTTGCTCGTAGGCGTGCGTGAGCTGTTTCTGGACGGCACTCGTCCGTTCCAGGATTCCCAGTCGCATGGGCTGCGTTGGACGGGTCGACTTGACCTCCACAAGGAGGGTCAGGTCGTCCATGGCGACGATCCAGTCGACGCTGCGTCGGTTGTCCCGGTTGTAGAGGACCTCGGCATGGACCGTGGCGTGGGGAATCTGGCGGAGATTGCGTCCGATGTACTGCTCGAAGAGGTGCCCCAGGTCTTCAGCAAAGGCGTTTCCGTACCGGACGACGCCCATGTAGAACAGACCCAGCGGGCTGCCCTTCGGAGCGATGAGGTGTGAGGAGGGGGCCAAGAAACCGGGGCCGAACCCACGAAGAAAGGGTTGGCCACGCAGGGGGTTGTACTCGAAGCGTCGCAGGTGAGGGTCCCGACTGATGCGGCGTTCGTTCGTGGCTTTGAAGGCGGGCTGATCAACGACAAAGTGCGTCTCGACGACGCGCCGGATGGTTTCTGCGGGTATGACAGCGCAGATCTCCCGGAACTGCGGTTGGTCGAGCCAGGCGGGGTCGAAGCGGCCGGCGTTCTGATACGCCGCTACCTGGAGAAGCATCGTCACGCCCACGTACTCGGACAGCGAGCATCCGAGCAACTCGTTCGCCCATCCGGCAGTCATGCAGCGTAGAGGGCCCTTCACCTGCGTCTGCTCGAACAGTGCCGCCGTACGCGCCAGCGCGTTGTACGTCGCGCCTTGATATGTCAGTTGCTGTCCCGACATACGCAGCATGAAACCGGAGACTGCCTCGTAGGTGCCGTTGTCCCTGATCATCATGTCTGTCAGCTGTGAGTACGCTGCCAGGATGCGCAGCAGGTCCTCTTCGGTACAGGATCCGTCGCCCCGATGCTCATTGCCGTAAGCAAGCGAAACTCGTGCTGTTTCAGCGAGGGCCCAGGGCGTGTACTTCATGTACGGGCTGTTCCAGTAGCTCGAGTCCTTCCACCGGGCTGACGCTGCGGCAACCACTGGCAGCAATGCGCTAGGACGGTGCCGACGGACTCGCTGCACATACTCGTGATCAGACACAAGCCGGTCATAGAGGTTCGCTGCCATCCAGCAAGGATGGCCGCCGGCACAGGTCCTGTCCTGTGGGTTTCTAAGATCAGTGGAGCGGAAAGCCTCTGTCGGGCCCGGCATTTTGCGCCCGCTGCTGGCCTTCTTCGTCCGCAGCACCGGATCCGAGGACCCGGCGCGTGCTTGCCGTGCCAGCCAGGTGGGAGCCGACCACCCCGCGCGCTCGCAGTTCCTGAAGGTCTGGCAGGCGTATGCCGGGCAGCGAGTCGAGGATGTCGGCCTCGGCTGCGCGAATACTGCTGGGCCCGGAAGCTTCAGGGCCTCCGCCAAGGGCGCGGCGAGTGGTCACAGAGATCATCGTATGAGCGCGAACCCCACGCCGACTACGCTGCGGCCCGCAGCCGACCACAGCCGGCGCCCTCCCGTGTTCTGGGACCAGGACGTGCGGCATGATCGGACGCTGCCGGACCGACGAACACTTCTCGCCGGTCCGGCGCTCCTCCGGCGCCCTGCGGTCTGCCTCGCCGCCCCTGTGCCGGGGCGGATTCCCTTGCACTTCCAGTCGTTCCAGCGGGCACACGATGTTGGAAAAGACCTCGCCCACGTGAGCCCGGCCAGAGCGTCACCAGTTCCGCCTGTTGCTCAAACCTGGGCGGGTTTCAAAAACTAGCCCCTGCACGAGGCGTGCAACCGCACGGCTTCGACTGTGATCCAGCCGTACTGATGCCAGCGGAACTGGCGGGTTGAGCTCCAGTTCCAACGATCGTTCCAGTTGGAAAATGGCTGTTCAGAGCGTTCCAAGTGCCCACTCGGTGGACGATGCGCGGCGTCGTCACCACAGCCAGGCGGTGGAGTGCCGTACCCGGGACAGGGCACGGGCATCGCGACGCGCGGCCGCGTTGCCGATCCGGCTCTGCCGGGAGCGGGGCCGGCGGGACTCCCCAGCCGCGAGGCGGCGTTTCCCGGCGTCCTGGAGCCGGCGCCGCTGCTTGTGCAGCTCCAGCTTCTCCGCCGCTTTCGACTTGCGCTTCCGGGGCCGCTTCCAGACCGGCTGCCACCCCAGGTCCTCGTCGAGCTCGGGCTCCTGGTCCTCGTCGAGCGCGGCGGCCATCTCCTTGTGGGCTGCGCGGGCTCGGGCGAGGGCGTCCTCTACTCCCGGGATCTCCGGATTCTCCTCCGGTGTGCTCATGCGACTCCTCCAGTGGGTGTCCGGCCCGGCGTCTGTTGCACGCCGGGCTGCTGGGCGTGCGGTGGCGGGGACGTCGCCGGGGCGGGTCGCGGCGCGGGTTGGCAGCCATCTTGGCGGCGGCCTCGATCGTGGCCCGGGTCTGCTCCAGCGCGGCAACATCGGTCCCCCGCTCCTGGGCGCGGCCGGCCTTCCGGTCCGTACGCGAGAGCCGCAACCGGCGACGTCCTGGCGCCGGGTGACGGCGTTGTCCAGGGCGGTCACGGCCAGCCGGGACTTCATCCGGGCGTCGATGGAGTAGCCCACGATCCGGTTGCTGAAGACGTCCTTGACCGCGCAGAGATACAGCTTGCCCTCGCCGGTGGCGTGTTCAGTGATATCGGTGAGCCACAGCCGGTTCGGTCCGGTCGCGGTGAAGGTCCGGTTCACCAGGTCGTCGTGGACCGGTGGGCCCGCCTTCTTGGCCCGCCCTCGCTTCTTGCCGAACACGCTCCACCACCGGTTGTCCCGGCAGATCCGCCACGCGGTCCGATCGGCCATGTCGGCACCGGCGTCGCGGGCTTCGTCAGCCAGGAAGCGGTAGCCGAACTCCGGGTCGTCGCGGTGCGCGGCAAACAGCGCGTGCGCGCGATGGGCCTCGGCGAGCTCGGCTGCGGTCACCGGGTCGTCGAGCCAGCGGTAGTAGGGCTGTCTGGCGAGCTTCAGCACCCGGCACGTCACCGTGACGGGCACCCCGCCTGCGGCCAGCTCTTTCACGAGCGGGTAGATCCTTTTCCCGGCAGGTTCGCCTGCGACAGATAGGCCGCCGCCCGCCGCAACACCTCGTTCTCCTGCTCCAGCAACTTGATCCGCCGACGTGCTTCGCGCAGCTCCGCGCTCTCCTGGCTGGTCGTCCCGGGCTTCACGCCGTCGTCGATGTCCGCGCGGCGCATCCACTTCCACAACGTCATCGCGTGGACGCCGAAGTCGGCGGCCACCTGCTCGACCGTGACGCCCGGGCCGCGGTTCCTCGCGACCCGCACGACGTCCTCGCGAAACTCCTGGGGATAAGGCTTGGGCACAGCAACATCCTTCCCACCTGCCATAGACGGCAAGCCAGTTCAGATGTCACCCGATCGTGCGGCAGACCCAGGCGCAGTCTCACACGGGCAGTCTCCTCGCAATCGAACATCGAAGTAACGCTCCGCGACGACTCCCCAAGATCTGTGCCAGAATCCCGTTTTCATCAGCGAAGCCAGGACCGGTCACCACCCGGACCCAGCAGGAAAGTCCATCTTCGGTACCAAGCACGATGGAGCTCTGGCCGTAGACGGCGGCAACGCGCTCGTGATGGTCGTCAGCGAAGGCCACGCCTTCCCAGGCAGAGAGCGTTCCATGCGGCTCGGGTGCCATGACGGGTTCTGCCTCCACGTGTTGCTGGCGCCTGCGAGCGCCGGTGGGAGCAGATTCGCGTGAGCGGGGATTCTGCGATACGGACAAGGTTGATTCCCGCGCAGGTGGAACAAGGCGTGCAGCGAGGCCACATTGTCCGCGGACGAGCAGCACGTCATGAACGGTGACCTGTGGCGCGGGTGCGAGGACGGCTCGGCCGCCTATTGTCTCTCCCCCGGCGCCTACCTGCGATTCCAGCCTGCCCGTCACGAGGTGGGCACCAAGCGCTCAGTCGGTTGGACGTCGCGGTACACCGTCGAGTCGGGCGAGGGCGCCACCGTCGTCGCTGGCGCAGCTCACCTCCTGGAGGTGGTGGACGCGGGGCCCGAGGACGGCAGGCATCCCTCACTCCGGAGCTGTACGACGCGGCCGTCATTGCCGACGGGCCGACCACCGGGGACGCATGGGGCGCCTTCGGGTGGGCCGGAGACGGCAAGGTCGCCACGTGCCGGGCGAACGACACGACCAGCGACTGACGCTCCGCGGGGGCGCATGCGGGTGCCGCCCCGCTCGCATGTGAGGTTGTCGGGGCCTGCGCCGGCTGGGCAGAGGGGTTCTCAGCCCGCACGGGGGATGGTCCCGGCCACCCTCGTGAGGTGACCGGGATGCTTTCGCTCGGGCATCGGCGCTGTTGAAACTGAGAGGAGTTCATGCCGTCGGTGGTCCGCGGGTCGGATCGGGAAGGGACTGACCGTGAGGGGCAGGGTTCACGATATGGGGGTGAATTCGGGCAGGGTGAGGGCCGAATAGGCTGGGCGTCCTTCACCGGGGGGCATGGCGCTGAGGTTGCGCAGTCTGTCGTTGCGTTCCTTCAGGGCCTGGGGCGTGGTCGGGAAAAGGGTGGCACCGCCCTTGCCGACCAGCGCCTGGTTCGTGGTCACGAAGTCACGGGTGGAGTGTTCGTAGGCGGTGAAGCTTGTGGCGTGGTCCCGGTTGGCCAGGGAACCGGCGAGCATGTAGGCGCCGACGAGGGCGAGGCTGGTGCCCTGTCCGGTGAGGAACGAGGGCGCCCATGCGGCGTCGCCCACCAGCGCGATTCTGCCGCTGGACCAGCGGGGCATGCGGATCTGGCTGACCGCGTCGAAGAATACGTCGTCCGCGTCGCGCAGGGCGGCCAGCATGCCCGGGACCTCCCATCCGGCATCGGCGAAGGCCCTGGTGACCAGGTCGCGTTGGGCTTGCAGGTCCCGGAACGCGTCGAACGGCAGTTCCGGCTGGGCGAAGTTCAGGAAGGCGTGCACTTCGTCGTCGCCCACGGCGTAGAGGGCTGCGGCCCTGCCCGGCGCGTTCCACATCACGGTCTCGTGGGAGAGGCCGAAGGTGTTGCGCATGGTGAACACGGCGAAGCAGTAGCCGAGGTAGTGGTGGAATTGCTCCTCGGGACCGAACAGCATCTCCCGGGTATGTGAGTGCGTGCCGTCTGCGCCGAAGACCATGTCGAAGGTGCGTCTGCTGCCGCCGTGGAAGGTGACGTCGATTCCATGGCCCGACTGGTCGAGGGTGTCGATGGAGTCGTTGAAGAGGAACTCCACGTCGTCGCGGACCGCAGTGTGGAGGGCGTCGGTGAGATCCCCGCGCCGTACCTCCAGGTCTCGTCGGGCGACACCGCCGGTGATGGTGTGCGGGTGGAGCAGGGCCACTTCGTTGCCGTCTCCTTCGAGGAAGGTCAGCCGGCGCAAGTCGATGTGGGCTTCTCGCAGTCGGGGCAGGATCCCCATCCTCCGGACGACTTCCAGTGCGGTGCCGCGCACGTCGATGGGGTACCCACCGCTGCGCAGCGTGCTCGCTTTCTCCACCACCGTGACCGCGTATCCGTAGCGGTTCAGCCAGTACGCGAGGGCGGGGCCGGCGATGCTGGCTCCGGAGATCAGGACCTTGCGCCGCCTCGGCGTGGTTCGGGTAGCTGTCAGCTGGTCGGTCGGGGTCATTCCTTGGTTCCTTTGCTCATGGTTCGGACGACAAGCAGGGACAGCACCGCGACGGCTCCGGCGATGAGGAAGCCGGTGGTGAAGGCCGATTCGGCCGGGATTTCCGATCCGGAGGACGTTTTCGCGGTGAGGAGTGCGCCGCCGAGCATCCCGCCCACGGCGGAGCCCAGTACGCGGGTCACCAGGACCAGGCTGGTGGCGATGCCGGTGTCGCCTTCGTCGACGGAAGAGGCGATGCTGGTCACCATGGCGGTGACGCACAGGCCGCTGGCCAGTGCGATCAGCGCCTTGCCGACGGTGATCTGCCAGACCTCGGAGTGTGCGACCGACAGGGTGAGCAGGGCGGCGGCCATGAGGACGGCCGCGGTGGTGACCACGGCACGCGAGCCGAAGCGCCGCTCCCCGATCCCGCCGAGCGGGCCGGCCAGCATCGCGGCCACGGCGCCGGGCAGGAGGACGAGGCCGATCTCGGTGGCGTCGAACCCGAAACCGTATCCGTCGCCGGACATGTCGAGCAGCTGCGGAACGAGATAGACCCCCATCGCGGTGCCGAGGCAGATCACGAACGTCACCACACACGACTTCCAGATCAGAGGCCGTGTCAGCATGCGCAGATCGACCATCGGTGCGGATGCGCGGCGTTCCACGGCCGTCCATCCGGCCACGAGGGCGGCCAGCACCACGAGGAGGGCCACGAACACGAGTGGCTGCGAGCCCGCCTCGGGCGCCAGCGCGAACACGAGCATGAGGGTGACCAGGATCCCGCTCAGGAGAAGCAGGCCGGGCCAGTCGATGCCGGCGTCGTCCGACCGTCCCGGCGGATCGGACGGCATCAGCCGGTTCACCAGCAGGGTGAACCCGATGACCGCGAAGGTCGGTACCGCGAACATCCAGTGCCGGGAGAACGCCTCTGCCACGGGTCCGGCCGACAGCAGTCCCACCATCGAGCCGCCTACGAACATCCCGCTGACCAGCCCGATGGCCGCCTTGGAGTCTCCTGCAGGGAGGTGTTTGCGCACCACGATGAACGACAGCGGCAGTGCGCCCACCATCGCCCCTTGCAGAATCTGCCCGAGCAGCAGCACCGGCAGGCTGGGCGCCGAGGCGGACACCAGGCCGCCGACCGAGACCACCGCCATCAGCCGGATCAGGACTCGCTTTCCGCCGTAGCGGTCCCCGAGCTTGCCGGCGAACGGTGTGACGAGCGTGCCGGTGATGGCGAGCACGATGTTGAGGAGCGCTCCTTCGGCCGGGCTCATGTCCAGCTCACGTTGCAGGAGCGGGAGCGTCGGCGCCACGACCGACTCCAGGGCGCCGGTGGAGATCGCCAGCAGGCCGAGGGCCGCGACGGCGGCCTTCCTCATGCGGACCGGAGGAGCCAGGGCTGTGGTCATAAGCGTCCTTTCATTGTTGCCGGGCAGGTAAGGGCCAGACGTTGTCGCCGGGCAGGTAGGAGCCAGCCGTTGTCGCCGGGCAGGTAAGGGCCAGACGTTGTCGCCGGGCAGGTAGGAGCCAGCCACACGTGTGGCCCTGCCGGCGGCGGTGGGCGATGGCGCCGATAGGGAACCGCTCGTCGAGGGCGCGGCCGGTCCGGTCGGGGCTGAGGTCGCGCGGCCGGGCGCGCGGCCGGTCCGGTCGGGACTGAGGTCGCGCGGCCGGGCGCGCGGCCGGCCACGTGGGCGGGCGCGTGGCCACGACGTTCACGGCCGGTGTGGCGAGCCCTGCCGCGAGTACCACGCGAGCTTCGTGCGTCCGGCACAGCGCAGCGCCGGTGACTGATCAGACGATGATGAGCGCGGCAGCCCCAGTTCGCCGCCGTGCCCCTTGACCGCGGGCGGCTCCCCACCGGAAAACCCGCTGCGGGCCCGGTCAGTGCGGGGGTGACCACCGCGGCGGTGACGTCCATCACCGCCAAGTGGCGGGCCGTCGCCGCCTGCGCACCCATGGCCAGGGCGAGCAACGACACCATCAGCGCGCGGACGCCGGGCTGTCCGCCCCGACACCGGCCAGACGGAGCGCCGTCGCGGCCAGGACGAGTACGACATCGCCCAACAGCTCCGCGCACGCCAACGGCCCCAACCGGGGCAGCAGCCAGCGTAATACCGACGGCGTCACCGTGAGGAGGGCCGGGCCCACACCGGCGGATGCGAAGGAGCCGTACCGCAGCGGCGGCGCATGGGGTGGCTCGCCGCTCACGCCGCGCGGCATCGGGGTCAGCGTTTCCGCCGCGATCGCGGGGCCGGTGACCACGGCAGCCGCGGAGCCGAGCAGGCTCTCGCAGCTGAGGCATTGTCAGGACCTGGAGGTGGGTGGAGCCCGCCAGGCGCGGGGTGCCCCGTTCGCGACGGCGGTCCAGGGCCGTGATCACCAGCGTGTTGACGGCGCATCCCTCGAGGCCTGCGGGCATGGTGTTGTTCATCCAGGCGCCCGGCTTCGCGTCGAAGCTCTTCTCCGTGGCGTGCCCGGGGGCGTCGGTAACGTTGCCCAGGGCGGTGTGTAGCTTCTCCGAGCCACCGCGTTCCAGCAGAGTGCTGCCGGAGCTCGAGGTGACCTGGCCGGCAAGGGGCTCCCGGTCCATGGTCACTGTGGCCAGGCCGCGTCCGCGGCGTGGACGGCCTCACGGGCGAGTCCGTTGGGACGCCTCATGCCACCGCACCTGCCATCGCGCCCGTACGGGAGGTGAGTACCGGCACTCGTACCGCAGTCTGTTCCGCCGGCCCCTGTTCGAGGTGGTCGGCGAAGGTGCCGTCGGCGAGGAAGAGTACGCGGTCGGCCCAGGCTGCGGCGGTCGGGGCGTGGATGGCCAGGGCGACGGTGGCGCCGAGGGTGTTCACCGTGTGCCGGAGCAGGCCGAGGGCCTCGGCGGCGGTGCCGGTGTCAAGGGTGCCGGTGGGCTCGTCGGCGAAGATCACGTCGGGGGCGGTGACCAGGGTGCGGGTGACGGTCACGCGTTGCTGCTGGCCGCCGGCGAGTTCACCGGGCCGGCGCTTCGCCTTGTCGGCGAGGCCGACCAGGGCGAGTACCGCTTCCGCCCGGCAGTGGTCCTGGCGCTGTCCGGCCAGGCGTATCGGGAGCAGCACGTTCTGCTCGACGGTCAGTGAGGGCGGCAGATTGAAGGCCTGGAAGCCAAAGCCGAAGCCGAAGCGGCTGCGGCTGCGGCGCAGCTCGGTGAGCTTGTTCTCGCTCATGCCGGTGATCTCCGTGCCGCCGAGGCGCACCGCCCCGGAGGTGGGCCGGTCGAGCCCGGCGGCACATTGCGGGAAGGTGGACGTGCCGGACCCGGACGGGCCCATGATCGCGGTGAACGTACCTTGGGAGAGGCCTAAGTCGACACCCGCCAGGGCGCGCGCCGTCCCCGTGCCGCGGTCGTACTGCCGCTGCACACCGCGCAGTTCGACGGCGAGACCGGGAGCGGTGGCCGGGGCGGTGCCCCGGGCCGCCGGCCGATCGTTCACTTTCTGCCACTCTCCCTTGCGAAGCCTCATGCTCGCCCTTTCGTGATCTTTTCGTTCCGATGGGCTACACGGTGCGGGGACGGCTGCGCGCCGGGCGTCATACCCGGGAGCCAAACTGGAGGTGCTACCCCGGTAGGGGGTGGCGGGGGCAGAACGCCCTTGGCGTCGCTCGATGCGTACGATCCTGCCCCCTCGGGGGGACCAGGCCTGATTCGTAGGCCGTTATGGGGCGGAGAGAACGTGGCAATCTGCCGGACGCCGAGTGGGAGCAGCCGCGCCCGTTCCTGCCGGTGAGCAACGGGCGGTGTGGGCGGTGGCGTGATCATCGACAAGTGATCGACGGGACTCTTCACCGGGTTCGGACCGGGGTTCACTGGCGTGATCTGCCGCAGCGGTTCGGGCCGTGGAAGACGGTCTACGAGCACCATCGGCTTTGGTCTGCCGACGGAACCTGGGAACGGCTGCCGCAGCAGGTCCAGGCCACGGCCGACGCGGCAGGGGAGATCGACTGCGACATCTCGGCGGACTCCACCATCGTGCGCGCACACCAGCACGCGGCCGGCGCCCGCAACGAGCCACCACCGGCTCTTGCCGACTCAAAGGGGGACGAGTCGTTGGAACACCAGGACGAAACTCCGTGGCAGAGCCTCGTCGCCCGGCTGGTGGAGGTGGTGCGGGAGGCGAAAGCCCGAACCGTTCACGCGGTGGCTACACCAGCAAGATCCACCTGAGCGCCGACGGCCGCTGCCACCCGCTGTCCTGATCGTCACGCCGGTGCAGCGAGCCGACTGCACCCAGTTCATACCGGTGCTGGAGAAGATCCGGGTCCTCCGGTTCGGACTCGGCAGGCCCTGCAAGAAGCCCCACAGCATCGCAGCCGACAAGGCATACAGCAACGGTCTTTGCCGCCAATATCTGCTGCGGCGCACCATCCACCACACGGTCTCGGAGAAGGCCGAGAGCCAGACCACCCGCCTGCGCAAAGAATCGCGAGGTGGCCAGCCACCGGGGTTCGACGAGGAGCGCGGCAAGAAGCGCAACACCGTCGAGAGTGCCATCAACAGGCTGAAGAACCCCCGCGCCGTAGCGACCCGTTACGGCGCGGCTACGTCTGCCTCGGCACTGTGACCGCAGCCGCACTCGTCATCTGGCTCCGCACCTGATTGCGTGCCAGGAGCTCAACTCACCAAGGCACCTGGCGCCAACACCAGACCCGCTCCCGCGAGGAAGTCCTCAAGGCTGATGACACCGTTGCCGCTGCCGTCGTCCCATTCGATCAGGAATCCGGAGAGGCCCTCGTTCCAAGACTCCGACGTGTCGGCGTCGTCCTCGGGGCCGGGATGCAACTCGACGCACCCCTCACCATGCCGGTACCGGAGATACAGATACTGGCCGCCCGCCGTCCAGGCGTCCCACTGCGACGGGTATGCGGAGCACGTCTGCACAACCCGCGTCAGCTTCCGACCCTCATCCGCACTCATCCGGCGATGGTCGCGCAGCATCAGGCATCCAGCAATCGACTTCAGACCGTCGCTACACGCGCCCACACAGCAGCCATACGCACGCCGTCAACGATCGGCCGGACAGCTCCTAGCCGTCCTGGGCGGTCAAGTTTCGATGGCACGAACCACCTGGTGGCCGAACCTCAGTGGCAATCAGTCAAGGCTGGATGGCAGAGGACACCTACAAACCCGAGAAACGGACAAACAGGGACAAATTCCGGGCGGGGTGCATAAGATCTGACATCGCGAGGGAGCATCACAGCCACTCTCCGTCAGCGTGACACCGGGTCTGGGCCCGCAGGCAGTCGGCCGCCCGGTGGCGTTCTTCAACTCGCTCGGGTGAGGAACCGACGAGCGCGCCGGCTGCTTCCGGCTCGGTGGTGGCGATCAGGGCCGCGAACGCCAGTTCGTCGACATCGGCGCCGGGGACCAGGCGGGCGAGTTCGGAGAGCAGCGTGGCGTGCGCGAGGACCGGAGGCGTCAGAAGGACGGCGGCTTCCTCGCGGGCTGCCGGGTCGCGGTAGTGGCCGAGGTGCGCGGCCAGGGCGTGGGCGAGCCAGGCGTCGACTTCGACCTGGACGTAGCCGTCGGTTCGCCGGGTGAGTCAGTCCCGGACGGCTTCGTCGCCGGTACGGGGCTCGGTCTGTGCCAGGGTGCCGAGCTCGCGCAGCGCCTGGAGCTCGTCGGCGCGGGCCGCGATCCGCATCGCTTCGCGCAGCTCGGCTTCCCGGGCGTCGGCGGCGTCGGCGAGCTCGGCCTGGACGACGTCATCGGCGTCCGGGGCGTAGACGCTGCCCGCAGGCGCGGCGGCAAGCAGCTGGTCGATGCGTTCCCACTCCGCGAGTTCGGCCGGGCCGCGGGCGTAGTCGGCCAGGTCCTCGTGCCGGGAAGCCTGCCGGGCGTCATCGAGGGCCGCCGCGACGGCACCGGCGTCCGTGCCCCTCGCTCGGCCCCGCACGACGCGCCGCCCAATGCGGCCGGGTCGACCGGCTCACGGGGCGCGGCAACGCGCGGGCGAGCGGTCGAGCGGTCGACGAGTGCCGTCGCCTGGCGCCACATCTTGGTCATCTTCGGCCACGTATTTCATGGGACGGATTCGGAGCGGGCCGCCACCAGAGCGCTGTAAGACGGCCCGCTGGACTGAGCCGAAGCTCGGGAGTTGTCACCAGCGGGACCGGCTGAGCTGGTGAATGCGGACGGCCGAGTCAGCCCGGTTGCCACACGTGAAGCATCAGACTTGTCACAGGCGCTCGTTCGGCAGTCTTTCCGTCACCAGGCTGGACCTGAGCCCGCTCTCGCTACCAAGCGGCGCAGACGCCAAACCTCCCACACTGCGCCCTTCGGTCGCCGATGAGTTCTGGTCTCCCGGACGGTCCAAACTGGCACACCTGACGAAGGGAGAACCCAATGGGCGAGACGGGATTGCATCCGATGACTCACCTCGCACGTCGCATGTTCGAGCTCCTGGAGCCGATCTGCCTGGTCACGTTCCTCGCGGACGAGTGCAACGAAGAACTGGCCGCACTCGGCCACCGCACCTATTGGGACGGCTACTTCGCCAGCCGTGCCGCACCCCTGGGGCGGGTGCCGGCCCACGTCGTGCACGCGGCCTTCTACAACTTCGCCGACGGGGAAGCCGCACGGCACATCCCCAGCGCCTGGGAGACGATCTCGCCCGAGGCCTCCGTTGCCGCGCGGGAGCGGGGCAGCGCGGCCTCCCTACGCCGCATCCTCGGCGACGAGCTGGCCGGGTCCCCGGGTTTGGTGCGCGCCGCGGACTTGACCACCAAGGCCGCAACGAGCGCCCCCATCGAAGGCCGGGTGATGTACGCCGGCATGCGCACAATTGAGGTACCCAGCGACCCCGTCGCCCGGCTGTGGCATTCCGCGACCATGCTGCGCGAGCACCGCGGCGACGGGCACATCGCCGCTCTCGTCGGCGCGCGCATCGGCGGTACGGAGGCCCACGTGCTCTCCGCTCTGGAGCAGGGCATCCACCCCCCGGAGTCGTTCGGACGCATCCATCACCTGCCCAAGGAGCGCCTGGCCGCGGTCATGGGCGGCATGCGCGAACGCGGACTCGTCGACATCGACGGCCACTTCACCGACGCGGGCCACGCGATCAAACAACGCATCGAAACCCTCACTGACGAACTCGCCATCCCGCCCTACGACGCCCTGTCCCCCGCCGAACTCGACGAACTGATCACCAGCCTCGAACCCATCACCGCGACCCTGGTGGCCACAGGCTCGCAGTGACACATGGACATTGCCACAGTTCTCCGTGATCGGAAACGCCCTGGTGGGCGCGAGGGCCCACCAGGGCGTTTCCGTCACAGCATGCACCCAACGGCAACCGCGTAGGTGAATACAAGTCTGCATATGCGACAACTGCCGCGCTTCGGATCACGGACTATTTTATAGCAGGCGCGGAATTCGGCCGGTCAGAACCGGAAAGAAATTCAAGACACAAACGCGAAATCCGCACGGAGGCCATCGGCCCGTGTGCCCCATTCCGTGAAATATGACTCCGTGATGGCCTCCGCAATAATCGGATGCAGATCTTCCTCTGTCGCACCGGCCTCCTGGAGCTCCAGGCTCTGCTTCACATAGGTGGGAGAGACGTCCGTGGTGATCTGGCGTTGTAGCTGTAGCTGTACTGGTTTGTGCCGGAGGTGTTGGTGAGGGGCGGTGACGGAGCCGAGGCCGTCGTGGTGACAGTAGAAGGGGCCAGCGCTGGTCTTGAGGGATTCGACTTGGCCTTGCGGATCCCAGGTGTAGCTGCTCTGGAGCTGGCCTATGCCGTTCGTCTCGGCTGCGATGGTGACGAGCGGGTTGTTGATGTCCCAGTAGGAGGTGCGCTGGCGGACGCCGTTCTTGGCGGTGGCGGTTCTGTTGCCGCCGGCGTCGTAGGTGCCGGTGCCGGTGCCGGTGCCGGTGCCGGTGCCGGTGCCGGTGCCGGCGTCGTAGGTGCCGGTGCCGGTGCCGGTGCCGGTGCCGGTGCCGGCGTCGGTGCCGGCGTCGTAGGTGCCGGTGCCGGTGCCGGTCTTGGCTGAGGTGAGCTGGTTGCTGGCGTCGTAGGCGAGGGTGTCGGTGCCATTGCAGGTCTGGTCGCCGTCGGCCTCGTAGCTGAAGGACCGGATGGTGGTGCCGGTGGTGGTGCTGCGGCAGCAGGTCGTCGTAGGTGTAGGCGTTGGTGACACCGGTGGTGGTGGAGGTGACCCGGTTGCTGGCCTTGTCATAGGTGCAGCCGGTGTCGGGCGTGGCCTTCGGACAGGTGTCGGCCTTGGTAGCGGAGACGCATTCGGTCAGGAGCTGGCCGGTGTCGTCGTAGGTGAAGTACCGGGACGAGGCGGCCTGACCTTGAGTGGTGGAGTCGATTCTGGAGGGCTGTCCGGATGGGTCCAGGATTTGCTGCCACGTGGTGAGGGATGTTCCTGCCTTGGCGCTGTTGACGGCTGTGAACAGTCCGGCCTTGTCGTAGCTGCGGCTTTCGGTGTGGCCGTTCGCCAGGGGAAGGCTGGCGGTGGTGAGGTTCCCGGCGGGGTCGTAGCCGTAGTTGATGGTGGTGCCGTTGGCTGCTTCTGAGGTGCGGCGTCCGCAGCCTGCGCGGGCGTGTCGTAGTAGCCAGGCCGTGCCAGCAGGGCCGAGCCGAAGTAGTAGCCCTGTTCTTCTTCCTGTTCTTCTTCCGGCTCATCGTCGGCTGCGAACGGACGCCAGAAGCTCAGCAGCAAGTCCGGGGCGATGAATGAAGCATCGTCGTCAGGATCTTCCTCGATCGCGGTGACCTCACCGACACGCCGGACAACCTCGCGGGCCGGAGGCGCGAACACGTCCACACCCTGGAACAACACGCGGTCCGCCTGGGACGACGGCCTTCCCAGCTCGATGGCTTCGAGCAGGTCACGCGCGCAGTGGATGCTGACCATCAGCCCGCTGGCCGTTCCAGCGTTCGGGGGCCATGTAGGCGAGGTTGCTGTGGAACTTGCAGGTGCGGTTGGCGGTACTGACTTCGGCGTAGCGAGTGATCCCGAAGTCGGCGAGGCACCAGCGGCCCGCCTAGCAGCAGGATGTTCTCAGGCTTGAGGTCGCGGTGGACGACCTCTCGATCCTTGAGGTCGGTGAGTGCTTCGGCGACGTCGGACAGGACGGCGACCGCCTCGCTGAGCGGCAGCCGGCCGTGGTCCTGGAGGTGGCCGCGCAGGGACTTCTCGGCGCGGGGCATCACGAGTGCCCACTGGTCTTCGTTTCGCCGCTGTCGATGACCGGCACCACGTTGCGGACGCCGTCCGGGTCGGTGAACAGCATCTCGCGCTCGGTACCCGGGTTCTTGGGCACGAGCTTCACCGCCGCCTCCTCGTCCTCGGTGCTCACCGCCTCGAACACGGCGCCGAAGCCGCCACCCCCGATACAAGCGCCGACGGCCCATTCCTTGTTCAGTGCCAATGTCATGGTGCGCTTTGCCTCCATCGTCAACTGCTGTCTCGTATGAGCTGTTTCGGTCCTCCTCTATGGTCTTAGGCCCACTGGCACAGGGCGGGCTGATCGTCCGGGGATCGTGCCGTCTCACGGAGCGGCGAGGATCACTCCTCGTCGGTCCGCGCCTTCGCGAACGCCTCTCCGGAGTCCAGTGAGCGGAGTAGGGGACCAAGCAACCTTCGAGTCACCATGCCCGGCGCATCGCGCAGCTCGGCAAGCGAGGCGCCGGTGCTCTCCTCGTACGTGTCGGCGCTGTACCGGTGGTCGCTGGAGAGGATGGCCGGCTGGCTCCAGCGGCGTCGGCCACGGAGCCGGTTGGCGCCGACCGCCACGGCCCGGTTGCCGTGGTAGCCCACGTCATCGGAGATCAGGCGGATCAGTTCCGGCATGTGCAGGGTGAAGACGACGGCGGCGGGTCGAAGATGACCTGCTCGGCCTCGCCTGGTGACTCGTACGACCTGGAGTTGGCATCGGAGAGGCGGGTCATGAGCAGCGGCAGCCCGCCGTCCTCGAAGACCTGAAGCTCGATAACGTGCTCGCCAGAGGGACGGCCTTCCGGGGTGCGGATGCGACCGTCCTGATTGCTGCTATCAACGAGTGGCTGTGATCGGCACCCGTCGCGCGACGGCCTCGAAGCAGGGCTGCGTGACCTCAAGGCGGCCGCGGAAGCCGGTTCCCAGGACCACCGGAACCGACAGCCCGGCGGCACCCCGCCGAACGGGCTGCTCATCCGGGGGGTTGTAGCCTGACCGGATGAGGAGCGACGTATATCGGGACGTGGGCGAGGCCGCCTGGTCGTGGGTGCTGGACCACGTGCGCGAGGCCGAGGGCCCATGGCTCGTGCAGGCGGTGGTGGAGGGCGGTCCGGAAGCCGTGTCGCCGCCACAGGACCGCGACTCGCTGTACGCAGGGATCGCCGGCTTGGCCCCGGTGCTGGTCGAGATCGCGCAGTACCGGGAGCTGAGCGCGCGGGAAGCGGCACTGGCGACCGGCATCGTGACCAGGCTGTCGGCACAGGCCGGGCAGCGAACGGAACCCTCGCTGTACGACGGCCTCGCCGGTGACGCGACGGCGCTCAGGCTGCTCGCCCCGGGCGAGGAAGCCGTGGCACTGCGGCAGCTGGCCGCCCTGGCGACCGGCGACGGGTGGAAGACCACCCTCGATTTCGAACCGGGCTCCGACGCACCCCTCACCGACGTCATCATGGGGACCGCGGGCGTCGTGATGACGGCGGTCTGGGCGAAGAGCGAGTACGCAGAGGCGATCGCGACGACGGGAGGCGAGGCGCTGCTGCGGGCGGCGGACCGTACGGAAGCGGGCCTCGACTGGGGCATGACGCCGGGGAGGCCGTCGAGGGCACCGAACTACTCGCACGGAACCGCCGGCATCGCGGCCGCACTGGCGGTCGCGGGCACCGCCCTGGACCGTCAGGACTTCATCGAGGCCGCGGTGGAAGGCGCCCGGCACGTCCTCTCGGTGGGGTCCTTGGAGGACGCCGGTTTCGTCGTCCCGCACACGATCCCCCCGTCGAAACGGGAGGTGGAACCGGTGACGTACACGTGGTGCCACGGCCCGGCGGGCACCTCGCACCTGTTCACCGCACTGGCACACGCAGGGGTCGCCGAGGTGGCGGGCCATGACGTCGACGAGCTGCGGCACCGCTGTATGACCTCGATCCTCACCTCGGGCCTGCCGCAACGCCTCCGTCCCGGCTTCTGGGACAACGACGGCCGCTGCTGCGGAACGGCAGGCGTCGGAGACGTCCTGCTGGACGCCGCCCAGGACTGCCGGGCGCCGCAGCGGAGGCAGACCCTGCTGCGGGCCGCTCACCGGATGGGCGATGCGCTGGTCGACCGGGCCATCAGAGATGATACGGGCGCCCGTTGGCGCTTTCTGGAACACCGCGAGGACCCGCCGCTGCTGCCGCCCCAGACGACGTGGATGCAGGGCGCAGCGGGCATCGCGGCCTACCTTCTGCGCCTAGCCCGGTACGGCGAGAGCGGCCCCGACGCCCCGGTCGTGGACCGCCCGGACCAGTGGTGGGCCGTGCCGGCGCACCTGCGGAGTACTCGCACGGACTCATGAGCGAGTGGTGGCCTCATTCGAGACAAGCAATCCACAACGATCTCGGCCCAGGCCTTGTGCGATGCCTGGGCCGCCCGGGCCAAGAGCGGAACAGTGCAGGACGAGGTCGAGTTCAGGGGCGACCGCTGTCTGATGCCGATCTCGAATTTTCCCCACTGCGGCTCTTCGCCCCAGTTAGTTCACGGAGCGAATCAACTGGGGAGCGCGGGCGTGACGTGGTTGCTCTTCGACGAGTGTCAGAGCCGTAGGAGATGATCGGGCCATGCTGCAAGCGAGGGACGAGCACGGTCGTCAGGTAAGGAATCCGGGGCCCACTGCCTTGAGCCGGATGGTGGCGAACCTCGGCCGGGGCAACGCCTTCGTCATCGTCGAGCGAGTCGACGACGAGACGGTCGGCGATTGGTATGTGCAGGCGTGGCTGAGGGATGACAACACCTATCAGCTGGAGTTCCGTGACGGGACGGCGGCAGAGCACTACCAGACCCGGACGATCTCCCAGGAAAGGGTGATCGTTGCCCTGAGCCGCTGGACCAAGGGGCGCCCGGATTGGAAGGACGCGTTCATGTGGAACAACATCGGTGCCTCGTTTAAGAACGCCGCCTGACCCTGTCGCCGCCTGGGGCCGACAAGGTCAGTGACGTGCGGTCGCTCAGCTGCGACGCATGGGGGTGACGTCGGGACTTGATGCGGGGATGGTGGGCTGCGCGGCCTCGGGGGAAGCGGGAAGCACCACGATGGTGACGGGTTTGTCGCAGTGCGGGCAGTTACGGATAGCTGTGGGCGTCAGGGGGCGTGGGTGCCGGTGACTGCCGCGTGACCACGTCGGCCTCCGCTGCATTGATGGCTTCGTCGCGTTCACGGCGGCGTCGCCTGGCCGCTTCAGCTTTGCAGCGGGGGGTGCAGTAGGTGTGGCGGGTTGCCTGAGGGTTGACCTGGAACAGGGTCCAGCAGATGGGACAGGCCCGGAGTTCAACCAGCACGTCCGGTCACCCCTTTGCGGCGGTTGTCGGCGTGGGACTGGTGCGAGCGGAGACGGTAGGACGGTCCGTCGAAACCGACGACGGCAGCGCGGTGAAGGAGCCGGTCGAGCATCGCGGCGTCGACGGTCGCGTCGCCGAAGGCGCCTGCCCAATCTGCAATACCGACATTGGTCGTGAGGATCGTGCTCGGCTTCAGATACCTCTGGTTGATCACCTGGAAGAGGGCCGAAGCGCCGTCGCCTGGCAGCGGGAGGTATCCGAGTTCGTCGATCACGAGCAGGCGAGGTCCGGCGAAGAACCGCATGATGCTCGACCACCGACCTTCGAGCGCGGCCTTGTGGCATTTGGCGGCGAGTTCGGCGGCGGTGGTGAAGTAGACGCGGTGGCCGGCATCGACCGCGGAGCGGGCGAGTGCGACGGCCAGCATCGTCTTGCCGACGCCGGGCAGGCCGACCAGCAGGACGTTGGAGGCGTTGTCTAGGGACCGCAGGGTGGCCAGGTCGCGGATGAGCTTCTCGTCGACGCCGGGCTGGGCGGCGAAGTCGAAGTCGTTCAAGGTCCATGGTTCTGGCAGGCAGGCGAACCTGAGTCGGGAGGAGAGTTTGCGGGCTTCGGTCGCCTCCACTTGGATCTCGAGGAGTTTCTCCAGAGCGGTGGTGAGAGTCATCCGCTCGGCTCGAGCCTGGTCCAGGACGCGGGGAAGGGCTTCGGCGTCGTCGTTGAGTTTCAGGTAGGACAGGTAGCCTCGCAGCTGCTGGTAGCGGCGGGCCTCGCTCATCGGCATGGTGTCACTCACTCTCGCGCTCCTGGTGGGTGGGGCCTGCCGCAGCCGGTCGGCGACGGCGGCGTAGTGAGATAGGTCGATGACGACCCGGTTCGCGACGTCTGTTTCAGGTCGGCCGCGAAGCTTTTCGGCTTCCGCCTGAGCTGCAGCCGACGGGGGCCGGCGGACCTCGGTGCGGCGGCAGGGAGCCTTGTCGGAGAACGAAGCGAGAACGGCTCGTTCGAGGGCAATGACGTGCCCGGCGTCCCGGATGGTCTGCCCGGCTCCGTCCGGTGCCCGGCTGTGGTGGGCGCGCGGCCGGCGGTGACCACGTGCAGGTCGTCCTCGCCGAAGCGGATCCGGACTGTGACGTGGGCGCCGGTCAGCCCGGGCGGGGCGGAGTAGTGGTTGCCGGCGAAGGAGACGAGTCCTTGCGGGCTGACGACGCGGGTCTGCTCAAGCTCGGCGGGGAACGGGCGGGTCGGCAGTTCCAGCAGAGGCTCGGCTTCGGCAAGCGCGGCGACCGTGGTCGACGCTCCGTCGAGCTTGCGTTTGCGGCTGTCCATCTGGACGGACAGCTTGTCCACGCCGTTCTGGCCTGCCTCGATCCTGATGCCGTCCGGGACGGTTCGCCACCAGCGTTGGGCCGCTGAGTGGTTGGCCTTCTCAACGACGCCCTTGCGGTTGCCCCGCCGGGGCGGGCAGATGTCGATGCCGGCTCAGTAGTACTTTGCGACGGCGGCGAACGCCGGAAGGATCCGTCCGGTCGGCGGATGGCAGACGGTGGCCATCCGGTCGAACCGCCACCTTCGGGCAGTTCCGCCCAGGCGCCGCAGCACAGCGCCCATGGCTTGGACCAGGTGAGGGAAGGTCTCCGCCTCCGCGAGCACGGCCCGCCATCGTCCCGAGTGGGCCAGGGCGCCGACTAGGAGATGTGCGTTGGCGCCGACGCCCCACTCTGCGGGCGGGTCCGGGAGCTCGACCCAGTCGAACTGGATCTCCTCGCCCGGAGGATGCGCGATGATCGCCACGTCGCGGCCGCTCGAAGCCCGGCATGGTTCGCAGTGGGGTCGCGCTTTGTATCGCCGCAGGGCCCGGGTGAACGTTGAGTAGCCGCCCGAATAGCCGAGTTCCACCACTTCATCGAAAGGCGTCGAGGCCCACAAGTGGGGGTCATCGCTGAGTCGTTGACGGCAGTACTCCAAGAAGGGCATGAACGCGTCCGGCGACTGACGTCTATATCCGGAGACTCGCTCGCCATTCAGATACGCGCGGATCGTCTTGCGGTCATGCCCCAGGTGCCGGGCGATCGCCGAAATCGACCAGCCCTGGCGACGCAATGCGTGAGCATCCACGTCTTCCTCCCAGGTGAGCATCCAGGGCCCTTCAACAGCCCGAACTCCGTGCTCACGCAGGCTCTCCGCGACATGCCGACACCAGTGCGACACGCCGGGAAGATCACTCAATGGGTGGGGAGATCACCCGAGCAGGTTTGGCCACCTGAAGAGCGGCACCTGGGGAGATTCAAAGAGCGCCATCAACACGTCCACACCCTGGAACAACGCTCGGTCCGCCTGGGACGACGGTCTTCCCAGCTCGATGGCTTCGAGCATGTCGCGCGCAGTGGATGCTGACCATCAGCCCGCTTGTCGGCGTACACGTGAACGTCCCCACCCGCGTACGGATGAAAAGGGCCAGTTGTTGATGCGGTGAGACCTGCTGCTCGGCACTCTGCTGCTTGGTCGGTGAGAGGCGACGGGAGGCGGTCGGCGGTGGTCCTGGATCCGCAACGTTGGTTGGAACTGCGACGCTTTCGGAGTCTGTTGGAATCCGGGGCGGTCAGCCTGTCGGAGGTGGCTCGGGAGGCTGGGCTGGACAGGAAGACGGTCCGCAAGTATCTGTCGGCGCCGGGGCCGGCGACCCCGCCGCGCCGGTCGCCGAACGGGCGGTCGAAGGCGAGGGTGATCGACGAGTTCGCGCCGCTGGTCGATTCGATGCTGCGGGCGGAGATCCTGATGAAGGCCGCAGTGATCCACGAGCGGCTGGTGGCGGAGTACGGGTTCACCGGCAATTACCAGCGGACCAAGCTCTACGTCCAGGAAGCCCGGCCCCGGATCGCCGAGGAACTCGGCATCACGCCGAAGGAACTGGCGGGCATGCACCGACGCTTCGAGGTCATCCCCGGCGCCCAGGCCCAGGTCGACTGGGGCGACGAGGGCAAAATCCTCGCCCACATGGGTGTCCCGAAGGTCTACTCGTTCCACATGACACTGTCGTACTCACGCGACCCATTCTGCTGCTTCACCACCAGCCAGGACCTCCAGACGTTCTTCGACTGCCACCGCCGGGCCTTCGCCCACTTCGGCGGCGTCCCGATGACGATCGTCTACGACCGGACCAAGACCGTCGTCCGCCGCCATGTCGCCCCGGGCGAGGCGGTCCCGCTGCATCCGGAGGCGGTCGGCTTCGCCGGCCACTACGACTTCGACATCGACGTCCTGGCCGCCTACCGGCCCACCGGCAAGGGACGCGTCGAGCGGCAAGTCCTCATCGTCCGCGACCACGTCCTGTCCGGCCGATCCTTCTCCTCCGTCGAGGAGCTGGACGCCGCCTTCATCACCTGGGTCCCGCAACGGCGGGCACAGGCCCACAGGACCCACCAGCAGATCATCGGCGAGCGGGCGGCCCGTGATCACATGGCTCTCAAGCCGCTGCCGCCAACCCCGTATCTGGTGGCCGAACGGCACCTGCGGCCGGTCGGCAAGGACTGCCTGGTCGCCTTCGGCGGCAACCTCTACTCGGTCCCGGCCCGCAGGGTCCGACCGCGTCAGCTGGTGGAGATCCGGGCCACAAAGTCGCAGATCATGCTGCACTCCACCGTCGCGGCCAGCAGCGGCGAGACATTGCTGGCGACCCATCCTCGGGCGATCGGCCGCGGGGTCCGCGTCGTCGAAGAGGCCCACTGGGACGGCCTGCCCACCGGCAGAGGACGTCGCACCACAACCAGCGACGTCCTGCCCCAGCCCCGCCAAGAGCGTCCTCGGGGCGAGGAGGCCGGACCTCTGCAGGCCCTGCTGAACCAGGCTGCGGCCACCCGCGTCGAGGTCGGTCGCCGACCTCTGTCGGTCTATGACGAGCTGACCGGAACCCGTCCCTTCACCACCCGTCCGAGCACGAGGGAAACGTCTTGAGCGAGCTGGTCTCCACCCGCATCCGCAACACGGCCGGCAAGCTCGGCCTGCCCCACCTGGCCGAAACGATCAACGAGTACACCCGTCGGGCCGACGAGGGGAAGATGGGCTACCTCGACTTCCTCGACCTGGTGCTGTCCGAGGAACTCGCCGTCCGCGACGACCGCCGCTTCCGCCAGGGCCTGCGGCTCTCCCGGCTGCCGCACCACAAGACGCTCGACGAATACGACTTCTCCTTCCAGCCCGACCTCGACCCGCGGAAGGTCAAGGACCTTGCCACCCTCTCGTTCGTCGACGGCAAAGCGAAGGCCGCCCTGCTGGGTCCGCCCGGGGTCGGCAAGACGCACATCGCCGTCGCCCTGGCGGTCGCGGCCTGCCGGGCCGGCTACTCGATCTACTTCACCAGCCTCGACGACATGGTCCGCAACCTCAAGGCCGCCGAGGCCGCGGGACGGCTGACGAACAAGCTCGGCACCTACCTGCGACCGAGCGTCCTCGTGGTCGACGACGTCGGCTACCAGCCCCTCGAACGCGCGGAGGCGAACCTGGTCTTCCAGGTCATCTCCAAGCGTTACGAGAAGGGCTCGATCATCCTGACCTCGAACAAGACCTTCAGCGAATGGGGCCAACTGTTCGGCGACGAGGTCCTCGCCACCGCCATCCTCGACCGGCTCCTCCACCACTGCGAAGTAGTCTCCATCAACGGCCCCAGCTACCGGCTCAAAAACCGTCTCAAGGCCATCGAGCGAGAGAACGACGTGGCCTAACCATCCACGACGCCTCCGGCAGCCGAGCACTTGATCAGTCGTCGATCACCCGTTGAAAGATCTCGGAGAACTCGCCGTTCTCGATCAGGCCGGCGATCACGCCGGTCATACTGTCGATGCCGGGATCTCTGACGATCAGACCATCCGAGACCCAGAAATACCGGCCCCCGAGGGCCTCGTCGGTCCCTGCCCAGAGCTTCATCAGGCGCTCGACTTCCACGACGGTGAACACGGTCGCGGTCCAACAAGATCCGTCCTCCAGAGTCACGAAGACATCGACGTTGCAGACCTCGTCCAAGTCCTCGTCGTCGCTGGGCACGAACGACGCCTGGAAGTTCTCCATGCTGACCCGATACCAGGGCTCGTCCCACCCTCGCTCGATCGGCTCAGACGATGTGCTGAAGCTCATCGCGTGAGTGTCCCTGCTCGGGCCATCGATCTCAACCGAAATCCTCTATCCCATTGCCGCTGCCTGCGGCCAGAGCCGGGGACGTTCGTCCGTACGCATCTGGGGAGAAAAGTCCGTACGCCGACACCGCTGGCCGGAACACGTGCTGGCCCGACCGGTCGGACTCCGATATCACAGAAGGATCGCGGAGCGAGTCCAACGCGGTGTTGGCCGCGTGTCGAGTCATACCGATCCGTAAAGGGCCAACGCCGTTTGGTGGGGCGAGGTCGACGTCCATGCGGGCATGTTCCCAAACAGGTCTGACCGCGAGTGACGAAGGGGCATCCAGTCCCGGCAGGTTGCAGAGTGTGAGGGCTCCACAGAAGTTGGACCAGAACCGAAACTCGTGAACATCACCCGACCGTGGATCTGGGTGCCTCTCAAACCCGTGAACAACTGACGGCACTACTGGGTTCTGACACAGATCTTGGGGAGCCATCGCAGAGGGTGAGGGGGCTATTTGATTGAGAAAGGTCCAAGCCCGGTGGCTCGACATAGGGGCTCACCTCGTACCCTCCGCACATGACTGATGATCCGTTCCAGTGCCGTTGTGTCCTCTGCCATGACTACGGCGACCGGGACGAAGCGGATCGCATGGATCTGACGGTCATCGAGCATGTGCAGCAGCACGGATGGCACGTCGTGCTGGTTCCCGAAGACGAGATCGGTCCTGGATTCGCTTACACGATCGGCCTCGCGCACACACACGGCGGACCTGAACTCGCCATGTGCGGGCTCGATGTCCACGCGATGCATCGCATGCTCAACCCTCTCGGAGAGAGGTCTGCCGCAGGCGAAACACTGGCAGACGGCCAGAGCCATCCTGATGTTGTCGCCGGCCATCGAGTCGCACTCAGGCACGTTGATCGTGGCTGGCACCGGACCTTCTTCGGGCAGGCCATCGGCTTCTACCGGCGGCCGCCTCTCCCTGTAGTGCAAGTCGCGTGGCCTGATGCCGAAGGCCGTTTCCACTGGGATGGGGGCGCGCTTCCGGCTGGTCGGCGGGGTGCCGACGTACTGCCTGACCGACAACGAGAAGACCGTCACGGTCAAGCACGTCGCCCGGATCGCGATTCGCAACCCTGAGATCGTGCCGATCGGCCGGTACTACGGCACGGTCGTGCGCATGTGCCTGCCCGCCGACCCCGAGTCCAAGGGTGGCTCGGAGGCCACGGTCCGCATCGCCAAGCGGGACCTGGTGCCGACTGCGGTGAACTTGCGCGAGGAGTACCGCGATTTCCAGGCATTGCTGGCGGCCTGCGACAGCTTCATGGCCGAGGTCAACGGGCAGATCGACCGGGAGACCCGGCGGGTCCCCGCCCAGATGCTCGCCGAGGAACGTCAGCGGCTGCATCCCGTGCCTCAGCACGCGTTCACCGCAGCGTTCGGGCAGAGCCGGCTGGTCGGCAAGGACGCCACGATCCAGGTCGACGCGGTCCGCTATTCGGTGCCGCACGCCTTGATCGAGCAGAGCGTCTGGGTTCGCTTCCAGTGCGATGACCTGATCGTCACCGCGATGACCGGGGGCCTGCCCGTGGAGGCGGCCCGACATGCCCGCTCCACCCCGGGCAACCCGCGGATCGACGACGCCCACTACCCCGAGGGCTCCCGCGGCAAGCAGGTGCCGACACCGACCACCCCTGCCGAGGCGGAGTTCCTGGCGCTGGGGCCCGGTGCGGCACTGTGGCTGCAGGAAGCCGGCGACACAGGAGTGCGTCGGGTCTTGGCGAAGATGACCGATGCGGTCGCACTTGCCAAGCTGCACGGCATCGACGCGGTCGACCGGGCGTTGGGCACCGCGGCTACCGTCGAGCGGTTCGCCGACGGTGACCTGATGGCGATCCTGGCCCACCAGGTTGAGTATGACGACACCGAGCCGACCCGGGCGGGCGAGGCACACAGCCTGCAACCGGGCACCTACGCCTGGTCAGGCTTTGGGTCCCCGTGACGGGCGGGCCTCAGCCGTCCAACTCGTCGTCGCGAACCCACCACACGGGCGGGACCTCGGCCTGCGGGGCGGACAGCACGTCGATGGATAGCGGCGCACGGTTGCCCTGCGGGTCGAAGACCTTGAACCCGGCCGAGACCAGGATGGTTCTGATCGCCGGTGTCATCGCCTCGACCACCGTCCGCTGGTGCTCAATCAGGGGCATGTCGCGCGGCTCGCAGTCGAGGGCCCGCTTGGCGCTCAACCACAGCCTGGGGCTGCACCACCAAGTCACTTTCACACCGGAGCAGTCGTCGTACTCGCAGACGCTCACCTCCACCCCGGAGGAGACGATCTTGTCCAGTCCGGGAACGACGACCGGCAATCCCGCAGCGGCCAACTCGCTCCTGGCCCTGGTCGCGATCCGTTCCCACTCGGCCAACACCGCGGCATTCACCTTCTCCAACACCATCCCGGCACCCTAGCCGGATCTTCCCGCTCCACAGAAAGTGCCGCCTGACATGACTGAAACGCCCAGCACCCTGACCGCGTCCAGACCGCGGATGCAGGCTCCCGCCACAGCCGTCGCAGCGACTTCCGGCGCCGCGTTCGACGAGGCGGTCACGCTGACCCGCAAGCTGAAGCTCCCGCACATCCGCCGGGCCCTGGCCGAGATCATCCCGGTCGCAAAAGCCCAGCGATGGGATCCCGCCGAAGTCGTCCGGGCCCTGCTCGCAGAAGAGGCCGCCGGGCGCGATGCCTCCAACCGGCGCACCCGCCGCCAACGCGCGGCATTCCCCACCGGCAAGACCTTCCACATCTGGAACGAGGACGCCTCCTCCATCCCGGTCCCCACCCAGTCGGCGCTACGGACCCTGGAGTGGGTCGGCCGCCGGGAGAACCTCTGTGTCGTCGGCCCGTCCCGGACCGGGAAATCACACTTCTGCGAAGCCCTCTGGCAAGCCGCCGACGACGCCGAGATGACCGTCACCTGGTTCACCATCGAAGACCTCGGAGCTCTGGTCCGATGTCACCGCGTCGACGACTCCGTGACGAAAGCCGTCGCCCGCATCACCCGCACCGACCTGATCATCGTGGACGATATCGGCCTCCTGCCGATCTCTCCAGACGCCGCGGAAGGCTTCTACCGCCTGGTCGATGCCGCCTACGAACGCCGCAGTCTGGCCGTCAGCAGCAACCTTCACCCGGCCGGCTTCGACGCGATCATGCCCAAGACCCTCGCGACCGCGGCCGTCGACCGCCTCCTTCACCACGCCCACGTCGTCGTCACCCGAGGCGACAGCCACCGCCTCAACGAGGCCACCACCGGACGCGGCGTCGTTCCCCTGAACTAACCCCACCCACTGGGGAGAAACGCTGTCCACCTGGGGGCCTCTGATGTCCACCAGCGGGGAGGCCAGCTGTCCGCCAGCGGGGAGATTGAACTGTCCCTTGACACCCTGTCTCGCAGTAGCGTCGGATCACCGTGTCGTGTTCGGCGACGAGCCAAGCAGAGCCGTCGCCCTGGGCGCCGTACTAGTACGCCTGAGCCCGTCCGAAGCGTGTGGTGATGTACGAGGCACCATGCCAGAGCCGCATGCACAGGTCACGGCCGCCGTAGACAGCAACGCCACCGAGCCTGCACGGGGCGTCGACGCTCCGGGAAGGCAAGCGCGCAGGTGTGGTCCGGCGACTCTGCAGGGCCACTGGCGGAAGGGCAGCGGAGTGGCGTCCGGGGCGGCAGGCACGCAGGGACGCAGGGGCCATGGCTGACGAAGAGAAGCAGCGCCAAATGTCACTTGCCGACCATCGTGTGACCGCTCCCCGCCGGGCGATTTGTCAGATCCAGGGGAAGGATGGGAGGGCGCTGCGGCGAGCAGTATGCCGCCGACGCACGCTCCCACATCACCCGAACCGCGCCGGAAGGACATGTCATGGCCGCCACCACACCCAAGGCTCCGACTGCACCAGGGGTACGGTCCTGGTGGGGGATCCCGTATGCCACCGCCGAGCGGTACCGCCGCCCCGTGGTCGCGGATTTCGATCCGGACCTCCCCTATGACCGCAAGGGCATCGTCTCCGTCCAGCCCGACAGCGGTGACTGGCTCGAAGCGGACAGCGGGATGGGCGAGGACTGCCTGAACCTGAACGTGTGGGCTCCCGAGGAGCCGGCCAGGGAGGCGCTGCCGGTGGCCGTGTACATCCACGGCGGCGGATTCGAGTACGGCGCGAACACGCAGATCACCTCGAACGCCGCTGGCCTCGCCGCGACGGGGCGCGTGGTGGGCGTGTCGATCAACTACCGGCTCGGCGCCCTGGGCGCTCTCTCACTTTCGCAGTACGGTGGGCGGCTCGCCGAGGCCAGCAACCTCTTCCTGCAGGACGCCATCGCCGCGCTCACCTGGGTCCAGCGGAACATCGTCCACTTCGGTGGCGATCCCGACCAGGTCACGGTCTACGGCCACAGCGGCGGCGCCTATACCGCCTTCGGGCTGCTCAGTGCCTCCTCCGCCAACGGCCTGTACCGGCGCCTGGCCGGGTTCTCCGGCGGGCCGGCCCGCTCCATCCCGGCCTGGTGGGCCGAGGAGCTCGCGCACTGGTTCGTCACGGAACTCGGTGTCGCCCACAACCCCGACAAGCTGATCGACCTCGACACGGCCTCCCTGGTGGCCGCCCTGCAGAAGGTCGCCCCAACGGATCTCGGAGTCCGCGGCGGGGTGGACAACCAGGCCACCGGCGTCGTCCTGGACATCGGACAGCCTGGGGCAGTGGTGCGCGCCACCCCCATGGACGTCCTGGCCTCGGGCACGCACCGCGGTGTCGACGTGCTGCTGAGCATGGCCAGCGACGACATGGGCTGGTGGGTGGCGAACGACCTCGACCGGTTCGACCCGAACACGCTCGACCGCGTCACCGACGAGGTCGCGGGGTGGCGCATTGCCCGCTCCCGCGCCAGGAAGATCGTCCATGCCTATGACCAGGGCGGCCGTACCCCGGCCGAGGTGCGCGCCGCGCTCATGGCGGACTACCTCTTCGCGCTTCCCGCCGCCCGCGGTGCCCTGGCCCACGCCGCCGCGGGCGGCAACGCCCATCTCCTGGTGATCGGACCCGCCGAGGGCGCGCCCGCCGTGCACGGCACCGAGATGTACGCCCTGGTCGGCCAGGAACGGCCGGGCCGCAGTGCCGAGCAGGCCGAGCGTGACACGCGTATCCGCGACATCCTGCTCGACTTCGTCACCGGCGAGCCGTCCCGGCTGTGGCCCGCCGTCACGGACCGTCCGACCTCGGAAAGGGTCGGCAGCCCTCCCTTCGAGGCGAGCGCCCACTATCAGGCGGCCCTCGATCTGTGGGAGGGCATCGACCGTCCCTGACGGCCATCGGGGATGAAGGGCATGCGGAACAGCACAGAGCTACCAGGGGACGAACACGGTAAAGGAGCTGGGTATGAGCGAAGGGACAGCAGCGGGCGATTCCGTACCTGCGACGATGCGGGCCGTTGTCGTCACCCGGCCGGGCGGCCTGGACGCGCTGGAGATCAAGGATGTTCCGGTGCCCGTCCGTAAGCCCGGCTGGGTGCGGATCAGGGTGAAGGCGTTCGGCGTGAACGAGTCCGAGGTCACCACCCGCAAGGGCGAGTCGGATGCGGAGGTCACCTACCCGCGCGTTCCCGGCATCGAGGGCGTCGGTGTGGTCGAGGAGGCCGACGGGGCCGGCGGACTGCGGCCGGGACAGCAGGTGGCGACCATGATGGGCAACATGGGCCGCTCGTTCGACGGCGCGTACGCCCAGTACGTGACCGTCCCGGCGGCGCAGGTCATCCCGTTCGAGACCAGTCTGCCGTGGGAGGTCGTCGGTGCGCTGCCGGAGATGTTTCAGACCGCCTACGGATCGCTGACCACCGGCCTGGGCCTACGGGCGGGGCAGACTCTGTTGATCCGCGGCGGCACTTCCACGGTCGGGCTGAGCGCGGCCACGATCGCGAAGGACTTCGGAGCCACCGTGCTGTCCACCACCCGCAGCCCCGGCCGGACCGGGGAACTCACGGCGGTGGGCGTTGACCATCCCCTTGTCGACGACGGCACCCTCGCCGCCCAGGTGCGCGCGTTGCTGCCGGACGGTGTGGACGCCGCACTGGAACTGGTGGGCTGCTCGGTCCTCGCCGACACCCTCAGCACCGTCCGCAGCCACGGCACGGTCTGCTTCACCGGAGCCCTGGCGGGGCAGTGGACGATCCCCGACTTCACTCCGTTCATGATCCCCAGCGGGGTGCGGCTGACCAGCTACGCGGGCGAGGCCACCGACCTGCCGGCCGACGTCTTCGGCCACCAGCTCCAGGCCATCGCCGAAGGGCGCCTCAAGGTTCCGGTCGCGAAGGTCTACCACGGCCTGGAACAGGTCCGTGCCGCCCAGGCCCACCTCGAGTCCGGTACCACGCCGGGCAAGCACGTCGTCGTCCTGGACGACTGAGCCCGGATCCCTGGACCTGAGCGGCAAGAGCGGTCGGCGCCGTCCCGGATCGTTCGCGCAGGGCGGCCGCCAGCCCGGCGGCCTCAGTGCGCTCGGGGGAAAAGCTGCTCGACAGCCGTCACCACCGCGGCGCGGCGGGCGGTGGTGGTGGGGTCCACGGCGTGCGCGGCGGCGGCCTTGCTGAGTTCGGGTTGTGCCGCCCAGGTCGTGGCGATCTGGTTGACCAGGGCGAGGACGTCGGCCGGGTCCCAGGCGGGGTCGAGCTGTCCGGCCTGCTGCGCCTTGCGGAGCTGACCGACTTTGCGGGCGATCAATGCCTGGGCGTGATCGTCGGCCGTGGCGGTGGTGTCCGGCAGTTCGAGGCGGCCCCAGGTGATCAGGCGGTGGTGGTCCGGCCGGGCGACGAAGTAGTCGAACAGCCGGCCCGCGTAGCCAGGGAGGTCGGACGGGTCCAGTTGGGTGGCCTCGGCGATGACGACGTGCTCCCGTGCGGCGACGTCGGCATAGAGCGCGCCCTTGCCGCGGAAGTAGGCGTAGACGCGCTCTTTGCTGGTCCTGGCGAGCTTGGCGATGCGGTCCACGCGGGCGCCGGCGATGCCGTGGCGGGCGAACTCCTCCATGGCAGCGGTAAGGATGCGCTCGCGCGTGGTGTCGCCGCCGGAGGCGGGAGCTGCGGTCTGGCCGGAGTCGCGGGACTGGGACATAACCCGAGGATAAGGCACCAAACCGTTCGGTTTGGCATCCGGGCGACCGACACGTAGAGTCAAACAGAACAGTTCGGTTTGGCCTCCGTGGGTTAAGCCGTCGAAACACTGAGGGAGTGAACTCAATGCAGCACCGCAATCTGGGCTCTCAGGGCCTGCGCGTCTCGGCGCTCGGCCTGGGGACCATGGGCATGTCCATGGGCTACGGCGCCTCGAACGACGACGAGGGCATCGCGACCATCCGCCGCGCCCATGAAGTCGGGATCGACTTCTTCGACACCGCCGAGCTGTACGGCGCCGGTACCGGCAGCAACGAGATCCTCCTGGGCGAGGCAGTCAAGGACTTTCGCGACGAGGTGGTCCTCGCCACCAAGTTCGGCTTCGACATGACCGCCCCGGCGATCAGCCCCGCCTTCGACAGCCGCCCGGAGAACATCCGCAAGGTCGCCGAGAACAGCCTGCGCTACCTGCGGAGCGACCACATCGACCTCTTCTACCAGCACATCTCCGACCCCGCCGTTCCGGTCGAAGAGGTCGCCGGCGTGGTCGGCGAACTGATCACCGAAGGCAAGGTGAAGTACTTCGGCCTGAGCAACGTCGGCCCCCAGTACATCCGCCGCGCCCACGCTGTCACCCCGGTCTCCGTGCTCCAGTACGAGTACTCGCTCTTCGAGCGGGAGATCGAGGAGAAGACCCTTCCCGTGCTGCGGGAACTCGGCATCGGTCTGGTGCCCTACTCCCCGCTCGGCCGCGGCTTCCTCGCCGGCCAGGCCAAGCCCGCGAGCGAATACCCCGCAGACGACATGCGCAGCTGGGACGAGCGCTGGCAGGGCGAGAACTACACGTACAACGTGCGCGCCATCGAACAGCTCAAGACTCTGGCCGCCACCAAGGGCATTACTACCGCCCAGCTCGCGCTGGCCTGGCTGCTCGCCCAGGGCGAGGACATCGCGCCCATCCCCGGCACCCGCAGCACCAAGCGCCTTGAGGAGAACGCCGGCGCCGCCGACCTCCAGCTCTCCGCCGCCGATCTGGCCCGCATCGCTGAGATTCTTCCCCACGGCTCGGCAGGCAGCCGCTATCCCGCTGCGCTGCTGTCCAGTTTCACCACGGACTGACCGCGCCCGGAGTCATCGCCGCCTGACGGGCAAGGGGCCTGCGCTGCGTTTCCGTCACGCGTTTCGGTCCTCACCGCGCGGGCCGCGAAGGCGGCCGGGGTGAGGCCGGTGCGGTCGCGGAAGAAGCGGCCGAAGTTCGCGGGGTCGGTGAAGCCGAGGTGGTCGGCCACGGACCGGGCATCCCATCGGGCGCTGCCCAGCAGGCGCCGGGCTTCGAGCAGGCGCCGCTGGTCGATGAGCTCACGCACTCCCTTGCCGGTGGTTTCCCGGGCGGCGCGGCTGAGGGTGCGGACCGAGCAGCCGAGCAACTCGGCGTAGTCCGCGGCCCGGTGCAGTTCGCGGAAGTGCAGCTCCAGGGCGTCCGTGAACCGTCCGTAGGCGTCCCCACGGCTCCTGCCGGCACTCGTGTCGGCGGGGGTGATCCCGGGGGCGTTGGCGAGGCGCAGCAGCAGCGATTCGAGCAGGCTGCGCCGCAGGGCGTGGTGGATGCCGAGGGGGCGGCGCCCGAGTGCGCGGTGTTCGTCCAGAAGCTGGAGTGCCGTCCGCTGGAGCCAGGCGGCGTCATCGGGGTGCGGGCTCAGCACGGCAGGAGCGTCGTGTGCGGTGAGCGGGGCCAGCAGGCGGGCGATGTCGGACCGCAGCACGTCCGGTTCGAACAGGATGAACGGGCCGCGGGCCGCGCCTGGCGGGTGCCAGCACTGCGCGTGCCCCTGGCGCACCCACAGCCACTGGCCGGGGGTGACGGTCCGCGTGATGTGGTCGACGTCGTGCCGCAATTCGCCCTCGGTGACGGCGATGAGGTAGTGGAACGTGGCGCGGCCGGGACGGGGCGGGTTCCACGGCCAGTCGTCGTGCTGGGCGAAGAAGTCCTCGACGGTACTCACCTCAAGGCCGTACGGAGTGCCGACCGGGGGCTGGAAGCCGTACAGCGAAACCGCGGTCGACGTGGCCGGTCCGCTCGGGCTGGGGTATCGCCTGTCGACCATCACGTGTCCGCAGCCTACCGCCCTATTTGTCAGCTTCAAAGGAAGAATGGGGTGAGCTGCCGCGACCACCCGTGAGGAAGGCAACGCCCCGTGAACGGAACGATCCTGCACAAGACCGCCGCCGACCGCGCTGAAGAGCTCCCCGGATCGCAGCTGGACCATCCCTTCGGCGACGACTGGGAGGTCTTCAAGGTGCGCGGCAAGGTGTTCATGCTGATGACCGAGGTCCCGGGGAGACCCGTCGTGATCCTCAAGGCGGACCCCGGCGAGGCCCACGCCCTGCGGGAGCAGTACAGCCACATCACCCCCGGTTACCACATGAACAAGAAGCACTGGATCACCCTGGAGGGCGGGGACGGCGTCGACAAGGAACTCGTCAAAGAGCTCGTCACCGACTCCTACCGACTCGTCGTCGCCCGGCTGCCCAAGACCGAGCAGCCCGTCGACCCGCACACCTACGGCACCAGCACGCGGGCGGCCCGGTGAGCGCGGCCGGCGACCGCCTCCAGGACACCGCCCGCGAGGCGGCCCTCGCGCTGCCCGGGACGGACCACGGCTACCCGTTCACCCAGCACCTGGACGTGTACAAGGTCGCGGGCAAGGTGTTCCTGATCGTCACCGACGACCCGGACGAGCAGATCGTCACGGTCAAGTGCGAACCCGAACACGCCCGGGCGCAGGTGCACGGCTATGCCTCGATCACACCAGGCCGCTACCTCGACAAACGGCACTGGATCTCGCTCGGACCGGGCCCCGGCATCACCAAGCGGCTGGTCACCAGCGCAGTCGAGGATTCCTACGACCTGGCCGTCGAGCGGCTGCCCAGGCGCGACCGCCCCCGTCCCCGATGAGAACCACAAGCGCGCCCACGAGCCGCTGAGCCCACGTCTGTCAGTGCCCCGTGCAAGGCTCGCCACGCCCGCACATCTTTGCCTGCGATCGAAGAGACCGATGGAACCGACCGAATCGCCCCTGCCACTCTTCGACGAGGAGCCCGCCCGGCCACTCGCCGACCGCCTGCGCCCCACCCAGCTGGATGAGGTCGTCGGGCAGGACCACCTCCTGGCCCCGGACGCCCCGCTGGGCCGCATGGTCGCCCAGCAGCGCCTCGGCTCCGCCATCCTGTGGGGCCCGCCGGGCGTGGGGAAGACGACCATCGCCCGCCTCCTCGCGGACGGCAGCAACCTGGCCTTCGAACCGGTGTCGGCCACCTTCTCCGGCGTGGCCGACCTGCGCAAGGTCTTCGGCGCCGCCCGCAGCCGGCGCACCATCGGCCAGGGCACCCTGCTGTTCGTCGACGAGATCCACCGCTTCAACCGCGCCCAGCAGGACAGCTTCCTGCCCTACGTCGAGGACGGCACGATCACCCTGATCGGCGCCACCACCGAGAACCCCAGCTTCGAACTCAACGGCGCCCTCCTCTCCCGCACCCAGGTCCTCGTCCTCAAACGCCTCGACGAAGCCGCCCTGTCCACCCTCCTCGACCGTGCCGAGGGCCTCACCGGCCACCGGCTGCCCCTGGCCGACGACGCCCGCCGCGCCCTGATCGCCATGGCCGACGGCGACGGCCGCTACCTCCTCAACATCGCCGAACAGCTCCAGGCCCTCCCGGACCCCGGCACCCCCCTGGACACCGCCGCCCTCGCCCACCACATCCAGCAGCGTGTCCCGCTGTACGACAAGGCGCAGGAAGGCCACTACAACCTGATCTCCGCGCTCCACAAGTCGATGCGCGGCTCCGACCCGGACGCGGCCCTGTACTGGCTCGCCCGCATGCTCGACGGCGGCGAGGACCCCCTGTTCGTCGCCCGCCGCCTGGTCCGCTTCGCCAACGAAGACATCGGCATCGCCGACCCGCACGCCATCCAGCAGGCCCTCGCCGCCTGGGACGTGTACGAGCGACTCGGCTCCCCCGAGGGCGAGTTGGCGATCGCCCAGGCCGTCGTGTACCTCGCCACCGCCCCCAAGTCCATCGCCGTCCACCGCGGCTTCAACGCGGCCCACCGCGCCGCCCGCCGCACCGGCTCACTCATGCCGCCCGCACACATCCTCAACGCCCCGACCCGGCTGATGAAGAACCTCGGCTACGGCAAGGACTACCAGTACGACCCCGACACCAAGGACGGCTTCTCCGGAGCCGACTACTTCCCCGACGACATGGACCACGAGACCTACTACCAGCCCACCCGCAACGGTTACGAAGCCCAGATCAGCGAACGGCTACGGCACTGGGCCGCACTCCGCACTCGCCGACGCAGCGGCTGACGCGGACGCGTGGGCAGCGCACAGAGTGTGCACACTGCAGATGTCGCGCACAAAGCGAAGAGGTCTTTCTCAAAAGCAGGCGTCAGCAATTGTCACCAGGCGCCGGATACGGCTGCCGCGACTTCCCTACATCGTGTTCGCAAAGTCAGGGAGCTCCTGGGCAGACAGGCGCTCAGTATCGTCGGGTCCATCACCAGCTGCGCGGCGCAGCAGGCCGCGCGGTGGCCGGCTGGTACTCAGGGTGCAGCGGGTGCGTTGACCCGTGTGGGGTTCTTGAAGTCGGTGAACGTGATCGTCGCTTCAATGTCGGAGTCGGAGACGAAGTGGATTTTCTGGCGTACGCGCACGACTCGGCCCTCGTTGTCGATCCATGCATCTGCGTCGAGGGTCGCAGGTTACGCCCGACTGTCCTGTCGACTGATTCGACGTCTTTCGGGATGAGGCGGGCCGATACGCGTAGAGGTTCGCTGTCCTGGTGCACGAAGGCGCTGTGCGCGAGCATGAGCCGCACGTACTGCGGGAGCCGGTCCGCGAGGATGCCCCCCTTTGCCGCCGACGCAGGGAACTGTTGCCATGGCCCGTGAGTTCCGGTGGCACGCCGGTACACCTTCTGGCGGGTGATCACGACGTCTTCGGTGTGCTGCTCGGTTGTGTCCGTCATGCGTCCTGTGAGGGGCGCGTTGAGGTTGACCCGCCCCTCCATGAGCTGCAGTCGTCTGGTCCCCGACTGCGTGATGGCCCTGAGCTCGGCTGAGTACACGGCGTCGCCGGCTGCGGCCAGCCGATCGCGGACCACCTGCGGGCCACTCTCCCGTGGTGCGGGCTGGCTCGAGGAGCATGCGGAGAGCACCAGCCCCAAAAGCACCAGAGTCAGGGGTGCAGTCCGGCGATGAAACACAGGTGGATCCTCTGAGTGCCGAGCCCGAGCAGGAAACACCGCTCCGGGCCTCAGGTGGATGGTGGACTCATCCTGTCCGGCCTCGGAGATCAGTCGGGGCTCAGGGGGAGGTGGCGTGATCAAGAGTGCGTCAGACAGTTACGGAATTGCCTTCTCCGCCCGCGCAACCTTCCGGTCGGCATCCGCCGCGGCCGAAGCGTTCATCGAGGCTGACCTGCACAGTCGGGCGCCAAGCAAGCACGCTCCACCGAGGTGAGGTAGTGCGCTCAGGGTCCATGTAGCACCTCGTGCGGCGGAGCCCGGCCGTTGGCCTTGACAGACAAACTGCACGTAAATGCGGGCAGGTGCCGTCTGTCAGATCTCCACGCACCACTGGGCGATCATCACAGACCGTGATCCACTTCTGGGCACACTGTCGATGAACGAGAGACCGAGGTCATGACCAACCACTGCTGCGAGGCGAATCGGAAAACGGATCCCGTCCCCGGCAGCAGACTTCGTGCATGTCTACCGATTTCAGCGGGATGGTTGAGTGCAATCCGGGAGCACATCTCGGGGTCTTGATGACGAGGACTCCGCTGGCAGTCCGCCATCGATGTCTGGCTCCTCAACTCCGGCAATGACTATGACGCTCTGGCGTCGCTCTTCGGAATCCGCAACTACTTCGGCTTCCGTCCGCTGGCGGAGGACCGCGGCCTGCGTCTACGGAAGTTGGCGAGCAGCGGTGCTGGCCGTCCGCCGTCCTGGCAATCTCGATGGTATGTACGAGCTTCCCGGCGGCGCGGCGCCGCACGACCCCATGCAGAACTACGTGACGCTCTATCCCGAGGTCGTCCAGGCGGGTTCCCTGCAGAACGCTCTGCAGGAGGTGGCCGATGGTGCGGGCCACCGGCTCCTGGTCGAGCTCACGTCCTCACCGGGCTGGCGCCACGTGGCCGCGTGTGTGGCATCCGACAGCCACTCGGCGTACGTCCTGATGGCGCTCGATGAACGTTGCTTCATCGTCGACTGCTGGACCGACGGCGTCCACATGGCTTCCGGGAGTACCCCGAATCTGACCAAGGTCGTCGGGGCACTGCACTCCTGGCTGCAGCGACCGCGAGTGGGCGAACTCATCGCCCAGTGGCCCTTCCTGCAGACCTGGGATCTGGCCAGGGCCCACGAGCGCGGCGAGGCTGTGCCGGTGCGGTGGCGCCAGCTGCGCAAGGCCGCCGCGCGCACGCCGGACACCGGGTTGCTCGACCTCGTCGAAGCCGCCTTCGAACACGAGCGGCTTCGGGCGCTGTCGCCGGGACGGAGCATGCACTGGCTCACCTTCAGCCGCCGGGCCGCGCCGCCCATCTGTCATGATTTGCCGCGAGCCATGCCGCTCGGGAACGGCCGGTACCGGGTGCGGTTGGCCGATGGACGGCTGCACGAGCTGGACAGTGCGGCAGAAGCCGTGGTGGTCATTATCGAGGGTCTTCCCGACGACGCTGCCCCACGATCTTGAAGGCCGTGGGAGGGCTCCAAGTGCGCAGCCTGGCCGTCACCCTGACCGCCGCTATCCCCACCGGCCGGCTGCGCGGAGATCGGCGATGGAGGGCATGCTGTCCATCGCTTCCTCGGCCCGTCCGTGCCTGACGTGGAGGCGTGGCCGCCTCCCACGCCTCCACGTCGGTACCTGCCCGGACCCGGCCAAGAGCTCTTCGACCTGTCCCCGACTGCTCCAGATCCACACAGTGCTGGATGTCAGTCCGTGCAGATCCGTCGGCAGCGTCGCGCGTGGGCGAGGGCTTCCTTGTACCGGTCTGCCTCATCCATCAGCCAGGAGGTTCGGGCTGCCCGCCCACTGACCGGCGCCTGACGCTGTGTCCGTCTGCCCTCGCCTTCGCCGAGGGCAGACGGACACAGCAGGCCGGCCGATCGACCGGCGTTCCCGGAAACGGTGAGCGTCATCAGCGGGGCGCTCTGGTCGTGGCGTGCCACGCCTGCCACAAGCTCGCGGACCGTACCGCATCCAGGCCGCAGCCGTTGCCCGGAAGGGTCAGCGCTGCAGGGTGAGGACCCCCGGTCGCCATGGCAGCGCGTTGTAGTCCCCGCCCGCGTTCGGAGACTTGCCCTGGTAGAGGAACTGCAGGTTGCAGGGGTCGATGGTCATGGTCTGGTCGGGGTTGTTCCGGACCAGGTCACCGTGGCTGATGTCGTTTGTCCAGTTGGCACCGCTGTTGCTCTTGCCCGCAAAGGGATTGCTCTCGCTGGCTGCCTGCGGGGTCCACGAGCCGTTGAGGCTGGAGGCCGTGAAGGAGCGGAAGTAGCGCCCGTTCGCGCCCATCGCCTCGACGATCATGAGGTACTGGTTCTGGCCCTGGACCTTGTAGACCTGCACGGCCTCGAAGAGGTTGGCCTTCGTGTCACTCATGATCGTCGTGTACGAGGAGCCGAAGTTGCCCGGGAAGTTCCCGATCGGCATGCTCGCACGGTAGATCTTGCCGTTGTCACCGGCGAAGAACAGGTACATGTTCTGACCGTCGGCGATCAGGGTCTGGTCGATCGGGCCGGTGTCGGAGCCCGAGATGGTCCCGGTGAACAGCGGCTGCGGAGAGGACCAGCCGTTCGCGTTGGTCGGATCGCTCGATGTGCGGTACACGAAGGCCGCCGAACCCCACTGGTAGGCCAGCACCCAGATGTTCTTGGGCGCGAAGTAGAACAGTGTGGGTGCCACCGCGGCCTGGCTCATCGCGTTCTGGCCGGCCGACGCCATGTCCGACCAGTTCGTGAAGGGGCTGAACACCATCGAGCCGTACGACGACCCCGACGAGGTCGACCCGTAGACCAGGTGCTTGCCGTTGTGCGTCACCGTGGTGAAGTCCTTCAGCGCGACCCACCCGCTCTTCGGCTGCGCCAGGACACCCGTCGAGGACCAACGGTACGTCGACGGAAGAGTGCATGTGCCGTCCGTCGGCGGCGTCCCGGTCAGGCCGCTCCACTTCTGATTGCTGCCACCGTTGCACGTGCCCAGCTGCACTGCCGTGCCGTTGGCCGTACCGGCGCCCGCGGCCTCCAGGCACAGCCCGGACTCCACACCACGGACCGTGCCGTCGGAGTTCACCCGCCACTGCTGGTTCGCACCGCCGGAACAGCTCCAGATCTGTAGCCGGGTACCGGCTGTGGTGGCGTGACCCGGTACATCCAGGCACTTGTTGCCGTATACGGTCAGCTGGTCGGCGTCCGTCAGCGTCCACTGCTGGTTCGTTCCGTTCCAGCAGTCGTATATCTGCAGGTACGTGCCGTCGGTCTGGACGGCGCCCGGCACATCGAGGCACCGGCCCGATCCGGCACCGCGCAAAGCGCCACTGGCAGCCGCCTGGGCCGGGGTGGCGACGAGCATGGCCGCCAACGCGGCCAGGGCCGCGACCACGGCGGCGAGTGCCGCGGACGAATGTCTGCGGCTGAAACTTCTCCTGTGCATGGGGACTTCCTAAGCTCGAGACGGTTCCGGCTGACCTCGTCGAGGCGAGGCCGCCCGGGCTGTCGGGCCCTGCGGGATGTTCGCCGGCCGGTGAGCACGACGGCATACCGGCCTTCCGAAGCAGGCCACCCGCAAATGACACGCTCATGACATTGCGCAGGCGCGACTCCTTGCATCTCAGCATTCGGGCGGTACGACCCCGAGCCATCCGGCCGCGCGAGGGGCGGACTCGGCGTGTTCGAAATACCGATCAAGGGCCGAAGTGTCGGTCAACCTGAATGATAGGGAGCCCACGAACGGCGTCAACACCTTTCGCACGTATCGCCATCGATGCCGAAACATTTTCATGAACGCCACCGCCAAACCTCCCTCCCGACCTGCCGGGAAGCGGCCTCACCTCACCTCGTCAAGGTGAAACGGTGGCGGGAGACACTCAAGAGGTGCGCGATACAGCCCAGCAGCCCAACAGTTCGCGCGAGGAGTAAGTTCCCCTCCCGACCTACCGAGGTTCGAAAGTTTCGACCTCTCGACAGAAACTTTTGTGTGTCGGGAGTATTGACGCTGCATCGTCATTACCTCAATCATTCCTGTCTGAGAAACCGACCACGGCTCGATACGTCGAACGGCACCAGCCTTGGGCAGTCCGTGCCCACGGCAATTCCACGCACGACTGCCACAGATCCCCACATCTCTGCACCCGCACTTCCCCGCCCCGTTCAGTTCCGTCCGTTCCATTCCGTTCCGGTGAGGTTCGCACCAGCGCATCCTGCTCCTTCTCGCAGTTGGAGAGGCGCAGGAGGCCGCCTGGCGGTCCCCCGGCTGAGCCGCAATGGAGTAACCGTGCCTCTCACGAAGATCGTCCCGTCCCATGACCGCGATGTCCGGTGATTCCAATCCGTCCGGGCACCGGCCCACCCCTTCCGCCCATCCGGCGAACCGGGCGGCCGGCCCGATCCCCCGCATTTCGATCCTTTCGCAATAACCACCTTGGAGGCACAGCCATGGGCTCGTATCCCCTTCCCAGACCCGCTGCACGCCGGAAGATCCGCGGCCTGCTGCCGACGCTGATCGTCGGCGCCCTCGCTGCGGCGTCTGCGCTCGTCGCACCGCCGACCGCGCACGCCGCCGAGAACACCCTCGGCGCCGCGGCGGCGCAGAGCGGCCGCTACTTCGGCACCGCCATCGCCTCCGGCAGGCTGAGCGACTCGACGTACACGACCATCGCGAACCGTGAGTTCAACATGGTGACGGCCGAGAACGAGATGAAGATCGACGCCACCGAACCGCAGCGGGGCCAGTTCAACTTCAGCTCCGCCGACCGCGTCTACAACTGGGCGGTGCAGAACGGCAAGCAGGTGCGTGGCCACACCCTGGCCTGGTACTCCCAGCAGCCCGGCTGGATGCAGAGCCTCGGCGGCAGCGATCTGCGCCAGGCGATGACCAACCACATCAACGGTGTGATGGGGCACTACAAGGGCAAGATCGCCCAGTGGGACGTGGTGAACGAGGCCTTCGCCGACGGCAGTTCGGGAGCCCGGCGGGACTCCAATCTGCAGCGCAGCGGCAACGACTGGATCGAGGTCGCCTTCCGCGCCGCGCGTGCCGCCGACCCTGCTGCCAAGCTCTGCTACAACGACTACAACGTCGAGGACTGGACCTGGGCCAAGACCCAGGCCATGTACTCCATGGTCCGGGACTTCAAGCAGCGCGGTGTGCCGATCGACTGCGTCGGCTTCCAGTCGCACTTCAACAGCGGCAGCCCCTACAACAGCAACTTCCGCACCACCCTGCAGAACTTCGCCGCCCTCGGCGTCGACGTGGCCATCACCGAACTCGACATCCAGAACGCCTCGGCCTCGACCTACGCCAACGTGACCAAGGACTGCCTGGCCGTCCCGCGCTGCCTCGGCATCACCGTCTGGGGCGTGCGCGACACCGACTCCTGGCGTTCAGAACAGAATCCGCTGCTGTTCGACGGCAACGGCAACAAGAAGTCCGCCTACACCGCTGTTCTCGACGCACTCAACGGCGGCACCACCACCACGCCGCCCACAGAGGATTCCGGACAGATCAAGGGAACCGCTTCGGGCCGCTGCCTGGACGTACCGAACGCCTCTACCACCGACGGCACCCAGCTCCAGCTTTGGGACTGTCACAGCAACTCCAACCAGCAGTGGGCATACACCGACGCAGGCGAGCTCAGGGTCTACGGCGACAAGTGCCTGGACGCCGCCGGCACCGGCAACGGCGCCAAGGTCCAGATCTACAGCTGCTGGGGCGGCGACAACCAGAAGTGGCGTCTCAACTCCGACGGATCCATCGTCGGAGTCCAGTCCGGCCTCTGCCTCGACGCCGCCGGCACCGCCAACGGAAGCCCCATCCAGATCTACTCCTGCTCCAACGGCAGCAACCAGCGCTGGACCCGCACCTGAGGGGACCTGTCACGGACGAAGGAGCGAAGCAATGACGGCCTGCGGTACGGCTTGATTCGCCCCTCCAGGAAAACATCGCTGATGGTCCCGGGTCGCCGCCGTATTGGCGGCCCGGGACCGGCATGCGCGCCGCCGCTCCGCGTCAGCTGCCGGACTTCTCGGATCGCCGAGGAGCGGCGGCTCGGGCGGGGCGAGCGCCGGGTCGCCGAGCAGCGCGCGTCCCGCATGCAGGCGTGCCCGGGCGGTGAGACCTCTCGTCGAGTATCCCGACCAAGTCGCGGTCTGCCCCATCGCGCAGATCCCTGAAGACCGCCAGGACCTGTTCTGCCGACCGTGTGCCAGCCGCCGCCGTCAGGGATGCTGCCGAGCTTCCTGATGTCGACGGCCCGGCTCGCCGGGCCGGCTGCGTTCGTAGCGGCGTATCGGCTCGCCGGTCGGCCGGTCCACCCAGGCCAGACGGTTCGGGCCGTGACGGGCCAGACGGTTCGGGCCGTGACGGGTCAGAATCCGGTGCACCGTCGAGGCGGGCAGTCCGAGGATCGGGCCGATTCAGGCAGGACCGAGCTTGCGGGACTGCCGCAGATCCCAGACAGCAGCCTCCGTTTCGGTAGCCGTCCGGTGGGGGTGCAGTGCGGCCGGCTCGAACGGTCGATGAGTCCTGAATCGACATCGGCCTGCCACCGGCGGACCCACTTGTGAGCGGTCGCCCGCGGGATCCCCCTCTCCCCGGCCACATGCGCGACCGGGCGGCCGGAACAGACACGCTGGATCAACGCCCGCCATGAACAGTCAGCCGGGCATCACGGTGGGACACGAAGTCCTCCGTGTGGTGCGTTCGTAGACTGCTCCACCATGCGGGAGGCCTTCGCCTTTGATCAGGACCCGTGTGTCAGCAACGCTCGTGATCAATACACCTGGGCGTTCTCTTCACAGAGGTTGGTGACGTAGAGCTCTGTTCGGTCCCCCGTCGACATCCCGGGATGCTGGTGGCGAGGAGTTCAGGGCGTGGGCGAAGCTGGTGGCGTGTTCCGCAGCCCCGCTGCGGCTCGGACCAGTGCGGCGAGAGCCGATGAGTGGTGGCCGGCTGGCCATGCGAGCACGGTCGTGATGTCCGGGGCGTCGACGACGGGCACCGCGACATGGTCGGGCCACTGCCAGGCGCGGCTGGAGCCAGGGATGACGAGCAAGGTCTTGCCGAGCGCGACCAGCTGAGCGAGCTGTGACTGGGTGTGCACCTCGGGGCCGGGGCCGTCAGGGTAGGAGCCGTCGAGTCGGGGCCATCGGGCGATGGGAAGATCCGGCACGTTGCTGACGTCCGCGAGGGTGAGCCGGGGACGTGCGGCAAGCGGGTGTCCCGACGGCAGGAGGGCGACTTGGCCTTCGGTGTAGAGGTCCTCGGTATCGAACCCGGCCAGGTCGTCGACCGGCCGGTGCATGAGGGCCGCATCCGCGCGCCCGCTACGCAGGAACCGTGCCTGCTCGCCGACCTCGCACAGGACGACTTCGACCGGTGCCGTGTCGGTGTCGGCTGCCGACGCGGCGACGAGTCGTTGCAGCAGCTCGTGGGATGCGCCGGCTTTCGTCACCAGTACGAGTGGCGGCTGGAGATCCGCGGCCCGCCGGGTCCGGCGCGCGGCAGCTGCGACCGCATCAAGGGCTACCCGGGCGTCGCGCAGCAGCACACCGCCGGCGCCGGTGAGGGCCACCCCTCGTCGGTCCCGGTCCAGGAGCTGGACGCCGAGCCGGCGTTCCAGCTGCCGAATGGCCCGTGACAGCGGTGGCTGCGCGATCCCCAGTCGCTGCGCCGCGCGCCCGAAGTGCAGCTCCTCGGCGACTGCAACGAAGTACCGCAGCTCACGGGTTTCCAGGTCGTCCATGCCCGTACCCTATCCACCTTGTGATACCTACCGGGTATCACGACGTACTTGATCGGTATTGGACGAAACGGACGCCACGCGCTGAGCATGGGCAGCATGAACAACACCAAGACAGCGCTGGTCACCGGCGCGAACAAGGGAATCGGCTTCGCCATCGCTCAGGGGCTCGGAACCCTTGGCTTCACCGTCGCTGTGGGGGCTCGTGACGATGCCCGACGCGCTGAGGCCGTGGCGCGGCTGTGTGCCACGGGCACAAACGCCTTCGGAGTCGCCCTCGATGTCACCTCCGAGGACAGTGCCGCCGCAGCAGCGGCGAGCATCGAGAAGGAGGCTGGGCGACTCGACGTCCTCGTCAACAACGCAGGAATCTCCGGCCGGTTCGAGGACGGGGCGCAGGACCCCACGACCCTCGACCTCGACGTCCTGCGCACGGTCCTGGAAACGAACGTCTTCGGGGTTGTACGGGTGACGAATGCGATGCTCCCGCTGCTCAGCCGCGCCGCCTCGCCCCGGATCGTCAACATGTCCAGCAACATGGGCTCGCTGACGCTGCAGGCCGGCCCTGTCATGGCCGCCTACGCACCCTCCAAGTCGATGCTCAACAGCGTCACGGCACAGTACGCCCGCCGGTTCGCCGACACGAACATCATCGTGAACGCGGCATGCCCCGGGTACGTCGCAACCGACTTCACCGGATTCGCCGGTGACCGAACACCCGACCAGGGAGCCGCGATCGCCCTTCGCCTCGCGACACTGCCCGACGAAGGCCCCCGAGGCGGCTTCTTCGACGACGAGGGAGCCGTTGCCTGGTAACTCCGTGCGCGCGGAGAGCGTCGAGGTGGCGGTGGGCGCGTCACGCACTCGCCAGGAACCGGGGTGGACTCCGAACCGACCTGCTCAGCTGGGCCGTTGAGCGGACGTTTGACTGGATGACCACACACCGACGCCCTACCCGTGACTACGAGGCCGAGCCTGCCCGGGTCTGAGACCATGATCCGGTGGGCGATGATCGGCATCATGGTCCGCTGGCTCAGCCGAAATTGCCCGGTCAACGGCTTGGTCCACGGAGTCTTCGGTGTACAGGCCCGGCGTAGGCGATAGACACCTGCAACGCGTCAGGGGTTCTGGGCGTCGCCTACGAACCGCTCGACCTTGCTCTGCAGGTCTGGCGAGAGCCCGGAGAGGCCGCCGACGATGAAGGTCAATCGCTTCGCAAGTTCCGGATGAGCGCTCCAGACAGCTGAGTTCATCGTCAGGACCGCCCGCAACAGATCGCCCTCGTACATGTCGCCTTCGGCCAGCGGGTTGTCATGAAGCACCTCCATCGCGAGCGGAAGAAGCACTGGCAGCCCAATGTCCTGGCCGATCAGCAGCCGGAGTTCCTCAACGGTCAGAGTCCCGACAGGCCGACCCCGCAAGGCATGCGCCGTCGCAATGAGATAGGTGGCGCCAGGCGGGGGCGCCGGCCAGCGATCACGTTCCAGCTCTTCAAGGGACCGACGACGGTCGATAGATACAGTCACCAAACGATTCTCCCGTGAAGCCATGTGATCGGGTGCCGGAGATCATTGCTGATCTCCGGCACCCGATCACAACGCGAGATCTCAACACGATCTGAGCTTGATCCTTATCTACCAGGGGCTTCCGGCAGGAGCTTCCAGGCCTGCCGATGGCCTTGAGGGTCTCGGGGCCTTCGACGGTCTCGCCGACGTCGTAGCGGGGTGCCCGGTGTTTGTTCTTGGCGCCGGGTGGTCGTCCGGGTCCGGTGCCTCGGGGTTTGGGAACACGCGCCGGGCAGGCGAGGTGAGCGCGAATGTTCCTGAACCCCCGGCGGACCCGGGCCGGGGTGAGCCGGTCGGAGACGGTGGGTTTCTCCCGGGGCGGCGGAGGTCGATGGCAGGGGGCGGGCGAGCCGGAGCTGGGTGTGGGCGACGATCATGATCCAGGTCCAGCGGTCCGCCGCTTCGGGAGTGCGGAGTTTCGGGGCGGTCCAGCCGAGGGTCTGCTTCGCGAAGCGAAAGGTGTGCTCCAAGTCGAGCGGCGGAGGAATGCCTGCCAGAAGCGGTCCACGTCGTCAGGGGTTTCACCGGCCCGGGCTCCAGCATCGCCGACGAGTACCTGACGCGGCGTGTGGCGTCTCTCGGAGTGGAGCACCCGCAGTGACCCGAAGGCATCGTGCCGATCCTCACCTGGGGCTGCGCCATGTACGCAGGCGTTGACTGTCTCAGTGAGGACGGTCAAGTCCTGCTCTTCGAGCCGAACCCGTACAGCGGCGGAACGTGGGAGCAGTGCTGGTTCCTCGACTCCGCCAGCCTTTTGACTGGACCGATCACGCCGCCGTGCTGAAACGCGTCCTGCCGCAGTTCGCCCCGGCACTGGTCGCCGGTCGCGCGGATCCTCTGTTCGGACTGGAGGAGGCCGGGTATTCCTTCGCCCGAGGCCGCTGGCAGCAGTGGCCCGACGACCACGCCGCTTGCGTACGCGAGTTTCTGCACGCCTGGTGGGAGCACAGTCTCACCGATCCGAATGCGGTCGTCCCGGCGCACCAGGTCTTCGTCCTGTGTGCCGAGGCATCTGGAACGGTCGGCCCCTGGCTCGCCGATTGGGAGAAGCGGACCGGCGACCTCAGCGACCTCCGCCTGGCCGAGACCGCCGCAGCATGGGAGTACGAGCTCCTGGGAGACAACGTGCCGTGGCACATCGGATGGTACGAGCACGACGAGGAGAAGATGCGCGCCGAACTGGTCGCCTGGCTCCTCGGCCACGCTGCGGTACGGCTTCATGAGTCGGGCGCAGGGGTAGATCTGCAGCACCGGATACGGCTGCTCGGGCTCACTGGTGAAGACCGGTGGACGGATCCGCACTGGCCCGGCCACTGCTACTGACGACTACCAGCGGCAGCGCAGCACAAAGCCTTAAAGCCTTGCGGCAGCGGATTCAGCCGACTCGACCGGCCGATGCGGGGGTTCCCTTCACGTTCTTCACACTTGAGGGGTGTGCTGGTCCAGGATGGCCCGCAGCCGGTCGAGGTCCTCGGCCTCACGCACGCCCTGTTTGGGCAGGACAGCGAGGTACATGATGTTGGGGTCCCGACTCAGCAGGACGAAGTGGCCGACGGTCTCACGGTAGCCCTGGAAGACGGTCCACTCCAGGACCTGCGTGCTGTGGTCAGTCCGGCAGGTGATCCCCGCCGGGGACACAGTGGCGCGGTATTCGCCCTGCCAACCGACGAGTCGCTGCACACTGGCGGCCTGCAGGCGGGGGTACCCGCACACAATCAGAACGACGAACAAGAACAAAGCGGTCGAGACCAAGTCGACTCTTCCGCGACCCACGGTGGGGAGCAACCATTGCCCTACCCACAGAGTGAGAAACACACCTCGCAGCAGCCACCCGGTCCGCTTGATCCGCCACGGACCCGCAGGCCGACCAGTGTGTCGGCAGACCGGGGCCGGTACACCACTTGGACGGCGGTCTGCTCGTCCACGACATCGTCAGACGACTGCGCGCTGTGCACGGCTTCGGCGCTGTGGCCCTCAACCATCGTTTCTCCCCCGCTAGAAGGACTGTGGACCTTACCGGACCTCAGCGCTGGGGCGGACGTCCGCCGTGGCGGGGTAGGTGGTGGTCGAATAGGCTGCACAGCTGGTTGGTGTCGTCCCTGCCCGATTCGCGCTTGGGCAGATAGTGCGCGACGAGCAGGTACGGCGCATCTCCATGTGCGTACCCATGAGGCACACATGGTCATGGGACTCGTCGACGTTGACGGTCCAAGGCCCAAGCAGGGAAACCATCTTGGCGTGCCGTGCGGTCAGGACGCCCCTCCTGACTATGAAGCCGGACAGGCTGCTGAGGAAGGCGCCTCCCGCTGCCAGAACGCCTTCGGGAAGCAACCACACCGCCACTGCGAAGCGCAACGGCAAGAGCAGCTCTTGCAGCCGGACCTTGACCCTCCGCACCCGCCCGCTTGCGCAGAACACGTCGGCCCAATCCGGCTGTCTCAACTCGAATCTCAGCTCGACGACAGCACCTGCCGCCAGGCCTGAGCCACTTGGCCAACGGCTCGGCGACGGTGAAGCCCGCAGTGCATCCAGCCCGTGCTCGAAGTGCTCTGCATCTGGGAGGACGCCGACCGACGGCCTCCGCACGCGTATCGAAAACCTGCAGGCCCGGCTACGGAAGGCCGCGATCCACCTCGAACACCGCGCGATTCCCCCGGAAGACCGTCACCGCTCTCACTGACCGGCTCCCTGCCCAGAACTCCACGGCCGGCCGGTCGGCCCGTACACCCGTACACCACCTCTCGAACCGCCCTCTCATGGGTGCAGAGGCAGCACGATGCGGAAGTTCGCACCCTTACCGAGGGTCGTCTCGATCTCGACGCGGCCACCATGAGCGCGTACGAGGGAGTCGACGATGGCCAGCCCCAAGCCGGCGCCGCCGCCGGGCCGGCCACGGGCGCGGGCCCTGTCCGCCCGGTAGAACCGGTCGAAGGCCCGCTCTGCCTGGTCGGCAGTCATGCCGGGCCCCTCGTCGTGGAATTCCAGGATGGCGCATCCGTCTTTCGTGCCGACGCCGATACGCACCGGAGTGCCGGTCGGAGTGTGCGCGACGGCGTTGCCGACCAGGTTGGAGGTGACCTGATGAAGCCTGGCCTCATCGCCGACGACAGGGGCGGCGGCGGGTGGTCCGCCGCCGGGGCCGGTGAGGGTCACGGGGCGCTGCGGGTCGAGGGCGCGCAGATCGTGCAGGGCGTCGGCGGCCAGCGTGCGTAGGTCCATGGGGGTGACCTGCAGGGTGCGCGCGGCAGCGGCAGTTGCCGCGTCCTCGTCGAGGCGGGCCAGAAGCAACAGTTCCTCCACCAGCCCGACCAGCCGTCCGGCTTCCCGTTCGATGCGGCTCATCGAGGCGTCGACGTCGGCGCGCGCGGGCATGCCGCCCATCCGGTACAGCTCGGTGAAGCCCTTGATGCCGGCCATCGGGGTGCGCAGTTCGTGGCTGACGTCGGCGATGAAGCGGCGCATGCGGTGCTCGGTCTCGGCGCGGGCGGCGTTGCCCTCCTCGATCCGGTCGAGCATGCCGTTGAGCGAGGTGGACAGCCGGCCGAGCTCGGTGCGAGGAGCAGCCAGCTGCGGGACCCGACGGGAGAGGTCGCCGGAGGCGATGGCGCCGGCTGTGGCCTCGATCCGGCGCAGTGGCCGCAGCCCGCCGCGCACCGCGAACCATCCGGCCAGGCCCAGCAGGACCAGGACCGCGGCGTCGATCAGGAGGACCTTCCTGGTGAGCCGGCTCATGGCGTCATCGACGTCGCGATGGGAGCCCGCCACAACCACGCTTCCTTCCGAACCGCCGCTCTCGCCGGCCGTCGTCGGTACGGCGACGGCTCTCCAGGTACCGCCCCCGCTCGCCGCGTCCGCGGTGAAAGGCCTGCCGCCGCGCCCGGCCACCGCCACGGTATCGAGACGGGGCAGCTCGGGCGCGGGACCCGTGGCGGGCCGGATGACCCGGGTGACCCGGCCGTCAGGGCCGAGGACGGCGACGTAGACGTCGGGGAGCCACAGTTGTTCGACGCTCTCGCGGACCTGGGAGGCGTCCTTGCCGATGACGTCCGGCAGCCCGGGAAGTCGTGCGGTGACGGCGGCGACGCCTTCGACCCGCTCGTCCAGTTGGCGGACGAGTTCGCGCTGGAGCTGGTCGATCACCAGGCCGGTACTGGCGAGCAGCGCGGCGACCAACAGCGCGAGGGTGATCGCCAGGAGCCGGCTGCGCAGCGAGAGGCCACGGCTGGGGCGAGCGTCGGCACCCTTCACTGCGGCGGCCTGCGCAGCACGTACCCGGTGCCGCGCACCGTGTGGATGAGCTTGGGCTCAGCATCGTCCAGTTTGCGGCGCAGATAGCTGATGTAGGAGGCGACGATGGTGTCGTCGCCTCCGAAGTCGTAGTGCCACACCAGGTCCAGGATCTGTTCCTTGGACAACACCTGGCCGACGTGTTCCATCAGTACTCGCAGCAGGCTGAACTCGGTGGGCGACAGCGCAACGGTCTCGCCTGCGCGGGTCACCTGGTGACTGTCCGGGTCCAGCATCAGGTCGCCGACCGTCAGCCGGCCGTCCGGAGACCGGCCGCTGGTGCGGCGCAAAATGGCGCGAATGCGCAGGATCAGCTCTTCCAGGCTGAACGGCTTGGTGACGTAGTCGTCGCCGCCGGCGCTCAGCCCGCTGATCCGGTCCTTGGCCGCATCCAGCGCGGTCAGGAACAGCACCGGTGGCGGACCGCTCGGGCCGAGTGAGCTGTCCCGCAGCCGCCGCACGACTTCGAAGCCGTCGAAGTCCGGCAGCATGACATCAAGGACGATCAGGTCGGGGCGCGCGTGCTGCACCGCGGTCAGCGCGTCCGCTCCGGTGGCCACCGACGTCACGGCGAAGCCGGCCAGCTGCAGGCTCGCGGCCAGCAGCTCTCGCAGCGTGGCGTCGTCCTCCACCACCAGCAGTTGCTCTGTCATGGCCGTCCCGTTCATGATCGCCCCGTCCCATCTTCCTACGCGTCCCGCTTGCGGAAGGTGAGAAACGCGGCGGCCAGCAGCGCGGCCACACACCCGGCCATTACCGCGAGCCCGGCCCACGGTGCCAGTAGCGATGGATCCTGATAGCTCGTCATGATCTGGCCGCCGGCGGACGGCGGCCAGTACTTCGCGGTCCAGTCCGACGCCGGCCCCGGCAGTGCCGGACCGAAGGCGGGCACGATCAGCAGGACGGCAAACAGAGTGGTCACCGTAGCCGTGGTGGAGCGGATCAGCGTGCCCACGGCCAGGCCCATGAGCCCGGCCAGAGCCAGGAACAGGCCGCCGCCCAGGATGGCGCGCACGGATTGCGAGTCGGACAGCGCCAGGTGCGGCGCGCCGGCGCCCTTGAGTGCCGCCTGTCCGACGAGGAATCCGCTGAACGTGGTCGCCCATCCGGCGACCAGCGCGATCGAGGAGAGCACGATCGCCTTGGCTGCCAGGACCCGGTTGCGGTGAGGGACGGCGCTGAGTGTGCTGACGATGGTCCGGCTGCCGTACTCGGCCGTGATCACCATGCCCCCCAGGAGCGCGATGGTGACCTGCGCCAGGACGTAGCCCTTCAAGCTGGTGGCCAGTGGGTCGAAAGTCGCCTTGTCCGCCGCCGTCATGACCGCGAACTCGTCGCCCGAGGAGGAGCCGTTGAGCGCGGCGAGGGCGCCCGCCATGAGGAGAGTGCCGAGGATGACGTAGGACGTGGAGCGCATCGTCCGAATCTTGATCCACTCGGCGTGGAGGGCGTGCCGAAACCTGGCCCGGCCGGTCTCCCCCTCGGTGGGCGCGGGGCGCTGCTGTCGGCGTGTCTGTGCCGGCGTGAAGCGGGGGCGGATGGAGGTGAGAGCCTTGCTCATCAGGCTGCTTCCTTCTCGGAGGAGTACTCGATGCTGTCCTGCGTGAGCTTCATGAAGACCTGCTCGAGGGACGTCTGGCGCAGCGTCAGCTCATGGAGTTCGATGCCTCCGGCCGCGGCGAGGGCACCGACCTCGACGGCGCCGGTGCCGGTGACGATCAGCCCGTTCTCGCCGTCAGGACGGGCGTCGGCCCCTGCTTCGACGAGCCGCCGGCCGAGCTCGGCGGCCTGCGGAGTGCGCACCACGACTTCCCGGTCGGTGTGCCCGGCAATGAACGCGGCCATGCTGGTGTCGGCGATCAGGCGGCCCCGGCCGATCACTACGAGGTGGTCAACGGTGAGTTCGGTCTCGCTCATCAGATGGCTGGACATCATCACGGCCCGGCCTTCGGCAGCCATCCGCCGCATCAGCTTGCGCATCCATACGATCCCCTCGGGATCCAGCCCGTTGAGCGGCTCGTCCAGCACGAGCACGGGTGGGTCGCCCAACAGTGCCGCGGCAATGCCGAGCCGTTGTTTCATGCCGAGCGAGTAGGTGCCGGCCGGGCGGCGTGCAACGTCTGACAGCCCGACTTCGTCCAGGACGACCGAGACACGATCGCGACCCAGCCCGTTGCTGGCGGCCAGGGCCAGCAGATGGTGGTAGGCGCTGCGGCTGGGCAGCACGGCGCCGGCGTCCAACAGCGCTCCGAGGACCTTCAGCGGCGCGGGCTGCGCAGCCACGGGCAGCCCGTTGACGCCGGCGGTGCCGGAGGTTGGTACGTCCAGCCCCAGGATCATCCGCATCGTCGTCGACTTGCCCGCACCGTTCGGACCCAAGAAGCCCGTAACCTCTCCGGGCCGGATGGTGAAGCTCAGGTCGTCGACGGCCAGCACGTCGCCGTAGCGCTTGGTGAGCCCGTTCACCTCGATCATCAGATCCTCCAGCATGCGTTTCGATGAGACCGCCACCGTGACCGGCGCGTCCGAGATCCACACTGCGCAAGGCTTCTCGGGCCCATTGAGCAAACATAGGAGCCTTATGTGAGCCGGGCGCCGCGCGATGCCACAACCGTGCAGGTCAGCCGGTCAGGCCCCGAATTCCAAGCGCTGCGTGGCCGGCGGACTCACAGAGAACTCCCATAAAGCCGCCACCCGGTCCCTGCGCTGCCCGACGGGATCCGCAGGACGCGTGTGAAGGACCCGCGTGAGGGATGCGGACCGTACTCGCCGTTCGGCAGGTGCGGCTCGCGGCGCTCCCACTCCAAGTACGTCAGCCGCTCCCGCTCCACGCATGACGGACTACCCGACGTTGTGAACCGGTCCTTACGTGACGGTCCGTCCGGTCCGAGGGGTTCGCTGTGGCACCAGCATTGGCCCCACACCGAACCCCTCGTTTCAGCTCAGGACCCGTCAATCAGTTTCCGCACCTCGGGCGGGAGCGCGGAGCCGGATTGACAGCGAAGCCTGCGGTGAGGCCCTCCCGTTCCGATCACCGATGTCGGCAACTCGATTCAGGTTCCGTAGTTGCTCGTGCACGCGTAGTGGTGGGGCGTCGGCCCCTCTGGATCCGGGCTGAAGCCCGATGCACTGCGATGAGTCCCGGTAGCGGCAGACGGCCGCGACCCCGACGCCGAGGCCCTGCGGCGGGCCTGGGCCCGTTCCTAGCAGTGCCTGGCGGTCCGGCGCCATGCGCCGCCACCGGGCCCCGATCTCGCGAGGTGTCGAGCAGCCGAGCGGCAGACGAGGCGTCACAGATCGACCATCGATGGGTGAACAAGCACACGAAGGTCTTGGCCGACGCGGGAGCTCTCGGTCGTGACTGCGTCTGCCAGGAACTGTGTCAGTTCGTACACCGTCCCAACTGCACGCCCAAGCACCCGGGTCGGGAAGAAACTCACGGTCTGGCGAATGGGCTCCAGGAGCCTACCGGCCGTTACCCGAGACAGGCACAATCGCCTGTGTGACGACCACCAAGGGTGCATTGCCACCCACGACCAACACTCCCGCCACGTTTGTCCTCGGGGTCTTGGCCGGGGGTGCGATCGGGGGGGCGTTGGCCGGTTTCGTCGTCGGCTGCATCATCCAGAACGTGCTGCTGTGCGTCATGAGTGTGGGCCTGCCTGCAGCCTACGGTCTGCTCGTCCTCCTTGCCGGAGTGCCGGGGCGCGCCCGGAGGGCAGCTGTCGCGCCCTGCACAGCGCTCGCGCTGGTGGAGAGTTCGGAGGCTGTTGGGGGCGAGGCGACGAGCGATGTAGCGGTTCGATTCGATCTCTCCATCGTTCCGGACGACGCACCGGCGTTCCGCGTGGAGGTCACGCAGAGCATCAACCTCGTCGCCCTGTCCGACTACCGGGCGGGCAGCATCGCGGTGGTTCAGTACCCGCCCGACCGGCTGTGGCAGGTGAGAATCGTGAAGCGGCCGACACCTGCCTGGGAAGAGCGGGCGGCCGGGGCCTGCCTCGACTCGGTGCCGGGTCCGGCCATGGTGAGTGAGCCCTCCGAGGGCAGTGCCGTCGGCTTCGTCAGGCTGTTCGCCCTGCTACTGGCCGCAGCAGGTGTGGTCCTGCTGTTTCGCGCCGACCTGTTCGGCTCGGACACCCCCACGAAGCCGTCTGCCTCTGTGCGGCCGTCGGGATCCTCCACGTCCTCGACCATGGTTGTGTCGTCGGCGACCGGAACGGTCACCCTTGGCCCCGGCCAGTCGTTTCTCGACAAGGGCGAACTGCGCCGGGCCGTTGACCTGCTGACCAAGGACGCCGGCCAGGCGCTCACCGTGGTGGTGCAGGAACGCCTGCTCTCCGTCGTGTTCGCCCCCACGGGCTCTCATGCACCACGATTCGACCCGGGTTCAGTGCCCTACGAACGGCTCCCTGCCCTGGTCGAGGAGGCCGGCTCCACCCTCGTCGGCCGATCTCCGCAGACGTGGCAGATCACTGTCGACCGCCTCAGCGGCTCCCTCATCATCCGGGTAGGTGTGACCGGCTCCCACGGTTCGGCTTCGCTGGAGGCGAATGAGCGGGGCGAGCCGGTGCGGAACGCCCTGGGCCGCTGAATACAGGCCCCGGCCGGCAACCACGGGCCGTGTCGAATGGATCATCCACGCAATGGGCCTGATGGCCGGGCAAAGCCTTGCGGTGTTGTCAGTCCGCATGTCATGCCTCATCGTCAGCCGATCTCCCGCACCCTGCTTCGGGCCGGAGACGGGTGCGGGCGAGGGTCCAAGAGTTGGCAGGAGAGAGGCATATGGACATACACGGATACCTGACGCTGTTGTGCGCGGTCTTGGGTGCGATGGCGCTGATCGGGTACGGCATGTCGCTGGCCGGGGTGACCCGGGCCCAGCGCACGGTCCGGGTCATGGGCCGGATCGAGCGGGTGCGTGAACCCCGGCACGGAAGCTCTCAGCACGATGGCATACCCGTGGTCGTCTCCTTCTGTGACCCATCCACCGGGCAGGAGTTCACCGTGACGAACGACGATGAGCACGGTGACCGGATCTCCACGGCCTGGACCGGCCGGGAGATCGGTGTCCGCTACCAGCAGGGGAGACCGCACACCTATCGGTTCACCCATGACCTCTGGGCCAACAGGCACGGTCGCGCATGGCCGAACTCCGCGGTCTTCCTGCTCTATGCCGGTCTGGTGGTCCTCGTCGCGATCGACTGGGGCTGGCCGTGGGCCCTGCTCGGCTTCGCCGGACCCTGGAGCGTCGCCGCCGCCCGCTACCTCCCCCGGAATGCACGCGCGACGAGGCGCCGCATCGATGCGCTCACCTCCCAGCCCGTCGTTCAGGGCCGAGTGGTCGCCGTCCTCACGGACACCAGCGCCGACGAAGACGGCCACACCTCCACCAGCCACACACCAGTCATCGCCTTCACCACCCATGAGGGCACGTCCGTCACCGCCTACTGCGCTCATGGGCTGCCAGACCCCGTGAACTCGTACGGTCGGACCGTCACGATCCACTACTCGCCCGAGGATCCAGCCGTCTTCACCCCGGATCTCGCGTCCGAACACAGTTCCCGGAAATTCGACATGATCTGCAGCGCCGTGGTCATTGCCGTTGCAGTGTCAGCCATTGCCGTGGGAGCGGTCATGCTGTGAGCCCGGGTGAGCTGTGTGCGTGATGACGGTCATCGGAATGGCGAACTGGTCCTCCGCATGCGGTCAGCAGAATCGTTACTGGTGGGCAACCCTGATCACAGCGGCACTCCCGGATCCGCGGCCCCCTCCAGGTTGCGCTCCCCGTCCTGCGTCGTGCGCTCCGCCGTTCCGGCGAATTATGAGTGCGGGGCGATCCGTTCCGTTCTGAAGGCCGTTTAGCTGTGAGGCGCAAGCGCGCCCAGGCACACGACGGACGAGGACGTGAGGCAGACAAATGACCGACATGGATCGCAGGAGCATTCTGCAGCTGACATCGGCGGCGGCGATCGCTGGAGGGCTGGTCGTGGGAGCGGGCGGGGCCGCCCACGCGGCGCGCAAGGCCGCCGGCCAGATCGTTCTGCGTGGCAGGCGCACGGGTTCGAACATCCCGGACGTACTCACAGTTGGCGTCCCCTACTTCGTACGGTACGACCTGTCGGACGCGCAGGGTCGCAGCGTGGGCACCGAGAACGCTCACTGCCTGCCCGTCGCCGTGGGGCTGGACGGATCGTTCGTCATCGCAACTCTGGTCCTGAGCCTGGACGACGGCATGATCACGGCTGCCACCGCCTTCCAGCGGCCGCTTCCCGCGGTGACCGAACCGCCGGTCGACGCCCGGCAGTGGTCCCACGTCTTCGCGATCACGGGAGGTACCGGAGCTTACGTCGGCGCCGCAGGCTCGATCACGATCGAGCATCCCGCGAGCGACGAAGACGTACTCACCATCGACCTGACCGAACCTACGTCGTAGGCAGGCCAGGCTGTGGACGAGCAGCAGGGGGAACAGGGAACGAGCTGCGCAGCTTCGATTTCGACGACGGTGTCGCCGAAGTCAGTCTGGTGTTCTGCCGCCTTTCCCCTCTGGCGCCGGTGGTAGGGCAGCGCGGGCGCCAGCCGCGTTTTGGTGGGCGCGTACGACGGTGAGGTCCGGTCGACCGAGATGCCCCAGTCAAATCTCGCCCACCACGTCGGCTGCGGTCTGAGCCTCCGCCAGGAGGCGCTCCCAGGCGCCGTCCGCCGACCACAGCCGACGGCACTCGTGCACCATCCGCCAAGGACCGAACCGCTCCGGTGGATCTCGCCACTGAACCCCGGCCCGCACCCTGTACAGGATCCCGTCGATCACTTGCCGGTGATCACGCCACCGCCCGCACCGCCCATTGCTCACCGGCAAGAACGATTCCGCAACCGCTCCCACTCTGCATCCGTCAGATCACCCCGCCCCATGCCCAACCCAACAAGGTGGAGCGGGTCCTGGGCCGAGTCCGCAAAGTGGTTTGTCCGTTGGCAAGTCGTGGTGCGTCGTCATGAGTTGACCGAAGGCCAACGCCTGCGGCGAGGGGCGGCAGACCGCCGACCTTCGACCGTGAGCTGTATACACCCGCAATGTGGTCGAACGCTGCTTCGCCCGTCTCAAGCAGTTCCGGGCGATCGCGACCCGCTTCGACAAGCTCGCCGCTCGCCACCACGCCGGGCTTCACCTCGCCTCACTCATCCGCTGGCTTCGCGAGCCGGTAACGCAGCCATGGAGGGTCTCGACGGCTGGTTGAATGCTCACCAGTGGCACTGCGAAACTGGGGGAGCTTTGAGGGTGCAGGACACGATCGCTTACGACGGCGTCGCAATTTTTCTGATGCTGGTCGTGGTCTGGCAGATGCGGCGACGGCTGACGCTTCGTTCCCGGGGCGTCGAGGTCACCGCTCGGTGCTTCGATCGTGATTGGCGTGGGAAGGGCGGCCCGCAGTTCCTTCTGAGCTACACGACGCCAGACGGTGTCAAGCGGACACACAGTGCAGGTGAAAACCACGTCCCCGCCGGCACCCGCGAAGGGGACAGCGTTGCAGTCCTCTATGACCCTGTGTCCCCTGGGCGCGCGGAGACGGCACTCGCTTCCCGCAAACCATTCTGGAAGCACTACGACATGGCGGGCCTGGTGGGAGTTGCTCTCAGTATCGTGCTGATGGTGCACGTCCTCTAGATCGGCTGCTACGCGTCGAAAGCGGTCCAGGCCCGCCCTCACACAACGGGGCCAGCGCACATCCGATACATCAGAGCCCTCTCACTCACGCAGTACTTGTCAGACAGGGCCTAGCTCACGGGAAGCGCCACCACGATCTCCTCGTCCTCGAAGTCCCCGGTCGGCTGGAAGCCGAACGAGGTGTAGAGGCGGCCGGCGGACGTATTGTCCGGGTGGTAGGAGAGGCGGATCTCCCGGCACTCCGGCAGCGCAGACAGGCGCTCGATCACGGCGCCCAGGGTTGCGCGGCGCACGCCCTTGCCCTGTTCGGCCTTGCTCACCAACATGCCGCCGATCCAGTGGCTGCCGTCCTCGTCCCCGTACGCCCACATGACGTGGCCCACGACGTCGTCACCAGCGCGGACGCCGAGGGACGTCCACACCTCGCTGTGCTGGGAAAGCAGGAGATAGCGCGCCGCGAGCGCGGCCACGTACCGGCGCTGCTCGTCGGCGGGCGCCACGTCGGCGACATCGCGCCAGTTGTCCTCCGTGATCTCCTCGAGCACCACGGCCCGGCCCTGGAGGTCGATGAACTGCTGCGTCATGCGGTCCCCACATCTGTGTTGGTCGGCGGGGGGGGGTGAGCGTAGCCAGTCACACAGGGGCCCGGGTAGCGGTTTTCCGGTGTCTTACAGTGCGCCCGGAGGTCACCGACCACGCCAGCAACAAAGAGCAGGGCAGCACGATCCGTCGCTACACCATCTGACGGAACAATCATGCCGCCGACGAACGCCTCCGTGAGGTCGTCAACAAGCGAACACCGCCTGAGCCGGGTCGAGCGACGGTCATTCACGTCCCAGACAGACAGGCGTCCTGGGACTGTGGATCCCAGATGACCAGCCGGAATTCCCCAGCGAGCTCCTCGATCGCCTTGAGCGCCGCGTCACTCCGCGAGGAGAAGCTCAGGTTCATGATCACGTGGTCAATGCCGACCGCCTCGCCGGGGGCGAACGTCGCCTGATGCGACACTTGCTGATCTCCCGACAGGGGAAGGTAGCGCGTCCGGCCGGCCGGAACAGTCGGTCGCGCTCATCGAAGGAGAGATGAAGACCTTGCTGGAGAAGATCGTCTGCTCCGAGGCCCGGGGTCCTCGCTCCCGCTCAAGACGGGCGTAGCAGTCGGTCGACAGGTGAGAGAGCGAGGCCACTTCTTCCCGCCGTCGCCCGCCTGTTCTGCGGCGCCCTTCGCGAGGGAGGCCGACGCCTTCGGGTTGCAGCGGCTCCCAGCGGCGGGGGAATTCCGCCGGTCCGGTCCGGTCGATCACCAAGCGGCGTCTACTTCGGTTGCGCACCCCTTTTGCCGCATAATCCGGACCTTGTCCACCCGTGACATCCTCATCGGGACGGCCCAGACCGAGCCACCACCCGACCTGTACGCCGTCACCTCTCCGCAGCCAAGCGTGGCGGGTTCTACGGACCGCGCGGGCTGGGACATACGGGCGGCCCTTCCGACCGGCAGAGGCTCTGCCCCTGCCTCCGCAACAGCGCCGAGGAGGGGCCTACGCGCCCAACGAGCCTCCGAAGAGCTCACGATGGCTACCTTCCCCCCGCAGCTGAGGCATTCGACTCGCCTCCCCTTCCCTCTCTCCCTCAGATCCTGGACAGCCCGCATTCCCAGCGGGACGTGCTGCCAGGCGCCCCCGGCGCCTTCCGTAGGCTCCTGGCATGCCATACGGGGGGGTGCGCGCGAACTGTACGAAGCTCTGACACGGTACGACAGAGAAGAGTCCTACAGAACGATCGTCACACCGTGGCTTGATCGGGCCCAGGACGGCTACCGCTCCTGGCTGGCCACGGCGGCCGAAGACAGCTCGTGGTGGGCCGAGAAGGAATCAGAGCCGGACGGCCGGGAGCTCATGTGGGAGCTCTACGCTCTGCACCGGGTCAGCGACCGACTGCTGCTCACCATCCAGTCTGCCTTCGAGGAGCCCGGCTCCCCGGATTCGCAGCCCTTGCTCTCGGAGCGCCAGTATCTCAGCGTGTTCGCCTCTCTCGGCATGACATGGTTCGAGGACGGCGACGCATTTGACCCGTTCCTTCACGAGATCGTCGACGTCGAGCAGGCCGATGACCCGTACGCGCCGATCGAGATCATCGAGGTCGTCCGGACCGGCCTGACGCTGGGCGGGCTGCTGTTCAATCGGGCCAGCGTACGCATCCGTGCCGGCGTCGAACACGCCCAACGCGGTGTCGCGGACCGCTCTCCGCTGTACTGGGCCTTCCTGCGCCGCCACCGGCCCACGGTCGACCTGTCCCAGGGTTGGGGCAGCAATTCCCAGTGGCGCACCGACTTCCGTCTCGACTACCGAACCCCGGCCGGCGATCGGCTCAACGTCGCGGGGTATCGCCCGATCGACGGCGACGCGGACCTGCACCCCGACCACCCGAACAATCTCAGCCGCGAGGAAAGACTTCTGACGCCCGGTGAGCGGCGCGAGCTGTTGCGCCACCGCTGTCTCCTGCGCGCGCCCGTGGCCGCCGGCGCCCTGTTCGGTTCACCCGGCTGGGAGCGGGATCTGATGCCCTTCGACTGGCAGCTCCCCGGCCCGGGGACTGACGCCGCGCGGCAAGCCCAGGAACCGTGATCGCGACGTTGCCACGCTCTGGAATCACCGCAGAGACCTGTAGGCCGCGCATGACGATACGTGTTTCCGCGACGGCGGGTTGGTTAAGACCCTCTTCTCGAGGTCGGTCTCCCTGTGCACCCTGGTTGTCCAGTTGGCGAGCAGCCGTGAGACGGACGGCGTTCCATGGCCGCCCCACCGCAAATGCCTCGTCCGGCAGGGATACCGCCCACAGAGCCCGGCCTTGTCGTGGTGGTCACGATGAGACCCATCCGGTCCTCGGCACCCGGCGGCAGCTCCGCGAGATGAACGCGGCAGTCCCCTCTTACGGCCACCGGATCGGAGGTTGGAGACGGCTCCGCGCTCAATCTCCTCCGGATGAGGCACCCGTTCGAGCCGGTGCGGACCGGTTGTCGCACCCCGTTGCGATCCAGAACGAGGGATTGGGACGGTGCGGAGCCGTAGCCGGCGTCGAGGGCCACCGTGAGCTCGTCCGGCCGCCGGCCGAGATCCTTCAGGAAATCGGAACGGGAACAGCAGTCGCGAGTCGTGGCGGTTCGCACCGGTCGGGACTCTGTCGAGAGCAAACTGATGGGCGCGGCAGACGGTGGAGTCGACGCTCGGGTGCCACACGATCTCCCCGCCCCATGAACCTTGATCATTCACGACTCAAGATCCACTTTCGATACACGGCGCAGGCCTCCGGGCTCACGGCATACCCTGCGTTCCATGGACTTGGATGCTGAACTCAGTGCTCTAGCAACCCAAGATGACCTGCCCCATGACCTGGTGCGGCGCCTACTCCAACACCCGAGCGCTCGGCACTCGGCAGCACTACTGCGTCGGGATCTGACTGATGAGCTGATCGCGGAGATCATCGAGCTCGGCTCCGTGCGGACTCTCGCCGCGAATTCTTCCGTGCCCGCCCCGATCAGAGCTCGCTTTGCGGAACATCCGGAGCCGGCCGTTCGGTGCGCGGTCGCGGCAAGCGTCAGGGACGAGCCGCTGGGACTGCTGGCCCGCCTGGCGGCTGACCCGGACCCTTCCGTGCGGTCGTTCCTTGCGATGAACGAGCACCTGCCGACGGAGCTGCTCGCCTGCCTGGCCTCGGACTCGGAGACCAGTGTGCGGTCGTCGGTGATCCAGCGCTGGCGCGATGCCCCGGACGACGTCCGCAGGATGTTGCTGACGGATGCCGACGCGGGGATCCGCATCAGCAGTGTTCAGGCAGGCGCTCCTCCGGCAGACCTCCTGCCCGGACTGCTGGCAGATCCAGCCACCCGTGCTGCCGCGGTCGCGTACGCCGTGCCGACCCCTGAGCTGGCGGCCGACCCTGACTCAGATGTCCGTACAGCCGTCGCCGTACATCCGGACCTTCCACCCGGTCTGCGCGATCTGCTGGCGGAAGACGGGGACACCTTCGTCAGGAACTCAATCGCGGCCCGGGGGGACACCCCTCCGGCATTGCGTGAACGCCTTGTGGCCGCCATGGAGCCCAGCGGTCCTCTTACGGAGTGGAGTCTGTCGTTCGGTCTCGGCACCCACACTTGTCCCCCACCAGCACCAGCCCCGCCGAATCGCTCACGGAGGCGGAATCCTTGCTCGCCGAGGCCGGGCTGTAAGCGTGGACGGACGCATCGTCCGGCGCGACCCCACCATCAGCGGTTCACCGCGCCTCCCTTTTGCGAGATCCCGCAGCAGGGTCGTCCCCCCGATGGCCGAGGCCTGGCATCGGCACCCTGTTCGGACATCGTCCCGTCCCCACACTGTGGCGGATGACCGGCCTGGCCTGTGACGCGACAGCCAGACTGTCATCCAGCCTCGGAGGCTGTTGTCTTTCCGAGTCTGGTGACTGCGTTTCCGCTGGTCAGGGGTAGGGGTGGTGCTTGTGTGGGAGTGATGGATCGTCGTTTCGTCGCTCTCGTAGAGGTCGCGGATGCCGTCGGTTGTCGGACTGCTGGAAGAGCAGGAGCTTGCCGCCCGTCGTCGTGTGGACGGGCTGCGCGAGGAAGCCGACCGTATCCAGGCCGAGCTCACGGCGGCCGAGCAGGGGTGGCTGGAGTGGACAATTGCCCGTGCGTGTGTGGGTGCGGTGCTGTCCGCACCGGGGGGCGATTCAGCCGACGCGGCGGCCGCCGGACGACCGGGCAGTGCCGGGAACGACAACAGCTGCTTACCGGCTCGAGGCGCGGCACAACCGCCCCCGCTACGTACTACTTCTCCTCCGGCTCCCAGGCGCGGAGCAGGTCGAGCAACCCTGCGTCTCCGTCAACGTGCAAGGAGTCGGCCTGGATCCGGTCGTACAGGTAGAGGACCAGCTCACTGGCCGTTCCGTGGACGCAGGCGCCGGCTGCGTCCGAGTCCTCGCCGGTCGCGGCGGTGGGCTCGGGGATGCGGGTGGTGCGTGCGCCGTCGCCGTCGACGGTGAGGCGCCAGGAGCGGCCCTCGGCGGCGTGGAAGTCGAAGGCCGTGGGCGTGTGCGGCCAGGCACTCGGCGTTGCGCAGACGGTGAACAGGAACTCCTCCACACCGTCGAGTGCCGGTTCGACCGGCAGCGGCTGCGGGGTGCCCCCGGCGAGCTGGGCGTCGTAGGTATGCACCGCGGTCTCCTGGACCCGGTGCCGGGCGGTCCCGCCGGCGGTCTGCGGTGACTGCGACGCGGGCCACCACGTCCAGCAACCGCTCTCCGGTCCCGCCGCGCGCAGGGCGTCCAGCAGAAGCTGCGTCGACGAGTCCAGCCAGGCCAGCAGGGCCTCACGCTCCTGCGGCACTTCCAGAGCGGCGCGCGCGGCGACGGCCTCTGCCGGGGGCGCGTCGGCGGGCCCCGCGCCGACGATGGCGGCCCAGAAACGGTCTCCCCCACCCAGATGCTTCACCAGATCGAACAGCGTCCACCCAGGGCAGGTCGGCACCTGTGCGTCGAGACCGGGCGCGGCAGCGACCACGGCGCGGAAGGCGGTCGACCGTTCATCGATCAGTCGCAACAGGTCGGGGAACTCAAGATTCTTTTCCACGCCGGATGTCTATCACCGTGCTCCGGTGACCGGACAGCGTTTTTCACAGTCGCCGCCGGTTGGCCATTGCGGACGTCCTCGCCTCCCACCGCTCGGGTGACAAGCTGCGCACTGCTGCGAGGACGACGGTGGTGACGGTACGCCAGGCGTCGTGCCTGTGGGTTCTCTGGTCTCGCCGTGTGGCCAGGCACCTCGGCGACGTGACGCCCCCCAGTGTGCGCGGTCATGCTGCCGCTCGATGTGATGGACGCGGAGGTCACGACGGCGGGGGAAGACCGGTCGGGTCGGGAGTTCAGGTGACTCCCGTTCGACCAGCACTCCTCAAGTTCGGAACGACAACAGCCACTCAGCGCGAGATGAGGCGAGCGAGTGACTCTGTGGGCCGGCAGAACCATCCAAGAAGAGGGTTGGTGACCACGAACCAGTGGACACTGACTCGGCCCTGTTCCTTCTCGAGGATCAATGGGGCGCCATCCCGGTAGACGTAGCGGAGATATTGGCGGCGGACCGGCGCTCCGGCCAACAGCAGCACCGGTGAGGCAGCAAGGAGGGTCACGGGGACCAGAACTCTCGCCGCGGTGAGCTTCGCCCTCTCCTCGTATCGCATACGCCCAGTTTGCTGATGCTCGATGCCGCGTGTCAGCCGGTCCTGGGGGACGGTACCCACCTGATGTGGGCCCGCTCAACGCCTCGGCGGTGGCCGTCAGCCTGCCCACGCCTTGCAGGGCGGCCGGGCCGCGGATTTCGAACCGTGCGCCTGACCTTGCGCAGGGATGCCCCCTCAAAGAACGAGGCAAGGTCAGGCCGTGCCTCGGGCGGTTCGGACCGAGGGTGTCTGCAGCGTCCCTGCTCGGGTTCGGCCCGGATTCCTCGGTCGATCAGCCGTTGGACTTGGGGCGGCAGCACGTCCCCTCTCCCGGACCGACTCCGCCTGCACTCCGATCTCCCCTTCCCCCCCAGGGCAGCCCAGGTGGAGCGTCAGTCACACCACATGTGACTGCGCGCCCATACTGGCCCGTCCGATGAGATGGGTGCTCGCTCTCTCTCCCCGTGGAGCGCCCACGGGACGCGGCGACAGCGCCGAACCTCGCTAAGGGCTGTCCCGCAATTCCTGGCGGGCGCGCGACGCCAGCTACGCCACCTCGCCGCGTTGTCGAAACGCCCGAATACATCCAGTATGCGGGCGCCTCTCCGCCTTGCGATGCACCGCATCTGACGCCGCGCGCTGATCCACCAGGAATTGCGGGACAGCCCTTAGGTCCGCCTCAGATCGGCCTGCACCAGATCATGGTCGGAGTACGGAGTGAGATGCACACCTTGCTTGAGCGGAACGAAACCGCGCAGAAAGACGTAGTCGAACTTGCTGCGCCAATCCGTGGTCGGCTCGCACACTCCGGTTGCCGACGGACCGCAATCGGAGTCCGCGTCCTCGGCCAGGCTCCACATTCCGCTGAGTTCTGCGGCATCCGGCACCGCGTTGAAGTCACCCAGAACGATCGTGCGGTCATGACGGGCGATCGCCTTCGCCAGTACGCCGGTCTGCTTCGCGCGGACTGATTCCTGACGCCGCTGGGCCAGGTGCGTGTTGAAGACCCGGGCGGGCCGGCCGTCCACGAGGGTCGTGACGGCCATGTACCCGCGGTCCTCGGAACCGCCATCGGGGTACTCCACGTTCACGTGGTCGGTCATCGGAGCGGCAGAGAGGATTGCCTGGCCAAAGCCCCCCGGGCTCCACGGCACTCCCCCGCAGCGGCTCCAACTCTGCAGAACCGATCCGTACTCGACGTGGTAGACCAGCCCGTACTGATACCGCAGATGGTCCCTGATCCTCTCGACATCGCCCACGCACGCTTCCTGCAGGCCGATGACCTGAGGCGCGTATGTGGCGATCTCCGCCGCCCGGCCGATGTTCTGGTCGCTCCCCTTGCAGGGATTGCAGATGTTCCACGTCATAACGCGGTTCGGCACAGCCTTCTTGGGGGCGTCGGCCGGCAACGGCTTGGCGCTGTAGGCATCGCTCGACGCGCTGGGGCCGGCAAGCAGCACGCAGGCCATGATCAGCAAGCCCGCGAGCCACCGCGCGCCGGATCCGGTCACCCTCGCCTCCTCGAAGCAGCATCACGCACCATCATGTGCGGTCTTCCCGCACGAGGTTATGCGACGGGTCGTAAGCGGCACATGAAGTGCCTGGATCTCCTACGAGGTGAAGCGCGCCACGAACGCAAGGTGTCGCCGGAACAGGCAGGAGGTCTGCGGCAGACTGCTGCCGCAGTAGTTCCGGGGCAGACTGCCGCACCCCTACGGAAGGGTCGCAGTTGTGGACGGAGCGACAGTCGACGGCTCTTGAGAATCACGAGGGGCGGACCCCATACGCCCCCGGCCTCTTCTGAGCGTTCCTGGCCGGCAACCCTGACCACATGCGCGCGACGGTCCTTGACCATGCCGATCACATGGCGTTCCTGCTCAGGGCTGCAGCTTCTTCTGTTGACCGACCCAGGTCTCAAACCGTGCGGGATCTCGGACGCCGTCATCGAGAACCGCGCGGTAGACGTCGAAGCTCTTCACAGTGGTGCCGTACCCGGAACGATCGGCCCAAGCGGGCTTGATTTCGATGATGGCCGCGCGGCTCTCGTCCGTCAGACGTGGGAGCAGGGTGGTCAGGCGGGCGGTCGAGGGCTGGCGTTCGGGCTCGTCGAGGAACCAAATGTCGAGGTTCCAGGTGGCCCCGGACGATATGCACTCCACACCGAGGTACGGGCGGTCGGGGTAGACGTCCGGCTCCCGGTTCCACGCTCCGGAGTCATTGCGGAAGGTCACAAGGCGGACGTGCGGTTGGGTCGCGAGCCGGGCACCGACCGCGGCGACGGCCACCACGGCAGCATCATCCAGACGCTCGCACACCCCATCCAGATCCAGATCCAGGTCCCGACGGACCATCAGGCCCAGGGCCGCGGTCCCTACGATGCTCGGAGTGCCGACATCGGCCAGCAGCTTGTCCAGCCGGAGTTCCCGGTATACGCCCTCCGCTTCAGCTCGCACGCATCCTGCTCCCCCAAGACCCCGTCCACGCGCTCGCCCTACGGCGCCCGGGGGATCACGTGGCCGGCCTGGTGAACCGGCTCCGGAGTCGAGGGTGGGACCACCGACTCGCCGGGAGCACTTCGTCGTTCCGCCGAACGCCGCTGCCCATGCCGCGGCGGCACAGCCGTGTCCCTGCCACGGCAGGAGCAGGTGGCCGAGTTCGGCCTCTCCCGCAGCCGGACGGAACGGAATGGGCTGCGCCGCTCCGCGTCACATCGCGACGGTTGAGCTCGGTGGTTTCGATTCATCGCTGGCCCGAGGTCGATCACTACAGGGACTGGGACTCCTCGCGCACGTCGCAGGCAACGTGCTCCGCGCTCATCACGCGGTCGAGGTCCACCCAGATGGGGCGCCTGCCCACCTCCGGCGAGCTGAACAACTCAATGAACGCGCAACCGGTCCTGGGCACGCGGTCTCTCGCAGCACCAGCGGCTCGGTCCTGATCAGGTCAAGTAGCCAGGCGGTGTTGCTGGGTTCAGTCTTGTACGAGGAGCCCGGCGCACGCTCGCCAAGGCGTTCGGCGCTGTGCACGGATTCCGGGGCAGAGGGGTGGAAGAGCATTCGTTCTCGCGCGAGGTGGCCCGGCGCCCAAGATGGTCGGTGGATGGTACCGGGCGCGTCTCGTGTCCCGCAGACCCGCACGGTGGCTGCGTACCGCACATAGGATCTGGCACACGGTCAGTCAGGGGCACGTCAAGCGTGCCCAGGGAATCGGATGAACGGAGCTTTCCGCCGTGACGGACATGCACAACGAGGAAGTGCTCGCCCGGATCGCCAAAGGGTTCGTCTACACCGAGTCGGAGGCAGCCTTTCAGGCCCCTCTGCGCCGCACGGAGCAAGTCTTCGAGTACAACCTGACGCCCCCGAGCAAGCCGGAGAGGCGCCGGCAGCTGCTCGTCGAGATCCTCGGCTCCGTCGGTGAACGCACCGTGCTGTTGCCTCCGTTCCATGCCGGGTTCGGCAGCAACGTTCACATCGGCGACGACTTCTTCGGAAACGTGAACCTGACGTTCGTCGATGACGTGGAGATCCGCATAGGTGACGGCGTCATGATCGCTCCCAGCGTGACGCTGACCACGACGGGACATCCGGTCCATCCCGCGCGCCGAGCTGACTTCGGTCGCTTCTCGGAGCCGATCGTGATCGAGGACAAGGTCTGGATCGGCAGCAACGTTGTGGTCCTGCCCGGTGTTCGCATCGGATATGGATCGGTCATCGGCGCGGGCAGCGTCGTCAGCCGGAGCATTCCGCCGATGACCGTGGCACTCGGAACACCGTGTCGAGTGGTCCGCGACATCACGGACGAAGACCTCACCGCACGCTCCGCCGGACGCGACGTCGTCTAGATGGTGAGGCTGACCTTCCTGCGCACTGCCTTGAAGGTGGTTCTGAGCAGGGCCCGGTGCTCCGGCCGCCCGAAGGTCAGCCCCTCGTGGAGGTAGTGGTAGGCGGTGGAAACCGAGAGGTCGTTGTCGCAGGCGAGCCGAGAAGGCCGGGTGCCACCGATCAACCAGGGCAGGGACGAGCACCGCGTGGCTGAAGCAACCGAGTGCACGCCTTCCCCTGCGGGTCCGGCCGTACTCGATCGGAGTGAGTGACGCCTGTCCGCAGGAAGGGCTCACTGCCTCTGCTCGCCTCCGCCTTCCGCCCTCCGCCCTCCGCCCTCCGCAGCTACAAACGATGCGCGCGGGTCACCACCCGGTTGTTGCGGGTCGGGGACGTTGACCGTAGGGCGGCCGCGAATCGGTCGTCGGCCTGGGCCGATCGCACCGCGATTCTCGTGACCTTCCCCTTGGCTGTACTGATCTCGATCGTGGCGAGGGGATGTCCGCCCGGGGCGATGAGGTACACCGACTTGTCGTTGACAGTGAGCCTGCAGGCCGACCGAATGCGATCACGGAAGTGCACGGTCTCGTTGGCGATGTCGACAGCACCGAGGACTGCGGTACGGGCACCGCGAGGCAGGAGCGCAGCGTCGGCGTCACGGACGCTGTCGGGCGCGAGCAGCTGGATCATCCTGCGCGTATCTCCGGTCCGGGCTGCTGTCAGGAAGGCCTCGACGATCCGTTGGTCCGGTCCGCTGTTCCGCTCCGAGGCATCCTGGGCGCCGTCGAGGCGTTGTCGAGCCCTGCTGGCGTGCTTCTTGGCACTGGGCACCGTCCCGCCCAGCACGTGCGCGATCCGGTCGAAGGGGACGGAGAACAGGTCATGCAGGACGTACGCGACCCGTTGGGACGGGGTCAACTGGCCTCAACAGGACCATGAGCGCCCGGGAGACGTCCTCTCTTCGGAGGACCGCTTCGTGCTTGAGAGGGTGTGTGCCGATCTCCGGACCGCAGTACCCCAGAACGTGGTCTGCAAGGCGTTCTCCAGTGAGCCGGGGCCGGACTTCATCCGGGCCCTCAAGTGGGAGGAGGCAGCGGCGAATCCGTTGGTGGGGCTGCCGCAGGCCGCTCAGCCGCAAGACCCGATCAGCCGCGTCGTACGAGCGCCGGTTCCAGCAGAGCCGGTCTGCCGTCGTGGGGGCGTGCCGCCCATGAGCTCCGTACTGCTCATCGCCACTGTTGCCTGCGTCGTCGCGAACGCATTCATCGCGGTCGCGGACTACGCGCGGGCACCGTTCGTGCTGGCCAACTCCGTGAAGGTTGGACTCCCGGCAGCTGCGGTGCCCTACCTGGCGACCCTCGAACTCGCGGGCGCCGCCGGCCTTCTCCTGGGGCTTCTCGGGGTGCATCGGCTGGGCCTGGCGGCGGGAATCGGCTTGATCGCGCTCTTCGTCGGCGCGGTCCTGGCGCATGTACGCGCACGCGTCTTCTCCAACATCGCCCTCCCCGGCGGCTACCTGCTGCTCGCAGTCGCCGGCACCAGCTTCTTCGTCGGCAGACTTTTCCGGACTAACTGATGGTTTCAGAATGAGGTCACGGGGCTGCGAAGGCGTACGGGGTGCCCGCCGGATGAAGCGGGGACCCGCCCGGTCTGCCCCAGAGGTTCTGTGTCGCGGGCTGCCCCACGACGGTCGGCAGCCGTGCAGGCTCGCCCGGTCAGCCTGCACAGTTGCATAGTGTGCCCATGGATCGATTCGTGGATCAGGGCCGCCTCGAATGGTGGGCTAATCAGTCGATTTGCCTTGAGATATACGACATCAACATCACTGCCGCTGTCGACGCGGTCGGCAAGTGGCGGGCGACCGGTCGGCATGCCAATGTCCTTGACGCGCCCCAGCGCGAGGGCTGGGACTTCCTCATGGAGATGGATCCCCACTTCTCCATTGCGTTTCCAGGTGAGGACCGCGGCGGGCTCACGGTGCGAGTCGTCGAGGCCCAGGATGGAACCCTCACGCTCGTGGAGGCACCGAACTGGGACGGCTCCGCGAGTGTCACCTACGACCTCACCTGAGTGCAGCTCGCAAGAGCAGGAACCCGCCTTCGCTACCCTGCCACCAACTGCGGGGCGCCCCTTCCCGATCTTTCAGAATGAAGTTCGGAGGCGGCGCAGGCATATGAGGCTGCAGGCCAGTTCGAGCAGGCCCTGGTGGAGATCGGCACGGCGCTCGTAGCGGGTGCGGAGCCGTTTGAACTGGTGCAGCCAGGCGAAGGCGCGTTCGACCACCCAGCGCACCTTGCCCAGTCCGGAGCCGTGAGCAACGCCGCGTCGCGCGATCATCGGCTTGATGCCCCGCTTCCACAGCAGGCGGCGGTACTTGTCGAAGTCATAGCCCCGGTCGGCATACAGGCGCCGGGGCTTGCGGCGGGGACGCCCCCGCAGACCCCGGATCGACGGAACGGCGTCGAGCAGGGGAAGGAGCTGGGTGACGTCGTGCCGGTTGCCACCGGTGAGGGTGACGGCGAGCGGGGTTCCGTGACGGTCGACGATCAGGTGGTGCTTCGAGCCAGAGCGGGCCCGATCGACGGGCGAGGGTCCGACGTGGTCCCCCCTTTGAGTGCCCGCACATGCGATCCATCCACGGAGCAGTCGTCTAGGTCCAGCAGGCTGGAGCGACGAAGCTCGGTCAACAGGACGGTGTGCAGGCGCGGCCAGACGCCGGCCTCGGTCCAGTCCCGCAGTCGGCGCCAAGCCGTTACCCCGGAACAGCCCACCGCCTCTGCGGGGACGTCACACCACGCGACACCGGTCCGCAGCACATGCATGATGCCGGCGACCGCCACTCGATCGGGGACACGCAGCCGCCCCGGGTGGCGATGGCGCCGTTCGGGGGCGAGCGGCAGCAGCGGGACCACCCGCTCCCACAGGTCATCAGGAACAAGATCAGCACGCACCCGGACACCACGCCGACCACGATCCTCGAGCGCAAGACCCACGGCTCAACTCATTCTGAAACGATCAGTAAGAGATCGCCCTTAGCTGTACTTCGCGCAGGGCCCGGGCGGCTTCGAGGGTTCGCCCGCCGTTGCTGGTGACGGGCTACAACGTCTTCATTTGTGGTCGCGCAGGAAGGCAGGGATCTCGTCACGGGTCGGGTAGTTCGGCAGGGGGGCTGGCATGTCCTGAAGGAACGCAGTGATGACGGCGGCGGCTCGGTCGTTGTTGTCGTCCAGGCCGTTCCACATGTGGTGTCCGACTCCGGGCATGTACTGCGTGCGCTGGATGGCGGGGTCATTGGCAAGGACGGTGGTCTCCCATTGACGAAGCTGGGAGGAGCACTCAGCGATCATCAGCATCGCGGGAGTCCGGGAGCGCCTCAGCTTCGAGGCGATGGAGGGGGAGTCCTTGACCGTCTGCTGGATGCGGAGGCTGGCGGCGGGGCTGAAGGAGAAGTTCTGTGCTGTGTCCTCGGCGGGGATGCGGTGCGCGTCGCGAGCGCAGTAGGCGGACGCGGTGTCGCTGCCGAGGTCTGCGGCGGTGAAGGCATTGTCGCCTTCGGCCTGTCCGATCAGTCCGGTGTCGGGGGTGAGGAGTCCGAGTCGCATAAGGCCGAACGCCACGGCGTACCGGGGGACGTGCGTCGATCGCGGTCCGGTCATGGCCGGCGCGAGGCCCCGTGCGGATTTTCGGCCCTTGTGCCCGGCGATGCGTGCGGTGGGGCCGTCCATGGGGCCGGGCTCAGCGAGGATCGCCCGGTGCAAGCGTGCGGCGATGCTCGGGTCGGCCAGGGCTCGGGTGAGCACGGCCCCGCCTGAGGAGAATCCGAGGATGTCGACCTTGCCCTTGTTCAGGCGGTCGACAAAGGCTGCGAGGTCGCGGACCGGCCTGGAGATCGTGTACTGGCTCATGGGGAGCAGGTCGCTTCGTCCGCCACCGGCCTGTTCGTAGGCGTAGACGTCGTAGCCCTGGCGTGCCAGGAGTTGCAGGAACCGGTGGTCGAGCACCGAGATGCCGCGGACCGGTCCGCCGTTGAGGTACACGAGCGGGATGGGATGCCGGGTGCCGGGGTTCGCGGGCGGGTAGTGGTACACCGCTACCCGGCTGCCTGTGGCCAGGCTCCAGTGCTGCGTGGTCACGAACGGTAGGGCGGGCGGGTATCGCCGGGCCGTCGGCACGGTCGGGATACAGACCGACGCCGTCAATGCTGCCGCGACAACCACCGGCAGGAACGGCACAAGCCTCGCCGGCCAAGTGCGGCGCCGCCCCAGCCACATCGCCAGGACAGCTCCGACTCCAAGGGTCGTCAACCATGCGGGGAGCCCCGAGCCTGCTCCATCTGTGAGGGCGATCAGTGCGAGAAAGACGACGACCAGCGTCGTGACGGCGGCCAGGGCCAGCAGTAAGCGTCCGGTGAAGCGGACGAGACGTATGGCGGACGTGGGCACGGCGGACCTCCGACAGTTTCGGAACACTGTTTCAAAACGACGTTATCAGAGGGGGTAGGCTGCTGGCCGTGGGTAGGCCGAGAACAAACGACGAGGCCGTCAAAGAGCGGCTTGTGGAATGCGCGACCGAGATGCTCGCCACCCGTCCGCGGGAGTCGCTCACGGTTCGCGCTGTGGCGGCTGCCGCCGAGGCGTCGACGACGGCGGTGTACTCCCTGTTCGGCGGTAAGGACGGGCTGATCGGTGCGGTCCGCGACAGAGCCGTCGGCGGCCTGTTCCAGGACGTGTCGGCGGTGCAGACCTCCGCGGACCCGCTCGCCGACCTCTACGCACTGGCCGTCGCCTACCGTCGCTGGGGGCGAGGACACACCCACCTGTACACGGTGCTGTTCGGTGGTGTGCAGTCCTTCGACCCGTCGGGGGAGGTCGGTGCCAGCGACCCGATCCGTCCGCTCCTCGCGGCGATCGATCGAGCCGTGACAGCGTCCGTCCTCGTCGGCGAGGCAACGTCGATCGCCCTGTCGATCTGGGCCACCCTCCACGGGCTGGTGACTCTTGAACTGGCTGGGGCCTTCGACGCCGCGACGGCCGAGGCCGCATTCCGCTCGGCGATTCACGCCACGTTGCGCGGATGGACGACCCCGGCGGTGTTCCACAGCCTTCGCCAAGCAGAACTCGCTCATTGACAGGATCAGGGTCGGTTATCGGGGCCCTCCCGGTCCCTGCCGGGGCGAGGGTGCGTGGTCGGTGAAGACCGGCATGCCAAGGTCGACCAGCTGCGGCCGACCATCGGTCGGAGATCTCTTGAGGCTGTTGAGCTTGGCCATCGCAGCGTCGAAGCTGACCTGGAGTCCCTCGACCTCGCCGAGCCAGCCGTTGGCGCGGGCTTCGCGGATGCGCTCTCGGAGGTTCTGGATGATCTCGATGAGGCGTGGTCTCTGGCGGGGATCCATCTGGAGGACGGGGCAGCGGATGCAGGCGTGTTCGTGCTTGCAAGGGGTTCCGTAGGGTCGCCCACAGCTGCCCAGTGACACCTTGCGGCGCTCGAAGTGCTGCTGGAACTCGTGCCACTCCTGCTCGGTGGGCTCGCGGTACTCGTCCTGCGGTCGGTCAGCCCGGCGCCGGTCGAGGAAGCCGCGGTAGGTCCGCACCAGCTCGTCCTGGAAGACCGCAAGGTAATGCCTGAGTGGTGGTCAGTGTCTTGTGTCCGAGGATGCGGGCGGCGATGTGGACGGGCAACCCGCCGGTGACGGCCTCGGTGGCGAACATCCGGCGGAAGTCGTGCGGGGTGTAGGTCAGGGGCTGACCTGCCTGGTCGCGTAGGCCGGTGGCTTCCAGCGTTCGATCGAGTCGGTGTTTGACTGCGGCCTCGCTCATGACCTGCGGCTGCCAGTAGGGCCGTCGCTGGAAGAGGTGGGGCAGCAGCGGGCCGGTGACGCGCTCGTGGGAGTCATAGCGGGCGACGAGCGGGATTTTGCCGCCGTTGGCGTCGTGAAGGCGCTTGATGATGGTGGCCAGGACGCTGGCGAGTTCGGGGCTGACCAGTAGGAGTCGTTCCTCGTTGCTCTTGGACGGAATGATCTGAAGCAGCGGAACAACTTCTCCGGTCTCGGGCAGCCGGTAGGAGACCAGCTCCAGATGCGTCAGTTCCGTGAGTTCCTCGGCTCGAACTCCGGTATGGCGCAAGGTCTCGATGACTGCCCAGGACCAGAAGGCGTCGTCCTCCACCAGGCTCTGGTTGATCCGCCGGCCGGTGGCACCGACCGGCCGGATGTAGACGTGCGGCGATCCGTGGTCCAGCCGGCTGGGAACCTGGTTCACCTTCAGCAGCTCCCGCACGTAGCTCGTCCCGCCGTGCTCGAAGATCCCGTTGGGCGGGGTGGCGCGAGCGGCTTCCAGCAGGGCGGCGGCCTCACGGTGGACTCGCTCGGCCGTCTGGGTCAGCAGCGGGAGGTGAGGGAGCCGCTCGCGCACCCGCTGGTGCATGCGTGCGGTGGTCTGCTTGTAGATCCTGTGGTTTCCGGCTCCATCGCCCCGGGTGATGGGGCTGGGGACGGCCCACTGTGCCCAGAACGGGTCCTCGTGCGCCCATTCCTGGATGTCGAGGTAGAAGCCTCGGACGCGCATCATCACGGCGATGCGGCCACGTCGCTCTTCGACCTCCCCGCTCTTGCTGTGAACGTAGGTCACGAGCCGCTGCTTCCAGCCGTCAATGACGTCGTCAGGGAGCCGGAGGGTGTCGATGCCGGGATGACGGGCCTCGATGTCCGCCCAGAAGACACCGGCCAGTTCCCGAACCAGTCCGCGGAAACTGCCGTAGTCGACACCGGGACGGCGTTCGTCGAGATACCGCACCAGCACGTTCCGGATCGCCGTCGACTGGATGTTGTAGGAGTCGACCAGCTCGTTCGTCGGCCGCTGGCCATATCGCAGAGCGTCTTTGAGGGTCTCCTTGGACTGGATAACGCCGACGCCTCGCAGCAGTTCCCAGGCCGTGTGGGTCCCGATGAACGCCTCACCTCGCAGCCGGCGACCCAGGGCCCGGACATGGAAGATGTCCTCAGCAGTCAGTTCATGCAGGTCACGGCCGGCGTGCAGGATCAGCCACGCCCGGGTTCGCGGCCACATACCCCCACCGTGGCAGGCGAATCGATCGGACATCGCGCGAGAACTCGTCCAACTTTGCTGCGCTCCTTGCTCGTTCGGATGCGCAACATCTACCGACTAGGCCGGCTGGGGGATGCGCCGTGGCCCGGCGAGTCGCTCGGTAGTCCGGTCAACACCTCTATGACCCACGCCAGCACATCCCATGCCGTGCGAGATGGCCGTGGCGAAGTCCAGGTAAGCGGCCATGCGGATCCAGGCTGATGGCCTCAGGAAGTCACTGTCCCCACTCCGGAATCGATGGCGTGGTCGATCCAGCAGCAGGCCGCCCGGCCCCTCGGTGTCCGCTCGTGGACGTCGTCCGGGCGGAGAGGTTGCGGCTGACCGGTCCTGCCGTGTGCCGGCATCGTGGTCAGCGGCGGCCTTCTCTGCCACCGCTGCCCGGCGGTGCCCGGGGTAGCGAGAGCGACGAACGCTTTCGACGGTCTCCGGATACGCCTGGGGCTTCCCGTGGCTGGCCAGTGCCCGGTAGAGGCTGGACAGGCCGGAGCCCGCTTCCCCGCGATGGACTGATCAGTCCTGCGCCACGTTCGCCGCGGTCACATTCTCGATCACGCGGCCGAGTTTGGTCTTGGCCCGGGTCAGGTCCTGAATGCGTGCGGCAATGCGGTCGCGTTCGATGATGAGCTGGTCGAGCATGGCCGGGGTCGCGACGCCAGTACTCACGCACGGCAGGAGTTCGACGACCGTACGGCTGGAGAGGCCGGCCGCGAAGAGGTCCTGGATGAGCTGGACCCGCTCCAGGGCTTCGTCCGGATAGTCACGCTGCCCACCGGACGTTCGCGCCGATTCCAGGAGCCGCTGTTCCTCGTAGTAGCGCAGGGCCCGCACGCTGACCCCTGACCGCCTGGCAAGCTGTCCGATGCGCATGCCGCAGGGCACTCCCTTCGTGCTCGTACCTCACGTTGACGTCAAGTTCAGGCTAGCGATGCCGACTCATGGGGCAGACCTGGGGGGGGCGCCCCCGCCCGCTCGATAACCTCACCCATCCGCGCCTGCCCTTCACCGGCCGGGCGGCAGTGGCGACTTGCACCTCACGTCAACGTCAGGTTCTACAGTGACGAGCGTCCGATGAACACGTCGTTCCGGCCCGTCAAAGTGAGGCAGACCATCATGCGCGCAGCCCGGTTCCACGCATACGGCGGAGCAGAGAGCCTGGTGATCGAGCAGGCCCCCGACCCTCACCCGGGCCCCGGTGAGATCCGTGTCCGCGTCGCGGCGGCCAGCGTCAATCCCATCGACTGGAAGCTGCGCGCCGGCGCCCTGCGCCAACTGATTCCCCTGGAGCTGCCCGCCATTCCCGGGCGCGACGGCGCCGGTGTGGTCGACGAGATCGGCGACGGGGTGCAGGGAGTGAGCATCGGCGACCGTGTCTTCGGGCTGGGCGGTGTCACCGGGGCGACGGCAGAGCTGCTCATCCTCTCGGCCTGGGCACACACCCCAGCCGCCTGGAACGACGAGCAGGCCGCTGGTGCCGGTCTCGCGTCGGTGACCGCGATGGGTGGGCTGAACGCGCTCGGTTCCCTCGCGGGGCGCACCCTTCTCGTCGAGGGCGCCGCCGGAGGCGTGGGCAGCGCGGCGGTCGAGATCGCGGCAGCGCAAGGTGCCACGGTGATCGGGACAGCCAGTGAGCGTAACCACGAGTTGCTCACCGCACTCGGCGCCGTTCCCACCACCTACGGCCCCGGCCTCGCGCAGCGTCTGTCCACTCTCGCCCCGCGCGGAGTCGACATCGCGCTCGACACCGCGGCCTCCGGATCGCTGGACGACCTCGTCGCGATCACAGGCGACCCGAAGCGCGTCGCGACGGTCGCCGACCATGCGGGCGGTCAGCGCCTGGGCACGCATGTGGTCAACGCGGAGAACGATTCTGCTCTCCTGTCCGCGGCGGCGGAGCTGGGCGGGCAAGGCCGCTACACACCCCGCATCGAACAGACTTACCCCCTGGAGCGGATCGCCGAAGCGCACGCGCACGCCGAGCGTGGACGCACCCGAGGAAAGATCGTGATCTGCATCTGAACAGGCCGCTCTGCATCTGAACACGCTCACGAGGTAGGCAACCCGCAACCTACGGGCCTACCTGGCGAGCGGGCCGTCGATCGGGTCCGGCAAGTGGGGGGGGGCGGGGCGAGCCGATCGCCACGGCGCCTCGTCAAGCGGGCCGATCGCCACGGCGCCTCCGTCGAGCACGCCGCCCCCACTCGGGCACCGCACCTGGCACGTGAGGCGTCGTCCACGGGCACCAGCCTCGTCCAGCCGCAGCAGCCCCGACAGATGTTCACGTAAGCCGTGATCACGCAGCCTCGCGCCCCTAGTCATTCCCAGCCTCATGCCGGCGCAACAGGGGGTGGTACGGTCCTGCCCCATAAATGTTCATCAGTATTCCGAACCATCATGTAGTCCGGTGTGAGGGTGGGGGCGCCCGGTTGCATTGCGACCTGAGCAGGGTTGAAGTCTCCCGTTCGAATAAGGCTCCACGACCGTCGCGGCCACCCGGCAGCTCCAGGGCGTGGACGGACCAGACGACCGGGATGGTTCAGTCTTTCCCTGGAAGGGTTGAGAAGTGACCGCTTCACAACAGAGCGAGAGCAGTCCCCCCGAGGCCACGTCCCGAGACCGGCTGGACAAGGGGGTTCTCCTCGTAGCCGGTGTGATCGTGCTGGGCGGGATCATGTCCATCCTCGACATCACGGTGGTGTCGGTCGGACTGCAGACGTTCCAGAAGGAGTTCCACGCGACCTCGGCCCAGGTGGCCTGGACGATGACGGGTTACACCCTGGCGCTGGCAAGCGTCATCCCGCTCACCGGCTGGGCGGCCGACAGGTTCGGTACCAAACGTCTCTACCTCCTTGCGATCGTCCTGTTCGCCGCCGGTTCCGCACTGTGCGCTGCTGCCACCTCGCTCGAGATGCTCGTGACGTTCCGCGTCCTCCAGGGCCTCGGCGGCGGCATGTTGATGCCTCTGGGCATGACGATCCTGACGCGTGCCGCAGGCCCTGAGCGCGTCGGCCGGGTGATGGCAGTGCTCGGTATCCCGATGCTGCTCGGCCCGATCTTCGGTCCCATCCTCGGTGGCTGGCTGATCGACGCCGCCTCCTGGCACTGGATCTTCCTGATCAACGTACCGATCGGTGCGATCGCGCTGGCCTATGCCGCGATCGTTCTTCCAAAGGACCGTGTGCAGCCGTCCGAGACCTTTGACTGGCTGGGCATGGTCATGCTTTCGCCGGGGCTGGCAACCTTCCTGTACGGCGTCTCCTCCATACCCGAGACGGGAACGGTCTGGGCTGCCAAGGTGCTCGTTCCCGCGGGCATAGGGCTGGTTCTCATCATCGCGTTCGTGCCGTGGGCCCTGCATCGGCGCAACATTCACCCGCTGGTCGACCTGCGCCTGTTCCTCAATCGGGACATGAGCATCTCGGTGATCGCGATGTCCCTGTTCGCCGTGGCGTTCTTCGGCGCCAGCCTGCTGTTCCCGCTCTACTTCCAGCAGGTGCGCGGCGAGTCGGCGCTGGACTCCGGGCTTCTCCTCGCACCGCAGGGTGTGGGGGCGATGATCACGATGCCGATTGCCGGCATGCTCGCCGACCGCATCGGACCGGGCAAGATCGTGTTGACCGGCATCGCCGTGATCACGGTGGGCATGGGTATGTTCACGCAGCTGACCTCTGACACGTCCTACACGTACATCATCGCCGCGCTCTTCGTGATGGGCCTCGGAATGGGCGCCTCGATGATGCCGATCATGGCATCAGCGCTGGCCACTCTCACGGACCACAACGTCGCCCGTGGCTCGACGCTGATGAACATCGTCCAGCAGGTCGCGGCCTCGATCGGCACTGCCCTCTTCTCGGTGCTCCTCACCAACGGCCTGAAGGACGTCGACGCGACCTCGCCCGCCGGGGTGCAGACACAGATGGGTGAGGCGTTCGCCTCGGTGTTCCTGGTAGCGACCATCCTGATCGCCTTCTGTCTGGCCCCCGCCGCCCTCCTGCCTCGGAGGAAGGTCAAGGACGCAGACCCCACGGTGCTGATGGGCCACTGAGCGGGCGGCGGATCGTCGACGCCGTCCGTTCCTGTCCACGCAGATCCGGTCACGTGGTGCTCGCAGCTTCTCGCCCCATCACCCCGACCGGCACTCCGAGCACGAGCGCGACGCACCACACCCCCGGAGGGGACGGTCGACCAGGCCGTTGCACGGGCGGCACGCACCGCCCAGCGCGTGGGCGGCGGGGCCGGCAGCGGCACGTGGGATTCGGGCGGGGCGGGACCGTTCGTCGTCAAGACGCGAACCTCTCGCACCGCCCGGCCCGGCACGTCGTTATTCGCCGTGTGACGCTCACCGGCCAGCACTTGGTCGAGAGGGAAGGTGGGGTGGGGGCATCCGGACCTGCACCAGATCGTCTGCTTGATCCTGTTGCCTCGTCCGGACACACGTCTTCGCACTCACGACCCGGCTGATCAGTGGTCCCAGGAGGGGAGCCGTGCGAGGTCGGTGTCGTGCATGATGCGGTCGACGGTGTCCGCCAGGATGCTGTCGCCGTCGATGACGGTCTCGATGCCGCCGGGCAGCAGATCGAGCGGCCGGTACCACTCGCGCAGCTGCCTCTCGCCGACCTCGTCCGCGATGGGTTTGGTCGCGTGCCGGGCCAGGGTCTCCGGGAAGGGGACGTCCAGGTAGTAGCAGTGGGTGTGCCCGCGATGGTCGGCACGCAGTTGCTGAAGCATCTGCCCGTAGCGGTCCGCGTACAGAATTCCTTCGAGGACGACGTGATACCCGGCATCGAGGCTGTAGCGGGCGACGGTATCGATGAGCCCGATATTCGCACCGCCAGGAAGGTCGTGCTCGCGCAGGACGACCCGGCGAAGGTTGTCCTGGCCGACCAGGGCCAGCCCGCGGCCGAAGCGCTCCCGGATGCCGGCGGCGACCGAGGACTTGCCCGAAGCGCTGTTCCCACGCAGAACAATGAGCCTGGTCTCTGTGGCACCCACCATCATCCGCCCCACGGTACCGGCGGACACTGCCCCATCGAGGAACCTCGGCCGGGTTGCAACACGGTGGTGCCAGACGCGCACCAGCAGCCCTCTCTGGCGTATCCGCAGGTCATGAGGGCTTGCGTGGGGTGTTCCACCTGCTGTCCCACCACACCGGCGCGACCCTCGCACAGTCAGTGCCGGAATCTCCGCCGCCGGGGGCATGGCCCGCATGACCTTGCCGCGATGGGCTGCTCAAGGATTTCTCCTGCATGTCGTTCTCTCATTACGGTTGCCTCATGACTGATGACGGCGTGGTCGCGGATGAGGCGATCCGTGCAGCGTGGGACTCGTACCGAGTTCTGGAGAAGCGAGTTTCCGCAGAAGAACGCCGGCAGGCGCAGCAGCGGGTCCAGGCAGCGACGGACGCCTACGGGCGCGACGAGGTATCCCGGGGAACGGTCTTCCTGGTGGGTGTGCTGACCGGATACCTGATGGTCGAGCGGGATGGCAGAGAGGACCGCCTGGATCCCCTCAGCGATCTGATCCCCGCTGTGGTCCGCAGGCTCCCCGGCTTCAAGATGGCTGACCCGGCTCAGGTGCCGATGGTCACCGGTGTCCTCATGGCCGCGGCGATGGGGATGGACACAGTGGCGTGGCGCGATCAGTTCGGGCCGATCCCGTCGGCGGAAGCACTGGTGCACAGCTTCGTGCTGTGGTTGCTCGCTGATCTCTTCGACTCCATGACGGACCGGCCCGGCACGATCGACCAGCTGATGCGGGAGACCTTCGACTCCATGACCGCCGAACCCGGCTGACGTGCGGACGCGCAAACGACTCGCCCGACTCACCACGTAGCACCCTGTCTGGAGGGCACCCTCCGCCGACGGTCCCACCGGTCCACCAGCGCACCGCCGAGCACCCCGAAGAGCAGCCACGGCAGTGTGCCGGCGGCCGTGACGACGGCGAGTGCCATCGGGTCCCACGTCAGGGCGAGGAGCAGCAGAGCCGCGTGCGACACCCCGTCGCCGAGCGAGGACACCGTCTGTGCGGTCCAAAGCCGTCCGAAACCGGTCGGCAACTTTTCAGCTGCTGACGTCACTTGGTGCCCCCTTCGGCCCGCTTGCGCGGTGTCGGGTGAAACAGTGCGAAACGAGTGACGCGTCCGGCAGCGACGGGTCGGAGAGTTCCCGGTACTCGTCCGCCAGCGCCTGCAGCCGTGCCCCCAGCTCCGCGAACTGGTCCTCGGTGAGCCGCAGATGCGCCATCCGCACATGCCGCTCGCCATCCGCCGGCGCTGCCTCCAGGTCCGCCACCGCATGCCGCATCAGCACATCCGGCCCGCCCTCGGCCGGGTCCGGCAGCACGATCGACTGCGCGGCCATGGCGTAGTACCGCTCGGTGACGCCCCGGACCTTCCGCGTTCGCACCACCTTCACCAGTCCGGCCCGCCCGAGCAGCCGTACGCGGTAGCTGGAACTCCCCTTCGCCAGGCCCACCCGCTCGGCGATCTGCGTGATCGTCGCGGGCTCGAAGCGGAGCACGGCCATGACCCGGTGCCGCGTGAGGCTGGAAAGGGTGTTCGTCCGTGGGGAAGGTCGTCGGTAGACGCGGGCTCAATGGTCAATACTTCTTGACTACTGGTCAAGGGGGGTTGCCCAGCCTCTCTCTGATCCGTCAAGGGGCCCCGGATTCCCCGGGACCGGTCACCGCTCCCGGGACACCGGTGGATTCGCCGATGGCGGCCCGTCGCGATGCGTGGAAACTGCGGTCTCAACGCACTCGACCCACTGAGACACGCATTCACGGAGGCAATCCATGCGCATGCTTTCTCGGTTACCCCGGCGGTCCGTCACCGCCACCGCGCTGTGGGCGCTGCTCTGCGGCGCCCTCACCGCCACACCCCTGGCCGTCCCGGCCGCAGCTTCCCCCGCCGCGGCCGCGAGCCCCACGGTCACTGTCCCGCCCGCCGGCAGTCACGGCTTTCCGTTCCTCGCAGCGGCGGAGGACCTCGGCTCGTTCGGCTACACGGAGAGCGAGTACTTCGTTTCGGGCACGGCCACGTCATACGCCAAGTCCGGCTTGTGGAAGTCGGACGGCCGGTGGAACGTCCGCGCGTCCGGCACCGCCGCGTACAAGAGCCGCCTGCTGGTGCGCCGCCCTGCCGATCCCGCGAAGTTCAACGGCACGGTGGTCGTGGAGTGGCTCAACGTCAGCGGGCAGTTCGACCTCTCCCCGGACTACTGGTTCCAGCGGGACGAGCTGCTGCGCCAGGGATACGCCTGGGTCGGCGTCTCGGCACAGGCCGTCGGGGTGAACGGCGGGCTGGGTGAGATCAAGGGGCTCAAGGGCTGGGACCCGGCCCGGTACGGAAGCCTGGTCCACCCCGGCGACGCCTTCGCCTACGACATCTTCTCCCAGGCCGGCCAGGCGCTGCGCACTCCCGAAGGGGCGGACCCGCTCGGCGGACTTCCGGTCCGGACGCTGCTCGCCGACGGCGAGTCGCAGTCGGCGGGGTTCATGACGACGTACGTCAACGCCGTCCAGCCGGTGTCCCAGGTCTACGACGGCTTCATGGTGCACAGCAACAGCGCGATCGCCTCTCCGATCAGCGGCGTGCTCGCCGACACGCTGCTGATGCCGAACCCGTCCCGGATCAGGACCGACCTGCCGGTTCCGACGTTCGTCGTGCTCACCGAGACCGATGTGCCGGGCGCCGCGACGGCACGACAGCCGGACACCAGCAGTGTCGTGCACTGGGAACTGGCCGGCACCGCGCACGGCGACCAGTGGGCCTTCGACCTCGGCGACGCGACGGTGCAGAAGTCGGCGGGCTCCGCCGCGCCGTCGCCCGACTGCGCCGCCGGGTCGGCCCCCTTCAACGACGGGCCCGGCCACTGGGCGATGAACTCGGCGCTGCGCCACCTGGCCACCTGGGCGCGGGGCGGTACGCGGCCGCCGAGCGGTCAGCCGCTGAGCACCCTCCTGCGTGACCCGGCCACCGGCCTGGCCACCGGCGGCGTCCGCCTGCCGGACGTCACGGTGCCCACCCGTACGCTCACCGGCTCCCGCGACACCACCGGCAGCGGCGTGTTCTGCGGCCTGTACGGTGCCCGCGACCCGTGGAACGGCGATGCTGACGCCTGGGACCGGCACGACGACGGCGACCCGTCCGACCCCCGTTTCCCGGCCACCGCGGAACCGGTGCTCGCCCGGCTCTACCCGACCCACGCCGACTACGTGAACAAGGTACGCAACGCCGCGCAGACGTCCGTCAATGCCGGCTATCTGCTCCCGGAGGACGCGACGACGATCATCGCCGCCGCGCAGGACTCGGGCATAGGCGGCTGACCCACCGGGCCGTCTCACCGGCCGTGACCCCGCCCCGGCACCAGCTCGGCGCGGGGTCGCGGTCGCGGTCGCGGTCGCGGTCGGCAGACCGTGGACCGTCGGCGCATCGAACACCGGCGCAGGCACCGGTGGGACGGTTCCCTGTGGGTGGCCACGTCCGTGTCGCGCAGGACCATGCCGGTGCCCGCCGTTTCCTCGCCACGTGGCGCGGCGGGGAGACGCGCGTGCACGTTCTCCGGCGAGACGCGCGTGCACGTTCTCCGGCCGCAGGCGGGCACCGGCGGAACAGGCTCCGTGGCTCTCTGCACACGACTCATCGTGGTGCGGTCTCCCCCGCCGGGTGCCGCCCGGGCGACGGTTGCGGATGAGGTCGCGGTGACGCCGGCCAAGCTCAGCCGGTCTGCACGCGTGCGGCGGACAGGTTGCCGAGAATCGATGAGACCGTCTGGGCCGGCGTCTGCCAAGAGGTGTCCAGCCAGAGCCCGATGCGCGGCGTCTCCTCGCGCAGGGTCCGGTCGAGGGCCTCGACCGTCCACCCGGCGCCGTAACCTGTCTTCGAGCGCTCGGCCTCTCTGCTGTGCACGGTTGTCGTGGAAGGAGCCAGCACGACGACGTACAAGGGTCGCGTGTGCACCCTGGCGACATACCGGACCAGATCCTCCCCCAGGACGATGTCCTGGACGACCGCGGTCCAGCCGTGGTGCGCGTACTCGTCGGCCACCAGCGCGGACAGCCGGTGGCGCAGGTCCAGTTGGGCCCTGGCCTCGACGGTCTCGTCAGGCAGCAGCTCCTCCCGGCCGGATACCACCATCCGCCGGAACACGTCGCCGCGCACGTGGGCGGCTCGGGGCAGCCGCCCCGCCAGCAGTTCGGCCACGGTGGACTTCCCCGCCGCCATCACGCCGGTGATCAGGACGACTGCGGAACCCAGTTCGGTGCTCACGGGGACCTCTCGTGTGCGGGCGCCGTGCCGGACGCGTGCCCCTCTTCGGGGAGCCGACGTGCAGCCCCTGGTCGAACAGGTCTCACGTCGAGATCATGTCCGTCACGACCAGAGGCTCCTTGTCGGTCAGCCATGTTGCCATGCCCGCTGTCCCGTGCCGTTGCGTTCCCTGCTGTGGACCGCCTGTACGGCCGACTGCCGTGCTTCGCCGTCCGGCGCCCCGCCTTTCGCGTCGGAGCCCGGCCGTCACGTCAGCGCTCGGCCATCACGATCACCTCGTCATCCGCGCCCCAGTACCGGACCTCCGCCTTGGCCGGGTTGATGCGCACCTCATGGTCGTTCCCTGCTCGTGCCGTGCCGCTGGTGCGGTATCCGAGGGCGCACTCCCCCCGGCGCGAGGCGGCCTCGACGACGGTGGAGAAGGAGGCCCGGTGTCCTGGGCGGACGTAGTCTCCGACGGGCTTGAGGTGGATTCCGTTGCCCTGCGGAGCCAGTAGCTCTCCGAAGAGGCCGGCGAGATGCCAGTTCTGGGAGATCTGAGCCATCAGAAGACCGACCAGTTTTCCGCTCACGATGAAGTCGGCGCCGACTCCGGCGGGTGCGAGGGCTCTGTTGCGGTCGTCGGTCATCTCGGTGACCACCCGGACCGGGACCCCTGACGCGCGCTCACGGTCACGCAGGAGCAGCAGCGTGACCAGGGTCCGGTCGTCCGGGGAGGTACAACCGGGCCCGTGGTCGGGGCCGAGCACAATGACGCCGTCGTGGGCGGAGAGGTCCAGCTCGTTCACCGTGCCCGGAAGGGTGGGGTCGCCCGGTCCGAAGGTGACGGTCAGTGCGGGAGCGGCTTGCGCGGCGGCTCGTACCTCTGCTGCCAGGCTCTCGCTGCCTCGGGCCACGACATGGAGGACGGAGCCGGCCGCGACATGGCCGGAGAGGTGGCGGACGATGTGCCGGGCGCGGCTGTTCCACCCCAGGAGAAGCACCCGTTCGGGACGGGCTGCTGCCGGTGCCCGGTTCACCATGGCCGACTCGTCGAATGCGGCGGGTTCGTGGGTGGTGACCGTGGTGTCGTCGTCCTGGGCGATCACCACGAGCCGGTCGCCCGGGTTCAGGACCGAGGTGGCCGGCGGATTGAGACGGAGGGCCCCGTCCGCCCGTACGACCCCGACCACGCTGGACGTGGGGCATGCCCGCAGCACTTCGGCGAACACACGGCCGGTCTGGGCCGGTGCGTCGACGACGTAGAACTCGTCGCCGGCGAAGTCGAGCAACTCCTGGTAGACGAGGGACAGCCCGGGCTGCCTCGCGCACTGGGCGACCAGCCGGGCGGTGACGTCGTCGATCTCGAGCACGACTGCGTCCGGGCCGGCCGCGAGTTCGGCGGCAAGGCGGTAGTGGGCATCTCGCACCACCGCCACGGTCCGCACCCGGCTGTCGCCGTCCACCGCGGTCCGCAGGGCCAGCAGGTTCTTGACGATCTCCGCGTCCTCCTGCGGGTGGTCACGTGGCAGGACCAGGACGACATCCGCCGTGGCGGGGCTGACCCGCGTGAGTGCGGCCGGATCGGTGGGGCGTCCGTTGCGGCAGATGACCCTGGTCCGGCCGGTGCCGCCCACCTCGCTGCGCAGTTCCTCCTCCATCTCGGTCACGTCCCGGTCGGCCAGGATCGCGATGGCACCTCGGCGCTGGTTGGCGTTTGCCGCGACGAGCTCGGCCACCACGGTGAAGATCTGGTCCGACCAGCCGAGCACTACGGTGTGACCGCTCTCCAGCACCGTGGAGTGGCCACGCCGCAGGGCGATCAGCTCCTCGGTGATCGCCGTGGTGATGAGGCCCACGATGGTGGAGACGTAGAAGAGCGCCATCAACGCCAGCAGGACCGACAGAATGACGCGCAGCGGTGAACCGACCTCTCCGCCCAGCCTGAGGGTCTGCCCGACGCTCCGCCACACCGCCGCCGTCTTGGCCCATGCCGTGTCCGGGGCCTTGTCGTCCGTCCACACCAGCAGTGCGCTGACCGGGATCACAACGGCCAGGCATGCGACGGCCAGCCATCCGATGAGCGCGGTCACCCCTCTCGCCAGCGTGTTGTCGAACCAGTACCGGGCGCGCTCGTGCAACGGAGCCCGTGACGGCGGTGTCTCCTGCGCCGGGCCCGGGTCCGGCGGCGCTGTGCTCCGTGGCTGTCTCTGCTTCCCCACGCGGGCGCCGGACGCGCTCCGGCGCCGGCCCTGATCCTTGATCATCCTGTACACAGCAGCAGCGTGCGGAATCGGCTCCGACGCCACACGGGTATCGGGCGGCGTTTCATCCGATAGGGATCGGATCCGGGGAACCGGCAGTCTGCCGACCCTGCGGCACGCCCGCCCGGACGGCCGGGCCCTCGTGCTCGCCGCCACCCCTGGCCTGCCAGTTCTTCCACCCGTTCGGTCCGGCAGCCGTGATTCCGTTCTTCCCTCCCACACTGCCCGGACACAGCAGAACCCTTGACGTGCGACGGGCCGCAGGCAAGGATGACCGGAATCTGACAACGTTGTCATTCTTGCGGAGGACCCATGCCCGACAACCCGGCCTACTACGACAGACGCAGGTTCGTCCAACTCGCCGGCCTGGCAGGACTGTTGACCGCGGGTTCGCTGGCTCTCCCGGGCATGGCGTCAGCCGTGGAGCCGTCGGTTGCCCCCGGCACGCTTCACGACGACGTGGAACCGGACAGCATCGCGGACACCTATTACCAGGTGCTGCTGACGCACACGCGCTGGGCGGAGACGCAGTGGGACTCCGCTCTCGGGCACTACACGGCCAAGGACTTCGGCTTCGCGGTGGTGCTCGGCAATGCCGTGCTCCTGACCCAGGGAACGTACGACTCCGGGCGCGCCGGCATCGGCCGGGACGAGCTGCTTTCCCGCACGCTTGCCACGATCAAGCACTTCGCGGCGTCCAATCGCCTCACGGGCGGCACGGAGTGGGGCCGCACGCTGTTCTTCGACACGACCTTCCAGTTGTACTTCGTGCTCGCCGCCCGGTTGCTCTGGGATCAGCTGGACGACGTCACGCGGCAGAACGTCGACACGATCGCCCGCGAGCAGGCGCAGTACACCACCGCCCTCGGCACCAAGAACGACCCCGCCTCCGGGAGCTGGACGCCGAACGGCCTGAAGGGCGGCTTCGTCGGGGACACGAAGCTTGAGGAGATGGGCGTCTACGCCCAGTCCCTGGCACCGGGCCTTGCCTGGGCCCCCGATGACTCCCGTCACGGCGAGTGGTCGGCGGCCTTCGGCCGGTGGACGCGGAACGAGGCGGGGCTGCCCGCGGCGGATCTGGCCAATCCCGCCCCGGTCGACGGAGTCGCCGTGCGGGAGAACACCGCGACGAACCTCTACGACACCTTCATCGTCGAGAACCACAACTCCTTCGGCCCGCACTACCAGGAGGAACTGTGGCGTACCTCCGGCCGTAACGCCGCCCACTTCATCGCCGCGGGCCGTCCCATGCCGCAGGTCCTCACCGCGCAGCCGAACGCGGGTCCGCTGTGGCGCACGCTGCTCATGGTGATGAGCGACGCCGGCGAACCACTGATGCCGATGGTCGCGGACCGCGAGCACCTCTACGGCCGCGATGTGATCCCGCTGGCCTTCCTGGCCCAGGTGACCGGGGACCGCGCCGCCGCCTGGGCGGAGGCGGCGATGGCCAAGCGGCTGGCGCCCTACCAGGCGTACGCGCCGGAGTACCGGCTCGCCAAGTTCTCGGGTGAGGCGAAGTACGAACCGGAGGCCCGGGCCGAGATCGCCATCAGCTATCTGCTGCACCGGTGGCGGGCGGCGCACGGTGGTGTCGTGGCACCGCTGTCCGACGAGGAGTTCTACGCACAGGCCTCCGGCGTACGGGACTTCGCCGACGGCCCCGGTCTGGTGGTCCAGCAGACGCCGGCGGCCTGGGCGGCCGCGGTGAGCAAGCCGGGTTTCGTGAAGTTCGCCTGGCAGCCCGCCCATGACGACTGGCTGTTCGCACTGAGCGGCAGCACCCCGATGTTCCTGCCCTCGACCGCGAGCAAGGTGCTGCGGCGCTCGGTCACTACCTACCGGCAGGTCCGCGACGGTATCGACGCGACCGCCTCGGTACTCGAACTCGAGACCGGAATCGCCGGATTCACCACTCTCCCGTCGGGCGCGGTCGTCTACGCGACGAGCGGTACGGCCGCCGGTGAGGGACACCTGCAGATACACAACCTGACGATGCCGGGGCTGGCAGGCCTGGACGGCAGTCGTACGTACACCGCGGCCGAGGGATCGGTCCAGGTGGCGTCGAAGGACAGCGGGAACACCTCGGGCGGGTCCGGGCCCCGGGTGGACACCCTTGCGCTCCCCCGCGGTTCCCACCGGTTCGTCCGGATGCAGGGCGTCTCCGGACATCCGCAGTACGGGTACTCCCTGTACTCCTTCTCCGTCCGGGACGGTGCGGACGGAGCCGATCTCGCCCGCGCCGCCGTCGCCACCGCCTCGTCTGCGACACCCGGCCGCGAGGCGGCATGTGTGGTGGACGGGGACGGCAGCACCCGCTGGGCCGTCGCCGTCGCCGAACGGGGCCGTCAGGACAGCTGGCTGACCATCGACCTCGGCAGCGCCGTCGCCTTCGACCACGTCACCCTGGCCTGGGAGTCGGCGGCTGCGAGCAGATACCAGGTACAGGGTTCCGACGACGGGGAGAACTGGACCGAACTGACGCGCTTCCCGGAGGCCGAGCTGACGAGCCGCGGCGGCTGGCTCTCCGTGGACAAAAGGGCCGGGCTGGTGGTGCGTGACTCCGCGCATCCGATTGCCGTCTACGGGGACATGGTGGTGCTGTCCGACGGTCCTGCCGAGGCACTCACCGTGGAGGGACTTCCGAACGGAGATCCCGCAGCACTGCGGGCGGCGGCGTCCCAGGAGGCACCACGGGCCGATGAGCCCGCCGTTCACGCCAGCACCGCCGGCGGACACCTGAGCCTGTTCAACCTCTCCCCCGGCTCCGTGAAGACCGTGGTGACTCTGCCCCGGCAGGGCGCCGACATCGTTCTCTACGCCGGTTCGCAGACGGTGACCGACTCCGGCACTGGCTTCGCGGCCGAACTGGGCGGCGCGAGCGCCGCTGTCGCCCCGGCCCGTTTCACCCTGCGGCCGGCGACGGGGCGGACGGTGCCGCCGGGTGTCCGGGCGGATGTGGTCGACGCCGCGACCGTGCGGCTGACCGGGCCGTCCTGCGAACTGCTCGTGACTTCGGCCGGCGGACGGCGCACGAAGGTCCGGCTGCGCCGCGGCCGGACCGCGACCGTGTCGGTGCGCGATGTCGCCCCGTATCCGCTCGACGATGCCGCGCTCGGATGCGACACGTTCCCGAACGCACCGCGCCCCGCGGGCATGTCGGACCCGTCAGCCGCAGTGGACGGCGACCCCCACACGGCGTGGACACCGGGATCCGACCGGGCCCGGATGGTCGTGGACCTCGGCTCGGCGCTCCCCGTCGGGCGGGTCCTCGCGGAGTGGACGACGAGCAGGGTGCCGGGGGCGACGGTCGAGTTCAGCGACGACGGCGTCACCTACCGCTCCGGCGGAACACTGCGGGGCCGCAGCACCACGACCGGCCTCACGGCCGGCACCACCGCACGCTACGTGGCGCTCGACGTCACGGGCTGGCGCAACGGGCACGCACGCCTCAGGGCCCTTTCCGTACTCCCCCGGTAAGGACTCCTGACACCGCCCGGCCCGGTTACGGCCTCGTCGGCAGCACAAGCCGCCGGCGACGCCGCACCCGCGGCCGGGCGGCTCGGCGTCCCGGTAGCCGCTGGGCGGCTTGGGCATGGTGCGGTCTCGCCGAACCGGGCGGCGGTCACAGGCCGCGTGTGCCTGGGCCCTGCGGGCCCAGGTCGCCACGGCCTGCGGTTGTCCGGCGGGACCCGGCCGGCTACGGCGTGGCCGTCGCCCCCGGTGCCGGCAGGAATCCTGATCCGTGGAAGTACGTCAGGTAGCGGATCAGGATCTCGTCGGTCAACGGTGGCCGGCGGACGCCCACGGCCGCTGCCGCCTCGGCTGTCCGCCGGGAGTCGAAGCGGCGCCGGTCCGTGGCCTCGTGCCCCGTCTGTTGCTCATCGCCGAGGAACAGCTGGGCCGCGTTGTCGGGTTGCGCCGCGACACGGGCCCGCCACTGCTCCGCGGGAACGGTTCGCAGTTCGTGCCCGAGGCGGGTGGCCGCTTCGAAGACCCGGTCCAGGCCCGGCGCCTCCGGGTTGGTGAAGTGGTACGTCTCCGCACCGGTCCGGCCGGATACGGAGAGGGCCACGACGGCGGCGCTGACGTAGTCCACCGGGACCCAGTCGGTCGACCCGTACGGCAGGTCCGGGACCGCGCGCGCCTGGAGGCAGCCCTTGACGAGCTGCCAGAGCAGGTCTCGGTCCTGACAGGCGCCGGTGGACGTGTCGCCGCTGATGCGTCCGGGCCGGTGGACGGTCACCGGCAGCCCGCGTTCACGGGCCAGCCCGATGACTTGCTCGGCGACCCACTTGCTCTGCGCGTACCCGTCCGGCAGAGCGGAAGAGGGTCCCGTCGGGGTCGACTCCGTGATCGTGACGGGGCGGGGGCCGGGGGCCGGGGCGTAGACGCCGGTGGTCGAGATGTAGTGCATGCCGGGTGAGTCCGAGTCGGCGAGCAGACGCAGCAGCTCCTCGGTGCCGGCCACGTTGGCAGCGCGCAGATCACCGTATGCGGCGGCGAAGTTCACGTGCGCGCCGTTGTGCAGGACCGGGCCGAGGCGGCGGACCAGGGCGGTGCGGTCAGCAGGTGAGAGCCCCAGGCCGCGGGCGGCGAGGTCACCCGGGACGGGGTTGATCAGGTCCGCGTACCGGGGGTCCCACAGGCCGTAGCGCTCCAGGTTGGTCCGCAGCCGGTGTGCCGCGCGGTGGGCGTCCTCGGCCCGTACGAGGCAGTCGACGGGGCCGCCGGTCGTCTCGATGAGGTCGCGCAGGAGGAAGGCACCGAGGAAGCCGGAGGCGCCGGTCAGGAAAGGGCGGGTGGAAGGGCGCAGGGGCCGGCGCGCGGGAGCCGTGGCTTCACGCCCCGGCCTGAAGATGTCCGGTGCCAGCCGGACCTCGGCGGCGAGGTCCGGGGTGACCGGCTCCTGGCGGTGCTCCTCCCCCGCCCCGCTCCCCAGCAACCGGTCGACACCCTCGACGGTGGGCGCCGCGAACAGGGCCCTCAGGGAGGGGCGCCGGCCGCACCGTTCCCCGATCCGCCGGGCCAGGGTCACGGCCAGCAGCGAGTGGCCGCCCAGGGCGAAGAAGTCGTCCGTGACACCTACCTCGGGCACGCCGAGTGTCTCCGCGAACACCTCGCACAGGGCGTGTTCGCGCGTGGTTCCGGGCTTACGGCCTCCTGCCGGTGCCGCGTGGCGGGGCGCGGGCAGAGCACGGCGGTCCGTCTTGCCGTTGGGGGTGACGGGCAGAGCCCCGAGACTGACATGGGCGGCGGGAACCATGTGCTCGGGCAGGGTCGCGGCCAGGTGCGCGCGCACCGCGCCCTCGTCCGGCCCCGGCCCGCCGTCCGATGGCACGGTGTACGCGACCAGGCGGCGGTCTCCGGGACGGTCCTCCCGGACGAGTACGCAGGCCGCGGCCACGCCGGGCAGTGCGGTGAGCGCCGCTTCGATCTCACCGAGTTCGATGCGGAACCCACGGAGTTTGACCTGATCGTCGACGCGTGAGACGTAGACGAGTTCCCCGTCGGCCGTCCAGCGCACCAGGTCGCCCGTGCGGTACATGCGGCCCCCCGCACGGTCGAACGGGTCGGCCACGAAACGGGAGGCGGTCAGGGCGGGCCGGCCGTGGTAGCCGCGGGCGACTCCGTCACCAGAGACGTACAGCTCACCGGCCACGCCGGGCGGCACGGGTTCCAGTCGGTCGTCCAGGACGTGGACGCGGGTGCCGTCGACGGGGGCGCCGATGGACACCGTGCGGTCGGGGGCGAACGGACCGTCCGCGTGCTGGAAGCCGCTCATGGTGGCGCAGACGGTGGTCTCCGTCGGGCCGTACGCGTTGACGAGGAACCGTTCCCGCGCCCAGGCGTGCACCAGGGCCGGCGGGCATGCCTCACCGGCGAGGACGATGGTGGTGCCGGCGGGCAGTGAGCCGGGCGGCATCACCGCGAGTGCGGCGGGCGGCAGGGTGAGGTGGGTGATGCCCCGGTCGCGGACCAGGGCGGCGAGGGTCGGGCCGGGCAGCAGGGCGTCGCGTTCGTCGATCTCCAGGCAGGCCCCGGAGAGCAGCCCCATGCACAGTTCCCAGAACGCGGCGTCGAAGCTGACGGACGCCATGTGCAGCACGCGGCTGTCCGGGGTGACGCGCAGCCGCCGGCTCTGGGTCCTGGCCATGGCGCCGACGCCCCGGTGGGTGACCACGACGCCCTTCGGGCGGCCGGTGGAACCCGATGTGTAGATGACGTACGCCGGGTGTGCCGGGTCCGGGGACGGAGCGGGAGCGGCTTGCGCGCCCGTCGTGGAACCGCTCCCGAGCTCTTCGGTGCAGAGGTGCGGCACGGAGGACGCGGGGAGGCGGCGGTGGATGGCGGAAGTGGTGAGCAGGAGGCGCGGCCGGGCGTCCTCGAGCATGTAGGACAGGCGCTGGGCCGGGTAGTCCGGGTCGAGGGGCACATAGGCCGCCCCCGTCTTCAGGACGGCGAGCAGGGCCACGACGAGCCGGTGCGTGCGGGGCAGCGCGACGGCCACCCGGTCTTCGGGGCCGATGCCCTGTGCGGTGAGGTGGCCGGCGAGGGCGCCGGAGAGGGTGTCGAGTTCGCCGTAGGTGAGGGTGGTGTCCGCGTCGCGGACCGCAGGGGCCCCGGGGGTGCGCCGTACCCACTGCTCGAAGAGCACGGGAAGTGTCGGCCCGGGCCGGTCCTCGGCGGGCCCGGTCCCCCAGGCGGCGAGGCGGTCCCGCTCGGCGTGTGTGAGCACGTCGTACGTGTGCAGCGGGCGATCCGGGTCTGCGCCGACGGCGCCGAGCAGTGAAACGAGCCGGTCGGCGAGGGCGTGGACCGTTGCCGCGTCGAAGAGTTCCGTGGCGTAGTCGACGGCGGCCCGCATGCCGGTCGGGGCGCCGTTCTCGTCGTTCGTCTCGGTGAAGGTGAACGAGAGGTCGAACTTGCTGACTCCGGCGTCGACCGGCACTCCGCTGACCGTGAGGCCGGGCAGGTCGACGGCCGCGGCAGCGGTGTGGTTCTGGAGGACGAGCATGGTCTGGAAGAGCGGATGGTGGCTCTGCGAGCGCGCGGGGTTGAGCAGCTCCACCAGACGCTCGAAGGGAACGTCCTGATGTGCGTATGCGGACAGGTCGAACTCCCGCACCCGGTGGAGCAGTTCGCGGAAGGTCGGGTCGCCCGTCAGGTCCGTGCGCAGCACGAGCGTGTTCACGAACAGACCCACGAGGTCCGAGGCCGCGTCGTCGGTGCGCCCGGCGACGGCGGTGCCGAGCGGGATGTCGTCACCGGCGCCGTGCCGGGACAGTACGGTCGACAGGGCGGCCTGGAGCACCATGAAGAGGGTGCATCCGCTGGCGCGGGCGAGGTCCGCGAGCCGTCGCGAGGTGGTGCGGTCGAGGGCGAAGTCGTGGGTGGCTCCCGTGTGCCGGGGAACGGCCGGCCGGGACCGGTCCCACGGCAGCTCGACGACCTCCGGGAGGCCGCGCAACGCGTCTTTCCAGTAAGCGAGTTGACGCGAGACGACGCTTTCGGGGTCGCGCTCGTCACCGAGCAGGCGCCGCTGCCAGAGCGTGTGGTCGGCGTAGTCGACGGGCAGCGCGGTGAGCGCGGGGTCCTCCGCGCGTGCCCGGGCTCGGTAGGCGGCGCTCAGGTCGTGTGCCAGGGGCGCCAGGGACGAGCCGTCGGCGGCGATGTGATGGATCACGAGCACCAGGACGTGGGCGTCGTCGGCCAGGCGCAGCAGGGTCGCCCTGAGCGGGAGCCGGTGCTCGATGTCGATCGGTTCGGCCATGGCCGCCCTGATCCGGTCGCCGGCCTTGTCGTCGTCGACGGATTCCCGCACGAACGGGAGGCGGACGTCGTCCGGGGCGGTGACGCGCTGGTGCGGCCCGTGTTCGTGCTCGGGGAAGACGGTGCGCAGGGCCGCGTGCCGGCCGACGGCGTCTCCCAGTGCCCGGTGCAGGGCGTCTGTGTCGAGCGGTCCGTCGATGCGGACGGCGAGGGGAATGTTGTACGTGGCGGAGGGTCCTTCGAGCCGGTGGAGGAACCACAGGCGCTGCTGGGCGTACGACAGCGGCAGCGTGGCAGGGCGCTCCTGCGGGACGAGGGCGGGGCGGGCAGGGCGGCTCCCGTCCTCCAGGGCGGCGGCGAGCGCGGCAACGGTGGGGTTCTCGAAGAGGGTGCGGATCTCGGTCTCGGTGTCCAGGGCGGTGCGCACGCGGCCCACGAGCCGGGTGGCGAGCAGGGAGTGGCCGCCCAGGGCGAAGAAGCTGTCGTCGACGCCGACGCGTGGTACGCCGAGCACGTCGGCGAACAGTCCGGCGAGGATCTCCTCGAGGGCGCCGCGCGGGATCCGGCCTGTCGTGCCGGACAGGGTGGCGGGTGCGGGCAGGGCGGCCCGGTCGAGCTTGCCGTTGGGGGTCAGTGGCAGCGCGCCGAGCGGCTGGATGACGGCCGGCACCATGTAGTCGGGCAGGTGGAGCGCGACGTGTGCGGCGAGCGGCCCGGGTTCCGCGGTGTGTCCGGGGGTGGGGACGACGTAGGCGGTGAGGGTCCGGTCGCCGGGCAGGTCCTCCCGGACGAGTACGCAGGCGGTGCCCACGGACGGGTGGGCGCGGAGCACCGTCTCGATCTCGGCGGGTTCGATGCGGTGGCCGCGCAGTTTGATCTGCTGGTCCGCCCGGGCCAGGTAGTGCAGGGTGCCGTCGGTGCCCCGGCGCACCAGGTCGCCGGTGCGGTACATGCGTGCCCCGGTGCCGGCGAACGGGTCGGCGACGAAGCGGCCGGCGGTGAGGCCGGGCCGCCCCAGGTACCCGCGCGCGACACCGGCGCCCGCGACGTACAACTCCCCTTCGGCGCCTGCCGGCACCGGCCGCATCGCCGCGTCCAGGACGTAGGCGCGCATGCCGTCGAGCGGCCGGCCGATCGGGGCCGCGCCGCCGGGGTCGGCGTCGGGGCGTACGCGGTGGGCGGTGGCGAAGGTGGTGGTTTCCGTGGGCCCGTAGACGTGGAGGACGACAGTGTCCGGGTGGGCGGCGGCGAGGCGCTGCAGGACGCCGGGCGCGGCGGCCTCACCTCCGGCGGCGACCAGGCGCAGCAGGCCGAGGGCGTCCGCGTCGGCTTCGGCCAGTACGTTGAACAGGGCAGTTGTCAGGAACGCCGCTGTCACGCCGTGCCGGGCGACGAGCTCCCGGAGCACGGCGGGCTGGAGCGTGCCGTCGGGCGCCACGACGACGCGGCCGCCGTTGAGGAGCGGGGTCCAGATCTCGAAGGTGGAGGCGTCGAAGACGTACGCCGAGTGCATCAGGACGGCGTCGGCTACGCCGTCGTCCCAGTTGCGGTCGGCCGCGAGGGCTGTCACGTCGGCGTGCGTGACGCCGACGCCCTTGGGCAGTCCGGTGGAGCCGGAGGTGAACATCATGTACGCGAGCCGAGCGCCGCCCGTGACGGACGGGAGGGTTCCCTCGCCGGCCGGGCCCCCGTGGCGGACGCGGCCTGCGGCGTCGACGGTCAGCACGGTGATGTCCGGGCCGAGACGACGCACCCAGGGGTGTGTGCGGGCGCGCTCGTCGATGATCAGGACGCGCAGGGCGGCCACCTCGGCCACCCGGCTGAGCCGTTCGGTGGGCCAGCGCGGGTCGAGAGGCACGTAGGTGGCGCCTGCCCGCAGGACGCCGAGGGTGGAGGTGACCGTGGCGGTCGAACGGGCCACGAGGATGCCGACGCCGTCCTCGGGTCCTGTCCCGAGCCCGGTCAGGGCGCGGGCCAGATCGTCGGAGAGGTCATGGAGCTGCCGGTAGGTCAGTTGCTCGCCCGCGCCGGAAACGGCCACCGTGTCCGGGTGCCGGGCCGCGCGCTCGGCCACGGCGTCCGCGATGCTCCGCTCCCCCGCGGCGCGGCGCGGCTGGGCACCGGTTCCCTGGGAGAGCAGTGTCTCGCGCTCTCCGTCCAGGAGGAGAGGAACGGCGTCGGCGCGGCGGTCGAGGCCCTGGGCCATCACGGTCAGCAGGCGTCGCACACGGGCGACTGTGCGGGCCACCTCCTCGCGGTCCAGGACGGCAGCCCGGTATCCGAAGGTGATCCTCAGGGCGTCCCCCGGCGCGACGGTGAGGGTGAGGGGGTAGTGGGCCGCGTCCGTGCCGCTGAATCCGGTGACGGCCAGGCCGGGCAGTCCCTGTTGCGCGGTGCGCAGGGCCTCGTCGTCCATCGGATAGTTCTCGAACACGGTCAGGGTGTCGAAGAGTTCGTCCAGGCCGGTGACACCCCGTATCTCGGTCAGTCCCAGGTGCTGGCTGCCGAGCAGGCGGCCCTGTTCCTCCTGAAGCCGGGTCAGGACTGCGGCCAGGGTGTCGCCGGGCGTGGTGAGCAGCCGTACCGGCACGGTGTTGATGAACAGGCCGACCATCGACTCGATGCCGGGAATCTCCGGCGGGCGACCGGACACGGTGGCGCCGAACACGACGTCGGGGCGTCCGGTGAGGTGCCCGAGCACGAGACCCCAGGCGCCCTGGACCAGCGTGTTGAGGGTGAGCCGGTGGGCGCGGGCCGTCTCGCGGAGCCGGTGTGTCGTGGCGACGTCCAGGTCCAGGACCAGCGTGTCGGGCAGTTCGGCCGAGTCGGAGGCACCCTCGCCGCGGGGCCCGGCGAGCAGGGTCGGCGCCTCGATTCCGGCCAGGGCGGTGGACCAGGCCTCCAGGGCGGCTGGGCGGTCCTGCTGCGCGAGCCAGTGGAGGTAGGTGCGATAGGGGGTCACCCGCGGCAGGGCACTGTCGTCGCCCTCCGACGCGTACAACTGGAACAGTTCCCGCACGAGGAGGGGCATCGACCAGCCGTCGAAGAGGAGGTGATGGCTGGTCATGACGAGGCGGTGGCGCCGGGGCGCGGTGCGCAGCAGCGTGAACCGCATCAGGGGCGGAGTCGTCAGGTCGAAGCGGCGGGTGCGGTCGGCGGCGAGGAAGGCGGTGAGGCGTTCCTCCACCGTGCCGGTGCCCGCCGTGGCGGTCAGGTCCCGTTCCTCCAGCGGCACGGGGACCTCGGCGGCAACAGCCTGCACGGCCTCGTCCAGGTCCTCGTGGAGGAAGCCGACCCGCAGGTTGGAGTGCCGGCGCAGCAGGGCGCCGATGGCGGCGCGCAGTGCGGGAACGCCGACGGTGCCTTCGAGGTCGAAGACGAACTGCGCGGTGTAGACGTCGACGGCGTGCGAGTCGTACAGGGCGTGGAAGTGCATGCCGGCCTGAAGCGGCGTCAGCGGCAGTACGTCTTCGAGTCGGAACCCGGTCACTTGCGGCCACCCCACTTGTTCTGCAGTCGGTCGATCTGTGCCTGGTCGAGCGAGACCAGGGGAAGGTCGGACGGTGTGTAGCCGCCCGCGTCGGGTCGTTGTGCGTGTTCCGCGATGGCGCGCAGCGCGCGGACGTACGCCTCGGACAGGGCGCCGACGTCCTCCTCCTTGAGAAGGTCGCTCGGCCAGGTCCAGTGGGTCACCAGGCGCGGGCCGTCGGGCAGGTCCTCGGTGTGCGCGTTGATGTCGATGACGTGGTGCACGGGCATGTCCGGGTCCTGGCTCCGTGGCCCGCCGCCGTCGAGCAGGACGTCCCAGTCGGCGCCTTCGGCGTTGTCCGCCGGCTCCGGCGAAGCGGCGTACCGTCCGAGGTAGTTGAAGCCGATCTGGGGATCGGCCGCGGTGGCGAGCCGGGAGCGCGTCGCCGGGTTGAGGTGGCGCAGCATTCCGTAGCCGACGCCGTGGTCGGGTACGGTCCGCAGCTGTTCCTTGACGCGTTTGACGGCGCGTTCGACGAGAGCGGCATCGAAGCGTCCCGGGTCACGGGCGTCGAGGGGCCCGGGATCGAGCCTGACCGGGTAGAGGCTGGTGAACCAGCCGACCGTACGGGACAGGTCGAGGTGCTCGGCGATCTGCTCGCGGCCGTGGCCCTCCAGGTCGAGCAGGACGGGGGTGCCGTCCTGCCGGGGCCCGCCGGGGCCGGCGGCCCGTTCCGCCCGCCAGGAGCAGACGGCGAGGGCCAGGCCGGTGAGCAGGACGTCGTCCACTCCGGCGTGGAAGGCGCCGGGGGCTGTGGTGAGAAGGGACTTCGCCCAGGTGGCGGGCAGGTGTGTGACCAGAGTGCGGGTCCCGTCGGCGGTGTCCAGATGGGGGTCGAGGGGCCGGTATGCCAGCTGTGGGTCCGGTGTGCTCAGCACGCTCTGCCACAGCGGGAGTTCGGCTTCCCGGGCGGAGCTGCGCGCCTGGGCCGTCAGAAGGTGCGCCCAGGCTCTGTAGGGCGTGGTGGCGGCGGGCAGCGCCGTGGCCGGGGCGGGGCGCCCGCCCCCGTCCGCGGCTTCCGTGACCGTCTGCCACGTGCGGGCCAGGTCGGCTGCGAGGATCCGCCAGGAGACCGCGTCGACGGCCAGGTGGTGTGCGACGAGCAGCAGACGCCCGCGGGCGTGCGGCCCGGCATCGCCCCAGACGGCCTCGATCACGTCCCCGTCCGCGGGCCGCAGACGCCTGCGCGCCTGCTCGCCCGCCGCGGTGACGGCGGCGCGGGCGGCTTCCGCGTCGAGGCCGGCGATGCCGACCCGGGTGAAGCGGCGGCGGGCCTGCACGGCGCCGGGCGGCAGGGCTTCGAGGACGGGTTCGCCTGCGGCCGGGCGGCTGACGCGCAGACGGAGCATGTCGTGGTGGTCGATGAGCAGTTGGAGTGCGTGGACGAGCCTGTCTCCGTCGGCGCCCGCCGGCGTGCGCAGCACCCCGGACTGGTTGTAGCCGTCCGTGCTGCCGGGCCGCTCCAGGAGCCAGGCGGCGATGGGCGTCGGCGGCATCTCGCCGGCGCCCTGTTCGGCCGGTGCGGCGGCGCCCTGGCCGAGTGCGGTGGCGACGGCCGCGATGGCCTCGGGGGTGCGGTGGACGAAGACGTCGCGCGGGGTCACCCCGAGCCCGGCCTCGCGGACGCGGCTGACGAGCTGGATGGAGAGGATGCTGTCGCCGCCGAGCGCGAAGAAGTCGTCGTCCGTGCGGACGGACGGGTTGCGCAGGACGGAGGTGAATACCGCGCACAGGACGCGTTCCTGCGCGGTGCGCGGCTGCCCGCCCGGCCTGGTGCCGACAGGGCGCTCCGGAACGGGCAGGGCTCGGCGGTCGGTCTTGCCGTTGGGCAGGAGCGGCAGCGCGTCGAGGGCGACGAAGACGGCCGGCACCATGTACGGCGGCAGGGCCGATGCCAGCCGGGTGCGCAGTTCGCCGCCGGCCGGACCTTCGGCGCCGCGGTGCCTGTCGGCAACGGTGTAGGCAACCAGGCGACGTTCTCCCGGCCGGTCCTCGCGGACGAGGGCGCAGGCGGCGGTGACGCCGTCGAGCGCGGTGAGCGCGGCCTCGATCTCGCCGAGTTCGATACGGAAGCCGTGCAGCTTGACCTGGTCGTCGGCGCGGGAGACGTAGGTGAGGAGGCCGTCTGCGCCCCGTCGGACGAGGTCGCCCGTGCGGTACATGCGGCTCCCGGCGGGGCCGTACGGATCGGCGACGAATCGCGCGGCGGTCAGGCCGGGGCGCCCGTGGTAGCCGCGGGCAAGGCCGTCGCCCGCGATGTGGAGCTCGCCTGTGACACCCGGCGGCACCGGCCGGAGCCCGGCGTCCAGGACGTAGGCCCGGGTGTTGTCGACGGGGCGACCGAGCGGCACACCGCCCTCCAGCGCGTCCGTGTCCGCCTCCGCGGCGCAGTGGAGATGAGCGGTGGCGTCGATCGTCGTCTCGGTGGGTCCGTACAGGTTGTGCACCTCGACCCGCCAGGCCTCCTCCGCGCGCTCCGCCAGGGACCGGGGCAGGGGTTCACCGCCGCACAGGACGGCCCGCAGGGCCGTCGGCGCCTCGTCGGGACGGGTCTCGGCGAGGACGAGCGAGAGGTGCGAGGGCACGAACTGCACGAGGGTCGCGCCCGCTTCGCGCATGCGGGCCAGCAGTCCGGCCGGGTCGTGGTTGAGCTCCGGCGGCACGGGGCAGGTGGAGCCGCCGTGCAGCAGCGGCAGCCAGGTCTCCCAGACCGAGGCGTCGAAGCTCGGCGAGGTACGTGCCAGGACCCGGTCCTCGTCGGTGAGGCCGAGGTGGCCGGCCATCCACGCCATGTGGTTGACCAGGGACGCGTGGGTGACGACGACGCCCTTGGGGCGGCCGGTGGAGCCCGAGGTGTAGATGACGTACGCGGCGTCGAGCGGGTCCGGCGCTGCGGCGGACGGTGCCGCGCGCCCGGTGGACCAGGAGGCCCGGTCGTCGAGGGCGAGGCAGGGCACGGAAGGGAGGTACCGGGCGGCGCGGACGGTGCCGTGGGTGACCAGCAGCGCCGGGCGGGCGTCGTCGAGCACGTACGTGACCCGGGCCTCGGGGTAGGCGAGATCGACCGGCAGGTAGGCGGCCCCCGCCTTGACCACGGCCAGCATCGCGACGACCTGGTCGGCGGTGCCTTCCAGGGCGAGGGCGACGAGGTCGCCGCGACCGATGCCCCGGTCGTGCAGGTGGTGCGCCAAATCGTCGGACAGAGCGTCCAGTTCGCGGAAGGTGAGCCGCTGCGCACCGTCCCGTACGGCGATCGCCCCGGGGGTTCTGGCGGACTGTGCCCGGAAGGCCGCGGGCACCGTGCGCGTCGCCAGGGGCCGGACCGGGCCGTGCGAGACCTGTTCCAGACCTGCCTGCTCGGCCGCGTCCAGAACGACGGCCGAGTGGACGCGCCGGCCGGGGTCGGCGGCGAGCGAGGCGAGCAGGCGGGTGAGGCGCGCGGCCAGGGCGTGGGCGGTGGTGCGGGCGAAGAGTTCGGTGGAGAACTCCAGGACTCCGCCGAGGCCGGCCGGCCGGCCCGCGTCGTCGCGGGTCTCGGTGAAGGTGAAGGTCAGGTCGAACTTGCTGATCCCGGTGTGCACCGGCTGCTGCGTGACCGTGAGTCCGCGCAGGCCGACGGTGGTGTCGGCCTGGTTCTGGAGGACGAGCATGGTCTGGAACAGCGGGTGGTGGTTCTGCGCCCGTTCCGGGCTCAGGGCGTCCACCAGCCGCTCGAACGGCACGTCCTGGTGGGCGTAGGCCGCGAGGTCGAACGCTCGTACCCGGTCGATGACTTCGGCGAAGGTGGGGTCTCCGGTCAGGTCGGTGCGCAGGACGAGGGTGTTGACGAAGAAGCCGACCAGGTCGTCGAGGGCCTCGTCGGTGCGTCCGGCGACGGCCGTGCCGAGCGGGATGTCCTCACCGGCGCCGTGCCGGGACAGGAGCACCGACAGCGCTGCCTGGAGCACCATGAAGAGGCTGCATCCGCGGGCCCGGGCCAGATCGGCGAGGGCCCGGTGGGTGTCCGCGTCGACGGTGAAGGCGAACGCGTCGCCGCGGTACGTGGTGACGGCGGGCCGCGGCCGGTCGTACGGCAGAGGGAGCAGGTCGGGGGCGCCGGCGAGTGCGGTGCGCCAGAAGTCCAGCTGGCGGGCGGCCTGGCTGGTGGGGTCGTCCTCGGCCCCGAGGAGGGCGCGCTGCCACAGGGTGTAGTCCGCGTACTGGACGGCCAGTTCCGTCCAGGAGGGTTCCTCGCCCTCGGCGCGTGCCCGGTAGGCGTCGCCGAGGTCGCGGGCCAGCGGGGCGAGTGACCAGCCGTCGCCCGCGATGTGGTGGACGAGCAGCACGAGAACGTGTCTCTCGGCCCCGAGCCGCAGCAACCGGGCCCGTACGGGCAGTTCGGCACTCACGTCGAAGGTGTGCGCCACCTCGGCGGTCAGGACTTCGTCGAGGCGGTCGGGGCCTGTGTCCCGGGGCGTCAGGTCGAGGTCGGCTCCACTGGCGTCGAGGACCAGTTGGCGCGCCACGCCGTCGGTCTCGGGGAAGACGGTACGCAGGCTTTCGTGGCGTTCCACGACGTCCGCGAGGGCGCTCTGCAGGGCGTCCTCGTCGAGCGGGCCGTCCAGGCGGAGCACCATCGGCACGTTGTACGTGGCGGAGGGCCCTTCGAACCGGTTGAGGAACCACAGGCGCTGCTGGGCGAAGGACAGCGGGAGCGGATCGGGGCGCCGCCCGGCCCGCTCCAGCGGGGCCCTTGCTTCTTCGGCGCCGTGCAGAGCGGCGGCGAGGGCGGCGGGAGTGGGGTGCTCGAAGACGGCCCTGACCTGGACCTCCACGGCGAGCGCGGTACGGATGCGTGCGGCGAGCCGGGTGGCGAGCAGGGAGTGGCCGCCCAGGGCGAAGAAGTCGTCGTCCGCGCCCGCCGCGTCGAGGCCGAGCACATCGGCGAAGAGTGCGCAGAGGATCTCCTCGCGCGCGGTGCGGGCGGCGCGCCCCCGGACCGGAACCCGGTGCGCGGGCGCCGGCAGGGAGCGCTGGTCCACCTTGCCGTTGAGGCTCAGCGGAAGCGCCTCGATCAGGACGAACGCGGCGGGCACCATGTAGGCGGGCAGGGACCGGCCGACGGCCCGGGCGAGGTCGGCCGATTCGGGACGTGCCCCGGCGGCGGGCACCACGTACGCCACGAGCCGCCGGTCACCCGGCGCATCCTCGCGGACGACGGCGAAGGAGTCGGCGACGCCGTCACAGCAGGCCAGCACGCCCTCGATCTCGCCGAGTTCGATGCGGTGACCGCGCAGCTTCACCTGATTGTCCGCGCGGGCGACATAGGCGATCTGCCCGTCGTCGGTCCACCGGACGAGGTCTCCGGTGCGGTACATGCGCCCGCCCTCCGCGTCGAACGGGTCGGCGACGAAGCGTGCGGCGGTCAGACCGGGAAGCCCGGTGTATCCGCGCGCCACGCCGCGGCCGGCGAGGTACAACTCGCCCACCACACCTGGCGGCACCGGGCCCAGGGAGCCGTCGAGGACGTATCCGCGCATGCCGTCCAGGGGCCGTCCGACGGGTGGCGGGCCCGACGGCAGGCCGGCCGCCACGTCGTAGCGGGTGGCGAAAGTGGTCGTCTCGGTGGGTCCGTACACATGGAGGACGCGCACACCCGGCGCTGTGCCGGCCACTCGCTGCATCGCGTCCGGGGAGGCCAGTTCACCACCGGCGCAGACGAGCCGGAGGCCGGCGAAGGCACCCGGATCGGTCTCGGCGATCACGTTGAACAGGGCCGTCGTCAGGAAGACGGCGGTCACACCGTGCTCCTGGACCGCATCACCGAGGGCGGCGGCCTCCAGGACGCCCTCCGGCGCGATGACGACCCTGCCGCCGCGCAGCAGCGGGGCCCAGATCTCGAAGGTGGAGGCGTCGAAGACGTACGCCGAGTGCATGAGTACCACGTCGGCGGCGCCGCCCTGCCAGGCCGAGTCGGCGGTCAGCGCCACCACGTCGGCGTGCGTGACCCCGACTCCCTTGGGCAGTCCGGTCGAGCCGGAGGTGAACATCACGTAGGCGAGGGTTCCGGAACCCGGCACGGCCGCCGGGCGGCCCGGCCGCTCCGGCGCGCCCCGCAGGATCCGGCCGAGCCGGTCCACCACGACGACCGGCACCCGCCGGGCCATGGCGGCCACCCACGGGGAGGCGAAGGCGTCCGCGTCGACGACGAGGACGCGGACGGCCGCCACCCCCGCGACCTGATCGAGCCGTTCTCCGGGCCAGCGCGCGTCCAACGGGACGTAGGCGCCGGCCGCACGGACCGCGCCGAGCGACACCGACACCACGGCGGGCGACCGGGTGAGCAGCACCCCGATCCCTGACTCCGGGGCGACACCGAGGCCCGCAAGGGCGCGGGCGAGGTCGGCGGAGATCCGGTCGAGTTCGGCGTAGGTGAGGGCCGTGTCGTGGGACGCGACGGCCACCGCGTCCGGTGTGCGGTGCGCCTGCGCCGCGAAGAGGGCGGGCAGGGTGGCGTCGTCGTCGGAGGCGTGCAGGCGGCGGCCGGTTCCCCAGTGGACGACACGGGCGTGCTCGCTGCTCGTCAGGAGGTCGTGGCTCGCGACGGGCAGAGCGGGCTCGGCGGTCACCCGCTCCAGCAGCCGGATCAGACGGTCCGCGAGCGCGGCGACGGTGGAACGGTCGAAGAGGGCGGTGGCGTATTCGATTCCGGCGGTGAGGCCCGCTTCGCCCCGCTCCTCGCTGAAGGCGAAGGTGAGGTCGAACTTGCTCAGGCCGTTGTGGACGAGCCGGTCCACGACCGTGAGGCCGGGCAGGTCGGGGCGGGCGGTCTCCTGGTTCTGGAGGACCAGCATGGTCTGGAACAGCGGGTGGTGGTTGCGTGCCCGGACGGGGTTGACGCTCTCCACGAGACGCTCGAAGGGAACATCCTGGTGCGCGTACGCGGCCAGGTCGAACTCCCTGACCCGCTGGAGCAGTTCGAGGAAGGTCGGGTTGCCGGACAGGTCCGTGCGCAGGACGAGCGTGTTGACGAAGAAGCCGACCAGGTCCTCCAGCGCCTCGTCCGTGCGGCCGGCGACGGGCGAGCCGAGCGGGATGTCGTCGCCGGCTCCGTGGCGGTGCAGCAGGGTGGCCACCGCCGCCTGGAGCACCATGAACAGGCTACTGCCGGACTCTTGTGCCAGGCGCAGGAGTTGAGCGTGGAGAGGAGGAGGTACGTCGAAGGTGTGGACGGCTCCCCTCGGATCGGTGGTGGCCGGACGCGGCCGGTCCAGTGGCAGGTCGATCAGCCCGGGAAGGCCCGCGAGGGCGGTGTGCCAGTGGTCGAGTTGCGTGCGCAGGACGCTCTGCGTTGCTACGCCGTCGCCGAGGGCGGCGTGCTGCCAGAGGGTGTAGTCGGCGTACTGGAGCGGGGTGCCGGCCGTGAGTTCGGGCTCCCGGCCCGTGAGACGGGCCGCGTAGGCCTCACCGAGGTGACGGGTGAGCGGGGCGAGGGACCAGCCGTCCCCCGCGATGTGGTGCAGGACGAGCACCAGCACGTGGTGGGCGGGGGCGGAGCGCAGAAGCAGGGCCCGCATCGGAGGGTCCGTGACCACGTCGAACGGTTCACGCACGGCGGCCAGGACGGCCGCCTCCAGGTCTGCGGGCGCTGTGCTGACGACAGGCAGGCGGGGTGTCACCGCGTCGGCCGGAAGGACCAGTTGACGCGGTACGCCGTCGCGTTCGGGGAACAGGGTGCGCAGCGCCTCGTGACGCTCCACGACGTCATGCAGCGCGGCACGCAGGGCATCCGTGTCCAGGGCACCGTCGAGTTCGAGGACGAGCGGGATGTTGTAGGCGGAGCCGGGGCCTTCCAGCCGGTTCAGGAACCACAGGCGCTGCTGGGCGAAGGAGAGCGGCATCGGATCGGGCCGCCGCGTGGCGGGCACCACCGTCGGGCGGGTGCGAGCATTCGGGTCGAGGACGCGGGCCAGGCCCGCGACGGTCGGGTGGTCGAAGAGGGTGCGGACGGCGATGTCGGCCCCCAGGACCGTCCGGACGCGGCTCACGACCCGCATGGCGAGGAGCGAGTGCCCACCGAGGTCGAAGAAGCTGTCGTGCGGGTTCACGAGGGGCCGTCGCAGGACGTCCGCGAAGATGCCGGCGAGCAGCTCCTCCTGGAGGGTGTGCGGCCTCGCGCCGTCGGCGGGGCCGGATCCCGCCGACGGCTCCGGCAGGGCCCGCCGGTCCACCTTGCCGTTGGGCAGGAGCGGAAGGGCGTCCAGGATGACGACTGCTCCGGGCACCGCATGGTGGGGCAGGCTCCCGGCAAGGGCGTCGCGCAGGGTGACGGGCCGCAGGGCCGGGTCGCCGGTGACGGCGTAGCCGACGAGGCGGCGCCCGCCGGCCTCGTCCTCTCGGACCACGGCACAGGCGGCCGTGACGCCGGGGCATGCCAGGAGCGCGGCCTCGACCTCGCCCAGCTCGATCCGGAATCCGCGGAGCTTGACCTGGTCGTCGGCGCGTGCCACGTAGTCGAGCAGCCCGTGGCTGTTCCATCGCACGAGGTCGCCCGTGCGGTACATCCGTGCGCCCGTGCCTTCGAACGGGTCGGCGACGAACCGCGCCGCGGTCAGGCCCGGGCGGTTCAGGTATCCGCGGGCGAGGTGGGGGCCCGACAGGTACAGCTCACCGGTGACACCGGGTGGTACGGGACGCAGTCCGCTGTCCAGGACGTAGGCGTGCATGGTGTCGACGGGGCGGCCGATCGGCACGGTCTCGTACGGTGCGCCTTCCGCCTGCCCACTCTTCTCCCGGCCGCCGTCCTCTCGGCCGGCCACGCGGTGGGCGGTGGCGTCGATGGTCGCCTCGGTCGGCCCGTAGAGGTTGTGCACCTCGGCCCGCCACAACTCGGCGATGTCGTCGGCGAGGGTGCGCGGCAGCGCCTCGCCGCCGCACAGCACGGCACGCAGTCCGGGCAGCGGTGCGGCGTGTGCCGCCTCGGTGAGGACCGGGGCCAGGTGGGACGGCACGAACTGGGCGACGGTGACTCCGAACCGGCTCATCCAGGAGACCAGGGCGCGGGGTTCCGTGTTCGCGCCGTCAGGCAGCACGCAGAGTTCGGCACCGTTCATCAGCGGAAGCCACAGCTCCCACACGGAGGCGTCGAAGCTGGAGGACGTACGTGCGAGGACCCGGTCGTCCGAAGTGATCGTCAGGTGCCGTGCCATCCAGGCCATGTGACCGGCCAGGGCGGCGTGCGGCACGACCACGCCCTTGGGTCGGCCGGTGGAGCCCGAGGTGTAGATGACGTAGGCGGGATCCGCCGGACCGGGTGGGCCCGGGAGGGGCCCGGTGGGGTGGGTGGCCCGGGCCTCCGGGCCGTCGAGGGCGAGCCACGGAATGTCGCGGGCGGGCAGACCCGCGTGGACGGCCTCGGTGGTGAGCAGCAGGACGGGACGGGCATCGTCGAGCATGTGGCTGATGCGGGCCGGCGGATACTGCGGGTCGACCGGCAGATAGGCGGCGCCTGCCCGCAGTACGGCCAGCATGGCGACGACGGTGTCCACGGATGGCGGTGCGGCAATGGCCACCCTGGTCTCGCGGCCCGCGCCGCGCTCACGCAAGACGTGGGCGAGGGCGTCGGCGCGGGCGTCGAGTTCGGCGTAGGTGAGGTGCGTGTCCGCGTCGCGCACGGCGACGGCGTCGGGCGTTCGCGCGGCCTGCTCCCGGACCGCTTCGGGGGCGGTACGGGAGGGCGGCGGTTGTTTCGCGCCACGTCCCTGGACCAGGAGGCGGTCCCGCTCCCCCGGGGCCAGCGGGTCCAGGTCGCTGATGGCCTGGTCGGGGTCGGTCACGGCAAGGGTGAGGACGCGGGCGAATCGGACGCACAGCGCGCGGGCGGTGGCGGCGTCGAAGAGGTCGGTGGCGTATTCCAGGTAGCCGCCGATGCCTCCGGCGCCGTGCCGGGTGCGCGCGGGGGCGCGGCCTGCCGGGTCGGCGGGTCTGCCGCTTCCGGGAACCTCGGCGGGTCTCCCGGCCGGCCTCTCTGCGCCTTGGGTGACTTCGGTGGTTTCGCTGACTTCGGTGACTTCGGTGACTTCGGTGAGCGAGAACGTCAGGTCGAACTTGCTGCCCCCGCGGTGCCGGGACCTGTCGCGGACGGTGATGCCCGGCAGATCGAGGGCCGCCCGCTCCTGGTTCTGGAGGACCAGCATGGTCTGGAAGAGGGGGTGGTGGTCGCCGGACCGTTCGGGGTTGAGGGCCTCCACTATCCGCTCGAAGGGTATGTCGCCGTGGCTGAGGGCGGCGACGTCGAACTCCTTGACCCGGTCGAGCAGTTCGCGGAATGTCGGGCCCCCGGACAGGTCGGCCCGCAGGACGACCGTGTTGACGAAGAAGCCGACCAGATCGTCGAGGGCCTCCTCGGTGCGTCCGGCGACGGCGGTGCCCAGCGGGATGTCGGAGCCCGCACCGTGCGCCTGGAGGGTCACGGCGAGAGCCGCCTGCAACACCATGAACGGGGTGCAGCCTGCCGCACGGGCGAGGCGGATGAGTGCGGCGTGCGCGGGGGCGGGCAGCTCGAACGGCACGGCGGCGCCCCGATGGCTGGGCACGGCCGGACGGGGGCGGTCGAGGGGCAGGTGCAGCAGGTCGGGGGCACCGCGCAGCGCACTCTTCCAGAAGGCGAGCTGGGACGCGGCCAGGCTGTCCGGGTCACCGTCGTCGCCCAGCAGCCGACGCTGCCAGAGGGCGTAGTCGGCGTACTGCACGCGCAGCGGGGCCCAGTCGGGCGCGCCCGTGCGCTCGCTCCTGGCGCGGTACGCGGTGCCCAGGTCACGGCTGAGCGGGGCGAGGGACCAGCCGTCGGCGACGACATGGTGGAGAACGAGGACCAGGAGGTGACGGGTGGCGCACAGGCGAAGCAGACGGGCGCGGACCGGGGTGTCGGCCGTGAGGTCGAAGGGCCTGGTGGTCAGCAGGTGCAGAGCCTCGTCGGCCCAGGCCTCGGCGGTCTCCCCGGCGGGGGCGTGCTCGATGACGAGAGGGATGCGCGTCGCGGCAGCGTCCGCGTCGAGGACTTCCTGACGGGCGATGCCCTCGTGTTCGGCGAAGACGGTGCGCAGGCTCTCGTGGCGCACGACCACATCGGCGAGGGCGTCGCTCAGGGCGTCCGTGTCCAGTGGGCCGTCGAGTTCGAGGACGAGCGGAATGTTGTAGGTGCCCCCGGTGTTCTCGACCCGGTTGAGGAACCACAGGCGCTGCTGCGCGTAGGACAGAGGTACCGCTTCGGGCCGTGGCTGCGGCGAGAGGGCGGGTCGGGCGGCCGCGCCGGCGTCCAGAGCCGCAGCCAGGGAGGCGACCGTGGGGTGCTCGAAGAGCGTGCCCAGTCCGACTTCGGCGCCCAGGGCGGTCCGCACCCGGCCGGTGAGGCGGGTGGCGAGAAGCGAGTGGCCGCCCAGGGAGAAGAAGTTGTCGTCGATGCCGACCGCGGCCACGCCGAGCACGTCGGCGAACAGGCCCGCCAGGACCTCCTCGTGGGCGGTACGCGGTGCCCGGCCCGTGGTGGCCACGGCCCGGGGGGCCGGCAGGGCGGAGCGATCGACCTTGCCGTTGGCGTTGAGGGGCAGCGCGTCAAGGGACACGAACGCGGAGGGCACCATGTATGCGGGCAGGACGCGCCCGACTCGGCGGGCCAGTGCGGAGCCCTCCGGCCTCGCGCCGGGAGCGGGCACGACGTAGGCCACGAGTCGGCGGTCGCCGGGTATGTCCTCGCGGACGACGACGCAGGCGCCGTGCACATCCGGGTCGGTGAGCAGGACGTTCTCGGTCTCGGCCGGTTCGATGCGGAATCCGCGGAGTTTGATCTGACCGTCCGCGCGCCCGACGTATTCGATGTCGCCGCTCGCGGTCCAGCGCACAAGGTCACCGGTGCGGTACATGCGGCGGCCACCGCGTGCGTCGTACGGGTCGGCTACGAACCGGGTGGCGGTCGGCGCGGGGCTCCCGTGGTATCCGCGGGCGACGCCGTACCCGCTCACGTACAGCTCCCCCACGACGCCGGGCGGCACCAGGGCGAGGGAGTCGTCCAGCACGTACAGACTCATGCCGTCGAAGGCCCGGCCGATGGGCGGCAAGCCCGTGGAGCCGGCGGCGACCGGGTGGCGGGTGGTGAACGTCGTGGTCTCCGTGGGACCGTACACATGCAGGACGAGCGTCGCGGGGGCCGCGGCCGCCACCCGCTGCATCAGGTCGGGGGTCGCCGCCTCGCCCCCCGCGGCGACCAGGCGCAGTCCGGCGAACGCCGTCGGATCCGCCTCGGCCACCACGTTGAACAGGGCCGTCGTCAGGAAGAGTGCGGTGAGATCGTGCCGGTGCACCATGTCGCGCACCACGTGCGCGTCCACGACACCGCTGGGTGCGACGACCACGCGGCCGCCGTTCAGCAGCGGCACCCAGGTCTCGAACGTGGAGGCGTCGAAGACATACGCGGAGTGCAGCAGCACCGCGTCGCACACGCCGTCCTGCCACGTGGTGTCGGCCGCCAGCGCGAGGATGTCGGCGTGGGTGACGCCGACGCCCTTGGGCAGGCCCGTGGAGCCGGAGGTGAACATCACGTAGGCCAGTCGGTCGCCGCGGGTCAGGCGCGGCAGTGGTGCCGGCCGCGGCGGCGCGCCGCGTAAGAGGCCGCCGAGAGCGTCTACGACGATCAGCGGGAGACCGGCGGCCGCCTCCCGCACCCAGGGCGCGCCGGCCGTGGCCTCGTCGACCACCAGGGCACGGACGCGGGCCGTCCGCACGACACGGTCGAGCCGTTCGGCCGGCCAGGCAGGGTCCATCGGCACATATGCCGCTCCCGCGCCGACGATGCCGAGCGTGGTGGACACGACGGCCGCCGAACGACCCGTCAGGACACCGACGCCGTCTTCGGCTCCCACGCCCCACCCGGCAAGGGCGCTCGCCAGGTCGTTCGCCGTCCGAGCCAGCTCCTGGTACGAGAGCGTGAGGGTGCCGTCCACCACCGCGGGCGCGTCCGGCGTCCGGCGTGCCTGCGCGCCGAACGCCTCCGGGAGGCTCGCGGGCATGGCTTCCGGGGACAGGACGGTGCCGCTTCCCTGGGCGCGGAGGGCCGCGGCGGTGGCCTCGTCGAGGAATGGCAGTTCGCGCAGCGCGGTGTCGGCGTCCGCGTCGGCCATCGCCGTCAGGTAGGAGACGAGGGCGTTCTGGTGCAGCCGCACGTCCTCGGGACGGTACAGCTCCGGGTTTGCGTCGAAGCCGATCAACGGCCCGTTGCCCGCGGCCCGTTCGGAGACGAACAGGGACAGGTCATCCACCGGGCCGATGGACAGTACGCGGGAGGCGCCGGGGCTGCCGGCGAAATCGAGGTCGTAGTCGTAGCCCATGATGTTGACGACGACACCGGTGAGCCGGGCCGCGTCGTCGGTCATGTTCAGTTCCCGGGCGAGTTGTTCACGGGAGAAGCGGCGGTGGCGCAGGGCACCTCGCATCTCGGCGGCGACGGTGCGCACGAGGGTACCGACCGTCATGTCCGCGGCGACGGTCAGGCGCAGCGGCAGGATGTTGGCGGTCATGCCGACGATGTGCCTCAGTCCGCCGTGCCGGCCGTTGGAGGCGAGCCCCACCGTGACTTCCCGTACTCCGGTGACCCGGCCGACGTAGGCGGCGACCGCGCTGACGAGGACGGCGCTCCAGGTGGTCCGATGGGCGGAGGCGAGCCGGCGCAGACCGTCGAGAACGGCTACGGGGAGCGTCTCACCGGTGTGCAGACGGGCGTCCGCGCCTTCGGCGACCGGCGGTGGCGGGGCGTCGGTGACCCGGCGTATGAGGGCCCGGCGGCCAGGTGCGTCCGCGTCGTCCCCGGCACCGGAGGGGCCCATCGCGTGCTCGGTGGCCAGGTCCGCGAAACGGTCCGTCCAGTACCTACGGTCGGCCTCGTACCGCTCGGAGCCGAGGTAGGCGACCTCGTCGGCGACGAGGTCGCGCAGGGACGCGGCGGGCAGCTCGGCCTCGGCCAGGTTCTCTCCGCGCAGGCCGCGCCCGTAGAGGTCTGCCACGGTGCGGGCGAAGACGGCCCCGCCGAGGCCGTCGACGACTATGTGGTGAAAGCGCACGTACCAGTAGTGCAGTCGGTCCCCGAGACGCAGCAGCGCGAAGTGGTGGTGCGGGGCATCGAGCCCGTGGACGGTGGTCATGTCATCGGTGAGATAGCGCTCGGCCTCCCCGACGGGATCCTCGGCGTCGGAAAGGTCGACCACACGGAGCCGGCTGATTCCCGCCGGGGGGCGTCGGACGACCTGCTGCCGGACGGTCTCGTCCGTCACGACGAACTCCAGGTTGAGGCTGTCGCACAGAGCCACAGCCCGGTCCAGCGCTGCGGCGAACAGCGGCTCGTCGAGGCCTCCACGAATCTCGAAGCACTCCCCGATGTTGTATTTCGGACTGTCCGGATCGACCAGCTGCCCATACCAGACCCCTTGCTGGGCCGCGGTAATCCCCAAGGGCTCAGAGGGGTCCGTCCGGGGGGAGAGAGAGTCGTTTTCACGCATGCCGAGTCACACCTTTGGGGAGAGGTTTCGGGGGGACGAAGAAGGCAGGCGAAGCCGAACATGCCGGTGCAGCACGCATCGCCGGCAACGGCCGGTCGCGCCGCAGGGACAACGCAGTGCCAATTCAGCAGGCAGCAGGCAGCAGGCAGCACCTGGATCCTTGCCGACTCAGGCACCCGGCAAGGCACTTCGCGGTCTTCTCAGAGAAGGGACGAACCACATGGCAGTCCATCAGTGATTCACGACGGCCACATGAAAGAGATATGAAAATTTGCGAGCACGATATGACCGATGAGCCCCTCCGCCTGATCGCTTTTGCTCGAATGAGAACAAAGGCGATCAGGCGGAGGAGTCAGAACCCGCAGGACCCAGCCCCAGGGGCAAGCGACACCCTGGATGTTCCGGAGGCCCTATCCGGCGCCGGACTCCATCGCCCGCACCAGACTGGTGGGCCGCATGTCTGTCCATGCGGCCTCGATCGCATCCAGACACTCCTGGCGCGACCCCTCCGGTCCACCCACACTCCAGCCGCTCGGGATGTCAATGTGCACCGGCCACAGCGAGTACTGACCCTCACCATTCACCAGCGTCACGAACCGCCCCGACTCGTCATCAAAAGGATTGCTCACAACCGCCCCCTGACCTGTTCTCACGCTTTCCACGACATGTTCATCCGAGCATTCCAGGCACGCCAACGCACAGATCAATTCCCTGCCCCCGCACCATCGAGCCGGCCGCCCCTTGCGGTGCGATGTCAGCCACACATGGCGGAAATACGTGAGATCTGGAGATAGCGATGCCATGTCGACGGGCCTGCCGAGGTTGCCCCCCGGCTTCACCCGACCACCGCAATCACCATAGATGACCCTCAACGGCCTAAGACGCAAATCCAGCCTATTGCTTTCGGCTCCCCAAAGAGACAACCCCGAAGCGGGTCGCCCGAGACATATGCCAACGCGCTCTCAGCGGAAACATTCAGCCACCCCATGCCCCTATTGTGCGAGTATCAATGAATACGACCCGAACAAATCCGGATAGCCGCGGGCGTGCGCCCGCAGACTCTCTGACATCAACAGAATCCGCCGCGCCCCCGTGCGCCGGTCGCGCGCCCCGCCTCGTGCCCCCGCGTCGAGCGGAGAGTCGGATACTGACGGCGGACATCTCCAGGCATGCGCCGGGCGTGACACCCCGGCGGAAGATCAGCCCGTGGCCCCGCTCCGGCGCGAACCCACCGAACCGGTCGGCCGGCTGGGCCGAATCCTGGTCCTTCAGGACAGGGGGACGCGAACCCGCACTCTCACCGGCGGCCCGCCCGGGTGGTGCGGCGCCGGCCGAAAGCGCCCGGTGGACGGGGCTTCATGCCGGCTTGCGTGGCGGCCACCCGTTGGCATGCGTGGCGGCGGGGGCGGATTTCGAGTGTGTGGTCTCGGCCGCCCCAAGGGTCCGGCCGAAAGACACGGGCCGGGGCGTGCCACCGTCGCGTACTGGTCCCGCGCCGGTGCGGGGCCAGGTGACGAGCCCATGAGCACGATCGGTCCGGCCGGCCCGGTCCAGCGCCTGTCACCGCCTGCGGTCGTGCGTCGCATCGAGGTCAGGGGGTACCCGGGTGATGCGGCAACCGGCCCGCTCCTGCACCGGGGCGGGCGCGCACTGATGGGAGCAGCGACATGACCGACCGCAGGCCCGAGGGCACGGCTTACACCGGCGAGAAGGGCAGCCCGCCTCCGATACCCGCCGACGCACCCGACCAGCAGGTTCAGGACGGCGAGGACGACCTCGACGTGGTTCTCCCGCCGCGCGCCGACCGCGGCGCAGCCGATTCGGCGGCCGATCGGCCCGATCCCGATGAGGCCGGTTCCGGCCGCAACGCCGCCCGCAATGCGGGCGTCCACCCGGAACACCCCACCCCGGACGAGTCGACGGGCTGACGGCGGGCCCACCCCGGACTCGGGTCCACGACAGGGGTCCGGTCCTAGACAACGGCCCACCCCGGAGCCCCGGCCGCGACAACGGACCCGCGCGGCCGCGATCCCGTCGGCGCCCCGGCGGTGACGCGTCACGGGAACGCGCCCTCACCCGGCCAAGTCCTCCCGGTCGAAGCGGTTCGGCACGGGCGGGTCGTCGCGCATGGCCCGGAGGAGCCGGAGCCCTCCGCACGGATCCGGGTGCCGGGCGGGGACGTCCCCGGCGCCGTGTTCGCAGTTGCGTCGAGCACGAGCGCGGACTCCGTCGCGCCGCGGCTGCGCAGCATCCTTCCCGCCCGGGCTCGAGCGCATACTGGCCCTATGGACCCGTCCACGCGTTCCGCGCCCGGCCTGCGGGAGCGGCTGGGCAGTGCAATCTTCGCCCAGGTCGCCGGCCCCGCCGGGCCGGTGAACCGCGCTCGCATCCATGGCGCGCCCGGCCCGCGCTGGTTCGGTCCCGAGCGGCCGATTCGAACGGTCCACGGCGATGCGTCCATGTTCATCGGAGGGCTGCGGGCGCTCCTTCTCCAGTCCCTGCACCCGTTGGCCATGGCCGCCGTGGAGGCTCATTCCGGCTACCGCGGCGACCCGTGGGGGCGGCTCCAGCGCACCAGCACCTTCCTCGCCGTCACCACGTACGGAACGGCGGAAGACGCACAGCAGGCGGTCGACCGTGTACGCGCCGTGCACAGCCGAGTGCGCGGGACGACCTCACGCGGAGAGTCCTACTGCGCCGCCGATCCGCACCTCCTCGGCTGGGTGCACGTGGCCGAGGTCGAAAGCTTTCTGCTGGCCCACCGTCGATACGGCGCAGCTCCGCTCGACGGGGCCGGGTACGACGCGTACATCGCCGACACCGCGCGGGTGGCGGAAGCACTCGGCGTAGCTGATCCTCCGCGCGATCGCAGCGAACTCGCCGCCGGCCTCGCGGCCTACCGGCGAGAACTCCGCCCGACACGGGAAGCCCGCGAGGCGGCACGCTTCATTCTGCTGCACCCTCCCCTGCCCTGGGCTGTCCGCCTCCCCTACGCGGTCCTCGCCGCGAACTCCGTCGCCGCCCTCCCCCGCTGGGCCCGTGCCTCATTGGAGCTCCCCCGGCTGCCCGGCATGGCCGAGGCCTGCGTGACTCCGACCGGGCGGGCACTGACGGCCGCGATCCGCTGGGCCATGGTCCCGCCGCGCCCGCCGGTGTGATCGCCCCCATCCCTCAACGGCTCCGAGGTGCCGGCGGCGCAGTCGGCCGGCACCAACCTGTCGGGTCCGCCGGGTCGATGGGCAGCGCGTCATGCCGTCCCCGTCTCCGCTCCTCATGTCCGGGGCCGCTTCCGGGCCGGTTGCGCGGCCCCCGGCTATGGTTGATCGTGACGTAACTCTCCGGGCCGTGAGGAAGGTGTCGTCAATGAGCGGCACGGACGTGGCGCGTGCGGGCGTGCTGGGAGATCTGATCGCTGCGAGTCATCTGATGACGCTGGAGCAGCTGCCCGGCACCGTCGCGTCGCACGCCGCTCGAGCGGGCTGGCCCGATGTGCTCATCTATGTGGCGGACCTGCGGCAGGAACGGTTGTGTCTGCTGGCCGGCAGCCTTGACACCGGTCCCGACGAAATGGACATGCCGGCCGATCTGGCCGTGGAAGGCACGGTGGCCGGGCGAGCCTTCCAGCTGGGAAGGATTTCGCCTGCTTCCGCTTCCACGTCGGGACAGTGGTGGGTCCCCCTGCTGGACGGAACGGAGCGACTGGGTGTGCTCCGGGTCGGCGCGCCGGGCGCACAGGTCGAAGCGGATGATGCTCTGGACAGGTTGGCGGGCCTTGTCGCCTTGCTGCTGGAGAGCAAGCGCGGAACAAGTGATCTGTACTCCAGGCTGGTGCGTCGCAGGAAGATGAAAGTGGCTGCGGAGATGGAATGGCGGCTGATGCCGCCGCGGACGTTCGCCACCGATCGTCTCCTGATCAGCGCGGTCATGGAACCGGCGTACGAGGTCAGCGGAGACGCCTTCGACTACGCCCTGGCGGGCGACACCATGCACCTCTCCGTCTTCGACGCCATGGGGCATGACACCGCTGCCGGGCTGACCGCCAATCTCGCTCTGGCCGCTGCGCGCGTCCAGCGCTGTCAAGGTTCCGACCTTCTGCAGACGGCCGAAGGTGTGGGGGCGGCCCTGACCGAGCAATTCGCGGGCGCCCGCTACGCCACGAGCATCATGGCCGAACTGGATGTGGGCACAGGGATGCTGACCTGGACGAACTTCGGTCATCATCCTCCAGTGGTCATCCGCGGCAACCGCACCGTCGTACATCTGTCCTGTCCGCCCGCGCCTCCTCTGGGAACCGGACTGGGCGTGCACGGCACACCGCGCCGCGATCAGCTCGAACCCGGCGACCGTCTGCTGTTCTACACCGACGGCATCACCGAAGCCCGCAACGCGCAGGGGCAGGAGTTCGGCCTGGACGGACTGACCGACTTCCTCATCCGCCACCACTCCGACGGCCTTCCGGTCCCGGAGACGCTACGGCGGCTGATCGGGCACCACTTGGACTACCACCACGGCCGCCTCGACGACGACGCCACCGTGATGCTCCTGGAGTGGCACGGCCCGACTCCGTACGAACCCGCTCAGCTGAAGGCCCTTACGGGTCTGCCCTCGACCATCGCCGAGGACACGATCACCTCCGCATGGCTCCGATAGCCCGCCCGACGACACTTCTCGGACCCCTTTCTCCCCAGAGGCGCCGTGATCGAAAGGGCGGCGGCAGGCGCGGAGGGGCATCCCGCCTGCCGGCGCGAGCCGGCGGGAAGGGTGGTCAGCCGGGGTCCTCGTGGGACCGGCGGAGCTCGTCGGCGCTGCTCGTGATGGTGTCGACGCGGGCGGCGAAGTCGGGGTGGTCGGCCTTGAGGTGGACGTGGGTGTCGGCAAGCGGGCCGATGAGGTTGGCGGCGTCGTTGTCGGCGAGGGCTTGGGCCAGGCGGGCCAGGGGGGTGCCGGCCGGGGCGGGAAGATCGGTGAGGGCGGTGATCTGGCCGGCGAGCTGCCGCAGATCCGCGGCGTTCGTCCGGGCCCAGGCGGTGACGTTACGGTCGGCGGCGCGGCGGCTGCGGGTCGCCTGTACCCGTTGTTCGCCGGTGGCTCCCGGGGCTCCCGGGCGTACGCGCAGGTAGCGCTTCTCCGCGGCCTGGCGGCTGGCGACGCCCAAGGGGTGGGCCAGATCGGCCCAGCTCGAGCCTGCGTCCCGGGCTGCCTCGATCAGACCGGGTTCCCACTCCGCGAGCTGATCACGCAGTTCCCGCAGGAGGAGCAGCGCGGCCAAGGCCTGCTCGGCACTGACCGGGCCGGCCTGGGGGCGTGTCCCCGTTCCGGCAGCCCGGGCGGTACGAACGGCCTCGTCGATGGTGTCCAGCGCGGCCGCGGCGGCTGCGAACGGGGTGGGGTGACGCGGCTGGGGAGAGTCGGTCATGAAGGTCCCTTCTCGGCGTCACCCATTGGATGACGCCTCACTTGTCATCTTTTGGATGACATGTTACAACGGATTCAGACGAAGCGCATTGGCAGTTACTGCCAGACCTGTGGAGGTGTTTTCGCGATGTTGATGCGCACTGACCCGTTCCGCGAACTCGACCGGCTCGCTCAGCAGTTGACCGGAGCGACCGGCACCTGGACGAGGCCCTCGGCCATGCCGATGGACGCCTACCGGGAGGGTGAGGAGTACGTGATCGCCTTCGACCTGCCGGGGGTCGACAAAGAGGCGCTCGATATCGACGTGGAGCGCAACATGCTCACGGTCAAGGCCGAACGCCGTCCGGTCACGACGGCGGACGACGTGCAGATGGAGCTCTCCGAGCGTCCCTTCGGCGTCTTTTCGCGTCAGGTGGTGCTGGCCGACACCCTGGACACGGAGCGCATCGCCGCCGACTACGAAGCCGGGGTACTGACCCTGCGGATCCCGATCGCCGAGCGCGCCAAGCCTCGCAAGATCACGATCGGCTCGGACTCCGAGCACCGCCAGATCAGCGGCTGACGAACCGGGCCGTTCATCCGGCCGAAGGCGCGGGGTGGGGCGGCAGCTTGTCCGCTGCCCCCTGCTCACGACCATCCAGAAGGGCAGTGGTGGCCTTGCGATGGCAAGCATTCCTCGATCACGTGCGGGAGCGCGGCGAGTACGGAACGGCTCAGGAGGCCGAGCGGGCCGCGCGTACAGTGGTGGCCCTGCTGGGGGCGCACCTGGTAGGTGAGGTCCGGGCCGAGCTGGCCGCCCGGCTCCCCGAGACCTTCGCCCTGATCCTGCTCAACCCGCTGCAGGCCGCCGAGCCGCTGTCTCCGGAGCGGTTCCTGCGGGCGACCGCGGCGTGGATCGAAGGAGCCACCGAACGGACCGCGGCCTGGGACGTCAGCGCGGTGCTGAGCGTGACCGCCGATGCGGCGGGCGAGGAACTGACCCGCCGCATCCTGCTCCAGCTGCCCCCGGGGTACGACCTGCTCTTCGGCTGCCCCGAGCACACCTGACACACACTCATGGCGTGCCCCGCTCACAGTATCGAAGGGCCGGCCGATGTCCGTCCCGGTCGGCCCTGTCCGCGGGGTGAGAACGCCCTTGATGGAGAAAGGCGACAACTCTGTGATGCTTACACTGCGTGAACCGACCGCTGTCCCACCCGGCATGACGTTTCACCGGATGACGGAGTCGATCCGCTACGAAGGCGCGTATCCCACCCGGGAGCGGGCCGAGGAAGTGACGCGTGCCGTGCTGGCCGCCCTGGGCCGTCAGCTCACCGGCGACGAGCGTGTCGACCTGGCCGCTTGCCTCCCCCCGGAGGCCGCCCTTGACTTCACCAGCCAGATTCCCGACCCCCAGCCCCTCACAGGCTGGGGCTTCGTCAAGGATCTGGCCGCACGGACGGGCGGCACGCCCGCCACCGCGCGCTGGGACACCGGAGCCGTACTCACCGTCGTCGCGGATGTCACCGGCCCCGGCCTCCTGGACCGCATCCTCGCCGAGCTCCCGCCCGGATACGCCCTGTTGTTCGGCCGCGCCGAGCTCACCCGGGCCGCCTGACCATTCCAGGCGGAGACACCCGGGGCCGGCAGCGGCCGCCGAGTGCGGAGCGCGAGCGGCTCAAGGGCTCCGGCGGCAATGGTGCCGGAGCCCTGCCCCTCGGCGGCGTCAGTCGGCCGCCGGTCACACGCGTCTCTCCCCGTGCGATCAGAAAGCACGCAGGGCGGAGCGAGCGGGCCTGCCGGCCGCACGCCGGTCAGGCATCCGCCGTACCGGACGACCTGACACCTTTGCGGTGTTCGGTGTTGATGCGCTGGGCCTCTTCGAGCTGGTCCTCGAGAATGACGATGCGGCAGGCGGCGTCGATGGGGGTGCCCTGGTCGACGAGTTCGCGGGCGCGCGCCGCGATACGCAGCTGGTAACGGGAGTAGCGGCGGTGGCCACCTGCGGAGCGGAGCGGGGTGATCAGGCGGGCTTCGCCGATGGCGCGGAGAAAGCCCTGCGTGGTGCCGAGCATGTCGGCGGCCCGGCCCATGGTGTAAGCGGGGTAGTCGTCGTCATCGAGACGGCCGAACGAGTCATCTGCTGTCATTTGCACCTCTCTGTGGAACGCGTGGAGGGGCCCTGGTGCCGAATCGCACCAGGGCCCCGAAGGAACTGCTACACCATCTGCCGGCAGTTAAAGCTGTGCCGGCCTTCTGTTTCCGCATGCCTCGATGTCATGCCGTCGAGGGCGCGGGGATCGCGGTTGCTTGACCGGAGACCACCTCACTATCGATGTCCTGCGGTACCCGGGCCCAGTCATTCCGCCCGGGCGATCCTGATGGCGTCTGGCCCCTCCGTTCTTCCCTCTTGGATCGATCACTTACTTTGACGCTGTACTGCTCCGTGGCCTGAACCGCGCCACTTCCCGCCAGCCGGCCCCGTCGCCATCCTGTATCCGCTCCGGCTAGGAACCCCACTGACGAGCCTCCCGGTGCGCGCGTCCGCAGCCGACGCCTTCACCGGGTTGCCACTCACTCACCTCGCTGCTGGGTACTGGTACTGCACACGCACGAGCACTGCTGCAGGGCGGCCCCTCATCACTGCGGGCCACCCGGTCCGGTCGTCAGCCCCGTCGCCGTCCTGCAACAACCCTGGCTCCGGAACTCCACCACCGAACCGTCCTGCGACTGCAACCCTCTTTACCGCACGTGCTTCCCGGCAGTTCGTCTCTGCCAGGCTTCGCGGTCTTTCTGGCTACGAGAGAAACCCTAGCCACGAGGCGCCCCAATGTCTACTACGGCCGACATAGATTTTCCTATGTTCGATCACGAGGTAATCCTCCTCGAACGCGACCCCCCGTGCGGCCGGCACGCAGCCCGCCGTTCCCGCCGGCCGCACGGACGGTCAGATGCGCAGCAGCACCGCCCGGGTGCCCAGCGTCGGAACGTCGATGGTCGCCGCGCCCACGGCGTCCGGCACAAGGCGCTCCCCGGGCGCGCCAAGGTAGTCGGCAGCCACGGTCTCCGTGACGGGGAAGCCGGGGGTGATCCGGCAGACGACGGGTTCCCGTGCGTAGGACTGGAGCCTGACCAGCACCTGTCCGGGGGCCGGAACGGTGAGACCCACGACCCGGACGCGGGGATCGTCCAGCGTCAGCAGCCCGTAGGAGGCCTCCGGCTCCTCGCTCTCCTCGCCCAGCGCCCGGACCGCGATCAGGGGCCGGCTGCCGGCGGCGGCGGCGCGCATCCCCAGCTCGGGACCGGTGGTGTGCCGGGCCTCCCCCACGGCCACGCTGTAACGGAACACGTGGTCGAAGGCCTGCTCGGAGGGGAAGTTGGTGTCCCAGATGTTGTTGTGCACCCAGGAGAACAGGGTGCCGGGCTCGTCCTGGGTCAGCGACTGCGGATAGGGCGCGTACGGAATCGCGATCCCGCCCACCTGCACCAGCGGCGCGTCCTGGGTGGCCACGGCGGCGACCACGGCTTCTTCCTCGAAACTCACCCAGCGCCGCACCGCACGCATGTGCTGAGCCGATCCCGGCACCGTCGGAAGTCCGGTGCCCGTCATGCCGCCGGTGGCCTCCATGCGGACGACCGGCTGTGACATGGCGAAGGGGAAGGCGAAGAAGGCGCTCTCCTTGGTCAGCGTCGCGCGCTTCACGATCCGGTTCTCCAGATCGATGCGGGCCTGCCCGTGCGGGAGGTGTACGCGAACCCGCAGCAGCTCCGTTCCGGCCGGCGCGCATTCGTAGACCAGCGTCTCACCGGTGGCGTCACGGAAGCGGTCCACCAGCGCGGCCGGCGGGGCTGCCGTGCGGGAGGCGAGGAGGTGCATCGACTCGTTCGCCGTGGTCTTGCTGGACTGGTGGTTGAAGCCGCCGGCCGTGGCGTACTCGTCGTACACGTATCCGTTGAGGCCGAGCGTCGCGTCCTGCCGCACCAGTTCCCGGCCGGTCCGCTTGTCGGTGACGGAGCTGATCCACGCATGCCGCAGATCGACGCGCACGCGCAGGAACTCGTTCTCCAGGACGGTGGACCCCGGGTCGTCGTGCGCGGCCGCCGTCGACCCCTCCCCCGCGACGACGTCCACGCGGACCGCCCCGTGTGCGGGCACGTCCACCAGCCGGAAGAGAAGGAAGCGTCCGGCGGCACGGTGCAGCTCGTTCGTCTGGGCCTCCTCCGTGTGCTGGAGCGTTGAGCCGTCGCGTGCGTCGAGCACACGGACCGGATCCTCCAGCGGGACCGTGCTCTCCGGAAGGAACAGCCGGACCGTCTCCGAACGGTGCCAGCTGCACGTGTTGGTGACGTAGTAGCCCGCCAGGGTGCCCGCGCGCGGTGCGAGGCGGCCGCCGAGTGCCGCGCCGGCGCCGTCGAGGAGCGTCTTCGCGTCGTCGTGGGCACGCAGCGCCTGCGCGTACTTCCAGTGCCACTGCCGTTCGCCGGACGCATGGCCGTGGTCGCCGTGCGTCCAGGGGTCACCGCCACCCCAGGTGTGCTCGTTGAACAGGGAGGCGGCCCGGTAGACCTCGGGAGCCGACGCGGTGATCCCGGCGCCCGCCGCGCCGAGGATCTCCGCGTGCCCGGCCACGGTCTGGGCGTCGGCCAGCGCCGCCTGCCCGTCACGGGTGGCCGCGAGCGGGACGGCACCGGCGCCGACGCCGTCCACCCACCAGTCGCTCCAGTCGCCCTCGAACGTCTCCAGCCGGTCCCCGTAGCGGGCTTCCGCGTCGGTGAAGAAGTCCTCGTTGCGAGAGGTGCGCAGGGCGGGGAAGGCCCACTCCTCGTTCCAGCGGCGCACGGTGTCCGCGATGACCCGGCGCGGCGGGCCGTTGTCCGCGAACTTGCCCAGGACCCGCAGGTGCAGGATGTCCCAGGGGTACGGATCGCCCTTGAACTCCTCGTCCAGGACCGGGAACCCCGGGATGCCGCGCCCCTCGTGGGGGTACTGATGAGTGGCCAGCGCCGACAGGTAGTGGGGCAGGAGGTCGTCGACCCGTTCGAAGGACTCGTCGAAGCCCAGGATGGAACCCTCCATGTACGCCAGCCCGTGCGGGGTGTCCGTGCGCCACACCAGCACGCTGCGGCCGCTCGGGGCCTGCCACCTGAAGAGCCGGGGCAGTTCGCCGCCGCCGGTGTGGTGCGGCACCGCACGGCCGGCCCAGTTGTGGGCGACCGAGAGATAGCGGATGCCGCTGTCCGCGAGTACGTCGGGCAGCCCGACGACCTGCCCGGGGACGTCCGTCTGCATGGCCGTGGTGACGTCGATCCCGTGACGTTCGCGCAGCTCCCGTACAGGGCGCAGCAGTTCGTGCAGTTCGTCGGTGGAGCAGGTCTCCGTGTGCAGGTTGAACGGCATCGCGGTGAGTTCGATGCGGCCCTCGCGCACGCGTTCCAGGAACCGCGCGACCTGTTCCGGCGGGCGGTTCGCCGACCAGTTCTCGAAGCTGAAGAAGCCCTCGACCGCCCATCGGAACTTCGACGCGTCGGGCCGGTCGTCCGTGGCGCGGCACAGTTCGAGAAGGGAGTCGAGGTACTTGCGGCCTTCCGCGAGCACCGTTCCCTGCGGGTCCGTGTAGCCGATGTCGAGGTGGGCGTGCTGCACCAGGTGCAGTGTCCAGTGCCGCTGGGGGGTCAGCAGCACCTCGATGTGCTCACCCGGCGCCAGCTCGGGCAGTTCCACCAGGACCGGGAGGGGCGAGTCGGCCTCGGGGACCAGCAGGCGGGTGTCGCCCTCGGGACCGGGGATCAGCTCGCAGCGCAGGGCGCTGCCGGACAGAGTGGTGACGCGGGCCTGTGTGAGGGGACGGCCGGCCCCCACCCGTACGGACTGCAGGAGTCCGCCGTCGCCGTCATGACGCAGCAGTGGCTCGCAGGAGAGCCGGACGTCGTGTCCGCCGAGGACGCCGGTGGCGCTCACGCCACGGTCGCGCAGGATGTCGCGGGCGATGTCGGAGTCCCACCAGGAAGGGCGGGACAGGTCGGGGCGGGGCATGGAGAGGGTTCTCCGCTCTGGCGTGGTGTGCCGGTTCGGTGCGTGCGGGGGGGGCAGTGGTGGGAGCTGGGGCTTCCGGGGGTCAGGCGCCGTCGGCGGCCATGCCCGCGAAGATCTGGACCATCGCGGACTGTTCGAGGGTCTCCGCGGGGGCGGTCTCGTCGTAGTCGCCGCCGCCCGAGGGCTGGAAGCGGAAGAGACCGTTGGACGGGTCCCGGTTCTCCTTCCAGGTGCGCTCCGCGTACGCCTTCTCCACCTGCCGGTAGGCCTGGCCCGGGTGCACCCCGGCCAGGATCCGGAGGTTGTCGAAGTAGATCGCGTTGAAGATCGCGGGCTGATCGTGCAGGCGCTCGCCCTGCTTCCAGTACGCGAGCGAGCCGTCCGCGTCCTCCACGGCGCGCTTGAGGTAGGAGCGGTCCCCGGTCACCTGGTAGAGCGTCGTCGCGGTCCCGATCATGGCCCCGGAGTTGTAGGTCCACAGGGTGGGGTCGACGGTTCCGTCGTCGCCCCGGCTGTTGCGGTAGAGGCCCGGCGACTCGCGCAGACAGGACCAGTTCCACTCGTACCACTTCTGGGCGCTCGTCAGGTAGCGGCTCCTGTGCGTCTCCTGGTGGAGTCGGGCGGCGAGCTCCGCGGCGAGTCCCGTCACGTTGGCGGCGCGCATGGTGTTGGCCGGGGAGTCCACCCAGTCCATTCCGCCGGGGCACTCCTTGGCCGGGTCGTCGTCCCAGCCGCGGCTGACGATGTCGAAGGTCAGCTCCGCCCGGTGGAGGTAGGTGGTGTTCCCGGTCGAGCGGTACTGGTCCAGCAGCGAGAGGCCCACCACGGAGTTGTCGTCGTAGAAGACGTCGCCGCCCTGGCCGAGCGGTGCGGGCAGGTACGAGTCGTAGCCGGGGCGGCCGTCGCGGGGTTCGAAGTAGAGCTCCAGGGTGGCGAAGCGTTCGGCCGCGTCCGCCGTGTAGCTGGCACCCGTGCCGGGGAGGCCGGCCATGTCGACCGTCGCTGCCGCCGCCTCGCGCAGGGGCCAGAGATAGGAGTGGGCGTTGTCGGTGCTCTGGCGCGGGGTCTTCTCCTGGTACAGACCGTGGTTGTCCGCCCCCTGGTACAGGTGCTGCTGGAGTGCGTCGTACGTGCGGACCGCGCGGTTCTTCCACGGGTCCGCTGCCGGCTGTGCGGCAGCAGCGGGCGTGGGAGTCAGGGCGGTGCACAGCAGCGGGGCGGCGGCCAGCGCGAGGGCGGTGCGGGCGTGGATCTTCACCGGGGTGCCTGCCTTTCGGGGTTCGGCTCGGGGCGTCGGTGCGGGGACCGGTGCGAGGCGTGGGTGCGGGACCGGTGCGTACGGCATCGGCCGGGATCAGCCGAGCTTGAGACTGCTGACGAAGAAGCGCTGCGCGGAGAAGAACAGGACGACGGTCGGCAGTGAGACGAGCAGCGCTCCGCCCAGCACGACCGGCGGCCCCACGTTGGAGTAGTTGCCCTGGAGCTCTGCGAGCGCGGCCATCACCGGGCGGATGTTGCGGCTGGTGGACAGGGTGATCCCGAAGAGCAGGTCGTTCCAGACGGCGACGAACTGGAAGACGAACGCGGCGACCATCGCGGACCTGGACAGCGGCACGTGGATCTGCCAGAAGACGCGCCACCAGGACGCCCCGTCCAGCCTCGCCGCCTCGATCACCTCACCGGGCAGCGTCTGGGCGAAGTTGCGCATGATGAAGTAGGCGAACGGGATCGCGACCGCGACATAGACCAGGAACAGGCCGATCTGCGCGTCGTAGAGGCCGGTGCTCGCGTAGGCGAGGAACAGCGGCCGCAGAAAGACCTGGAGGGGCAGCAGCGTGCCCGAGTAGATCAGCCAGAACCACAGGGTCTTGTGCTTCACGGGCATGATCACGGTGGCGAACGCCGCGGTCGTGGCGACCACGATGGCCGCGGCCGAGCTGGTCACCGCGTACAGCAGGCTGTTGCCCATCGCGGGGCCCAGCCGGGCCCGGGTCCACGCCTGTGACATGTTGTCGAACAGACCGAAGCCCCCGTGCGGCAGCCAGTGCGGACTGCCGCCGTACTCGGCGGCCGGCACCAGGGCGTTCACCACCAGCAGCCAGGTGGGCACGGCCCACAGGAGTGAGACGAGGACCAGGACCGTGTTGCGGACGGCCGATCCGGCGGAGATGCGGCGAGTGGTCATGCTCATGCGCCTTTCGGGGTCAGCTGGCGCCGCAGGTACAGCCAGGAGGCCAGCAGCACGATGACGGTGAGGACGACGGCGACCGCTGCCCCGGCACCGGGACGCAGCGCGAGGAACGTCTCCTGGTACATCGAGACGGCGAGGGTCTCGGAGCTGCGGCCGGGGCCGCCCTGGGTCAGCACCCAGATGAGGTCGAACGACTTCAGGCCGTTGACCAGACTGCTGCCGACGACGATCACGGACACGGTCCGCAGCTGGGGCATGACGACGTACCAGAACTTCCGCAGGCCGTCGGCGCCGTCGAGGGAGGCCGCCTCCAGCGTCTCCGGAGGGATGGTCTGCAGGCCGACCAGGAAGAGGATCACGGCCACACCGGTGGACTGCCAGGTGTTGGCGACGATCATGACGAGGGTGTTGCCCGGCCATTCGAGCAGCCAGCCCTGGGCGAACGAGCCGAGGCCGAGCGCCCGGAGGGCCTGGTTGGCCGCACCGTCCGTGGTCAGGATGAAGTTCCACACGACGGCCACGGCGGATCCGGAGATCGCGTACGGCAGGACCACGAGCAGCCGCGCCACCCGGGACCACCCGGACTGGTTGGTCATGACCGCGATGCCCAGGCCCAGGACCAGCGGGAGGGCGACCGTGCCGACCACCCACATCAGCGTGTTCCCCATGGACTTCGCGAGGACCGGATCACTGAGGAACAGCCCGTAGTTGGTGAACCAGGTGAAGCCGGAGACCCGGCCGTCGCTGAAGAGGCTCCGGTACGACGTCACCGCGAACGGTGTGAGGAGCAGCGCTGCGACGAGCAGGACGGCGGGCGCCAGGAAGCCGGCTCCGGCCAGCCTGTCCTTCAGCCTGCGCGAGGGTGTGCGGACGGGGGCTGTGGGCGGCGTCACGGGTGAAGGGGCCTGTGCGGGACGCCTGTCGACTGCCGATGTCATGATTCGTCCTTGTTCCAGGCGGCCCATTCCTTGGAGGCACGGCCCGCCATGCTGCGCAGCGTCGCCTCCGCCGACATGGCCTGCGTCATGAAGGCGCCCAGGTCGTCGGTGTTCCCCTGCATGAGATTGGGCGGCCCGGACTGTCCGTAGCGGGGCAGCTCGGTCCAGTGCTCGCGCAGCGCCCTCTTCCTGAGGCGGGCGAGTACCGGATTGGAGGTGACGGCCCTGGGGTTGGCCGAGCCGTCCTGGAGGAAGTCGGTCCACACACGCTGGACCGAGGGGTGCAGCCAGTTGCCGGCGTTGGCCATGGCGGCGTCGTGCGACACGGCCCTCTCGGGTACGGCGAGGACGCCCGCCTCGGTGATCACGGATCGCTTCGTGGAGGAGTCGACCGGAGGCAGGACGAAGGCGTCGAAGCCCTCTCCCGGCTTCATCCCCGCCGCCGCCAGTCCTTGCGACTGCCAGGAACCGTGCAGGAACATGCCGACCTTGCCGGTCTTCAGCGCGGCGGGGCCGTTGTTCTGGTCGAAGTCGGCCGGGGTCATCCAGCCCTTCTTCATGAAGTCCTGCCAGATCTGCATGGCCTTGTGTGCCTGCGGATCGGTGTACCGGGCCCGGCCCGCGATCAGGTCGGCGTAGAAGACCGGATCGACCTTGCTGATGAGCTCCTCGAACCACTCGTACGCGGGCCAGTTGCCGCTCTGCGTGGCGACGAAGGGGGTGACGCCGGACTTCTTGAGCACCTCCGCGTTGTGCAGCAGCTCCTCCCATGTATCCGGGGCCCGCAGTCCGTGCTTGTCGAACAACTGCGTGTTGTAGAACAGCACGTAGTACGACTGGTAGAGGGGCACCCCGTACACGGAGCCCCGGTAGGACATGGCGTCGCGCAGGGACGGGGTCACCCAGCCCTTGCGCTCGTACGCGTCCCACAATCCCGTCAGGTCGCTGAGGCTGCCGGTGCGCGCGAGCTGCTTGAGGTTGTAGCCCGACTGCCACTTGATCAGGTCCGTCGCCTTGGTCGTCTGCAGGGAGATCTGCGTGACCTGGGTGTAGGCGGTCGGGTTCGGATTGGACAGCGGACGCAGCGCGTTCCCGGTGAGCTTCTTGAGCTCGCGCCCGGCTGCGACGTATCCCGCGTCCCAGGTCGCGTTGTCGTTGGCCAGTGACGTCGTACCCGGAATCGAGGCCGTGCTGTCGCCCCGTGCGCAGCCTCCGGCCAGCACGGCAGCCGCGCCGGCCCCGAGGCCCGCCAGCACGGTGCGCCGGCGGAGCGGGTGAGACGACTGCTCTGTCGTCTCGCCGGTTGATCTCATGGATTCACTTCCCTCTGGATCCCGGCGGGATCCGTGGCTCTGGGGTGCGGTGTGGAGATCCACCGGATACGCGTACGTCGTTCGTCTCCGCGCTCCGGGTTGCCAGGATGTTAACGACACCATGCGATCGAAACAAGGGTTCCCCTTCGAATCCGACAGATCCGCACTTCAGCGTGGCAATTCGCGAGCCATCGCCGAGCACACCTTGTCCCCCTCCCATGTTATCGATACCATTCACGTGCTTGCCGGTCCTCGTCCTCAGGAGCATCTGTGCACCAGCCCCGTCCCTACGAACGCAACCCGCGCTACGCCGCCACCGGCGGCACCGTCGTCACCGGCTGGGCAGCCGCCGCGGCCGACCTGCCGACGGCCCCCACCGTCCTCGCCCTCGACGGACCGGCCGCACTGGACTGGGAGAAGGCCGCCGGCTCCCTCGCCGCCGCTCTGCGCGCCCGGGGTGCCGAGGTAACCCTGTGCGACGTGCGGGGCCTCTGGTCCACGGCGGCCGTCGAACGGCTCTGTGTTCCCGCCGCGGACGCGGACCCGTTCTTCCTGCCACTCGCCGAGTTCTCCATGAGCGACCTCTTCGAGACGCCCCCCGTCCAGCAGCGCCCGCACTCCGGCGTCCTCCTCGTCTTCGGTCCGGGAGCCGCCCTCGCCGAGCCCGACCTGCTCTGGTGGGCCGACCTCCCCAAGCGGTACGCCGAGGAGGCGGTCACCCGGGGAGAACTGCCGCTCGGTGCCAACCTCGGCCGCCCCGGCACCCCCGGTGAACTGCGCAGCCTCTTCTACACCGACTGGCCCGTCGGCGACCGCCACCGCGACGCCTTCGCCCACCGGGTCGACCGATGGGTCGATCTCCAGGGCGAGCAGGGCCCCGCCTCGCTGGACGGCGCCGCCGTGCGGGCCACCCTCGCCGCGCTGGCGACCGGCCCCGTCCGCACCCGCCCCTTCTTCAACTCCACCCCCTGGGGCGGGCAGTGGGCTGCGCGGGAGCTCGGCTTCGAACCACGGGGCGGCAACACCGCGCTCGGCTACGAACTCATCGCCCCGGAAGCCGGGATCCTGGTCGGCCAGGACGAGGCTGCCCAGGTGGAGATCCCCTTCCAGCTGCTGTGCGAACTGCATCCCGAGGAGTTCCTCGGCCCGGACGTCCACCGGCGCTACGGCACGTCGTTCCCCATCCGGTTCGACTACCTCGACACGGTCGGCGGCGGCAACCTGTCCCTGCACCTGCATCCGCAGGAGCAGTACATGCGGGAAACGTTCGGCTGGCCGTACACCCAGCACGAGACGTACTACGTGACCGCGAGCGAACCCGGTGCGCAGGTCTATCTCGGCCTGCGGGAGAGTACGGACGTGGACGTCATGCGCAAGGAGGTCGAGGCAGCCGCCGCGGACGGGCTCCCGCTGCGCGTCGAGGACCACGTCATGAGGCACCCGGCGGACGCCGGGCAGCTCTTCATGATCCCGGCCGGCACCCCGCACTCGTCCGGCGAGGGCAACCTGGTCCTGGAGATCAGCGCCACGCCCTACCTCTACTCCCTGCGCTTCTACGACTGGCTGCGCAAGGGCACTTCCGGTGCGCCCCGGCCCCTCTCGTACGCGCACGGCTTCGCCAACCTCGACACCTCGCGGCGCGGCGACGACGTCCTGAAGGACCTCGTCCAGCAGCCGCGGACCCTGCGCGAGGGCCAGGGCTGGCGCGAGGAGATCGTCGGTGCGCTGCCCGGCATGTTCTACGCGGTGCACCGTTTCGTGATCGAGGGCCCGGAGGCCGCCGAGGACGACACCGCGGGCCGCTTCCACATCCTCAACGTCTCGGCCGGTGACGGCGTCGTCGTGGAGACCGCCGGCGGTCACCGTCACGACCTCGCCTTCGCCGAGACCCTCACCGTCCCCGCGTCCGTCGGCCCGTACCGGCTGCACCCCGTCGGCAGCCGGCCGGTGCACGTGGTGAAGTCCCTGGTGACGCAGGTATGAGCCACGTTCCCGTGCTGGAGATCGGCGGCACGCACGTGACGGCCGCCGTCATCGACACCGAGGCCGGACTGCCCGTCCCCTTCTCGGCCGTACGGCAGCCGGTTCCCGCCGACGCCCCGGCCCGTGAGCTCCTCGACGCGATCGCCGCCGTCGCCGACCGCGTGGAGGCCCCTGCGGCCGCGCACTGGGGCGTGGCGATACCGGGGCCCTTCGACTACGCCGCGGGCGTCGGGCGCTTCCGGGGCATCGGCAAGTTCGAGTCGCTGCACGGTGTGGACGTGGGCGCGGAGCTGCTCGGCCGGCTCCCGGGGGACCCGAGCGGCATCAGTTTCGTCAACGACGCCGACGCCTTCGCCATCGGGGAGTACCGGGCGGGCGCGGCCGCCGGCCGGCGCCGGGCCGTGTGCATCACGCTCGGCACCGGCGTCGGCTCCTCCTTCCTGGACGAGGGGCACCCGGTCCATGAGGGCCCCGACGTGCCGCCCGGCGGCAGGGCGCACCGGCTCACCGTCGACGGGCTCCCGCTGGAGGAGGTGGTCTCCAGGCGCGCGATCCGCAGCTTCTACGCCCGGGCCGCCGCGGTGCCGGGGGCCCACCGCCTCCCGGACGTGCACGACATCACCGACTCGGCCCGCGCCGGTGACGCCCACGCCCTGCGTACGGTCCGGCACTGCTTCGGTGCGCTCGGCCGGGCGCTCGCGCCCTGGTGCGAGCGGTTCCGGCCGGACCTCCTGGTCGTCGGAGGGTCGATGGCCGGCTCCTGGGACCTGGTGGGGCCGGCCGTCCGGGCAGGCTTCGAGCAGTGGGCGCCCGGGACCGCACCCCTGACCGTCACGGCCCGGCGCCCTGCCGACGCGCCTCTGCTCGGTGCAGCCCACTGGGCTCTGCACAGGTCTGCCGGAACTCCCCCGGTACGGACCTAGAATGACGGCGTTCGCGACCCACCGGCCACCCGACGACCCCGCAGGAGAACCGCTCATGGCACAGCACCGATCGGGCGACGGCGGAGCCCCGACGATGCGCGACGTGGCCGCCAGCGCCGGCGTCAGTGCCATGACGGTCTCCCGCGTCCTCAAGGACGACACCCGGGTCAGCGAGACGGCACGGGAACGCGTCCTTGCCGCCGTCGAGGAGCTCGGCTACCGGCGCAACGAGACGGCGCGCAGCCTGCGTCTGGGCGGCAGCGGGATGATCGGACTGATCGTCACCAACCTCGCCAACCCGTTCTACTCGCGTCTGGCTCTCGGTGTGCAGGAGGTGGCGTCCGAGCACGGTCTCCGGGTGCTGCTCAGCAACACCGCGGAGCAGGTCGACAAGGAGCGCGGGCTCGTCGAGGACCTGGCGTCCCGTCAGGTCGACGGCATGATCGTCGTCCCGGCCGGCAGCAGCCACCGTCACCTGGCGCCCGCCGCGCTGCGCGGCATGCCGATCGTCCTGGCATCCCGGCCGCCTGCCGGGATGGACGCCGACTGCGTCCTGGTCGACGACTTCGGCGGCGCCGAGCAGGCCACCGCACAGCTCATCGCGGACGGTCACCGCCGGATCGGCTTCCTGGGCAACCCGCCCGCCCTGTACACCGGCGCGGAGCGGTTCCGCGGCTACTGGGCCGCCCACGAGAGCGCCGGGATCGAGCCCGATGAGAGCCGGGTACGACGCGGGCTCACCGATGTACCCACCGCCGAGGCCGCCGCACGTGCGCTCCTCGACGCACCCGACGCGCCGACGGCTCTCTTCTGTACCAACAACCGCCTGACGCAGGGAGCCATCCGCGCCGTGCGGGCACTCGACAGACCGGTCGCCCTGGCCGGCTTCGACGACTTCGACCTCGCCGACGTCCTCGGCCTGCCGCTGACCATCGTGTCGTACGACGCCGACGAGATCGGCCGGCGGGCGGGCCAGATGCTCATCGACCGGATCAACGGCTCGTCCACCGGGCCGATCCCGGCCCGCAGAACCGTCGTCCCCACCCACGTCATCCGCTACGGGACGCGCTGACCCAGCCCCCTGCCGCCCCTTGCACGGCACCGGCTTGCCCTTTTTCGCCTCCCGTCACCCTCACGGAGTCCCCATGCACCACGACCGAACGGTCACCGAACGCCGGCTCGCCCGCGTACTGGACCAGCGTCTGCGCCCCGCGGTGTACCGCGAGAGCCTGCCGCTGGACGTCGCGATCTGGAACGTCAGCGGTGAGCCCGTGCCCGTGCCCGAAGGAATCGCAGCACCGTACGCACCGGTCCGCACCGGTGCGGCGTGGGGCCCCGCCTGGTCCACCAGCTGGTTCCGGATCAGTGGCACGGTCCCGGCGGCCTGGGCCGGAGAGCGGGTCGAGGCAGTGCTCGACCTCGGCTTCGGCAGCACCCAGCCCGGCTTCTCCGCGGAGGGCCTCGTGTACCGCGCCGACGGAACACCGGTCAAGGCTCTCAATCCCCGCAATGCGTGGCTCCCGATCGCCGAACGTGCCTCTGGGGGCGAGGAGTTCGTCTACTACGTCGAGGCTGCCGCCAATCCGGTCATCTTCGACTCGGGTGCCGGGGGCGACCCCTTCGTGCCGACCCGGGCCGGCGGTGTCGCCCCCTGGCTGCACGGCGACAGGGCACCGGACGAGCCGCTCTACCGGCTGAACCGGATGGACCTCGCCGTCTTCGACTCCGTCGTATGGGAACTCGTACAGGACCTGGACGTGCTCGGCGGTCTGATGCACCAACTGCCCGAGGATTCCACCCGGCGCCGGCAACTGGCGCACGCCCTGGACCGGGCCCTGGACGTCATCGACCTCCAGGAGATCAGCGGCAGCGCCGCGCACGCTCGCGAGATCCTCGCCCCCGCGCTGGCCTCCCCCGCACACGCGGGCGCCCACCGCGTCTCCGCCGTGGGTCATGCGCACATCGACACCGCCTGGCTCTGGCCCGTACGCGAGACGGTCCGCAAGGCGGCCCGGACCGTCTCGAACGTCACCGCGCTGATGGACGACCACCCAGAATTCCGCTTCGTCATGTCGCAGGCGCAGCAGCTGGCCTGGCTCAAGGAGCAGCGGCCCGAGGTGTTCGCCCGGGTGGTCGAGAAGGTGCGCACCGGGCAGTTCCTGCCCACCGGCAGCCTCTGGGTGGAGCCCGACACCAATCTCTCCGGCGGGGAGTCGCTGGTGCGGCAGTTCGTGCACGGGAAGCGGTTCTACCTGGAGGAGTTCGGGGTCGAGACGAAGGACATGTGGCTCCCCGACACGTTCGGGTACAACGCGGCTCTGCCCCAGCTCATGAAGCTGGCCGGCATCGAGTGGTTCCTCACCCAGAAGATCTCCTGGAACACCACCAACGCCTTCCCCCACCACACCTTCTGGTGGGAGGGCATCGACGGGTCCCGCATCTTCAGCCACTTCCCTCCCGTCGACTCCTACAACGGCGACCTCTCCGGCGCCGACATCGGACACACCGAGCGCAACTTCCGGGACAAGGGTGCGGCCAACCGTTCCCTCGTCCCCTTCGGCTACGGCGACGGCGGCGGCGGTCCCACCCGCGAGATGCTGGCACGGGCGCGAAGGCTGGAAGACCTCGAAGGCTCGGCCCGGCTGGAGATGGAGGGCCCGGCGGAGTTCTTCACCAAGGCGCGGGAGGAGTACGCGGACGCCCCCGTCTGGGTCGGGGAGCTCTACCTGGAGCTGCACCGCGGCACGCTCACCAGCCAGCTCGCCACCAAACAGGGCAACCGGCGCAGCGAGCACCTGCTCCGGGAGGCCGAGCTGTGGGCCTCGACCGCGGCCCTGCGCACGGGCCGGCCGTACCCGTACGAACTGCTCGACCGGGTGTGGAAGACGGTGCTGCTGCACCAGTTCCACGACATCCTGCCCGGTACGTCGATCGCCTGGGTGCACCGGGAGGCCGAGGAGACGTATGCGGAGGTGGCCCGCGAGCTCGGCGCGGTCATCGACACCGCCCAGCGCAGCCTCGCAGCGAGCGGGAGCGGGGCGGGCGGTGAGACCGTGTTCAACGCGGCGCCGCATGCCCGGGACGGCGTTCCCCCGCTCGGCGGCTCGCCCCGTGCACAGGCTGCCGGCCCCGTCGCCGCCCGGCCCACCGAGGACGGCGGGTTCGTCCTGGACAACGGCCTCGTACGCGTCACGGTGGACGCCCGGGGCCTGGTGACCTCCGCCCTCGACCTGACGGCCGGACGCGAGGCTCTCGCGCCGGGCACGGTCGGCAACCTCCTCCAGCTGCACCAGGACTTCCCGAACCAGTGGGACGCCTGGGACGTCGATTCGTTCTACCGCAACACCGTGCGCGACCTGACCGGGGCGGATCAGGTCAGCGCCGTCCCCGGCGGCGTCCGGGTGGTGCGGAGCTTCAACGCCTCCCGCATCACCCAGGTGCTGCGCCTCGACGAGGGAAGCCGCCGTCTCGACATCGAGACGGACGTCGACTGGCAGGAGTGCGAGAAGATCCTCAAGGCCGCCTTCCCCCTCGATGTACGGGCGGCGGAATCGAGCGCCGAGATCCCCTTCGGTCATGTCCGGCGCCCCACGCACACCAACACCTCGTGGGACAGCGCCCGGTTCGAGATCTGTGCCCACCGCTACCTGCACCTCGCGGAGCCCGGCTGGGGCGCGGCCCTGGTCAACGACTCCAGCTACGGCCACGACGTGACGCGGGACGTTCGTCCCGATGGCGGAACCACCACGACGGCACGGATCTCGCTCCTGCGGGCCCCGCTCTTCCCGGACCCCGACTGTGACCGGGGTGAGCACCGGCTGCGATACGCGCTGGTCCTCGGCGCGGACATCCATGACGCGATCCGCGAGGGATACCACTTCAATCTGCCCGAGCGCGCCGTCCCCGGTGGTGCGGCTGTCGAACCGCTGGTACGGGCCGACGAGGACAGCGTCGTCATCGAGGCGGTCAAGCTCGCGGACGACCGTTCGGGCGACGTGGTCGTCCGCCTCTACGAGTCCGGGGGCGCACGCGTGCGGACCGTCCTCAGGGCCGGGTTCCCGCTGGCCTCGGCACGGATCACGGACCTGTTGGAACGGGATCTGGAGGATGCGGCGGCACCGGCCGTCCGTGGGCCCGAGGTGACGCTGTCCCTTCGCCCGTTCCAGATCCTGACCCTGCGCCTGGTCCCCGCCGCAGACGGGGCCCCACCTGCCGACACGGCCTGAAGGCCACAGCCGCTGGGGCGGTTCCCCGATGCGCCGGTGAGCCGCCCCTCTCCTGCTGCGCAGGCCGTCGCGTGCGGGGAGTGCCAGGATGTTCGTATGGATGTCCGGGCGAGGAACCGTGTATCGGTGACGGGCCGGGAAGGCGGCCCGGTGGTCATGCTGGCTCATGGTTTCGGATGTGATCAGAGCCTGTGGCGTCTCGTAGCGCCCGCCCTGGCGGAGCGCTTCCGGGTGGTCCTCTTCGATCACGTGGGGGCGGGGCGCTCCGATCTGTCCGCCTGGAGCCCGGAGCGGTACTCCACTCTGGATGGTTATGCGCAGGATGTCTGCGAAATATGCCGGGAGCTCGACCTCGGGCCCGTGGCCTTCGTCGGGCATTCGGTCAGTTCCATGATCGGTGTCCTTGCCGCCGTGCAGGAGCCCCGTCTCTTCGGCAAGCTGATCCTCCTCACCCCGTCGCCCTCGTACATCGACGACGGTGACTACCACGGCGGATTCAGCGAGCAGGACATCGACGAACTGCTCGACTCGCTGGAGAGCAACTACCTCGGCTGGTCCGCGACCATGGCACCGGTGATCATGGGCAATCCGGATCGCCCCGAGCTGGGTGAGGAGCTCACCAACAGTTTCTGCCGTACGGACCCGGACATCGCCCGGGTATTCGCGCGAGCCACCTTCCTCTCCGACAACCGCGCGGATCTCTCCGAGGTGACGGTGCCGACGCTCATCGTCGAGAGCGCGCGGGACACCATCGCCCCCCGTGAGGTGGGTGCCTTCGTCCACGCGCAGATCCCCGGCAGCCACCTGGTCACTCTGGACTCAACGGGCCACTGCCCCCAGCTGAGCGCCCCCGAGGAGACGACCCGGGAGATCGCCGCCTTTGTGCAGGGGGCGTGACGTGCACCCGGGCGGCGAGGAGGCCAACGGCTCGTGGGCGGCAGGGGATCGCGAACAGGAACAGCTTTCGTTCGCCGCTCTGTTGGAGGACAGCGCGGAGGACCTGTACGAGAACGCGCCCTGCGGCTACCTCTCCACACTGATGGACGGGCGGATCGCCAAGATCAACGGGACCTTGCTGAAATGGCTCGGCTACCGCCGGGAGGAACTGGTGGGCCGCAGGAAATTCCCCGACCTGTTGACCATCGGCGGCAGGCTCTACCACGAGACGCATTTCTCGCCGCTGCTGCGCATGCAGGGGGAGATCAACGGCATCGCGCTGGAGCTCAAGGCCGCCGACGGCAGCCGGCTTCCCGTTCTGGTCACCTCCAAGGTCAAGCAGGACCGCGACGGTGAACCGCTGCTGATCCGCACCACTCTCCTGGATGCCCAGGACCGGCGTGCGTACGAGCGTGAGCTCCTGCGTGCCCGGCAGGAGGCCGAGCGCGACCGCGAACGCCTGCAGCGCCTCGCCGCGACTCTGCAGCGCACCCTGATCCCGCCGGCGCTCGAACCGGTTCCGGGCCTGGACGTTGCCGAGCACTACCATGTCGCGTCCTCCGACGAGGTGGGCGGGGACTTCTACGATCTGTTCCCGCTGGCCGAGGGCCGGTGGGGATTCTTCATGGGGGACGTACGCGGCAAGGGCGCCGACGCGGCCGTGGTGACGTCGTTGGCGCGGTACACCCTGCGAGCCGCCGCGGTCTCCGATCCGGAACCGGCTGCGGTCCTGGCCAACCTCAACACCGCACTCAACCTCCAGGCGCAGGAGGACGAGCCCCGGTTCTGCACGGTGATCTTCGGCCTGCTGACCTCCGGGGGCAACGGCACGGGATTCCACATCGTCCTCGCCGGCGGCGGGCACCCCCCTGCCGTGGTTATGCGTGCCGACGGCACTGCCGACTACCGTCCCACGCCGGGCGGCCAGTTGGCAGGAGTGGTCCAGGACGCCCAGTTCACCACGGTCACCGTGGATCTGCGTCCCGGCGACACTCTGCTCCTCTACACCGACGGTCTCACCGAAGCACGGACCCCGAACGCGGGCGAACGCTATGGAGAGGAAGCCCTCCTCGACTTCACCCGGGCCCTCGCCCCCGCCTCGGCCACCGGCACCGTCAAGGCTCTGACCCGCCTCCTGGACTCGTTCGGCGAAGGACTCGATGACGACACCGCACTCCTGGCGATGAGCGTCCCCCCGGCCGGACGATGAGCGGAACCGGGGCCGCGAAAGCTGGTGGGAAGAGCTGTCTTGATCGAGCGCCCGGACGGCGAGCGTTGTCTGCTCGCCCCTCCCGCCGATTCGCCGAATTCGTAGCGGCCACCTACACATTCGAGCGTGTGGAGGTGGTGCCGGTGGAGGTCAGGCGTGACGGGCCCCGTGGGCACGTCAAGGCAGGCCCGCTCGTCCTGGACGTCGTCACCGGTTCCCGGACGGTCCTGGGCCGGCTGCTGTGCGCGGTGCCCGCGTCCCCGGCCCGCAGCCGCATCCGGGCCGCCGTCTGCGACGTACCGGCCCGCATGCTGCCGGGTGTCCGCACGCGGGGAAGCGCGGGCCGGGACCGTCGCGAGTGGTACGGGGCCCGGGACCCGCACCGTGTTCGTGCGGCGAACGCGATGCTGAGCGGGCGGAATCTCGTCCGAGCGGTCGGAGCCCTGTCGTCCGGGCCCGAACGCGTGGGTTAGCCTTGCCGACGCAATCCGACACGGGGTGCCCCGACCAGCGGGGCTGAGATCACACCCGTCGAACCTGAACCAGTTAGCACTGGCGGAGGGATGTCATCGATGTCATTTCCACATGCTCCGAGCGGCCCGGCGGCCACCGGCCGCAAACCCCTCGCCGACGGGCTGACGCCCTCCCCCGCCACCGGTGATCTGCGCATCGAGACGCGCGGGATCGCCCCCGTCCCGGAGTCTCACCGCTACGGTGCTCCCGGGCGGCTGTTCACCGTGTGGTTCGCCCCGAACCTCACGATGACGGGCGTCTTCACCGGCACGATCGGCATCGTGCTCGGGCTTGACTTCACCACCGCGCTGGTGGCTGTCGTGCTCGGCACCCTCGTGGGCGCCGCGCCCACCGCGTACCTCGGGACCTGGGGCAGTCTCACTGGTACCGGTCAACTGCCGCTGGCCCGGCTCGCTTTCGGCCGGGCGGTTGCCGTTCCGGGCGTACTGCAGTGGCTGTCGTCAGTCGCGTGGGACGCGCTGATCGGCCTCTTCGGCGGGGATGCGCTGGCCCGACTGTGCGGATGGCCGTTCTGGCTGGGTGTACTCGTGATGATGGTGGGGCAGGGCCTGCTCGGTGTCTTCGGCTACGAGGCGATACACCGACTGCAGAAGGTCATGACCTTCGTGCTGGCCGCCGCCTTCGTCGCGCTGGCCGTGAAGCTCCTCGACGGCGCCCACCCCACCACCAGCGGGTCGGTGCACGGCGCCGACCGCGCCGGCGCCTTCGTGCTCACCAGCACCATCGCACTCAGCCTCGCACTGTCCTGGGCCCCGTACGCCAGCGACTTCAGCAGGTACCTGCCACGGTCCGCCTCGCGCCCCCGCATGTTCTGGTACACGCTTCTCGGCATCTCGGTCTCCTTCGTAGCCGTGCAGGCGCTCGGCCTGTGGGGGGCGTCCGCCTTCACCGACCAGACCGCGAAGGGCGTCGACGAACTGCTGGGAGGCGGGGCGCTCGGCGGGTTCGGACTGCTGGCCGTCGCGCTGGCGGCGCTGTGCAGCAACGCGATGAACGACTACAGCGGCTCCCTGGCCCTTCAGACCGTCGGGGTGCCCGTCCCACGGCCGCTGGCGGCGGCGCTCTCTGCCGTACTCGGCTTCCCGCTGGTGCTGTGGATGCACGCCGCGGACACCACGGCCCGTTTCCAGAACGTGTTGCTGTTCGTCGGTTACTGGATCCCCGGATTCGTGGCGGTGGTGACCGTCGACTGGTTCGCACGCGCTGGGGAGAGGGGCGGAGCCCCGTTCGATCCGACTGTCGAGGGCGACCGTCCCCAGCCGTGGTGGCCCGCTCTCGTGGCGTTCGTCGTCGCCTTCGGCGCGGCGGTTCCGTTCATGGACACGAGCCTGTACGTGGGGCCGGTGGCCGCGGCTCTGCACGGCGCGGACCTCGCGTACTACGTCGCCTTCGTCGCGGCGCTCGCCGTCTACGCACCTCTGCGGCTGCGCCGCCGGGCGGCCGGCCGCTGACCCGGTGGGGTCACTCACTGGACGGGGGTGCGCCCGCGCTCCGGAGACGGGATGATCGCAACCATGATGATTGCTCATGAGGGCTGCTCGCCGTCGGTCCACCCCACGGCCTATGTCGCTCCGACCGCCACGTTGTGCGGGGACGTTCGGGTGGGCGCCGGGTGCCGGGTGCTGTTCGGTGCGGTACTCACCGCCGAGGGCGGGCCGGTGGAGGTCGGCGAGGGCAGCATCGTGATGGAGAACGCGGTCCTGCGGGGTACCCGACGGGACCCGCTGGTTCTGGGACGACAGGTGCTGGTGGGCCCGGCCTCCTGCCTGACCGGTTGCCGGGTCGAGGACGAGGTCTTCCTGGCCACGGGCAGCCGCGTCTTCAACGGCGCGCGGATCGGGACCCGTTCCGAGGTGCGGATCAACGGCGTCGTGCATCTGCGCACGGTGCTGCCGGCCGACTCGATGGTGCCGATCGGCTGGGTCGCCGTCGGCGACCCGGTGCGCATCCTCCCGCCGGAGGACCACGACGGGATCTGGGCGGTGCAGAAGGACCTGGACTTCCCCGGCCACGTCTTCGGCCTCGACCGCCCGGCCGACGGCGAGAGCCTGATGCCGGCGATCTCGGAACGCTTCGGCCGCAGCCTCGGCCGTCACATGGACGACCGGCAGATCTGAGCCCCGCGGGAGGTCCCGGGCTGCCGTCCACCGCTCCGCCCACCGGGCAGGCCCCGCTGGGTGGCCCTGCGGCGCCACGCCGAGGGACGGACACATCTGCTCCCGCACGGGCGATGCTCAGACGTTCACTCGCGGGACGCTCTCGTTCCAGGTGCGGGAGAACACCCTGCGGCCGTCCTCGTAGCCGTCCAGGGTGGCATCGACGTGGAAATCGGTCTCGTCCGACGTCAGTAGCGTGCGGGTCTCCACCCGGACGTCCCATCCGGGACGCCTGAAACGCATGGTCCAGGCCGCCTCACCACTCACCGATCCGAAGTCGTCGGCGATGGAGGTGTACTTCTCGCAGGCCCTCAACCCGACCTCGATCCCGTTCTCCTCGTACCTCTGCAGCCCCCGGTCCTTCACGATGTCGAGGGAGGAGCGGTAGTCGACAAGGTCCCTGGACACGGTCCACGCCTGTTCGGGCTCCGTCAGCTGGGTGACCTCCGACGGTTCGCACCCCTCGGGCTCACCGAACGGCGCCACAGGAACTTCGTCCGGAGCGGCCGCGGGCCGGACGGGCAGCGTGAGGGAGCTCCCGGCCTCATGAACGCTCAGCCGGGCGGGCGAGGGCGCCGGCCAGACGAGCGGCCAGTACGAGGTCGAGAGCGAGAGACGCACGCGATGTCCGGCGGGGAATACCTGGGCGACTCCGTTGAGCGGGATCCGGACCTGATATTTCCTTCCGGGTTCGAGTGGCTCAAGAGCGCCGTCACCCGATCGGTGCGCAAGGTTCAGCACCCCGTAGGTCACCCGGGTCGCACGGCCGTCGGGCGCGACGTCCGACAGGCGGACGGTGACCTGCGCCGCCCGGCCCGACGAGGACACCAACAGTTCCGCGGCCGGAGCGCCGAGGATCTCCAGGCGTTCCGTCAGAGGCTGCGTCTCGAAGACGAGTGAGCCGCCGTCCTCCTCACGCTGGTCGTACGGCAGATCCGGCGGGGCGTTGTAGGAGGCCCACTTCCCGGCGAACTGACCTACGGAGAGCGGCGATTGGATCGTGTGCACGAGCCCGGCGGATCCACTCGCGTCCGCCGGCCCGGGGCCCCGTCCGTCGCACACGATGGAGCGGTCGCGCAGGGGGTGGACCACCTCCTCGATGTGGGGCGAGGGCCAGGCCGGCTCGCCCACCCAGCGCCCCGGGCGCTCCTGGTAGGAGGTGGACGGAGGCACGCTCTCCTGCATCCAGGCCCGGATCATGGGGCCGTCCATGACGCCGTTGTCGATGCCCTTGAGCCAGCGGTCCCACCACCGGACCACTTCTTGGAGGTACCCGATGGCCGGTCCCGGTTCGCCGAGGTGCGGGAGCTTGTGCGACCAGGGGCCGATCAGCCCCTTGCGGGGTACGTCGACACGGCTCAGGAGACGTGTCACTGCGTTGGAGTACCCGTCCGCCCAGCCGCTGGAGGCGAGCACGGGACAACGCAGGGACCCGTAGTCCTCACTGAGCGAGGCGTGGCGCCAGTAGTCGTCACGGTGCTGATGGCGCAGCCATTCGAGAACCCACGGCCGAGCGGCCTCCAGACGCCGGCGCCACATGTCGCGCCAGCACTCGCCGACCACGTCCGGGTCGGGAGGGCAGGTGGCATAGGCGAACATCGTCCCGGCCTCGGCCAGGTTGTCGGACAGCATGGCGCCACCGACGTAGTGCATGTCGTCCGCGTACCTGTCGTCGGTGAAGGAGGCGATGACGATGGCGCCCAGGCTCGGCGGCTGCCGGGCGGCGACCTGGAGCGCCGAGAAGGCGCCCCACGAGATGCCCATCATCCCTGTGCTGCCGTCGCACCAGGACTGCGCGGCAAGCCAGGCGAGCACTTCCTCCGCATCGAGCTGTTCCCGCTCCAGGTACTCGTCCCGAAGGACGCCTTCCGACTCCCCCGTGCCTCGCAGGTCGACCCGCACGCAGGCGTAACCATGGCCGGCGATGTAGGGGTGGTGGATTGCGTCGCGGGTGGAAGTCAGGTCGTTCTTCCGGTAAGGAATGGCCTCCAGGATCGCCGGGACAGGCTCGGCGTCCGACCCGGTGGGGCGCCAGATCCTCGCTGACAGCCGGACACCGTCCGACATGGTGATGGTGACGTGGTCCTCCTGCTGGACCGCGTACGGCAGTTGATCGACATCTCGCATACCGATGGTCTGCTCCCTCCTGCTCCTGTCCCCGTTCACGACGTCTCCCGGTCACGGCCGCCCGGAGCCGTTTCGTCGAAGGTGAGGCCCAACGCGGCGACACACTGGTCGAACTTGCGCCGCAGGCCCTTCTCGTCGTCCGCTCCGGTGAAGATGTGCGCGACCTCGTAGCTGTAACTGTCCTGCTGGGACACGGAGGAGAGCTTCTGCCCTTCGGCGGGCACGACGTCGATGCGCACTCCGGGGATACGGCGTTCGATGGCGGCGAGGTCGGACGGCGTGGGCACATGGTGCACCTGGCCTTCGCCGAACCAGCGGTAGTACCACTTGGCGGCCATGCGGTACGGTCCCTGGCCACCGGGCGCCGCCGGGTCGAGTCCGAGTGCGAGACGGATCATCCTGTGGTGATTGGCGGTTCCGTCAACATAGGCGAAGAGCTCCGCATGCGACTGCGAATGCCTCGGATTTATCTCCAGCAGGCTGACCTCCTCGGTCTTCGGGTCGTAGAAGTACTCGATGCTGAATGTGGCCGAGTCCATTCCTATCTGTCGCATCGTTCGCCTGCTGACCTCATGCAGCCGCCGGATCACCCCCGGAGGGAGCGTGCTCGGATACTGGTGGCGGAGGAAACAGGGCGAACCCGGGTAGTTGATCGAGTCGAGCACTCCGTAGACGGTGACTTCCCCTTCGTGGACATATCCTTCCACGGCCACCTGGAGGCCGGTCATGGCCTCCTCCGCAAGACATACCTGACCGCCCACACCAGCCATTTCCGGAGGCAGTTCGAGCAGGCTGAGCACTTCGTCGAACGGCCTTCCCACCCTGCCGATCCCCTGTCGTATCCTGTCGACGGCCGCGCGGAATTCCGTGATGTCCGAGACCGCGTAAGCGAGTTCCGAGGAGTAGGCGAGAGCGGGCTTGAGCCACATGGGAAATGCCACACCGTCGGGCGGCCGGGGGTCCGTGCTGTCGAGGTCCACCCGTCCGAAGTTCGGGTACGCGTCGATGACCTTCCGCTGTTCCAGCCTGCTCCAGTACTTGTGCTCACATTTGACGACGGATTCCAGGCTGGTGGTACGTGTGTCGTACTCCCGGCCCAGCATCGGCACGAGTGTGCTGACCGGGAAGTCCCAGTAGCCGACGATCGCGTCGATGCTGCCGTCATGCGCGTCGAGGACCGCCCGGGCCCGGCTCATCAGATCGGCGACCGAGACCTCGCCCTCCTGCAGCTCCTGGATGCTGAGCAGCGGATGGAACCTGTACGTGTCGGCGTCCGGGACAGCTTTCAGCGTCGGCAGGTTGGCTTCATCGAGGCCGAGAACGAAGATGTTCCGCTGGTGGGACACGGCGTTGTCCTTTCGTGGGGGTTCACGACGCGTACCCGTCCCACACGCTCCGAATCGGCGTCCCGGGACCGGCAGGCCGAGCCCTGCTCCACACACGTGCGGGGTGGCCCCGGCCTGTTGGCCGGGGCCACCCCGCACGACTGGCTGGTCGTCGACGACTACCAGCGGTACCAGCGGCCACGGTGGCCGCCCGCTCCTACGGAACGCATGACAAAGCCGAGCAGCCAGACAGCCAGCACGATCACTGCCACGATCCACAAGGCCTTCAATGCGAATCCCGCACCGAAGAGAACGAGAGCGAGCAGAAGAACGAGAAGCAGGGGAACCATATTTATCAACCTCCAGGAACTCGAATGCCCTGACCATCGCCTCTCATGCATCCGAAACTGCGGGTTTCCCCGCCGGGACCACGGGAACAAGATGCCGCTCGGCCGCGGGGCAGCTTTCTCCTCTCCTCGCCCGCTCTCCTCCCTCCCGCACACTCTCCGAGACACAGAGGCGCACACTCTCCGAGACGCAGAGGCATGAGGATGGGGAGGCAGGGCAGACGGTCTCCCGAGAGAGCGTCACCGCTTCTGCACGGGACGCCGACACCCTCCGCTGTTTCACCTGCGGCGGGTGAAGAATCTCTATGAAGGAGCCATTTCATGAGTGACAACATCTGGGGCTACCAGCCGGCCGCCAACCACACCACGGGCACCGACCTGATCGGATACAAGGTCGAGGCGACCGACGGAAGCATCGGCAAGGTCGACAAGCACTCGGACGAAGTCAACTCCTCGTACCTCGTGGTGGACACCGGTCTCTGGATCTTCGGAAAGCACGTCCTGCTCCCGGCCGGCACGGTAATCAGCGTCGACCCGCACGAGCAGAGGATCTTTGTCGACCTGACAAAGGACCAGATCAAGAACTCCCCCGAGTTCGACAAGGACAAGCACCTCGGGGACGCCGGGTACCACGAGCAGGTCGGCGACTACTACGGCAGTCACCGCCGCACCTGAGCCCCGTCACACAGCGGCAGGAAGGGGCCCGACCGGAGTATCCGGTCGGGCCCCTTCCTGCCGCTCGGCCGTGACGCCCGGCGACCGCGCAGCCGCTGCGGTTTGACCTTGACACGATGACAAGCCCTTCACTGCTTGCCGAGGAGGTGGTCCAGATGAAGGCCATGAGACAGAACACGGATCCGTCGCCGACGCTCCAGGGGTTGGAGGACAGCCGTTCGTCCGTGCGGCTGCGAGCTGCTCTGGTGATCGGTTCGACGCCCGACCCCCATTTCGTCGACAAGCTCATCGAGCGGTGCGGGGCCGAGCCCGACTTCTTCGTCCGCGACATGCTGACCTGGGCACTCACCCGCCACCCGGTGTCCACGACACTTCCCCGGCTGGTCCGCGAGCTCCGTTCGGAGCATGCGCAGGCCCGGAGCCAGGCACTGCACACCCTGTCCAAGATCGGGGACCGGCGGGCCTGGCCGGCCCTCACACGGGCGCTGCTGTCCGACGCCGACCACGAGGTCGCCCGGGCCGCCTGGCGGGCCGCGGTCTTGCTCGTACCGGAGGGCGAGGAGTCAGCCCTGGCCGTGGTGCTCGCGACGCAGCTCGGGCGCGGGAACCGGGAGACGCGGCTGAGTCTCAGCCGCGCCCTGGTCGCCCTGGGTGAGGTCATCGTGCCGGCTCTCCACGGAGAGACGACGGCTTCCGACCCGCGGGTACGCGTACACGCACTCGCCACACAGCGGCTGCTGCGCGATCCGGACACCGGGTTCGAGTTCGCGCTCGAGGAGGCGAAGCGCGTCGTCGCCCTCGGCGGGCACAGTCACGGGTGACCATAGGACATGCTGATCGGTGAGGTGGCGCAAAGGTCCGGAGTCAGTGCGCGGATGCTCCGGCATTACGAGTCGCTCGGCCTGGTACGGCCGTTCGGTCGTACGGGAGCCGGCTACCGGGAGTACTCCGGAGAGGACATCCGGCGCATCTTCCACATCGAGAGCCTGCGGTCACTGGGGCTGTCGCTGCGTGAGGTCAAACGCGCGCTCGACGATCCCGGCTTCACACCCTCGGAGCTCGTCGGCGATCTCATCCGTCAGACACGTGAGCGCATCGCGGCCGAGACCGACCTGCTCACGCGGCTGCACCGGATCGATGCGGCGGAACCCGCCGGCTGGGAGGGCGTCCTCCAGGTCGTCGCGCTTCTCCAGGCTCTGGGTTCCAAGAGTCCCGATGCGCGCCAACGCGCGGCCCTCGCCTCGGGCGACGAGGTTCCGGTGCCGGTCGAGGCCCTGGTCGAGGCAGCGCTGAGCGAGGCGGACACGAACGTGGCCGGAGCCCTGCGATGGGCCCTTGCCCGGTCCGGCGACGGCGTTCCCGCGCTGCTGGCGCAGGGCCTCGGCTCGACGGTGGCCGCCGTACGGGAGCGTGCCGTCCGGGCACTCGCCGAGATGCCGGGCGATGAGGCGACCGCGGAGCTGCGGCACGCCCTGGTGAATGCCGACATCGCGGTCCGCGGGTACGCGGCTCTTGCCCTCGGCACACGTGGCGAGGCCGAGGCGGCCCCGATCCTCATCGCGATGATCGTGGACGGAAGGAACGACACCGATGCGGCCGACGCCCTGAGCGTGCTGGCGAGCGACGCCGCGATGGCGGACCGGATCGCGACCGGACTCATCGGCCGTCTGACCGACGACGCCACCGGAACATCTGCCCGCGGACGGCTGACGCAGGCTCTGGCCGCGGTTCCGGGGGCGGCGGCGTCATCCGCCCTCGCGGAACTGTCGCATGACGGGGACCGTGCCGTCGCACTGACCGCGACCTACCTTCTGCGGCTGCGCGGCGCGCAGTAGCGCCCCGGTCGGCTCGCCCGGCGCCGCCGCCCCGCACGCGCGGGGCCGGCCCCCACGCAATGTCCGCCGCACGCCGCACGCCGGAAAGCGTGTCCCGGCGTGCGGTGTGCGACCTCTCGTGGACCGGTCAGGGCAGGATCTCTACGTACCCATCCGTTCCGTGCACACGGATCCGCTGCCCGTCCCGGATCAGCCGGGTCGCCTGCTCCACTCCCACCACAGCCGGCAAACCGTACTCCCGCGCGATCACCGCGCCATGGGTCATCACGCCGCCCACCTCCGTCACCAGGCCCGCGATCCCGACGAACAGCGGCGACCAGCTGGGGTCCGTGAAGGCCGTGACCAGGATGTCGCCCGCTTCGAGGTCGGCCTCCGACATATCGAGGATGACGCGGGCCCTGCCCTCGATCGTCCCGACGGAAACAGGGACGCCGGTCAGAGCACCGACCGGCACGTCGTCGCGCCGGTACGCCCCCGTGAGCGCCTCCCCGTCCGAAGTGAGAACCCGGGGCGGTGTGAGCGCGTGGTACGACCGGAAGGCGTCCTTGCGGCGCTGGATCAGCCGCTCGTCCAGCCGGTTCGAGCGCACCACGTCGTGGAGCTCCTGGAACGTGAGGTAGAAGATGTCCTCCCTGTCGCGGAGCACGTTGTCCTCGACGAGACGCTCGGCCTCTCGCAGCAGGGCCTGCTTGTAGACGAAGGTACGGCTGACGATGCCGTACTTCGGGTACTCCCGGTACCCGATGAACGTCCTGACCCGGTCGATCATCCGCTTGGCCTCGTCAGCCTTCTGATCCCCGTCCGGCAGAACTCGCAGACGTGAGAGAACCTCTTGTTCCTTCTTCTCCGCCCTCTGCCGCCCTTCCTCGAAACGCCGCCCCGCAGCGCCTCGCCCGAAGTTCCTGACGTTGTCGAGGATCACGGGCACGAGCGTGGTGGGGCGTTCGCGCCAGCGGGGCCTCGTGATGTCGATCTCGCCGACGCAACGCATGCCGTACCGGTCGAGGTAGGCCTCAATGGCTTCGCGCGCTTCGGGCCCGCCCGTGACTTTCGCCAGTTCGTCCAGGAAGGCGTCGTCCTCGACGTGCTCGACGCCCCGGAGGAACTCCACCACCTCCGGCCGCGGGCGGATCACGTCCGCGACATCGAGCAGCGCCAGCCCCATCTCCGACGTGATGTTGTCAGGAGCGGACAGCGTGAGCGTGTCGGCCGCGTTCTTCTCCCCCAGCCACTCCTCCAGCTTGTCGTTGAGCCACCATGTGGCCTCCATGCCGGCCATGATCACCTGCATGCTCACCCGGTCGCCGAGGACTCGTTTGTGCTCCTCGAAGGCCTCCAGCAGGAAGTCGAACAGCGCCGGTCCGGTCTTCGTCCGGATTTCGCGCTCCAGGGCGGCGACGGACGCCCGGCTCGCCGCGATCAGGCCGGTGACGACGGCCGGATCGGTCTCGACCGGGGCGGGCGCGCCTCCGGCCGGCGGCTTCCCGGGCCCCGGGTCCGGGAGCGAAGGTACGAAGTCGTCACGGTCGAGGACTGTCTCCAGAGCGTCCCTGACCAGCGGATCGCCTTTCCCCATGATCTCCAGGAGGGCGGCGCGGCTCGCGGGCGAGGCCAGACGCGCGGTGACGTCGACGAACAGCCTTCCGCCGGCCTCGTGCATCGCCACCATGGCCGTCCGCTGCCACATGGAGAAGCCCAGCGGCTTCATGGGGTCGGTCATCATCTGCTGATGACCGACGGAGACGTAGACGTGGTTGTCCTGGTCGTCGGTCTCGGGGACGGGGAACAGAGTGGTGACCGGCCGGCTCTGAACGATCTGGAAGCCGTCGTCGACCAGGCACCACTCGATGTCCTGGGGGCAGCCGAAGTGTGCTTCGATGCGCCGCCCGAGCCCCACGAGCCGTACCACCTGCTCGTCGGTCAGCGCAGGCAGCTCCTGGCGCCGCGCGTCGATCGCCACTTCCTGCGTACCGCCGTCAGGCAACGCGAGCACGGCACGCTCTTTGGCCGCGATCGTCCTGGCGACGACTTCGCCGTCCCGCACCTTGAACACGTCTGGGTTCACCAGGCCGGAGACCAGTGCCTCGCCGAGGCCGAAGCCGGCGTCCACGGTGGCGACCTTGCGGTTGCCGGTGACGGGGTCGGCGGTGAACAGGATGCCGGCCGCCTCCGGGAAGGCCATCTGCTGCACGACCACGGCCATGTGGACCGTACGGTGGTCGATGCCGTTCCGCTGACGGTAGGTCACGGCCCGCTCGGTGAAGAGCGAGGCCCAGCACCTGCTGATGTGCTGCAGGACCGCCGCGGGCCCCAGGACGTTGAGGTACGTGTCCTGCTGGCCGGCGAACGAGGCCGTCGGCAGGTCCTCCGCCGTCGCGCTGGACCGGACCGCGCAGGCGACCCGGTCACCGAGGCGGGCGAGCGCGCGGGTGATCACCGCTGCGAGATCGCCCGGGACGGCGATCCCTTCGATGGACCGGCGGATCTGCGCACTGAGCGTGCGGACCGCCTCCCGGTCGTCGGGGTTCAGACGCGACAGCTCATCGAGCCGATCATCGATCGACGGCTCTTCCGACATGACGCGCCGGAAGGCGTCCGTCGTCACACAGAATCCGGGCGGCACCCGGACACCTTCGATCCGCGACAGCCCGCCCAGGTGCGCACCCTTGCCACCGACGACCCCGACCCGGGTCTCGTCAACGTCCTGAAGATCCCACACGTACTGCTCGTTCATCGCGATACCTCCGAGGCAGTCGTGTCCCATTGCCCTGCACCGGCCGATCGAATCACGGGCGACTCCCCGTGCGTGGTACCTCGTGCCAGCCACGTCGTCGTCACTGGCGGCCCTCCATCCGACGGCTCGGGCGGCGCGTACCCGGGCACCACCGCGCCGAAGACCCGCACCCGCACGGCCGCGCCCACCGCTTCTCCGACGTCACCGCGTCCCCCGTACATCGACAACTCACGCACTCGTGCTCCCATATCCGCAGGCTGTGGCCTCGGCCGACGATTCTGCGCCACCACCCGGGCCTTGCCGCAAGCCCCCCAGTGCGCTATACGTTAGGAGTGGCGAGGAGAGCGATCTCCTCGCCTTCGTCTTGTGCCGCCTCCCGCGGTCAAGGGCGCGCGTCCGGCCACGGGACGCGCAGCACGAGGTGGCGATCCGTCTGTCGAGGCCACGTCCTGGATCTTCACGGTCGGCCGGCGGATCCAAATCGAGGAGACCGGGCGTCGGCAAGGGCAGGCGGAGCTCTCCGCGCGTGCCTGCGAGAACCCGCTGCTACGCGCCTTCCTGGTGGCCACTCAGCCCGGGCGGTCCGTCTCCGGAACCGCTCGCGAGGTCCGTGCTCGGTCGGCGACGCCAGTCCCACCCCGGATGACCGTTCATCAGTGTGAGGAACCCGGCAGCCGGCAGGATCTCGAAATGGTTGGTGTCCACCAGACCGTCGACGCCAGGAAGGACGTCATGGAGGAAGGCCCGGGCGGCGTCCATGGACTGGCAGGACACCTGGACGGCGTACGGTTCGCCGATCGAGGCCGTGACGTGCTCGATCTCGTCCGGCTCGTAGTCCGCCAGGATCCTGCCCGAGAGGTCGAAGCAGTACGAGTAGCCGTGCCAGTGCAGCCGTTCGCCGCCCGTCGCAGGATCCGGTGCGAGGCCAAAGGCGCGGATTCGCCCTTCGAGCGACATGCGACGCCCAGCGGGGACGAGGATGATCACGGATGGCCAGGACACGGGTGTACCTCCACAGCCACAGTAGGCGGGCGTTCCCTCCGGCTCGCCCCAATCTCCGGTTCCGCTGGAAAGGGTGCGAGTCGTCGATCAGGTTCGGTGCGCGTTCGTGTGGAGTTGCGCCAATGGACCATCAGAGTTGACGTGCACACGCCTTGACTGGTGACGGTCGGCACACGCACCGTTGCTGGGCGGATCTTTCCCAGGGGGGTACATGAACAGCAAGGTCCTCGGCACGGCCACGGTCCTGGCCCTTTTGGCCGTGATGGGCGCATCGCCCGCGCCCGCTTCCTCCGAGCCGCGTCCCGGGTCGGTGCGTGCCCTGCCGCTGGGTGCCGTCGGCCTGGCCGAGACGCGCAGCACGCGCACCCTGCAGCCCGGTGTCACCCTCACGCGGATCGTGCGCGGTGCCGATGCTCCGGCGCTCGCGTGGACCGTCGAGGTGTCGATACCCGGCGGTGCCACCTCGCCGGATCCCGACGCGCCGCCGACGGCGCTCAAGGACCGGGCCAGTGCCGACGAACTGACCGCGGACATCGAGGGAGACGGCTTCGACGCCCGGGCCGAGCAGGTCACGACGCCGGCCGTCGCCGACTACGCCGGCGGATCGCTCGGGTGGCGGGTCCGGGTCGGGCGGTTCGACACGCAGTCCGCGGCGGCGGCCGAGCTCGCGCTGCTGCGGAAGGCCGGCTACGCCGGGTCCGCCGTGTACACCGGCTGGGACGGCGACCCGACGGACCGTGGTCCGTGGCGGATCGACGTGCTCACCATCGACCCGGGCCGGTTCCGCGGCCGGCTCGCGGCCTCGTACGGTCCGGATCTGGAGAACCGTGAGAAGACCAGTGAGCTGGCGGCCGCGGCCGGTGCGACCGCGGGGGTCAACGCCGGGTTCTTCGTCCTCGATCCGAAGGCGGGCGCACCGGGCGATCCGGCCGGTGTCGGCGTCTACGACGGCCGGGTCCTGAGCGAGCCGGTCCAGGGGCGGCCCGGGCTGGTGATCCACGGCAACGGCCGGCACAGCACGGTGGCCCGGCTGACCTGGGAGGGGCGTGTCGTCGGCCGGGGGGCTTCGCAGGCCCTGGACGGAATCGACCGCGTTCCGGGCCTGATCAGGAACTGTGGCGGCACCGCGGACGACACGCCGACCTCGCTGCCCCTGCACGACGTCACCTGCTCCGACCGCGACGAGCTCGTCGCTTTCACGCCCGACTACGGTCGGCAGACACCGGGCGGCGAGGGCATCGAGGCCGTACTGGACGCCCACGGCCGCGTCCTGGAACTGCGGTCGCCGCGCGGCGGGCCGCTGCCGGACGGCGCCGGCTCCGTGCAGGCGACCGGTACCCGCGTCGCCCAGTTGACCGCCCTCGCTCAGGTCGGCCGGCCCCTGCGCGTCGAGAGGACACTGCGGGACGGCAACGGCCACAAGGTGTCGCCGTCACCGACGACCAGCATCCTCAACGGAGGCCCCGAACTGGTCCGGGACGGGCGCCCGCACGTCACGCCCACCGCCGACGGCATGGTGCAGTCCGGCAATCCGAGCTTCTACTACGGCTGGATGCAGAAGCGGAATCCGCGCACGCTGGCCGGGGTGGACGCCACGGGCCGGACCGTGCTGGTCACCGCCGACGGGCGCAGCACGGACGCACTCGGGCTGAGCATCCCCGAGAGCGCCGCCGTCGCCCGGGCGCTCGGCCTGCGCGACGCGGTCAATCTCGACGGCGGCGGGTCGACCACGATGGTGGTCGACGGAGTCATGATCAATGATCCGTCCGACGCGGCCGGTGAACGCCCCGTCGGCGACGCACTGCTGATACTTTCCGGCCGGAACTGACCGGTTCCGGCCGGGAAGGTCCGGGCAGGGAAGCCCGGCTCGCGACCGTCCACAGTCCACTGACAGGAGTCGCCATGACCGCCGTTCCGATCCGAAGAGCCCGTCTGCTGCTCATCGTTGGGGCACTGCTGCTCACGCTGATGTCGAACGCACCCGTGTCGGCCGCCGCGGAGCCGATCGGGACCGCCCCGTCCCGGGGTGCCGAGGTCGTCGCCGTCACCCAGGTCGCCGACCGGCAGGTCGACCTGTCGGTTCGTTCACCGGCGCTCGGAGACCGGACGGTGAACGTGCGCCTGCTCACGCCGGATGGCTGGGATCCGGGCGACCGGAGCCGGCGCTGGCCGACTCTCTGGCTGCTGCACGGCTGCTGCGGGGACTACACCTCGTGGACTAGCAAGACCGATGTCGCGCAGACCGAAGATCTGCGCGACGTCCTTGTGGTCATGCCTGAGGCCGGCTGGAACGGCTGGTACAGCGACTGGTGGAACTACGGCCAGGGCAGTGACCCGGCGTGGGAGACCTTCCACACCGAGGAGCTGCGCCGCCTGCTCGAACACGGCTGGGGGGCGAGCAGCAATCGCGTGGTGGCGGGACTGTCGATGGGCGGCCAGGGCGCCCTGATGTACGCGGCCCGGCACCCCGGCATGTTCAAGGCGGCCGCCTCGTACTCCGGCTCCGCGCATCCGCTGCTCAACGACGAGTCGGTCGACCGCATCATGGGGTACTTCGCCGGTCAGGGCGGCGACCCGCTGCGGGTCTGGGGCGACCCGGTGGCGCAACGCGATGTCTGGGCGGCCCACGACCCGTTCCACCTGGCCAAGCGACTCAGGTCGATCCCGGTCTACCTGTCCTGCGGTGACGGCACCGCCGGTCCGCTGGACCCGCCAGGCAGCACGAACGCCCTGGAGGCGGACTTCAACCGGCAGAACCACGCCCTGGCGAGCGAGCTCGAACGCGTCGGCGCTCGGCATGTGGTCACTCATTTCTACGGGCCGGGCACCCATCGCTGGGCGTACTGGCAGCGCGAGTTGCATGCTTCACTGCCGATGCTGCTCCACGCTCTGCGCACCGACCGCTGAGCGGGTACGGACAGTTGCGACCACCCCCGTGGCCGCCGGCGCATCGGCGCGAGGCACGACTCGACCCGGCCGTGCCTCGCGCCGTGCACGGTCCGGGCGGGTGGCCGCTCGTAGGGTGACGCGGGTGATCGTTCGCGAGGGTGCGGTGAGTACGGGCAGTGGCCGGCGTCCCGGCTACGTGGCTGCGGCTGTGGTGTTCGCCATCGGGATGGCCGGGACCACGCTGCCCACTCCCCTGTACGGGCTCTATCAGGAGAAGATCGGGTTCTCCGAGCTGATGGTGACCGTCGTCTTCGCCGCGTACGCCCTGGCGGTGATCGCCGTGCTGATGCTGGTGGGCAACTACTCGGACAAGGTCGGCCGCAGGCCCGTGCTGCTGTGCGCCATGGCTCTGTCGGCGGCGAGCGCGGGCTGCTTCCTGCTGGAGAGCGGGCTGCCGTTGCTCTTCGCGGGCCGCCTGCTGTCCGGCGGCGCGGCCGGTCTGCTGAGCGGTGCGGCGACCGCGGCGGTCCTGGAGCTCGCCCGCCCGGGGCAGAAGGCGCGGGCCGGGTTCGCCGCCACGGCCGCGAACATGGGCGGACTGGGTTGCGGGCCGCTGCTGTCCGGCTTCCTCGCCGAGTACACGCCGTGGCCCCTGACACTGCCGTTCTGGGTCCATCTGGGACTGGTGGCCGTGGCGTGCGGGATCATCCGGAGTCTGCCGGAGACCGTGACGCATCCCCGGCGGTGGCCGCGGCCGACGCCTCAGGGTGTGGCGGTTCCGCCGGAGGTGAAGGGGGTGTTCGCGCGCGCCTCGCTGGCGGCGTTCGCCGGCTTCGCCCTGCTCGGGCTGTTCACCGCGGTCGCGCCGAGCTTCGCCACGCAGACGTTGGGCGTGCACAACCTGGCGGTGACCGGAGCCGTCGTGTTCTCCGTGTTTCTGGCTTCGACCGTCGGACAGTCGCTGAGCGGGCGCATCGGCGCGCGCCATGCGCTGCCGCTCGGGTGCGGTGCTCTCGTCGTCGGTCTGCTGCTGGTGGCGTCCTCACTGGTCGCGGAATCCCTGCCGCTGCTCGTTCTCGGAGCCCTGTGCGGGGGAACCGGCCAGGGGTTGTCCTTCCGGGCGGCGCTCACGCTGGTCAGCGACGCCGCTCCGGCAACGCACCGGGGCGGCACCATTTCGGCGTTCTTCGTCGTCGCGTACACCGGCATCTCGGTGCCGGTGGTCGGTGTCGGTGCGCTGGCCACGTCACTGGGCCTTCGCGAGGCCGGGCTGATCTTCACGGGCTGCGTCATGTTGCTGGCGGCAGGTGCGGGGACCTACTCCGCCCTCAGGCCGCCGCCCTCTGCGTAGCCGGCTTCGGTGGCCGGAGCTCGTGCCGGGCACCCGGTTCGTACGAGATGGGCAAGGGGTCCGGTTTGCCGGAAGGGCGCGGTCAGCGTGCTGACCGCGCCCTTCCGCTGCGGGGGGGGTGTCCAGTGGTTCAGTGCGCGACGGCGGGGATCTTCGTCTCCTCCTGCGCTCCCTCCGGAGCACGCGAGGTGGCCGCGGGGCCACCCTGGTGACCGGCCTTGATCATGGTCAGGGCGATGGCTGCGGCAACCACCAGGATGCCGACCGCCCACCAGGTAGCGCTGGAGTATCCGCGCACCATGGCCTGCGCCTGAACCAGCTTCTGTGCGGCCGGAGTCGTCGCACCTGCCGCATGTGCGGCGAGGTACGCGGTCGTGGCCGAGGCCGCGATGGTGTTCAGGAGCGCGGTGCCGATGGCACCGCCGACCTGCTGCGAGGTGTTGACCATCGCGGAGGCGACTCCGGCGTCACGCGGCTCGACGCCGTGGGTGGCGAGCGACATCGCGGGCATGAACGCCGTGCCCATGCCGAGTCCGAGCAGCAGCAGCCCCGGCAGCACCGGTCCGGCGTACGAGCTGCCGATGTCCATCCGCGTCAGGAACAGCATTCCGGTCGCGGCGACCAGGAAGCCCGGGCCCATGAGCAGTCGCGGGGGAACCCTCGTCATCAGCCGGGCGCCGATCTGGGTGGAGCCCGTGATCATGCCGGCGACCATCGGCAGGAACGCCAGACCGGTCCTGATCGGCGAGTAACCCTGGACGATCTGGAGGTAGTAGGTGAGGAACAGGAAGGTGCCGAACATCGCGATGACGGCGAGGCCGAGCGAGAGGTAGACACCGCCGCGGTTGCGGTCGGCCGGCACGCGCAGCGGCAGCAGCGGCGCCTTGACCCTGGCCTCGGTGACCAGGAACGCGCCGAGCAGCACCGCGGAGGCCACGAACATGCCGATCGTCAGCGCGTCGGACCAGCCTGCGGACTCCGCGCGCGTGAAGCCGTAGACGAGGGAGACCAGGCCGAGGCTGGAGAGGGCGACGCCCGGGATGTCGAGGGGCGAGCGGTTGCGTCCGCCGGCCGGCTCACGGATCACGAAGTACGCGCCCAGGGCCGCGACGATCGCGAAGGGAACGTTGACGAAGAAGGTCCAGCGCCAGTTCAGGTACTCGGTGAGGGTGCCGCCGAGGATGAAGCCCACGGCTCCGCCCCCACCGGCGATCGCGCCGTAGATGCCGAACGCCCTGGCGCGCTCCCTGGCCTCGGTGAACGTCACCGCGAGCAGCGAGAGCGCCGCCGGTGCGAGCAGTGCGCCGAAGACGCCCTGCAGGGCACGGGCGCCGAGCATCATGGCCTCGCCCTGGGCGGCGCCGCCGAGCACGGAGGCGGTGGCGAAGCCGGTCAGGCCGACGAGGAAGGCCCGCTTGCGGCCCCAGAGGTCGGCGATGCGGCCGCCGAAGAGCAGCAGACCGCCGAAGGCCAGGGCGTAGGCGGTGATGACCCACTGCCGGTTGCCGTCCGAGATGCCGAGGTCCTGCTGGGCGGAGGGCAGCGCGATGTTCACGATGGTCGCGTCGAGCACGACCATCAGCTGCGCCAGGGCTATGAAGATCAGCGCCTTCCAGCGCTTCGGGTCGGGGCCGGTGTCTGCTTTCCCGGCGGTCAGAGTTGTTTCGGACATGGGGGTACCCACTTCGGGACTCAATTCGGGACTGAAGAAGGATTCGGGGCTGGAGGAGGATGGGCGGCGCTGGGTACTGCTGCCGGTCACGGCTCCGGATAGAATGAAACCGGAACACCGTTCAGCAATCACAATACGGAACATCGTTCCGGAGCGCAAAGGGAACCCATTCCATGTCTGATCGCCCCACCGAGGAGCCGGTCGCCCGCCGTGTGCGGCCCGACGTCCAGCGCAACCTGGACGCTCTGCTGACCGCAGCCGCCGAGGTCTTCGCGTCGGACGGCGTGGACGCCCCCGTGCGGCGGATCACCGCTCGGGCCGGCGTGGGGGCGGGCACGCTCTACCGCCACTTCCCGCAGCGCTCCGACCTCATCACCGCCGTCTTCCGCCACGAGGTCGACGCCTGCGCCGAGGCCGCCCCCGCCCTCGCCGAGCAGCACGAGCCGGTCGAGGCCCTCACCTTGTGGCTCCAGCGCTACGCGCAGTTCGTCGCGGCCAAACGCGGCCTCAAGGCGGCTCTGCACTCGGGCGACCCCGCCTACGAAAGCCTCCCCGCCTACTTCCAGCAGCGCTTCCTCCCCGTCGTGACGGAGCTGCTGGACTGCGCCGCCGCATCCGGCGGGCTCCGCGCCGGCATGCCCCCGTACGACCTGCTGCGCGCCGTCGGCGATCTCGTCTCGCCGGACGACCAGGACTACACACAGCGCATGATCGCACTGGTCGTCAACGGCCTCCGCCACGGCACGGACGACGCCCTTCACCCGGCCACGGACGCCGAGCACGGCTGACCGGCCTCCGGACCGGACACGGACCGACTCCGACGTGAACGAAGAGACACTGCCCGCGGCCATCCGCGTGTTCATCGCCCTCGCCCCGCCCGACCCCGCGAAGGAGGAACTCGCCCGGGAACTCCGGCCCGCCTACGCCTCGCATCCGCGGATGCGATGGAATCGCGTCGAGGACTGGCACATCACGCTGGCGTTCCTCGGAGAGCTGCCCGTCGAAACGGTTCCGCTCCTGCGTGCGCCGCTCGCCGGCATCGCAGCGGCGCATCCCTCCCCGCGCCTTGTGCTGCGGGGCGGCGGGGACTTCGACGGCCGGGTCGTGTGGACCGGGGTCGACGGAGACCTGGACGCGTTGTACGGCCTGGCTGCCGACGTACGTACGGCGGTCAGGGACCGCGGAGTCGTCCTGGCGGACCGGCCCCTGCGACCGCATCTGACGCTGGCCCGCGCACGCCGGGGTGATCAGTCCTCGGCAGCGGAGATCGCGGCCGGGCTCGCCGGATTCACCGGCCGTCCGTGGGATGCCGAACGGCTGCATCTGGTCGGCAGCAACGCCGCACGGAGCAGTGGGCCGATCCGCTATCGCGACATCACGGCGTGGCCCCTCGGCTCCGGGGACCGCGGTGCAGCGTCTTCGGCGCCTCCGCCGGCCACGGGCACCCACCATGACGGTTGATCACTGAACCGGCGCCGCAGGGCCTGGCCGCCTCCCCTCTCAGAGGGACTCCTCACCGCGGCGGAACTCGTGGACCACCTGGATCTCGCCGACGATGTGGGCGTTGAAGTCGTCCAGTTCCTCGGCCGGAACCCAGAGTTCGAGGATCGTCCGCCCGCCGGCCTGTTGTACGGGGTACCGGGTGAGGAACTCCGACTCGACCTCGAATCGGGTGACGAAGCCGGCACCGTCGTGCTTCACGTTCCAGTCGCGCGCGATCCTCACCGCGTAGTCCTCGTTGAGAACCGGGTAGAAGATCGGTTGCTCCGGCAGCCGGGGCGGCCAGGCACGCCAGTTCAGCTCCCGGACCAGATCCAGCTCCACGGGTCCGGTGGGGCGCCAAAGGGTCGTCGTCGCTTGCCGCCCGCTCATCCGCTTCGCTCTCTGCACATGGGCCCCACCGCTGTGTTGGGCCGGAAGCCGGACCTTACCGTCACCACGGACTCACCGGCCACGTCCTTTCCCCGCCCCGTCCGTCTTCGCGACAGGCGGTCGGTCCAGCCGGCGGCGGAAAATCCCCGTGCCCGGGTGAACGGGCCACGATAAGATCGTTCACATGAACGTCACCGGCTCTCACACCACCGCGACCGCGCGAGCGACCAGCTCGCCGGTTGCCGCCGTCTGACTTTCCCTCCCCCGGCGACCGGAAACGGTCCGTCGGCAGTGCCGTGGAGCCTCTGGCCCCGGCCGGGTGACTGAGCGGTCCCGTTCTCCGGTGCCTCCCCCGCTGTGACGCGAAGGAGCCATCCCATGCATACGGAAAAACTGGTCAGCACGTTCGTCGAGTACTTCGAGGAGCGCGGTCATCACCGGATCGTCGGCTCGACGCTGCTGCCCCCACCGGGCGACCCCGTCCTGTTCACCACCTCCGGCATGCACCCCCTTACTCCGTACCTGGAGGGCCGCCCCCATCCACTGGGCGGGCGGCTGGTCAACGTACAGCGCTGTCTGCGCACCACGGATCTGGAAGAGATCGGCGACGCCACTCACCTGACGGTCTTCGAGATGCTCGGCACCTGGTCACTCGGCGACTACGAAGGTCCGCTCAGCCTCGACTGGGGGTACGGGCTGCTCACCGAGGCCCTGGGCATCGATCCCGGTCTGCTGCACGCCACCGTCTACGCCGGCGACAGCCAGTGCGAACGGGACACCCCGTCCCTTCAGCTGTGGCAGGACCGCGGGGTCCCCGTCGAGCTCACCGTGGAGGAGAACTGGTGGTCCAACGGGGATGTCGGACCGTGCGGTCCCGACTCGGAGATCTTCCTGTGGAGCGGCGACGGCCCGCCCCGGTCGACGCCGACCCAGGACGACCGCTGGGTGGAGGTGTGGAACCACGTGATGATGAGGCACCGCCGGCTCGACGACGGGTCCCTGGTGCCTCTTCCCCAGCGGAACGTCGACACCGGGCTCGGCCTGGAGCGGCTGGCCACCCTGCTCCAGGGCAAGTCGTCCGTGTTCGAGTCGGACCTCTTCGAGCCGTGGCGTCGCCTGGTTCCGCCGCTGTGGCAACTGGACGAACCGTCGCTGCGCCTGGTCATCGACCATCTGCGCTCGGCCGTCGTGGTGCTGGGCGACGGCGTGCGTCCGGCCAACACCGGGCGGGGCTACGTACTGCGCCGCCTGGTACGGCGGGTCCTCACCGCTCTGTGGCGGCAGGATCCCTCGTACGGTCTCGCCGACCTGCCGGACGACCTGGTCCGCCACACCCTGGACCACTTCCGGCAGGAACTGCCGCCGGCCGACGTCCATCAGGTGCTGCTCGACGAGGAGCGCCGGTTCGGACTCCTCATGGAGCGCGGCCGGCAGGTGCTCGCCCGGCCGCGGTTCCGAGGTCGGCTCACGGAGGACGACCTCCACTACCTCCACGACACCCATGGCCTGCCTCGTGACCTGGTCACGAGCCTGCGCCACGACTGAGGCGCCCGGCACCGGTGGGGGCGGCATCGAGACAGCCGTCCCCGGCCGGGGCTGCGGGCCGTGTCAGGCGTCGCGGGCTGGATAGAGTGCGGCGCCATGGGCGGGAACGGTCAGCGCGTCAGCCGCCGGTGTTCGTCAGGGGAGGCTGTGGTGTGGGAAGACCTTGTCGCCGCGTACGCGTGGGCCGATGCGGCCGAGTGGGAGACATACACGCTCTCCGTGGTCACGGGGAAGACTGAGGAAGAGGTGATCCGGGCGTTCGGCGGCGAACCGGCCGGGTCCCGGGTCATGACGTTCGCCGAGGCGGCCGACGAGCAGGCGGACCACGTCCACGCGGACCGCGCTCTTCTGCGGGTCGTCACCGTGGAGAAGCACGTCATCGCCATCGAGTGGGGGTTCCACGGCAGCATTCCGGAAATCGCCAGGCGCGCCTCGTCGGACGGTGGCGAGTTCTTCAGCATCCATCACAACGTCCTCGCCCAGCATCAGGTCATGCACGCACGCGACGGGCGTGTGGACGGAATGTTCGACCCCTCGGTCGTGGGTGACGCCGCCTGGATGGAGCCGGCGCCCGGAATTCCCGCCTGGGCGGCCGGGATCCCGTTCCACTTGGAGACTCTGGACTCCGAATCCTTCGCCCTGCTGGAGCACATCACGGGCGTGCCGGTCGTTCCCGCCTGGATGGACGCGCCACTTCGCACCGTGTCCCTCGCCTCCCCCGACGCGCTCTTCGGCGACCCGGAAGCGGCGTGGCTGCCGTAGCCCGCGGCGCACGGGCGGCCGGCGCGCGCCTGCCCGCGGTCCTGGGCCGACCGAACGGCGGTGCGGGGACGTTGCCGGGTGCGGGTCAGGGCCGCTCCGGTGATCCGGTGGGCTCCGAACGAGTGGAATCACCGGAGCGCGCCTCCGGCGCGGCCTTCCGTACGGGGTGCGGGTGGTGATGTTGCCCTCCGCTCCCCGACCTGGACGAGGCACCCTGACATGCGACGTATCTCCGCTCGACGCCTGTTCGCCGCCGCATCGCTCGTGGCGACCCTGCTGGCGCCCATGGCGATGGGCTCCGCTCCGGCGGTGCATGCCGTGGGCGTCGACCGGCACGGCCGGGACGACTGCCCGCCCGGTGGCCTCGGTCCCGAGGTGAACGCCCGGCTGGACAAGGCCATCGCGGACGTCCGCAAGCAGGCCGGCATTCCCGGTGTCGTCGTCGGGCTGTGGATGCCGGGCAAGGGCAGCTACGTCCGCGCGACCGGCGTCGCCGACACCGCCACCCGCGAACCGATGGCCGCCGACTCCTACATCCGTATCGGCAGCGAGACCAAGACCTTCACCGTCACCGCTCTGCTCGAACTCGTCGACGACCATCGGGTGCGGCTGGACGACCCGATCTCCAGGTACGTCCCCGGGGTCCGCAACGGCAACCGGATCACGCTCCGTCATCTCGCGGAGATGCGCAGCGGTCTGTTCCCGTACACCGCCGACGCGGACTTCATCCACGACCTGCTCAGCAACCCGCAGCGCCACTTCACCCCGCGGGAACTGCTCGCGTACGGCATGAAGCACCGGAACACCTTCGAGCCGGGCGCCCAGTTCCAGTACTCCAATTCCAACCTCGTCCTGCTCGGCCTGGTGATCGAGAAGGTCAGCGGCCATCGGATCGAGGACGTCATCCGTAACCGGGTGCTCCGCCCGTCCCACCTGCGCCACACGCTCTTCCCGACGGGTCCAGGGTTCCCGGACCCGCACCCGCGCGGCTACACCGACCAGACGCTGAGCGGTGAGACCGAGGACGCCACGGACTGGAATCCCAGCTGGGCATGGGCCGCCGGTGCGATGATCTCCGATCTGCAGGACCTCCGCCGGTGGGCGAAGATCGTCGCCACCGGAGAACTGCTGAGCCCGGCGACACAGGCGCAGCGGCTCAGGACTCTTCCCACGGGCATTCCGGGCTTGAGCTACGGACTCGGCATCTTCGAGACCGGCGGGTGGATCGGACACAACGGTTCCCTGCCGGGGTACGAGACCGTGACCGTGTACCTGCCCTCGCAGAAGGCCACCCTGGTCATCATGATCAATACGGATATCACCAGCGGGTCCCAGGAGCCGTCCACGCTGCTCGCCCGGGCCGTCACCGAAGTCGTCACGCCGGGCAACGTCTACGACGGTTCGGTCACGCCACGCTGAGCACCGTTCCGTCGTACGGTGGTCGCACCTCGGGGGTCATGTCATCGAGGTGGCAGGCAGACTGTCCTTGTGACGACACTGAGCAAGGGCGCCAACATGCCGGTGACGGCATCCACCGTGAGAGCCGTCCTGGGCTGGTCGCCGGGGTCCGGCGTGCCGGATGTGGATGCCTCCGCGCTGCTGCTGGCGAGCGGCGGACGGGTCCGGTCCGACGACGACTTCGTCTTCTACAACCAGCCGCGGCATGCGTCCGGCGCCGTACGTCACCTCGGCAAGCAGGCGGCGGCCGACTCGCTCCATGTCGATCTGGGCGGGCTGGGACCGGACATCGAGCGGGTCGCTCTGTGTGCTTCGGTCGACGGTGGGACCTTCGGGCAGGTCCCCGGCCTTCATCTGCGGCTGTTCGACGCGGCGTCCGGTGTCGAGTTGGCCCGCTTCGACATGGAGGCCGGCGCGGAGACCGCCTACGTGAGCGGCGAGCTCTACCGGCGCGCCGGCGGGTGGAAGTTCCGCGCCGTCGGCCAGGGATACACGGACGGTCTGGCCGGGCTGGCGACGGACTTCGGAATCAGCGTCGACGAGGAACGGCCTTCCGCCGCCCCGACGGCACCGCGCCCCGCTCCGGTCCTGCCCGCGGTCCCCGTGCCACCCCCGGCCGGCCGGGCGGAGCCCTTGATCCGGCTCACCAAGGGCGAGGAGAATCTGCCGGTCGACATGCGCAAGCGCCTGTCGCTGCGCAAACAGCAGATCGCCGTCAGCCTGACCAAGCACGGCCTGCCCCGGCTGACCGCACGCGTCATCCTCGTGCTCGACGCGTCCGGATCGATGGGCGGCCTCTACACACGCGGCACCATGGCCGGTGTCACCGAACGGATGGCGGCCGTCGCGGCCCAGCTCGACGACGACGGGGAGATGCAGGCCTGGACGTTCGCCAGCAATCCCGCCCGGCTGCCCGACCTCGTGGTCGGTGAACTGCCCGAGTGGCTCGCGCTGCACGTGCGCGTCGGACAGGTCGGTCTCTTCGGCCGCAGGAAGCCGCCGAGGGGTCTGCGTCCGGGGCAGGTCGACATGCGCGCGGTCGGGATCCAGAACGAGGAGCAGAAGGTCATCGCCGAAGTGCGCGCCTTCGTGCGCGACCATCCGGTGCCCGAACCGACCCTAGTCCTGTTCTTCTCGGACGGAGGCGTGTACCGCAACGACGAGATCGAGCGGGAGCTGCGTGCGGCGGTGGAGGAGCCGGTCTTCTGGCAGTTCATCGGCCTCGGCCGGTCGCAGTACGGGGTGCTGGAACGCTTCGACACCTTGCCCGGCCGACGGGTCGACAACGTCGGCTTCTTCGCCGCGGACGACATCGAGACGGTCCCTGACGCGGAGCTGTACGACCGGCTCCTGTCGGAGTTCCCGTCCTGGCTGAGGACTGTCCGCAGGCTCGGCATCCTGCGCTGACCGTCCGCCGGCTGCTCGCGCGCGGTGGAGGGCCGGGCCGGCGGCCCCGCCCTCCACCGCCCGTCGGTGGGTTACGGGGTCACGGCCGTTCCGCCGAACGTCACGACGAGGTGGCCGTCCGCAGCGAACGACCAGTCCAGGGGTCCGTCGTACGCGGAGCAGCGGGAGCCGTTCGAGCCGGTCCAGAACTGGTTCGAACTGTCGGCGTCGCCGACCGTCTTGTCGTTCGACCCGTCGTCACTGCGGCAGGAGGTGTTGTTGCGGTAGACGGAAGTGCCCTTGTCGAAGGAGAAGTTGCGCTCCTCGTTGTCGACGGCGACGTTGTCGGACACCGTCATCGAGCCGGGGTTGCTGTTGTACGTGAATCCGTGATGGCCGTTGTCGTAGGCGATGTTGCGGCGTACGACGTGGTCGACCTCGATGTCGTCGCCGCCGAGCTTGAAGCCGTTGCGGTCACCGTCGGCGTTCACGGTCCCGTCCGAGAGCGTGCCGTTGCTGTAGGAGAGGGAGTCCTCGATGGTCACCGGGCCGATGGGGCCGGTCTCGTTCTTGGTGTAGAGGTCCCAGCCGTCGTCGATGTTGTGGTGGGACACCGTGTAGCGGAAGACGTTCCCGGGGCCGGAAGTGAGCTTGGAGGCGAAGCCGTCGGCGTCCTCGCCGTCGGAGTCGGCGTTGTCGTGCGACTCCGAGCTCAGGATGAGGTTGTTGGCGGGCCACTCGTCGTCCGGGGTGGTCGAGGCGATCCGTGAGATCTGCAGCCCCGAGTCGTGGTTGAAGCGTGTCACGACGCGTTCGACGACGTTGTTGCTGCCGCCGACGAAGATCCCGTTGTCGCCGGCGTGTTCGACGACGATGCCGTTGATGTGCCAGAAGTCCCCGTTCACGGCGAGCCCTCGGTTGGCCGGGTCCTCGCTCATCTCCGCGAAGTTCAGCACCGGGCTTTCGCCCGGGTAGGCCGCGAGGGTGGTGCGGGCACTCGACGAACCGTCGTTGCCCGGCGGGATGGTGACGGTCTGCGCGTAGTGGTACGTACCGCCGCGCAGGTAGACCGTGCCGCCGGAGTCGACGCGGCTGATGGCCGAGGCCAGTGTCGTCGGGTCAGCCTCCGTTCCGGCTGCGCCGTCGGTGCCGTCCGGCGCCACGTAGAGGGCGGCGGCGTCCAGCGGCGCGGAGACCGCGGGTGATGCTCCGGCCCGGTGCAGGGTGGGCGCCGCCTGAGCGGTCGCGCCGCTCACGGCGGCCAGTGAGCCTGCCAGCAGGCTGACGCAAGCGATGACGGGTTTGATCTGCATCGTTCGACTCCAGGTGGGGTTGGTTCGTTCGACGAGTTGGTGTGGCGCGTTCGTGCGGTTGCGGGGTCCGCCTCTGGGTGGGGCGGCGGACCGGGCAACCGTGCTGCCGGCTTGGCGATGTCGGTGCGGGCGCAACCGCGGCCACGTCAGGGAAGAAGCGTGAGCGCCCTTCTGTCGAGGCATCGGTCATGGCACCGTGTTTGTTCGAGTCCATGAACGGGGTCTCACGGAGAGGAACGTTCATCAGGTCGTGCAAGCGCTTTCCATAACCCTAGGCGTCGACCATGTTCACGTCAATGGACATGTATCTGAAACATAGACATGCTTGTGAACCACATCGATCCTGAGGCGTGGCGGTCATCCCGGCGGCCGCGGCGGTGACCGCGCGCCGGGCGCCCTCGGCCGCTTCCCGTATATCGCCGCGCCGCTGTCCGGCAACAACCCGTTCGGTGATGCCGCTGACGAACACCCGGCGCCGCTCTTCCCTCACGGGCGTACGGTGCGCGCCGAAGACGCCGCCGCTCAGCGCCGGCTTCCGCACCCGGCCGCCCGGCCAGCGCGGCTACTCCCCGCATCCCGCCGCGCATTCACCTCGCACACCGGGTCGCATCTGTCGTATTCCTATGAGTGACACATCAAGTACCCAGCCTCAGACCGGAGTCAGACGTGCCGACAATGAACCGGAACCGCATCCCCCTGGGCGCCATGGCAGTCGCATCCGCGGCTGTCGTGCTGACCGGATGCGGCACCGACGTACCGCCGCTGGAGTTCGGGTCAGCGAAGCCGTCCGGCGCCCGGCTCGACGCACAGCCGCCTCAAGGCAGTTCGCTCCCTGTGGCACAGTGGCCCGACGCGTGCCAGGCCTTGAGCGACGAGGAGATCCGCGCGATCCTGCCGCAGGCGGAGGACTTCGAGCGTGAACCCATCAAGGTCACCGTCCTCAACTTCAACCCGCTCGCGGAGTCGGCCCCGGGGACCACGGGCGACGTCCCGAAGGGTGGCTGCAAAACCGCGTTCGGTCTGCCGGACGAGTACGAGAGCGAGCACAACAGCAACGTCCGCATCGTGTTCCAGAGCGTCGCCGACCCGGCCCTCGTGGCGAAGGGTTACGCGAAGGACCAGGAGTACGCGGCGAAGAACGGCGGCCAGGACCCCGAGAAGTACCGGGACCTCGGCGCCTCGCTCGGCCCGACGGGGTGTTTCGTCGAGGACGATGACCAACTGGTCTGCCACCAGGGGCCGTACGAGTTCGAGGTGAGCGGATCCTCGACCGCGGACGGTGTCGGAGAGTACCCGGAGGCCGACAGGAACTGGCGGGACAAGGTCCTGACCGAGGTGGTCCGGACCCTGAGCGCCCGTATGGCCGGTCGGGCATGACGACGAGCGGGCGCCCTGCTTTCCCACGGGTGGGAACAGGGCGCCCGCTCGTCGCACGAGGGCCGGACGTGAACGGGGGCAGGGCCGGCACGGTCGTTCCCGGCTGCCGCACCTCCGTCAGGGAGCCTCCGCGGTCTTCACCCGGGTACAGGTGACCACCCGGATCCAGCCGTCCGCACGTTCATCGGGGAACGTCAGCACCACCTTCCCCTCGGCGCGGCCGACCCGCATCCGGCGATAGCCCGTGTCCTGGTCGTCGGTCAGTCCGCCCGACACGGTGTAGGCGCCGGCCAGCGCCTTCTCCACGTCGTCGGGCACGTCCTGGACGACATGCGACCGGCGTCCGGTCATCGTCACCGACAGGCGGCCGGCGTCGAGAGCCCACGTACCTTCCTCCGACCAGGGACTGTCCACACCGCCTCCCGTCATGAGCCAGTCGCCCTCCTTCGACACCGCGATGCGGGCGCCGGCTCCGTTCTCCGCCTCGAACTCCCAGCTGCCGTCGAGGAACGCCCCCAACGTCCGGAACCTCACGTCGGTCGAACCCCCGTCACGTGAGCAGGCGGAGACCGCGGCGGCCACGAACCCCGCCATCACGTACCGCAGTACGGTCCGGCGCCCCATCAGCCGGATGATGTCCCTGGTCTCCACGGGCTCTCCCCCTCCCCCGCTCGCCGTAGTGCCGCAGGACACGACGCCTACCGGGCAGGTCCGGGTTCCCCTTCCCCCCGGGCAGGGCCCGTATTCCGCCTCACTCGGGCCGCGTTGGCCGCGCGTCCCGCTCCGCCGCCTCGGCGACGCGTTTGATGTGTGCCAGCCGCCGGTCCCAGTCGGCAGCCAGGGAGGCCATCCACCGTGCCGTCGCGTCGAGCGCCGCAGGCCGTACCGCGTACCGCACCTCGCGTCCGACCCGGGTGCCGGAGACCAGCTCGGCGGCATCCAGGACGGCGAGGTGCTTGACCACCGCCTGCCGTGAGACGGGAAGCCGCTCGGCCAGGGTGGTCGCGGTGGCCTCGCCCCGTGCCGCGAGCAGATCGAGCAACTGGCGGCGCGTCGGATCGGCGAGGGCGCCGAGGACATGACTCACGGCGTCGGCGGCGCCGGTACGTTCTTCCGTCATGTGGCGGGCTGTTCGGCACGCGTCTTGAGCGCGTCGAGCTCCAGGGGCCAGCCTCCGGTGTGGTCCTTGAGGTTCTGACTGCGCAGTTCCTCGGAACCCGCCAGCGCCGCGAACCCGCTCTCGACGACGCGCAGCCGCGTCCGGTCACCCTCCTGGGTCAGGGTGAACTCCACGAGGGTGCTGTTGTCCTCACGCAGTTCCTCGCCCGGGAACGCGCTGGTCCAGCGGTATGCCAGGAACGTCGGCGGCCTGACCTTCTCCACACGCACCGGGAAGTCGCCGTGCTCCGCGTGCTTCGCCACCATCGATTCCCCTTCCCGTGCCACGGTGCCCGGCAGGCTCGCCTTGTCGGCCACCCAGAAGCCGGGCTGGGCCACCAGTGACCAGACGCGCTCCAGGGACGCCTCGATCAGGGTTTCGCGTTCGATCCGGTCCTCGCTCATGAGCTGACTTCCTTGTCTCGTCGCCATTCGAACTTGCAACTCCAGGGTTGCACAACGAGGTTTCACGCGCAACCCGCGCGTTGCACTACCCGAAAAGGGGGTATCGGGCACCCGTCCTACGATCAAGCAGTTGTTCATTCGAACATCGAGCTGGTAGAAAGTACTCATGAGTGTCGCCACCCGTCTGGACCTGACCCTGCGACTGGTGCAGGGATCCGACCGTGTCTCCGTCTCCGAGCTCTCCCGGCGCCTGGGCGTGTCGGAGATGACCGTGCGCAGGGACCTCGACGCCCTGGAAGCCCAGGGCCTGGTGCGGCGCGTGCACGGCGGAGCCGTGGCCACGCGGTCCCGGGGCGAGGACGCCGGATTCTCGGCGCGAGAGCCGTGGCAGGCCGCCACCAAGGACCACCTGGGCGGTGCGGTGGCCGCGTTGGTCGAGCCGGGATCCCGGGTGCTGCTGGACGCGGGGACCACGACGGTGCACGTGGCCGAGCACCTGGCGGCACGGGCTCCGCTGACGGTCGCCGTGCTGAGTCTTCAGGCCGCGCTGTGCCTTGCCGACCGGCCGGGCATCGAGCTCCTGGTCGTGGGCGGGCGCTCCCGGCCCGGTGAGCGGTCGTTCGTCGGTCCGCTGGCGCTGCGGACGCTGGAGTCCTTGGCGTTCGACTGCTTCGTCATGTCCATCGGCGGTGTGCACGCCGAGGACGGCTGGTCCGAGTTCTCCCTGGACGACGCCGCCGTCAAGCAGGCCGGGCTCGCTCGTGCCGATCGCACCATCGCGGTGGCGGACGCGACCAAGCTCGGCGTACGCGCCTTCAGCCGGGTGGCGCCCCTCGACGCCGTGCACTGCTTCGTCACCGACCGGGCCGCCGGGAGCGCCGGCACCCACCCCAGTGGTCCGCAGACCCTGGACGCCCTGCGTGAGGCAGGCGTCGAGACCGTGCTGGCCTGACCTCCGCCCCTGTCCCACCCCACCCCACCCCACCCACCCCCGATCGAGGAGCGCCGTCGTGGCCAACGATCCCCGTTCTCTGATGATCCTCGTCGCCGGCCCCTACCGATCGGGCACCGGCGACGACCCCCACAAGCTGGAGGCCAACGTCCGCGCGATGAACGAGTCGGCCCTCGTTCTCTTCCGCGCCGGACACCTGCCCGTCACCGGCGAGGCCCTCGCCCTGCCGCTCCTGGACGCCGCGGGAAGCACCCGGCCCGGCGACCCGCTGTTCGACGAGATCTTCCATCCGGTCGCCGAGCAACTCCTCGCCCGCTGCGACGCCGTTCTGCGGATCGGTGGCGCGTCCCGGGGGGCGGACCGGATGGTCGCCCGGGCCCGCTCCCAGGGCCTGGCCGTCTACACCGGCCTCGCCGACGTCCCGGCCGCCCGATGACCGCCGGCCTCGACACGCCTGACCGCCGTGGCCGTACCGGCCTGGACCGGCACGGCCTCGATCTGACCGGCAACCCCCGCGTGCGGATCCACGATGTGGAGGTGCTGTCCTGCGACTGGTACGTCCTGCGCAGGACGACCTTCGACTACGAGCACACCGACGGACACGTCAGCCGTGAGCAGCGGGAGACGTACGACCGCGGTGACGGGGCGACGATCCTGCTTTACAACACCGACCACCGCACCGTGCTGCTCACCCGTCAGTTCCGCCTGCCCGCGTACGTCAACGGGCACCCCGACGGCATGCTCCTGGAAACCGCGGCCGGGCTCCTCGACGGTGACAGCCCGCACACAGCGATCCGTCGCGAGGCCGCCGAGGAGACCGGACACGTCATCGGCACTCCCGAGCACGTCTTCGCCGTCTACATGAGCCCCGGGTCCGTCACCGAGCGCCTGCACTTCTACGCCGCACCGTACGACCCGGTGGACAATCCGACCGGGACGACGGGCATCGCGGCCGAGGGCGAGGACATCACCACCGTCGAGCTCCCGTTCGCCGAGGCGCTGGACAGGGTGCGCGACGGCACGATCGTCGACGCGAAGACCATCATGCTGCTCCAGTGGGCCGCTCTGGACGGCCCGTTCAGCAGGCCGGGCCCGCTCCCCCGCAGAGACTGACCGCAGCCGTCGGCGGCCGACGGCCGCGGTCAGAGACCGGCGAGCAGGCCGTCGAGCGGGGCGGGTACGTCGTCGGGGTCGAGCGCCTCGACGAGGACGCGGCCATAGTGGATCTTGCGCCCCTTCTTCGTACCGAGAAAGCGCCGCACGCGCTGCTGCGGGGTACGGCCGCGCTGGGCCGGCTGGTGCAGGAAGGTCTGGAAGGCGCGCCCGTCGCCCTCGACCTGGATGAGCTCCTCCACGCGTGTCACGCCCAGGGCGCGGATGAGCTCGTCCTCCAGATCCGCCGCGCAGACGAAGAACTCCTCCTGTGCGGCATCCGCGCGCTCCAGACCGCGTGTGTAGTAGGGCCGTTCGGCCTCGTCACACAGCCCCGTGAGCCGAAGGCCCAGTCCCGGCGGCCCGAGCAGGCGGGCAAAGCGTCCGACGCTCATGGCACCGCCCATCGGCAGGACGCAGATGCCCTCGGCCGCCAGGTTCCGCCCGCGGCTCGCGGCCAGGGCGTTCACCGCCGCGGAGTCGCTCGGCCCCTCCAGCAGCACGGCTGCCCGGACCGGAAGCCGCGCGGCCAGTTCACGCGCGGGCCCACCGGGGCCGCCGGCTGCCCACGCGACGACGGTCTCCCGGAACAGTTCCATGTCGGCCACGGAACGAGTCTCCGCCTTTCCCTGCTCCGGCGGTAGTGAATTACCGCCCTCGTCCGACCGCACGTGAAGGATGACGCGCATGACCCCTGTGATCGAGGTTCCGGTTCCCGACGACGCCGCAGCCCTGGGCCCCCTGCAGTTGAGAGTCTGGTTGCAGACCTACCCCAACGCGGAGGCGGGCGTCGACGAGGCCTGGATACGCGAGCACCGCGGCTTCTCCGCAACTGCGGAAGGCATCGCCCGGCGCCGGAGGGCGGCCTCGTCCGTCGACTCGCCCCCGCTGCACCGAACCGATGCCACCCGGCGCGCAGACGGAGGGCACAGCGCCTGCGTCAGCGCCGTCGCAGGGAGGCGATCGAGGTGACGACGGTGGCGCACACCCGCCTCGGCGGCAGCCAAGGTGCCACCGCAGGAAGGAGCCGTTCGCTGCGCACGGACGCCGACGCGCCGATCGCGCGCACCTTCTCGACGTCGACCCGGTTGATCTTGTCGCGCACCTGTGCGAGATCCGGGCGGGGGCGGGCCGGATGCGCCGCGGGCCCGGCCGGTGCCGCACGCGCCCTGTGTGCGGCACTGCCCGAACAGGCGACCCTCAGCACATCGGAGCAGCAGCTTCTGAGGGAGTGGCTCGACCGCCTCGCCTCCGACGACCCCAGGAGCCGACGGGGAAGCCGTCGCGCATACGGCACCTGCTGCAGACGCCCGGGCGGCGACCGGCCCGGGCGTCAGTCGGCGGCCGGCGTGCCCAACTGCTCCCGGTACACCCGGGCCGTCTCCACCAGTGCGTCGAGGGTCTCCCTGGTCCGCAGGAGGTCCTCGATGTGCAGGGAGAGCCGATCGCGCTCCTCGGCCATCCGCTCCAGCGCGGAGTCGGAGTTCTCCCTGCTCGGCGCGTCGACGCAGGGCAGCAGTTCGGCCACGGTGCGGCTGGACAGGCCTGCCGCGTAGAGGCGCTGGATGAACGCGACCCGTTCGACCGACTCATCCGTGTAGTGCCGCTGCCCGCTGGAACTGCGGACGCTGGCGAGCAGGCCCTGCTCCTCGTAATAGCGCACGGACCGCACGCTCACCCCGGCTCGCGACGCGAGCTCCCCGATGCGCACCGAACCTCCCGGTTGTGTCCTGCGTCACAGGGCTTGCCCCTGACGTCAATGTGAGGTTTTAGCGTAACTGCATGCCCGAGGTCCGGGCATCGCTGAACGCTAAGGAATCCTGACGTGACATCCCTTTTCACCGGCTCCTCCCTCGCCGGTCTGGCTCTGCCCAACCGGATCGTCATGGCTCCCATGAGCCGGGTACGGGCCGCAGCCGGCGGGCTTGCGACGCCGTCCATGGCCGCCTACTACGCGCAGCGGGCCAGCGCCGGGCTGATCGTGAGCGAAGGGGTCCAGCCGAGCACGATCGGGCAGTCCAATCCGGGGACTCCGGGGCTCCACACCGACGAGCAGGTCGCATCCTGGCGCCCCGTGACCGCAGCCGTCCACACCAATGGCGGACGGATCTTCGCCCAGATCATGCACGGCGGCCGGGTCTCGCATCCCGACACCACCGGCGTACAGCCGATCGGGCCGTCAGCGGTCCCGGCCGTCGGTGATGTGTTCACCCCGACCGGTCCCCAGCCCGCACCGATGCCCCGCGCCCTGGAGACCGCGGAGGTGCCCGAGCAGGCGGAATCGTACGCCCGGGCCGCCCGTCGCGCCGTCGATGCCGGCTTCGACGGGGTGGAACTGCACGGCGCCAACGGCTACTTGATCTCCCAGTTCCTCTCGTCCAACGCCAACCTGCGCACGGACCGCTACGGCGGCCCGGTCGCCAACCGGATCCGCTTCGCCGTCGAGGCCGTCGCCGCCACCGTCGACGCCGTGGGCGGTGCCAGGACCGGGATCCGTCTCTCTCCCGGCGGGTTGTTCTGGGGCGTCGAGGAGAGCGGGACCGTCGAGCTGTACACCGCGCTTCTGGCCGAACTGGCCCGCCTCGAAGTGGCCTACGTACATCTTGAGGCCACTGCCGAGGAGGAGGTTCTCCTCACCCTGCGCCGGGCGTGGCCGGGCGCGCTGATCGTCAATCCCACCGTTCCGATGGGGCCCAAGCAGACCGGAAGGGACGACGCCGACCACTGGCTCGGGCAGGGGGCCGACCTCATCAGCTTCGGCCGCGCCTTCATCGCCAACCCCGACCTCGTCGAGCGGCTGCGCACCGGACTTCCGATCGCCCCGGTGGACGAGTCGACGTACTACCAGGGCGGTGATGCGGGCTACCTCACCTACCCGGCCCATCAGTACGCGGCCTGACTCCCCCGCCCGCGTCCCCTGGGGCGGTCTGGTCCATGTCGGTCTCCTTTCGCCGGGTGTCCCGCAGGTGCGGACGGCCTCGTGTCCCGTCGTCCGCACCTGACCGGGCGGCACCCGGCCGCGCCGGCCAACGGGCCGCCCTGCGGGCGTTCCCGCCCGGGGGCGCAGGGGTTCTGACGCCGGGTCGGGAGCGGTCGGCCGCAGACGGCCGGGCGCCCCGGCTTCCCCGTCGCCCGGGCCGACGGGCGGGAATCGCGGCACGTGACGCACGCCATCCTTTGCGCCCGCGATCTCTGGGAAGGTCTCCGGTACGGTGTCGAACGCTCCCGGCCCGAGCGCCATGGAGCGCTTCGCCACCGCCATCTGATCACCGGATGCCGCTACGTGTATCCCGTGCGACATCGCCTGTCCTGAGGCCACGCGCCCGTGACACGACTGGGGAGTTTGATGTTCGACAAGGTATTGGTCGCCAACCGCGGGGAGATCGCGATCCGGGCGTTCCGCGCGGCGTTCGAGCTCGGGATCTCCACCGTGGCCGTGTACCCGCACGAGGACCGCAATTCCCTCCATCGCGCCAAGGCCGACGAGGCCTACCGGATCGGGGAGCCCGGGCATCCCGTACGGGCCTACCTCTCGGTGGAAGAGGTGATCAAGGCCGCCCGGAAGGCCGGCGCGGACGCGGTCTACCCGGGGTACGGCTTCCTGTCGGAGAATCCGGACCTCGCGGCCGCCTGCGCCGACGCCGGGATCACGTTCGTCGGTCCGCCGGCGCCGGTACTGAACCTGACGGGGAACAAGTCCCGGGCGGTCGCGGCCGCCCGGGCGGCCGGCGTTCCGGTACTGAAGTCGTCCGAGCCCTCGGAGGACGTCGACGCGCTCGTCGCGGCCTCCGAAGACATCGGCTTCCCCGTTTTCGTGAAGGCCGTCGCCGGTGGCGGCGGGCGCGGGATGCGCCGGGTCGCGGAGCCGGGTGAGCTGCGCGAGGCGATCGACGCGGCCATGCGTGAGGCCGGGTCCTCGTTCGGCGACGCGACGGTCTTCCTGGAGCAGGCGGTGATCAACCCCCGCCACATCGAGGTGCAGATCCTCGCCGACGCCGAGGGCAACGTCGTCCATCTCTACGAGCGCGACTGCTCGTTGCAGCGCCGCCACCAGAAGGTGGTCGAGATCGCGCCCGCCCCGAACCTGGACCCTGAACTGCGGGACCGGATCTGTGCCGACGCGGTCGCGTTCGCACGCCACATCGGGTACGTGAACGCGGGCACCGTCGAGTTCCTCGTCGACGAGCGCGGCAACCACGTGTTCATCGAGATGAACCCGCGGATCCAGGTCGAGCACACCGTCACCGAGCAGGTCACCGGACGCGACCTGGTGATCGCGCAGCTGCGCATCGCCGCCGGCATGACCCTGCCCGATCTGCATCTCACGCAGGACGACATCACCCTCAACGGCACGGCGCTGCAGTGCCGCATCACGACGGAGGACCCGGCGAACGGGTTCCGGCCGGACACCGGCACCATCTCCGCGTACCGCTCGCCGGGCGGACCCGGCGTCCGGCTGGACGGCGGCACCGTCCACACCGGGGCCGAGGTGTCGGCCCACTTCGACTCGATGCTGGTCAAACTGACCTGCCACGGTCACGACTTCACCAATGCGGCCCGGCGTGCCCGCCGGGCGATCGCGGAGTTCCGGATCCGCGGAGTGGCGACGAACCTGCCGTTCCTGGGGGCCGTACTGGATCAGCCCGACTTCCGGGCCGGGCACATCACGACCAGCTTCATCGAGGAGCATCCGGAGCTGATCCGGGCCCGGCCGTCGGCCGATCGGGGCAGTCGCATGCTCGGTTACCTCGCCGAGACCACCGTCAACCGGCCGTACGGCCCCCGGCCCTCGGTCATCGAGCCCGCCGACAAGCTGCCCGCCCTGCCGCCCGGCACACCGCCGGCCGGGTCCCGGCAGCGCCTCGCCGCCATCGGTCCCGAGGCCTTCGCCGCGGAGTTGCGCGCCCAGTCGGCCGTAGCCGTCACCGACACCACGTTCCGCGACGCCCACCAGTCACTGCTGGCCACCCGGGTCCGTACCCGTGATCTGCTCGCCGTCGCCCCGCACGTCGCGCAGACCGTGCCGCAGCTGCTGAGCATCGAGTGCTGGGGCGGGGCGACCTACGACGTGGCGCTGCGCTTCCTCGCCGAGGACCCGTGGGAGCGGCTGGCCAAGCTCCGGGAAGCCGTGCCGAACATCTGTACGCAGATGCTGCTGCGCGGGCGCAACACGGTGGGCTACACGCCCTATCCCACCGAGGTCACCGAGGCGTTCGTCGCCGAGGCCGCGACCACCGGGATGGACATCTTCCGGATCTTCGACGCCCTCAATGACGTGTCCCAGATGCGTCCGGCGATCGACGCAGTCCGCGCCACCGGCACCTCGGTCGCCGAGGTCGCCCTCTGCTACACCGCGGACCTCTCGGACCCGGGCGAGACCCTGTACACGCTGGACTACTACCTGCGTCTGGCCGAGCAGATCGTGGAGGCGGGTGCCCATGTGCTCGCCATCAAGGACATGGCCGGGCTGCTGCGTCCGCCCGCGGCCCGCACCCTCGTCACGGCGCTGCGCGAGCGGTTCGACCTGCCGGTCCATCTGCACACCCACGACACCGCCGGTGGACAGCTGGGCACGCTGATCGCCGCGATCGACGCCGGCGTGGACGCGGTGGACGCCGCGGTCGCCTCCATGGCCGGGACCACCAGCCAGCCCCCCATGTCGGCGCTGGTGGCCGCCACGGACCACACCGAGCGCGCGACGGGCCTCTCCCTCCAGGCAGTCGGCGACCTGGAGCCCTACTGGGAGGCGACCCGCAAGGTGTACGCCCCCTTCGAGTCCGGGCTGGCCTCGCCGACCGGCCGGATCTACCACCACGAGATCCCCGGCGGGCAGCTGTCCAACCTGCGCCAGCAGGCCATCGCGCTCGGGCTGGGCGACCGGTTCGAGCTCATCGAGGACTGCTACGCCGCGGCCGACCGCATGCTCGGCCGGCTGGTGAAGGTGACGCCGTCGTCGAAGGTGGTCGGCGACCTGGCGCTGCATCTGGTGGGCGCGGGGGTCGAGGCGTCGGACTTCGAGTCGGACCCCGGCAAGTTCGACGTGCCGGACTCCGTGATCGGATTCCTGCGGGGTGAGCTGGGCGACCCGCCCGGTGGCTGGCCGGAGCCCTTCCGCACCCGCGCACTGCAGGGCCGTCCGGCGAAGGCGCAGACGCCGCACCTGTCGGACGAGGATCTCGAAGCGCTGCGGGAGTCGCCGCGCGCGACCCTGAACCGGCTGCTGTTCCCCGGCCCGACCAAGGAGTTCAACGCCCACCGCGAGGCGTACGGGGACACCTCCGTTCTGCCGACGCAGGACTTCCTGTACGGCCTGGAGACGGAGACCGAGCACACGGTCACCCTCGACCCCGGTGTCACGCTGCTGATCGAGCTGGAAGCGATCTCCGAGGCGGACGAGCGCGGCTTCCGGAGCGTGCTGGCCACGCTCAACGGGCAGTTGCGGCCGGTTTCCGTACGCGACAAGTCCGTGGCGACCGATGTGAAGGCGGCGGAGAAGGCGGACCGCGGCAACGACGGCCACGTCGCCGCACCGTTCGCCGGCGTCGTGACGCTCCAGGTGGAGGAGGGCGCGTCGGTGTCGGCCGGCCAGACGGTCGCCACCATCGAGGCGATGAAGATGGAGGCCTCGATCACCGCCCAGGCGACGGGTGTCGTGCGCCGCCTGGCGATCGGCAGGGTGCAGCAGGTCGAGGCCGGCGATCTGCTCATCGAGGTCGGCTGAGGTTCCGGGCCCGTCCGGATGTCCTCGGACGGGCCCGCCGCGCGGTCTCAGCCCAGCCGGAACACCGGACCGCGCGGTGTGAACGGCAACGAGGCACCCTGTGGGATCAGGAAGGCGTGCTCGCGCCGGATCCTCAGGGTGTCGCACCACCCGTCGGTGATGACGAGCACCGGGGCCGTCGGCGGGAAGTCGTCGGCCCGCTGCAACAGGTCGATACCCGGCTGGAGTTCGGTACCGCCCCGGCCGCGGACCCGCACCCGGCCGGCGACCTCGGCCGGCGGCAGGTACCCGGCGTCGTACGCTGCCGCGTCGCAGAACACGACGCGCGCCGCGGGTACGTCGCGTGCCTCCGCGTACGAGGCGATGGCGCCGAGCGCCTTGCCCAGGAGGCCGTTGTCCATCGAACCGGAGGTGTCCAGGACGACGCCGAAGGTGCAGCGCGCCGTCTCCTGCGGGGGGAAGTACCGGCCCGCGCGCGGGATGTCGGGGGTCGACGCCTGCCTCCGTGCCGGGCGCGCGTAGGACCGTACGGGCTCGGGCCGCGGGACGTACGCGTCGAACCAGCGGGCGAGTGCGGCGTCCCACGGCACGGGCGGGTGGGCCAGCGCCCGGATCTCCTCGACGAGTCCCGAGGGCAGAAGGCCGCGCTTCCCGTACTGGTGCAGGTCGAAGCCCTGGGCCAGCCCGCGGCGGTAGAACTCGTCCAGGTCGGCGTACGCACGGGCCTCCGCGTGCGGCAGCGGTTCGCCCAGGATGTCGCCGGCACCTCTGCCCCGCAGCGTGGCTAGGCGGCGCTGTCGGCGCAGGTCGCTCGCGATGCGGTCGTACACCTCCTCGGCGGACAGCCCGCGCAGGCCGGGGTCGTACAGGAGCCCTTCGGGCATGTCGCCGACGCGCATCTGGACGAGCCAGTCGTTGACGATGTAGTCCGCCGCGACATTGAACAGGAACGGGTCGCGGCCCCCGCGGCGTTCGCCATGGCGCAGGGCGGCGTGCAGCATCTCGTGGGCGAGGACGAACCGCCACTCCTCCTCGCTCAGCGCCCGCAGCGGGTTGACGTAGATCTCGCCCGCCACGGAGCTCACGGCGGCGATGGAGATGCTCTGCGACCGGGCGAGTTCGGCATCGGCCACGACGGTGAGACCGGCGGCGAGACCTCCGAGCAAGGGGTAGGAGGAGACGAACCAGTTCAGGGCCCGGTCCCAGGGGTGTTGTGGCGCGCGTGCGCCGCCGACGCTGTCGCGGCGGCCGCCCGCCACGTCCATGGCGGCGGAGACGCTGCGGGTGAGGGCGCGCGCGAACGAGGTCTCCCAGTCGGGGACGGCGGAGTTGTGCCACGTCGGCCAGGCGGTGAGGACCTGGTCGGGTTGTCCGCCCGCGGTTCCGCAGTCCTCGTACAGTGCGGGGATGCCGTCGCGGCGCCAGCGGGCGGCAAGCTGCTCCTCGTCACCGCCGGGGTAGGAATCCGGCAGGTCGACGGGGGGACGGCCGGTCGGATGGGTGAGCAGGAAGCGGTTGACGACCACGCAGCGTGCCGCGAGATCGAACCGGTCGGGCTGCTCGCGCGGGCCGTGGGCGGCGGCCGGCACATGACCGAACCCCAGATGGAGCAGGCAGTGGGCCAGAACCCAGGCCCACTCGGCCGGATCGGCCCGCTTCGTGGGATGGACGTGGACGGTGCCGTTGGAGGTGACGACGGCCAGTCCCCCGGCCGGAGTCAGGACGCAGTCGGGCTGTCTGCACACGGACGCCTCGACGGCGGCGAAGGCCGGGTTGCGCCGGGCCAGGGCGAGCCCGGCGGCGAACGCCTCGGTGGCGGGATCGGGCGCTCCGCCCTTGCCTCCTTTCCGGCCCTTGCTGTTGGCCCGGTGGCCGGTGGTCGCCCTCATCGCCTGGCCTCGACCAGCCGGGGCATGTCGCGTGCGGCTTCGACGAGGAACCAGGCGGGCAGCACCGGCTGGCCGTCGGCGTCGTCCGCGATGACGGTCTGCGCGACCTCGACGGAGATCTCGGCGAGGTGCACGAGCAGCGACTTGGCCCGGTAGGCGGTCTGCCGCATCGACGCCGAGACGTGTTCCTTGCGCCGGGGCAGCTCCTTCACGAGCCGTCCGCGGAACGCCTCGGCCAGGTAGTACAGCAGGTCACGGTCCTCGATCCGGGCGGGCCAGGATGCGTCGCCCTTCAGGATCGCCTCGATGCCGAAGGAGTGGCGCACGATCTTCGCGTACCCGCAGAACGAGACGGCGTGGGCGGGGGTGAGCGTGCCGTGCACGATGACCTTCAGCGTCTCCTCGTCGATGTCCGGCCCGAAGGAGTGCAGCGCGTCGGAGAGCATGTGCCAGGACCGGGGCGTGGAGAAGGCTTCCTCGCTCTTGGGCGGCTGGGACCAGAGGTGGTCGGGGCGGTCGACGAGGTAGTCCGTCACCCACGGATGGATACCGTTCTCCCCCGCCCACACCAGCCAGTCCGCCGGCGAGGCCCGCAGATGGACGTGGGTGAGGCGGTTGACCAGCGCGGACGCGATGGGCCTTGCCAGCGCGTTGTCCGTGGCACGGTTGCCGGCGCCGATGACGACGGAGCCGGCGGGCAGCTCGTACGATCCGATCCGCCGGTCCAGGATCAGTGAGTAGAACGCCTTCTGGACGTCGGGGGTGGCGGCGTTGAGCTCGTCGAGGAAGAGGCAGTAGGGCTCGTCGCGGGCGATGGCCTCCGGCGGGCAGAACACGGAGCGCCCGTCGCGGATCTGCGGCACGCCGATCAGGTCCTCCGGTGCGAGCTGCGTCCCGAGGAGGCTGACGCACTCCATTCCCAGCGATTCGGCGAACTTCCGCACGAGCGACGACTTCCCGATGCCGGGCGCTCCCCAGAGGAACACGGGCCGCACGGTCGCGAGCCCCAGCAGCAGTTCGGGGATCCGGGCGGGAGTGACGGTGACGGCGGCCTGCACGCTGGTGAGTTCCTCAGGTGGTCGGGAGGCGAAGCCCGCTCAGTATGCGGAGGCAGGATGACGACGCGCAGCCGAATTTTGCCGCGGCGTCCGCCGTCGTCCGGTGCGGCCTCAGGAAATGTAGCGGCGGAATCCCTGCGCCGCGGCGTCGAAGCCACACGCTTCGTAGAAGGTGTGGACGTACGCGTCGTCCGCGGCCAGCAGTTGCACCTTGTAGCAGCCTTCCGCCGCGGCGAGGTGGACGGCCGCGTCCATCAGCCGGCGGCCGACGCCGCGCCGTTGAGCGGTGCCCGCCACCACGACGTTCTCCACGAACAGGATGGCCCGGCCACCCCGGGTGAGGTTCGGCATGACCAGGCAGTCCGCCGTGCCGGCAAGGGTGTCGGCGGCGTCGGCCACCAGGACGGTGCGTCCGCGCTGCCGCGTGATCCGTTGCCACACGTCGTGCGCGGACGCCGGGGGCAGCGGGGCATCGTCCGGGTTCAGTTCGCCGTAGAGGGCCAGCAGTGCCGGCAGGTCGTTCTCGGCCGCCGGCCGCACGGTGATCTTCATGGGACGAGCTTGGGCGTGGGCCCCCCGTCGGCCCGGCCCTCATGTCAGTGTGGAGCCATGACCATTGACGTTCGCCCGGCATCGGACTTCGAGGATGTCCGTGCGCTCCTCGGCCCGAAGTCACCCGACGCCAACGTGTGCTGGTGCCTGAGCTACCGGATCCCGTCCCGGCTCAACAACGAACTGCGCGGTCCGGTGCGCGGTGAGTACGTCGCCGAGTTGTGCCGGGGGAAGCTCCCGCCCGGAGTTCTCGCGCACGACGGCGACGAGCCGGTCGGCTGGGCCGCCGTGGCGCCGCGCTCCGCGACCACGTTCGCACGCAGCCGCAGGATTCCGCACGTCGACGACCTTCCCGTCTGGTCGCTGTGGTGCATCCGCGTGCGCCCCGGTCATCGGAAGCAGGGGATCTCGCACGCCCTCATCGCCGGCGCCGTCGCGTTCGCCCGCGCCAACGGCGCGCCGGCGATCGAGGCCTACCCGGTCGACAACGGTGACGTCAGGGTCGACCTGACGATGGCGTACGCCGGGATCCGGAAGAACTTCGAACGCGCCGGGTTCACCCATGCCGCCGACACCACGTCCGTACTGGCCGGGCATCCCCGGGTGCTGATGCGCCTCGGCCTGCGCTGACGTCCCGGCCGTACGGATGTGCGCTCACCGCCGGCGCAGCTCGCCGAACCACCTCACGATCGCCGTCGTGGCAGCGACGTTGGATCCCAGGTGGCGCGACTCCCGGTAGTCGACTTCTCCCAGATCGACGACCGGGACGTGTACGCCGTTTCGCGCCAGAGCCGCCCGGCAGTGCTCCGTGTTCTCCGTGGTGGCCTGCTCGTCCCCCGTCGCCATGTAGAGCCGGAGCGGAGCGCGGGGCCTCCAGTCGGTGCACACGGCGTCGGTCGTACGCAGGGCTGCCGCCAGTCCCCCGGTCGGGTGTGTGAGCAGGGCGAGGCCGTGCTCCGTCAGCAGTTCGTCCAGCGAGTCCGGGATCCCCTGCATCAGTTCCAGCCCCGTGTGGGCCCCGTCGAAGAGATCCTCGACGGTGTGCGCGTAGGTACCCCGGAAGACGTCGGCGGGCCGGTCATAGATGGAATGCAGCCGGTTGAACGCCACCAGCGTGTACGCCGCGTACACCACACCGGACTTCTCATCCAGCGTGCCCGCGACCAGCGCGGGCAACTCCGCACCGCCGAAGTCGTACGCCCCGCTGACCGGAGCCAGCGCGCCCAGCCCGAACCAGCGGTCCTCGCCCGCCTCCAGAGCCCTGCCCAGCCCCAGCGCGGCCGACGCCCCCTGTGAGAAGCCGGTGACCAGGACCTCGCGATCCAGTACGTGTCCGGTACGGGGCGCGAAGGCGCGGGCGGCCCGCAGCATGTCCAGCGAGGCGGTGGTCTCGGAGCCGATGTCCATCCACGGGTGCAGGCCGGGTCCCTTGCCCAGCCCCAGATAGTCGGGCGCGACTGCGGCGGCACCGGCCGCCGCGTGTGCGATCACGGGCGCCGAGTGGAACACGGCTCGCCGCATGGACGGCGAGTCGTCCTTGTGGGAGCCGGTGCCGTGCGCGAAGGAGACCGCCCGCAGGTGGCGTTCCGTGCCGAGCGGCACCGCGAACAGCCCGCTGGCCGTAGTGGGTCGTCCCTTCGCGTCGACCGTCCGGTAGATCAGCCGGTACGCGACCACTCCGTGGCGTACCGTGTCGTCCCCGAACCCGGCGGTACGCAGTTCGGCAGCCGCGGCTTGCGGGCTCGCGAGCGCGTACAGCTTCTCCGCGGAGACCAGCGTCCCCCGGCCGGACTCCTCGTGCTGCGCACGCTGTTCGGAGACGGCGGCGACGGCCGGCGTGGTGGCTCCGGCGACGGCCGGACCGATCAGCAGCGCGCCGCAGCAGACTGCCGCCACGTGCGCCCTCAAACGTACGCGATGACGGGTCACTCCGAGCGCGGACGGGGTGGGCGAGTGAGCCACAGGTTCCTCCAAGTGCGGTTCGACAGCGGTCACTTCACCCTCGCGTGTCGCGCACGTGGGCACACTGGTGCAGGCCCCCGGGCACACTTGGTGCTTTCCCCCTCAGGCGGTGGGCCTGTCGGCGCGCGTCGCCCGGAGCGCTGTCCGGCTGGCCCGTGAAGGCCGGCTGACCGCCCTGGACGTCGATCCCCGGGCCCTGCCGGATGCCGCGCTCGCCCTGCTGGACGAGGGTTCGGGCACACCGGAGTGGGCGCGCCGGTTCGCGGCTGATCCGGTCGTCGAGCACAGAGAGAAGCTGGCTGCCTGCCCCGGCCTCCCCTCCGATGTGATGAAGCTGCTGGCCGGGGACGCGGACGTGCGGGTGGTCGCCGAGTTCGCGCTGTGGGCCCCGCCGGAAGTCGCCGGTGGACTCGCGGAGCATCCGCACGCCGAGGTGCGGCGCGCGCCGGCGCACAACGAGGCGACGCCACCGGCCGTGCTGGCCGCGCTGGTCACCGGTGAGGGGTTGCCGCCCGCCCGGCGGTGCCTGGTCTGTGACAGGGAGGAGACACCCTTCGTCCATGACCGGCAGTGCGGAAGGCCCGACTGCGATCTGCTGCCGGGGGCCGCGTGCGACGGTTCCCACGAGTCCACCGTGTTCGACATGGTCTTGGCGGCGCTCCGCAACCCGGCCACGCCCACCGAGGTCGTCACCGGCTTTGCCGTCCTTGTCATCCAATCGAGGCGTTTGACAGCGAACTCAGTCGTTTCGGCTTTTCTGACAGTGAATCTAGTCGGAAGGGTGATCACGCTGGGGTGTCGAATGTCGGTATCGACAGGGGTGGAGAGCACTGCCCCGTACGTCGAGGTGTCGTGTCGTGTGGACCACAAGCGCGGGAGTAAGCGGCGTCGTCCTTTGCTGGACTGCGTGACGGACAGGTTCGAAGACGCGGTGCCAGTGCGGCCGTTTCGGTGGTCGTGGGGTGGGCGCCATTTCCCGGGCTGGTACTGGGCGGCGACTACAGGGCAGCACGAATCCCTTCGCCTGGCGACAGGACCTGGCCCACCGCATCGCCCAAGAGGCCCTCAAAGGGATGCCGATCCGCACGCTCGCAAAGCGCCACAACCTCCGCTACGGGGACGTCCGTTCCGCTTCGCCCTGGAGGTCCCACGCCTGGTCACCGCAGAGACGCGTCAGCTGACCGACCCCATCACTGGCGAACTCGCTGACCTGGTCGAGGGCTTGATCGGTGGGCTGCACACCCGACCGTGCCCGGCCCCACACGACTGCCTTGCCCTGTCGATGGTCAGCTGATCGTTGACCGTTCGGCGTCCGGGTCGGCTTCCCGGGTGGCGGCCCAGGTGGCGAGGAGGCGCAGACCTTCTTCGGATGGCGAGCCGGGCTCGGCGGTGTAGATGGTGAGGGAGAGGCCGGGGGCGGCGGCCATCTCCAGGCCCTCGAAGGCGAGAGCGAGGTCGCCGACGGCGTGGTGGTGGAAGTGCTTGGTGCCGGTGCCGTGGTGGCGGACGTTGTGCGCACCCCACCGGGTACGGAAGGCGTCACTGCGGGTGGACAGCTCCCCGACCAGGTCGTGGAGGTCCTTGTCGTGCGGGTTGCGGCCGGCTTCCGTACGCACGATGGCGACGGTGATGTCGGCGAAGGCGTCCCAGTCGGGGTAGAAGCGTCGGGCGGCTGGGTCGAGGAACGTGAAGCGGGCCAGGTTCAGCTGGTTGTCGGGCGCGGTGTAGAGGTCGCTGTAGAAGGCACGGAAGAGCTGGTTGGCGGCGAGGACGTCCATCCGGCCGTTGCGGACGAATGCCGGTCCGGCGGTGATCGCATCCAGGGTCCATTGCAGGCTGCGGTGTGGTGTCCACTGCCGGGTGGCGGCACGGCGACGGGGGCGGGTGAGGGCATCGGAGCCGTCGGCGGCCCGGGCCAGGTTCAGCAGGTGGGCGCGTTCTGCGTCGTCGAGCCGCAGTGCGCGGGCGAGGGCCTCCAGAACGGCCGGGGAGACCCCGGCGAGGTTGCCGCGTTCCAGTTTGGAGTAGTACTCGACGCTCATGTCGGCCAGGGCCGCGACCTCGCTGCGGCGCAGGCCCGGCACACGGCGTCGGGGTCCGGAGGGCAGTCCAGCCTGGCCGGGGGTGATCTTGGCGCGCCGCGAGGTGAGGAACTCGCGGACCTCCTCGCGGTTGTCCATGTCTTCGACGGTACGTCCTGCACGCGTCCATAGGGATGTACTGCCAGTACACCCTTTGCCAGTGACTCGCTACGCGCGTGGAGAGGGCGTTATCTGGGAGGCATGGTGCTTCTCCTCCCGGCTACGAAGGCGGAAGGCGGAGCCCCGCACCCGGCTCGGGCGGTCCGCCGTCCAGGGCTCCGGGTTCCGCACTCCGTACCCCGTACGCAAAGGAATCTCTCATGCGCGGCGCAGTGATCCACGCCCCCGGCGACATCCGCTTCGAGACCCTGGAGGATCCGAAGATCGAGCATCCGACGGATGCGATCATCCGCACGGCCGTGACCTGTGTGTGCGGGTCGGACCTGTGGCCGTACCGCGGTGCGGAGCCCACCGAGCACGCCCACCCCATGGGCCACGAGTACGTCGGATTCGTGGAGGAGGTCGGGTCACAGGTGACCTCGGTCAAGCCGGGCCAGTTCGTGGTCGGCTCGTTCGCGACCTCTGACAACACTTGCGCGAACTGCCGCAACGGGTTCCAGTCGAGCTGTCTGAACCGTGAATTCATGTCCACCTGCCAGGCCGACTATGTGCGGATCCCGAACGCGCAGGGCACCCTGGTGGCCACCGACGGGATCCCCGGCGAACAGTTCTGGCCCGGGCTGCTGGCCGTCTCGGATGTGATGGGCACCGGCTGGTGGGCCGCCGACGCCGCCGAAGTCAAGCCCGGCTCGACCGCCGTGGTGGTCGGCGACGGCGCGGTCGGCCTGTGTGCGGTGATCGCCGCCAGGGAACTAGGGGCGGAGCGGATCATCGCGATGTCCCGCCACGAGAGCCGGCAGAAGCTGGCCCGCGAGTTCGGTGCGACCGACATCGTCGCCGAGCGCGGCGAGGAAGGTGTGGCCCGTATCAAGGAGATGACCGGCGGGATCGGCGCGGACAGCGTCCTGGAGTGCGTGGGCACCGCCCAGTCCATGCAGCAGGCCCTGCACTCCGCCCGGCCAGGTGGCAACGTCGGATTCGTCGGCGTCCCGCACGAGGTCGCTCTCGACGGGCAGGAGCTGTTCTTCTCTCACGTCGGCCTGCGCGGCGGCCCCGCCCCCGTACGCCGCTACCTGCCCGACCTCATCGACCGCGTCCTTGCCGGCTCCATCGACCCGGGCAAGGTCTTCGACCTCGCCCTCCCCCTCGACCAGGTCGCGGAGGGCTACAAGGCGATGGATGAACGCCGCGCCATCAAGACGCTCCTCGCCCCCTGACCCGCTCCGTCAACCACACGAGGAGTAATTGTGCAGATCACCCGCAGCTCGATCGACACCCGCAAGGGGCCGGCGGACTGGTTCACCGGCGATGTATACATCGACGCCATCGCCGCGGCCCCTGCCCCGTCCCGAGTCACTGCGTCCCTGGTGCACTTCATGCCCGGCGCCCGCACCCACTGGCACCGCCACCCGCTGGGCCAGACCGTCTTCGTCACCGAAGGGATCGGCCTGTGCCAGCGTCGGGGTGGGCCGGTGGAAGTCATCCGGCCCGGCGACCGCGTCCTGTTCGAGGCCGACGAGGAGCACTGGCACGGCGCGGCCCCGAACCGGCTGATGGTCCACCTGGCCATCAACGAGGGCGATGACACCCACGACGTCGTGCACTGGCTGACCCCGGTTACCGACGAGGAGTACGCCACCGCCCCGGCCGTCGGCTGAACGGCCGGACGGCCGACACGCCGTCGCGACGCTCCCCGTGAACCACACCGCGCCTTCCTCGGACGGCCCTGATTCGGTCCGCCCCGCCCACATTGTTTGAGGAGAACTTCCGTGACCACCTTCGCTCTCGTCGGCGCCGGCCCCGGCCTGGGGCTGGCCGCCGCCCGTCGCTTCGGCACAGCGGGCCACCGTGTTGCCCTCCTCTCGCGCAGCGCCCAGCACCAGGACAACTTGGCAGCCGAGCTGGCGAGGGAGAACATCCACGCCCGCGGCTTCACCGCCGACGTCCTCGACCCCGCCTCCCTCACCGAGGCCCTGCGCGAAGCCGCGGACACACTGGGCCCTATCGAGATCCTCCAGTTCAGTCCGGTGCCCCGCAGCGACTTCATGAAGCCTGTCCTCGATACCAGCGCGGCCGACCTGGACGACCCGCTGAGCTTCTCCGTCAGAGGGCCGCTCACCTGCGTGAACACGGTTCTGCCCGGCATGCGGGAGCTCGGGCGGGGCACGCTGTTGTTCGTCAACGGCTCCAGCGCGGTACGCCCGAACACCAATGTCGCCGGCACCTCGATCGCGTTCGCCGCCGAGAGCGCCTATGCGGCGATGCTCCACACCGCGCTCGCCCCGGAGAACATCCACGCCGCGCAGCTCATCGTCCCCGGCGCGACCAGCTCCGACTCCGTGGCCTCCAGCCCCGAGGCACTGGCCGAGCGGCTGTACGCCCTGCACACCGATCGCGACGGGTTCCGCCACTACGCCGAGCCCATGCCCGACCCGCAGGACGGCACCCCATGATCTTCCCCCTCCGCCGGGCCCTGGCCGCCACCGCCACGACCGGCGTACTGCTGCTCGCCGCGACCGCCTGCTCGCAGGACTCACCCGCCGAACAAGCCCCCGCGTCGTCGTCCGCCCCGGTGTCCGAGCAGCCGCAGACTGCCGCATCGTCGAGCCCCACTGGCTCAGAAAGGAGCACTCCGATGGACATCCGCGTCACCATCGACGGCCAGCCCATGGACGCGACCTTGAACGACAGCCCCGCCGCTCGTGACCTGGCCTCCATGCTCCCGCTCACCGTGGACCTGGAGGACTTCCACGGCACCGAACGGATCGCTGACCCGCCGAGGAAGCTGACCACCGATGACGCGCCCGAACCGCAGGCGCCGAGGACCGGGGACCTCACCTACTACGCCCCGTGGGGCAACCTCGCCATCTTCTACAAGGACGGCCCCTCCGCCTCACAGGACCTGCTGGTCCTCGGCCACATCGACGCCAACGCCGACCAGCTCTCCGGGGCCGACCAGATCACCATCGAGGCCGCCTCCTGAGCACGCCTCCCACCCCTCCCCGTACAGGAAGAAGTAGCCGCATGCCCTCCGCCACCGGGTCCGCCCCCGGCAAGCTGCCCTTCGTCGTCTGGGTGCTCGCCGCCGGCACGTTCCTGATGGGCACCACCGAGTTCGTCATTGCCGGACTGCTGCCCGAAATGGCCGCCGACCTGAACGTGAGCATGTCCCACGCCGGTCTACTGATCACCGCGTTCGCCGTCGGGATGATCATTGGCGGGCCCACTATGGCCATGGCCACCCTGCGCCTGCCCCAGCGCCACACCCTCATCGGCGCACTCGCCGTGTTCGCCCTCGGACACGCGCTGGCCGCGCTCAGCACCTCCTTCACCGTCGTCCTGACCGCCCGCGTGGTGACCGCCCTGGCCACCGGGGCGTTCTGGGCCGTCGGCTTCGTCATCGCCACCACCGCCGCAGGACCCGCAAAGTCCACGCGGGCGGTCGGCGTCATGATGGGCGGCCTCACCCTGGCCACCGTGATCGGCGTGCCGATCGGCTCGTTCGTCGGCCACTACACCGGCTGGCGCGGCCCGTTCTGGGCACTGGCCGTCCTCGCCGCCCTGTCCGCCGCGTTCGTCGGCCGGTTCATCCCCCGAACGGAGCAGCGGGCCGAGGTGTCAGTACGCGCCGAGGTCCGGGCCCTGAAGCAGGGGCGGCTGTGGCTGGCGCTCGGCGCGGCCGTGCTGATCATGGGCGGGGTCCTGGCGACTTACACCTACATCACTCCGCTGCTGACCGACCGGGCGGGCATCCCGGCCAGCGCCGTACCGCTGGTGCTCATCGCGTTCGGTATCGGCGCGCTGGGCGGCACCGCGATCGGCGGGCGTCTCGGGGACCGCCGCCCGATGATCACCACCATCACCGCGGCGGCAGCCGCCTCCCTCATCCTGCTGGCTCTGATCCCCGCCTCGACTAGCCCGGTGGCCGCCGTGATCCTGGTCTTCGGCATGGCCCTGGCCGGGTTCACCGTCAACCCGGTCGTCACCTCCCTCGCCGTCCGCTTCGCCGGCGACGCCCCCACCCTCACCTCGGCGCTGACCACCTCCGGCTACAACACCGGCATCGCCGCCGGATCCCTCGTCGCCGGCCGGGCCCTGGACTCCTCCCTCGGGCTGACCGGTCCGGCCCTGGTCGGCGCCGTCTTCGCCGCGCTCACCCTGCTGCCTCTGATCGCCCTCGCCCTGCACGGCACCACCCGGCCCTCGCGGATCGTCGCCCACCACACCACCGACGCGGGCCAACCGCAGACCGGTGAGACCGCCACCGCCAACGCACGCTGAACTCCACGCCTGTACAACCTCGTTGAGAGCCATCACCATGAACCCCACCTACGACTTCACCGGCCAGGCCGCCTTCGTCACCGGCGCCTCCTCCGGCATGGGCCTGGCCACCGCCCACGCCTTCGTCGCCGCCGGTGCCGCCGTCGCGCTCACCGACATCAACGAAGAGGCCGTGAACACGGCCGCCAAACGGCTCGCCGACGAGGGCCACCAGGTCCTCGCCCTGGTCTGCGACGTCACCGACGAGGACCAGGTCGCCGCCGCCATCGACCGCACGGTCGAAGCCTTCGGCCGGCTCGACATGGCCTACAACAACGCCGGGATCATGCCCCCGCCCACGGATGCCGCCGATGAGAGCGCGGAGCAGTTCGACCGCGTCCAGGGCATCAACCTGCGGGGCATCTGGGCGAGCGTGAAGCACGAACTGCGCCACATGCGCGCCCAGGGCAGTGGAGCCATCGTCAACTGCTCCTCCCTCGGCGGCCTGGTCGGCAACCCCGGCCGCGCCGCCTACCACGCCACCAAGCACGGCGTGATCGGCCTGACCAAGAGCGCCGCCCTCGAATACGGCTCCCGCGGCGTGCGCATCAACGCCGTCTGCCCCGGCACGATCAACACCCCGATGGTCGACGCCATGCTCGACGGCAGAGAACTCGACCGCTCCCAGGCCGAAGCGGGCCAGGCCATCGACCGTCTCGGCACCGCCGACGAGATCGCCCAGGCCGTCCTGTGGCTGTGCAGCGACGGAGCCAGCTACGTCACCGGCATCGCCCTGCCTGTCGACGGTGGCTACACCGCCCAGTGACCGCCCCAGGGCCAGGTACGTTCCGGCGCCCGGCATCGTTGACAGCCAACCTAGTCCGCCCAGGTCAGCAGACTGTCCACGACTGACTTCGCTGTCAAAGGACATTTGCCGGGCATCCCTCGATGCTGCTTCGCTGGGCCCTCGCCGCCCGCACCGGCCTGCCTCCGGCGGTGAGCAGACGGCTTGCGGAGGATCCGGTCCCGGGGGTACGGGCTGACCTCGCCGGGAATGCCGCGATCGACGACGTGATGCGTACCCTGGCGGCCGACCCCGACGACGGCGTACGACGCAGCCTCGCCCACAACCCGCACGTGCCCCTCGACGTGCTCATCGGCCTGTCCCGCACCACCCGGATCGGCTCCACCCTGCTGCCGCGCATCGCCTCCGCTTCCCCCGCCGAGGTCGGCGAACTGGCCGCGTCACGGGTCCCCGCCGCACGGATGCTCCTGGCCCTGCGCCGTGATCTTCCTGCGGGGATCCGCGACGCGCTCGCTGCCGGCCCCGACGCGAAGGTGGTCAAGGCCATCGCCCCGCACCCCGGGCTCTCCGACGTACAGCTGCGGGACATGACCAGCCGTCACGGCTCCCGGATCGCGGCCGGCGTGGCGGCCAACCCGGATGCCGCACCGGCGCTGCTGGACAGCCTGGCCAGGCAGGATCCGCCGGTGCGCGGGGCGCTGCGTGCCATCGCCCGGCACCCCCGTGCGCCCGCTGCCGCAATCCTCGTCTGCTTGTCGGACGACAAGGCGCGGGAGGCCGCCGCCGAGCATCCCGCACTGCCGCCGCACGTCGTGGCCGGCCTGCTCGCCGGCCCCGACCCGCAGTCGGCAGAAGCCGCGGCCGCCAACCCGTCGCTGCCGCGTGCCGTAATGGCGGACCTGCTGCCCCGCCCGTGAATCGGCGGGAGACTCACGTCACATGCGGCCCTGTCACGTTCTTCCGAGTCGGCCCGTCACACAGGTGTATCCGTCACCATCGCAAGGAGACACCATGGAAGCGCGTGTGAACCTGTACGGCAATCCGTCGGCGGTCAAGTTCGTGAAACACCTGGCCACCGCGGGCAATGCCTTCGCGGACTCGACACTGCCTGCCGCGACGGCGGAGCTGGTGAAGCTCCGGGCGAGTCAGATCAACGGCTGCGGTGTCTGCACCGACATGCACACCAAGGACGCCACCGCGGCCGGCGAGTCCGCGACCCGCCTGCACCTCGTGGCCGCCTGGCGTGAGGCGACGGTGTTCACCGACGCCGAGCGCGCCGCGCTGGAGCTGGCGGAGCAGGGCACCCGCATCGCGGACGCTGCGGGAGGCGTCACGGACGAGGCCTGGGCGAACGCCGCCAAGCACTTCGACGAGGATCAGCTCGTCGCGCTCGTGGCGACCATCGCGGTCATCAACACCTTCAACCGGCTGAACCTCATCGTCCGGCAGCCGGCGGGCGACTACCAGCCCGGCCAGTTCGGATAGCCCCCCGAGCCTGCGGGGCAACGAGACCGGCCCCGGGGCTGCCCGTGCCATCGGGTGGCCCCGAGGGGCGCGCTCGTCCGCGCTGGTCCGCCGGCGCGGGCTGCCCGGCCCACGGACCGGGCTGCCCGGACTCCGGGGATGACCGGGGCACGGGCGGTCACTCCGTCGGGCGGGGCAGCCGCAGCTCGCCCGCTCTCAGCCCGGCCTGGAAGCGTGAGTCCGCGTCGAGCGTCGCCATGAGCTCCGCCACGCGTCGCCGATAGGTGCGCAGCGAGACGCCGAGCCGTCTGGCGGCCGACGCGTCGGTGAGCCCGGAGCCCAGCGCGTCGATGATGGTGCGGCTGTCGGCATCGAGATGCGGGATGTCCCGCCTCAGGTAGGCGTCGAACTCCACGGAGTTGTCCCAGACCGCGGAGAACAGCGCGTGCACACCGTCGACCACGGTGGCCGAGGTCGTCACGGTGTAGTGACGGCCGGTGGGCGTCTCCCGGCCGGCGAGGATGGTCACCCGCCGGTCGATGATGATCGTCTCGTGCGGCAGCGGCGAGCCGCTGATCCGGACGAGGGCGCCCTGACTCTGCACCAGGCGCACATGCGCGCGCGTCGGCTCGTCGGCGAGCGCCATCGGGCTGAGCAGTTTGCGGGAGGTCAGACCCGGAGAATCCGTGGCCCGCATACGGTCGCGGATCGCCGCCCGGGCCGCCGGCTGCGACCATGTGTCGAGGTCCCGTGCCGCGCACAGGAATTCGGTACGCGCGGACTCGAAGAGGTGGCCGGCACGCGCGATCAGCTCCGCGTCACCCTGGACCGAGAACATCTGTTCATTCCGCACTCCGCCAGTCTGGCAGCAAGCTGCCATGAGCTCGCCCTGCCGCACGCACGCCGCACACCATGGCTCCCATGACGATCAAGACCTTCTCCCTCGGCGGAGACCTGACCGTACGGCGGCTCGGATTCGGCGCCATGCGCCTGGCGATGGGCACCTTCGACGGCCCCGCGCGCGACCCGCGCACCGGCGTCGCGGTGCTGCGGCGCGCAGTTGACCTGGGCGTGAACCACATCGACACGGCGGGCTTCTACGGGAGAGGTGCTGTCCGGGCCAATGAGCTGATCCGCACGGCGCTGGCTCCCTACCGGGACGACCTGGTGGTCGCGACAAAGGTCGGGCCCCTGCCCGGACCCGGCGGCGTGCCGAGCGGACAGGCGTCGCCCGGTCAGCTGCGCTCGCTCGTCGAGGCGGATCTGCGCGCCCTCGGCGTCGACCGGCTCGACCTGGTCCATCTGCGGGTGGGCGGCATGACGGGGCCGGGGGGTGAATCGATCGCGGAACGGTTCGCGGTACTGGCCGAACTCCGGGAAGAGGGGCTGATCCGGCACCTGGGGGTCAGCAATGTCGACGCCGTCCAGTTCGCCGAGGCCCGGACGGTCGCACCCGTCACGGCGGTCCAGAACCAGTACGGCGATGACCTGGAGCTGCTCGCGGAGTGTGAGGCGTCGGGAATCGCGTACGTGCCGTACTTCCCGCTCGGCGGTGGCCGCACCCCGCTCGACACCGACCGGCTCGCCAAGGTCGCGGCCCGGCTGGGCGCGACCCCCGCTCAGGTACGGATCGCCTCGCTGCTGGCCGTGTCGCCGTCGGTGCTGGCGATTCCGGGCACCGGTTCCCTCGATCACCTGGAGGAGAACCTCGCGGCGGACGGCCTCGTGCTCGGCGCGGAGGACCTGCGCGAGCTTCGGGGCTGACCCCGAGGAGCCCGGGCTTCGACGTGCTCTGCGCGCTGCTGGACGAAACGCCCCCGCGCACCCGGCAGCACGGAGACAATGGCCCCATGCCTCCCGCCCCCGCGCCTCAGCCGGCAGTCGGGGAGGCGGCGGGCCCCCGCCTCCTCCCCGACGACGCCCTCCAGTCGTGCACCGTGGTCGCCAACAACACCATGAACCGCGAGCGTGGCCTCCACGGTGTCAACAGCTACACCCGCGAACTCGGGTTCGACCCGCTCGACCATCTGTCGGCCCGCTCCGCGTCACCGTCCTGGCTCGACCTGTGCAGCGGCGAAGGCCGTGCCCTGCGGGCTGCCGCGGCTCGATTGCCCGCATCCGCCGTGCTGACGGGGGTCGACCTCGTCGGCCCCCTCGATCCCGCTCCCCGGCCGCCGGGCGTCGAGCTCGTCACGGCTTCCGTCACGGACTGGGAAGCTGCGCGGACGTACGACCTGATCACCTGTGTCCACGGGCTCCATTACCTCGGTGACCAGTTGCGCATGCTCACGCGTGCCGCCTCCTGGCTGGCCCCCGACGGGCTGCTCGCTGCCCACTTCGACCCGGATTCCGTTCGCCGGCCGGACGGCAGCCCGGCCTCGCGCCCGGTACTGGCCGCTCTGCGCGCTGCGGGCTTCGCCTACGACCCCCGCCACCACCGGCTCACGCTCCGCGGCCCGCGGGCTGTCCGGTTGCCTTTCCGCTACGTCGGCGCCGATCCGGCAGCGGGCCCGAACTACACCGGGCAGCCCGCTGTCGCCTCGTACTACACCCCGTTGACCAGCTGAACAACTGAAAGAGGCAGGGCCCGGAACCATTGGTTCCGGGCCCTGCCTCAGTAGTAGCGGGGACAGGATTTGAACCTGCGACCTCTGGGTTATGAGCCCAGCGAGCTACCGAGCTGCTCCACCCCGCGTCGTTGTGATCCCCAGCCTATGCCATCGCGCCGGGTTCCCCGACCACTAGTGCGCCGGGGCGGGCGCACCCGGTCGTCGCGACGATTGCGGCCTCCCGCAGAACAGCCCGCCGATCTTTCAGAAGCCTTCCGGCGTACGGTAGTTGCCTCAGCACACTACATAGAGGAGCACCCGTATGCCGGTCGCGCTCGGTCTCGGTCTGCCGCAGACGAAGCAGTACGACATCAGCCGCGACGTCACCGTCGTGGCGCGCGCCGCGGAGGCCGTGGGGTACGAGAGCCTGTGGGTGTTCGAGCGGCTGCTCTTTCCCGAGCCCGCGGTCCAGGGCCTGTACGGGGTGCCGGGGCTGGCCTGGCCCGACCATTACCGCGGCGTCGCCGATCCGCTGGTCACGCTGACGCTGGCCGCCGCGGCCACCGAGCGGGCCCGGCTCGGCACCAGTGTTCTCGTCGCCCCGTTGCACGTCCCCTTCCAGCTCGCCCGTTCGCTGGCATCGCTCGACGCCGCCAGTGGTGGCCGGGTGATCGCGGGGCTGGGCACCGGGTGGTCCCTGGACGAGTACGCGGCGGCTTCCGTCGCGCCTTTCGAGAAGCGCGGTGAGGTTCTCGACGAACTGCTGGACGTGTGCGCAGCCGTCTGGGGCCCGGACCCCGTCTCGTACAAGGGCAATCTGACCACGATCGCACCGTCCGAGGTGGGGCCGAAGCCCGCACGTCCCATCCCCGTCTATCTGCCGGCCTCCGGGCCCCGGGCCACGCGCCGTCTGGTCGACCGGGCGGACGGCTGGATGCCCGTCGCCATGGGTGCCCCGCAGCTCGCCGAGCAGTGGCAGCGGGTGCGGGACGTCGGCGCCGAACGTGGACGCCGGACCCCGGTCGGAGTCTGCCTCCGCGCCAACGCGCGGTACAGCGCGACGCCGGTGCCCGGGGCGGACCGGCAGCCCTTCCACGGCAACACCGCACAGATCGTCGAGGATCTCGCCGCGCATGCCGCCACGGGCGTTCCGGAGATCATGCTCGACCTCCAGACCTCGCTCCGTGACGCCGCCGAACTCGTCGACGTGGCAACCGAGGTGTACGAGACCGCGCGGACGGCCGGGGTCTGAGCGGGGCGGCTGCCCGGGCCGCGCCGGCACCCCGTAGTTTCTCGTGCGCAGCTTCAGTGGAGACCGACGGAGGAACGTGCCCCATGGACGACCGCACCGCACTGGCCGAACGGTTCGAGGAGGACAGGAGCCATCTGAAGGCGGTCGCGTACCGCATGCTGGGTTCGGCGAGTGAAGCCGACGACGCGCTTCAGGAGTCCTGGCTGAGGGCCTCCCAGGCCGCCGTCGGCGAGGTGCGGAACCTGACCGGTTGGCTGACGACGGTGGTGGGCCGGGTCTGCCTGAACATGCTCCGCAGCCGCCGGACGCGCCATGAGGAGCCTCTCGACACGTACGACCGGGCGCCGGAAAGCGGTGAGGGGCACGATCCGGAGCAGGAGGCCCTGCTCGCCGACTCCGTCGGGCTCGCGCTCCTGGTGGTGCTGGACAGGCTGGCACCGGCGGAACGGCTCGCCTTCGTGCTGCATGACATGTTCGCCGTGCCGTTCGCCGAGATCGGCCCCCTGCTCGACCGTTCCCCCGACACCGCCCGGCAGCTCGCCAGCCGTGCCCGCCGCCGGGTGAAGGGCGGCACGACGTCGGCGGACGCCGATCTGTCCCTGCGCCGGCAGGTCGTGGAGGCTTTCCTGTCCGCCTCCCGCGCCGGGGACTTCGAGGCGCTGGTGGCGCTGCTCCACCCCGATGTGGTGCTGCACGCCGACCCGTCCGTCATTCCCACCCCCGAGCCCGTCGTGGTCCGAGGCGCGCACACCGTGGCGAAGGGCGCGATGGCCGCCACCGGCCGTGCGCTGTTCACCGGGGTCGCGCTCGTCGACGGACGGGCCGCACTGGCGATGGCGCCGTACGGACGGCTGCGCCTGGTGCTCGGCTTCACCCTGGTGGACGGTCTCATCACCGTGATCGACGTCGTCGCGGACCCGGACCGGATCGCCGCGCTCGACATCGGCGTCCTCGACGACTGAAGCGGGCCGGGGCCCGGTCGCCGACGGATCGTCACCGTCGGCCCGGGCCCCGCTCCCCGGCCCGATGTCGTACCCCTGTGGCAGGGTTTTCCCGGGGGCCGAACCAGGTGTCCCGATCCCACTGTCGGAGGCGGTCGCACGACTGCCGAAGGAGCGCTCACCATGTCCGGAACCGACGATGCACGTACGTCGCTGGCAGCCGCGGCGGCGCTGCTCGCACCCGCCCGTCCGAGCGTTGCCGAGCAGGTGCTGCACGCGTTCGATCACCCCGGCGCGTATCTGCGCGATCACGCCGGCCGGCTGGCGAACCGCGGTGTCGACGAACCAGTGCCCGGCCTCGCCTGGATAGCGCTCGTCGATGCCCTGACCGACCACCGGCTGCTCGCGGAGCTGGACTGGAAGGAGGACCCCCAGGAGGTCCGCTCCCAGCTGCGAGGACTCGACTCGCGCCCGTCCGTGGATCCCTGGGTGCTGGTCGGGGAGGACGAAATGCTCCTGCCGACCGATGAGTTCCTGCGGAGCTGTGGGCGGCACTACGGGGATGTCGGTGCGGCGCTGGCCGTCCTGGACATCGAGTCGGACTGCTACCCCGTGGTGTGTCTTCGCGCCGCGCGGGTGCAGGAGCTGACCGCACTTGCGAACCGGGCGGGTTTCACCGCGTGGGCGCTGGGTGTCTGACGGTGGGACCGAGGGGACGGCGCGCGGGCGCCGGCCGGACCGTCACGCCGCCGGGCGGGCCATGAGCCGGTAGGTGACGCCGTCCTTGGTCCGGGCCAGCTTGCCGCCGATGACCAGATAGCGGCGGAGCGCGGCGCAGTCCTCGTGGACGGTGAGGAGGGCGTCGTTGACTTCGCGTTCGGTGTAGGTCCGGTCGGGCCGGAACAGCGTGTGAGCGAGGTGTTCCAGGAGCTGTTCGCGACGCGCCGTCTTGCGCGGGATCGCTGTCAGCCGTCCCTGGGAGAAGAGGGCGGCCACGCCGTGGCTGGAGCTTGATCGTTGGTCGGACATGCCCCGGAGCCTCTCAGCCGGATCCGTCGCCCGGCAACAGATTTCTCGGTGCAGCCGGCTGTCCCGGCCTTCTCGGGCGGACCCGCGCCCAGGGCGTGTTTCGAACGTCCCGCCTGCTCGGCGACGTGGTGCCGCGCAGTCCGAAGCCTGCCGGGGAGGCGCGAGTTGACGTGCGGGCAGCCTCACGGTTTCCTGCTGCGATGACTGAACTTCGCATCGAGCAGGTCGAGCAGGCGGCCGGCGACGCCGTGCTCAAGGACTGGCAGTACGTCCACAACACGATCATCCCCACGGCCGTGCTGTCTCTCGACGAAGTGCGCGAGCGTGCCGGACGCAACCGGCTCACCGTCGCGTACCTCGACGAGGTTGCGGTCGGCTGCTCGACCGTTCGGCCGCCCGCCGACGGCGCTTCGGTGGCCACCGTCATCGCTCGCATACTGTCGGCCCACCGCGGCAGGGGATTCGGCGGGCAGCTGTACGAACGTGCTCTGGCGGACGCACGCGCGCTCGGCGCCGACGTGATCGAGACGTGTGTGCTGGAGTCCAACCCGGAGGGGCTGCGCTTCGCGCTCGGCCGCGGATTCGTCGAGACCGAGCGCTACGTACTGCCCGGTGACAGCGTGCCGTTCATCGATCTGCGGCTGGTCTGAGCCCGTAGCGGAATGCGGCGCTCTGCGGAGGCCGCAGAGCGCCGGCCGTCAGCCCTGGAGGCCGGCGAGTTCCCGCACCGTCGCCATGTCGCTGAAGGGGATGAGCTGTTCGCCGATGATCTGGAACGGCTCACTGCCCTTCCCTGCCACCAGCACGATGTCGTCGGGTCCGGCCGCCGTCAGGGCGAAGGCGATCGCAGCGCGCCGGTCCGCATGGCGTTCGAACCTCGTTCCCGTGGCCATGAGGCCGGGGGTGATCTGGTCCATGATCGCCTCGGGATCCTCGTTCCTCGGGTTGTCGGAGGTCAGGACGCAGAGGTCGGAGCGGGCCCCGGCGATCTCACCCATGCGTGCCCGCTTGGTGACGTCCCGGTCTCCCCCGCAGCCGAACACGGTGATGACCCGGCCCGTGGCGAAGTCCCGTACGGCGCTCAGCACCTTGTCCAGGGAGTCCGGGGAGTGGGCGTAGTCCACGATCACCGCCGTGCCGCGCGGCGTCTCGAACCGTTCCAGCCGCCCGGGGACCGGGGGCATCCGGTCGAGCGCCGCCACCAGCCCGGCGAGGTCGTGTCCCAGGAGGTGACAGGCCGCCACGGAGGCGAGGGCGTTGGAAACGGAGAAGCGCCCCGGCACCGGAATCGCCGCCGGGTACTTGCTGCCCTCGTGGTGGAGGGTGAAGCGGGTGCCGAACGCGTCCATGCTCAGGTCGGTGGCGCGGAAGTCGGCCGGCGCGTCGATTCCGTACGTGGTGACCCTGCCCGGCATCGTCGGCACGATCGCGGCCCCCACCGGGTCGTCCACGTTGACCACGGCATTGCGGCACAAGCCCTGGAAGAGGCGGAGCTTGGCGTCGCGGTAGTGCTCCATGGTGCCGTGGTCGTCCAGGTGGTCCTGGGTGAGGTTGGTGAAGATGCCCACGTCCAGGAAGGCGTGGTCGACCCTGTGGTGCAGCAGGCCCATCGATGTGGCCTCCAGGACCACGGTGGAGACGTCCTGGTCGCGCATCTGCCCGAGGAGGTACTGGAAGTCCGGTGACTCCGGCGTGGACAGGACCGATCGGGGCATCGGGATGAGCGCGTCGCCGATGCGGCTGCCCGCCGTCCCGATCACTCCGACCTTCGCACCCTCCGCGATCCTCAGCACGGACTCGACCATGTACGAGACGGAGGTCTTCCCGTTGGTGCCGGTGACCGCCACCATGTTCATGGCGCGGCCGGGCTCTCCGAAGTACCGGGAGGTCACGACGGCCGCCGCGGTCCGGGTGTCCGCCACCCGCACGACGCACGCCCCGGTGCCCGCGGCGTGCACGGCGGCCATGATCTCCGGCGCCCCGCTGTCCAGGAGCACGGCGACGGCTCCACGCGCCAGCGCCGGACCGGCGGCCCCGGGGCCGCCCTCCAGGTGCCCGGGTACGGCGATGTAGAGCGAGCCGGGCGTGACGCGATGGGCGTCGAAGCAGGCTCCGCCGGTGATCGGGGTCTCCGGATCGCCGAGGAGGACCTCGTGATCGTGACCGGCCAGCAACTCGCTCAGGTTCATGCAGGGTCCTCTCGAGAATGCGGCTCGGCCCGTCGGCCGCCGTCTCGGGGTTGCCGACGGCGCGCCGCGGGAGCTGCGCATGGTGCGGGGTGCTGCGGTCTGCGCAGCGAAGGGGTGGGGCGGCTCCGGTGGCGGAGCGGGAGTGCGCGGCCGGGACGGGGAGGTGCGTCGCGGGACGGCCGCCGGGGGTGGGGTCCTGGTCAGCCGTGGCCGTGCAGGGCGCGGCAGCGCGCCTGGGGAGCGGCGGGGCCCAGCAGCTGGGACGCCTGTCGCAGGCACTCCCTCACCGCATCCATGTGACCCATACGGGGAGTGTACGTCCCGTGGGCGCTGCCGGGTCCCGGTCGTCGTCGCGGCCGGGGGCGGGAGTGATCCGGTGCGGTCGTCGGACCGGGGGCTCCGCCGGCCCGGGGCAGCGGGCCAGTCGTGGCTGGTCATCGTGGGTGGGGCAAGGGCTCGAACGTGCGCCGAGGGCCTGCCACACGGAAGCGGTGTGCTCCCGTGCGACAGGCCCTCGGGCCCGGCCGTCCGGTGTCAGGCCGTGTGCAGGGTCAGCCCGTAGCGGTTCAGGATCTCGTTGATCGGCTGGTGCCAGGTCTCGCCGCCGGAGCTGCAGTTGCCCCAGCCGCCCGAGGTGACGCCCTGTGCCTGGTCCCCGCTGATGAAGGATCCGCCGGAGTCGCCGGGTTCGGCGCACACGCTGGTCTTGGTCATCTGGTGGACCGCGCCCTGGCTGTAGTTCACCGTCTCATTGGTGGCGAGGACACTTCCGCAGTGCCAGTGCGTGGTGGATCCGGAGCGGCAGATCGAGGCCCCGACCGGCGCCACGGCGGAGCCGCGTACCAGCTGGTCCGAGACGGTTCCCCAGCCGAGCACGACGGGGACGGTCCACCACCCGTTGCCGACGCTGACCCAGGCGTAGTCGTTGTCCGGGAAGGAGGACCCCTGGAAGTTGCCTATCCCCGATCCGTCCCAGCCCCTGACGGAGGCGCCCGCCTGTCCGCAGTGTCCGGCGGTGACGAATCCGCCGTACACGGAGAAGCCGATGGAGCACCGGACGTTGCCCGTGTAGTACGGGTCTCCGCCGACGGTTCCGGCGGAGAACGTCCGCGGGGCCTCGGCGGTGTGCTCGACGGCGACGGGGCCGGCGTCCCGGGCCCGCTCGACGAACTGCCGGACATCGTTGTCGGACCGCGCCGAGGAGACCACGTTGACGACGACCTTGTTGGCCTCGGGGTCGACGTGCCAGCTGCTGACACCGGCGGGCGCCCGGAGCCGGTCGATCTTCGCCTTGGCGGCGTCGAGACTGCGCGCGGTGTGTGTCACCAGGCGGACGGCGGCGCCCGTCGCCCGTACGGCGGCTGCCTGCTTCTCGCTGGTGACGGCGACCGTGAGACCGCCCGTCGACGGGTCGAACCAGGAACCGCCGTACGAGGCTCCGGCGGCGCGTTGTGCGTCGGGCTGGATCGCGGTCGCCGACTTCTCCGCGGAGAGCCGCGCCCTGGCCTGGCTTTCCGTCAGGCCGAGGTCCTTCTGCATGGCGGCCAGCAGACCGGCGGACGCCTGCCGCGTGTCGGAGGCGCTGCGGGCTTCGGTGGTGGGGGCGTCTGCGGCCTGGGCGGACGGGAAGCCCGCTCCCGCCCAGGCTCCGACGAGGAGCACGGCGGACAGGGCGGTGCGTAAGGCCGTGGTGCGTCTCATGGTGTTGGCCCTTCTGGTGTTCCGGCGACGTGGGGGAGGAACAGCAGGCATCCGGGAGACGACTCTCTTGAGAGCGCTCTCAGAGTGTGCCGATCCGGACTGTAGCCGAGCACCGTTAGCAGGTCCATGCCAATGACAAACTGCGGGGCCGGATCCCGCGAGCCCGTGTCAGGGCTGTGCGGGGCGGTAGGTGAACGGGTTCCACAGCTCACGCAGAGCCTCACCGTCCCGCCAGAAGCCGGATCCCGCGGCAGGGTCCGCCGCTCCCCAGATCCTGATCGCGGCCCGCGACGCGTCGCCGAGCGGCTGCCACCCCGGATCACCGGTGGCCGCGAATCCGGCCCAGGCCGCGACCATCCGGGCCGAGAGGCGGTGGTCCTCCGGCGTCGGTGGACCACCGATCAGGAAATGGGCGCTCTCGTCGGCGATGTTCCCGAAGGCGAAGGGAACGTCCGCACAGTGCCAGGCGTACACCCCCGGCTCCGATCCACTCCGCTGACGGGCGAAGCGCGACAGGAAGGTGCGCCCACCGGCCCCCGCATGCGCGACGGCGAGCCGGTTGCTGTACTCGCCGTACATCAGGTCCCCGCACACCGCCAGGTAGATCTCGTGCACGGACGCCCCGGGCACGATGCGGTGGTAGCCCTCCAGCACGGAGTCCGGGATCCCGAAATCCCGGGCGAAGCGGCTCAGTTCCTCCGCTGTCGCGACCTCGGCACTGCTGCCGACGGCGTCGAACAGCCAGTACTCCTGGGTGGTGTGGCAGACGAGGAGATCCACGTCCGAGGCCTCCCCGTCCGCCAGGGCCCCCACCGGGTCGGCGCGCAGAAGACGGCCGTCGGCGACCGGGCCGAAGATGACGGGGTCCCAGGAGATGTGTCCGGAGTGCGGGTCCCGCCGGAATCCGTCCGCCACCGCGTCGGACGCCCGCACCAGGGCGTGCGGGGACGCGGCCGCCAAGCCCGCGCAGGTCGCGGGGACGCCCGCCTCGGCGGCCACCTTCCGCGCGAGGTGCCCGGCGAGTTCCGGTGCGAAGACCGGGCCCACCGCACTGTGCGCGATCGCCCGCCGGAACAGCCCCCGTGCACCGTCCATCGTCATCAGGCAGGCCACCGATGTCGCCCCGGCGGACTGACCGGCCACGGTGACGTTGTCCGGCGCGCCGCCGAAGGAGGCGATGCTGTCGCGAACCCACTCCAGTGCGGCGATCTGGTCGAGCAGTCCGCGGTTCGGCGGGCAGCCATCCTCGCCGTCGGCCGGGACATGGCCGAAGCCCTCGAACCCGACCCGGTAGTTGAGGGTGACCACCACGAGGCCGGCGCGGGCGAGCGCCGCGCCGTCGAAGTCCGGCTGGGCACTCGACCCGAAGGTGTAGGCCCCTCCATGGATCCAGACCAGTACCGGCAGGGGGCGGGTGTCGGCCCCGCTCCCCCGCTCGGGGGTCCAGACGTTGAGGCTGAGGATGTCCTCGTCACCGGGCGACCAGCGCGGAGCGCCCGGCAGCTCCGCCGACTGGGGCGAAACCGGGCCGTACTCCACGCACTCGCGGACGCCCGCCCAGGCGCGCCGAGGGCGCGGTTCCCTGAACCGGTCGGCGCCGAAGGGCGGTTCGGCGTACGGGATGCCGAGCACGGCGACGACGCCCCGGTCCGGGGCGCGTCCGCGTACTCGGCCGGTCGCCGTGTCGAAAACTCTGGTCAAGGCCGCTCTGCCGTCCTTCGCTCACCGCCCGGACGGGCGGCAGGAAGATCAGGATGACAGAGCGGCCGGCTGCGACGCGAGCGGATTGACCGTCACGCACAGAGGTGCGTCAACGGGTGGAGAACGCGTGCAGCGTCGTCGTCCGGTAGGTCCGGCCGGGGCGGAGCACGGTGGAGGGGAAGGACGGCCGGTTGGGGGCGTCGGGGAAGTGCTGGGCCTCCAGGCAGAAGGCGTCGCCCTGCCGGTAGAGGCGGCCGGAGGTGCCGGTGAGGGTGCCGTCGAGGAAGTTCCCGGTGTAGAGCTGCATGCCGGGTTCGGTGGTGTACATCTTCATGACCCGGCCGGATTCGGGGTGGGTGACGGTGAGGGCGTACTCGGGCCGGGACGTGAGCCCTTTGTCCAGTACGTAGTTGTGGTCGATGCCCTGAGCGATCACGGTCTGCTCGTGCGGGGTGCGGGCCTGGGGGCCGATGCTTCTGGCGCGGCGGAAGTCGAAGGGGGTACGGGCGACGGGGGCGAGCTCGCCGGTCGGGATGAGCGTGGAGCCGACCGGGGTGTAGCGGGCGGCGGCCAGTTCCAGCAGATGGCCGTCGATCGTGCCGCTCCCCTCCCCCGCCAGGTTGAAGTAGGTGTGGCTGGTGAGGTTGACGACCGTGGCCCGGTCGGTCGTGGCCTCGTAGTCGATGCGCCAGGCGCCTTGCGGAGTGAGGGTGTAGGTGACGCGCACGGCCAGGTTGCCGGGGTATCCGGCCTCGCCGTCCGGGCTGGTCCGGCTGAGGACCAGGCCCGTGTCGGCGCCTCGGGTGACGGGTTCGACGTCCCACATCCGCTTGTCGAAGCCCCGGTCCCCGCCGTGCAGGCTGTTGGGACCGTCGTTGACGGGGAGTTGGTAGGTGGCGCCGTCCAGGGTGAACCGTCCGTCGGCGATGCGGTTTCCGTAGCGGCCGATCAGTCCGCCGAAGTAGGGCGACTTGGCGACGTAGTCGTCGAGGTTGTCGAAGCCCAGGGCGACGTTGGTCGTCCTGCCCCGGCGGTCGGCGGTCTCCAAGGACTGGATGATGCCGCCGTACGAGAGGACCTTGAGGGTCGTGCCGCCGTTGCTCAGGGTCCAGCGGTGTACCGCCGTGCCGTCGGCGAGCCGGCCGAACAGTTCCCTGGCGGGCGTGCGGCTTCGGCCGTCCGTGGCGTGGGCGGCACCGGCCGTGGCGGCGGTGATCCCTGCGGCGGCGGCAGCCGTCAGCACGGTGCGTCTGGTGGTGCCGGTCATGGTGACTCCTTGACGGGGAGGGGGTTACGAGCCGACCTTGCGTTTGTTGTAGACGTCGAAGCCGACGGCGGCGAGCAGCACCAGACCCTTGATGACCTGCTGGTAGTCGGTGCCGATGCCCACGAGCGACATGCCGTTGTTGAGTACGCCGAGCACGAGGCCGCCGATGATGGCGCCGAAGACCGTGCCGACTCCGCCGCTCATGGAGGCTCCGCCGATGAAGGCTGCGGCGATGGCCTCCAGTTCGAAGTTGGTTCCCGCCTGGGGTACGCCGGCGTTGAGGCGTGCGGCGTAGACGATGCCGGCGAGCGCGGCGAGTACGCCCATGTTCACGAAGACGAGGAACGTGACGCGCTGGTCCTTGACGCCGGAGAGCTTCGCGGCGGCGCGGTTGCCGCCGAGGGCGTACACATGACGGCCGACGATGGCGTTGCGCATGACGTAGCCGAAGCCGATGAGCAGCACGGCGAGCAGGAGGAGCACGACGGGGACACCGCGGTAGCTGGCCAGGGTCATGGTGAAGGCGAGTACGGCCGCGGCCATGGCCACGCACTTGGCGAGGAAGATGTTGCGGGGCAGCACGTCGAGTTCGTAGCGCTGCTGACGACGTCGGTCGCGGACCTCCTGGAGGAGGGCGAAGGCCAGGAGCGCGCAGCCCATGAGGAGGGTCAGGTTGTGGTAGTTGGTCTCGGGCCCGATCTCGGGGAGGTATCCGGTGGAGATCTTCTGGAAGCCCTCGGGGAACGGACCGAGCGACCGGCTGCCCAGGAGGATCTGTGTGCCGCCGCGGAACAGCAGCATTCCGGCCAGGGTGACGATGAAGGACGGGATGCCGACGTACGCGATCCAGAAGCCCTGCCAGGCGCCCGCGACCGCTCCGAGGATCAGGGAGAGCACCAGGGCCAGCACCCAGGGAACATCGTGCTCGACCATCATGACCGCGGCGGCCGCGGAGACGAAGGCGGCCAGTGAACCGACGGAGAGGTCGATGTGCCCGGCGATGATGACAATCATCATCCCGATGGCGAGAACCAGGATGTAGCTGTTCTGGAGAACGAGGTTGGTGACGTTGTTCGGCTTGAGCAGGACTCCGTCGGTCCATATCTCGAAGAGGACGACGATCACCCCGAGGGCGATGAGCATCCCGTACTGGCGCATGTTGCGGCGGGCCGCGTCCAGGAGGAGGCTGCCGGTCGTCGGGGGCGGGGCCGGGGCGGCCTTACCGGTGCGCTGCGGGGTGTCGGTGGGGGCCTGGGGCATTCCTGCTACCTCTTGTCGCTGGTCATATGGCGCATGAGGACCTCCTGGGTGGCCTGCGCGCGCGGGACTTCGCCGGTCAGCCGACCGGCGGCCATGGTGTAGATGCGGTCGCACATGCCGAGGAGCTCGGGCAGCTCGGAGGAGATGAGCACCACGGCCTTTCCCTCGGCGGCCAGCCGGTTGATGACGGAGTAGATCTCGTACTTCGCGCCGACGTCGATCCCGCGGGTCGGTTCGTCGAGGATGAGGACGTCGGGGCCCGCGAAGATCCATTTGCCAAGGACGACCTTCTGCTGGTTGCCGCCGGAGAGGCGGCCCACCTGTTCGAAGACCGTGGGGGTCTTGATGTTCATGGAGGTGCGGTACGACTCGGCGACGCGGGTCTCCTCGTGCTCGTCGACGATCCCGCGCCGCGAGACCTTGTCCAGGGCGCCGAGGCTGATGTTGCGGCCGACCGTGTCGATGAGGTTGAGGCCGTACTGCTTGCGGTCCTCGGTGACGTACGCGATCTTGTGGCGGACCGCTTCGGAGACGGTGCGGGTGCGGATCTCCTTGCCGTCCTTGAGGACCGTTCCGCTGATGTTGCGGCCGTAGCTGCGGCCGAAGACGCTCATGGCCAGTTCGGTGCGCCCGGCGCCCATCAGGCCGGCGATGCCGACGATCTCCCCTCGGCGGGCGAGGACGGAGACGCGGTCGACGACCTTGCGGTGCTGGTCGATCGGGTGGTGGACGGTCCAGTCGCGGATCTCCAGGGCCGGTTGTGCTCCCGGGTCACCGTCGTACGGGGTGCGTTCGGGGAATCGGTGGTCGAGTTCGCGGCCGACCATGCCGCGGATGATGCGGTCCTCGGTGGTCGACCCGGCACTCACGTCAAGGGTTTCGACCGTCCGGCCGTCGCGCAGGACGGTGACGGAGTCGGCGACCGCGGTGATCTCGCCGAGCTTGTGCGAGATGATGATCGACGAGATGCCCTGGCTCTTCAGCTCCTCGATGAGCGTGAGGAGTTTCGCACTGTCCTCGTCATTGAGGGCGGCGGTCGGCTCGTCGAGGATCAGCAGCTCGACCTTCTTGGAGAGCGCCTTGGCGATCTCGACGAGTTGCTGCTTGCCCACTCCGATGTCCGCGACCCTGGTCTGCGGATGTTCCCGCAGGCCGACCCGGTCGAGCAGGACGGCCGCGTGGCGCAGGGTCTCGTTCCAGCTGATGAAACCACGCGTGGCGTGTTCGTTGCCGAGGAAGATGTTCTCGGCGATGGAGAGGTACGGCACCAGCGCGAGTTCCTGGTGGATGATCACGATGCCGCGTGCCTCGCTCGCCCGGATGTCCTTGAACGCGCAGCTCTCACCCCTGAACCGGATCTCGCCCTCGTAGCTCCCGTGCGGATGCACGCCACTGAGGACCTTCATCAGGGTCGACTTGCCGGCACCGTTCTCCCCGCAGATGGCGTGCACCTCGCCCTGGCCGACGGTCAGGGAAACGTCGGAGAGTGCCTTGACGCCGGGGAACGTCTTGCCGATGGACCGCATCTCGAGGATGGGTACGGCGGCGGCCACCGGGCCTGCCGTCGGGGACTTCATCGGAGGTCGCTCTCCTTGATGTAGCCGGAATCTACGAGCTCGGCGCGGTAGTTCGTCTTGTCGACGCTCACCGGTTCGAGCAGGAACGCGGGGACGACCTTCTTCTCGTTGTCGTACGTCGTGGTGTCGTTGACCTCGGGCTTCTTGTCGTTCAGTACGGCGTCGGCCATCTGGACGGCCCGTTTGGCGAGTGCACGAATGTCCTTGTAGACGGTCTGCGTCTGCTGGCCGGCCATGATCGACTTCACCGAGGCGACCTCTGCGTCCTGGCCGGTGACGACGGGGTACGGCTTGGATCCGGTGCCGTACCCATCCGATTTCAGGGCCGAGATGATGCCGATCGAGATGCCGTCGTACGGGGAGAGCACCGCGTCGACCTGAGCCGACGAGTAGGCGCTGGTGAGGAGGTTGTCCATACGCCTCTGGGCGATGCCTCCGTCCCAGCCGAGCGTGGTGATCTGGTCCAGTTTCGTCTGCTTGCTGCGGACGACGAGCTGCTTCTTGTCGATGTACGGCTTCAACGTCTTCCAGGCGCCCTGGAAGAAGTAGCGCGTGTTGTTGTCGTCGGGGGACCCGGCGAACAGCTCGATGTTGAACGGGCCCTTCTCGGTCCCGGACTTCAGCCCGAGCTTGTCGAGGAGGTAGCCGGCCTGGAGCTCGCCGACCTTCTCGTTGTCGAAGGAGGCGTAGTAGTCGACGTCCGGGCTGCCGAGGATGAGCCGGTCGTACGAGATGACCCTGATGCCCTGCTCCCCCGCCTGGTGCAGCACATCGCTGAGGGCGCGGCCGTCGATGGCGGCGATCACGAGGACGTCCACACCCTTGGTGATCATGTTCTCGACCTGGGAGACCTGCTGGTCGACGTCGTTCTCGCCGTACTGCAGATCCGTCTTGTAGCCGAGCTTCTCGAACTCGGCGACCATGTTTTTCCCGTCGGCTATCCAGCGCTCCGACGACTTGGTCGGCATGGCGATTCCGATGGTCGAGCCCTTGCCGCCCGTCTTCTTCTCCTTGCTGCCGCCATCGCCGCTCTGTCCGCAGGCGGCGAGCGTCAGCGACAGGGTCAGGGCGGTGAGGACCGTTGCGGTCCGGGCGACACGCGGGGTTGACGCGGTACGTGAGGTGCGCATGGTCGGTCCTCCGGGGGTGCGAGGGGAGCGGCTGGGCGGGCCGCGTCGCCCTCATCGATGGTTCGGTATATCGGACGTGGTTCGGTGTACACGACGGCCGGAGGTACTCGAAGACCCGCCACCCGGGGCACACCCCGTGCAGGGCAAGGCAGTTGAGCTGACCGTCGTTCGAAATTTCGTCACGCGTTCGAAATGTGGGCGTGACGGTAGTGAGGGAGCGGGGAGACTGTCAATGGGGCACGCAAGCGTCGTCGCGGCAACTCCCACCGGGAGCAGGCAGTTTCGGCCGCACGGGCCACGACCTTCGCGTTCCACGCAGGCAGTACGGCCCCGGCACGCCCCGAGGCGACCCGTCCGGGGCAGTGGTGGTCAGCCGGCCCGGCCGATCGCGCTACGGAGCATCGCCACGGTGGTCGCCGCCGCGGCGCGCTCCGCCTCGTCGCCCGTGGCGCGCACTCGCTCTTCCAGCAGCACGACGGCGGCCTGGAGCACACCGACCCGTACCGGAACGCTCTGCATGGCCGTGAGCACGGCGGCCGCCTGCTCGGCGGGCGTCGCGGTCGCGGCCTGCGGAATGAGAGTGGAGATTCCGCGCCCGAGTGCACGGTCACGAGGCGGCTGAGCCGCGGCAGTGGTCACCGAGGAAGTCTGCCGCACCGGGGGCACGGAATGGGTCAACGACTTGGCCGCTGCGTCCCGGAACCGCCCTGAAGATGCCCGTACACTCGCGTCAACAGGGCCGTCAGCCGGGCGCGTTCGCGCGCGTTCAACGACGCCAGAACCTCGTCCTGCACGGCCGTCGCGTCAGCCTGGAGGCGCTCGTACAGCGCACGGCCCGCCGGGCTGACGGTGACGGTCACGCGCCGCCGGTCGGTCGTGTCGCGCACCCGTTCCACCAGTCCGGCCGCGCCCAGCTCATCGATGATCTTCACGATGTCGCTGCGGTCGATCGCCAGCCGCACCGCCAGTTCCCGTTGCACATGGGGACCGAGATCAACCAGCGCGGCCAGCACGGCCATGTGCCGGAGCCGCAGACCGCGGTCGGCCAGCCGTTCGGCAAGGCGGCTCCGCGCGGTCTTGCCCGTCCTGGACATGAGGTAGGTCGTGAGTTCCAGGAGGCTGGGCGGGGTCTCGTTCTCGTTCACCCGCATATCGTAGGCGCATACCCATCGCGGGTATGCGCCCCGAATTGCGCCTGAGGCAGCGCTCGGACGAGCACACCGCTGCGCCGCTCACTCCCTCTCCCCCGCCGCCCCGCTCTGTCACTGACCCCGCGCCCATGCGTGCATGGCCGCCCGGGAGGAGAAGGCGGCAACGTCCTTGTCGAGCGGCTCGTCGGTGTACTGGTGAATACGCCAGGAAGCCTTGATGCGCGGCTTTCCGGCGGTGACGTAGTCGGCGATCCAGAGACCGTCCCCGGCGTACGACGTCGTGTCGTGATTCAGCCAGAAGTAGCGGTTGCAGTAGAGCAGGACCTTGTGGTGCGGACGCCTCCGTTTGACCTCGCGGATGAAGCGGTCCTTCTCGGCGTTGCTCGCATGGGTGCCCTCGCCGTTCTGCTCCCAGTCGACGGCCAGGAGCTCGCCCGCCTTTTCCGGTGCCTTGCTCAGGAAGTATTCGGCCTGAGCCGTGATATTCCCCGGCCACAGGAAGTGATAGAACCCGACCACGCACTCCGCGTCCCGGGCCCGCTTGGCCTGCGCCGCGAGACGCGGATTTATGTACGAACGGCCCTCGGTGGCCTTGATGAAGACAAAGTCCAGCCCGTCCGTTTCGAAGGACGGCTGATAGGCACTGACGTCGACACCGTGCAGCATGGGTACCGCCTCACACATGGTCCGGTCATTCCACTTCCTTCTCTGATACGTGCCCGCACCATGCGGCTCCCATCCGTCCGACGAGCCGGGAGAATCGGTGCGCCGGCGCGTGGAATAGCTCCGGGCCGACAGCGGTTGGTGAACCGGCAAGACCCGTTTCACGTCACGCACGCACCAGCGGAAGGTCGGATCCATGAAGATCGGCATCATCGGCGCAGGGAATATCGGCGGCAACCTCACCCGGCGCCTCACCGCGCTCGGCCATGACGTGTCCGTCGCCAACTCACGCGGTCCGCAGACACTCACCGCGCTGGTGGAGGAGACCGGTGCGACCGCCGTCACCGCGGCTGACGCGGCGAAGGGCGCCCAGGTCGTGGTCGTCACCGTTCCGCTCAAGGCCGTCCCGGCCCTGCCTTCGGGTTTCCTCGACGGCGCCGCGGAAGACGTCGCGGTGATCGACACCGGGAACTACTACCCGCGCGAGCGCGACGGCCGGATCGCCGCGATCGAGGACGGCCTGCCGGAGAGCCGGTGGACGCAGGAACAGATCGGTCACCCCGTCATCAAGGCCTTCAACGGGACCTACGCACAGGACATCCTCTCCAACGGCCGCCCCAGCGGCAGCACGGGCCGTCAGGCGCTGCCGGTGGCCGGGGACGACGCCGCGGCGAAGCGGACCGTCCGCCACCTGATCGACGAGCTGGGCTTCGACACGGTGGACGCGGGCGGGATCGACGAGTCGTGGCGCCAGCAGCCGGGCACGCCGGTGTACGGCCATCGGGGTGACGTCGCGGCGATCGAGAAGGCCCTGGCTTCGGCATCCGCCGAGCGGACCGCCGAGTGGCGGGCCTGAGGTCCCGTCCGGCCGGTGTACGGCAGGGGTACGGAACGCGCACCCTTCCGGCAGGGTGATGTGGGAAACGCGCCCTGCCGGCAGGGCCGGGTGCGGGACACGCGCCCTCCCGGCAGGGGTGGGTGCGGGCGTGCACCCGCCCCTGCCGCACAGCTCGCGTCCGCCGGGCATCGGTCCCCGCCCCACGCGCCATGACCTCAGTCGTCGTAGCCGGTACTGCGGCTGACCTTCTCCCAGGCCAGCACTTCGGTACGGGAGGCGTCGAGGCTCGCGAGAACCGCGTCGGTCGCGTCGTTGCCGAGCGGCAGCCGCAGGGGGGTGTCCTGGGCCGCCAGCGCCGTCAGGATGGCGGCCGCCGCCTTGTCCGGGTCGCCCTCCTGCTTGCCGTCGGAATCCGGGAGGTTGCTGCGGACCGGGCCCACCGTCTCCTCGTAGGCGGCAAGCGCCGCGGACTGCCGCAGCGCGCCGCCCCCGGCGAAACCCGTGCGGAACGAACCGGGCTCGACGATCAGCACCTTGATGCCGTGCGGGGCCACCTCCGCCGCCAGCGCCTCGGACAGGCCTTCCAGTGCGAACTTCGTCGCCGAGTAGGCGCCGACCCCGGGGAAGGTGAACCGGCCGCCCATACTGCTCATCTGGACGACGGCACCGGAACGGTTGCGCCGCATGTGCGGCAGCACGGCACGCACCAGCGCGGCCGGCCCGAAGAAGTGCAGGTCCATGAGTTCACGCAGCTCACGGTCGGTCGTCTCCTCCACGGCACCGACCAGCCCCATGCCCGCGTTGTTGACCACCACATCGATCCGGCCGTGCCAGAGCACGGTGTCGGCGACCACCTCCGCGATACGCGCCGTGTCGGTGACGTCCAGTTGCGCGGCTACGGCCCGGTCGGGGTGCGCGGCGACCAGATCGTCGAGTGCCTCCGGCCTGCGGGCCGTGGCGACAACGGTGTCCCCGGCAGCGAGGGCTGCCTCGGCGATGGCGCGGCCGAAGCCGGAGGAGGCCCCGGTGATGAGCCAGACCCGGCCCGGCGCCTTGTCGTGGGCAGCTGCCGCGTGTTCGGTGTTCATGTCCAACTCCAGGTTCTTCCGGCGGTGTTGCGGTGATCCAGTTATGCCACTCCGTTCGGCGGGCGGTCCAAGACAGAGACCCGGCGGACCGATAAGCGGGCCTTATGATCGCTGGATGGAGTTACGTCAGCTGCACTACCTCACCGTGATCGCCGAGGAGGAGAACCTGGGGCGGGCCGCCAAGCGGCTGTTCGTCAGTCAGCCGGCTCTCTCGTACGCGCTCAAGGGCCTCGAGTCCGAACTCGGGGTGCGCCTCTTCGACCGTCACTCCGGTGGCGTCTCGGCCACCGCCGCGGGACGTGATGTGATCGCCGAGGCACTGCTCACGGTGCGCCAGTCCGAACGGGTGACGGCAGCGGCACAGCGGCACGCGCGGGGCGAGACGGGAGTGCTGCGCGTGGGATTCGAGGCGAGTGGCGCCGGCGAACTGACCACGCGGGCACGGGCGGAGTTCTCCCGCCGGTACCCAGGGGTGCGGGTGACGCCCAGGCACTACGACTGGGGGCAGGAGGCCGATGCCCTGCGGGACGGCCTGACGGATGTGGCCTTCGTCTGGCTGCCCAATGATCTCACCGGGCTGCACAGCGAGTTGGTGCACACGGAGCCGCGCGTCGTGGGACTTCCCTCAGGGCACGCGCTGGCGTCCCGGTCCGGCGTGTCCGTCCTGGAGGTCGGGAAGGAACCGCTGTTGTGGACCGAGCGGGCACCACGGGAATGGGTGGACTGGTGGGCCGTCAACCCACGTCCGGACGGGTCGGTTCCACGCTGGGGGCCGACCAACGACAACGTCGAGGAGATGCTGGAGCAGGTGGCGGAGGGCGCCGCCATCTGTTTCGCTCCGCTGAGCATGGCGAGGTACTACGCGCGCCCCGATCTCGTCTGGGTCCCGTTGACGGACGTGGAGCCGCTGCGCGTCGTGCTCGCCTGGGCGAAGGAGACCGACAACGCGCTGGTCCAGGGGTTCGCCGGCGTGGTGCGGGAACTGTCCGCCCCGGAGCGGCGGAGCCGGTGAGCACGCAGGGCAAGGTCGCGCTCGCTGGTGACCGTCATACCGAAAGCACAGCCCCTGGCGATCCTGCGGGGCAGAATCGCGCCGCCCCTGCTCCCGGCGTCGTCCGCAACGCCGGAAGCAGCTCGCCGCTAGGGCCTGTCGTCCTCCTGCCGGGCCGGCAGGCTGTCCATGAAGGAGCTGACGGAGAACACCGCACGTCCGGGACCGGGCGGGCCGTAGCCGGGAGGTGAGCTGAGTCCGTACTCCTCCATCGTCGAGCGATAGGCCTCCAGCAACCGGATGTGGTACTCCAGCGGCGCACCGTCCGGGTTGGTCCTGCCGAGCGGTGTCGTCGGTTCGGGGCACCAGGTGGTGAAGCGCGGAGTGATGCCGTGCGACATGAAGAACCGCAGCCCCTCGGTGGTGGAGTCGATCGCCTCCTTCACCGTGGTGAAGCCGAACGGCTCGGCCATCTCGACGCCCGCGACGAAGTTGGGGATGACGTTGCGCGCGCCGAAGACGTCTGCGGAGTCCAGGATGCGGCGGTGCCACTCGTCGCGGCCGACGTAGCGCTCCTTGCCCGGGCAGTACAGCTCGAAGAGCCTGCGGTCCCACACCTCGTAGTTGGGGTGGTAGATCTGCACGCCGTAGTCGTGGAAGCGCTGCACGTCGGCCTTGGGCAGGGCCTGGGCGACGACCTTGCCGATCCAGCGGCCGGGGAACCGCTCCTCGATGGCCTTGGCGTACTGGCCGTAGAAGTCGGCCTCGTCCCGTCCGCCGATGTGGGAGGTGATGGCGCCGCCTGTGAGGGTGTAGGCGGTGGAGGTCTTCGCCGTGTCGTACCGGTCGATGATGGCCAGTGCCTCCAGGACCTCCTCGACGGGCTTCACTCCGGTGTAGGGGCGGCCCGCTGCCTTGTGCTGGCGCCAGTTGTGGTTGATGTCGCAGTACTGGCACTCCTCCTTCGCCCCGAAGTACTGGCAGACGCGGAAGACCGTCAGGTAGACCAGGTAGCCCCACTGGATGGTGGGCGCGACCTCCATGACCGACTTTCCGTTGCCGAGGGTGTGACGGTAGTAGTCCGGCATGGGAGGCAGGCCGACATCGGAGATCCGCCGGCCGTCGAGGTACAGCCCCAGCACGCCTTCGGCGTCGGACGCCACCCGGTACGGAGACGCCGGATTGACGCGCACGGAGACGACCGTGCGCCGCAGTTCGTACGGTCCGCCGGTGAGCACGATCTCCTCGGGAGGACGGCGCAGCGCGGCCGCACCGAGCTCGGGAAGGGTGCCGTGGTCGAACGAGAAGATGAAGTACGACTTCGGCTTGACGTCGCCGCCCTCGTTGTCGCTGAGCGCGGACTCGTCGAAGGCCACACCGCCGCGCAGCAGATCCTCCTTGATGACGGCCTCCCGCGGCACGTGCGGGAACTGCTCCATCAGCCGCTCGATCAGACGGGTGCGGCTCGTGTCGGTGCTGCCGGGGTCGGTTCGGCTGGGCATGTGCGGGCTCCTGGGTACGGTCGTGGAGGGTGTTCCGGGTACGCCGTCCTGTCCAACGAACCAGGGACGCGAAGCGTTCGCGCGCCCGGTCGTCGGAACGGCCCGAACCCGGCACCCTCCCCCATGTGACCGGTGAGTAGGGTGTGGTGCCCGGGAGCCCGTCGGCCGTGCGGCCGTTCCGACGCCCCGGGGGTTGCCGCAGTCGGCCGCGGAACGGAAGTGCTCATGCGCCGCACCATGTCCGTGTCGGACAGCATCGTGGTTCTCGCCGAACCCTCGCTCGTGTACGACCGCTTGAGCGACCCGACGGAGATGGGGCGCTGGAGTCCGGAGAACCGGGGCGCGAAGGTGCTCGGACAACGCCGGGGCGCGTACGTCGGGATGGTCTTCGAGGGCCGGAACAAGCGCGGGGCCATGCGCTGGACGACCAGGTGCACGGTGACGGCGGCGGACCCGGGTGAACGGTTCGCCTTCCGTGTCCACGCCATCGGGGCGAAGCGGCCGCGGCTGCCGGGTGCGATCGCCACCTGGGAGTACCGCTTCGAGGCAGTGGACGGCGGCACCAGGGTCACCGAGATCTGGAGGGACGACCGCCGCGCCTGGCCGGACTTCGTGGCCAACGCCTTCGACCGGGCAGCCACCCGGGGGCACACCTTCGCCGATTTCCAGCGCGGCAACATCCGCACCACGCTCCAGCGTCTCAAGGCGGCGCTGGAGGCCTCGCCGGCCGACGGGACCCCACAGGCGTGACGAGGTGGCGTGCCGTCATTTGTCCCAGTGCGCGGGGCGGCTGAGCGAGGAGGGCAGCCGGGTGGCGCCGTTCCCCCTGGCCGCGTTGAGCTGGGACTGCGTGAGGAAGAGCGCCCCCGTCAGGTCGGCGCCGGACAGATCGGCATCCCGGAAGTCCGCGCCGATCAGATCGGCCAGCCGCAGGTCGGCGCCGGCGAGGTCCGCCGCGATGAGGTAGGCGCCGCGGAGATCGGCGCCCCGCAGGTCCGCCCTTCCGAGGCGGGCGGCGATCAGGTCCGCACCCCGGTGGCTGCGCTTCTTCTTCCGGGGGGCCGTGGCGCGCACGAGTTCGCTGGTGCGCGCGAGCAGGGCGGCGACACCGTCGCGGTGCGTGGCCACGTCCAGGTCCGTGAGGGCGTCCGCGTCGAGGCGGGTGAGGCGTTCGGTCTCCTCCAGACTGCGCCGGATCTCTCCGTGCAGGGAGCGGGCCGGCGCGAGGGAAGCCGCCTCCGTGAGGTACCAGAGGAGCTCGTGGAGCTGCCGTACGACCGGGAAGACCTGGAACATCTGCTGCGCGCTCTCCGGGGCCGTGCGCCAGTCCCGCCCGCCGAAGGTCTCCCCGGACACCTTCTGGCCCGCGCCGAAGCAGTCGTACACCGTGCAGCCGGCGAAGCCCTCGGTCCGCAGCCGGGTATGGATGCCGCAGCGGAAGTCCTCCTGGAGGTTGCGGCAGGGTTTGCCCGCGTCCTTGTTGATGGCGAAGTCCGCGGACCGGGTGAGGGTCAGCGCGACGCAGCACAGTCCGAAGCAGTTCCCGCAGTCGGCGCGCAGCGCGGCACGGTCGCCGCCGTCATGGCCGTCCTTGCCCTCGGTGCCGGGGGCTCTGTCGTTCTCGGGCACGGTACGTGTGTCCTTCGCTGCGCGGTTCCTGGGCGGCCGAGCCTATCCAGTTCCGGTGTCCGGCCCCACCACGAGGTACCCGCGGCGCCGGGGCCGCCCGCACCCTCGGGGGGCACCGCGACCATAATGATGGGTAATACATCTTTTGGGAGGTGGCCACCACCGTGGCGAACGCACCGGTCGACAGCATTCCGGCCCGGCGGGTCCTGACCGATCCCGCGGGTCTGACCCGATACCAGCACGACGAGGCAGAGTGGGCACCGTTCGGGACACCGCTGGCCGTGGTGCGTCCGCAGAGCACCGAAGAGGTGCGGGACGTGGTGCGTCACTGCGTCACCCACCGCATCCCGTTGGTCCCGCGCGGCGCGGGTACCGGTCTGTCCGGGGGCGCGAACGCCGTCGACGGGTCGATCGTCCTGTCCTTCGAGGACATGAACCGCGTCGTCGCGATCGACCGTGCGGAGCGGCTGGCGGTCGTCCAGCCCGGTGTGGTCAACGACGATCTGCGCGCGGCGAGCGCGGAGCACGGGCTGTGGTACCCGCCGGATCCGGCCAGTTCGCCGTGGTCCACGATCGGCGGGAACGTCGCGACCAACGCCGGAGGCATGTGCTGCGTCAAGTACGGCGTGACGCGTGACTACGTGCTGGGACTGGAGGTCGTCAATGGTCTCGGCGAAGTCGTCTCGCTCGGCCGCCGGACCGCGAAGGGCGTGGCGGGGTACGACCTGGCCGGGCTGATGGTGGGTTCCGAGGGCACCCTCGGGGTGATCACGGAGGTCACGGTGCGCCTGCGGCCCGCGCGGCTCCAGGAACGGACGGTGGCCGGGTACTTCTCGTCCGTCGTCGCCGCGGGTGAGGCCGTGAGTGCGATGACCGCGTCCGGCGTCATCCCCTCCGCGCTCGAACTCGTCGACCGCCACTGCCTTGCCGCGGTCGACGCCTGGAAGAAGATGGGCCTGTCCGCGGACGCCGACGTGGTGCTCCTCGGCCGTGTCGACACGCCCGGCGCCGAGGGTGACGCCGAGGCCGAACTGGTCCGCGAGTGCTTCGAACGCGCCGGGGCGACCTGGGCCGCGGTCTCCACCGACCAGCAGGAGGCGGACGCACTGTTCCAGGCCAGGCGGCTGGCCTATCCGGCGCTGGAGCGGCTCGGTCCGGTGCTGACCGAGGACGTCTGCGTACCCCGGACCGCCGTGCCGGAGATGCTGGCCCGGATCGAACGGACGGCCGCCCGGCACGATGTTCTCATCGCCAACATCGCGCACGCGGGCGACGGCAACCTCCATCCGCTGATCATCACCCCGCCGGGGGACGAGGCCGCGCGGGCGCGCGCCCAGAACGCCTTCGAGGACATCCTGGACGATGCGATCGCGCTCGGCGGCACGGTGACCGGTGAACACGGGGTGGGGCTGCTGAAGATGCGCGGCATGAACAAGGAACTGGGCCCGGCGGTGCTCGGCATGCACCACGCGGTCAAGGCGGCACTCGATCCGCACGGCATCCTCAACCCCGGCAAGGTGCTCGGGAGCGTCTGAGCCGGTTGTCAGTGGGCCGGCGCACACTGGCCCCACTGCGACACGGCGGAGGGAGACCGGATGAGCGCCGGGGAAGAAGAGGCCGGGTTCGAACCGGCCACCGGGGAGGGCCCCTTGCCCCCGGGCCCGGCCGAACGACGGGCCGCTTCGGTGCGGACCGCGTTCGCCGGGATGCTCCAGATCCGGCGCCTGACGAACACCGGCTCCGCCGCCCCGGAGACGGTTCCGGCGGCGTGGGAACTGCACCGGACGGTACGGGCCGTCGCTCTCGCCCTGGAGGCGGCGGGGCTGGCCGCGTCGGCCGCCGACTCCTCCGGCCGGCGCACGGCGACGGGGTACCGGGTGGCCGCGGGCACCTCACCGGGCACCGCGCGGGTGGAGTGGCTCGGCCCGCCGGGCAGTGGCGCGGCGCACGAGGAGGAGGGCGAGCTGACCCGGTGTGCCGCGGTGCTGCGGGAGTTGGGATGGACGGCCCTGCTCTACCGCGGGCCGCGCAGCCGCCGGTTCCTGGAGGTCGAACCACCGACGGGTGCGGCTCGGCCGGACAGCCGGCGGTAGCCGCGCCTCAGCTCTCGGTGAGGGCCGTTGTCAGACCCATGAGAGATGCTTGTGGGTCCGACACCTCTGACCTGGAGATGCTGAGATGCGCAATGACGAACTCGCCGCGGCGCAGGCGTACGTCCGTTTACTGGAAGCGACGCGGGCGGCGCTCTCCGATCCGGACGACGCCCCGCTGTACATGCCGTTGCTCGCCTCACCGATCGCCGAGGCGGACGGTGCGCTGCGCCGCGCCGGTCTCTCGGGCAACGAGTCACGGTTCTTCGACCTCGTCCGCTCGCTCCAGCCCAGCATGTCGGGCAGCGGACACTGACCAGCAGCCCTCACCGCACGGCCGCACACCGCACCGGCCGACCCCGGCCCGCCCCGGATCTCCCGGGCGGGCCGGGCCCGTCTTCGGGCGGGTCGCCCCGATCCGTGGTGAATTGATTCAACCCCGTTCAAGCTCGAACGAAGACCGCCTGGTCGCTTGACTAGTGAGCGGCGTCATACCTAGCGTACGTTCGGATGAAACGATTCACATGTTCCGGCGATCACGCTCGCCGGGTGACTCTGCTTACGAGGTGTTCATGTCTGATGTGTCGGCCGTCAAGGCAGCCCTGAAGTCCCAGGTGATCGAGACCCCGTCGTGGGGCTACGGCAATTCCGGGACCCGGTTCAAGGTGTTCGCGCAGCCGGGGGTGCCGCGGGACCCGTTCGAGAAGATGGAGGACGCGGCACAGGTCCACGCGTTCACGGGCGTCGCACCGAAGGTGTCGCTGCACATCCCGTGGGACAAGGTGGCCGACTACGCCGCACTGACCCGTCATGCCGAGGGCCTCGGCCTGCGGATCGGCGCGATCAACTCCAACGTCTTCCAGGACGACGACTTCAAGCTGGGCTCGGTCACCCACCCGGACGCGGTGGTGCGTCGCAAGGCGACCGCGCATCTGCTGGAGTGCGTCGACGTCATGGACGAGACCGGGTCCCCCGATCTCAAGCTGTGGTTCTCCGACGGCACGAACTACCCGGGACAGGATGACATCGTTGCCCGTCAGGACCGGCTGGCCGAAGCACTGGCCGAGGTCTACGAGCGGCTCGGCGACGACCAGCGGATGCTGCTGGAGTACAAGCTCTTCGAGCCCGCCTTCTACACGACGGACGTGCCCGACTGGGGCACGGCATACGCGCACTGCCTCAAGCTCGGTCCGAAGGCGCAGGTGGTCGTGGACACCGGGCACCACGCCCCGGGCACGAACATCGAGTTCATCGTTGCCCTGCTCCTGCGCGAGGGACGGCTCGGCGCCTTCGACTTCAACTCCCGCTTCTACGCGGACGACGACCTGATGGTCGGGGCGGCCGACCCCTTCCAGCTCTTCCGGATCATGCACGAGGTCGTGAAGAACGGCGGTCTGCGCTCCGAGACCAACGTCAACTTCATGCTCGACCAGTGCCACAACATCGAGGCGAAGATCCCCGCGGTGATCCGCTCGGTCGCCAATGTGCAGGAGGCGACGGCCAAGGCCCTGCTGGTCGACATGGACGCACTCGTCGCCGCGCAGACGTCGGGCGACGTGCTCGCCTCGAACGCTGTGCTGATGGACGCCTACAACACCGACGTACGGCCGCTGCTGGCCGAGGTCCGGGAGGAACAGGGCCTGGCCGGGGACCCGTTCGCCGCCTACCTCGCCTCCGGCAACCAGGAGCGCATCGCCGCCGCCCGGGTGGGCGGCACCCAGGCCGGCTGGGGCGCCTGACCCCGGCTGGACCACTACGCCGCTGCCCGTCGACCCGCACATCCCGTCCCGAAGGAATGCTCATGACGTCCCCGACCCACGCCGAAGTCGCCGCGCTCCTGGAGCGCGCGCACCGGATCGGATCCGACCCACGCAACACCAACTACGCCGGCGGCAACACCTCCGTGAAGGCGGCCGGCTCCGACCCGGTCACCGGAGGTGAGACCGAACTCCTCTGGGTCAAGGGTTCCGGGGGTGACCTCGGCACCCTGAAGGAGGAAGGGCTCGCCGTGCTGCGCCTGGACCGGGTCCGCGCCCTCAAGGAGGTGTACCCGGGCGTGGAGCGCGAGGACGAGATGGTGGCGGCCTTCGACTACTGCCTGCACGGCAAGGGCGGCGCCGCACCGTCGATCGACACCGCCATGCACGCCCTGGTCGAGGCGGCGCACGTCGATCATCTGCACCCGGACTCGGGGATCGCCCTGGCGTGCGCGGCCGACGGGGAGAAGCTGACCGCCGAGTGCTTCGGCGACAAGGTGGCCTGGGTGGGCTGGCGTCGGCCCGGCTTCCAGCTCGGGCTGGACATCGCAGCCGTGAAGGAGGCCAACCCGCAGGCGGTCGGTGTCGTCCTGGGCGGTCACGGGATCACCGCCTGGGGCGAGACCTCGGACGCGTGCGAGCGCAACGCCCTGTGGATGATCCGCACGGCCGAGACCTTCCTCCAGGAGCGTGGCCGGCCCGAACCGTTCGGAGCCGTACTGCCCGGCCGCGAAGCCCTCGCGGCGGACGAGCGCCGGGAGCGGGCGGCGGCACTCGCGCCGGTGATCCGCGGCCTGGCGTCCACCGACCGCCCCATGGTCGGTCACTTCACCGACGCCGAACCGGTGCTGGACTTCCTCTCCCGCGCCGCACACCCGCGGCTCGCCGCCCTCGGCACCTCGTGCCCGGACCACTTCCTCCGTACGAAGGTCAGCCCGCTGGTGCTCGACCTTCCCGCGGACGCGCCGGTCGCCGAGGCGGTGGAACGGCTCAAGACGCTGCACGGCGAGTACCGCGAGGCGTACCGGGCGTATTACGAGCGGCACGCCGTCCCCGGGTCCCCCGCCATGCGTGGCGCGGATCCCGCCATCGTGCTGGTGCCCGGGGTCGGGATGTTCTCGTTCGGCAAGGACAAGCAGACCGCCCGCGTCGCCGGGGAGTTCTACCTCAACGCCATCAACGTGATGCGTGGCGCGGAGGCCGTCTCCACGTACGCGCCGATCGAGGAGTCCGAGAAGTTCCGGATCGAGTACTGGGAACTGGAGGAGGCCAAGCTGCGCCGGATGCCGAAGGCGAAGCCGCTGGCCACCCGGGTCGCTCTGGTGACCGGGGCCGGTTCGGGGATCGGGCGCGCCATCGCGCACCGGCTGGTGGCCGAGGGCGCCTGTGTGGTCGTGGCGGACCTGAACGCCGAGAACGCGGCCGCGGTCGCGCAGGACCTGGGCGGCCCGGACCGGGCCGTGGCCGTCACCGTCGACGTCACGAGCGAGGAGCAGATCGCGGAGGCCTTCCGGGCCGCCGTGCTGGCGTTCGGCGGTGTGGACCTCGTCGTGAACAACGCCGGGATCTCCATCTCCAAGCCCCTGCTGGAGACGACCGCGCGCGACTGGGACCTCCAGCACCACATCATGGCGCGCGGCTCGTTCCTCGTCGCACGCGAGGCCGCCCGGATCATGCAGGCGCAGAACCTCGGCGGCGACATCATCTACATCGCTTCCAAGAACGCCGTGTTCGCCGGCCCCAACAACATCGCGTACTCCGCCACCAAGGCCGATCAGGCGCATCAGGTACGGCTGCTGGCGGCCGAGCTCGGCGAGCACGGGATCCGCGTCAACGGCATCAACCCGGACGGCGTGGTGCGGGGTTCGGGGATCTTCGCCGCGGGCTGGGGCGCCCAGCGGGCGGCGACGTACGGCATCGAGGAGGAGAAGCTCGGCGAGTTCTACGCGCAGCGGACCCTGCTCAAGCGGGAGGTGCTGCCCGAGCACGTCGCCAACGCCGTGTTCGCACTGACCGGCGGCGACCTCACCCACACCACCGGGCTGCACATTCCGGTGGATGCCGGTGTTGCTGCCGCCTTCCTGCGATGACCTGGAAGCGATCTCCATGGCTGTGAAATCCATCGGCTCCGCGGCCGGCGACGCGGTCTACGCCGCCGTGGACCTCGGCGCGACCAGCGGCCGGGTGATCACCGGCCGGGTCGGGCCCGGAAGGCTCGAACTGGCCGAGGCGCACCGGTTCGCCAATACACCGGTGCGCCTGCCGGACGGTCTGCGCTGGGACGTGCTGGCCCTGTACCAGGGGATGCTGGACGGGCTGCGGGCGGCCGGGGGCTCGGGGCCCGTGGCCTCCATCGGTGTCGACACATGGGCGGTGGACTACGGGCTGCTGGACGGCGACGGAGCGCTGCTGGGGCTGCCGTTCCACTACCGGGACACGCGCAACAGCGGGGCGGAGGAGAGGCTGCCGGACGGCTGCGGAGTGCGGGAGCTGTACGCGGTCAGCGGACTGCAGCACCTGCCGTTCAACACGGTCTTCCAGCTGCTCTCCCACCGGACGACCGTCCAGTGGGGAGCCGCCCGGACCGTGCTGCTGATGCCCGATCTGCTGGTGCACTGGCTGACCGGGTCGGTGGGCGCGGAGATCACGAACGCGTCGACGACCGGGCTGTTCGACGCGCGGAGCGGTGAGTGGTCCGACGCGCTGATCGGGCGGTTGGGGCTGGAGCGTGCGCTGTTCCCGCCGCTGCGTGAGCCGGGCGCTCACGCGGGGACGCTGCTGCCGCACGTGGCCGAGTACACCGGCCTGCCCGGCGGGACCCCGGTGACGACGGTCGCCTCGCACGACACGGCGTCGGCGGTCGCGGCCGTTCCGGCCACGGAGGCGGACTTCGCGTACATCTCGTGCGGCACCTGGTCGCTGGCCGGACTGGAACTGGAGGGTCCGGTGCTGTCCGAGGAGTCCCGGGCGGCCAACTTCACCAATGAGCGCGGGGTGGACGGCACGGTCCGCTATCTCCGCAACATCATGGGCATGTGGCTGCTGGAGGAGTGCCGCAGGGTGTGGGAACGCGCGGGCTCACCCCTCGGTCTGGCCGGTCTGCTGGCCGACGCGGCCGGGTCGGAGCCGTTCGCCGCGGTGATCGATCCGGACGACGCGTCGTTCCTCGCACCGGGTGACATGCCCGCCCGGATCGACGCCCATCTGCTGCGTACCGGGCAGACGCCGCCGCGGACGCCAGGCGGGTACGTGCGCTGTGTGCTGGAGAGTCTGGCGCTGGCCCATCGCAGGACTCTGCGCAGGGCCGCCGAGCTCGCGGGGCGCGATCCGGTACGTATCCATCTGGTGGGCGGCGGCTCCCGCAACGCGCTGCTGTGCCAGTGGACGGCCGACGCGAGCGGGCTGCCGGTGACGGCGGGACCCGCGGAGGCGACGGCTCTCGGCAACATCCTGCTCCAGGCCCGTGCCCAGGGTCTCGTGGACGGTCTCGCCGGATTGCGGCGACTGGTCGCCGGCACCCAGGAACTGCGGCACTACGAGCCGCGGGGTAACCGTCGCGAGTGGGACCGCGCCGAGGCCCGGCTCGACCCGTGGCACGGGCGCGCGGACGCCGGGGCGGAGGTCGGCATGGCCTGACCGGGAGTCGTGACGTCAGCCGGCTGTACCGGTGGGTGCGAGCAGGAGTGCCGGCCGTCTCAGCCGGCTGTGCCCGTGGGCGAGAGGGTGGGCCAGGCGCCTCAGCCGGCTGTGCCCGTGCGCGCGCGAGGCAGTGCCGGCCGCCTCGGCCGGTCACCCTGCCGCGGGGCCGAGGCCGAGCTCGCCGTCGCCCAGCGGTGCGAAGTGGCGGGCCACATCCGCGTCGGTGACGCCGGCGAGCTCCGCCGGGCTCCACCGGGGGTTCCGGTCCTTGTCGATGATCTGGGCGCGCACACCCTCCACCAGATCGGATCCGGTGAAAGCGGTGGACGAGACGCGGTACTCCTGGTCGAGGACCGCTTCCAGGCTGTTCAGACGACGGGCGCGCCGGACGGCCGCGAGCGTCACCTTGAGCGCCGTGGGCGACTTGGCCAGGATCGTCGCCGCGGCCTGCTTCGCGGCCGGCACCCCGCACCCGTCCAGGCGCTCCACGATCTCCTCGACCGTGTCCGCCGCGTAGGACGCGTCGATCCACTCGCGGTGCGCCGACAGTTCGCCGGCCGGGGCGGTGCCGGCGTACCGCTCGGCCGTGGCGACGACGGCCTCCGGCGTGGCGCAGGTGTCGAGTGCGGTGAGCAGGGCGGGCAGCTCACCCGACGGCACGAAGTGGTCGGCCAGGCCGCACAGGAGCGCGTCGGCCGCACCGACCGCGTCGCCGGTGAGCGCCAGGTGCAGGCCGAGTTCGCCGGGGGCCGTGCCGAGCAGGTAGGTGCCACCGACGTCCGGCACGAATCCGATGCCGGTCTCGGGCATCGCGATCCGGGAGCGTTCCGTGACGATACGGAGCGAGCCGTGGGCGGAGACGCCGACCCCGCCGCCCATCACGATGCCGTCCATGAGGGCGACGTACGGCTTGGGGAAGCGGGCGATGCGGGCGTTGAGCCGGTACTCGTCGCGCCAGAAGTCCAGGGACGTCCGGCCGCCGGCCAGGGTATCGTCGCGGATGGACCGGATGTCGCCGCCCGCGCACAGACCACGCTCCCCCGCCCCGGTGAGCAGCACCGCGACGACCGAGGGGTCCCGTTCAGCCGCGTCCAGCGCCTCACCCATGCGCAGCACCATGGCGTGATCGAGGGCGTTCAGGGCCCGGGGCCTGTTCAGCGTGATGTGGCGGACGCGCCCCTCGGTGTGCAGCAGGACGGAATCCTCGTGGTTCATGCGTGCGCTCCGGTCAGCCCCAGTGCCGTACCGTCCGCCGGTCACGGACGATCTTCCGCTGCCATTGTGCGTGGCGGCCCCGGGTGCTCGACAGGAGGGGTTGGCCGCCTCGGGGGCCCGGGCGGAGCGCCGTCCGACGGTTTCCCGCTGTGGCAGCCGTGCCGAACCCGCCAGACAATTGAGTCACGCCGTACGGCAGCCCCGCCGGACGATCTTCGGAGCATGAATGACCGATCACGACCGGCCACCGTTCATCCCCGTCCCGCCCCGCCTGTTGGTCGAGAAGACCCACAACAGCGAGACGGCGACCGCGGAGCGGCTCGCCATGAACCGCACCGGCAGTTTCGAGTGGGATCTCGACGCCCGGACACTGGACATCGACGAGGCCGGGCTGCTGGTGTTCGGCCTGGATCCGGCCGTTTTCGACTCCCGGCCCGAGTCCCTGATGGAACTCCTCGACCCGGCGGAGCGGATCCGTCTCGATGTGGCGATCGACGAGGCCATCAAGGGCGGGAGCACCTCGTACAGCGTGCACTTCCGGGTTCCGCTGGACGACGGTGGTGATCAGTGGACCCATGTCCAGGCGCGCATCCTGCGCGGCACCGACGGGAGGGCGCACCGAGTGATCGGTCTGGTGCGGGACGCGACCGCGGAAGTCACCCATTCGGCCTTCGTGCTGGATCTGGAAAAGCGGCGTCAGCGACAGACCGACATAGTTGAACGAACAACCAGTGCGTTGTCGCGAGCGGTGACCGTCGATGACGTCACCGCCGCACTGACCGGACCGGGCGGGCTGGCACGACTCGGTGCCGACGGGCTCGCACTCGGCCTGCTGGACAACGCCACGCTCAATGTCATCGCCCTGAGCGGCGAATCACTGGAGGTCGTCGACGAGCTGGGCTCGGGCCGGCTCGACCCGAAGTTCCCGCTGGCCGACACCATCCTCAGCGGACGGCCACGCTTCGTGAGCTCCCTCGATGCGCTCACGCGGCGCTATCCGGTGCTGGAGCCGTTCGTGGGACAGCTCAAGTTCCAGGCGGCGGCGTATCTGCCGCTCGTCGCCCAGGCCAGGACCCTCGGCGGGCTGGCGCTCTTCTACCGCGAACGCACCGCCTTCACCGCCGACGAACGCAACCTCTGCCTGGGGCTCGCCGCGATCGTCGCCCAGTCCCTCCAGCGGGCCACGCTCTTCGACGAGGAGCGCGAGTTCGCCACCGGACTCCAGTCCGCGATGCTGCCCCGCCGGATCCAGGACATCGAAGGCGGCGAGATCGCCGTCCGGTACCACGCGGCGTGGAGCGGCCGCCAGGTGGGCGGCGACTGGTACGACGTGATCGCCCTGCCCAAGGACCGGTTCGGCATCGTGGTCGGCGACGTGCAGGGCCACGACACGCATGCGGCGGCGATCATGGGCCAGCTGCGCATCGCGCTGCGTGCGTACGCCGCCGAGGGGCACCCGCCGTCGACGGTGCTGGCCCGGGCCTCCCGGTTCCTCGCCGAGCTGGACACGGACCGCTTCGCCACCTGCACGTACGCCCAGGTCGATCTGGCGACCGGAACGGTGCGGGTGGTACGGGCCGGCCACTTCGGGCCGCTGATCCGGCACACGGACGGCCGGGTCGGCACCCCGCAGGTGCGTGGCGGCGTCCCGCTGGGCATCGCGACCGACTTCGGCGACGAGGAGTTCCCGGAGACCCGGCTGGACCTGGTCCCGGGCGAGACGCTGGTCCTGTACACCGACGGTCTGGTGGAGGAGCCGGGTGCCGACATCGATGCGGGGGTACGCACACTCATCAACGAGGTCAGCGCAGGCCCGGCGGGTGCCGAGGCATTGGCCGACCATCTGTCGGACCGGCTGTGGGAGCGCTGGGGCTCGGGCGACGACGTCGCCCTGCTGGTGCTGCGGCGCAGCCCCGACCCGGGGTCCCCACGGGCACCGCGGCTCCATCAGTACATCCACCAAGCCGACCCGGAGGGGCTCTCCGAAGCCCGGACGATCGTGCGTCAGGCACTGACCGACTGGAACATGGCCGAACTCGCGGACGATGCCGAGTTGGTGACCGGTGAACTGCTGGTGAATGTGCTTCTGCACACGGAGGGCGGGGCCGTCCTCACACTTGAGGTGCTGCCGGAACCGGTGCGGCGCATCCGCCTGTCGGTGCAGGACCGCTCCAGTGCCTGGCCCCGGCGCCGTACACCCGGCGAGACCGCGACGTCGGGCCGGGGACTGCTGCTCCTCGACGCCGTCGCCACCCGCTGGGGCATCGAACCCCGCGGCGAGGGCAAGGCGGTCTGGTGCGAGATCGGCCCGGCCGCGCCGCCCGTGTCCGCGCCGGTCCGCAGGGAGGCCACGGAGCCCGTGGACCGCCTCGCCGAAGACGACCCGGACCGTCCCGGCTCCCTGGACGCACGGAACTGACAGCGACGACGCCGAGGGACGCCACGCAGGGGACAGCATCGAGGGGCGCGCCTCGTCCCACGGGACACGGCACGCCCCTCAGCCGGTGGCCCGGGCACGGTCAGCGCGCCCGGGTCCCGGAGTACGTCAGTGCTGCGCGGTGCGGCGCTTGCGCACGGACCACATGATGCCGCCACCGGCCAGCAGCACGGCGACGGCCGCGCCACCGATGATCGGCGTGGCGGACGACGAACCGGTCTCGGCCAGATCCGGCGAGCTGGGGCTCGGCGTGGCTGCGGCAGGCGCAGACGACGAGGCGGTCTCGCTGGGGGTAGTGGTCGGCGTGGGAGTCGCCGTCGTGGGCGTCTCGGACGGCTTCGTCTCGGTCGGCGTCGGGGTCGGCGTGGGCTCCTCGGTCTCCTCGCACACCGGCGCCTGCTTGGACTCGTCGCGCGAGTACTGCTCGCCGTCACCGGCCTTGACGACCAGACGGACCGTCAGCGCCTTGTCGTGCTCGGGCAGCGCGATCGTCTTGTCGAAGCCCTTGCCGAAGGTCTCCGTCGGCAGGAGGTCCTTGCCGTCGACGGTGACGGTCACCTGGTTGGTGACGTCATCGTTGTACGCGGTCAGGTGCAGGCTCACTTCGGTACAGGTCACGTCCCAGGTGGGGGTGTGAGCTGCGGCCGGACCGGCGGTGAGAACCGCACCGGTCAGGCCGACAACCGCGGCGGCGGCGAGGGTTCCCGCAGCACGCCACGATCTCCTGGGTATGGTCATGGATTCTTCCTCCGCAAATGTTTCATCGCCCGAATGGCGGTGGGGCGCACAGTACTGCCCTCTTCCCCTCCGTGTGCACCCGCCCCACAGACCATTCGGCGTCACAACTGACCGCACATCGCCTTCGGTTGGGGCAACCCGGACACGCGCACCGGCGGGGCCCCACCGCAGCCGTGGCGCGAAGTGAACGCCCGGCGCCGCAGCGTGCCCGTGAGGCAGTGCGCCGCCACGACCGCCCGTGGACCCGTTAGAGCGGCCGGTACATGATGTGAAGTCCCACGAACCCCTTCTTCGGGTGGTTGAACCCCTCCGGCAGGGTTCCCAGCACCTCGAAACCGAGGGAACGGTAGAGACCGACCGCGGCGGCGTTGCCCTCCACGACCGCGTTGAACTGCATGGCGCGGAACCCGGCCGCGCGAGCCCAGTCGATCGTGTACGCGCACAGGGCCCGCCCCACACCCCTTCCGGAGTGCCGGGGGTCGACCATGTAACTGGCACTGGCGACGTGCGAGCCGTTGCCCATCTGGTTGTTGTTCATCTTCGCCGTGCCCAGGACGCCGCCGTCCTCGTCTACCGCGACCACCGTGCGGTTCGGGGGCTTCAAGAGCCACCAGTCGAGCGCATCGGCCTCCGCGAGATCGGGTGGGTAGGTGAACGTCTCGCCCGCGGCCACGATTTCGTGGAAGAAGGGCCAGATGGCGGGCCAGTCCTCAGCGGTGGCTTCCCTGATCAGCATGGTGGAAAGAATGCCTGGTCCGGGCGCCGGTGGCGAACGGCTTCCCCGGGCCGCTCGCTGTCCGGCGCGGGCTCCGGCGCCGAGGTGTCCGGCGGAGGCGGAACCGGGCCAGCAGCCCCGCCGCGCCGCCGCCTTCGCCGCCTTCCTGTTCGCCGTCTCCCTGTGTGCCGTCTCCCTGCGCACCGGGCTCCAGCCGTTCAGCCGACGCCTCCTCCGAGCCCGACGCCCGCACCTGACCGACCGATCCCACCGGCACTGCGGGTTCGGCCGAGGGGCCCGATTCGCCCGCCGCTCCGGGACACCGCTCCTCCCCGGGCCGCGGGGCCGCGCGCAGCTCGCGTGCGCTGTCCAGCTCCATCCCGAGAGTGACCCGCCGCCAGAGGATCTCGTCGGGTTCATCGGCGAGCATCAGCTGCGCCATGGCCTCACGCCCGGCGGCCGATCCGCCCTGGCCGAAGAGCGGTACGGGCCGGACCCTGCCGAGGTAGGCACGCTCGTACGGATCGTCGACGACCTCGGCCAGCTGGACCGGGTCCAGCGCTCCCCCGACGACGGCGGCACGGGCCCAGGGGTCCTCGGTGAGGGCCAGCAGCCGCTCGGTCCGAAGGGAGCGCCAGTTGCGGGCCCGGCAGTCCGTTCCGGCATCCAGTCGACTGCGCATCCAGGGCGGGCTGTTGCCCACCATGAGTTCGGGTGACCGCGCGGCCACCCCGCCCAGCTCCTGCGCGAGATAGAGCCAGACCACCGCTCGGTAGCGATTCAGGTAGAACGCGACCGGCGTGACACAGCCCGCGCGCGCCAGCCGGCTGAAGCGGACCGGACTGATCCCGAGCAGCCGGGCGCCATCCGCGGTCCCCACGGTCCGCACCCGCTCCTGCAGCGCCTCGGGAAATCCGTCCTCCGACCTGAGCCGGTCGATTTCCTCCCGGTGGACTCCGGCCCGCCCTCCGGGCTGCCGGGCGTCGACCCGGACGATGCCCAGGTGCACGGCCAGGGCGAACTCTCCGCGCCTCAGCTCCAGTTCCGCAGTGGCCCTGCTTACGGTGATCATACGAACGCCGTCGTCCCGCACCGATTCCGTCGTCGGCATGACGATTCTCCCCCGTGAGACCCGAATACTCTCCGTGATCACGGTAGTACGGAAAAGGCAACCGCCGCCCTGCCTGTGGATAACCATCGGACAGGGGGCGGCACCGACCGAGCCGTCAGACCCTGTTGACCCCTACGCTCCCGTCCTGCCGCGCAGCCACCCCGAGGTGCTCGCCGACTCTGTTGACCAGCAGCGTCATCTCGTACGCCACCTGCCCCACATCGGCCTCCGCCTCACTCAGCACACACAGACAGCTGCCGTCTCCGGCGGCCGTCACGAAGAGCAACGCCTCGTCGAACTCCACCATCGTCTGCCGGGCCTTTCCGGCGCGGAAGTGCCTGCCCGATCCACGGGCGAGACTGTGCAGTCCGGACGAGACGGCGGCCAGATGCTCCGCGTCCTCACGAGCCAGCCCCGTGCTCGCTCCGGTGACCAGACCGTCGTTCGACAGCACCAGAGCGTGCCGTATGTGCTCCACCCGGCTGGTGAGATCGTCAAGCAGCCAGTCGAGTCCCCTGTCCAGCGCCATTCTGTTCCTCCCCGCTCATACGTTCCCCGTGCCCCACGTGTGCGCAAGCCTTACGCACCGGTCACGTACGGGCAAGCGTCCCGCTGCGCATCAGCGCGACGGAATCAGGCCAAAACAGCTCAGCCGACCGAGTCCAGAAGCCGCGCGGTGTGCATACGGCCCGCGTATTCGACCATCCGGATCAGGACTTCCTTGCCCGAGTCCCGGTCCCTGGCGTCGCACAGCACCACCGGAGTTCCCGGGTCGAGATCGAGGGCGCGCGACACATCCCCTTCGCCGTACGAACGAGCCCCCGCGAAGCAGTTGACGGCGACGACGAAGGGGATCCTGCGGTGCTCGAAGTAGTCGACCGCCGGGAAGCAGTCCTCCAGCCGCCGGGTGTCCGCCAGAACCACCGCACCCAGGGCGCCTTGGGAGAGTTCGTCCCAGAGGAACCAGAACCTGTCCTGGCCCGGGGTTCCGAACAGGTAAAGGGAGAGTCCGGACCTGATGGTGATGCGTCCGAAGTCCATGGCGACGGTGGTGGTGGTCTTCTGCGCGACGCCATCGGTGTCGTCCACCGACTGTCCGGCCTCGCTGAGGAGTTCCTCCGTCCGCAGAGGCCTGATCTCGCTCACTGCTCCGACGAGCGTCGTCTTGCCGACCCCGAACCCGCCGGCGACCAGGATCTTCAGGGCCAGGGCGTCTTTCGGAGCGGCCCCGGTGGACTCGTCCGGGGAGCTGTCAGCGTGCTCGGTCGGCATGGATCACTTCTCTCACCAGTGTGCCCCAGGACGTCGAATGCGCAGGTCAGAGTCGTCACGGGGGCTCGGATTCAGTGCATCTTCGGCATGCTTACGGCGACAGCATGGCAAACCGGCACCCGGTCCGCGGGGTGCGATCACTATTTTGAGGATGTGACTGTTTCGGGCCGTCCGATGCCCGGAACCGCACGAATTCCGGTGCGATTGTCAGCCATCCGATTGTTCTTGGCCGATAACCACGCGCAGCCCTTCCCCGGCTCCGTGTTCCTGCTCCCGTCGTAGCCGCTCCTCACCCAGGACGGAGCGCAGCTTCTCCCACCGCCGGGAATGACGCTGCGCCACTGCGGCAGGGACCGGAACGTCCACCGGCGCGTCCGGCCCGGACCGGGCCGAAGCGCCCAGCAGACGCGCCGCGGCGCGATGGTTGCCGAGGCCGAGCTCGATGTCGGCGACGAGTTCGCCCGCCACCGAGGCGGACCGGCGGTCACACAGATCGAGCATCCGCCGGGCAGCCTGCGCCGCATAGCGGCGGGCTCGGAGCGGGTCGCCCTCCCAACGGCTGATCTCCGCCAGGACGAAGCGGGTCCACGCGTCGGCGTGGGCATCGGGGGCGGTCGGGGCCAACTCCCCCGACGTCGCGATCACGTCCATGGCCGCTTCGGGCTCGGCCTGGACCAGGGCCAGTGCGAGGAGGGCCACCGTCACTCCCTTCCCCGGACCGAACTCCGGTGTCCGCGGCAGGTGTTCCAGCGCCTCGGCGAACTCCGTGGCCGCCGCTTCCGCCTCTCCCTTCCACAGGTGCGCGACGCCCCTGATCTGGGCGAGCTGCCCGATGCAGGTGCTGTCGCCGTCCCGGACGGCGAGCGGCCATGCCTCGGCGAGCACCGGGGCCGCCGCCTCCGGATCGCCGTCGCACACCATGAGCTGGGCGAGCAGCCACAGCGCCCGTGCGGGGCGCGTGCCGAGCGTGGCGTCGAGCGCCCGCTCCAGGTGCCGCCGGCCTTCCGCGAACCGGTCATCGGTCACCCAGTGGAACCACAGCGAGACGGCGATGCCCGACGCGGTCTCCGCTTCCGCGGCGGGCGAGAGCGGAGCAGTGGCGGGGTTCAACGCGGCATACAGGTCCGGGCGGGCCGAGAGCACCAGTCCCTCCGCCTCGCGGTGCCGCCCCAACCGCCACAGGAGGGACGCCTCCTCGGCCACCGCGGCGTAGTGGCGCCGGTGGTGCAGGACGACGGCCCACCGGTCGCCGCGCGCGTCGAGCCGGGCAGCCCCGGTCCGCCGGGCGGCGGCAGGCATCCGGTAGCGGCCCTCGGCGTCCGTCAGCAGCACGCGCGGGGCCAGCCGGTCGAGAGAGGCCAGCACCTCGGCGACGGGCAGTGCCCCGGAGACACAGACCGCCTCCACGGCGGCCGGACCGAAGCTCCCGTCGAACACGGAGAGCCGTTCCCAGAGCAGCCGTTCCTGCGGGTCGCATGTCAGATAGGTGTGCTCGGCGTCGGCCAGGGGGCCGGGACCGGCGGGCGAGCCGAGCGGATCGTCGAGTACGGCGTCCAGGGTCTCGCTGCCCAGCCTGTCCGCCGCATGCCGAACCGCGCCCGGAATTCCGTCGAGCCGGTCGCACAGCTCCGACACCCGGGCCCGCAGGGCGGATGCCTCCGCACCGCCGTCGGCCCGGATGTCCGGCAGCGGGCTGCCCGCGGCAGTGGCCGCCGCGGTGAACACCCGCATCGCTTCGGGCCCGTCCAGCGGGCCGAGCAGGAGGGCCGCCTCGCCCGCCAGATGAAGCCGGCGCCGGACGGTGACCAGCAGGGAGATACCGGGGAACTCGTTGAGCAGGCCCGCGATCTGCGACCTGGCGTGGGGTCCCAGGTGTTCGCAGTCGTCCACCACCACGAGCGCGTCGTGAAGTTCCTGGCCGCGCAGTCGGCGGGCCGCCTTCTCGGGGGCCGCCCCGGCGGGTGTCCCGGTCGGCGACATCCAGATCACCTGTCGGCCCGTCAGAAGTTCCGCCTCGACCACCCGGCGGGCCAGCCACGACTTGCCGATGCCTGGCGGGCCATGCACGGTGACCAGCCGTTCCCCCGTCAGGAGCCCGTTGAGGCCACGTATTTCTCGGTCTCTTCCTGCCATGCGCCCAGTCCTTCGCATCCCGTCGATCTTGCCCACACATGCTCATGGCATAGTCCGGTCCACCCTCTTCATCCCCGCCGTCAACCGGTGAATCCGCCAGGAAGAAACGTGTCACGCAGCGAACACACCCTCAGCGAAGCTGACCGCACGGTGATCCATGCGCTCCAGATCGCGCCCCGAGCCGGCTGGAGCCGGCTCGGAGCTGTTCTCGGGAGCCGTCCGGACACGCTGGCGCAGCGGTGGGCCAGGATCACCGCCGCCGGAACGGGCTGGTGTGTGGCGCTGGGACTGCACACGGGAGAGACGCCGCCCTGCATGGCCTGGATCGAGGTCCTCTGCACCGGCGAGCGGAACGAGGTGCGGTCCGCCCTGCTCACCGAGGATCCGCATGTGCTGTCGGTGTTCGACGTGACCGGGGCCCGCGCCATGCTCCTGTTCGTCGCCTTCCCGGACCTGTCGATGCTCGACGAGCACATCTCCACCCGTCTACTGCGTCTTCCCGGTGTGACGGGGACCCGGACCCATCTCGTCACCGCGGTCCATCGCTCCGGGCACCGGTGGCGGCTCGACCGGCTGACGCCCACACAGACCCACCGCCTGATCGACCTGCCCGGCCGCCCCCGTGAACCGGGCGCGACCTCGTCCCCCTCCCTCAGGCCGGAGGACCGGCGTCTGGTCCTGGCCATGGCGGGCGATTCACGGCTCTCCGTGGCCGAGCTGGCCCGGCGGCAGGGCCGGAGCGAGTCCGCGACGCGACGCCAGCTCATCCGGCTGGAGAGCAGTGGCACCCTCACCCACAACTGCCGGCCGGCTCCGCTCTACTCGGGCTGGCCCGTCTCGGTCGTGATGTGGGCGGACTCCCCGACCGCGGACCTCGCGACGGCTCCGCCCCTCGTCCATCTGCGGGAGACGGTCGAGTTCATGTCGGTCACGGGTCCGCACAACCTCGTCATCGCCCTCAATCTGCGCTCGCTCGACGATCTGCCGGCCTGTGCGGCCACCCTGATGCGGCGGGTGCCGGGACTCAGGATCGCGGACTCGATCGTCGTACTGCGGTGCCACAAGTTCGCCGCGCAGGTGCTGGGCTCCGACGGCCGCCGGATCCGCACGGTCCCGCCGGACATCTGGGCCCGCCCGGTTCCGCTGCCGGCGCGTTCATGACGACCGCGGCGCGCACTGTCGCCATGAACGCGCCGGGAGCGCCGCGGCCTCAGCCGTACGAGAGGTCGCTGCACGGGTCGTCCGCCGCGGAGCGGGACCTGTCCGTGACGTCGGACGGCAAGGAGTCGGATGCCGGGGACGCGGGTGCCGGTGACGCGGGGTCCGGCGCGGGGTTGTCGGCGTAGTCACGCCCGACGATCACCTGGATTCCCGCCTCGCCGGACTCCTTGATCCGGGCTCCGCCGAAGAGGCGCGCCGTGGTCTCGGCCCCGGTCTTCCCGCCGGGCCCGTAGGTGACGACGGTCCGCTCCTGGTCCTGGGAGTTCGCCGTGGCGGTGCCGGTGACGGTGAACCCGTGCGTACGCAGGAGCCCGGCCGCCCGGGCCGCGAGTCCGGTCACCGTGGTGCCGTTGTAGACGGCCACGTCGATGCCCGTGCCGGAGACGGGCCCGGTGGAGGTGGGGGCCGGTGCGGGCGTTGCCCCCTTGTCCCGGCTTGTGCCCGCCGCGTCCTGGCCGTCGATCGTACGGTCGGCCTTGAGCGTCGCCCACAGCGCGTCGGCCTCCGCTTCCACGATGGCGACGCGGGCTCCCTCGTAACGCCACGGAACCGTGAGGAACTTGGTGTTGCGCAGGTCGATGTTCTTCATCGACAGGGCGAACCTCAGCAGTTTGTCGGCCGAGCCGAGGCCCGGGTCCACGGTCATCGCGTCGGTCGCCGCGTTGGCCAGGGGCAGCAGGGTGGTCGGGTTCAGGCCACGGGACTTGACCTGTTTGATGAGGGAGCCGACGAACGCCTGCTGCCGCTGGATCCTGCCTATGTCGGAGCCGTCGCCGATGCCGTGCCGGATCCGTACGTAGTCGAGCGCGCGCTGTCCCGAGACCTCCTGGGGGCCCTTGGCGAAGACCCGCTCGCCTCGGGTGGGGCGCTTGGGGTTGAGGTCTCGCTGGTAGATGTCCTGCGGAAGACAGACGGGTACTCCGCCTACGGCCGAGGTCAGTGCGGAGAAGCCGGCGAAGTCGACGACGACGGTGTGGTCGACGCGCAGACCGGTGAGGTGCTCGACGGTGTTCTGGGTGCAGGCCGGATTGCCCTCGGCGGTCTCCCCCACCGAGAAGGCCGCGTTGAACATGACGTGCTGCTGCGGGGCCGTCCACTCGCCGCCGGGCTTCTTGCAGGCCGGAATGTCGACCAGTGAGTCACGGGGGATGGAGACGGCGACGGCATGCTTGTGGTCGGCGTAGACGTGCAGCAGGAACGCGGTGTCGGAGCGGCCGACGTCGCCCGTGCCGCCGCCCAGTCCGCTGTTGTCGCCCGCTCGCGTGTCCGATCCGATGACGAGGACGTTCTGTCCCGCCGACGTGTCGGGCGGCCGGTCGCCGGAGATGCCGTCGGAACTGAACGTGTCGATGCTGCCGGTCAGTTTGAGATAGCCCCAGCCGGCCCCGGCGACCAACAGGACGAGGAAGGACAGCCCGGTCAGCGCCGTCCGCCGTAGCCGGCCTGCCCGGCCCACGGCCCCCTTGTGACTGCCTGTCATCGATCACCCCGTTCGTCCGGCTGCCGTACGAAAGACCGGCATCGGCCTCGCACGGTTGCGCGGTTGCGCTGTTCGGCAGGTTGCGGTCGCCTCGTGGATCACCGGCCCCGCCCATCCTCGGTCCGATCCCCTGTCCACAACCGGCTGCTGGAAACATTGACCGGAAGACACCCGGTCCCGCCTGTGCCCTGGGCAAATCCCCGCGGATCCTGAAGAGTGGGCCCACGGTCGTGAGGACAGGACGCGCCGCCGGGGATCCGCTTCCGGTGTCTGCGGGACCACCCCGCCACTTCACGGCCCGCGTCTCCAGGGAACCATAGGGGAAGGGCCGTCGTCCTCTTCGGTGGCGGCCGAAGGAACACTGATCACCGGATCACCGGATCATTGGAGGAAGTTCATGGGTGTGACCCTGGCCAAGGGCGGCAACGTCTCCTTGTCGAAGGAGGCGCCCGGCCTGACCGCGGTGACGGTGGGCCTGGGCTGGGACGTGCGGACGACGACGGGCGCCGATCACGACCTCGACGCCAGCGCGCTGCTGTGCTCGGACGCCGGCAAGGTCCTCTCCGACCAGCACTTCGTCTTCTACAACAACCTCAACAGCCCGGACGGTTCCGTCCAGCACACCGGTGACAACCTCACGGGTGAGGGCGAGGGCGACGACGAGTCCATCAACGTGGACCTGGCCGGTGTCCCGGCGAATGTCGCGAAGATAGTCTTTCCGGTCTCCATCCACGACGCGCAGAGCCGGGGGCAGAGTTTCGGCCAGGTGCGCAACGCGTTCATCCGGGTGGTGAACCGGGCCAACGGGGTGGAGCTCGCCCGCTACGACCTGAGCGAGGACGCCTCGACCGAGACGGCGATGGTGTTCGGCGAGCTGTACCGGCACGGTGCGGAGTGGAAGTTCCGTGCGGTGGGCCAGGGTTACGCATCCGGGCTGGCCGGCATCGCGACGGACTACGGCGTCAACGTCTGACCGCCTGCACCGCGTGTCCCGTGCGCCCGGGCCCTGTGCCCGCCCCTGAAGTCCGGGGCGGGCACAGGGCCCGGTTGCGTCACCCCTCCTCGCTCCCCCGCCCCGATCCGGCCGGGATCCGGCTGATCATGCTCGGCCACCAGGCCTTGGGGCCGATGTCCACGACGAGTGCCGGGGCCAGCAGCGAACGCACCACCAGGGTGTCCAGCAGCACTCCGAAGGCCACGATGAACGCGATCTGGGCGAGGAACGCCAGCGGAATGACGATGAGCGCCGCGAAGGTGGCGGCCAGTACCACTCCGGCGGAGGTGATGACCCCGCCCGTGCTCACCAGGCCTCGCAGCACCCCCTGCCGGGCCCCGTGCTCCAGGGCCTCCTCCCGGACCCGTGACATCAGGAAGATGTTGTAGTCGACGCCGAGGGCCACCAGGAAGACGAATCCGTACAGCGGCACGGACGCGTCGGTGCCGCTGAAGCCCAGGACGTGCTTGAAGACCAGCGACGAAACGCCGAGGGTCGCGAGGAAGTTGAGCCCCACGGTGGCCACCAGCAGGACGGGGACCAGCACCGACCGCAGCAGCCCCATCAGGATCAGCAGAATGATCACGAGCACCACCGGCACGATGATGCCGCGGTCACGGTCGGCCGTCTGCTGGGTGTCGTACTGCTGCGCCGTGTAGCCGCCGACGAGCGCCTCGGCGCCCGGGACGCCGTGCACGGCGTTCCGCAGACGCTGGACCGTCGCCTTGGCCGCGTCGCTGTCCGCCGCATCGTCCAGGGTCGCGTCGATGCGTACCCGGCCGTCGACCACGAGGGGAGGCCCGTCGCCCGGGCGTCCGGACTCGGTGACGGGTGCCGCGGAGGCGACGCCGGGGGTTCCCGCAGCGGCCGCCGCGGTCACCTCGTCGGCACGGCCGGCCGCCGCGACGATCACCGCGGGGTTGCCGGAGCCGCCGGGGAAGTGCTTGCCCAGCGTGGCCTGTGCCGACACGGACGGGGCGTCGTTCACGAAGATCTCGTCCAGCGGCACGCCCTGCGACTTGAGCGTGGGTGCGAACGCCGCGCAGGCGACGAGGACCAGGGTGGTGGAGACCCACACCTTGCGCGGGGACCGGTCGACGCGGTCGGCGACCCGGCGCCAGATGCCGTGCCCTCCCGTCTCCTGGCCGGCGGGACGCGGCCTTGCCGGCCAGTAGGCGGCCCGGCCGCACAGGACCAGCACCGCGGGAAGGAACGTCAGTGTGCTCAGTACCGCGCAGACGATACCGATGGCACCCACGGGCCCCAGGGCCCGGTTGTTCGTCAGATCACTGAGCAGCAGCGCGAGAAGACCCAGCGCCACGGTGGCGGCGCTGGCGGTGATCGCTCCGAAGGACCGTCGGAGCGCGGCGAGCGCCGAGGCCGTCCGGTCGCCGTGCCGGGCGAGTTCCTCCCGGAAGCGTGCGGTCAGGAGCAGGGCGTAGTCGGTGGCCGCCCCGATCACCAGGATGGACAGGATGCCCTGGACCTGGCCGTCCACACGGACGACGCCGTGGTCCGCGAGGGCGTACACGACGGCGCAGGCGAGGCCCAGGGCGAGGACGGCGCTGAAGATGATCAGGAACGGCAGCAGGACGCTGCGGTAGACGAGCAGGAGAATCACCAGCACGGCGGCCAGTGCCACGCCCAGGAGCAGTCCGTCGATCCCCGCGAACGCGTCCTTGAGGTCCGCCTGGCTGGCTGCGGGCCCGGCGATCTCCGCCCGGGTGCCGGGCACGGATCCGGCCGCGGCGCGTACCCGGTCCAGGGTGTCCGGCAGCGCGTCACCGAGGTCCGAGCGCAGCTGTACGACACCGGAGAGCGCCGCACCGTCCTTGGAGGGCTGCGCGCCCGACGGCGTGCCGACCACACCTGGCCGGCCGGCCAGGGAGGCGAGTGAACGAGTCGCACTCTCCTGCGCACCGGCCGGGATCCTGCCCGTCCGGCCGGTCCACACGACGATCGCCGGTACGGTCCCGGACTTCTGGAACGCCTTCTGCGCCTCGGACACCTTGGTCGACTCGGCGCTGCGCGGCAGGAAGGCCGCCTGGTCGTTCGTCGCGACCTCTCCGAGCTTCCCGGCGTAGGGACCGAGCGTGCCTCCGATGCCGAGCCAGACGACGAGCAGGGCTACGGGCACCAGCCATCGGACGATGCGGTGCCGCGGTGCGGGCTTCATTGCTTCCCCATGAGTCGATGCACGCGATATCTCTCGGACATTCATTATCTCAATCAGTGAGAGATATTACTGTAGGGGCATGCGTACAGCAGACGGAGGCCCGGACAGAGGCATGAGCGACGGCCCCACGGGGCTCCAGTCGTTCGCTGTGCTGCTGCGCCGAATGACGAGCGAGTTCAATCGCATCACCCATGAGTTCGCCCAGGCCCAGGGGCTGCATCCGACGGATGTGCAGGCACTCATCGCCGTCCTCGACGCCGAGCACGGCGAGGACGGCTCGGCCATGACCCCCGGGAGGCTGCGTGAGCAGCTGGACCTCACCTCGGGTGCGGTGACGGCGTGTCTGGACCGGCTGGAACGCGCGGGTCACATTCACCGCGTCCGGGACGGCGGCGACCGGCGGGTGGTTCGTCTGCACTACGCGCCGGCGGCGAAACTGGTCGCCCGCGACTTCTTCAGCCCGCTGGCGACCGCCACCGATGCGGCCCGGCGCCAGTTCGACGAGGACGGACTCCACGTCGTCGTGCGCTTCCTGGAGGCCATGAACGACGAGCTCACGCACCTGAGGGGAAGCGGGAGCACGTCGTAGCGGTGCGGTGCGGCAGCCGGTTCTCAGAGTGCGCGCAGGCCGTTGATCACCTCGCGGAGGATCCGTTCATCGGGCAGCTGCGCGGGCGGCACCGGGCGGCTGACCGTGACGTACCCCGATTCGAGCAGGTCGCCGAGCAGCACGCGCACCACGCCGACGGGCAGGTCGGCGTCGGCGGAGAGTTCGGCGACCGACTGCGTCTCGGTCTGGCACAGGGTCAGCAGCGTCCGGTGCTCCGGCCCGAGCAGCGCGTCCTCGGAGCTCCCGGTCACGGTGTCGTCCAGGGTGACGAGCGCGATCAGGTCGAAGCGCGCGCCGCCCGGGCCCGGCTCGGTCCGCCCGCCGGTCATGGCGTACGGACGGACGAGGGGTCCCGCGTCGGCGTCGTACCACTGGCTGCCCGGCAGTTCGTACGGGTCGGGGGCCTGGGGTCCTCCGTCGGTCATGGACACTGCTCTCCCCGCCCCTCAGCCGGCTGCCGACGGATGCTCGGCGAAGCGTGCCGGGGTACGCAGGTGCTCACCGACCCGTTTGACGAGGCGGGCCATCTCGTAGGCGACCAGGCCGATGTCGGCGAACGCCGTACTGAGCACGGCGAGGCACGACCCCTCGCCCGCAGCGGCGACGAAGAGGAAACCCTCATCCATCTCGACCATCGTCTGGCGCACGCTGCCCGCCCGGAAGTGCCTTCCGGCGCCCTTGGCGAGGCTGTGGAACCCGGAGGCGACCGCGGCCAGGTGCTCGGCGTCCTCGCGGCTCAGCGCACTCGACGCCCCGACCGCGAGTCCGTCCCCCGAGAGAACGACCGCGTGCCGGACCTCGCCCACGCGGGTCACCAGATCGTCCAGCAGCCAGTCGAGTTCACCGGATCGGCGGGGCACCCCGGTCCTCTCGTTCGCGATCATGCGCGGTCTCCTTCGCTTGGCGGGCGGGGTTCGGTGGTGCCGGGGGGTGCCGCCGGGGATGCCGGGGCGGCGCCGCCGCCGCGTACCCACCCGGCCCGGTAGGCGGTCATCCGGTCCCTGGCCTGTTCGGGGGTGCGGTGCGCGGCCCTCTCCTCGTCCGGTCCGCCGGTCCGGGGCGGTTCGGGCCGCGGTTCCTCACGGAGCTGGGGTACGAGGCTTGCCTGCCGCACCCGGCGGGGCAGGGTCCCGTCGTCGTTGCCTTCGGCAGGCGTCCGCGGCGCCGGCCCGGTCGTGTCCTTGTCTCCGGCAGGCGTCCGCGGTGCCGGCCCGGCCTCGTCCTTGGCCTCCGGACGACGGGGACGGAGCGAGGTCACCTGGGCGGTGGGGCCGGCGACGCGGGACTCCAGCGCCGGGACCGGTACGGGTGCGGGGAAGGCGGTGCCCTGAGGCCGGACGGCGCGGGGACCCGGCCCGAAGGTCGTGCGTTCGTGTTCGTCGCGGCGTTCGACGGACGCCTTCTGCGGCGCCGCCTGCTCCTCGGCCGGCGGCAGTGCGGTCTGCAGCAGCGCCGTCGGCAGCAGGACGACCGCCGTGGTGCCGCCGTACGGGGAGGTGCGCAGCTGGACCTTGATCCGGTGCCGTACGGCGAGCCGGCTGACGACGAACAGGCCGAGCCGGTCGCTGTCGAACAGATCGAGGGCCTCCGCCTGCTCGATGCGGCGATTGGCCTCGCCCAGCAGTTCGGCTCCCATGCCGAGGCCGCGGTCCTCGATCTCCAGTGCGTAGCCGTTGCCCACGGGTTCACCGGTGATGCGCACCTTGGTGTGCGGGGGTGAGAACTGTGCGGCGTTCTCGACCAGTTCGGCGAGGAGGTGGGTGAGGTCGGCGACGGCCGTGCCCTTCACCGCGGCATCGGGCAGCCTGCTGACCTCCACCCGGGCGTAGTCCTCGATCTCGGAGACGGCTGCGCGCACGACGTTGGTCAGGGACACCGGCATGCGCCAGGCCCGGCCGGGCGCGGCGCCGGACAGGATGATCAGGCTCTCGGCGTGCCGGCGCATCCGGGTGGTGAGGTGGTCGAGGCGGAAGAGGTCGCTCAGCTCCTCGGGGTCGTCGGCCCGGCGCTCCATGCTGTCCAGGAGGTTGAGCTGGCGGTGGACCAGTACCTGGCTGCGCCGGGCGAGGTTGACGAAGACGCCGGAGATCCCGTCCGCGAGCTCGGCGCGCTCGACGGCGGCGCTGAGGGCGGCCCGGTGGACCGTACCGAGAGCCTCGCCGACCTGGCCGATCTCGTCCTGGGAGGCGAGTCCCGGCGGGGCCTCGGCCCGGATGTCGAGCTCTTCGCCCGCGCGCAGCCGTTGCATGGCCAGGGGCAGTTTGCGCCGGGCGATCTCCAGGGCGCTGTTGCGCAGGCTGACCAGCTCCACGACGAGCCCGCGCCCGATGCGCACGGAGATCACCAGGGAGGCGGCGACGGCGACGCAGCCGAAGATCACCGCGGCGCCGGACGGGCTGAGCAGTCCATGAGCGAGGGGGTCGGCACGGTCGGCGGCGCGGTCTCCGGCGCCTGAGGTGATGCTGCGCAGTTCACCACGGACTTCGTCGGCGGCGCGCTGCCAGTCCGTGGCGGGCACGGCCCGCGCGGCCTCGCGGCCGGCCGGCGCCGTGAGCACCTTGTCTTCTGCTGTCCGGACGGAGCGGTAGGCGGGCAGCGCGGTGAACTTCCGCCAGGCGGTGCGTTCGGTGGCGGGCAGGTCGGCGCCGGCGGACTCGGTGAGGCTGCGCCGGGTGTCGACCGCGCCGGTGAACAGCCGCAGCGGGCGGTCCTTCAGGGTGCCGACGCGTGCGGCGGTGGCCAGCAGGGCGTCCTCGCGGGCCAGCATCTCGTCGGCGCGGGCGAGTTCGAGCAGGACGCGGGCGTCGGAGCCGAGGGAGTCGTCCTGGATGCCGGTGAGGGCTCCGGACACGGCGAAGGCTGCGCTGACCGCCGAGGTGTAGCGGTCGTACACGGCGTCTTCGCCGCCATCGGCGCTCGCACGGCTTCCGTCGTCCGTCCGCAGGTCCTGGGCGAGGCCGAGGAAGCGGTCGAGCCGGCCGGCCAGGCCCCCGGGGAGGTTGCCGGTGTCGGCGACGGTGTGACCGTCGCCGAGCCGCAGCGCGTCGAGGGCGGTGTCGGTGCGCCCGGCCCGTTCCTTCAGGGCGGCGGCGTGTGCGGTGCCGGGGTCGGCGGACTGGAGCATGGCCGCCCGGCGTTCGCTCTGGAGGGCCGAGACCGCCGCCGCGACGGGCGCTCTGACCTCTTCGTCGACACGCTGCAACTGGCGCAGCCGTGCCACGTCCTGGGCGGTCGACACGGTGGCGAAGCCCCAAAGGGCCAGCAGCGAGACGACGGGCAGCATGAGCAGCGAGATGATCTTCGCGCGCACGGTCCTGGGACGCAGCGCCCGGCGTCCGCGTGGGGCGGATATGCCGTACTCGGCCGGCGGACTGTCGCGCTCGGCGCTCTCGTCGGCGGGCGGTCCCGCGTGCGCGCGGCGGCCTCGGGCAGGAGGCGTGGGCGGGGTGGCGGGCCGGGCGGCGGAGGCACCGGGGTCCGGGGTCGTGCGGGGTGGGCGCATGGCCTCCTCGTTCCGGGTCGGAGCTGGGTGGATGGTGCTGCGGCGGACGGGGCCGCGCGTCAACGGATGCCGACGGGTGGCGCGTCGGGGCTGCGGGCGGCACGCCGGGACCTGAGGTCCGGACCGCGGGCGGCCGTGGCCGTGGCGGCCGCCTCGGAGGGGGCCTGTGCGTGCTCGGCGTGGGTGTACGCGGCTCGTTCCGGCGCGGTCGGGGACAGGGCCACGAACGCCGACGTGAGGAAGAGGTAGGAGCCCAGTCCGACGGCGAGGGGGAAGATGAACTGCATCGCGGTGGCCCCGTGCAGCGCGGCTCCCGAAGGCGTCACCTGCACGGTCACGGCCAGCATCCCGGTGTAGTGCATGCTGCTGACGGCCGCGCCCATGACGAGGGAGGCGAGGGCCACGGCGCGCGTCGACCTGATGTTGAGCGCGGCCCACAGCGCGGCCGTCGCGGCGATGACCGCGATGACGACGGAGAGGACGACCTTGAGCGGGTCGTAGTGGATGGAGCCGTGCAGTCGGAGTGCCGCCATGCCGAGGTAGTGCATGCTGGCGACGCCGAGCCCGGTGGCGACCCCGCCGAGCAGCAGCGCCCGCGTCCGGTCGCGGCTGTAGCCGACGGCGAAGACCCCGCCCCCGACCACCACCATGGCGCCGAGCAGGCTGAGGAAGGTCAGCGTCACGTTGTAGCGGATGTCGGTGCCGTACACGCCGAAGCCGAGCATCGCGACGAAGTGCATGGTCCAGATGCCCGAGCCGATGGCCGACGCGGCTGTGATCAGCCAGTTGCGGCGCGAGCGCCCGGTCGTGTCGAGCGCGCGTACGGTGCAGCTCAGACCGAGTGCGGCGCCGATGCAGGCCATCGCGTACGACAGCAGAGGTGTCAGCCAGCCGAAGGTGGCGTGGTCCAGGTGTCCCATGACTCGGGGACGCTAGTCGCGCCGGGGCGCGCGCCCCGGGCGCATTCGAAAGCTGCCGAAATATGACAGAGAGATGTTCCCCGACGATCGCAGCGTGCTCGAACATGCGCATCGATTCACGACGTTTCGTTCGGGCAGTGCCTGCGCGATCATGTCCGTATGGCCGATGACCACACACACGTCCAGGAGTTCTTCACCGCTCGCGCCGCGGACTGGGACACGCGCTTCCCGGACGACGGCCCGGCCTTCGCCACCGCGATCGCCGAGCTGGGACTCCGCCCCGGCGATGCCGTTCTCGACGCGGGGTGCGGTACGGGGCGGGCGATGTCGGCCCTGCGGGCGGCGGTCGGGCCCGAGGGCACCGTGCTGGGCGCGGACCTCACCGCGGCGATGCTGAAGTCGGCTGTGCGTGCCGGACGCGGTGGCAGCGGGCTGCTGATCCGGGCCGATGCCGCGCGCCTGCCGTTGCGGGCCCGGTCCCTGGACGCGGTGTTCGCCGCCGGACTGGTCTCGCACCTGTCCCGGCCGGGGCCCGGCCTGGCCGAGTTGGCCCGGGTGGTCCGGCCGGGCGGACTGCTGGCGCTGTTCCACCCCATCGGGCGGGCGGCGCTGGCCGCGCGGCACGGCCGGCAGCTCACGGACGGCGATCTGCGGGCCGCACCGAACCTCGGCCCTCTGCTGACCCGTTCGGGCTGGCGACTGGCTTCGTACGTCGACGAGGAGAGCCGGTTCCTCGCCCTGGCCGAACGGACCGGATGAAGGGGCGGCAGCCCCCTGAGTCAGCCGGCCCGGGCGTCCGGGCGTCGAACGTGCGGGACCGGGCAGCCGCCGATGCCCGGTGTGGGGAAGGTGCCGAGCGCGGCGACCTCGTACCCGTCCGGGTATCCCTTGATCTCCGGGTTCTGCCGGGCGTAGTGCGGCTTGACGCGGGGCGGCAGCAGACGGACCGCACGGGCTCTCAGGCGCAGGGCACCGCGGGTGAGTGAGCGGGCCGCGGCGCTCGGCCGTCGGTAGCGGAATGCCCGCAGCAGCGAGTCGTCCAGGAGGGCGAGGCTCGCGCCGCGCACGAGCGGCGCCAGGGGGCGCGGATACCACGAGGCCATGAGCTCCAGTGTCGCGTCCGACACCGAACGCGCCCCTTCGTCCCAGCCGAAGTGAGCCTCCTCGTAGGTGTCGAGGGTGTGCTCGAAGTCCTCGTAGGTCTGCGGCAGGTCCTTGATCCCCATATGGGCGCCCAGGGTCCGGTAGTAGGCCGCACATGCCCGCAGTTCGTGGTCGCACAGCCGGCGCCAGCCGTACGCGTCGAGCCACCGCTTCGGGGTGACGACGAAGGTGCACAGCACGTAGCGCATGTCGTCGTTGCCGATGTCGAAGCTGTTGTGCATCCGGTTGATCCGGCGGATGGCCGTGCGTCCCTGTTCGCTGTCGAAGCCGTGCTCGACAACCGTGTCCAGGAGCAGCGCCGTATCGTCGTAGCGCTTCTGCGAACGGTCCGTCAGTTCCGCTGTCTCCGCGAGGAGCCGCCCGATGCTGGGGACCGCATACGTGCGGTACAGCGCCAGTTCGAGGGCGCGGGTGATGTCCCAGGGGAACTCGTACGTCGCCGTGATCCGGTAGATCTCCAGGAAGTCCCGCTCCGGATCGAGGCGTTGGATTTCCTTCAGCCGGTCGAAACGCTTCACCGCACCGTCTCCCTTGTCCGGGTCGAGTGTCCCAGCGTACGTGCGGGGGCAGGACGGTGAGTACATACGCGTCAACGGAAGGCGGTCCCCATGACCAGCATGTTCGGCATATTGCGCAGAGCCGTGACCCCGGGACGCAAGGACGGCCTGCCCGCGGCGCCCTCACGGGCGCCGGAGCGCCGGCAGCACAACCTCTTCGAGGCGGCCGCCACGTTCGTCGCCGCATCGGTGGAGGAGGACCAGGACCGGATGGACGAGGCGAGCGGCTGGGTGTCGCCGGAGGCGCTCTCGTTCGGCGTCGGTGAACTGGCCTGCCGGGCCGTCATCGCCCTCGCCCGTGAGCGCGACGAGTCGCCCGAGACGGTGGCGCGTGCGCTGCTCGGCCTGGCGGACGACTGAGGCGCCGTACGGTTCGCCGTCGGAACCTGTGTCCTGCCTTGTCAGGGCCTCGACGAGCGGGTTACCCACTGGTTAAGGTGCGCCGACGACAACCACGACGGAAGAGGAGGGTGCAGTGGCCGGGACGGACAACACAGTCGCCGACGACGACGCCCTGTACGTGCTGACCGCGGTCCTGCTGACCCCTGCGCAGTTTCCGAGCGTTCTCGGCGACGACTACCCGGCAGCCTGCGCGGCCCTGCACCTGGAGCCCTATGCCGAGGGCTACGGCCTCGTCCTGGGCCAGGACGGCGACGGGGCCCGGTGGACGGTGGTCGTCGACGACGTGTCCCTGGTGGCCGTGGCGATAGCGTCGTGGGACTGCGGGATGGAGTACGACCTGTCGCCGGACGACCGCTCGGTGGTCTGCGCGCTCCCCGGCTGGCCGCTCGCCGTGGCGGTCGCCGCTCCCGGAGTGAGCGCTCCGCACGATCCGGAACCGGACCCGGAGGCGGACGGGGAGGACCTCGTTCCGCTGTGCCCGCCGGACACCGACGTGTGGGGGCCCGCCCAGCGCCGGCTGGGTGCGGACGCGATAGCACTCCAGTGGGCGGTCTGGCGGGAGCAGATCGACGACGAGACCGCCTTCGCACCGGCGGGTGACGGGGAGGAGGAGGGTTCGCACGCGGACGCCTCGGACCCGGACGGGCCGCAGGTGGACGGCTCGGAAGGGGACCCGGACAAGCCCCAGGCGGGCAACCCGGACGAGGACGCCCCGGAGGCCGGAGCAGAAGCCGGAGCAGAGCCCCGGCCAGAGGACGATGCCGAGGCAGGACCGCCTGCGGACGACGCACCCCTGTCCGGCACACATCCCGGTGTACGGCGCGCTCTGGCCGAAGCGCACTCCTATGTCGACACACCACCGCCCCCCGGCCGCGTCCGCTCCTCCTTCGCCCCGGGCGACGCCCGGATGATCAGGGCCGACGGACCCGGCTGGTCCATGGTCGCCAGGACCGACGACATCGCCTTCCTGCTGCTCGACGAGATGCCGGGGGAGATCCTGACCGTGGGGCGCGGGACGGAGCTCCCCAAACTGCTCCAGGCCCTGGACGCCATGGCCGTGCGGCCGTCCTGACCGCGGGACGGCAGGACCCGGGACGGCAGGACCCACCGCATGAGGGAGCCCCGGGACGGCACGACCCACCGCGTAAGGGAGCCCCGGGATCCTTCGATCCCGGGGCTCCCTCATGCGCGCGTCGAACGTCAGACCCGTTCCAGCGGCCGGTGGGGCTCGGCCGGGAGCTCGACTCTGACCCGGTCGCCGGGCCTGACGGTGCCGCCCACGGCGACCACGCTCATGACGCCCGCCTTGCGGACGATGTTGCCCGCCTCGTCGCGGCCGACGACCTGCTTGAGCAGTCCGTCCTGGAAGTTGTCGATCTGGAGGCACGGGTTGCGCAGCCCCGTGACCTCGACGACGGCCTCGTCGCCGAGGTGCAGCAGGGTGCCGACGGGGAGCGCCAGCAGATCGATGCCACGGGTGGTGACGTTCTCCCCGAGGTCACCGGGAGCGACCTCGAAGCCCGCCTCGCGCAGCTCGTCGAACAGTTCTTCATGTATGAGATGGACCTGGCGCAGATTGGGCTGGGTGGGGTCCTGCGCGACCCTGGAACGGTGCTTGACCGTCACCCCCGCGTGTACGTCCCCCTCCACTCCGAGCCCGGTCAGCAGGGTGACGCTCTCCCGGTTCGGCTTGGTGAAGGTGTACGACTCATTGCTGCTCACCACGGTGACTGTCCCGCTCACTGCGCAGGTCCCCTCTCAGCGGCCTATTTCCTTACGCGTGATCCTACGGAGCCTGCGCCGCTGGCTCGGGTCCAAGGCCAGATACGCGATGGCGGGAACTCCGATGAGCACCAGCAGTGACAGCCAGAACCCGATGAACGGCATCAGGACGACTGCGACGACAACTCCCCCGATGGCGATCTTTGCGCTGTTCGACATCGTCCACGCCTCCTTCGCGGCCCGTGGCCGCTCCTGCTGTGAGAACGCCTGTGGGCGCCCATCGGTTCCTCGTGGCGGCGGGCGCCCGCGCGCCCGTCACCGCAGAGGGGCGCCGACCTCGTGCATGTGCTCCAGCGCCTGCCGGTAGGACTCGATGAGTCCGGTCTCGGCGTACGGCATGCCGAGTGCCTCGCAGTGCGCCTTGACCAGGGGCTGGGCGAGCCGCAGGTGCGGGCGCGGCATGCTCGGGAAGAGGTGGTGCTCGATCTGGTAGTTGAGACCGCCGAGGAACCAGTCGGTGAGGACGGCGCCCCGTACGTTGCGCGAGGTGAGGACCTGTCGCTGCAGGTGTCCCCAGCGGTCCCCGTCGGGATCGGGCATCTCCATGCCCTTGTGGTTCGGGGCGAAGGCCATCCCGAGGTGGAGACCGAAGAGCGCGTGGTGAACGAGCGCGAAGACGATGGCCTTTCCCGGGGACATGACGCTGAGCAGCAGCGTGGCGTAGAGGCCCAGGTGAGCCACGAGGAGTGCGGCCGACAGGGCGCGCTCCTTGACGGGCTGCTGCCGCAGGTACTGGAAGCCGGAGATCTTCAGGGCGATGCCTTCGAGGAGCAGCATCGGGAAGAACAACCGGGCCTGGTTGCGGGTGAGCCAGCGGGCGAAGCCCTCGCGCTGGGCTGCCTGCTTCTGGGTCCAGACGAGGGCGCCGACGCCGACGTCCGGGTCCTTGTCGATGTGGTTCGGGTTGGCGTGGTGACGTACGTGCTTGTCGTTCCACCACGCTTCGTTCATGCCGAGCAGGAGGTTGGCGTGGACCAGGCCGATGGTCCGGCTCACCCGCCGGTCGCCGGTTATCTGGGCATGGCCGGCGTCATGTCCGACGAAGGCGGTGCGGGACCAGATGATGGCCAGGGGAAGAGTGAGGAGCAGGGTCCACCAGGTGTTGCCGAGGAGGACCACCGCGCTCAGCAGCGCGCCCAGGGTGATGAGATTGGCGGCAATGCCTGCCGTGTACCAGCCGGTACGCCGTTCGAGGAGCCCTTGCCCCTTGACGGCCCGCAGCAGTGGCGCGAAGTCACTTCCTGTACTTCCGGCACTTCTGTCACTGTCGCGAGTCGGTTCCGCGACAGTGGTTGCGGCCTGAGGCATGATGTCTCCGGTCTTATAGGTGCGCTGACCTGATGAAACGTACGGGTCGCAGATGTATAGCAGCCATGGAGCCACCACCCGGAGTTTCCTGGTGCCAACCCCCTCATTCCGACGGGGGGCTGGCAACACCTGCCAGATATGACGGATTTGCGCACGTGACTTGAATCACCCGCCACGGACCCCCGTCAATGGCCGCGATGGAGTACCCTCGGCGACCTCGGCCCACTAGTCAAATTTGAGGACTCTGACATCGCTGTGCACCGCCTCTCCGCAGCAACGCTCTCCGAGATCTCCGCACTCGCCGGCTGCTGCGTGGTCTTCCTGCCCGCGGATCCCGCCCGGACCGGACGGGTCGCCTTCTGGTATCCGGACGGCAGCAGCCCGCCAGACGCCCCCGGAACCGTCGAGGAACTCACCGTCGCCGGTGCCGATGTCCAGCCGTACGCGGTGCCCGCACGGATCCTCCCGGTACGGGACGCGCTGCCCGTACTCACCCGTGCCCGGACCGCGGCGCACGCCTCCGCGGCAGCCTCGTTCTGGGGGGCGGCGGGGCTGCTGGCCCTGCAGTTCGCCGCCCGGGGGCTGTTGCTGCCGGGCCTGAGCGCCACGGATCACGACGCATGGCGGGCCGGGCCGCTCACCGCGGACGACCGGACGCGCATCCGCACCCTGGCCGCTTCCATGCCTCCCACCGCCCACGCGGTGCCCGTCGACGCACTGGCCCAGCCTCTCCTGCTGCCCGAACCGGAGTGGCTGGTACGGGAGTTCCTCGACGCGGTCGCGGACGGCCTGCCGCGCACACCGGGTGCCACCTTCGCCGCGGGCGGTCCGGCGTTCGCCGCGGACGCGCCGCAGCACCTGCCCGGCCGGCGGGCCTGGGTCACCGACGTCGCCGCGGGGCACGACGCGGGCGTCCGGCTCTCGCTGCGCGTGGAGGTGTCGGGCCTCGACCGGAGCGGCGAGGCACATCCCGAGCAGCCCTCCGGCCCGTCCTTCCGGGTCGTTCCGCAGATCCACGGCGTGAGCGATCCGACGCTGGTCGCCGACGCCGCCGAGATCTGGACAGGCTCGGGGCCTGCCGCCGCGTCGTTCGGGCCGCGGGCCCGGATGGACACCCTGCTGATGCTGCGCCGGGCCGCCCGCGCCTGGCCGCCCCTGACACCCCTGCTGTCGGCGGCGGTGCCGGACGCCGTGGAGCCGGCCGACGACGAGATCGCCGATCTTCTGGGCCCCGCCTCACGGGCCCTCGCCGCCACCGGTGTTCAGGTGCACTGGCCCCGGGAACTGGCCCGCACGCTGACGGCACGCGCGGTGATCGGCCCCCCGGACGAGGCGGGCGGCGAGGGCGCACCCGACGGGAGCCGGGGGCCGGCGGGCAACGTGTCGGACACGCCCGCCCTCCTGTCCGCCGACTCCCTGCTGACGTTCAACTGGTGGTTCGCCCTCGGTGACCAGAAGCTGAGCCGTGCCGAACTCGACCGGCTCGCCGAGGCGGGGCGGCCGCTGGTGCGGCTGCGCGACCAATGGGTCCTGATCGACCCGGAGGAGGCGCGCCGCGCCCGGGAGACGCAGGACCGCAAGGTCACCCCCATCGACGCGCTCGGCGCCGTACTGACGGGTTCCACCGAGTTCGACGGTCACCGGGTCGACGTGCGGGCGACGGGCTGGCTGGAGCGGCTGCGTCAGCGGGTGGCCGACCCGGAGTCCCCGCAGGCGGACCAGCCGGTGGTCGGTCAGCCGGCCGCGCTCACCGCGACGTTGCGGGACTACCAGCTCCGCGGCCTGAACTGGCTGCACACGATGACGTCCCTCGGGCTCGGTGGCTGTCTCGCCGACGACATGGGGCTCGGCAAGACCATCACGCTGATCGCTCTGCATCTGCATCGCCAGACCCTCGACGGGGCCGCCGGACCCACCCTGGTGGTCTGCCCGACCTCGCTGATGGGCAACTGGCAGCGGGAGATCGAGAAGTTCGCCCCGGGCACCCCGGTCCGCCGCTTCCACGGCGCGTCACGCAGCCTGGAGGGCCTGGTGGACGGCGAGTTCGTCCTGACCACGTACGGCACCATGCGGCTGGACGCGTCCCGGCTCGCGGCCGTGCGATGGGGCATGGCCGTCGCCGACGAGGCCCAGCACGTGAAGAACCCGTACTCGGCGACGGCCAGGCAGCTGCGCACGATCCGCGCACAGGCGCGGGTCGCCCTCACCGGTACTCCCGTGGAGAACAACCTCTCCGAGCTGTGGGCCATCCTCGACTGGACCACACCCGGCCTGCTCGGCAGGCTCGGCACCTTCCGCACCCGGTACGCGCGTGCGGTGGAGGGCGGGAGCGACCCGGCGGCGGCCGAGCGCCTCGGCGCTCTGGTACGGCCGTTCCTGCTGCGCCGGCGCAAGTCCGATCCGGGCATCGCCCCGGAGCTCCCGCCGAAGACGGAGACGGACCGTGCGGTGTCGTTGACGGCCGAACAGGCGGGTCTGTACGAGGCGGTGGTGCGGGAGACGCTGGCCGCGATCTCCGAAGCCGACGGCATGGCACGGCGCGGCCTGGTGGTGAAACTGCTCACCGCGCTCAAGCAGATCTGCAACCACCCCGCGCAGTATCTGAAGGAGGAGGAGCCGCAGGTCGCGGACCGTTCGGGCAAGGTGGAGCTGCTCGACGAACTGCTGGACACCATCCTCGCCGAGGGGGCGGGTGTCCTCGTCTTCACCCAGTACGTGCAGATGGCCCGGCTCCTGGAGCGCCATCTGGCGGCGCGCGGGATCGGCACCCAGTTCCTGCACGGCGGAACGCCGGTGGCCCAGCGCGAGGCGATGGTCAGCCGCTTCCAGTCGGGCGGGGCGCCGGTGTTCCTGCTGTCGCTCAAGGCCGCGGGGACCGGGCTCAATCTCACCCGCGCGGGCCATGTGGTCCACTTCGACCGCTGGTGGAATCCGGCGGTGGAGGCGCAGGCCACCGACCGCGCGTACCGCATCGGGCAGACCCAGCCGGTGCAGGTCCACCGGCTGATCGCCGAGGGCACGATCGAGGACCGGATCGCGGAGATGCTGGCCCGCAAACAGGGTCTCGCGGACGCGGTGCTCGGTTCGGGCGAGAGCGCCCTGACCGAGCTCAGCGATGCGGAACTGGCCGATCTGGTGGAACTGCGAGGGGGCGCACGATGAGCGAGGGATACGAGGCGGACGCGTTCGGCGACCGGAACGACGGGGACGGACCGGACGAGACAGTGCCCGGGCAGGAGCGCACGTTCGCCGCGCTGCCGCCCGCGCAGGGCCGCGGCTTCGCCGAGTCCTGGTGGGGCCGGGCGTGGCTGAAGGCCCTGGAGGACACCGCACTGGACGGACAACAGCTCAAGAAGGGCCGCCGGTTCGCACGTGAGGGCCGGGTCGGCGCGGTGTCCGTGCGGCCGGGCCGGATCACCGCGGTGGTCCGGGACCGGGACGAGAGCGGCTACCGCAGCGACGTACTGCTCCAGGAGCTGACGGAGGGAGAGTGGGACCGCTTTCTGGACATGGCCGTCGACCGGGCCGGGCACATCGCCGCCCTGCTCGACCGGGAGATGCCGCCGCATCTGGTCGAGGACGCCGCGGCGGCCGGAGTGGACCTCCTGCCGGGGATCGGCGACCTCGACCCGGAGTGCAGCTGCGAGGCCTGGGACCACTGCCCGCACACGGCCGCGCTCTGCTACCAGGTGGCACGGCTGCTGGACCAGGATCCGTTCGTCCTGCTGCTGCTGCGGGGTCGCGGTGAACGGCGGCTGCTGGACGAGCTCCAGGTCCGCATCGCCGTCAGGGCGGCGGGTCACACGCCGTCGGCCACCACCGACGAGCCGGCCGAGGAGTCCGAGGACCGGGCCGTGCGCGGGGTCCCGGCGGCGGAGGCATACGCGGCGGCGGGCGTCCTCCCGCCACTGCCCCCGGTTCCCGCGCTTCCCGCTGAGCCGGGGCAGGCTCCCTCGCTGGACACGGAGACCGATCCGGAACCGGGGGTGGACCCGACGGCGTTGGAGATGCTGGCCACCGACGGCGCGAGGCGGGCGCACCGGATGCTGGCGGAGGCGCTGGCGCCGGGTCACGGGCAGCAGGCCGTCCCGGCAGGGCTGACGCCCCAGCAGGACGCGGTGAGGCTGGCAGCCGAGGCGCGGCCCGAGCCGTGGATCGTGAACCGGCTGGCGACCGGCTCGGGCCGGCAGCGCGCCGGTCTGCCGGCAGCGGTGCGCGCCTGGCAGTACGGTGGCGCGGCCGCGCTCGCCGTGCTCGACGAGGAATGGGCCCCGGACGCCACCGCCCTCGCCCGGGCCAGGACGCGGCTCGCCGGAGCCTGGGAGGAGGACGAGGCCCCCCGGCTGCGGTGCGAGCGCAACCGCTGGACTTCGGCGGACGGCACGGTCCAACTCCGTTACGGGCGGGACGGGCGCTGGTATCCGTACCGCAAGGAGAGCGGCCGCTGGACTCCGGCGGGGCCTTGCGACGAGGATCCCGCCGCGGCCTGGGCGGACGCGGCGGCCCCCGCCGACGGCTGACAACGGCTCACTGGGCGGCGGGCAGGCGGGCGGACAGGTGCGGGCCGCCCCTGCCCGCCGCCGGGTCCTGACCCGGAGTTCAACTGAATGTCACCGTTCGTTGAGGCGCACGGCGGAACGTGACGGCCGTCAGATCCTTTGCTCCTCAGGAGGCCCCATGTCCGCGCGTGTCGTCCGTCGATCCCTTGCCGTCGGGCTGCCGCTCGCCCTGCTCGGCACGGTAGGTGTCGCCGGCACCGCAACCGGCGCGCAGGACCGGCACCACCGCCCCGAGGCCACCGCGCGGGTCACCGCGAGCGCTGTGCTCGGCGACGTCCCGCTGGCCGGATTCAGCAACGGCCTGCTGCCCGGGTCCGTGGGGGACGACCGCGGCGTGATGCTCGGCGGCATCGGCAGCGACATCTTCCCGGCCGGCCGCGAGGGCGAGTTCTGGACCGTCACGGACCGCGGCCCGAACGGCCAGATCAAGGTCGACGGCACCAAGCGGCGGACCTTCCCCGTCCCGGGGTTCGACCCGGCGATCGTCAAGGTGCGGCTGAGCGGCAAGCGCGTCGAGGTACTGCGCTCCCTGCCGCTGACCACGCGTTCCGGCGCCCCCGTCACCGGTCTCGCGAACCAGGCGGACCGGGACGAGGCCCCGTACTCCTATGACGCGAGGACGCCCCTTCCGTACAACCCGAACGGTCTGGACACGGAAGGCGTCGTCCGCGGCGCGGACGGCTCGTTCTGGCTGGTCGACGAGTACGGTCCGTCGCTGGTGCACGTCTCCGGGAGCGGCCGGGTGCTCGCCCGTTACGTCCCCGAGGGCCTGAACCTCGCGGGCGCGGACTACCCCGTCGTGGAGGCGCTGCCCGGCGTCCTGCTGCACCGGAAGATCAACCGCGGATTCGAGGGCCTGGCACTGCTGCCGAACGGCGATCTGGTGCTCGCCGTCCAGAGCCCGCTCTCGCTGCCCGACAAGGACGCGGGCGAGGCCTCGCGCAATGTGCGGCTGCTGCGCTTCTCCACGAAGAAGCGAGCGGTCACGGCCGAGTACGCGTACCGCTTCGACGCGGTGGGTGTCGTGGACCCGGGTGAGGACGACACGTCCGAGCTGAAGATCTCCTCGGTCGTCGCGATCGGCGGCAACGACCTCCTGGTCGAGGAGCGCACCGACCGGGCGGCCCGTCTGCACCGGGTCACGCTCCCCCGCGGCGCCGGCATCCTGGGCTCGCGCTGGGACGCGCCGTCCGCTTCGCCCTCGTACGAGGAACTGGCGGACCCGGCGGCCTCGGGTGTCCCGGTCCTGCGCAAGAGCCTCGTCGTCGACCTGGGGAAGGTGGCCGGAGTGCCCGGAAAGATCGAGGGCGTGGCGGTGACGGGCCGCAGCACGCTCGCCCTCATCAACGACAACGACTTCGGCATGACCGACGGGGCGGGCGCCTTCGACGCGGACGGCCGGCTGGTCGACTCCGGGATCGAGACCTCCGTGACCCTGCTGAAGCTGCCGCGTCCGCTCACCCACTGACCCGCACGGGTCTCCCGGGCCGCCCGTCCCACTCCTGCCGGGCGGCCCAACTCCACGCCGCCCGCATCGATTTCGGGCCCCTGCCGTCTTCCGCCACCCGGGCGGCGCCCGTACGGTGGGGCGCGCACATTGCTCGGCCGTACAGCGGACACCGGCTTCCGGTCAGCGGACAGGAGGGAGTCACGGGATGCGCGGGGGAATCGGGTACCGGACTCCCGCGCGAGGCCCCGTTCCGGAACAGCGCCCCACCGGCCCGGGACGATGCACCGGTCAACCGGCCCCGCAGCTGTGCGCGTCCCCCCTCCCCCACACCCAGGAGTGCACATGGACCGCAGAAGGATCCTTCAGGGCGCGGCGGCCACGGCCGCGGCGGCACTGCTTCCCGCTTCCGTCCGCGCGACCGCGGCGACGGCCGGTGACACGGACTATCCGGCGGCCCACTGGGTCCCGGCCTCCGCGTCCAACTACACGGTGTCGACGCGGCCTTCGGCGTATCCGGTGCAGTACGTGATCATCCATGTCACCCAGGAGACGTTCTCGGACGCCGTGGCGATCTTCCAGAATCCGGCGAAACAGGTGTCCGCGCACTATGTGGTGCGCTCGGCGGACGGCTACATCGACCAGTGCGTGCGGGAGAAGGACGTCGCCTGGCACGCCGGGAACTGGGACTACAACACCCGCAGTATCGGCATCGAGCACGAGGGGTACGTGGACCAACCCGCCTACTTCACCAACGCCATGTACGAGAAGTCGGCGCTGCTGACCGCCTCGGTGTGCGACCGCTACGGCATCCCCAAGGACCGCGCGCACATCCTCGGCCACGCGCAGGTCCCGGGCACCGACCATACTGACCCGGGCCCTCACTGGGACTGGGTCCGCTACATCCGCCTGGTCAACCTCCTGAGCGTGTCGTGACCCGCTGACCGCCCGGCGGTCCTACGGGGCCTCCGCCACCGGACTGCGGACGAAGAGGACGCCCTCCACATCACCGTCGGGCGCGCCGTAGACATGGGGCGCGTCGGCCCGCCAGTGCGCGGAGGCGCCGGGGCCGGCCGTCCTGGTGTCGTCCGGCGGGCCCACGACGGCGGTGCCGGTCAGGACCATCAGGCTCTCGTGCGTGCCCGGGACGTGCGCCTCGGACTCCTGGACCGCGCCCGCGCGGATGCTGATGCGGAACACGTCGGTGACGGCGGCCCCGTCCTCGTACCGCTCCAGCAGGACGGCGGTGACGGCGCTCCCGGAGACGCCCGCGGGCGCGGGGCCGTCCACCGGGAGCGGGTCGCTCAGTACGGCGCTCAGCGGCAGCCCCAGGGCGGTGGTGAGTGCGTACAGCGTCTCCAGGGTGGGGTTGCGCGTCCCGCTCTCCAGCTCCGAGAGCGTGCCCTTGCCGACGCGTGAGCGCCGGGAGAGCTCCGACAGGGACAGGTCCCGTTCGCGCCGCAGCGCGCGCAGCCTGCGCCCCACGTCCTCGTTCAGCCCCATCGGCCGTGCACCCGCTCCGCTGTCCTGGTTGACGGGCGTCGGCCCGCCTCTCTAGTGTTCCACATACAGAACGTTCCGTATACAGAACGAACCGCGCAGGAAGTGGCTCCCTCATGTTCGCGATCACCCGCATACGCTCGATCGCGCCGCCCTCGGCCGTGGTCGCCGGACTGATCGCCGTCATGGTCGGCGTGACCAGTTCGGCGGCGCTCGTCTTCACGGCCGCCCGGGCGGCGGGGGCGGACGCGCGCGAGATCTCGTCCTGGATGCTCGCGCTCGGTGTCGGCCTTGCCTGCACCTGCATCGGGCTGTCACTGCGCTACCGGGCCCCCGTCGTGACCGCGTGGTCGACACCGGGAGCCGCGCTGCTCACGACCGGTCTGAGCGGTGTGTCGATGGCTCAGGCGGTCGGCGCGTTCGTCTTCTCGGGGCTGCTCATCCTCGTGAGCGGGATGACGGGCTGGTTCAGCCGGCTCATGGGCCGGATCCCGGTGCCCCTGGCCGCCGCACTCCTCGCCGGGGTACTGCTGCGGTTCGGCACAGGGCTGTTCAGCACGATGCACGGCGGATTCGCGGTCGCGTTCCCGATGTTCGTGCTCTATCTGCTCGGCCGGCGGCTGCTGCCCCGTTACGCGGTGCTGCTGGCGCTCGCCGCGGGCGTGGTGGCCACCGTGTTCACCGGAGGCTGGCAGCTGGGCCAGGTCCGCCTCGCCCTGGCCGCCCCGGTGTTCACCGCGCCGGAGTTCGACTGGAAGGTCCTGGTCAGCGTCGGCGCACCGCTGTTCGTCGTCACCATGGCCTCGCAGAACCTGCCCGGCGTCGCCGTGATCCGCGGCGCCGGCTACGACGTGCCGGTCTCGCCCCTGATGACCTGGACGGGTGCCGCCAACGCGGTCCTGGCGCCCTTCGGGGCGTTCGGCCTCAACCTGGCCGCGATCACGGCAGCCATCTGCACGGGCGAGGAGGCGCATCCCGACCGGGACAAGCGCTACCTCGCCGCGGTGTGGGCGGGCGTCTTCTACCTCTGCGTCGGGCTGCTCGGCGCGACCGTCGCCTCCCTCCTCACCGCGATGCCGCAGGAACTCGTCCTGGCGATCGCCGGGATCGGCCTGCTGGCGACCATCGAGGCCTCACTGACCGCGGCACTGGCCGACAAGGCGTCCAGGGAAGCGGCCGTGGTGACCTTCCTCGCCACCGCTTCCGGCGTGACGCTGCTGGGAATCGGCTCGGCGTTCTGGGGCCTGCTGGCCGGACTGGTCACCGGTGCGATCGCCTCGGTGGGCCGCCCGCGCCGCAAGGCGCCCGCACCCGAGCCGCTGCCGGACGAAGTCCGCGTCCACTGAGACCTGTCGGAACCCACCACCCGCTCCTGTCCTGTCCGTGGAACGGAGTTGCCCCGGACGGCGGGAGCGGGGTGGGATGGACACCATGCAGAAAGCGGTTTCCCAACCACCCTCCGCCGAATCCCTGGCGCCTTTCGACCACCTCGACCACCGCTACCGCGGCGAGAACCCGTTCCGGACCCTCGGCCACCTCTTCCGGCCCGACCGCGGGCGACTGGCACTCGCGGTGGCCATCTTCGTCGTGAAGCACAGCCCCATCTGGCTGCTTCCCCTCATCACCGCCACGGTCCTGGACGTCGTCGTCCAGCACGGTCCGGAATCCCGGCTGTGGAAGGCCACCGGCATCCTGTTGTTCATCCTCGTGATCAACTACCCGCTGCACCAGTGGTACGTACGCTGCCTCGGTGGCAGCATCCGGCGGATGGGCACGACCCTGCGCTCGGCGCTGTGCCGTCGTATGCAGCAGTTGTCCATCGGCTATCACTCACGGGTCAGTTCGAGCGTCCTGCAGGCCAAGGTGGTCCGCGACGTGGAGTCCGTGGAGCAGATGATGCAGCAGAGCGCCGACATGGGGCTCGGCGCCGTCGTGACGCTGGTCGGCGGTCTCGTGGTCATCGGCGTGCGCGTGCCCGCGTTCCTGCCGGTCTTCCTGATCGTGGTGCCGGCGGCCGGTTTCCTCGTGATGAAGCTGCGCGCCCGGCTGCGCAGTCACAACGAATCCTTCCGGCGCGAGGTGGAGCAGCTCTCCTCCCGCGTCGGTGAGATGACCACGCTCATCCCCATCACCCGCGCCCACGGGCTGGAGCGCACCGCGCTCGGCCGGGTCGACGGCTCGCTGCGCCAGGTCTTCGCGGCCGGTCTGCGCCTGGACGTGATCAACGGCCGCTTCGGATCGCTGGCCTGGGTCATCCTCAACACGCTCGGCGTGCTGTGCCTGACCGGGTCCGCACTGGTCGCCTACCACGGCTGGATGCCCATCACCCCCGGCGACGTCGTGATGCTCAGCGCCTTCTTCACCGTCCTGACCGGCTCGGTGACCACGCTCCTGGGTCTGGCCCCCATCCTCACCAAGGGGCTGGAATCGGTGCGTTCGGCGGGTGAGGTGCTCCAGGCACCCGACCTCGAACACAACGCCGGCAAGGCACAGGTCGACCGCGTCACCGGCCGGATCGACTTCGAGGACGTCGGATTCGCCTACGAGGACGCGGCGCCCGCCGTCGACGGCTTCACCCTCTCCGCACGGCCGGGCGAGACCATCGCGCTGGTCGGTGCTTCGGGCGCGGGCAAGTCGACCGTCCTGAACCTCCTCATCGGCTTCATCCGTCCCACGTCGGGCCGCATCATGCTCGACGGCACCGACATGGCGGGACTCGATCTGCGCAGCTACCGGCGCTTCCTGTCCGTGGTGCCGCAGGAGTCGATCCTCTTCGAGGGCAGCATCCGCGAGAACGTCACCTACGGGATGGGTGACACGGACGAGGCCACACTCATACGCGCGCTGACGGACGCCAACGCGCTGGAGTTCGTCAACGATCTGCCGCTCGGCCTCGACACGGTCGTCGGCGAGCGCGGCGCACGGCTGTCGGGCGGCCAGAAGCAGCGCCTCGCCATCGCACGGGCGCTGATCCGCGACCCCAGGGTGCTGGTGCTCGACGAGGCCACGTCCGCGCTGGACAACCGCTCCGAGGCCCTCGTGCAGGAAGCCCTCTCGCGGCTCGTGCACGGCCGTACGGTCTTCGTCGTCGCCCACCGGCTCTCCACGATCCAGGGCGCCGACCGCATCGTGGCGATGGAGGGCGGCAGGATCGCGGAGGTGGGGACGCACGAGGAACTGATCGGCCGGGAAGGGGTGTACGCGGGCCTTCAGCCCGCCTACCCGTAGGGGCCCCGGCGGCCGGCGGCGCTCCGCGGCTCACCAGTCGTGGACGCTGCCGTCCCGGAGCCGGTTGACCGGAAGGTAGGCCCGCTCGTACGGATGCGCGGCCGCCGCCTCCTCGTCCAGCTCCACGCCGATCCCCGGCGCCTCGCCCGGGTGCAGGTACCCGTTCGTGAAGGTGTACGCGTGCCGGAACACCGCCTCGGTCAGCGGGTTGTGGCCCGCGTACTCCTGGATGCCGAAGTTGTGGACGGCGAGGTCGAGGTGGACGGCCGCGGCCATCCCGACCGGCGAGATGTCCTCCGGTCCGTGGACGGCGCTCTTCACCTGGTACTGGGCGGCGAAGTCGAAGAGCTTGCGCAGCGGTGTGACGCCGCCGAAGTGGGTGACCGCGGACCGGGCGTAGTCGATCAGCTGCTCGGTGATCAGTGACTGGTAGTCGTACACGGTGTTGAACACCTCGCCCACGGCGAGGGGTGTGGTGGTGTGGCGGCGGACCAGACGCAGCGCCTCCTGGTTCTCGGCGGGCGTGCAGTCCTCCAGCCAGAACGGCCGGTACGGCTCCAGGTCCTTGCCGAGCCGTGCCGCCTGGATCGGGGTGAGGCGGTGATGGGCGTCGTGGAGCAGCGGAAGCTCGGCCCCGAACTCCGCGCGGACCGCCTCGAAGACGGCCGGCGTGTGGCGCAGGTAGGCGTCCGTGTCCCAGTCCTCGACCAGGGGACGGGCCTGCTGATGGGCGACCGTCGTGCCGTCGTCGTCCTGGTGGTACACCCCGTACACGGCCTTCAGCCCCGGGATGCCCGTCTGGATGCGGACGGCGGGATAGCCCTCGGCGAGTCTGGCCCGTACGGAGTCGAGGAGTTCGGGGATGTCCCGGCCGTTGGCATGTCCGTAGGTGCCGACACGGTCCCTGCTCGCGCCGCCCAGCAACTGGTAGAGCGGCAGGCCGGCGGCCTTCGCCTTGATGTCCCACAGGGCCACGTCCACGGCGGCGATCGCGGCCATGGTCACCGGCCCGCGCCGCCAGTAGGCGCCGCGGTAGAGGTACTGCCAGGTGTCCTCGATCCGGTGCGGGTCGAGGCCGGTGAGCAGGGGCGCCACATGGTCGCGGAGATAGCCGACGACGGCCAGCTCCCGCCCGTTGAGCGTGGCGTCACCGAGGCCGGTGAGGCCTTCGTCGGTCGTCAGCTTCAGGGTGACGAAGTTGCGTCCCGGTCCGGTGACGACGACTTTCGCGTCGACGATCTTCATGCGGGTCCCTCCGAGGGAAATGAACCGAGAAATCCGGGGTCGCCCAGCCCCGTCTGCCGGCAGAAGTCGCTGCTCAGGGTGGGCAACTCGGTCAGAGGAACGGGCGTCCTCGTGGTCGCAGCCGAATCCGCCCGGGCTTCCTTCGACCGCAGGAAGGGGTACCCGGCGATTCCCTGGGACAACTCCGGCGACTGCGACTCGCGCTGCCGTCCTGGCCACCGGAGCCCGTCGTGGAACTGGTCCAGCCGTCCGGGCAGCAGCCAGGTCAGCCACGTTCCGCAGCCCATCTCCCTCGCCTCCCGTTCCAGGGAGTCCGGCGCGAAGCAGAGCATCTGTCCGGGCGCACCGGGCCGGCCGCACGCTGCGGGATCGTGGCCGTTGAGAGCGAACACCCCGCCGAGGACATCGTGGCCGACGACCAGGGCGCCCAGCGGGCGCCAGGCGGGGTCGAACGCGGCCGGGAAGCGATTGACCCGGGCCGGACCGGGAAGACCGGCCGCGCCGCTCGGCGCGCCTGCGAGAACGCGCACCCGTCCGTGGTCCACGACCAGTCCGCCGGAGTGCAGCACCAGGGAGAGCGGATCGCGCGCCGACCCGCAGCTGGAGCAGCCAGGCGCGGCCCTGCTCGGGGTCACCGGCAGCACCTCCACCGGCACCGGACGGCCGGCGAACTCATCCTGGAGGACCGGCCACGCAGGGTCCTCCACGTCCGTCCATTCGCTCAGCTGTCGCATGCACGCATCGTTCCATCGCCCCCTGCCGGGGCCACCGGCAGGGGGATCACAGGTGAGGCCCGCGCCGCCTCCGTGGTCCGGCGGACAACCCACCCTGCGGCGTCCGTCCCTGCGTGGACGACGGATGCGGCACGGGGCGGTGACTGGCCGGCACCGAGGACGGCAGGCCGTTCGCGCACGCCGGTTGGCCGCCCTCCCCGCGTGACAACGAGGCCCCGGCCGGTTTGCGTTCAGGCGCCCGGGTGCGTGCGAGGGATTCCCAGGTGCGGCAGGTCGAGATGGAATCCGCGCCCGCGACCCGCCATGGATCCGCTGTGCACGAGGTCGGCCGGATCGACGCCCAGCTGCCGCAGTTCCTCGACGAGCATGCGGGCCGCAGTTTCGGCGTGAGCGCGGTCGTCCCTGGCATCGGGAAAGCGCCGTTGCCAGAGCGAGTGCGGGAGCTCCCAGCCGTTCCGGGTCAGGCGGGCGGGATCGGCCAGTTCGGGATGGTGCAGGTAGCCGGTTGCCTCGATGACGAGTTCCAGGCCATGGCTCCAGCACTGGACGAACCGTCGGGGGTCGCGGGCCGACGACAGATGCAGGATGAACCTGGCCGGGAAGAACGGAGCGTCGTGGGTGAGGGAGCGCAACGCCTCGCACAGCCTCTTCCGCACCTCGTCCCCACTCGTGCTGCTCCGGGTCGGCGTGGTGGGGACGGGAGGCCGGCCGGCCGGGTCCGCAGCGCGCCAGGAGCCGCGGGCGTAGCCCCGTCCGATGACGTCGGTGCCGGCATCGGCGGGCAGGAGTTCCAGGCTCACCTGACCTTCGTCATGGGTGTGGACGGCGAGGCCGGCACCGGGGCGCCGCCACATCATCCAGGGCCCGGCGTCGCCTCCCCAGAGTGTCGGCGGACCCAGTTCCTCCTCCATGACCCACCAGGCGGCGCGCACCGGGTCGGCGGCGGCCCGGACGTCCTCGGCGGGCAGATCGACGACACGCACGTTCACCTTGCGCACCTGCTCGGGCTCCGAGGCGTCGGCGATCACGGTGCCGTACCCGCCCCAGGGCCCCTTACCGGCGACGAACCTGCGCCAGACCTGATCGCCCACCTCCCGGGGGCCGCCGAGTTCCCAGCCCAGCGCCGAGGTGGCGCGTTCGAACTCCGGGATGCTCCACCCGCCCGGTCGCAGTGGGGCAACCTGCTTCACCACATCGCGGAAGGCGTCGGCATCGAGCCAGTCACCGCGCGGAACAGCATTCTCCATCCGCCAGACAATAGCGATCTGCCCGGACCGGGCACGGTGACCCGTACCTCCCGAGGCGGTCACCCGCCCGCTCGGCATCGGTGGGGGCAGATGCGGCTTCACATCGCGCCGTCCCCGTTCCGGAACTCGGGGCAGCCGCACACCTCACCGAACGTGCGCCCGCTGTCTCCGTAACTGTCGTTGTTCCAGCTGTCGTGCCCGTACGCGTGATGGCACCGGGTCGTCGCCCCGCCCCCGGACCGGTGCTCGGGCTGTGCGTGCCCGCACGTGGCGCACGACGGGTGGACGACCACGGGGCGCAGGACCGATCCGCTCCGCAGGATCAGCGCGACAGCCACCACGCCCGCGATGACCACGACGATCCCGGCGACCCCCACGACGTACTCCGCGCCCATGCGCTCCCCCGGTCGGCAACACCGTTCGGTCCCCAGCCCGGCGGGCACCACGCTACGCGACCGGACCGGCCTGCCGCTCAGCACCACAACCCGTCGCCCTGCGCGTGAGCAGGGTCACTTCCCGGCTGCCGCCACGCATGGCTTCCCTCTTCCGGGGCAGACGGCCAGACCGCTGGGAATCACCCGGCGTCGAATCCATGGCCAACGAAGGGGCAGCACGCGACGTGTCGGCACAACACACCATCCAGGTAGCGGGAGAGTGGCGAGCGGCCGCCTCCGGCGCCACGCGCGAGATCCTCGACCCCGTCGACGCGACCGTCCTCACCGTCGTGTCGGAGGGCGACTCCGTGGACGCGGACGCCGCGGTCGCCGCCGCCAGGGCCGCCTTCGACACGGGGCCCTGGCCACGCACGCCCGTCGCCGAGCGCGCCGCACTGCTCCGGCGGGTGGCGGACCTGCTGGAGCGCGACCGGGAGCGGCTCGGCGCCCTGGAGTGCCGCGACGCGGGAAAGACCCTAGAAGAGGGCCGAGTTGACGTGGACTGTGTGCGCGACGCCTTCCGCTACTTCGCCGATCTCGTCGTGAACGAGAGCGGCGGGCGGGTCGTCGACGCCGGGTCCGAGGAGATCCACAGCGTCGTGGTGCACGAGCCCGTGGGTGTCTGCGGCCTCATCACCCCGTGGAACTATCCGCTGCTCCAGGCGAGTTGGAAGATCGCTCCGGCGCTCGCCGCCGGCAACACCTTCGTGGTGAAGCCCAGCGAGATCACCCCGCTCACCACCGTCGCCCTTCTCGCGCTGCTCGCCGAGGCGGGGCTGCCGGCCGGTGTGGCGAACATCGTGACCGGTGCGGGCGCCACCGTCGGCGCCCGGCTGGCGGAACACCCGGATGTCGACCTGGTGTCCTTCACCGGTGGGCTGGCCAGCGGCACGAAGGTGATGCGCGCCGCCGCGGACTCCGTCAAGAAGGTCGCGCTCGAACTCGGCGGCAAGAACCCCAACGTGGTGTTCGCCGACGCGTGCGCCACCGAGGACGGGTTCGACACCGCGGTCGACCAGGCGCTGAACGCCGCGTTCATCCACAGCGGCCAGGTCTGCTCCGCCGGATCCCGGCTGATCGTCGAGGAGTCGGTGCGCGAGCGGTTCGTGGCCGAACTCGCCCGCCGCGCCGAGCGGATCCGCATCGGCCGCGGCACGGACGACGGTGTGGAGTGCGGTCCGCTCGTCTCCGCCGCACAGCTCGCCAGGACCGAGGAGTTCGTCGCCTCCGCGCTCAAGGACGGAGCGGTGCTGCGGGCGGGCGGTGAACGTCCCCAGGGGCCCGGCTACTTCTACCGGCCGACGGTGCTGGACCACTGCGACCGCACCATGCGCGTCGTACGCGAGGAGGTGTTCGGACCGGTGCTGACGGTCGAGACCTTCCGTACGGAGGACGAGGCCGTCGCTCTCGCCAACGACACCGAGTACGGCCTGGCCGGCGGCGTGTGGACGGCGGACGCGGGCCGCGGCCGCCGGGTCGCGGCGCGGCTGAGGCACGGCACGGTCTGGATCAACGACTTCCACCCCTACCTGCCGCAGGCGGAATGGGGCGGCTTCGGCAAGTCCGGCATCGGCCGGGAACTCGGCCCGACGGGCCTGGCCGAGTACCGCGAGGCCAAGCACATCTACCAGAACCTCGCCCCGCGCCCGGTGCGCTGGTTCGCGGGCTGAACGGGAGCAGAGGCGATGGAGAACGACATGACCCCCTACGACTACGTCATCGTCGGCGGCGGCACCGCCGGTTCGGTGATCGCGTCCCGGCTGACCGAGAACCCCGACGTGACCGTCGCCCTCATCGAGGGCGGACCGAGCGACGTGGGGCGCGACGACGTGCTGACCCTGCGCCGCTGGATGGGCCTGCTCGGCGGGGAGCTGGACTACGACTACCCCACCACCGAGCAGCCGCGCGGCAACTCGTACATCCGGCACAGCAGGGCACGCGTGCTCGGCGGCTGCTCGTCCCACAACACACTGATCGCCTTCAAGCCGCTGCCGTCCGACTGGGACGAGTGGGCGGCGGCCGGTGCGGCCGGCTGGGACGCGTCGTCGATGGACCCGTACTTCGGCCGTCTGCGCAACAACATCGTCCCCGTCGACGAGGCCGACCGGAACGCCATCGCACGCGACTTCGTCGACGCCGCGCAGACGGCGCTCGGGGTGCCGCGCGTCGAGGGCTTCAACAAGGAGGCCTTCCGGGACGGTGTGGGGTTCTTCGACCTCGCCTACCACCCGGAGAACAACAAGCGGTCCTCGGCGTCGGTCGCGTATCTGCATCCCTTCCTGGACCGGCCGAACCTCCGTATCGCCCTGGAGACCTGGGCGTTCCGCCTGGAGTTCGACGGCACCCGGGCAACCGGTGTGCGCGTGCGGACGGCAAACGGCGAGGAGCGGGTCGTGCGGGCCCGGCGCGAAGTCGTGGTGTGCGCGGGTGCGGTGGACACGCCCCGGCTGCTGATGCACTCCGGGATCGGTCACCGTGGGGAGCTGGAGAAGCTCGGTATTCCGGTGACGCACGACCTGCCCGGGGTCGGTGAGAACCTGCTCGACCACCCCGAGTCGGTCATCGTCTGGGAGACGCACGGGCCGATCCCCGAGAACTCCGCGATGGACAGCGACGCCGGGCTCTTCGTACGGCGGGATCCGGACAGTCCGGGCCCCGACCTGATGTTCCACTTCTACCAGATCCCGTTCACGGACAACCCCGAGCGGCTCGGCTACGAGCGCCCGCCGCACGGGGTGTCGATGACGCCGAACATCCCCAAGCCGCGCAGTCGCGGCCGGCTGTACCTGACGAGCCCCGACCCCGAGGTCAAACCCGCCCTGGACTTCCGCTACTTCACCGATGCGGAGGACTACGACGGACGCACGCTCGTCGACGGGATCAGGATGGCCCGGGAGATCGCCGCCCAGGAGCCCCTGGCCGGCTGGCTGAAGCGGGAGGTCTGCCCGGGGCCCGAGGTCACCTCCGACGAGGATCTGAGCGAGTACGCGCGCAAGGTCGCGCACACCGTCTACCACCCGGCCGGAACCTGCCGGATGGGGGCACCCGACGACGCGCTCGCCGTGGTCGCACCCGATCTGCGGATCCGCGGCCTCGACGGCATCCGGATAGCCGACGCGTCGGTCTTCCCGACCATGACGACCGTCAACCCGATGATCGGGGTCCTGATGGTCGGCGAGAAATGCGCGGATCTGCTCGGCGCCACCTATGGGGGTCATGCCCGATGAACACACCACCGCACGTCTTCTCCGTACGCAACCTCTGGAAGGTGTTCGGGCCGAAGGCCGACCGCATACCCGGTGACGCCGAACTCGGCGCGCTCGACGCCGCGGAGCTGCGCACACGCACGGGCTGCACCGCCGCCGTGCGTGACGTCTCCTTCGACGTCCGCAAGGGCGAGGTGTTCGTCGTGATGGGACTGTCCGGTTCGGGCAAGTCCACCCTGGTGCGCTGCCTCACCCGGCTCATCGAGCCGACCTCCGGTGAGGTCACGATGGACGGCGAGGACGTGCTGGCGATGAACGCCGGCCGGCTGCGTGAACTGCGCCGCCACCGGGCCTCCATGGTCTTCCAGCACTTCGGACTGCTTCCGCACCGCTCGGTCCTCGACAACGTGGCCTACGGCCTGGAGATCCAGGGCATGGGCCGGGCCGATCGCCGTGAGCGGGCAGCCGGGTTCATCGCCAAGGTCGGCCTCGACGGGCTGGAGAACCGTCGCCCCGGGCAGCTCTCCGGCGGTCAGCAGCAGCGGGTCGGGCTGGCGCGGGCGCTCGCCGTCGACCCCGAAGTGCTGCTGTTCGACGAGCCGTTCAGCGCGCTCGACCCGCTGATCCGCCGCGACATGCAGGAGGAGGTCGTACGGCTGCACCGCGAGGAGGGCCGCACGATGGTCTTCATCACCCACGACCTGAACGAGGCCCTGAAGCTCGGCGACCGCATCGCGCTGATGCGTGACGGCCGGATCGTGCAGCTCGGCACACCGGAGGAGATCGTGGGCTCGCCCGCCGACGACTACGTCCGCGACTTCGTCCGGGACGTGCCGCGCGAGCAGGTCGTGACCGTCCGGGCCGCCATGCGCCCGGCCGACAGCGCGGAGAGCGTCTCCGGTCCCGCGCTGGCCCCGGACGCCACCGTTTCCGAGGCGATCGAGGCGGTCGTCCGGACCGGGGAGACGGCACGTGTGGTCGAGGACGGGCGCTGCCTGGGCGTGGTCGACCACGCGTGTCTGCTCGGCGTCGTGGCCGGGGTCCCGGCCGTGAAGGAGGCCGCGTGATGCGCGTGATCTACGCCTCCGGGCCACCGGGCCGCCCGAACGGCATCGGCGGGTGGGCGATATGACAGCGACCGCGTCCGCCGCACCCGCCGCCCCGCTCGGCAAGGCCGGGCCGGCGGCTTCGCTCGCCCGGCACCGAACGACGCTCCTGCTCACCGGGGCGGCCGTGCTGCTGGTGCTCGGCAGCGTCCTCGTCGGCCACGGTGCGTGGCCCGCGAGCCTCACCGTCGATCTCACCGGACCGCTCGGGGACGTCAGCGACTGGATCATCGACAACCGCGACACGCATCCGCTGTTCCTCTACTTCTTCGGGCACCTCAGCAACGCCGTCGTGCTCTCGGTCCGCGGTGTCTACCTGGTCCTGCTCGCCGCCGGCTGGGCGGGTGTCACAGCGGCCGCCGGGCTGATCGCCTGGCGGGTGGCGGGCCTCAGGCTCGCGGTGACCGCCGTCGTCGCCTTCCTCGTCTGCGCCGTGCTCGGCATGTGGGTGCCCACCATGCAGACGCTGGCCCTGATGGTCGTCGCCGTCCTGGCGTCGGTGGCGCTCGGCGCGGTCCTCGGCCTGGCCGCCGGGCTGTCGGACCGCGTCTTCCGAATCCTGCGGCCGGTGCTCGACACCATGCAGGTCATGCCGGCGTTCGCGTATCTGCTGCCGGTGGTCCTCGTGTTCGGCATCGGTGTCCCCGCCGCGGTCCTCGCGACCGTCGTCTACGCGGCGCCGCCGATGGCCCGGCTGACGGCTCTCGGGCTGCGCGACGCCGACGCGGGAGTGATGGAGGCGGCGGCCTCGCTCGGTGCCACCGGGCGGCAGCGGCTGTTCTCCGCACGCCTTCCGCTGGCGCGCAGGGAGCTGCTGCTCGGTCTCAACCAGACGATCATGATGGCGCTGTCGATGGCCGTGATCGCCTCCGTGATCGGCGCCGGCGGTCTCGGTGACCGCGTCTACCAGGCGCTCGCGTCCGTGGACGTCGGTGCCGCACTCGCGGCCGGGATCCCGATCGTGCTGCTCGCCGTGGTGCTCGACCGCGTCACCTCCGCGGCCGGTCACCGTCTGGGCGCCGCGCCGCGCCCCGGATCGGCCGGGCTCGGCTGGGCCGTCGCCGCGGCCGGCACGGTGGCGGCCGCCGTCGTGGCCCGTCTGGTCTCCACCACGGGCTGGCCGGACGGCTGGACGGCCGACATCACCCGCCCGGTCAACACGGCCGTCGGCTGGATGACCGACCACCTGTACGCGGGTGTGCCCGTGGTCGGGGGCACCGCGGACTGGGCCGGACGGTTCACCACCTGGGTCCTCGACCCGGTGCGCGACGGCCTGCAGTGGCTGCCCTGGTGGGCGGTGCTCCTGCTGATCGCCGTGCTCGCCCTGCTGATCGGCACCTGGCGCACCATGCTGACCGCCGTCCTCGCGATGGCCGCGATCGGTGTCCTCGACGTCTGGGACCCCGCGCTCGACACGCTGTCCCAGGTGCTGGCCGGTGTCGCGGTGACGCTGGTGGCCGGATTCGCCGTAGGGATCGCCGCCTCCCGCAACGCACGCGTGGAACGGCTGCTGCGCCCGGTGCTGGACGTGTTCCAGACGATGCCGCAGTTCGTCTATCTCATCCCGGTCGTCGCCCTGTTCGGCGTCGGCCGCGCACCGGCGGTGGCCGCCGCCGTGATCTACGCGCTGCCCGCCGTCGTACGGATCACCACCCAGGGCATGAACGGCGTCGATCCCGTCACGATGGAGTCCTCCCGTTCCCTCGGCGCGACGGGCTTCCAGCAACTGGTCAAGGTCCAGCTGCCGCTGGCCCGCCCGGCCCTGCTCCTGGCCGTCAACCAGGGCGTCGTCCTGGTCCTGGCCGTCGTGGTGATCGGCGGTCTGGTCGGCGGTGGTTCGCTCGGCTACTCCGCCGTGTTCGGCCTCGCGCAGGGCGACCTGGCGACCGGCCTGGTCGCCGGTGCCGCGATCGTCCTCCTCGGCCTGATGCTCGACCGGGTCACCCAGCCGACCCGGCGCCGCTCCGGAAAGGGGGCCTGACATGGCTCGTACGCGTACTCCTGTCGTCGCACTCGCATCGGCCACGGCTCTCGTCGCCGTGGCGGGCTGCGGTGCCGCGGACATGACGCAGCAGGCCTCGCCGTTCGCCAACGCACGGGGCGCGAAGACCGTGACCCTGTCCGTGCAGTCGTGGGTGGGCGCCCAGGCGAATGTGGCCGTGGCCGAGTACCTCCTCGAACACGAGCTGGGATACCGGGTGGACACCGTCCAGATCGACGAGGTGCCGGCCTGGGACGCCCTGAGCCAGGGCCGGGTGGACGCGATCCTGGAGGACTGGGGACACCCGGACCAGGAGGCGCGGTACGTCAAGGACAAGGGGACGATCCGGTCGGGCGGGGAGCTCGGCGTCACCGGCCACATCGGCTGGTTCGTGCCCACGTACTTCGCGAAGCAGCATCCCGACGTCACCGACTGGCGCAACCTCGACACGTACGCCGACAGCTTCCGCACAGCGGAGAGCGGCGGCAAGGGCCAGTTGCTCGACGGTTCGCCGTCGTACGTCACCAACGACAAGGCCCTCGTGAAGAACCTCGGCCTGGACTACCAGGTCGTGTTCTCCGGGTCCGAGGCGGCGCAGATCACCCAGATCAAGCAGTTCGCCAAGGAGAAGAAGCCGTTCCTCACCTACTGGTACAAGCCGCAGTGGCTGTTCGAGCAGGTACCGATGACGGAGGTGAAGCTTCCGGCCTACGAGGAGGGCTGCGACGCCGAGCCCGAGAAGGTGGCGTGCGCCTATCCGCACACCCCGCTGAAGAAGTACCTCAACGCGCGGTTCGCCAACGCCGGCGGCAAGGCGGCCACGTTCCTCAAGAACTTCTCCTGGGGTACGGAGGACCAGAACAAGGTCGCCCTGATGATCGCCGATCAGAAGATGTCACCCCAGGACGCGGCCAAGGAGTGGGTGGACGCGAACGAGAAGAAGTGGCGGGCGTGGATCCCCGGGTGACGGCCTGAGGGGTGTGGTGCCGTCCCGGCCCTCGCCGGGACGGCACCACACCCCTTCGTCGCTCAGCCGCACTCCGTCCCGTTGAGGGTGAAGGAGGACGGTGCCTGTGCCGGAGCACCGGTGGCCTGGAACCCGAAGGAGACGGTGCCTCCCGCCGGAATCCCGGCATTGTGCGTCGCGTTCTTCACCGTGACGCGGGAGCCGGTCTGGGTGGCGCTCGCGTTCCAGGCGTTCGTGACCCTCTCGGCCCCGCCGAAGGCGAAGCCCAGCTGCCAGCCGTCGACCGGGTCCGTCCCGGCGTTCCGGACGGAGACGTCGGCCGTGAATCCGCTGCCCCAGGACTGGCTGACCCGGTAGGTGACCGCGCAGGAACCGGCCGGGCCGGGCGTATCCGTCGGGTCTGGCGTCGGGGTCGGAGTCGGTGTCGGATCAGGGGTCGTGGTGAGGTCGGGGGTCGGTTCCGGGTCTGTCCCGTCCGGCGCGGTCCCCCACTGCGGCGCCGCACCTTCGAGCAGCACGATGTGCGGTGCGTCCACCGGTGTGGTGCCGGGGGTCGTGGCCGATGAGGGGTAGGACCAGTCGTTCGCCGGATCCCAGGCTCCGGCCGAGGTGATCCGGAACTGCACCTCCTTGCGGTACGCGGACTGGCCGGCCGGGGCGATGTCCGTGGCGGAGCAGTCCACGGTCACGTAGTAGACGTCGCCCGTCTCGTGCGTCGGGCCGGTCACCTCACCGCACTGGTTGTAGTTCGTGGTGAAGCTGATCTGCCCCGGCGTGACACCGGGCTCCAGCGTGAAGTAGTAGCGCATCGACGCGTCGGTGAGGGCGCGGGCCGGCCAGGCGGACCGGTTGACCAGATACGCCTTGATCTCGGTGAAGTTGCCGCCCGCCGCGTTGACCGAGGCCTGGACGGACATCTCCGGCCCGTCCGGTGTCTCCTGCCGCGGGAAGTCCGCGAGCGGAGCTCCGCCGTACTCGCCGTAGAGCCGGGCCAGTGCGCCGGTGAAGGCCGCGTTGTAGTCGGTGGCGACCTCGTTGTTCACGTAGTTGGAGCGGTCGTCGGTGTACGTGTCGTTCGCCGCACTGGGGCCGCCGACCAGCGCTCCGTACAGGGTGTGCCGGGTCTCCACGGGGTTGTTCATCTGGTCGGTCCACGAGCCGTGGGCGGTGCGGTGGTGCGGCTTGGTCGGCGGGTTGGTGCCGAAGCCGACCACGTAGCTCGACTTGCGCGGGTTGTCACCGAGCGCGTAGTCGATCTGGCGGACGGCGAAGTCGTGGTAGCGGGCCTTGCGCGTGGCGTCGGTCAGCCAGTCCGAGTAACTCAGCGCCACGAAGGCGGTGTTCGCCGCGTACCGCAGCGACCCCCAGCTGTCCAGCACGGCCTGGCCGCCGGGCGAGTAGGCCACCCGCTGCCCGTTGACGCCGACCGTCCACCAGTCGAGCCAGCGGTTCGCGTCGTCGACGTACTTCTGCTTCCCGGTCAGCTGCGCGAGCAGCACGTACGCCCCGTAGGAGCTGTCGTCCCAGGAGAGCGTCCAGCGGTAGGACCGGGTGCTGCTCTGCGGCTCGGTCGAGAGGTTGTCGTAGTACGACTCGGCCTTGGCCAGGTACGAGGCGTCACCGGTGGCCTTGTACAGCCAGATCGCACCCCAGACCAGCTCGTCCTTGTACCCGCTCCAGGAGTTGTAGTACGCCTGCGCGTCGGTGATGCAGTCGCTGTACTTCCCGCGGTAGGTGTCCGCGAAGGTGTACAGCTGCTTCGCGTGGGTGATCAGCTTCGTGGCGTACGCCGGGTCACTGCCGGCGAACACCATGGACGAGGAGGCCAGGGCAGCTGCTGTCTGGCCGGCCAGATCGGTGCCGGGGCAGGAGGCGTCGATCTTGTAGGCGGGCCGCTTCATCGGCATCACCTCGGCCGGGCCCCACCACTTGTGGTCGTCGCCGCCGTTGCCCACCTGCCCGTACAGGACGTTCGGGGACGGATGAGCCTTGAGGAAGTAGTCGTTGACGAAGCGGAGGTTGTTCCTCAGGTACGGAAGCTGGCCCGAGGCCGCGTAGGCGTCCGCCTGCTCCACGCCGCCCCACGCGAGCATGGTGGTGGAGAAGGCCATCGGCAGGCCGAACTTGACGTGGTCACCGGCGTCGTACCAGCCGCCCGTCAGATCCAGACCGACGTCCTTGCCGTCGTCGAGAGCGGAGTCACCGCGCCAGCCGACCCGGTTGGTGTCGGGGAGCGTGCCCGACTGCTGCGCCTCGTAGAAGAGCACCGACTTCTGCAGCGCCTCGCCGTAGTCGAAGGCCGGCGCGGCAGCCGCGGGGCCCGACAGGGACAGCGGGAGGAGCAGGCCGGCGCCGAGCGCCAGGGCCAGAGCGATGGCGCCGGGGCGGCCGGGCCGCTGGGCGGGTGGGCCGGCGCCGGCCCCTCGGAGTCGTCTTCGCAGGTCGGCGAAAGTGAGCGAGCGCAACGGAACAATCCCTTCCGTACGTCGGTGGGGGCGCCGTCACCGCAACCACGTGGGAGCGCTCCCATAGGCGTTGCTCATGAAGCCAGCTGCCGAGGGAGCCTGTCAACACTTCTGACAGGAACACCTCAGCAAACCGGGGCGGCCGAGGGAGCCGCGCCTCGCCGTCAGTCCGTCGTGGCGTCGCCGGCGTCCGCAGCGGGTCCTTCGGTGAGCGCGAACCAGGCCGTCTTTCCCTCGGGTTCGGGGCGCACGCCCCACTGGTCGGCCAGGATGTCGAGCAGCATCAGCCCCCGGCCCGACGAGGCGAGCTCACCGGGCGTCCGCTGATGGGGCAGTTCGTCGCCCCGGTCCATGACCTCGACGAGCAGCCGGCGACGTCCGGTCTCGCCGGTGACGTACGCGTTGAGGGCACCGTCCTGGTCCGTGTGGACGAGTACGTTGCCGAGGAGTTCGGTGGTGAGGAGCACCGCGGTGTCCACCTGGTCGGGCCTCGCCCAGTCGTGCAGGAGCGCCTTCAGTTCGGCGCGGGCCTCGGAGAGCCCTTCGCCCTGGTCCTGGCCCACGGTCAGCATCAGGCGGCGTCGGCTGACCTCCGCCCGCGACTGTCCGGGGTCCCGGCGCAGAAGCAGCAGGGCGATGTCGTCGCCGTCCCGAGCGGTGTCGCCGTCCCGGTCCCGGGGCTCGGCGCTGAGAACGGCCGTCATCAGGCGGTCGGCCATTCCCTCGAGGTCCTCGACGGGGCCGGGCGAGAACGCGTCGCGCACCCGGACCCAGCCGGTGTACATGTCGTGGCCGCCGTTCTCGATCAGCCCGTCCGTGCACAGCATGAGGACCTCGTCGTCGTGCAGCCGCACGATGTCGACGGGGTAGTCCTCCTCGCCGGGCATCAGGCCCAGCGGCAGACCCCCGCTGATGTGCTTGATCAGGCAGGTCCCGTCCGGCGTGCGCAGCACCGGGTGCGGATGCCCGGCGCGTGCGATGTGCAGGTCACCGGTGGACGGGTCGGCCTCGATGTAGAGGCAGGTGGCGAACCGGTCCTCGTCGAGGGTGGTCAGGAAGCGCGAGGCGCGTGCCAGTACGGCATCCGGGCCGTGCCCCTCCGCGGCGTACGCGTGCACGGCGGTGCGCAGCTGGGCCATCAGACCGGCGGCGTGCACATCGTGTCCCTGGACGTCGCCGATGACGAGGGCCAGCCGGCCGTTGGGCAGGTCGATGCTGTCGTACCAGTCCCCGCCGACCATGAGCCCGCCCCCGGTCGGCACATAGCGCGTCGCCACGCTGAGTCCGGTCATGGCGGGGCCGTCCGTGCGCATGCTGTGGCGCAGGCCGCGGGAGAGTTCCAGTTCGGCCCTGCTGGCCCGGGCGCGCTCCAGTACCTGGGCGAGCATGCGTCCGGTCAGCGTCAGCAGCGATCGCTCGGCGGCGTTGAACTCCACCGATGCGCGGAAGGCGGCCAGCCACACTCCGGTGACCCGTCCGGCGGTCACGAGCGGAACGAACGCCCACGCCTTGCGGCTCTTGCGGGCGGACATGTGCCAGGTCGCCGGGAAGCGACGGCGGTACTCCTCCTGGGTGGCGAGGTACACGGCCCGGCCGGTTCTGGCGACTTCGGCGGCCGGGTAGCCGGTCTTCATCGGCATCCGGAACCCGCGGTCGGCTCCGCCCGGACGGAAGCCGTACTGCCCCAGTGCCGTCAGGGTCCCCTCTACGAGCCCGAACACGCACTGGCCGTCCAGCGGGAATTCGGGGGCGTACAGGGCGTCCACCAGCCTCAGCGCCTCGTCGAGCGAGTCCGCCTCGGCGACGGCGTGCCCTGCGGAGAGCAGCCGGGAGTCGCGACGCCTGGCAGCCTCCTCCGTCCCGTCGGCGTGCGCCTGCGGGTCCCGGGGGCCGGGCCGGGGCGCGTCCATGCTGTTCAGGGCATCGATCTGGTCCAGCTCGGCCCCGACCCCGTCCGGCGGCGGCTCATGCCGTTCACCACCCATCCGGCATCCCTTCGTCGCGATGTCGTCGCCGACTGTTCGTTCCATGCTCCGACGGGAGAGCCGGGTCCGCAGTGCGAGACGTCGTGACAGCGGCAGGGCACGGGGTGTCGTGCCCCGTCGCGACGAGGGAATTCAGGGTGCCCCGGAGGGGACGTCGCGCGGCATCCGGGAGGGGGTCTCCGAAGCCGCGGGCTCACCGCCCGGTCACCGGGCCGGCGCCGCTCCGCGACGGCGGTGCCCCGCTGCTACCGGTAGGCCGCGGCCCTGCGGACGTCACTGAAGTCGATGGCCCGGTCGGCCTCGCGCAGCGTCTCCTCAGCCACCCGGCGCACCTCGGCCGGCACATCCCCGTGTTCTTCCACGAGTCCGGCGTAGATCGGTGCCTCGGAACTGTCGGTGAAACTCACGTCGCACTGCCTCAATCGGTTGTGTTTGCCATCGTTCGGCCGGAAACAGGGGCCGATTCTACGTGGTCCGCCCGCACCGCCGCAGACGGCACCGGGTAATGGGCGCGCACCCCGCCGACCTGCGCTCTTACCGGAATCCTTGGTCTCCGGGGCCGCTCCCCTGCTGTTCTCGCACGCAAATCCGTTGACCTCAAGTCCGCTTGAGCTCATAGCGTTCTCCCTGCGCCCCGGTCCGTGTCCGGCCCCCGGGAGCCGCACCCGCTCTTTCGCACCCCGGAGGCACCGCATGAGCATGGAAGTCACCGCCTGGTCGTCGCTGCACAGCGCGATGAACGCGCAACAGGACCGCAGACCGTTCTCCCGGGCCACCGTCCGCAGGATCGCCGCCTTCGCCCGGCCGCGCCGACGGGAGCTCTACCGCTTCCTGCTGCTGAGCATCGTCATGGCCCTGCTGGCGGTGGCGACTCCGGTGCTGGCGGGCCGGGTGGTCGACGCGATCGTCCAGGGCAAGGAGAGCGGCACCGTCACCCGCCTCGCGCTGCTGATCGCCGTCATCGCGGTGGCGGAGGCCGGGCTGGGCCTGCTGACCCGTCTGCTGTCGGCCACGCTCGGAGAGGGCCTGATCCTGGATCTGCGCACGGCCGTCTTCGACCATGTCCAGCGGATGCCGGTCGCCTTCTTCACCCGCACGCGCACCGGTGCGCTGGTGAGCCGCCTGAACAACGATGTGATCGGGGCGCAGCGGGCGTTCAGCAACACCCTGTCCGGGGTGGTCTCCAATGTGGTGACCCTGCTGCTGACGCTCACGGTGATGCTGACCATCTCCTGGCAGATCACCCTGCTCGCCCTCGTCCTGCTTCCGGTGTTCGTCCTGCCCGCCCGCCGGATGGGCTCCCGGATGGCGCGGATGCAGCGCGAGGCGGCCGCGCACAACGCGGCCATGGGCACGCAGATGACCGAGCGGTTCTCGGCCCCCGGTGCCACGCTCGTCAAGCTCTTCGGGCGGCCCGATGACGAGTCCGCCGAGTTCGCCGCCCGGGCGAGCCGGGTCCGTGACATCGGCATCCGTACGGCCATGGCGCAGTCCACGTTCATCACGGCGCTCACCCTGGTCTCGGCGCTCGCGCTGGCGCTCGTCTACGGGCTCGGCGGCTACTACGCGCTGCGCGGCACCCTGGAGCCGGGCGCGGTCGTGGCCCTGGCCCTGCTGCTGACCCGGCTCTACGCCCCGCTCACGGCGCTGGCCGGTGCCCGGGTCGAGGTGATGAGCGCGCTGGTGAGCTTCGAGCGCGTCTTCGAGATCCTCGACCTGAAGCCGCTGATCGCCGAGAAGCCGGATGCGCGCAAGGTTCCGGAGGGGCCGGTGTCCGTGGAGTTCGACGGGGTGTCCTTCGGGTATCCGTCGGCGGACAAGGTCTCGCTCGCCTCCCTCGAAGAGGTCGCGACGCTCGACACCCGCGGGGGTACGGAGGTCCTGCACGAGGTCTCCTTCCGTGCCGAGCCCGGCCGCATGGTGGCCCTGGTCGGCTCGTCCGGCGCGGGCAAGTCGACGATCGCGCAGTTGCTGCCCCGGCTGTACGACGCCGATTCCGGTGCCGTACGCCTCGGCGGCGTCGATGTACGTGATCTGACCGCCGCCTCGATCCGCGAGACGCTCGGGATGGTCACCCAGGACGGGCACCTGTTCCACGAGTCGGTCCGGGCCAATCTGACTCTGGCCAGGCCCGGGGCGACCGAGGACGAGATCTGGGACGCGCTGCGGCGCTCCCGGCTCGACGGTCTGGTGGCCTCGCTGCCCGACGGGCTCGACACGGTGGTGGGCGAGCGCGGGTACCGGCTGTCCGGCGGTGAGCGTCAGCGGCTGACGATCGCCCGGCTGCTGCTGGCCCGCCAGCGTGTGGTCATCCTCGACGAGGCGACGGCGCACCTCGACTCCACGTCGGAGGCGGCGGTGCAGGAGGCCCTGGCCGAGGCGCTGGAGGGGCGCACCGCCGTGGTGATCGCGCACCGGCTGTCGACCGTGCGGGCCGCGGACCTGATCCTCGTCGTCGAGGAGGGCCGGGTGGTCGAGCGCGGGACCCACGCGGAACTGCTGGCCGTCGGCGGCCGGTACGAGGAGCTGTACCGGACACAGTTCGCCTCACCGTCCTCGGAGGGCGGGGAGGCGCAGGAGGCACCGGAGGCGCACACCGAGTCCGTCTGATCCGGGCAGGGCTCCGAACAGCACGCACGACATGCCCCCGGTCCGTGCGAACCGGGGGCATGTCGTGCGTGCGGTGGTGCCGGGCCGGGCCCGGGTCAGTCGGTGTCGGTCTCCTCGGCGGTGACGGAGCCGGTGGCCGCGTCGACGTCCACCGTGGTCTCGTTCCAGCTCTTGTCCACGACGTCCACCGACCAGACGAGGACGTTCTTGTCGTTCTCGTCCAGTTCCAGGGAGGTGACGGTGCCCTTCTTCTTGTCCGTCGCCGCCTTGGCCGCCTGCTGCGGGGTCTGCTTGGCCTTGGCGACCCAGTCGGCCGTGCGGCTCTTGTCCTCGGCGTCCTGGTCGGTGTCCTCGGTGGACTTGACGACCTTGCCGGAGACGGCGTCGATGCGCACGGTGTGCTCGGTGCCGTCCGTGGCGGCGACCGTCGCGACCCATTCCGGGCCGGTGGCGGCCGGCGAGGCGGAGGCGTCGCCGGGCGAGGCACCGGTGGACTTCGGGGAGGCGCTCGCGCTGCCGGACGGCGAGGCGGTCCCGGACGGGGACGCGCTCGCGCTGGGCGATGCGCTCTCCCGGTCGGTGTCGTCATCCGACTTGCCCGGGCCCCGCAGGTCGAGATCGACCACCTTGCCACCGCTGACGGCGCCCTCGGCCGTCGTGACGGCCTTGTCGTAGGTGATCTTGGTGGAGTCCAGGAGCTTCTTGCGGTCCTTCTGGTCCTGGGTCATCGCCGCGGTGGCCGGCGCGCTCTTGCTCGCGCTGTTCGAGGGCGTGGTGGTCCGCTCCGGGACGGCGCGGGCGGCCTCCGAGGTGGCCGTGCCCGTCGAGGTGTCGCCGCTGTCCTGGCCGCAGCCCGTGAGCAGGGCGGCGGCCAGGAGGACGCCTGCGGCGCCGGTGGCGCGCAGGCGCCGGGAGCGGAGGAATCCGGTGTTCTCAGGTGGGAAGTCACATGTCATGCCCGCATGCCTAACCGCATGGCCGGTCCGGCATGACGTGCCACCGCCCGGTGTCACCCGATCACCGGAGAACCTGTCTCACACCTGCTCGTCCTCGGGGATGCTCACCAGCCATCGGGTCGCGCGGCGGGGCCTCAGGTACAGGGCCCAGTAGGGAGAACCTGTCTCACACCTGCTCGTCCTCGGGGATGCTCACCAGCCATCGGGTCGCGCGGCGGGGCCTCAGGTACAGGGCCCAGTAGAACGTGGCGACCGCGGTGATCCCGCCCGTCCAGAGCAGGTACTCGGTCTCCTGCTGGGTCAGGATGTAGGCGAGGACGAGGATGAGCAGGACCGGGACGGCGGGCCAGAGCGGCATCCGCCAGGCGGGTGCGTCGCGGTGCGTGCCGCGGCGGCAGAGCAGGGCGGCGACGGCCACCAGCAGGTACATGGCGGTGACGGAGACGCCGGTCACTCCGTACAGGGTGTCGAGACTGACGAAGCAGAGGGCCGCTCCCGGAATGCCCACGAGGAGCGTCGCCACCCACGGCGAGCCGAAGCGGCCGAGCCGGGACAGGGCCTGGTTGACCGGGGCGGGCCACGCCTTGTCCCGGGCGGAGGCGAACAGCACCCGGGAGTTCTGGATGACCATGACGATGCCGGCGTTGATGATGGCGAGGGCGACACAGAGGCTGACGAACGTGCCGACGGCCGAGTTGGACCACGCCTCGACCATGCCGCTGAGGTCGCCGGAGGTCAGGGCCGCGAGGTCGGGGGCGCCCAGGGTGATGGCGATGACGGGGACGAGGATGACGGCCGTCGAGATCGCGAGCGTGGCGAGGACCGTACGGGCCACGTTGCGCCGCGGGTCCTCCAACTCCTCGGAGAGGTAGACGGCCGTGGAGAAGCCCTGCGTGATGAAGAGCGCGATGGCGAGCCCGGAGACGACCATCATCGCGGTGACGGTCGAGCTCGTGCCGCCCGGCGAGGCGACGGACCCGTGCACGAGCGCGGCGGCGCCCCGCTCGGAGTGGGCGAACCCGAGGACGGCCACGACGCCGGCGGCGATCACCTCCAGCACCAGGAAGATGCCGGTGATCCAGGCGTTGGCGCGCAGGTCGAGGAGGCCCGCGAGGGTGGCGAGCAGCATGACGCCCGCCCCGGCGAGCGAGGCGGGGATGTGGACGAGGGGTGCGAGGTAGTCGGCGGTCCCCATGGCGATGACCGGGGGCACGATCATGACGACGAGCAGGGAGAGCACGAACACGAGCCAGCCGGCGAGCCGGCCCGCCATCGTCGACACCATGGCGTACTCGCCGCCGGCGCTGGGGATGAGGGTGCCCAGCTCCGAGTAGCAGAAGGCCACCGCTATGCAGAGCAGCGAGCCGATGGCGATGGTGAGCGCGGTGTAGGTGCCGAGTCCGGCGAACAGGTCAGGAACGACCACGAAGAGGGTGGAGGCGGGGGTCACGCAGGACAGCGTGAGCAGGGTCCCCCCGACGACGCCGATGGAACGCTTGAGCTTCTGCGGGGTGGGTCCGGTCGCGGGGGCGAGTGCCTGTGGAGCGCTGAGCGTGTCGGTCATCGAGTCGGGTTCCGATCAACAGGTGCGGTGTCAGAGCGCGGGAGCGGTATCGCCTCCGGACGAGGTGTGAGGAAAGGTTCCGGTGCTCCCAGCGCGTCATGCAATACCGACGCGTTCCGCAGGTCAATAGCTGTTTTCCTTCGGAATTCGTCGCCCGGAGATCACTGATCAACGATTTGGCGTCAAGATCGCACCAGGGCAACGGGATAGGCCACTGCGGGAACCGCAGTGCGGCCGGACGAAAAATTTCATTCAAATCCATCCGCGGTCCACCCGCCGGACCCGTGGCCCGAGCAGTACGGGCCGTGCGTTTCGGGGACTTGTCATCCGTGGGTCGCGATACGCCGGCTTTGGTGCGAGCCTGGAGGCATGACCTGGGCGTCCTGGACGACACGCGGAGTTTACTCGGGGCACGGCGGCGTGCTCACCGAGGAGGTCGGGCCGCTGTCCGGCGACCTGACCGTCCACACCACTTGGGCCGAGGGCACGGCGCAGATCACTGTGCAGTACACCGATGCGGCCGACTGGTTCACGATGGCGGGGAGTCCTGTCCCCTGCCCCTCGGAGGAAGCCAGCCGTTCACTGCACGAAGCGGCGGTGGAAGCCGTCCGGCGAGGTGCGGCGGCCACGGTTCCGACGACCCTGCCCGGACCGGACCACGCGACGGGGGAACCCGCGGCGGACTAGCCGGCCGGGGCCGCGAGGCCCATGAGTTGTGCATGGCATCGCTGAGTGTTCCATGGGCGCTTCGGACGGGCGCGGTGCCACCGGACAGTTCCACATCCCTGAACTCAGCCCCGCCCGCCGGTACGGCGGTCCAGCATCTCCCGCCTGATCGCGGCCGCGGTGGTCCTGGCCCGGTCCGAGGCGGCCCTCCGGTCGGCCTGGGCCGGCACGAACCGGTGCAGTGGACTCGCGCAGAGCGCGCACGGGGAGTCGGTGGTGACCAGCCTGCCGTCCTCGCAACTCGGCTCGGCGCAGAGTCCCGGCCTGAGCAACTGTTCGGCGATCTCCCAGGGGCGCCGGCGGCGTCCTTCCTCGTCCTTCTCCTGAAGCGTGTGGGACCAGCGGGCGTTCCACCGGCGCTCGACCCGGTCCAGGAGCTGGTCGGGGGTGCGCCGGCCCAGCTCCCGCCGGATCAGCGCCACGAGTTCCCCCGGATAGCGGCCGCCGAACTCCCGTATGAGCGGGGGTGGCAGCGCATGGAGGAGGTAGCCGACCGGATCGCCTCCCGGCCGCTGCCACCGCCGGCACTCGCAGTCGCCGTCGGCCGCCGGCGGCGTATGACAGCGGCCGCACAGTCCGCGGCAGTCGCCGCAGAGCCCGTGGTCGAGCCCGTCCACGTGCGGGGCGGGCGCCCGGCCGCATTCCCGGCAGCAGGAGGCGCAGAGTCCGCAGAGGCGTTCGCTTCCGGCGACGGTCGTCCAGGGCCGCTGCTGGCACCGGCAGCAGCGGCTGCTCCGGCAGTGCTCATGATGGACGGCTCCCGGATCCCGTCCGAACAGAGGGAATGACATGGCTGTGCTCTCCGGGTCCCGGCTCGGTGCGAAGCCCGGCGGACGTTCCCGGTCCGGGCGAGGCGACGGTCCGACCCGGCCCGTGCCCCACCGGACCGTTTCACACCTGGATGTCCCTGGTCACCTCATGGCGGCAGGATGCGAGCTGTTGACCGCAACGATCATGTTCCAGTGTCTGTCCGGACCGTTCGTGCGCGCTTCCGGGCTGCTGCTTGACCTTGCCACTGGCGGCAGGGTTGAACGATCACGGTATGAACAACAGCCCAGCAGCACATCACCGGCGTGATCCTCCCGGTCGACGGTGGCGCGGTGGTGGCGTGACAGGAGTGGACAGGGAGGTGGTGGGGGTGCTGATCGGCGAACCGGCCGAGGCCACCGGCACGACCGCACGGGCGCTGCGCCACTACGAGCAGGCCGGGCTGATCAACTCGCAGCGGGCGGCCAACCGGTACCGCGTGTACGAGGAGCGGACCGTGGTCCGGGTCCGCAACATCCGTCATCTGCCGGCTGCCGGGCTCACATCGGACGACGTACGTCTGTTCCTGCCGTGCCTGGACGGCGACGTTGGCGCCGCACCGTACCCGGAGCGGGGTCTGCGGATCGCCCGCGAGCGGCCGGCCGTCCTCGAAGCGCGGATCGCCGCCCGGACCGAGGCGAGGCACCGGCCGGCCACGGCGCTGCGGAACCTGTCCGGTGGCCCGGCCCCTCAGGGCGGAGCCACCGGTCCGGCAGCGGGGTCAGGGGTTGATGCTGCTGACGACGTCCGCGGTGGCCGTGATGCCCTCCTGGATGGTGGGGGCCATGCTCGTGCCTGCGAGGAAGAACCCGAGGAGGGCGCAGACCAGGGCGTGCGAGAGCTTCAGTCCGCCGCTGCGGAGGAAGATCACCGCGAGAATCAGCAGAAGCAGCACCAGTGAGATCGAAATGGCCATGGCCAACCTCCTCCGCCGCGCCGGAATTGCGGCATTCGGCGTCAGTTTGGCCTAGCGGAGGAGCCATCCGGCGCACTGGCGTGTCCGCCAAACGGGTACGCCTGCGGCAAGCCGGTCCCGGTGCTGCCGCCTACCGCGTGTTCCGGTCGTGGGCGCGGAGGAAGCGGGCGAGTCCCGCGAGGTCGTCGGTGTTCAGGTGGTCCACGCCGGCGGCCAGCAACTCCGCCCAGACCGCGTCGCGTTCAGGTCCGGGAGCATCGGGAGTGGCCCAGAAACGCACACGCTGCCCCGCGCCGTGCGCAGCGGCGGTGATCGCACGCAGGGCGTCGCGTTCGGCGGGCGGGACGGGGCCGGCGCCGAGCCAGCGGAACGTGCCTGTCCAGCTGCTGCTGACGAGCGGGATGAACGAGGCCGTGGCGGCGGTTCCGAGGTCGTCGAGCCGACCGTCGTAGAAGGCGTACCGGGTGCGCTGGGCCTCCATGGGGACGCGGGCGGCCCGGTCGCCCGAGATCACGGCGGTGACGGCTCCGGGCCGTACCCGGCCGTGCCGACAGGCGGTCAGCATCTGCCGGTGACGGCGGAGTTGGCGGTCGAGTTCCGCGTAGGCGGCCGCGCCGTCCGTCTTGATGTCGATCAGCAGCTGCACCGGTGTACGGTCGCCGCGGAACACGGTCCCGTGGTTGGCCCGGACCCTGGCGAGCAGCGGATCGAGATACAGCGCGGAGAGGGTGCGGGCGGGGTCGAGGTCGGTGGCCTCGTGGGCGACGAGCAACTCGCCGTCCACGAGGAAGATGTCGGCCTCGACACTGGTGAATCCCTGGGCCAGCGCGTCGTGGAGCGGGCGGGGGTGCAGATAGTCGTTGTGCGCGTGCGCCCGGAGCAGTGGCCGGGGGCCCGGGGCGCCGGTCCGGGCGCGCGGGGCTTCGGTCGCGGTGGCCGGCTGGTGGGGTACGAGGGTGGCCGCGGCCGCGGTGGTCAGGGCGGTGGTGACGACGTGGCGGCGGGTGGGGAACGCCATGGAATCTCCCGGTTGCGAGGCGTGCCGGATGGGCGGACGCGACCGAGTATGGAAGCGCCGCGCCGCAACAGGGGCCCGGACGAGCAGAGTTGGCTCGATCGCCGTCCGCCCGTCGGCCTCCGTTCCGCCCGCCGTGACCGGATCCGCACGAATCGGGCCCGCAGCTGTCCGGACCGGAGCGGGAGTACGTGAGCACGTACTCCCGCTCCGGTCCGAACGACGGGTACGTGAACACGTACCCCCCGATGTTGCTACGGCGCCGGCAGCTCCATCAGGGCGGCGACGGTCTCGCGATGACGGCCCGCCGTTCCGAAGGCGTTCGCGTCGGCCTTGGCGCGCTTCAGGTACAGGTGCGCCGGGTGCTCCCAGGTCATCCCGATGCCGCCGTGCAACTGGACACATTCCTCCGCCGCGTGGACGGCGACCTTGGAGCAGTACGCCTGCGCCACGGCCACCGCCAACGGCGCGTCGGGGCTGCCCGTCGCCAGCGCGTCGGCCGCGTTCCGTGCCGCGGCCCGGGCCGAGACCACCTCCAGCCAGAGCTGCGCCATGCGGTGCTTCAGCGACTGGAAGGATCCGACCGGGCGGTTGAACTGGTGGCGCTCCCGGGTGTGCCGGACCGTTTCGGTCAGGCACCATTCGGCGAGTCCGAGCTGCTCGGAGGCGAGCAGCCCCGCACCCGCCAGCAGCCCCCGGTCCACCGCGGACCGCGCCGCGCCCGCGTCCGCGAGGCGGATGCCGGTGGCTCCGGTGAGGGTGACGGTGGCGAGCGGGCGGGTGAGGTCGAGCGGGACGAGCGGCTGGACGGCGACACCGGGTGCGTCCGCGGCGACCGCGTAGAGGCCGTCGGTGGTGGGGACCAGGAGCACGTCGGCGGCGGCCGCGTCGGCGACCGGCCCGAGTGTTCCGTCGAGGGCTCCGGTCACCACCGGCGTGTCGGACGCCGATGCGGAGAAGGGCACGGCGAGCACCGCGACCTTGCGGCCAGCGGCCAGTTCGGCGAGCAGCCCGCCCACCGGCCCGTCCTGCGCGCCGAGCGCCAGCAGCGTCTCGGTGGCGACGACGGAGCTGGTCAGGTAGGGCGCGGGGGCGACGCTGCGGCCGAGCTCCTCGATGACGACGGCGGCCTCGCGATGGGTGGCGCCCTGTCCGCCGAGCTTCTCGGGCACCAGCAGGCCGGCGGCTCCGATGTCGGTCGCCAGGGCCTTCCAGAGCTGCGGGTCGTACGGCGTGTCGGACTCGGTGCGAGCAATCACCGTCGGCGCGTCGGCCCGGTCCGCGAGCAGGGAGCGGACCGCGGCCCGCAGGTCCTCCTCGGCCTCCGAGTACAGGAGGTCGGGCGCCTGGGTCGGTTCGGTCTGTGCGGCCTGTGCGGTCATCGGGAGAGGTCCTTCCACGCGACGTCCTTGTCGTTGCGCGGCTCGGCGGGCAGACCGAGCACGCGTTCGGCGACGATGTTGAGCAGTACCTCGCTCGTACCGCCCTCGATGGAGTTGCCCTTGGAGCGGAGGTAGCGGTAGCCGGCGTCACGTCCGGTGAAGTCGACGTGGTCCGGGCGTCGCATGGTCCAGTCGCTGTACAACAGCCCGTCGTCGCCGAGCAGTTCGACTTCGAGCCCGCTGATCTCCTGGTTGAGGCGGGCGAAGGCGAGCTTCATTCCGGAGCCCTCGGGTCCCGGCTGTCCGGCGACGAGCTGCTGGCGCAGGCGTTCGCCGGCGAGACGGGCGACCTCGGCCTCGACCCAGAGGGTGAGCAGGCGCTGGTGCAGGTCGTGGGTGCGCAGTTCGGGGCGTTCGCGCCAGGTCCGCGCGATGGGGCCGATCATGCCGCCCTCGCGCGGGATGCGGGATCCGCCGATGGAGACACGCTCGTTCATCAGGGTCGTCTGTGCGACCTTCCAGCCCTCGCCGACCGCGCCGAGGCGGCGGCTGTCGGGGATGCGCACCCCGGTGAGGAAGACCTCGTTGAACTCGGCCTCGCCGGTGATCTGGCGCAGTGGCCGCACCTCGACGCCGGGGTCGGTCATGTCGCAGATGAAGTAGCTGATGCCGCGGTGCTTGGGCACGTCCGGGTCGGTGCGGGCGATGAGGATCGCCCAGCGTGCCACATGGGCGCTGGACGTCCAGACCTTCTGCCCGTCGACCACCCAGTCCTCCCCGTCGCGCACCGCGCGTGTGCCGAGGGCGGCCAGGTCGGAGCCGGCGCCCGGCTCGCTGAAGAGCTGGCACCACACCTCCTCGCCGACCCACAGGGGGCGCAGGAAGCGCTGCTTCTGCTCGTCGGTGCCGAAGCCGAGGATGGTCGGGGCGGCCATGCCGAGGCCGATGCCGATGCGGCGCGGGTCGTTGTCCGGGGCGTTCGCCGCGGCGAGTTCGGCGTCGACGACGGGCTGGAGGGAGCGCGGCGCGTCGAGGCCGCCGAGTCCGGCCGGGTAGTGCACCCAGGCGAGTCCGGCGTCGAAGCGCGCCTTGAGGAAGTCGGTGGGGTCCGTGGTGGCCGGGGGGTGCGCGGCGAGCAGTTCCCGGGTGAGGCGGCGCAGTTCCGCGGCGTCGGGGGCGGTCATCGGGCGGCTCCTGACGGGAGGACGACGATGCGGCCGGTGCTGGTGCCGTCGGCGACGCGCTGGACGGCGGCCGCTGCCCCGTCCATCGGGACCCGCTCGCTGATGAGCGGCTTGATGACGCCCTGCCCGGCGAGCCGGGTGAGCTCCTCGTGGCAGTCGCGGACCGCCTGCGGGTCCTTGGTGTTGTACAGGCCCCAGTGGAGACCGACGACGGAGTAGTTCTTCACCAGGGCGTGGTTGAGTCCGGGGGTGGGAATGACGCCGCTGGCGAAGCCGACGACGACGACCCGGCCCTCGAAGGCGATGCACTTCACGGACTTGGCGTACGCGTCGCCGCCGACCGGGTCGTAGACCACGTCGGCGCCACGGCCGCCGGTGAACTCCTTGACCGCGGCGACGATGTCCTCGGTGCGCCGGTCGATGACCAGGTCGCAGCCGAGTCCGGCGGCGATCTTGGCCTTCTCGGAGCCTCCGACCACACCGATGACGGTGGCTCCGGCGGCCTTGCCGAGCTGGACGGCCGCACTGCCGACGCCGCCTGCCGCGGCGTGGACGAGCAGGGTCTCGCCCGCCTGGAGGCGCGCCCGGCGGTGCAGGCCGAACCAGCCGGTCTGGTAGCCGATGTGCAGGGCTGCCGCCTCGGCGTCGTCCAGCGCCTCGGGGGCCGGCAGCAGGGCCGCCTCGTCCGCGACGACGTACTGGGCGAAGCCGCCGTCCGGCAGGGCGGGGGTGGCGAGCACGCGGCGCCCGTCCTCGGTGCGGCCGCAGATCTCCACCCCGGGGGTGAACGGCAGCGGGGGCCTCACCTGGTACTGGCCGCGGCAGAGCAGCGCATCGGGGAAGTTGATGTTCGCCGCGAGCACCTCGATGAGCACCTGCCCGTCGCCGGGCGTCGGCCGGTCCGCTTCTTCGAGCCGCATCACCTCGCTCGGCTCGCCGTTCCGGTGCACTCGCCATGCCTGCATGAGGGGCCTCCACAACACTGTCGGCATTACCACTGCTCCGGGGCATACTAAGCGGTCGCTTGCCCCTGTGGGAACAACCTGCGGGTGACCGGTTCGGCCGGGCGCCGGCATGGGTGTGCGCCCGGCCCCGCCGCTGGAGGTGCGGCTGGGCCGGGCGCACGGGGCAACCGTGCTGCGGCTACTTGCCGACCACCACCTCCGCGATCACGGGCGCCGCGGAGCCCGTGTGCCAGGCGAGGCGTACCGCGTCGGCCGTCCGGCCCGCCGCGTCGACGCGCGTGTACGGGCCGTCGAGCGTGCCGATGGTCTGCCAGCTGCCGTCCGCGTTCCGCAGCTGGATGTCGGCCGCGGCTCGTGAACCGGCCGGCTGGAGGACGGTGACCGCGCCGACCTCGCGTGCGGTGGCGAGACCCACCTCCAGCGTTTCGCCCGCCTCCGGAGCGCGCGCGGCGCGGTAGACGCTGTCCGGGTCCCCGTCGGCCGCCGAGCGCAGCGCCGATCCACCGGCAGCCGGCGGGTTGCCCGTGATCTCCCCGTCCGTGGTCGCCACGTGGAACTCACGGACGACGACCCAGCTGTTCTGTCCGGCGGTCGCGCGGGCCCGGACATAGCGGGCCTCGGTGCCGGCGGGCACGGTCGCGGTGACGTCCGCCTGCTCGGAGAACTCGGTGAGCGTGGTCCAGTTCTGCCCGTCCACCGAGTACTCCAGCACTCCCGCGTGGACGTAGTCCTCGGTGCTGCCGGGCTTGCCCATGGCGAGGGTGACGTCGCCGATGTCCCGGGCCGCCCCGAGGTCGACGGTGAGCCGGTCGCCCGCCGCGGGCGGCCCGTCGCTCCAGAAGTAGGTGGAGTCGTCGCCGTCGAGCATCCGGGCGAGGGTGTTGCTCTGGTACGTGCCGAGGCTGGTCGATGCCGTGGGCCGGCCGCTCACACCGAGGATCCGGTCGTGCTCGGCGGTGGCCGCTTCGATGAACCCGTCCAGCTTCCCGTCACCCACGAGGACCGGCACCTCGCGCCCGTCGAGACCCTTGTACGTGAAGGACTTGGCGCGCTCGACCTGCGCGGGCAGTTGCTGACGGAGCGCCCAGGCCCGGTCACCGTCTCCGGCGCGCGCCGCCTCGACCATGCTCAGGGCGGTGCGGGCCGCGGTCGCCCAGGACTCGGTGGCGTCCAGCCAGGGGCCCGAGTCCTCGATGAAGCCGCGGTCCGGAAGGTCCGCGCGCAGCCGGGCGGGCGCGGCTCCGAGGCCGGCGAGCACCGAGGTGAGCCGCTTCGCGTCACCGGACTCCCAGTACCGGGCGAACGCGGCGGACAGCTCCGGTGCCTTGTCGGTGTTGAGCGCCGAGCTGTAGTTGACGTCGGCGAAGGCGCGCAGGGCCTGCTCGGTGCGGGCGTCGCCGCCCGCGTACTCCCCCAGCCCCCTGCCCCACGAGGTGCGCGGGTCGTACGCCGCGTCGTTCCAGGCGTAGTCCGCGACGGTGTACAGCGAGAGCTTCGAGGCGTACGGCTGGATCATCGGGTTGGCGGTGATCCCGGCCAGCCGGCCCGGCAGCCCCTTCTCCCGGCCGTTGAACGGGCCGAGCAGCAGCCGGTTCGTCGCGTAGTCGTTCACCGGGTAGTTGTCCCAGGTCAGGATCGGGTGGCCGAACACCTCGCGGGCCGCGTCGGCCTGAGCGACCGTCATGGTCGGCGCCACCACGCCGACTCCGGTCCACTCGACCAGCACGTCCGGGTCGAGCTGCTCGGACAGGGCCTTCTTGTACGGGGACGGAGCGACGTTGTAGTACTCGGTGGGGACCATCTGGAGCGGCTCGGCACCGGGGTGGGTGGCGATGAACTCCCGGTTGACCTTGTTCAGGAGGTAGGCCTGCGCTGCGCCCGCCGCACCGCCTCCGGTCCCCCACTTCGCCTTGTCGGCGTCGCAGTTCCAGTCGGTGTAGCTGATGTCGTCGAGCGGCACCGCGAAGGTGCGCACTCCGATGTCCCAGATCGTCTGGAACTTGTCGACGAGCGCCTTCGCGTCCGCGTCGGAGCTGTAGCAGACCGAAAGGCCCGGCGAGAGCGCGTAGGTGAACTCGACGTGCCGCTCGACCGCCCGGTCGGTGAGCTCCTTGATCTGCGCCAGCCGGTCGGCGGGGTACGCGTCGCGCCACTTCTCGCGCAGGTAGGCGTCGTCCTTGGGCGAGTACACGTAGATGTTCATCTTGTGCTCGCCGTAGTAGTCGAGCTGGTCCAGGCGGGCCTCGTGGGACCACGGGGTGCCGTAGAAGCCCTCGATAACGCCGCGCAGTGCGGTGCCGGGCCAGTCGCGCACGGCGATTCCGGCGACGCGGGCTCCCGGGTTCGCTCGCTGCGGCAGGATCTGGCGCAGGGTCTGCGCGGCGTAGTAGGTCCCGGTGGTGTCCTTGCCGGCGAGGACGATGCGACCCGCCCCGATGCCGAGGACGTACCCGTCGGCAGGCAGCCCGGACGGCCCTTCGAGCGTGAGGGCGGCCAGCGCGCCGGCGTCGCCGATGTGGACGTTGAGCCCGTTGGGGGCCGGCCGCGCAGCGCGGACGACCCGCTGCGCACCGGCCTTGCGCAGGGCCGCCGTCACGACGCCGAGGGTCGGCTCGTCGGCTGCCTCCCCGGTGACCAGGGTGACGGTGGGAGTGATCGTGATCCGGTCGGACCGGTTCCTGACGGACTGCGGGGTGGGGGTGACGGCCGGGGCGTCCTGAGCCCTGGCCGAGGCTCCGTCCGGTCTGATGCCGGCCGCCTGGGCGACGGGTCCGGTGGTCAGCAGACCACCGGCGAACAGGGCCGCGGCCGCGGCCATTGCGGTGAGACGGGGTGGGCGAGGCGTCACAGATCCTCCATCGGTCACTCAAGTCACCAGAGTCGCGCAACACAACGTCACCGAATTCAACATTCTGGCGCTTACATGTCAATGGTCTGGACAACATCAGCGCTTGGACCTGGACTTTCGTGCTGGGTACCTGGATTCTCGTCGCACAGAACCCCGCGTTCAAATGCCTCTCAGGCCTGGCCTTGTGTCGGCGGAAGCGGTACTCATGCGTCCATGACGGAGAGCATGCACACCCCCGGAATCACCGCTCCTCCCCCGCTCGGCGCGAGCGCCCTGCCGGCCGGCACGTACGACGGGAGCGTGGTGCTGGTGACCGGTGGCGGCTCCGGCCTCGGCAAGGCGGTCGCGGCCGAGTTCGCCCGGCTGGGAGCGCATCTGGTGCTCGTCGGCCGGAATCCCGGGCGGCTGGCAGCCGCCCGGGAGGAGCTGGCGCCCCTGACCGGGGGCCGGGTCCTGGCCGTCCCGGGCGACATTCGCGACCCGGAGAGGATCACGGAGGTGTTCGACACGGCCGAGGCCGAACTGGGGCCGCCCGACGTCCTCGTCAACAACGCGGCGGCCAACTTCCCGTCACCCGCCGAGGACCTGTCGCCGAACGCCTGGCGGGCGGTGCTCGACATCACCCTGACCGGGACCTGGTTCATGACCCGCGAGTTCGGGCGGCGCCACCTCGCCGCCACGACCGGCGGCTCGATCGTGTGCGTCGGCGCCTCGTACGCCTGGACGGGCGGCCCCGGTTACGCACATTCCGCGGCGGCGAAGGCCGGGGTGAAGAATCTGGTCGAGACACTCGCCGTGGAGTGGGGGCCGTACGGAATCCGCGTCAACGGACTGGTTCCGGGCCTGATGCCGCACCAGGACATGACCGGCGACATCCGCACCCACCTGGACCGGGACGGCGCCGCGGAGGACGGGGGGAGCGGACGGCTCGACGCGCGGCAGCCCGCACTCCGCGTGGGCCTGCCACGTGAACTGGGCTGGGCGGCCACGTTCCTGGCGTCGCCGTACGCCGCGTTCGTGTCCGGCCATTCCCTGGTGGTCGACGGGGCGAACTGGCAGCGGCGTTCCCTCGTCGCGCCGCCCGTGGTGCCGGTACGCGAACAGTTGGGGCGCGGCCCCTTCACACTGCCCGAAGCCGAATGAGCGGAGTCGCAGAAGGACGCACGGGGCGGCGGGTCAGGTTCCCTCGAAGTGCGGCGGACGGCGGGCCGCCTTGGCGGCGTAGCCCTCGGCCGCGTCGTGCGAGGTGAGGGTCAGCGCCGCCGCCAGGGCCGTACGGTCCAGCGCCTCGCCGAGGCCCGCGTCCGCGAACGCGTCGACGGAGCGCTTGATGTGCCGTACGGCCAGGGGTGCGTTCGCCGCGACCGCCTCGGCGACCGACCGGGCGGTGCGCTCCAGTTCGGCGAGAGGCGTGACCGACTGGAGCAGCCCGATCCGCTCGGCGGCCGCCGCGTCGATCCGACGGCCGGTGAGCGCGAGGTACTTGGCCCAGCCCGCGCCCGCCTCGCGGGCGATCCGCATGTCGCCACCGGCGTCGACCGCGACCCCGATCCCGGCCTCGGGCAGCGCGAACACGGCATTGTCGGCGGCGATGCGGATGTCTGCCATGAGCGCGAGCTCGAAGCCGAAGCCGAGACAGTAGCCCTGCACGGCGGCGATCACCGGCTGCGGAAGCCCGGCGAAGGCGGCGAAGCGCTCGTGCACCCAGCGGATGCCCTCGTAGTAGCGCTGGGTGCGTTCGGCGGAGGTACGGCCCGTGATGTCACCGCCGGGCGCGGTGACGTCGATCCCGGCACAGAACGCCCGGCCCTCGCCCCGCAGCAGGACCGCACGGACCGAGTCGTCGAAGCGGAGCCGGTCGGCCATGATGCCGAGCTGCCTGCTGGACTCCCAGCTCCAGCCGTTGAGCTGCTCCGGCCGGCACAGCGTCAGCACACCGACGCCGTTCTCGATCCGGAGCGTCATCCGCTCCTGGCCCTGCGGGACGTCGTGGTCCAGGATGTCGAGCACGGCCGCTCCCCGATAGGCTGACACACCGTCAGGCGCCTTTGCGGGGCACAGCGTACGGCGACCCGCCATCGGTGGCCAGGGTCCGTCCGTGCTCAGCGCGCGAAGAGCTCGAACGTGACCGCCGGGCGGCCACCGAAGCGCTCGGCGGACGCCTGCGCGTTGCCGGTGAGGAAGGCGCGGCAGTACGCCTCGGGGTCCTCGTCCGTGAGGGCCTCGATGTACGTACGGTGCGCCAGGAGCGACCGTACCGACCGTTCGAGGCCCGCCGTCGCGTCGACGGCGTGGGTCGGCGTGGACGATCCGGCGACGGCCACCCAGCGCACGCCGTCCCACGGCGCGAGGCCCTGATCGGTGAGCTCCGGGAAGATCCAGCGGTTGCCCGCGTCGGCCGCCGCATCCAGTGCGGCCCGGCCGACCGCACGGTGGTCGGGGGTGTTCCAGGCGACACCGCCCCAGGTGTCGCGGTGGTTCAGCGTGATCACCAGCTCCGGCCGGTGACGGCGGACGGCCGCCGCGATGTCCCGGCGCAGCCCGATGCCGTACTCGATCACCCCGTCGCGGTGATCGAGGAACTCGACGCGGGAGACCCCGACCGCCGCCGCACTCGCGCGCTGCTCCCGCTCGCGCAGCGGCGCGCACTCCTCCGGTTCGAGCGTGTCGATTCCGGCCTCGCCGCGGGTGGCCAGGAGGTAGGTGATGTCACGGCCGTCGTCGGTCCAGCCGGCGACGGCAGCCGCGCAGCCGTACTCCAGGTCGTCGGGGTGCGCGACGACGGCGAGTGCCCGCCGCCAGTCCGTGGGCATGGGTTCGAGCTGTCCCGTCATGTCGGCAGGCTAACCGGCCGGGCCGCACGGGGCCCTGCGTCCCGAGCGCCCCGCCCACCCCATGTTCGAGACGGTGCCGGCCGCTCGTCCGAAACAGCGCCGTCCGCTCACCTGGAACGGTGCGGGCCCGCTCGGCTCAAACACTGCCGGTCCGTCGTACGAAACGGTGCCGCGGCCCTCACGGTCCGTCTCAGGCCAGCGACAGGAAGAGCTTCTCCAGCCGGGCCCGCATCTGGTCCCGGTCCGCGGGTTCGCTGCCGCCGTCGGCCATGCAGTGCTGAAGTCCCGTCGCGATGATCGCGAAGCCCGCGCGGTCGAGGGCCCGCGAAACGGCGGCCATCTGGGTGATCACGTCCTCGCAGTCGCGCCCTTCCTCGATCATCCTGATGATTCCGGTGAGCTGACCCTGTGCGCGGCGCAGGCGATTGAGCACCGACTTGAGTTCATCGGCCGCCATGTCGAGTTCCACACATCCTCCTTTTAATACCCCAAGGGGTATTCTAGCCCGTCCGGGGCAGGAGAGACGGAGTCTCTGCCTCACACCCGGTGAACGAAAGGAAACACTGCTCGTGACCAGCCCCGTATCCCTCTCCCCCACCCAGGCCGCCGCCCGTCTCGCGGAGTTCACCGTGATCGACGTGCGCGCTCCCGGCGAATACGCCTCGGGGCACGTCCCCGGCGCCCTCAACATCCCGCTCGACCGTCTCTCCGAGGCGGTGCCCGCCCTCAAGTCGGCCTCCGCCCGCGGCGCCCTGCTCGTGGTGTGCGCCTCCGGCGTCCGCTCCACGCGGGCCTGCGACATCCTCTCGGCAGCCGACATCGACGCGGCGACGCTGTCCGGCGGCACCTCCGCCTGGGAGGGCGAGGGCCACGGCCTCGACCGCCCGGAGGGCGGCCGGACCACCTGGCCCATGGAGCGCCAGGTGCGGCTCGCCGCCGGCTCGCTCGTGGTGGCCGGTCTGCTCGCGGGTGTGCGCCGTCCGGCCGCGCGCTGGCTGTCCGCCGGTGTCGGAGCCGGTCTCGTCTTCTCTGCCGTGACGAACACCTGCGGCATGGCGGCGGTGCTGTCGAAGCTCCCGCACAACCGCGCTCCGCGCTCGGCCGCGAACCTGAACGCGACGCTGGACGCGCTCCAGGGCTGAGCCGCCACGGCGGCGGGGGCCGTTCGCACACCCGGTGCGAACGGCCCCCGCCCGTACCGGAGGACTCAGACCTCGTCGCGGACCAGAGCCAGCAGCCGGTCGAGCACGCGCGGTCCGCCCGCGCGCAGTCCGTCGTGCTCGAACTCGTCGGTCACCCAGGTGCGCAGCCCGCGGATCGCGGCGGCCGTGCGCAGCGCGTGCGCGGTGTCCACGTACATGTCGTCGTGGTAGACGGCGGCAGCGACCGGCACCTCGTTGGCGGCCAGCCGCTCGGTGTCGTACAGCGGCTCCCAGTCACCGCGGGTGGCGAGCAGCTCCGCGGTCTCGCGGAGCGGGCGCAGCGCCGGGTCGACGTCGAAGTGCCAGGGGTGAATGCTCTCGCCCGTGAACAGGACCGGGCCGTCGCCCTTGAGGGCGGCCTCCGCGTCGAACTGCGGGAACTCCGCCCGGACCCGCTCGGCCGCCCAGCCGGTCGGCCGCTCGTCCTGGCCGTAGATGGCCTCGTGCAGGACCGCGTACAGCGGGTGCCCGGCGAACGAGTTCGCGGTGCGCATGGCCTCCTGGAACGTGTCGGAGAGTTCGGTGCCGTGCGCGGTGGTGACGAAGGCGTTCTCCATCAGGTAGTGCAGCTGGTGGCTGCCGTTGCTCCCGCCGAGCATGATGCCCAGCGACTGGAATCCCTCGGGCGTCAGCCGGTGTCCGGCGCTCTCCGGCCGGTGCTCCGCGAGGTGAGCGGTGATCTCCCGGGCGCGCTCGACGTCCTGCGGGTATCGGCGGTAGTGCGCGGCGACCTTGCGCTCGATCCGCGGGTACGCGGCCCGGTAGACGTCGTCCGCGTGGGCGTCGAGGGAGGGCAGACCGCCCGTGATCAGGACGGCACTGAGGCCCTCCGGCGCGGCCGACAGATAGCGGACCGCGCAGAAGCCGCCGAAGGACTGGCCGAGGACGGTCCAGGGCGCGCCGCCCGTCAGCTGGGGGCGGATCAGCTCGCAGTCGCGCACGATGCTGTCGGACCGGAAGTGCGCGAGGTAGTCGGCCTGCTCACGCGGACCGCCGCGCAACGGCAGGGTCTGCCGGTTGGCGGGGGTGGACAGTCCGGTGCCGCGCTGGTCCAGGAGCAGTACCCGGAACTCCTTCACCGCCCGTCCCAGCCACGCCTCCGCGCCGGTGAATCGCCGGGCGCCGAAGCCGGGGCCGCCCTCCAGGTACACCAGCCACGGCAGCTCCTCACCGGCCCGGGAGCCCGCCACCACCTCGCGGCCGAAGACCTCGATCTGCTCACCGCCCGGGTCTGTGTGATCGAGCGGAACGGTGAAGTGACGGTCGGTGAGGACGAGGCCGGGCAGGCGATAGCTGTTCAAGGGGGCTCCTGTATCGATGGTTCACGGACAGTTCAGCACATAGCCGTTCCCCGGACGGCCCCGGCCCGTGTGCAGGGGGCCCGTGCGGCTCCTACCGTTCAGTCATGATCCGGTTCGAGCAGGTCGGCAAGGTCTATCCGGACGGGACGACCGCGGTCGACGAACTGTCCTTCGAGGTCGCCGAGGGGGAGCTGGTCACCCTGGTCGGCCCCTCGGGCTGCGGAAAGACCACCACGATGATGATGGTGAACCGGCTGATCGAACCGACCTCGGGCCGGATCCTGGTCGACGGCGAGGACATCTCGAAGGTCGACCCGGTGAAACTGCGCCGTCGGATCGGCTACGTCATCCAGCAGGTGGGGCTCTTCCCCCACCGGACCGTCCTCGACAACACCGCGACCGTCCCGGCGCTGGTCGGCTGGAAGCGGTCCCGGGCGCGTGCGCGGGCTGCCGAGCTCCTCGATCTGGTGGGCCTTGACCCCGGCACGTACGGCTCGCGGTATCCCGCCCAGCTCTCCGGCGGCCAGCGCCAGCGGGTCGGGGTGGCGCGCGCTCTGGCGGCCGATCCGCCGGTGCTGCTGATGGACGAACCGTTCGGTGCGGTGGACCCGGTGGTGCGGGAACGGCTGCAGAACGAGTTCCTGAGTCTGCAGGCCACGGTCAGGAAAACGGTCCTGATGGTCACTCATGACATCGAGGAAGCGGTGCGGATGGGCGACCGGATCGCGGTGTACGGGGAGGGGCGCATCGAGCAGTTCGACAGTCCGGGTGCGGTCCTCGGCTCGCCGGCGACCCCGTACGTGGCACGGTTCGTCGGTGCGGACCGCGGGTTGAAGCGGCTGTCCGTCACCACGATCGAACCGGAGGACCTGGAGGAGCCGCCGGTCGCCCGGCTGGACGAGCGGGCCTCGGTGGCGGCGGCCCGGCTCGGCGCCGCCGGTGCGCGATGGGCGGTGGTGCTGAACGGCGGCGGTGAGCTGCACGGCTGGGTGTCGGCGGACTCGCTGCGGATCGCCGGTGAGCACGGGACGGTGGCTGAACTGGCCCGCCGGATGGACGCCTGGGTGCCGGTGGGAGCCCCGCTCAAGCAGGCGTTCAGCGAGATGCTCCAGCACGACGCCGGGTGGGTGGCGGTCCTGGACGGGGCGCGCTTCCTGGGTGTGCTGACTCCGGCGAAGCTCCATGAGGCCCTGCGGCGTTCGGTGGACGCGGACGCGCAGGGCGTGGCTCGCGACGAGGTGCGGTTCGACTCGGTGGCGGACGCCTGACGGGCGCCACCGGGCGCGGGGGGTCTGCCCGGGCGCGGGGGGTCTGCCCGGGCGCGGAGGGCTCACGGGGGCGCCCGGCGCTGAGGCTTCACTCACCGGCCACGTGACGCCAGAAGTCCTGCATGGTGCGGGGCGGTTTGGGGCCGGCCATCTCCACCTGGGTGAACATGATCGCGACCGTGCCGGTGGCCGGGATGATGTGGGCCGTGGTGCCGGTGCCACCGACCCAGCCGTAGCGGCCCGGCACATTCCAGGGGTCGGTCCTCTCGACGTCCACCGAGCCGCCGAATCCCCAGCCCTGTCCCTCGGTGAACAGTCCGCTCGCCCTGCGCTGTGCGGGGGTCAGGTGGTCGGTCGTCATCTGCCGCACCGACTCGGGTGTCAGCAGAGCGCGGTCGCCCACGGTCCCGCCGGCGAGCAGCATCCGGCCGAAGGCGCACCAGTCGGCGGCGGTCGAGACCAGGCCGCCTGCCGCGGACGGGAATTCCGGCATGCTGCTCCACTGTCCCTCGGCAGCATCGACGAGTTCGAGGTCCCCTGTCTCGCCGGCCCGGTAGTAGCTGGTGAACCGGTCGAGCTTCTGCGCGGGTACCTCGAAGCCCGTGTCGGTCATGCCGAGCGGCTCGAACACCCGCTCGGCCAGGAACTCCGGCAGCGACTGCCCGGAGGCGCGGGCGATCAGGACGCCCAGGATGTCGGAGCAGGTGTTGTACAGCCATGCCTGCCCCGGCTGGCACAGCAGCGGGATGCGCGACAGCGTCGCCGTCCAGGCGTCCGGGGCGGCGACGGCCCGAGGTTGCGGCGGGCCCTGCTTCAGTTCGCTGAACAGGGGCGCGACGGCGGGCAACGAGAAGTCGGAGGGGAACCCGTACCCGGCCCGGAAGGTCATCAGGTCGAACACGGTGAGGGGCCGGTCGGCCGGGACCACGTCGTCGACCGGGCTCTGGGGGGTGCGCACGACCATGGGCGATGCCAGTTCGGGCAGCCAGGACGCGACGGGGTCCTCAAGCCTGATCCGGCCGTCCTCGATCAGCATCATGGCCGCCGCCGCGGTGATCGGTTTGGTGGTGGAGGCGATCCGGAAGATCGAGTCCGGGGCCATCGGGGTGTCACCCCGGGTGTCCGCGCCGCCGACCGCATGCAGATCCACCCGGTCGCCCCGGGCCACCAGGCCCACGGCTCCCGGCACCGATCCGTCGCGTACGTGCGTCTCCAGTACTTCACGCAGGGTGCTCATCGCTCCGCCTTCTCGCGTCGAGGGTCAACAAGCATGACTCCCGCGACGGTGCGAACTCATCGGGCCGCGCCGGGAGTCCGACGCCCTCGCCCCGGCGGATCCGGGCAGCGCGCCGTCGTTCGGCCGGGAGGACGGCAGCAGCGGGCCGCCGTTCGGCCAGCAGGACATCGGCTGAGGCAGCGGCGGCCCGGAGGCGGGTCTCTTGACCTGAACCCTGCGGAAAGCCTAGGTTTCCACAGGGAGAAAGCGCTTACTGCCGGGTGGGCGCCCCTCACCGTGGAGGTGTTTGTCACGCCCAGCCAGGCTTCCCCCAGCCGGCCGATCCGGGTCGCGATCGTCGGTACCGGCGCCATCGCGCGCGTGAGCCATCTGCCTGCCCTGCGTGCGCTGGCCGCCGAACAGCCCCTGGAGATCGTCGCGGCGGTCGATGTCGACGCCGCGTCCGCCGAAGCGTTCTGCGCCGAGGCGGGCACCGGCCGGGCGTACACGGATCTCGCCCGGATGCTCGCCGAGGAGCGGCCCGATCTCGTCACGCTCGGCACTCCGCCCCGCTTCCACCGCGACCAGACCATCACCGCACTGCGCGCCGGGGCCTGGGTGTGGTGCGAAAAGCCTCCCTGTCCCTCGCTGGAGGACTTCGACGCCATCGAGGCGGCGGAGGCCCCCGACAAGGGCGGCCCGTTCGCCGCGATCGTGTTCCAGCACCGGTTCGGATCCGGTTCGGACCACGTCCGGGCGCTGCTGGCCGAGCAGGCGATGGGGCGGCCCCTGGTCGCTCATTGCCAGACCACCTGGTACCGGGACGAGGCGTACTACTCCGCTCCCTGGCGGGGCCGTTGGAGTACGGAGGGCGGCGGCCCCGCGATGGGCCACGGCATCCACCAGATGGATCTGCTGCTGGATCTGCTGGGTCCCTGGTCGGAGATCCGGGCGATGGCGGGACGGCTGGTGCACGACGTCGAGACGGAGGACGTCTCCACCGCACTGGTCCGCTTCGAGAACGGCACCATGGCCACGATCGTCAACAGCGTCCTCAGCCCGGACGAGGTGAGCCGGATCCGGATCGACTGCGAGCGGGCCACGGTCGAGCTCACCCATCTGTACGGCCATCGCAACGCCGACTGGCGGATCACTCCGGCCCCCGGGGTCACCGCCGAACAGGTCGCCGCCTGGCGGGACTTCGGGGCCGATGTGCCCAGCTCCCACGAGGCCCAGCTGCGCGGTCTGCTCCACGATCTGCGGGCCGGCCGCCGGCCGCGCAGCAGCGGCGCCGACGGCCGCACCAGCCTGGAGCTGGTCACCGCCCTCTACAAGGCGGCCTTCACCGGAGGCACCGTCCGGGCCGGCGAGACCGGCCCCGGTGACCCGTACTACAGCGCCCTGCACGGCAACGCACCCGGCTGGGCGCCCGAGCCGGCGGAGCGGTCCGCGTGACCGGCCGGACCACGCTGGTGCACCGGCACGGCGACCACATCTCCGTCGCGACGGCGGACAGCGGGGTGGAGCTCCTGCGGTACGTGTACCGGCCCGAGGCGGCCTGGGAGGCGCCGAAGCCGTACATCCATCCGCTCCGCACCCTTCTGGGGCAGGTGGTGACCGACTACCGGCCCAACGATCACCGCTGGCACAAGGGCCTGCAGCTGACCGCCTCGCATCTGTCGGGGCAGAACCTGTGGGGCGGCAACACCTATGTACGGGGCGAGGGCTACCAGCCGCTGCCCGAGCGGGTGGGTTCCATGGCGCACCGCGGGTTCGACGAGATCTCGGTGCGGGAGGACGGGGCCACGGTCGCCGAGCGGCTCGGCTGGCATCCGCACAGCGGGGAACTGTGGGCGGACGAGGCGCGCCGGGTCGAGGTGCACGACATCGATCCGGCGTCGGGCAGCTGGGTGCTGACGTGGTCGTCGGCCGTCACCAACCGGCGGGACGAACCCCTGCGGTTCGGCAGTCCGGCCACCCACGGGCGCCAGGGCGCCGGCTACACGGGGCTGTTCTGGCGCGGCCCGCGCGCGTTCCGTGACGGCCGGATCCTCACCCCGGACGGCGAGGGCCCCGAGGTGATGGGGCGGCAGGCGCCCTGGCTGGCGTACAGCGGCGAGCACGACGGGGCGTACGGCCACGCGACGCTCGTCTTCGCGCACGCGCCGGAGAACGACCACACGGGCGCGGGCGGCGAACACCCCGCGCACTGGTTCGTTCGCAATGACCCCTTCGCCGGGGTCGCCCCGTCCTTCGCCTTCCACGACGAACTGGTCCTGGAGCCCGGCGCCACACTGACCCGGCGCTACCGGGTGGTCGTCGCGGACGGGGTGTGGGAGCGCGAGCGGATCGAGGCCCGGCTGGCGGGGCTGGCCTGGTGAACCCGCGCGTCGTCGGCGACCCGGTCAGTCGCCGGGAATGAGGCCGTGCGACCGGAGGTAGGCGCGAGCGACGTCCTCGGGGAGTCGGCGCCAGCTGTCCACCTGCTCGTTCAGCCGGGCCAGGTCCGCGGTCGTCAGTACGGTGTTCAGCTTGCCCAGTGCCGTACGGACACCTTCGCTGCCCGCCCGGGACCGGTTGACGACGGGCACCAGGTAGTCGGCGTTCTGCAGGTGCTTGTCGTCGGCGAGCAGGACGAGACCGAAGTCGTCCAGGGTGGCGTCCGTGGTGGTGGTCAGCACCATCTGGTCACGGCCGCTCCGGACGGCCTGCTTGGCCTGGGTCGTACCGACGCCCTTGGGGTCGACGCCGGTGATGTCGATGCCGTACGTCTTCTTCAGCCCGGGAGCGCAGTAGGGGCGCTGGACACACTCGTCGCCCGCGGCGAGGCGGACCGGGAGCCCCGACCTCCCGAGGTCGCTGAGCGACTTCAGGTGGTGCTTCGCCGCGTAGGCGGAGGTGACGGCGAAGGCGTTCTGGTCGACGGCACGGCCGGGGTCCAGAACGGTGAGGCCGCGGGGTGCGGCCAGGGCGCGCAGCGCCTTCATGGTGGTGGAGAGGTCGGGTGAGCCGACCGGGGTGGCGTCGGCGCCGTTCTTCTTGGCGTTCAGCCAGTCGGCGAAGGTGGCGGCGTACTCGGGGACGACGTCGATCTGGCCGTTCTCCAGGGCCGGCTCGTAGATCTCCCGGTTGGTGACGGAGATGATCTCCGTGGAGTATCCGGCCCGGTCGAGCAGCAGCGCGTACATCTGGGCGAGCAGATCGCTCTCGGTGAATCCCGCCGAGCCGATGGTGAGGTGTTTGCTGTCGCCGGGCGGGGCGGTGACCTCCCCCTGGTTCTCCAGCGTGGGCCCGGTGGTGCAGGCGGAGACCGGTGCCAGCACCAGGAGCAGGGTCACGGCGACCGTGTGCCGGGCCCTCATCCGGTGTTCCCGTCACGGACCCGGTCGGGGGCGAACCGCTGCGCCAGCTCGAAGAGACCTTCCACGATCAGGGCGAAGGCGGCGACCAGGACGGCGCCGGCGACCACCTGGGCGGTGGAGGCGAGATTGAAGCCTGCGGTGATGATGCGGCCCAGTCCCCCGCCGCCGGCCAGCGCCGCGATGGTGGCGGTGGCGACGAGCTGGACCGCCGCGATCCGTACGCCGGTCATGATCAGCGGCAGCGCGAGCGGCACCTCGACCTGGAAGAGCATCTGCCGGCCCGTCATGCCCATGCCTCGGGCCGCGCGTACGACGTCCTGGTCGACCTCCCGCATGCCGACGTAGGCGTTGGTGAGCAGCGGCGGTACGGCGAACAGGACGAGCGCGACCACGGTCGGTCCCTCGCCGAACCTCCCGATCGGGGTGAGCAGCAGCAGGACGAGGACGGCGAAGGTGGGGACGGCACGGCCGACGTTGGAGATGTTGACGGCCAGGGCGCCCCCCTTGCCGAGGTGCCCGAGGAGCAGGGCGATGGGCAGGGCAATGAGGCAGCTGATCAGCAGACAGACGACGGTGAGGACGAGGTGCTGGGCCAGCCGGGTCCAGATGCCGTCCTCGCCGTACCAGTGCGCCGACGTCGTGAGCCAGGTCCAGGCCTCGGAGAGGGTGTTCACGACTGCCTCCGTGTCCAGGGGGTGAGCAGGCGCTGCGCGAGCAGGAGCAGCAGGTCGGCGGCGACGGCGATGACGACGCACAGGACGGAGGCGGTGAGCACCTGGGCCTTGAAGTAGGTGTTCATCCCGGAGTAGATGAGGTTGCCGAGTCCGCCGTAGCCGACGATCGCGCCGATGGTGACGAGGCTGACGGCGGAGACGGTGGCGATGCGCAGGCCCGCCATCGCGGCCGGCAGGGCGAGCGGGAGTTCCACGGCGACGAGCAGCCGTACGGGGCCGTACCCCATGCCGCGTGCCGCCTGCCGGGTCTCCTCGGGCACGGCGCGCAGCCCGGCCAGGATGTTCCGTACCAGCAGGGTGAGCGAGTACAGGACCAGGCCCGCCACGACGAGCGAGGCGGAGAGTCCGTACACGGGGAGGAGCAGCGAGAACATGGCGAGCGACGGGACGGTGTAGAGGATCGTCGTCACCCCGAGCACCGGGCCCGCCGCCCAGCGCCAGCGGCGGGCGGCCAGGGCGAGCGGCACCGCGATGACGAGTCCGATGAGCACGGAGACCGCGGTCAGCTGCAGATGTTGCAGCACGGCGTCCCAGAGGATGTCCCGACGGCTGCTCAGATAGGCGCCGCAGATCCACTCGTTGCGCGCGAGGCAGTCGTCCGGGGGCGCGGTCACCTGTCCATTGCAGCCCGCAGCGGTACGCGGGCGCCCGTCCGGCTCACCCGTCCGGGGGGACGTGCCCCCGGACGGGTGAGCCGGACCTTCGCCCTGGCCCGCTTCCCACCGATACCGGGCGACGTCCCTCGGCCATGCCCCGGACCGGAGCCGGCGACCTCTGGACACACAGACATCGATGCGATTAATCTCATCGACACTTATTCAATTAATTGACTATGGAGCCGGGATGCACCCTTTCCGTAAGGCCGTCGAAGCGCACGACCTCGGCGCGGTCGAGGCGCTGCTGGCCGAGGACGTCGTCTTCACCAGCCCGGTGGCGTTCAAGCCCTACCCCGGCAAGGCGCTCACCGCCGCGATCCTGCGCGCGGTCGACCAGGTCTTCACGGACTTCCGCTACGTCCGGGAGATGGCGAGCGAGGACGGCCGCGACCACGCCCTCGTGTTCGAGGCGAAGGTGGGCGACCGGAAGATCACCGGCTGCGACTTCCTCCACATGAACGAGGCGGGCGAGATCGACGACCTGATGGTCATGGTCCGGCCCCTTTCGGCCGCGCAGGCACTGGCCGCGGCCATGGGAGCCAGGTTCGAGCAGATCGGCCGTGAAGCCTCGGCGGGCTGAGCCCTGAGCCGCCAAGCCCCTCGGAAGGACGGGCGGTTGACCCGGTTCACATGAAATCCGCAGGGCGTGCGGTTGTTAGGATCACCACCCTATGAACACCAGCACCGAGTTCGCCATGGTCGATGTCCCACCGGGACGGGTGACCCTGTCGGACCGTCGTACGCAGCGCAGCTGGGCGGTCGATCTCGCGCCGTACCGGCTCGCGGCGTTCCCGGTCACCCAGGCCCAGTACGCGCAGGTCACCGGCGAGCGGCCGAGTACGGCACAGGGCGAACTGCTGCCCGTCGAGGGCGTTTCCTGGCTGGACGCCGTCCGCTTCTGCAACGCCCTGTCCCTGCGCGAGGGGCTGGCGCCCGCCTACCGGCTCCACGACGATGCCGCCGGCGTCGAGTGGGACCCGGCCGGCGACGGATACCGGCTTCCGGCCGAGGCCGAGTGGGAACACGCGTGCCGGGCCGGCACGACGGAGGCACGGTACGGGCCGCTCGACGACATCGCCTGGCATCGCGGCAATGCGCAGGACCGGCCGCACGAGGTGGGCGGCCGGCAGCCCAACGCATGGGGCCTGTACGACACGTTGGGCAACGTGTGGGAGTGGTGCTGGGACGTCTACGACGCCGAGGTGTACGGCACCTACCGGGTGCTGCGCGGTGGTGGCTGGTTCGACGAGCACTGGAGCTGCCGGGCCTCGGTGCGGCGGCGCAGCCATCCGACGTTCCGGATCGACGACACGGGGTTCCGTGTCGCACGCTCGGCTCCGCGGTGAGCCGCCCCCCGGAGGTTCGGTCCGTCAGTCACCGTCACTCCCCCGCATCGACCGTGCCGCGGCAGCCAGTTCGGCGGTGAAGGCGTGGCGCGGCGCGTTCAGTACGTCGCGCGCCGCCCCGGCCTCGACGATCTCACCGTCTTCCAGCACGGCGATACGGTCGGCGAGGGCCGCCGTTTCCAGGTCGTGGGTGATCAGGACGAGGGCGGGCACGGCGCCGGACCGGAGCAGCTGCGCGAGCAGTCCGAGGAGGGAGCGCCGGGCGAACGTGTCGAGGCCCGAGGTGATCTCGTCGCAGACCAGGACCCGCGGGCGCGCGAGCAGGGCACGGGCCAGGGCGGCGCGCTGGAGTTCGCCGCCGGACAGCGCCCCGGGGACACGCAGCGCCCGCTGAGCCGGGAGGTCCAGTGCGCTCAGTACGTCCACTGCCTCGGCTCTCGCCGCGACCCGGCCCACGCCGCGCAGCCGTACGGCCGTCCGTGCGATCTGGTCGAGTACGGGGCGGTGGGCGTCGAAGGCCGCCTGCGCGTCCTGGAAGACGTACTGGACCGCGGCCAGTTGCCCGCGGTCGCGGTCCCGCAGACTCCGTGGCAGTGGGCGCCCGTCCAGGAGCAGTTCGCCGTCGTGGTTCCGGTGGAGGCCGCTCAGGCAGCGGGCCAGGGTCGTCTTGCCGCTGCCCGAGCGGCCGACCACGGCGAGGCTCTCTCCGGCGTGCAGGGTGAGAGCCGCGTGGTGGAGCACCGGGGTCCGGCCGTGGCGCGCGGTGAGGGCCCGGACGTCGAGGACAGGGGTGTCGCCGGTGTCCGCGCGCGCCGTGCGCATGCGGATGTCCGGTGACGGCGCCAGGAGTTCGCGGGTCCACGGATGGTCCGGGGAGCGCAGGACCTCCTCCGCGGGCCCCGCCTCGACGGCCTTTCCGTCGCACAGGACGACGACCTCGTCGGCGAGGGCGCGGACGACGTCCACGTCGTGGCTGAGCAGGACCACGGCGACGCCCTGCCGGGCCAAGGCGGCCAGCAGCTCCACGACGCGCCGTTTCGTCAGGGGGTCCTGCCCGGTGGTCGGCTCGTCCGCGACCACGGCACGGGCGCCGAGCAGCAACGCCTGGGCCAGGACCACACGCTGCTGCTGGCCGCCGGAGAGCTGGTGGGGGTAGCGGCGGAGCAGGGTCCCGTCGGAGGGCAGCTGGGCGCGGGCGAGGGCGTCGAGCACGCGCTCGCGTGCCGCCGCCCGGCGACCGGGGCGCGGCAGGTGCGCCACCCGGTGCCGGGCGATGTCGCCCAGCAGGGCACCGGTGCGGCGGGCGGGGTTGAGCACGGTGGCCGGGTGCTGCGGGACGTATCCGATCAGTCCGTCCGCGAGGCGCACCTCCCCCGTCACGTGCGCGCCCGGCGGGTACTCGCCCAGCAGCGCGCGTCCCGTGGTCGTCTTGCCGCTGCCCGACGCTCCGAGCAGAGCGATGATCCGTCCGGGCAGCACCCGCAGGCTGACGCCGTCGACGATCGCCCGCCCGCCGGCCTCCACCCGGAGTCCCTCGATCACGGCGACGGGTTCCGTCCCGTCGGCCGTCCTGGGCCGTGCGGCCGTGTTCATATGCGCTTCTCCTTCGTGCCGGGGCGAGCGAGCGCCGCGTCGACGAGCAGGTTTCCGCCCATGGTGAGCGCGACGATCAGCAGGGCCGGGACCACCACGGCCCACGGCTGGACGAACAGCCCGGCACGGTTGCGGTCCACCATCACCGCCCAGTCGGCGGCGTCCGGGGCCACTCCGACACCGAGGAACGCCGCCGTGGCCACGAGGTACAGGGCCCCCGTCAGACGGACACCCGCGTCGGCGGCGAGGGTCCGGGCGACCGACCTGCCGACATAGCCGAAGGCCATCCGCGCCCAGCTCTCGCCCTGCATGCGGAGCGCCTCCACCGCCGGACGCGAGGCGGCTTCCGCCCCTGCGGCACGGACGATCCTGGCCGTGTCCGGAATGTTGACGAGTGCCACCAGGAGGGCGAGGCCGGCCGGTCCCGGTGCGACGGCGGCGGCCACCAGCAGAATCAGCAGGAGTGACGGTACGGAGAGCAGCACGTCCAGCGGACGCATCAGCAGCTCCTCCACCCACCTGCGGCGCGTGAGGGCACAGACGAACCCGGCCGGCAGCGCCACCGCATAGGCGAGGGCCGTCGAGGCGAGCGCGACGAGGACCACCGACCGGCCGCCCAGCAGCACCTGTCTGCCGACGTCCCGGCCGATGAAGTCCGTGCCGAGCCGGTGCCCGTCGCCGGTGGTGAGCGACGTCCCTCGCGGCCCGGCGTCCCCGGCGAACAGCGGTCCCGCCAGGGCGAGTACGAGCGGAACACCGACGATGAGCAGGCCGGGGAGGAAGCCGCCGGCACGGGTGCGGGTCCGCCCGTTTCCCGGCCCGACGACCAGCGCCTTCAGTCCGCGCCGGGAGCGGGCGAGCGCGAGGGCCATCACGCCGCCGCTCCCGTGCGCGGCGCGAGGCGGTGGGTGACCAGGTCCGCCCCGAGGTTGAGCAGGACGGTGGCCAGGCCGAAGACGACCGCGAGGCCCTGCACCACGGGGACGTCCCGTTCCGCGACGGCGTTCATCAGGACCGTGCCGAGCCCGGGGATCACGAACAGCGCCTCCACGACGACCACCCCGCACAGGAGCCAGTCCACCGTGCGGGCCAGTTGCTGGGCAGCCGGGGCGATCGCGTTGGGCAGGGCATGGGTGTAGCGGACCCGCACGCCCGGCACGCCGCAGCGGAGCGCCTGGGCGACGTACGGCGAGGTCAGTGCGTCGGTCATGCCGGCCCGGACCAGCCGGGCGAGCGAGCACACCGGGCGCGCCAGCAGGACCAGGACGGGAAGTACCAGCGCGGCCGGGTGGGCGAGCAGATCGGTGCCGTAGCCGACGGCGGTCGGCGGCAGCCATCCGAGCCGGAGCGCGAAGACCGTGACCAGCAGCACGCCCAGGGCGAACTCCGGAACGGCGTACAGGCCCAGCGTCACCGCGCTGACGATCCGGTCGGCGGCGCGCCCTTCGTGCCGGGCCGCGAGCACGCCGAGGCCGACGGCGGCGGGTACGAGCAGCACCACCGTCGGGGCGGCGAGCAGGAGGGTCGGGCCGAACCCGTCCGCCAGATAGGTGCTGACGGGCCGCCCCGAGGTCAGCGAGACCCCGAGGTCGCCGTGGAACAGCCCGGCCGACCAGTCGAGCAGACGCTCCAGGGGCGGACGGTCCAGGTGCAGGGCGGCTCGCACCGCCTCGATCCGGTCCGGGTCCGGCTGGTCTCCGGCGAGGGCCACGGCGGCGTCGCCGGGCAGCGCCTCGGTGAGGGCGAAGACGAGCAGCACCACGGCCGCGGTTTGCGCACCTGCGAGCAGCAACCGCCGTGCCGCCCACGGCATGGATGCGCTCACGCGAGCCACACCCTGTCGAAGCGGGCCCAGTCCAGGGTGTTGGCGGGTGCCTGCTGCTCGATGCCTCTGACGCGGCGGGCGGTGCCGAGTATCCAGTCGGCGAAGCCCCAGATCAGGAAGGGGCCTTCGGTGTGGAGGCGGCGCTGCATGCGGGCGTAGACGGCCGAGCGCTCCTTCGGGTCCCGTGTCGACTGGGCCTGCTGGTACAGGGCGTCGAAGTCCTGGTGGCGCCACTTGGTCGCGTTGGTGGTCGAGCCCGTGAGCAGGCGCTGGGATACGTGCGACTCGATGGGCATGGCGCCCGAGCGGTAGCAGCACAGGGTGCCGGCGTCGAGGATGTCCTTCCAGTAGGTGTCCTTGCTTCCGGTCCTCACCTCGACCGTGATGCCCGCTTCGGCCGCCTGGTCGCGGAAGACGGCGGCGGACTCGGTGAAGCCGGCGGCGACGGGTGAGGTGTCGAGGGTGATCCGCAGGTCCTCGGCACCTGCCTGCTTCAGCAGGCTGCGCGCCCGGCCGAGGTCCCGTTCACGCTGGGGCAGGCTGTCGGCGTAGTACTCGTACCCCTTGCCGAACAGGTCGTTGCCGACCTCCCCGGCGCCGGAGAGGGCCCCCTGGACGAGTTCTTCCCGGTCGGCGACGAGCATCAGGGCCTGGCGGACGCGCGGGTCGTCGAAGGGCGGCCGGTCGGTCTTCATGGCGAAGGACTGCATCGCGCTGTTGCGGAGCCGTACGATCCGGATCCGGCCGCCCTTCTCATGGGCGCGGGCGGTCGCCGGGTTCAGCTCGTGGGCATACTCGACCTGGCCGCCCAGCAGGGCGTTGACGCGTGCGGACTCCTCGTTGGCGACGACGAACTCCAGCTCGTCCAGGTGCGGGGCACCGTCCCAGTAGTCGTCGTTGCGCCGCAGGACGGTGGACCGGCCGGGGGCGAAGGACACCAGACGGAAGGGACCGCTGCCGACGGGCCGGTGGTCGAAGTCGCCGTCGCGGGCCGAGGCGGGGACGATGTACGCGCCGAACGCCGCCATCACATTGGGGAATTCGGCTGTCGGCCGCTTGAGGACGAATTCGACGGTCCGCTCGTCCAGGGCCCGGCTGGCCGCCAGGTCGATCGGTTCGAGTGACGCCCTGGCGCGGAAGGCGCGCTCGGGGTCGGCGATCCGCCGGTAGCTGTACAGCACGTCCTTCGCCGTCACGGGCTGCCCGTCGTGGAAGAGCGCCGTCCGCAGGGAGACCTTCCACCGGTCGAGGTTGTTGTTGGGTTCCCAGGAGGAGGCGAGGCGGGGCTGGGCCGAGAGGTCGCCGCCGTAGTCGGCCAGCTTGTCGTAGAGAGCCTTGGCGCGGGCGGCGTCGGCGAAGAGGTTGCTCAGGTGCGGGTCCAGCGTCTCGCTCGCCCCGCCTCCGGCGAAGGCGGCCCGCAGCCGGCCGCCGCGCTTGGGTGTGCCGTCCGCTTCGGCGTCGTCGGGGGCGGGGCCCGAGGTGTCCGCGCAGCCGGTCAGCGCGAGGGCGCCGAGACCGGCGGCGCCCGTGGCGGCGAGGAAGCCGCGGCGGCGCAGGCCGGGGAAGGGCGATGCTGTCGTGGTGCGTGTGTCGCTGTGCATGGGATGTCCTTGATCCGGTGGGAGTGGGCAGGAAGGAAGGAACCGGTCCGGTCAGCCGTCCGCGAGCCGGGCGATCACATGAAGCCGGTCGGCGTCCGTCGTTCCGGCGGGCAGGTCGCCCTCATGCCAGGGAGGTTCGGTTCGGGGCCCGGGCCCGTCGTGGAGCGCGAGGACCTCGAACCCGTTCGCGACGAGGGCCCGGCGGAGTTCCCGGGGGAGCAACAGGCGCCAGGCCGAGCGCTGTTCGACCGGAGGTGTTCCGTCGTCGGTGGACCAGGTGCGGCTGCGGTGGAGCAGGCGGGCCGTCGGGTCCACGCGCAGCCGGGTCACGGAGCGGTGGACGACGCCGCGATGGGTGAAGGTGTGAACGGCCGGGGCCTCGGAGAGCGCGCCGCGGCCGAGGAAGTACGCACCGTTGCGCATCTCCGCGACGAACAGGCCGCCCGGGCCCAGGCAGCGCCGGCAGGAAGCGAGGAAGGTGTCGGTCTCGGCAGCGGTCCGGCAGTACAGCAGCGCGCTGTCCAGGCACACGACCGCGTCGAATCTCCGTGCGCCCAGGTCGAACTCCCTCAGATCGGCGCGGAGATACTCCGGCCCAGGATGCTCCCGGGAGGCGTGCCGGAGCATCGCGTCCGAGAGGTCGGCACCGGTCACGGTGCGCCCCCGCGACTGGAGGTACGCGGCGTCGCGCCCGGTACCGCAGCCGAGGTCCAGGACGCGGGGGCCGGACCCGTACCTCCTGAGCGTGTCCTCGGTCCAGCGTCCGGCGAGCCGCTGGGGGTCCGGAAAGCGGGCCTCGTAGAGCGCCGGGTTGTCGGTGAGCAGATTGGCGTCGTTCATGGGGGTTCTCCTCAGGCGGGGGCGGAAACGGGGACCGGCCGGCCGGGCAGCCCTCCGCGGCGGTGCAGCCGGGTGATCCCCGCCGCCGAGACGAGACCGAGCACGAGACAGCAGGCCCAGGGCAGCCAGCCGGCGCCGATGCGCTGGCCGGTGTCCATCGCCCAGCCGACGGCGGCGTTCCCGAGAGCTGCGGCGATGCCGGACACGACGTAGAAGACCCCGAAGTACGTGCCGGTGAGACCGGGCCTGCCGAACTCGGGGATCAGTTCCATCACGAACGGCTGGGTGACCATGAGTCCGGTCTGGAGCAGCAGGGCGCCTGCCAGCACGGGGACCGCGCGCAGCACGGTCTGGCTCACACCGGCGTCCGGCGGGGCGTCCGACGCCACCAGCATGGGCGGCACGAAGGCCACCGCCATCAGGGCGAGGCCCGCTCCGATCCACTTCGCCCTGCTGCCCCGCCGTTTCAGCGCGCGGGTGATGCGGAGCTGGAACGCGAGTCCGGCGAGCGTTCCCACGAGGAAGACCAGGCCCGCCGCACCGTCCCAACCGGTGGCCCGGCGTGCGCCGTCGGGAAGCAGCAGATAGAGCTGGCTCTCCAGCGCCACCATGGAGACCATCGCGCAGGCGAAGGCCATGAAGGGGCGGTTGCCGACCACTTCACGCCAGTCGGCGAAGACACCGTTCGTGGCTGGTACTGCCGCCCGGCCGGGCGGCAGTACCAGGGCCTGGGCGACGGTCAGCACGGCGAAGATGCCTGCCGCCGTGAGAGCGGCCGCCCGGAAGTCGACCAGGAGCAGGGCGCTGCCGAGGAGGGGACCGATCAGGGCTCCTGTCGTCGCGAAGACGTTGAAGAGCGCGAACGCCTCGGCCCTGCGCTCCCCCGCCTCCTGGGCGAGGTGGGCACGGACCGCGGGGTTGAACAGGGCACCGGCCATTCCGCTGAGGACCGAGGCCGCGAGCAGGACCACGACTCCGTCGCCGAGCGCGAAGAGGGCGAAACCTGCCGTCCGCAGCGCGCAACCGGCGATGATCACCCGACGGGCCCCCAGCCGGTCCGAGGCCGACCCGCCGATGACGAACAGCCCCTGCTGGCTGAGGTTGCGCACACCGAGCACGGTGCCGACGACGGCGGCGGACATCCCGAGGTCGTCGCTGAGGTGCACGGCCAGGTAGGGGATGAGCAGGTAGAAGCCGGTGTTGACCCCGAGCTGGTTGACGAGCAGGAGGCGCACCGCCGGGGGCAGGGCGCGTATCTCGCGCCAGGTGCTCACGACCGCACCTCTTTCGCGTGGTCGCGTCCCCGGTCGGTGCCGTCCGCCACGAGGGGTGAACGGGGTCCGTCGAACGGTGTGCGCGGGCGTACGCCCAAGCCCGGGTGGCTGCTCGCCCGTACGGTGCCGTCGGTTCCGCCGATTCCTGTCCACGGGTCGTGGGCGAGCAGCAGATGTCCGTCGAGGTCGGTCCACCGGGCACGGTCCGCGAGGTGCACGGCCGGGGCGATGCCGAGTGAACTCGCGGTGAGGCAGCCGAGCATGAGGTCGGTGCCGCTGCCGGCGATCAGTGCGGCGATGTGCAGGGCAGCGCTCACGCCTCCGCACTTGGCGAGTTTGACGTTGATGCCGTGGACCCGCCCGGCGAGCCGTCGGGCGTCCTCGATGCCGACGGCGTCCTCGTCGGCGATGACGGGCAGCGGCGAGCGTGCGGCGAGCCGGGCCAGTGCCTCGGGGTCGCCCGGAGCGACAGGCTGTTCGACGGCCTCGACGCCGAGTTCGGCGAAGCGACCGAGCAGTGCGGGCGCCGCCGCGGTGCTCCAGCCTCCGTTGGGGTCCAGGAGCAGCCGTACGTGCGGGGCCGCAGCGCGCACGGCACGCACGCGCGCCACATCGTCCTCCGGATCGGGCGCACCGGCCTTGACCTTGAGGACGGTGAACCCCTCCCCCGCCAGCCGGGCGGCGAGGGCGCCGGCGTGGCGGGGCGAGGTGATCCCGATGGTCCTGGCGGTCGCGGCGACAGGCGCGGCGGCCGTGCCGAGGAGGCGGTGCACCGGCGCGCCGGCGCGCTTGCCGACGAGGTCGAGCAGCGCCGACTCGACGGCTGCCGCCACCGCCGGGGGCGCCCCGGGCGCGACCGGCCCGCCGGTGCCTCGGGGTTCGCCGGAGGCCTGCCGGGACAGGGTCTCCAGGGCCGTCTCCGGGTCCGGGAACCGCGCGAGACCGTGGCCGCACCGGTCGAGCCAGTGGGTGACGGCCGCGGTGTCGAGGCCGTAGTACACACTGCTGACGGTCTCGCCGTGGCCGTGCAGCCCCTGATGCTCGATGGACAGCCGGACCGCGTCACGGGCGGTCATGGTGGAGCGGGAGATCCGCAGCGGCTCGGCCAGCCGCAGCGCGACGGTGCGCCGGCGGACCTTCATCGGGACTCCTCCGGTTCGTACGGCAGCCGGACGGTGTACGGGCGGGTGCGCGGCAGGGTGCTTCCCGCGGGCACGCGGGCCGCTGTCGCTCCTGCGGGCCCACGGGACACCGGCTGCCGCACGGGCCTGCGGTCCTCGCGGCGCCCCGTGACGGCGCGGCAGCGCGTCCAGCCGGTCGCCTCCACGGCCTGCGGATGGCGGATCTCCACCGGGCGGGTGGCCGCGTTCTCCGGGCCCAGCCCGTGCAGGGCGTTGAATCCGTCGTCGAAGATGCTGCCGAGGTAGCGGTGCGGCCCGTCGGGGAAGACGGTCGCGACGACAGCGCCCGGGTGGACGCGGGCCGCCCAGGCCGCCACGAGTGCGACGGCACCGGTGCTCCAGCCACCACTGACGAAGTTGTCCCGGGCCAGCCGCCGACAGCTGTCCGCGGCCTCCGCCGGTCCGACCCAGTGGACCTCGTCGAACTGCTCGTGGGCCACGTTGCGCGGATGGATGCTGCTGCCCAGTCCGCGCATCAGGCGGGGCCGGGCCGGCTGTCCGAAGATCGTCGAGCCGGTGGCGTCGACACCGATCAGCCGCAGTCCGGGCCAGCGTCTGCGCAGCGGGCCGACGATGCCCGCGCTGTGCCCGCCGGTTCCGACGCTGCACACCAGGACGTCCACATGGTCGAGCCGGCCGGCGATCTCGGCGGCGAGTGACGCGTAACCGGCGGTGTTGTCGGGGTTGTTGTACTGGTCGGGCCAGTAGGCGCCCGGCAGTTCGGTGAGGAGCTCACGGAGCCGGGCCAGCCGGGCGGCCTGCCAGCCGCCCTCGGCGGCCGGACGGCCGACGAGTTCCAGCCTGGCGCCGTGGGCGTGCAGGAGACCGCGCATCGACGGTTCGAGTTCGGTGTCGCCGACCAGGACGACGGGATGGCCGAGCGCCTGGCCCGCGAAGGCGAGACCGATGCCGAGGGTTCCGGAGGTGGACTCCACCACCGGTGCGCCTGGGCGCAGTTCGCCGCGCCGCTCGGCGCCCAGCAGCATGGACACGGCGGCACGCGCCTTCATCCCGCCCACGGCGAAGCCTTCGAGTTTGGCCCAGAAGCCGGGGTGCGGGCAGGGCAGATCGGCGGTGATGCGGGCGAGCGGGGTGCCGCCGACGAGCCCGAGGAGTTCCCGGTTGCCCGCGGGGCGCAGGAGTGCGGCGGTCACAGGGTTCCTCCGTAGTGGTGAACGGTTCCGGCGGCGCCGTCGAGCCAGAAGAACGGGTACGGCTCCGCGGACACGGCGGTGACTCCGGCGCCGATGAGCCGGGGCAGTACCGCGCTGCCGGTCTGGGCGAAAACCACGAGGGGCTTGTCCTGCCGCAGGGCGTGTTCCCGCAGCGGTTCGAAGCTCCCGTTGCCCAGGGTCATCCCGGAGGCCAGGATCGCGTCACAGCGCTCCAGTTCGGCCGGCGCCTCGGTGCGCACGGGCTCGCCCCACTCCGTCGTACCGCCCTTCAGGTCGCACGGTACGTAGGCGAGGCCGCGCTCCCGCAGCGCCTCCAGCAGGGAGTTGACCACCCCGACGACGAGCACGGTGGAACCGGGCGGGGTGTCGAGCAGCCCGACGACGGCGCGTGCCCGCGCCCGGGACCTCTCCAGCGAATCACCGGCCGGAAGGGGCCACGGCCGCGCGCCCGATCCGGGGCCGTGGGGCAGCACCGCCATCAGATACGTATCGAGCGCGGCGACCCTGACCGGGGACAGCCGGTGTCCGAGCAGCGCGGCGACATCCGCGCCGACGCAGTCGTCGACGACCCCGGCGGGCAGCTCCCCCGGCTCGACCGCGCAGGAGCCGACGGCCGCGTCGAGTCGCAGGCTGAGCACCTCGTTGCGGTAGCCGCTCCCGCGGCCGGCGTGTCTTACGGACTGGCGGGTGGTGAAGGCCATGGCGATGTGGCGGGTTCGCGGGTCGGGCCCGAAGCGGCCGGCCAGGACTCCGGCGACGAGATCCTCGTACGAAGCGGCGGCGGGGGCGGTCATCGGTTCGCCACCTGGGGGCGCAGCCGGGCGAGGAGCGCCTCGGCGCCTGCCCGGGCGCCCGGACCGTCGGCGTCGCCGGCCATGACGTGTCCCAGGTACTCGTTGTTGCTGCTCGCCACGCCCACCCGGGTGCCGGGTCGCGCGACGCTGACTTCAAGGACGTCGGCGGCCTCTCCCACCTCGTCGACGCCGTCGACACCTTCCAGCACTCCCCCGGCGCCGGGCACCAGGAAGGCGATGGCCGCGCTGTGCAGTCCGGTGGCGCGTGGCCGCAGGTCCGGTGCGCGCCCGAGTGCCACGTTCACGCAGGCTGCCGCGAGATCGATGCCGGTCACATGCCGGACCAGTTCGGTGATGCGGTTGCCGGCCGGGCGGGGGTTGACCTCCACCACACGCGGGCCGTCCGGCGTCAGCTTGATCTCGGTGTGCGCCACCACGGAGTCCAGACCGAGCGCCTCGACCGCCCGCACGGCGGTCTCCCGGGCCGCGCGGTCGTCCGCGTCGGTGAGTGCCGCCGGGAACATGTGGCCGGTCTCCACGAAGGCCGGTGCTCCGCCGGTGCTCTTGTCCGTCACGCCGACCACCTCGGTCCGGCCGGCGAACGTCACGGTCTCCACGCTGACTTCGGGCCCGTGCAGGAACTCTTCGAGCAGTACCACGGGTGCGCGGGCCTGGCCCCGCGCGTTGACGGGGAAGTCCATGAGCGCCCGGTGGGCCTCGGCGAGGCCCGTCTCGTCGTCCACGCGCCGCACGAACATCCCGGCGCACAGGTCCACGGGCTTGAGGACCAGCGGCAGACCCGTCTCCCGGACGGCCCGCACGGCCTCCGCGTGATCCCGGCAGACGGCGAACCGCGGTCCGGGCACGCCCGCTTCGGCGAGGACCCGCCGGGTGAGGTCCTTTCGGCAGGCGTTCTCCACGGCAGCGGGGGCGGGCCCCGGCAGGTTCAGCCGGGCGGCGATCCTGGCGGCAGCCGGGAGGTAGTAGTCGCAGGAGGTGATCACTCCGTCGAACCGCAGGGACGCGTGGGCCCGTTCGGCGAACGGCAGCAGCACGTCGGCGTCGTTGGTGTCCGCCGTCAGGACGTGACGGGCCGAGAGCAGCGGGTGCGTGACGCCCTCGGGTGCGGCGCGCAGGTAGTGGTGGAGGTCGCGGGTGAGGAAGGTGAACTCGTGCCCGCCCTCCCGGATCGCCCGTGGCAGAAGCCTGCTCATCGATCCGACCCAGCTCTCGACCATCAGCAGATGTGCCACGACTACCCCTCTTCGCCATGCAGTTCAGGACCCGGGCAGGCGGCAGCACCCGTCCGGGGGCTCGCGCCTGACTCGCCACACGCTATCGACAATCGTTTTCATTGTCATCTAGCTGTGAGGCCTTCCCCGGCTGCCGGACCGTCCGGAGCCAGCCCCCGACTCGCCGCTCCGGCTCGGATCACGGCGGCAGGACGGTCCCCGGCGGTTGCGGGCACGCGGCGCACGGTGTTGATTCGAAGTACGTGTACGGGCGGCCGCCCGCTTCCCCGATCCGGGGGTGAACCCCTGTGCTGTTCGCCGACCGCGCCGACGCGGGTCAGCAGCTGGCCGAGGCGCTGCGCCCGCTGGCGTCGAGCGACCCCGTCGTCCTGGGCCTGCCGCGTGGCGGTGTACCGGTGGCCTTCCGGGTCGCCCGGGAGCTCGGCGTCGCTCTCGATGTGATCGTGGTGCGCAAACTCGGCGTCCCGTACCACCCGGAGCTGGGCTTCGGCGCCATCGGAGAGGGTGGCGTGCGGATCATCAGCGAGGACATCGTGCGCCGCGGCGGGGTGTCGGAGGCGGATGTCGCCGCGGTCGAAGGGGCGGAGGAGGCCGAGCTGCTGCGGCGGGCCCGGGCGTTCCGGGGCGACCGGCCCCGGGTCCCGCTTGCGGGGCGCACCGTGATCATCGTGGACGACGGCATCGCCACCGGCGCGACCGCCATGGCCGCGTGCGAGGTGGCCCGGGCCCAGGGAGCCGCGCGCGTGGTGCTGGCCGTGCCGGTGGCACCTCCGGACGCCGCCGAACGGCTGGGCGGGCAGGTCGACGAGCTGGTGTGCCTGTCGACACCGCACGGATTCGCCGCCGTGGGTGAGTGGTACCGGGACTTCGGCCAGACCCCGGACGAGGAAGTCGTCTCGCTGCTGGCCCGGGCCGCCGCTCCGGACGCCTCACGGACCGCGGCCGAGGTGGCGGTGGAGGCGGGCGGCGTGACCCTGCCGGGTGACCTCACCCCGGCCGGGGACACCGGAGCACTCGTCGTGTTCGCCCACGGCTCCGGCAGCAGCCGGCACAGCCCGCGCAACCGTTCGGTGGCGGCGGCCCTGAACCGGGCGGGACTCGGCACCCTGCTCTTCGACCTGCTCACCCCCGCCGAGGAGGCCGACCGCGCCAACGTCTTCGACATCGGGACCCTGGCCGGGCGACTGGTGGACGCCACCGTCTGGGTACGGCGTCGCGCCCCCGGCCCCGTCGGTCTGTTCGGCGCGAGCACCGGGGCCGCGGCAGCCTTGCGGGCAGCCGCCGCCGTCGGCACGGAGCGCGGCGCGGGGATCGGCGCCGTCGTCTCCCGGGGCGGCCGGCCCGACCTCGCGGGCGACAGCCTCGGCGACGTACGGGCCCCGACCCTGTTCATCGTGGGCGGTGACGACACCCGGGTCCTGGAGCTGAACCGGCAGGCGCAGGCACGGCTGCGTTGCGAGAACCGGCTCGACGTCGTCACCGGGGCCACCCATCTCTTCGAGGAGCCGGGCGCGTTGGACGAGGTCGCCGAGCTGGCCCGGGACTGGTTCACCGGCCATCTGACAGCCCGATCCGGCTGACGCGCCACCGGCCCTCCGCCTCTCCCGCCACCGAGGACTCAGACGCTCCTCACACATGGCCGCGCGGTTTCCCCGATCGCCGAGCAACCCTCCGCGCACATTCGCCGTCTTGATCCACAACAAAGGCCGCACGCCGCACACGACCGACCTCGACTCACCCCCCACCAGCACAGGGCTCCGGCGATCGCACATCTATACGCGCAATGTATACACAGGACGTATAGATGCTGCCGCCGCGTCACCCCGTGCACGCACGGAAGGCTCCCATGCACAGCAAAGCAATGGCGCCCGAGTACCAGGGCGCCCTCACCAAGATGTCCGTGAACGCATCCCTCACGGACGTACTGGCCGAGGGGCAACGTCACCTCAAGGAGGCCGAACTCGCCGGCTCCCCGCAGGAGGTGGCCCGCACCGGGCTCGCGGTGGCCGAGGCCCACCGGAGACTGGGTCACGTCCAGGACGCCGACCGCGCCTGGAAGGCCAGCTACCGGGCGGCCCGCTCGGCCGGCGCCACGGGGGCCATGGCCTGGGCGCTGTGGAGCGGCGGGACGCTCGCCCGGCAGCGCGGCGAACTGCGACTCGCCTTCCGGCTGCTGAGGCTGGCCGCGGACCTGGGGAAGGCGGGCGGGGACGTCGTCGCGCGCGGCTACTCACTCGCCGGACTCGCGGAGACCGGACGCATCCAGGGCGACTACCGGACCGTCGCCGCGCTGCACGAGCAGCTCCTCGCCGAAGCACGTGCCCGCGGCGAGGCCCGGCACACCGTCTGGGCCCTGGAGGGCATCGCCCAGATCCATCGCAACACCGGGTCGTTCGACACCGCCCTGGAGATGTTCGAGGAGGCGGCCCGGCTCGCCGGGGACGCCGACGACCGGCGCGGCCGTGCCTGGGCGCTGCGCGGGATGGCCGACATCATCTCCGTACGCGACAACGACCCGGAGCGCGCGCTCGGTCTGCTCTCCGAGGCGGAACTCACCTGCCGTGCGATGAAGTTGTCGAGTGCCCTCGCCTACAACCACAAGATGCGCGCCAATGTGCTCTACCGTGCCCGGCGGTACGAGGAGGCCCGGACGGTCTACGAGGAGGCGCTGGCGGAGTTCCGTGCGATGACCGAGCCCCGGGGCGAGGCGCTGGCCCGGCTCGGGCTCGTGAAGTCGCTCGCCCGGCTCGGCCGCGACCGTGCCGCGACCGCCGCGGAGCTGGACGAGCTGCGGGGGACGCTGGACCGGATCGGACTGCTCAACGCCCGCGGCATGGTCGACAAGGCGTACGCGGAACTCGGCGTGACGGCGGCCGGCGACATCGCGGCGGCCCCAGGCGCGACGCCCCCGGCGGGCGGCCCGCGATGACTCCTCCCGTGGCCCAGCGGACCGGGGCGCCGCAGATACTCGCCCGTTGCCGCGAACTCGTCCGTCCCTCGCTCGTCCGGGCGGTCGGGCGGCTGCACCCGTGGCATGCCGAGATCACCGCGTTCTCCTTCGGCTGGGACGGGGACGGCCGGCCCCTCCCCGGTGCGCAGGGCAAAGGGGTCCGGCAGGCCCTGGCGGTGCTCGGCGCGGAGGCCGTCGGCGCGAAGGCGGAGAGCGCGGTCCCCGGCGCTGTCGCCGTCGAACTGATCCACACGTTCTCCCTGCTCCACGACGACGTCATGGACGGCGACGAGACCCGCAGGCAGCGGGCCACCGCCTGGAAGGCATACGGCACCGGACCCGCGGTCCTCGCCGGCGACGCGCTCTTCGCACTCGCCGTCCAGACGCTGGCCGGTACTCCCGGCGGCGCCTGCGCCCCGGCGGTCCGGCTGCTGGCCGGGGCACTCAACGACCTGGTGCACGGTCAGGCCGACGACCTGCTCTTCGAGTCGCGGCCCTGGACCGGGCCGGATGCCGTGCAGCCGCACGAGTACCGGCGGATGGCCGAGCAGAAGACGGGCGCCCTGCTGGGCTGCGCGGCCGGCCTCGGCGCCGTCCTGGGGGGCGCCGGGCGCTCGGAGACCGATGCCCTCACATCGGCCGGCCGCCACCTCGGGGTGGCGTTCCAGGCCGTGGACGACGTGCTCGGGATCTGGGGCGACCCGGCCGTCACGGGCAAGCCCGTCCACAGCGATCTGCGGCGCCGGAAGAAGACGTACCCCGTCCTCACCGCGCTCACGGCCGGCGGCCCGGCCGCTGTGCGCCTGGGCGCGTTGCTGCGTACGGGAGAGGCGCTGGACGACCGTGCCGCCAGGCGGGCGGCCGGGCTGATCGAGGAGGCCGGCGGACGCGCGGCGGCCCTGGACGAGGCCGACCGGCACCTGGAGCGTGCTCGCGCCTGCCTGGAGAGCGTGGCCCTGGCGACGGAGCCTCTCGCGGATCTTCTCGCCCTGCTCCCGTATTTCGCCGCACGCGTCCGGTGACGCCCCGCGCGGCCGGCGGACATCCGTCCGTCGGCCGCGCGCCCGCGTCCCACGTGGTCAGGGATGCATCGACGCGCCCTTGAGGATCTTGTCGACGGCGTTGCGGGGCCCGTGCACGGCCAGCCCCACCAGATCCATACCGTCCCGCCGCACCGCGCGGACGGCGGCCCGGTTGTCCCGGTCGTTGCCCGTCGCGAAGAGGTCGGAGGTGAACACCGAAAGGATCGCTCCCCGGCCGACCGCCCGGGTGTGGGCCGTCGTCAGCACTTCCTTCGGCCCCTCGAAGACCAGCACCGGCTGACGGAACATCGGCAGGTACGGGGTGTCGTCGGCGTCGGCGTACGGCTCGCCGACCACCTCGGGCACGGCCGTACCGAGCCCGCTGACGAGGAAGGCCGTCACATTGAGGCGCTGCCACGTCTCCAGGTCGTCCCGGAGCAGCACGGCGATCTTGGTGTCGAAGCGGACGGGGGCGAGTTCATCTGTCATGGCCCCGAGCCTGCCCGGCAGCACGCCGCCCGGTCTTGTACGAACTTTGCACGTCTGCTCCCCGGGCCGGGGAGCGAACGGCCGGGGAGCAGCGGGCCCGGGCGTACGATCGGCTCATGGCTGCACGTCCGGACATCACCGCGTGGCGTCCGTCGGTGGCGGGAATCGAAGAGGTCTTCCACGCCCACTTCACCGACCACACCTACCCGATGCACACCCATGCCGCCTGGACCCTGCTCATCGTGGACGAGGGCATGGTCCGCTACGACCTGGACCGCCACGAGCACGGGGTGCTCACCGACGTGGTGACCCTGCTGCCCCCGCACGTCCCGCACAACGGCGGCGCCGCCACCGCCGCGGGGTTCCGCAAGCGCGTCCTCTACCTCGATGTCGCCCAGGTCGACGAGGGGCTCGTCGGCATGGCCGTCGACCGGCCCGTCCTGCGCGATCCGGCCCTGCGCCGCAGGATCGGCCGCCTGCACACGACGCTCGCCGGCCCGGGCGACGAACTGGAGGCGGCAAGCCGTCTCGCGCTGGTCGCCGAACGGCTCGACCGGCATCTGCGCAGCCGTCCGGAGCCCGCACGGTACGTGCACGACCGCAGGGTCGCCCACCGGCTGCGGGATCTGCTCGATGAACGGTTCGTGGAGGGGATCACGCTCCAGGACGCGGCGCTGCGGCTGCACGCCCATCACGCGCACCTGGTGCGGGCCTTCAGCCGGGAGTTCGGCATGGCACCGCACCAGTACGTGACGGGTCGCCGGGTCGATCTCGCACGCCGGCTGCTCCTGCGGGGGATGCCCGCCTCGGAGGTGGCGGGCGCCGTGGGGTTCTACGACCAGTCCCATCTGACACGCCACTTCAAGCGGGTCGTGGGCACCGGCCCGGGACATTACGCCCGCACCCGCGGCGCGTCCGCCCTGTCGGCCTGACTCCCCTGCCGTCCCGCCGCCTCCGGCCGGCCCGGGTCGGCACCCAGCCGTGGCCCGAATTCTCCGAGGCGCCGGACGAGGTGATCGCCGGGGCCGGGGCCGGGTCCCCCTCCAGGGCATCGGGCCTGCGCCGCGAGCCGGCCCTGGCCGAACGGGAGCCCTCAGCGGCGCTCCAGGCAGCCGCGCACGAAAGCCGCCTGTCCCGCGTGCTGGAGGTCGTCCGCCAGGACGCTGATCAACCGGACCCCCAGGGTGACGGGCGGCGACCACGCCTCGTCGACGACGCGGTCGAGCGCCTTGCCGTCGAGGCCGCCGATGAACTCGGCAGAACGTGCGTGCACGGCGTCGTAGTACCCCAGCAGCAGGTCCGCCGAGCCGACCTTGACCGCGCCGACCTCCTTGCTGCTGTGCCCGTAGCCGGTGGCGCCCTTGGCGAAGGGCAGGTCGAAGCGTGCGGCCCAGCCCTCGGTGAACCAGACCTGCTCGGTGCCCGCCGCGTCGGCGAGGTGATCGTCCTGGACGCGGGTCAGGTGCCAGACCAGCCAGGCGATCGAGTTGGCCCCGTCGTCCGGGCGGGCGTTGAGGGTGTCGGGTTCGAGACCCTCGACGGCCGCGTGCACGGTCTCTTGGATGCGGGTGTATCCCTCGGTCAGGATGTCTGCGACGTTCATACCCTCACCTTGTGCGCTTCCCCGCCCGCGGCCCGCCATCGACACGCCCCGTGACGGCGTGCGCCGGTGAGGGAAGCCCTCCCCACCGGCGCACGCCCGGCTGTCAGCCGTAGATACCGAACTCCCAGAGCGAGTAGCCCCAACCGGTGCCCCGCTGTGTGAGGTTGAGCTTCACATAACGGGCGGTCTGCGCGAGGTCGAGGTCGTCGGCGTCGCCGTTGCCACTGGTGGTGGAGTACACGGACCGCCAGTTGGTGCCGTCGTCCGAGACCAGTACCTCGTACGCCTTGGCGTAGGCCGGGTCCCACACCAGCTGGATGTGGCGCAACGACGTGCGCTCGCCCAGGTCGACCTGGATCGACTGGGGGTCGCTCCAGTCGCTGGCCCAGCGGGTGTCCATCCTGCCGTCGGTCGCCATCGCGGCGGTACAGGGGCAGCCGGTGCTGCCGGCCTGTGCGGACGTGGCGGTGGCCGGCCGCCCGAGGGCCAGGTTGGTGCCGGCGACCGGGGGCACCACGACCTTCACGGACTTGGTCTCGATGCCCGCGTTGCCGTGTCCGTCCTCGGCCTGGATGTAGACCTTCCACACCCCGAGCCGGTCCGGCGCCCTCACCGCGAAGGTGCCGTTGCCCGTGGCGCGCCAGGCGGCCTCGACCAGGGCCTTGTCACCGGTGGCGTAGTTCCCGCTCAGGAAGATCCGGTACGTCAACGGGTCGTTGTCCGGGTCCCGGATGGCGGCCCCGACGGTGAACTCCGCCCCGGCCGGGGCTCCGCCGGCGTTCTGGACCGTCATGCCGCTGATGACGGGCGGGGTGTTGTCCCCGGCCGTGGATCCGGCGTACGCCTTCTTCAGCGCGTAGTACGACAGCCGCTTCTTGCCGTCGGGCACCACGTTGAACCAGATGCCCCCGAAGTCGTGCTCCGTTCCGTAGTGGAAGAGGGTCGCGCCCAGGGCGACCCCCTGGTGGGCGGTGATGCAGTTCCAGGCCTTGGTGTAGCCCTCGGCCTTCTGGACGTCGGTGGGCTCGTCCGGGACACCGTTGGCGTCGTCCGGCACCTCCCACTCACCGGCCGGACCGCCCTCGGTGATGATGTAGGGCTTGGTGTAGCCGCCGGACTCCCAGGCGCCCCGCACACCGCAGATGTCGCCGTAGGAGTTGACCGAGTACAGGTCGAGGTCGGGGGCGTTGCGCTTGTAGTAGGGCCAGGCTCCGGTCCAGGCGTCGGTCGAGGTGACCGGGTGGTTCGGGTCGATGGTGTGGATCTTCTTCGCCACGTCGTTGACGAAGGTGGTGTAGGCGTTGCGCTGCCTCTCCAGTTCGTCACCGCTGTAGCAGTTCTGGAGCCCGAGCACCGACTCGTTGCCGACGTTCCACATGAGGACGCCCGGGTGGTTCCTGTACGTGTCGACCCACTTGGCGAACTCGGTGAGCGAGGCGGTCTTGTACGCGTCGTCGGTCAGGTAGTTGACACAGCCGCCGCTGCCCGGGCCGCCGCCCGGCTGGAGCCAGAAGCCGCTGACGACCCGGATGCCGTTGGCCGCGGCCTCGTCGAGCAGTGGCTTGGACGAGGCGTCGGTCCCCCAGGTGCGGATGGTGTTGACGCCCATCGACCTGAGGTCGGGGAGGTAGCGGCCCGCGTCGGCCACGGAGGGGCCCCAGGTCAGGCCCTTGACCTGGTAGGGCTTCCCGTCGACGGTCAGCTGCCAGTTGCCCTGCGAGCCGGTGACGCGGACGGCGCCGCCGGTGGCGGGCGGCGGGCCGGTGGTGCCGTACACCTGGAACTCCCACAGGGAGTAGCCGTACCCCCCGGCCCGGGCGGTGCCGTACATGCGGACGTACCGGCCGGAGCCGGACAGGGCGAGATCATCCGTTCCGCCGTCGCCCGCGGTCACGGTCTTGAGGGTGCGCCAGTCCGATCCGTTGTCGGAGGCCTGGATCTCGTACGCCTTGCCGTAGGCGGACTCCCAGGTCAGTACGGCCCTGCTGAGGTCGGCGGTGGCCCCCAGGTCGACCTGGATCCACTGGGGATCGCGCCATTCGCTGGCCCAGCGGGTGCCGGTCAGGTTTCCGTCCACCGCCGCGGAGGCCGCGTAGCCGTCCCCCTCGTGGGACGAGGCGGTGGCGTTCTTCCCCTGCGAGAGAAGCGACTCGGCGGCACGGGCAGGGGGCGCTGTCAGCATCACGAGCGACGACGCGAGAAGCGCGAGAAGAGTGATCAGCAGCGTGCCCGGACGCGGTCTCGCGGGCAGGGCTGCGCTAGGTCTGTGCACATTCTCTCCTGGCAGAAGAGTGAGGGACCGGTGTCCCGGAACCGGATGGGAGAGCGCTCTCCCAGGAGAGTGACGTGTACGTGCTCAGCTGTCAACGAGCGTGACGGATCCGGTTCCCCGCACATGGGCGACGCCCGGAATCCGGACGTCGATCCCTCCGCAGGCGGTACGAGGGGCCCTACGGCACGAGGCTCCGGGACTCCACCGGCCGCTCCCCGTGCCTGCCCACTCCCGCGGCCCGCGCGGCACCGTGCAGCGAACGCAGGGCCAGCAGCAGGAAGCCGATGTCATCGAGGTAGACGGGGTCCGGCAGCAGGTCGACGGGCGAGACCGTGTAGATCACCGCCGCCCAGAGCAGCGCCTTGTCGCGCAGCGGAACCCCGGCGTCGGCCAGCAGCTTCCTGGCGCGCAGGACCCGTACCAGGAGAACGCCGGCGACGCCCACCGTGAGCAGCACGAAGACTGCGCCGATGACGATCCATGCCGTGGTGTCCATGCCTCATCGTGTACCCGCCTGCCGGAGAAACACCAGGCGGGCACGGCGGCCATCGGTGTGACGATGCCCTCGCCGCTACCGGGGGTCCTTGGCCCGCCTGCGCGAACGGCGCTTCAGCGTGCGTCGCTCCGACTCGTCCAGACCACCCCACACACCGGCGTCCTGGCCGTTGTCCAGAGCCCACCGCAGGCACTCCTGCCGTACGGGACAGCTCCGGCACACCGCTTTGGCGTCCTCGGTCTGCACCAGCGCGGGGCCGGTGCTCCCGATGGGGAAGAACAGGTCGGGGTCCTCCTCGCGGCAGGCCGCGAGCATGCGCCAGTTCTCCATGGGTTCTCACTCTCCTGACGGTCGTCTTCGTGTGTTCGGCTCCGTACGCTGCGGGTGACCGCCCTCGGGCTTCCGAAACCTCCCTGCGGCACACGGTGCGCAGCCGTCGAAGCTGCGGGGGTGGTGGCTCCGGGGCGACCATGGGAGACAGCGGACCTGCGTCCGGGCGCGAGGACTGCATGGAAAGGATCGTCTGTGGGCGGCACTGATGACATGCGGACCGGCTGGGGCGATGCGCGCAGGGAAGGCGTGCACCGCTCCCCGGAGGGGGGCCTGCTCGACGTCCTTGGTGTGGGCGCGATGGTGCTGGACACCAAGGGACGCATCGTGCTGTGGAGCCCTCAGGCGGAGGCGCTGCTCGGCTACGCGCCCGCCGAGGCGCTGGGCCGGTTCGCCGCACGGGTGCTCGTGGACGAGGAGCACTTCGAGCTGGTGCTGAGGCTCTTCACCGAGGTGATGAGCAGCGGCGAGGTGTGGGCGGGTGTCTTCCCCGTGCGGCACAAGGACGGCACCACCCGGCTGCTCGAGTTCCGCAACATGCGGCTGCAGGACGACCGGGGCGACTTCTACGCGCTGGGACTGGCGGCGGACGGGGCGACGCTGCGCGCGGTCGAACAGGATCTCGCGCTGTCCGTGCGCCTGGTCGACCAGTCGCCGATCGGCCTGGCCGTCCTGGACCACGATCTGCGCTATCTGGCCGCCAATCCCGCGCTGGAGCGGATGGACGGGCTCAGCGCCGACGGCCACCTGGGCCGCCGGGTGGGAGAGGCGCTGCCGTTCCTGGACTCCGACGCCATCGGGGCGGCGATGCGCGAGGTCCTCAGCAGCGGTGTGCCGCAGGTGTCCCACGAGGTGGTGGGACGCACGCCCGCCGATCCGGACACCGACCGTGCCTGGCGGATGTCGCTGTACCGCCTGGACGACTCCGGGGGCCGGGTGCTCGGGATCGCCGTGTCGCTGATCGACGTGACCGACCGCTACCGGGCGGGTGCCGAGGTGGAGCGCGCCCGGAACCGCCTGGCACTGATCGCCGACGCCTCGGTACGGATCGGCACCACGCTGGATCTGGAGCAGACGGCCCAGGAGCTGGCGGAGGTCACCGTGCCCCAGCTCGCCGACGTCGCCGCGGTCGATGTCCTGGACAGCGTCCTGAAGGGGCACCCCGGCCTGACCGAGGGGCCGATCCTCATCCAGGCCCTGGCCATCGTCGCGGCGCGGCCGAACCCCGTGGTGGAGGCGGCGGATCCGCCGGGACACGCGGCCCAGTACGGTGCCGACCGGCTGATCACCCGCTGTGTGCGGACCGGCCGGCCGGTCCGGGAGCCGTACCTCGACGCGGGGATACTGGCGCGCATAGCCAGGGACAGCCGGTCGGCCGAGCTCCTCGCGCAGGCGGGCGCGCACTCCTACATGGCGGTGCCACTGATCGCACGGGGCGAGGTCCTCGGCGCGATCGACCTCATCCGTACGGACAATCCGCTGCCGTTCACCGAGGACGACGAGCTGATGGCGTGCGAGCTGGCCGCCCGCGCGGCGGTCAGCATCGACAACGCCCGGCTCTACCGGCAGCAGCGGGAGACCGCGCTCACCCTGCAGCGCAGCATGCTGCCGCGCAACCACCACGATCCGGTGGGTCTGGAGGTGGCGTCCCGCTACCAGCCGGCCGCTTCGCGGTACGAGGTCGGCGGGGACTGGTTCGACGTCATCGGGCTGCGGCACCGGCGGACCGCGCTCGTGGTGGGCGATGTGATGGGCAGCGGGATCAACGCCGCCACCACGATGGGGCGGCTGCGTACCGCCACGCAGACCCTGTCCAGGCTCGGTCTCCAGCCCGCGGAGGTACTGGGCCACCTCGACGAGATCACCGCCGACCTGGACCCGCCCTTCGCCACCTGCGTGTACGCCGTGTACGACCCGGACGCCGGGCGGTGCCGGGTGAGTACGGCCGGTCATCTCCCGCCGGTGCTGGTCCCGAGGGACGGTGCGCCGCGTCTGCTCGATCTGCCGCCCGGGGCACCGCTGGGCGTGGGTGGTGTGCCGTTCAGCGACGTCACCGTCCCGCTCGGGCCCGGCGACCTGCTCGTGCTCTACACGGACGGGCTGGTGGAGACCCGGGAGGTCGACATCGACAGCCGGCTGGACAGCCTGCTGGGGCTGTTGCGGCATCCGGATCCGTCGCTGGAGGATTCCTGCGACCGGCTGCTGCGCGAGCTGCGGGCTCCCCAGGACCACGACGACGTGGCCCTGCTGATGGCCCGGGTGCGCGGCTGACGCCGGGGTGGTGGCACGGAGAGCGTGCCCCCACCCCGGCGCGGACGGATCGGGTGGTGCCGGTGGATCAGCGTGCGCACCCGCGGTGCCGGCGGCAGCGGTGTGCCGCCGCGCCGGCCCGGCGTGTGCCCGCGCCGAGGAAGCCCAGCCCGATGCCGAACATCCAGGCGTCCTTGGCCAGCGCGACGCCGTCCTGGGTCGGGCTCAGACTGCCGGGTTCCCGCATTCCCGGCACCCGCAGGTACAGGCCGACCAGTCCTCCGGAGAATCCGGTGAGGGCCAGCCCGGCAAGCCTGGTCGGGACGAAGGGAACCAGCAGGCTGCCGCCCACCGCGATCTCGGACCACGCCAGCAACCGGGTGAACCGGCCGGGCCCGATCTTCTTCAGGAACGGGTAGGCGGTGCAGGCCATTCCGTGCAGTCCCTGCTGGGTCGCCTCGTCCGCCTTGAGCTTGCCCAGACCGGAATTGAGGATGAACGCGCCGGTGGCGATGCGCGGCGGGTAGTCGCGCGGTTCGGGCAGCGGCAGCATGGATGCCTCCATGTGAGTCAGGTCGTCGGCCCCCGGTCGAGCATAGTCAGGGGGTCTCCGCGACGCGCGGTGAGTGGTCGTCCGTGCTCGCGGTGGCACAAGGGACGACTGGACCCTGGCCGGAACGCATCGCCCGGCATCCGGGCCCGGAGCGGGCCGGACATCCGTACGGGGCCTCGGCCATAATGATCACGGCGGGAACCGAGAGGCGGAACAGTGGTCCAACAACTAACGGAATACGACGTCTTGGTGGTCGGCGGCAGCGGAGTGGACACGATCGTCCGCGTCGACGCCCTGCCCGTCCCGCTCGCCGACTCGGTCATGGTCGGCCCGATCGAGGAGTGGCCCGGTCACACCGGGGGCAACGTGGCTCTCGGCGCCCGAGCGCTGGGGCTGGAGGTCGCGCTGCTCGACTGCATCGGCGACGACTGGACCGGTGCGCAGGTGCGCGAGCGGCTGGCCAAGGGCGATGTGGAGTTCCACCCGGTGGTCTCGGCGGCGGGTACCCGCCGTGCGGTGAACCTGGTGGATTCGACCGGCCGGCGGATGTCGTTCTACGACGCCCGCGATCCCGAGGACCTGAGGATGCCGCAGGACTTCTATCTTCCCCGGCTGCGGCGCGCCCGCCATGTCCATCTGTCCATCATGAACTTCACCCGCTTCCTGTACGACGACATCGAGGCCCTCGGTGTCCCGGTCTCCACCGATCTGCACGACTGGGACGGGCTGGCCGACCATCAGCGGGAGTTCGCCCTCCGGTCCGATCTCGTGTTCTTCAGCGCGGCGGTGACGGGTGACCGAACGCCTGCGCTGATGCGGGAGATCCTGCGTGAGGGCCGCGCCGGCACGGTGGTGGCCACGGCGGGTGCGGAGGGCTCCTACGTCCTCACCCGCGACGGCGCTCCGGATCCGCTCCACGTCCCGGCGACCTCGCCTCCCGCACCGGTGGTGGACAGCAACGGTGCGGGCGACGCGTTCGTCACCGGGTTCCTGTACGGACGGCTCGAAGGCCGGGACGCCCTCGGGTCCGCCCGGCTGGGCGCGGTGGCGGGCGCCTTCGCCTGTACGGCACCCGGCTCCACGGCCATGATCGGCCGGGAGGCCCTGCTGGCCTCGGACGGCGGCGCTCCGTAGGCCGCCGCCGCACGCGGATGCGCCCCGACGGGCCGGCATGGCCGGCCCGTCGGGGCGCTCGCGTTGCGGTCGGGTGACCGCTGCTGCCCGCCTACTTCAGGTAGGGGCCCGCGGTGCCGATCATGCCCGGGCCGTTCAGCACGTAGACGCGCATGTTGCCCTTGCCGGGGGCGGCGACGGTGAGCTTCCCGTCGGTGACGACCCGCGTGTCGCCGGTGACGGCGTCCTTGTACGTGCCGTTGGGGATACCGGTGTACGAGGCTCCGCCGGTGACGGTGACGAGCGCGAAGCTGTCCGTCGCGCCGCTGGTGTAGCGCCGCTTGTACGCCATCTGGCCGGTGATGCCCTCGGTGGAGTACTGGCCCATCTGCAGGGCGGGCACGGCCCGGCGGATCTCGTTGAGCCGCTGGACGTGCTTGACCAGGGGCTTGGCCAGCGTGTTGGCGACCTCACCGGTGGCGGAGTCGACCTTGGAGAACTCCGAGGCCGTGACGCTCCCCGCGAGGTGGTCGCCGTAGTAGGCCCGTCCGGTCGTGGCCAGCGGGCAGGTGGGGCCGCAGTCGATCTTCTTGCCGGCCTGGAACTCGATCTCCGATCCGTAGTAGAGGGTGGGGATGCCGCGGAAGGTCCACATCAGGGCCATGTTCTCGGCCCAGGCGTCGGTGCCGCCCGTGTAGCGCTCACTGCTCTTGTTGGGGCCGTAGTCGTGGCTGTCGACGTAGACGACGTTGTAGGTGGCGTCGTTGGTCGAGTCGTCGGAGTCCTTGCCGTTGTTGTACGCGTTCGTGGCGTCCCCGAAGTTCATGTGCATGCGCATGTCGATGATGTTCATGCCGGAGAACTTGCTGTGGTCCGGTACGTGGTACGTGTTGCCGTTCAGGAACGCGTTGTCCGAGGTCGGCTGTGCCCCGGTGCCGAGCTGCTGCTCGTAGTCGTACATCTCCAGCGCGGCCTTGGCGTCGTCGGCGGCGTACTCCTTGCGTTCCTTCCAGGTGAAGAACTGCGCGGAGTGGTTGACCGAGCCACGGTTCCACTTGTCGTTGACGAACGCGCCGACCTCACCGAAGACCAGGAAGTTCTTCGCGGCCTCCGCGCCGAACTGCTGGGTGACGCGCTCCTGGATCGCGGGCAGGAAGCGGCGGTTCCAGGTGGTGCGCGGGATGTGGACGGCGGTGTCGATGCGGAATCCGTCGACGCCCATGTCGATGTACTTGTTGTACGCGCCGATGAGGTAGTTCTGGACCGGTGCGGACTCGGTGTTGAAGTCGGCGAGGTCGTCGTGCAGCCAGCACGAGCGGGAGTCCTCGCCCTCCCAGTTCCCCAGCCAGCAGTTGTGGTAGTACTCCTTCGGGAACATGCCCGATGTGGGGTTGGGCCACTGGCAGTTGTAGATCCTGTAGCCCTCGGGTGAGGTGGCCCCGGTCGCCTTGCCCCAGTTGAGACAGGTGTTGCCCGCGGGCTCGGCCGTGGACCACAGGTCGCCGTTGTAGTACGACTTGCCGCTCTTGGGGTCGACGGTCAGTCCGTCGTACTCGAAGCCCTCGCTCTTCTCGTCGTAGTACCAGCTCCACTGGCTGTCCCTGACGCCGTAGACGGTCGGGGTGAACAGGCCCTTGGCACCCCAGCGCGAGGAGTGGTTGTAGACGACGTCCTGGTAGATCTTCACGCCCTTGGCGTGGGCCGCGTTGATCAGGTCCTGGTACGAGGCTCCGGCGGACTCCAGGCGCGGGTCGACCTTGTAGAAGTCGTAGCCGTGATAGCCGTGGTAGTCGTAGTCGGACCGGTTCAGGACGACCGGGGTGATCCAGATGGCCGAGAAGCCGAGCCCCTTGATGTAGTCGAGCTTGTTGACCAGACCCTTGAAGTCACCCCGGAACATGGGGTCGTTGTTGGCGGCGTTGCCGGACTTCACGTCCTGGTTGCCACCCCGGTTGTTGCCCGCGTCCCCGTCGTTGAAGCGTGCGGTCAGCACGAAGTAGATCGGGTCCTTGCGCGGGTCGGTGCCCAGTGGCCTGCCCTGGGCGGCCGTCGGCGGCTTGACCCCGGTGGTCGCCTTCGCGTCCGCGGAGGCGGCAGACGTGTTGCCCGCCGCGTCGACCGCCTTGACCGTGTAGGTGTAGGCGGTCTTCTCCTCCAGGTTCGACTCGGAGAGCACCGTCGAGCTCACATCGGTGACGACACTGCCCTTGGTCCCTCCGGTCCGGGTGACCTGGTACTTGGTCACCTTCTTGTTGTCGGAGGAGGGTTCCCAGGTGAGGATGACGGCCACCCCGTCGGCCTTGGCCGTCACCTCGGTGGGCACGGTCGGCGCCTGGGTGTCCGGCGGCTCGGCGACGCACGGGTCCTTGGCGTCCTTGGCCACCGCGCGGTCCTTCACGGTGCTGACGCCGGCGGGGATCGTGTAGTTGCCGCCGTTGTTGTTGTCCCAGACCCCGTTGCCGTTGTTGAACACGGCCTGCATCGAGGTGGCGGCGCCGAGGTCGACCGTCTTCTTCACCCAGCCGGTGCAGGCGGGCTCCATACCGACGCCCGGCACCGTGGTCCAGGAGCCGCCCGCGGGCTGGTAGTGCAGATTGGTGGTGGTCCAGCCGACGGTGGCCGTCGAGTAGTACACCGAGGCCGTGTTGGCGCCGTCGCCGGTGGGGCTCGGGTCCGGGCCGGTCCCGGCGCACGGGTCGCTGTGCGCCACGACCCCGTCCTTGACGGTGACGTTCCCGCTGCCCAGGTCGTAGTTCTTGCCGGCGTTGTTGTCCCAGACACCCGAGCCGTTGTTGAAGGTCGCCTTCAGCCCCGCCGCGGTGCCGAGCGAGACGGTCTTCTTGACCCAGTCGGTGCACGCGGCCTCCATCGCCACACCGGGCACGGAGGTCCAGGAACCGCCGTCCGGCGCGTAATGCAGGTTGTACGCAGTCCAGTTCTTCGTCTTGGTGTAGTAGAAGACGGTCGTGGAGGTCTCGGCAGCGGCGACGGGAGCCGCGTCGAGGTCAGGGGTCCCGGGCAGTGCGGTGAACAGGCCGAGCACTGCGGCCGCGGCCGTGGCTGCCGCCAGGGGGCGTCTCGGCAGCCGGTGAGGGGTGCGTTTCATCGGTGTCTCCAGGGAAGGGCCACGGCGACGGCGAAGCCGTGGCGTCCAGGACGCAGGAGTCGGGGACCTGCGCCGTCCCGCCGGAAACCCTGACGCGCCTCAAGGTCCGAGCGATGGGGGCGGTCCGACTGAAATGCCAGTCGGAATATTGCTGCAATCTCTTGCAGCTCGGAAGTTACCGGCACATGACAAGGCCGTAAAGAGGTCCGGCGCCACCTGCCTCGCTCTCCCCATACGGACGGAAGAACTCCGGATATCCGAGCCCTCCGGACCCGCCCCCGGCGCGACTCAGAGTGGCACGGTCAACTGCGCCTGCACGTGGGCACGCATCACACCGGCCATGTCCGTCGCGCAGCCACTGAGGAGCCACTGCGTCTGAAGCCCGTCCATCAGCGCGATCAACTGCTGCGCCGCCTCGCCGGGATCGATCCCCTCCCTCAGGGCCCCCTCGTCGCGGGCTTCCCCGTACGAGACCGCAGTGGTCAGCACCAGGTTGCGGTACCGCTCGACGAAATAGGCGTGAGCCGGGTGCTCGGCAGAGGTCGCCTCGGCGGCGAGTACGGAGAACAGCTCGACGATTCCCCGCCGTTCGGCGTTCAGCACGGCAAGGTCGACGAACCGGCGCAGGCAGTCCACGCCCCTGGGCTCGCCGACGGAGAACCACTCCCCGTCCACCGCGTCGCGGTGCTCGAGAACCGCGAGAAGCAGCGACCCCTTCGTGGGGAAATGGTGCAGCAGGCCCGGGTGCGAAATGCCGCAGCGGGTCGCGATCACGCGCAGCGAGGCACCCCGGTAGCCGACCTCGCCGAACATGGCCATCGCCTGGTCGAGGATCTCCACGCGCTTGGCACGGCCCTTCGCATATCCGCGACGCGTCTCACCCGTCACTCGCCACTCTCCCGGTCATGTCGGACGGCAGTCCTGCGTACCGTCGCACACTCACATACTTACCACTCGGTCGGGATTCAGCGTACGGTGGCTCCCAGCGGCTGAGTCGTGCTGTGCCGCACCATCCCGCCGACGCTGTGAAAGGAACTCCCGTGGGCTCCTCCCTGCCTTACCTCGACCCCACTCTGTCCGTCCCGGAGCGCGTTGCCGACCTGGTCGGCCGGATGACGCTGCCGGAGAAGGCCGGCCAGATGCTTCAACTGAACGCGAAGGACGGGGTGCGGCACCTCATCGAGGACATGCACGCGGGATCGATCCTCCACGCCTCCCCCGACCGGGTGCTGGAGGCGGCCGCGCTCACCGAGCGGACCCGGCTGCGGATCCCCCTGCTCGTCGCGGAGGACTGCATCCACGGTCACTCGTTCTGGGAGGGTGCGACGATCTACCCCACCCAGCTCGGCATGGCGGCGACCTGGGACCCGGAGCTGGTGGAGCGGATCGCCCGGGCGACGGCCGTCGAGGTGGCCGCTACGGGCGTGCACTGGACGTTCTCCCCGGTCCTGTGCATCACCCGCGACCTGCGCTGGGGCCGGGTCAGCGAGACGTTCGGCGAGGACCCCTTCCTCATCGGTGAGCTGGCCTCGGCGATGGTGCGCGGCTACCAGGGCGACGGTCTTGACGACCCGACGGCGGTCCTGGCGTGCGCGAAGCACTTCGCGGGCTACTCCGAGACCCAGGGCGGCCGGGACGCGAGCGAGGCCGACATCTCCCGGCGCAAGTTGCGCTCATGGTTCCTGCCGCCGTTCGAGCGGGTCGCCCGCGAGGGCTGCCGGACGTTCATGCTCGGCTACCAGTCCATGGACGGGGTGCCGGTCACGGTCAACAACTGGCTGCTGAACGAGGTGCTGCGCGGCGAGTGGGGCTACACGGGCACGCTGGTGACCGACTGGGACAACGTCGGCCGCATGGTGTGGGAGCAGCATGTGTACGCCGACCACACACAGGCGGCCGCCGCCGCGGTCCGCGCGGGCAACGACATGGTCATGACGACGCCGGCCTTCTTCGAGGGGGCCCAGGAGGCGGTCGCCACCGGCATGCTCGACGAGGCGGAGATCGACGCGGCGGTCCGGCGCGTGCTCACGCTCAAGTTCGAGCTCGGCCTCTTCGAGAATCCGCGCCACCCCGACCCCGAGCGCCAGGCCGCGGTGATCGGCAGCGCGGACCACGCCGGGCTCAACCTCGAAGCGGCGCGGCGCTCGCTGGTGCTGCTGGCCAACGACGGCACGCTGCCGCTGGCCGGCGGCTTCGGGGCCGGTCCCGACGGCCGCGCGGTCGCGGGTGCCGGATCGGCGCCGCGCACCGTCGCCGTGATCGGGCCCAACGCCGATGACGCGCAGACCCAGCTCGGCGACTGGGCGGGCTCCTCGGGCCAGGCGGACTGGCTGCCGGACGGGCATCCGCGGGCCATGATCCGTACCGTGCTCGACGGGTTCCGCGAGCATGTGCCGGACGGCTGGACCGTGACGCACGCCCGGGGCGCCGACATCCTGACCGTGGGCCCGGACCCCGAGGGCGCGTTCTTCCCCGACGGGCAGCCGCGGCCGGAGATCGTCGTCCCGGCGGAGCCGTCCGCGGCCATGATCGCCGAGGCGGTGGCCGCCGCGGAGGCGGCCGACCACGTGGTCGCGGTCGTGGGTGACCGCATCGAGCTGGTCGGTGAGGGCCGCTCCACGGCGACCCTGGAGCTGATCGGCGGCCAGATCGCGCTGCTCGACGCACTCGTCGCCACGGGCAAGCCGGTCGTCGTGGTCGTCATCAGCTCCAAGCCGCTCGTCCTGCCGCCGTCCGCCCACCGCGCGGCGGCGATCGTGCACGCCTTCAACCCGGGCATGCTCGGTGGCCGGGCCGTCGCCGAACTCGCGCTCGGCCTGATCGAGCCGTCCGGGCGGCTGCCCCTGTCCTTCGCTCGTCATGCGGGGCAGCAGCCGACGTACTACAACCAGGTCCGCGGCCAGCACGGCACCCGCTACGCCGACCTGACGCAGCGTCCGGCGTTCGTGTTCGGCGAGGGCCTCAGCTACACGACAGTCACGTACACCGACCTGGAGGTGAGCACCGACGTCCTCGGCACGGGTGACACCCTGCGGGCGCGGGTCACCGTCCGCAACACGGGTGAACGCCCCGTGCTGGAGACCGTGCAGGCGTACGTCAGCGACACCGTGACCTCCGTGACCTGGGCGGAGAAGGAGCTCAAGGCCTACCGTCAGGTTCGGCTGGCCCCCGGCGAGTCGCGCGAGGTCGTCATCGAGCTCCCGGTCGCCGAGTGCAGCCTGGTGGACGCCGAGGGCCGGCGGATCGTCGAGCCGGGTGCGTTCGAACTCCTCGTCGGTCCGTCGTCGCGCGACTCCGTACTGCTGCGGGCGGGGTTCACGGTCAAGGGCTAGGGCGTGTTTCGGAAGTAGCGCCGTCCGCCCGGAGGGCGGGCTCGGCGGCGTCTGGTGCGTGCGATCGCAAGGCGGAGGGTCGCCCCGATACTGGTTGTATCGGGGTGATCCCGACAACGCGGCGAGCGTGCGTGCCAGACGCCGCCGAGCAGGCGGGACTTCCGAAACACGCCCTAGGGGCCCTTCGTCCGGATCATGCCCGGGTAGCCCAACCGGGGCCCTGCAGCGGTCCGGCGGCATGTCGCGGGGGCGCCCCGCGGCATGCCGCCTACTGTCACCGGCACGGAACCTGAGAGCGGGTGACGTTGCGGTATCGGCGCTGTGCGGGCCGCTCCGGCGCCGCCTTCCCCCTCGATGACGACGTCACTCCTGACGCAGTACGGGGAGTGGCATGCCGGACGTACAGGAACGCCGAGCGCCGGGGCCGGCCGCACTCATCTGCGGCCGGCGCACCAAATGGCTGGTCGTGGCCCTGTGGCTGATCGTTCTCGTGGTCGCGGCGCCGCTCGCCCAGAAGCTCACCGACGCCCAGGACAACGACGCCACCTCCTGGCTGCCGAGCAGCGCGGAGTCCACCCAGGTCCTGGAGAGCTCGAAGCATTTCCGGCCCGAGGTCATCACCGCCATCGTCGTGTACGCGCGTGGGGACGGGCTCACCGCTGCCGACCGCGCACGGATCATCGGGGACACCCGGCAGTTGCGGACGCTGGACGCGCACGGCGTGCGGGGTCCGCAGACCCGGGGGCCCGTCTACGACAAGAGCGCCGCACCGTCGGCCGCGCAGGTCTTCGTGCCGATCACGATGGGCGAGGAGGGCTGGGAGCGGATCGGCCCCGCGGTCGACTCCATCCGGGAGATCGTGGGCACGAGCAGCGGCGGTCTCGCCGTGCACGTCACCGGGCCCGGCGGCGTCACGGCCGACTCCGCGGAGGCCTTCTCCGGCATCGACTCCACCCTGTTGTTCGCCGCGCTGGGGGTGGTGATCGTGATGCTGCTGATCACCTACCGCAGCCCCACCCTTCTCCTGCTGCCCGTGATCGCGGTCGTGGCCGCGCTGTTCAGCGCGCAGGCGGTGATCTATCTGCTCGCGGCGCACGCGGGCCTGACCGTGAACGGGCAGAGCGCGGGCATCCTCACGGTGCTGGTCTTCGGTGCGGGCACGGACTACGCCCTGCTGCTCGTGGCCCGCTACCGGGAGGAGCTGCGCCGCCACGAGGACCGGCACGAGGCGATGGCGCGGGCACTGCACCGGGCCGGGCCGGCCGTGCTGGCGAGCAGCGGCACCGTGGTGCTCGGCATGCTGGTGCTGCTGGTCGCCGAGATGAACTCGACCCGGGGACTCGGGCCCGTGGCCGCGATCGGTGTGGCGGTCGCCCTGATCGCCATGCTCACGCTCCTGCCGGCGCTGCTGGTGATCTTCGGCCGGTGGGTCTTCTGGCCGGTGATCCCGCATTTCGGATCCGCGGAACCCACCGAGCACGGCTTCTGGGCGCGGATGGGCGAGCGGCAGGCGCGCCGCCCCCGCACGATCTGGATCGTCACCGCCCTGGTGCTCGCCGGCCTGTCCCTGGGGCTGACCCAGCTGCGCGCCTCCGGCCTGAGCAATGCCGACTCGTTCACCGGAAAGCCCGACTCGATCACGGGCCAGGAGATCCAGGACCGCTACTTCCCCGGAGGCAGCGGCGATCCCCTGGTCGTCGTCGCCGCGGCCGACCGCGCTCCCGCGGTGCGCGCCGCGGTCGAGACGACGCAGGGCGTGGTGCCCGGCTCGGTCGGTACGCCGCCCGGAGCACGGCCGGAAGCGAACGGGCAGGTCATCTTCGAGGCGACGATGACGGATCCCGCAGACAGCGACGCCGCCAAGGACACGGTGGAGCGGGTCCGCGACGCGGTACACGCGGTGCCGGGAGCCGATGCCCAGGTGGGCGGCAGCACCGCGGCGCTGCTCGACATGGACGCCGCGACCAGGCACGACAACCTGCTGATCATTCCGCTGGTGCTCCTGGTGGTGCTCGTCATCCTGGGGCTGCTGCTGCGTGCGGTGGTGGCACCTCTGGTGCTGGTCGCGACCGTGGTGCTGTCGTTCGCCGCCGCGCTCGGCATCAGCGCGCTGGCCTTCCGTCACGTGTTCGACTACGCGGGCGAGTCGACGGACTTCCCGCTGTTCGTCTTCGTGTTCCTGGTGGCCCTCGGTATCGACTACAACATCTTCCTGTCGACGAGGATCCGCGAGGAGGCGGCCCTCCAGGGCACCCGGGCAGGTGTGGTGTCAGGTCTCGCCGCCACCGGAGCGGTCATCACGTCGGCCGGCCTGGTGCTCGCCGGCACCTTCGCGGCGCTCGGCACCCTGCCGGTCGTGGTCTTCGCGGAGATCGGTTTCGCGGTGGCCCTGGGCGTGCTGCTGGACACCTTCGTCGTACGGTCCGTACTCGTCACCTCCCTGTTCCTCGACATCGGGCCGCGAGTCTGGTGGCCGAGCCGGGCGGCTCACGAGGACGGTGCGGCGGCGCGGGAGGCCGGGGCGAGGACACCGAAGGCGTAACCGGATCACCGCTCCGGACGGGGGCCTTCGCGGGCTTCCCCGCTCGGCGGCCGCGCGGCGGGATCCGGCGCACCGGTGGTCGTCGCCTCCGCCGGCCCGCCGTCCGCCTGCCCCGCACCGGGCATCGCGCCGTCGCCGCGCAGGCGCTCCAGGTCCGAGGGGCGTACCTGGATGACGATCAGGGCGATCAGGGCGGCGACGACAGCGAAGACCGCGGCGACGACGAACGCCTGGGAGACGCCGGACGCCAGCACCTGGTCGCCCCACTGCCCCGGCAGCTCGCGGGTCCTGCGGAATTCCGCGAGCTCGGCCGGTGTCGCGTTCGCCAGGAACTTCGGTACCTGATCGGTGGCTTCGTTGCGGCTGGCCGTACCGAAGACCGTGACGAGGATGGACAGGCCGAGCGATCCGCCCACCTGTTGCGTGGTGTTGAGGATCCCGGAGGCCGCACCGGCCTCCTTCGGCTCCACCCCGGAGACGGCCATCAGCGTCAGCGACACGAACTGCAGGCCCATACCGAGTCCGAACACCAGCACCGGTCCCAGGAGGCTTCCGAGGTACGAGCTGTGGACATCAGTCTGTGTCAGCCAGCCCAGCCCCACGGCTGCGAGGAGCGCACCGGTCACCATGAAGGGCTTGGGACCCCATTTGGGCAGCAGCTGGGAGGCGATGCCCGCGCCGACCGCGATGATGGCGCTGATCGGCAGGAAGGCGAGACCCGCCTTCAGGGGGCTGAAGTCCAGGATGTTCTGCACGAAAAGGGTCAGGAAGAAGAACATGCCGAACATCGCCGCGGCGAGGCTCAGCATCATCCCGTACGTGCCGGCGCGGTTGCGGTCGCGGAACATCCACAGGGGTGTGATGGGCTGCCGGGACCGGTTCTCTATCGCGATGAACAGGGCGAGCAGCACGACAGCCGCCGCGAACGCCGACAGGGTGAGGGTGTCGCTCCACCCCTCTTCGGAGGCCCGGATGAAGCCGTAGACGAGGCACACCATGCCGAGCGTCGCCGTGAGTGCGCCGAGGAGGTCGAAGTGCCCGGGGTGGCGTTCGGACTCCCGGATGTAGCGGGGAGTGGCGAGCACGATCAGCAGGCCGATGGGGATGTTGACGAAGAAGATCCACCGCCAGTCCAGCCACTCCACCAGCACCCCGCCCGCCAGCAGTCCGATGGCGCTGCCGCCCGCCGAGACGGCCGCGAACACGCCGAACGCCCTGTTGCGGGCCGGGCCTTCGCGGAAGGTCGTGGTGATGAGCGACAACGCGGTCGGCGAGGCGATCGCGCCACCGACGCCCTGGAGGGAGCGTGCGGCGAGCAGTTGCCACGACTCCTGGGAGAGACCGCCGAGCAGGGAGGCGAAGACGAAGAGGGCGACGCCGAACATGAAGACTCTGCGGCGCCCGAGGATGTCACCGAGGCGCCCGCCCAGCAGGAGCAGCCCACCGAACGTGAGCGTATAGGCGTTGATGACCCAGGAGAGGTTCTCGGTGGAGAACCCCAGCGAGGTCTGGATGTGCGGGAGGGCGATGTTCACGATGGTGATGTCGAGGACCACCATCAGCTGGCACGAACAGATGACGAGAAGGGCGATCCCGCTGCCGCGCCCCTTCTCCGGGGATTCGGCAGCCTGCCGGGGTGTCGCGTGGGAGCCCGTCATGGGATTGCTTGTCACTCGAGTCATCGGTGCACTCGAACCATCAGTGAACGCGGTCGTTCACTGACCCCGACGTTAGCTCTGCCCGACCACCGCCGCCAATCGGGCGACGCCCTCACTCGAACGCCGCAGCCGCCGGCGCGAGCGCCGAAGCCACGACCTCCGGCGAATCGGGCGCCCCGGCGGCCCGGGGCGGGACGTCACCGACCGCGGCCGGCCCTGGAAGAGTCAGAAGCGGTGGCGCTCGAAGAGCGGCGAGGAGACCGGAGACTTCCGATCGATCCTGGAACGGCGCCATACCGATGAGCTGGTGGACGCTTCGAGGGCTGGCCCGCACCTCGCCGTAGACGGTCAGGGTGAAACTCCAGGGAAGCGCCCGCACCGCCGTGGCCGCGAGCCCGACCGTGTGCTCGCCGGCCGCCGGGGAACCCGCGTCGGTCTCGTGGAGCACGGCGTACTCGTTGTACGCGAGGCACAGCCGGCCGTCCTCGACGTACAGGCTGTACCCTGCCGCCCTGGTCGCCGGGGGAGACCAGGACGTCCTCCCCCGCCTCGATCGCGACGGTGATCGCGAAGGAACGCAGCGCGACCCGCCGGGAGGACCGGTAGAGATCCAGTTCCGGAGTGCCGGGCAGCAGGATGAGCCGACGGGCGAGCCGCTGTTCGGCCGGGTCGCGTCGGGCGGGCGCTGCGCTGAGGTCGGGGAGCGGGAAGACGCCGTTGCGCCGGATCCTGGTACGAAGCCCCCGCGCGTCCCTGGCCGAGCCCTACGAGGTCGGTGCACTGGCGGGACACGGCGGCCGGGCTCAGCCCGGAGAGATCGGCGACCGTCCGGGGCGCGACCGGCCCGTGGTCGAGCACGGTGCGCAGCACCGTCGCGGCGTTGGCCTCGCGCCGGCTGTCACCGGTCGCCCGGAAGCCGTGAGGGGCAGTTGTCATGGGGCTTCCTTCGGTCCGCGACCCGGACGCGGGTCGCGGCATTACGGCGGCATGAAATCGTCCCCGGCCCTCGCCGGGTGCCGGACCCGGCAGCTCACCTCTCCCGAACAACCGGAGAAGTGCCAGGTCAGAGGCTGTTTCGCAGGGCTTCTCCGGAGGGGGGCGGGCCCCGCGCAGGGGCCGATTGAACCACTGCCCGGCGCCCCGCCGGGCGCTTGACGTACTCCGCGGGGCGCTGCGAGTCTCCGGGACATGTTCGCGACGGCCGTTACCGATGCGCGGCCCGCCCCCGCCGGCCGCACCGCAACGCCGCCCGCGTGTCCGGGCCGCTGTACCGCCGCCTGACCAGGCTGCCCCGCACCGCACTTCGGACGGCTCTCCACCCACATCCCCGCTCCCGGACGGCATCCCGTCCACCGGCGGACGCCTCACGCCCCTATTGATTCCGCTCCCGAATCAATCAACGCGCCGTTGACCGCGCTCCACAGCCGGCCGACGCACCAGCGTGTCCTTCGAAAGGGATCTGCCATGACCTCCACGACCACAGCCCCCGCTCCCGCCCTCACTGTCCAGAAGCTCGGCGGACGCATCGGCGCCGTCATCTCAGGGGTCCGCCTCGGCGGGGATCTCGCGCCCGAGACCGTCGCGGCCATCCGGGCCGCGCTGCTGGCCAACAAGGTCGTCCTCTTCCGCGGCCAGGACCATCTGGACGAGGACGGCCACGAGGCGTTCGGGCGGCTGCTCGGCACCCCGGTCGCCCATCCGACGGTCCCGTCCGCCGACGGCCGCTACTCGCTCGGCATCGACTCCGATCACGGCGGCCGGGCGAACCAGTGGCACACCGACGTCACGTTCGTCCCCGCCTACCCGGCCTTCTCCATCCTGCGCGCCGTCGTCATCCCGCCGTACGGCGGCAACACCCTGTGGTCCAACACGGCTGCCGCCTACGCCGAGCTGCCGGAGCAACTGCGCACCCTGGCGGACAGTCTGCGGGCCGTCCACTCCAACGACTACGACTACATCGCCCTGCGGCCGAACGCCCTGCCGGAGGCGCTCGCCAAGTACCAGGAGGTGTTCACCTCGACGAAGTTCCTCACCGAGCACCCGGTGGTCCGCGTCCACCCCGAGACCGGCGAACGTGTACTGCTCCTCGGCAACTTCGTCCAGCGGATCAGCGGGCTGACCGGCCGCGACTCCCGGGCCCTGGTCGATCTGTTCCAGTCCCACATCGAGCGCCCGGAGAACACGGTGCGCTGGGACTGGCAGGTGGGCGACGTCGCCATCTGGGACAACCGGGCCACGCAGCACTACGGCGTGGACGACTCCGACACCCATGAGCGCAAGCTGCGCCGCGTCACCATCGACGGCGACGTGCCGGTCGGCACCGACGGCCGCCCGTCCACCCTCATCAGCCCCGAGGCGGTGCCCGACCCGTCCTTCGGAATCGCGTCCGGCGCCTCGACGGCGGAGACCGCGGGCGTGTGAGCGTGCCCGTCCCGCACGGTGAGGCACCGGCCCCGGCCGACGGCGCTTCGGCGTCGCCGGCCGGGGCCCCCGCAGGTGATCGAGACGCTTCCCGACCACGACGAGCGTCTTCCGCGACGGTCTGCCGCCCCCCTGGACATCCCGACACTCGCCGGGGAGTTCGCCGCGGCCGGATATGCGACGGGCTGCATCGGCACATGGCATCCGGCGGGCGAGGACCAGCCGGACGGCCCGGTGGGACCGGGACGCCCGGGCGGCTACGCGTGCTGGCTCGCCTCGGACCGGAGATCGAACGGGCGGCCGCGCGTCCGTCGGGCCGGCGCTGCGCGGAGCCGTTCCCGGGCGGGGACACCGTGGGAGGGCGTGCGGTTCGGCCACCGGCGGCGACCCTGACGGCCCCGGGCCCGTCGTCGCTCAGACGCCCCGGGCGGCAACGACGGCGGCATCGGGCTCCCGACGTGTCCCCGCAGCCCACCGTGCCGCCGGCCCCAGCGCGTACGACGCGGCGAGGACGACTCCCCCGAGCAGCAGCCAGCCGGCCGTGCCCCATCCGACCAGCAGCATGGTGAGCAGGAGGGGCCCCAGCGTGCGCGCGACGGTGACGCCGGTGCCGAAGAAGCCCTGGTACTCGCCGATGCGCCCGGCCGGCGCCAGATCGAAGGAGAGCTGCCACGAGCCGGCCGAGTGCAGCATCTCCGCGGCGACCAGCAGCACGGAGCCACCGGCCAGGGCGGTCACCGCGAGCCACGGGTCGTCCACCGCCGACATGGCGAGGACGAGGCAGGTCAAGGCCATGAGCGCGCCGGACCGGCGAAGGGCTCGCGCTGCCGTGGGGATCCCGTTCACGGAGCGGGCGGTTCGGACCTGGAAGAGCATCACGGCACCGGTGTTGAGCACGAAGAGCGCGGAGACCACCCACTCGGGGGCCTCGGTCCGCTCGGTGATCCACAGCGGCAGACCGACACTGAGCAGCGGCATGCGCATGAGGAGCACGGCGTTGAGGAGTGTGACGGCGGCGTACGGCCGGTCCCGCAGCACCGCAAGCTTCGCGTTCCGGTCCCCCGGCACCGCCGCGACGGTCGGCAGCCGGAGCAGGACGAGTGCACTGAGCAGGAAGCTTCCGGCATCGACGGCGAAGACCGCAAGGTACGCCGACGTGGTTCCGGCAGACAGTGCGAGGCCGCCGAGTGCGGCGCCCACCGCAAGGCCCGCGTTGAGTGTCGACTGCAGGTGGGCGAGCGCACCGGTGCGCTCCTCCTTGGCGACGAGGCCCGCGAGCAGGGCCTGGCGGGCGGCGGCGAGGCCCGACTGCGCGGTGGCGTAGAGACAGGCGGCTGCGAGGAACAGCGCGAAGTCCCGTACGACGAGGAAGGACGCGACCGCAGTACCGGTGGCGAGGGCGAGCAGGACCGCCGTTCCCCGTGGGCCCCGGCGGTCGGCGATCCGGCCGAGGGGCACCCCGACGACGGAGCCGACCGCCCAGGCGACGGTGAGTCCGAGCCCGGTCCTGGCGGGGGCGAGGCCGACCACATGGGTGAAGTAGAGGGCCGAGGTGACGTAGTACGCGCCGTCGCCGACGGAGTTGGTCAACTGGGCCATTGACAGCGTGCGTTGAGGTCCGGCCGGCGGCAGAAGTTTCGGCATGGCGTTGACGTTACGCAGGGATCGGCGCAGCCGTGTGGGGCAATTCCGCACCGTGCGAGTGGGCCATTTCGGCCGTTCCCGTTCAGTCGGAGAAGCACCGGCGCAGGTGCCGGTCGAAGAACCGCTCGACGAGACCGGAGGTGAGCGCACCGGCCCTGTCCGGCGTGCGCTCGCCGGACCGCGTGGTGTGCACGGTCGTGGGCAGGGGCGGCGTGCACTCGAATGCGCCGGTGTTGAAGAAGCCGTGTCCGGCCCCGTGGACCGACACCAGGGTCGCTTCGCTGCCCGCTCCGTGCAGGGCGTCGAAGAGCCGCCGGCTCTGCCTCGGACCGACCAGGAGGTCCGCGTCTCCGTGCAGGATCAGGAAGGGTGCCGTCGGCCCGCTGACATGACGCACCGGACTTGCCTGCGAGGCGGGTTCGGGATGCTCCGCCGTCGGGCCGCCGAGCAGTCCCCAGGGCGGGGACGATGGGTCGATGTCGTTCACGACCCCGCCCGGCAGGCTGTCCGCGTCCATGTGGAGGAGGTCGGCGGGGCCGTAACCGTCGACGACGGCCTGCACGTCGCGGGGATACGCGGCGTGGCCCCCGTTCCCCTCCCACACCGGGTCGCCGCCGGTCAGCCCGAGCAGCGCGGCGAGATGTCCGCCGGCCGAGCTTCCCCATGCGCCGATACGGTCCGCGTCCAGGCCGTGGTCCCGAGCCACCGACCGCAGATAGCGCACGGCGGCTTTCACGTCGTGGAGTTGGGCCGGCCAGAGCGCCGTACGGCTCGACCGGTACTCGACGTCCGCCATGGCGTAGCCGCGCTGGGCGAACAGCCGTCCCAGGTGAGGGCCCATGCCCCGGGCGGCCCGCTGCCATCCGCCGCCCGGCAGCCAGACGATGACGGGACGCGGCCCGGGCACGCCCTCGGGCAGATACAGGTCCAGTCGCAGTTCACCGCCGGTGCCGGGCTCGGAGAAGACCAGGTCACGAAGAACCGTGACGGCCGCTGCGGGCGCCGTCGGACCCGGTGGCGAGGTCGCGGCGAGGCCCTCGACGTAGGTCTGCATCAGGGTCGCGTTGCGGCCGCGCTGCTCCGCGTCGGTGAGGCCGTCCGCCTCCGCCCGCGGGCTCATGCTCCCTCCCACTGCTGGCCGGGAGCGGGAATGTTCCGGTAGCGGGTGAACGCCTGCCGCATCCGGTCCGGGGAGGGGACGAACGGCACCGTCGGCACGTCCCGTTCCTCCGTCAGGTCGCCCAGCGCCTGGAAGAAGCGCTCGAATCCGCCGGTGGAGACGCCGAGGATCTTGTTGTACTCGCCTTCGGTGCGGTACGAGTGGACGATGCCCGCGGGTACGTATCCGAAGTCGCCCGGGCGCAGCAGTCTGCTCTCCTGACGCCCGTCGGGGTGTTCCAGGAAGACACGGGCGGCGCCTTCGACCACGTAGAAGATCTCGTGCACGTCCTCGTGCGAGTGCGCGACGATCAGGTCGCCCTTGGGCTGGCGGGTGGTGAAGACTCCGAACTGGCCCTCCGTCTCGTCCGCCGACAGCAGGACCGTCACGACGCTGTCGAACAGCTTCGCCCGCTCGCCGTCCCCGTCCTCCAGGAAGAAGGGCGCGGGACGTCCCGGCAGGACTCCCTCCCAAGAGGGCTTCGACCGGCGGTCAGGGACTTGATCGAATGTCACAGGGGTCTCCAAGGGGTGGGTGCGCGTGCGATCAAGTCTGCTGACGCACCTTTCCGGAAGCCACGACCTGTTACCCCAAGCATCATGAGGGTCAGCCTAATCTTGCAGGTCAGAGGGGTCCTGGACCGCGACCGGCCCTCAGCCGGGCCCGGGCCGCCCGGTCTCGCGGCGTGCCACGCGTACGGCGAGTTCCTCGACCGCCAGGACCGCGGCCGAGGGGGACCTGGCCGACCGGAGCAGATAGACGGTGGCGTCGGGCAGTCCTCGCACCGGTACGAACACGACGCCGTGCCGGGGTGATCCGGAGATCGCTCCGGATCCGGCGATGTTGACCGCGAGGCCCGCCGAGCAGATGTCGAGCACCTCCTCGAACGTGGCGGCGACGTAGGCGACCTTGGGAGCGAATCCGTCGCTGCGCGGCAGCCCGAGCCAGTCGGTCAGCGCCTCGTCGCCCAGCGTCGCGACGAAGAGCTCGTCGGCCACCTCGTCCACGGTCACGCAGTCACGGCCGGCCAGCGGGTGACCGGTGCCGGCCACCAGGACCCGGCCCTCGGACCACAGCGGCACCGCGTGCAGGTCCGGGCCCGAGGGGGCTGCCAGGGCCGGCGCCAGGACCACGTCGACCAGACCTGTGCGCAGTGCGGTCAGGGAACCGTCGAACCCGAGGCGCCGGATCTGCCACCGCGTGCCGGGAAAGGCGCGCGCGGCCTCGCTCAGGATGGCGGAGCCGATGTGGCTGCCGACGACGAGACCGACGCGTACCACCGCCCCGCCCGCCCGCCGTTCCTCCGCCCACGACACGATGTCGTCGAGCGCCGCGATGGAACGGCGGGCCATCGGCAGCAGTTCCGACCCCGGTTCGGTGAGTTCGACGTGGCGCGCGTCCCGGCGGAACAGCGCGGCGCCGAACCTCCGTTCCAGCGCGGCGATCTGCTGGCTCAGCGACGGGGCGGAGATGCGCAGGCCCTGCGCGGCACGGGCGAAGTGCAGCTCGTCCGCCACGGCGACGAAGTACCGCAACTGCTGGACCGTGAGATCCACGGAGATCCTCCTGGTGGGACCGCGCCTACGGCAGGGGCAGTCCGGCGTAGTTCTGCGCGAGTTCGGCGGCGGCGTGCGGCGAGGCGGCGATCCTGTCCAGCTGCGAGACCTGCAGCCGGGTGTCGAAGCCGCTCTGGTCCGGGTCGGTGTGGAGCGTGGTGGTCATGAAGTACGAGAAGTGCTCGGCCCGCCACACCCGGCGCAGGCATGTGTCCGAGTAGGCGTCCAGCAGGTCGGACGCACCGGTCGTGTGCTGCCGTACCAGGGCGCGGGCCAGCACGACGACGTCGGCCGCCGCCAGGTTGAGCCCCTTCGCGCCGGTGGGCGGGACGATGTGCGCGGCATCTCCGGCGAGGAACAACCGGCCGTGCCGCATCGGCTCCGTGACAGAACTGCGCATGGGCAGCACGGACTTCGCCGTGATGGGGCCGCGCCGCAGTTCCCAGTCCCCGTCGACGGCGAAGCGTGCGTCGAGCTCGTCCCAGATCCGTTCGTCGGACCAGTCGGCGGGGTCGGTGCCGACCGGCACCTGGAGGTAGAGCCGGCTGACCTCGGGCGACCGCATGCTGTGCAGGGCGAACCCGCGGGGCGAGTGGGCGTAGATCAGTTCGTCGCAGGACGGCGGTACGTCGGCCAGGATCCCCAGCCAGGAGTACGGGTACACCCGGTCGTACGTCCGCTGCACGCCGGCGGGAATCGCGGCCCGGGTGACGCCGTGGAATCCGTCGCAGCCCACCACGTAGTCACAGGTCAGGACCTCGTCGCGGCCTTCGCGGGTGTAGTGGACGGTCGGCCGGCCGGTGTCGGCCCCTTCGACCGACGTGACCTCGGCTCCGAAGAACAGCGGTGCACCGTCCGCCAGTTGCAGGGCTATGAGGTCCTTGACGACCTCGGTCTGGGCGTAGACCCATACCCGTCGGCCGTCGGTGAGCGAGGGGAAGTCGACGCGGTGGGACCGGCCGTCCCACCGCAGCTCGATCCCGTCGTGCACCAGGCCCTCGACGTCGAGGCGCTGGGCGGCACCGGCCTCACGGAGGGCGTCGACGGTGGACTGTTCGAGGATGCCGGCGCGCTGACGCTGTTCGACGTAGGCGCGGTCCCGGCTCTCCAGGACCACGTAGTCGATGCCTGCGCGGTGCAGCAGACGGGCGAGCAGGAGTCCCGCCGGTCCGCCGCCGATGATCCCTACGGTCGTGTGCACGGTCTACTTCTCCTCTGCGCTGTGGCTGATTTCGGTGAGGATCCGGTCCGCCGCGGCGAACGCGGCGTTGGCCGCCGGGACTCCGCAGTAGACGGCGGCCTGGAGCAGTACCTCCTGGACGTCCTCGGGTGTGAGGTCGCCGCTGACGAGCGCGGCCCGCAGGTGCATGGCCAGTTCTTCGTGGTGGCCGAGGGCCACCAGGGCGGTGAGGGTGAGGCAGCGCCGGGTCCGGTGGTCGAGACCGGGCCTGGTCCACACCTCGCCCCAGGCGTAGCGGGTGATGAAGTCCTGGAAGACGGCGGTGAAGGGGGTGGTCCGGGCGATCGCCCGGTCGACGTGCGCGTCACCGAGGACGGTACGGCGCACGGCGAGGCCGGCGCCGTGGCGGGAGGCGTCGTCGGTGGCTGTCATGGCCCCGGCCGTGAAGTGGCTGCGCAGCGCCGCTGTTACGGGTGCGGGCCGTTCGACGTTGGCCAGGTGCGAGGCGCCCGGAAGTTCGACCAGGGTCGAGCCGGGGATGGTGTCGGCCAGTTCGCGGGCGTGGGCGACCGGCGTCGCGGGGTCGTCGCGGCCCGCCACGACGAGGGTGGGGGCGGTGATGCCCGCCAGTTCACCGCGCAGGTCGTACGCGGCGAGGGCGTCGCACAGCGAGGCGTACGCGTGGGGGTCGACGTCGTGCAGGCCGGTCAGGACGGCGCGGGCCGCGGGGCTGTCGGCGAAGTCCGCGGTGAACCAGCGGCCCGCCGCGGTGCCGGCCACCGGTCCGATGCCTTCGGTCCGTACGAGGGCGGCGCGCTCGCGCCAGGACTCCGGTTCGCCGAAGCGCGCCGAGGAGCAGACGAGCGCGAGCGAGGTGACCCGGTCCGGGTGGTGGACGGCCAGCCAGGCGCCGACCGCGCCACCGAGGGATATGCCCGCGTACGCGAACCGCTCGATGCCGAGGGCGTCGGCCAGGCGGAGGACCTGGCGGCCCAGCTCCGCGACGCCGCCGCCGGCGGGGAACAGCGCGGCGGGGGTACCGCCGTGGCCGGGCAGGTCCCAGCGGACGACGCGGTGGTCGCGGGCCAGGCCGGCGCTCTGTGCGTCCCAGACGGACAGAGCGGTGCCGAGGGACGGCCCGAGGACGAGGGGCGGTCCGGAGAGCGGGCCGTCCACCTGGTGGTGGAGCAGGCGTGCTGTGGGTGCGGTCGGGGTGGTCATGGGGCTCCTGGTCCGGCCGGTGCCGGATGCGATGAGTTCCCGGCGGCAGCTGCCGGGAGTGCGCGGTGCGGGCGTGCCGTCGCCGGACAGCCGGTGCGGGTCGGGGTCGTTGTGTACGGTCTGCGCGTCATTCCGGAACGGTCGCCCCGTCGTGGTGCCGGCGCAGCGCTCGGTCGACGAGAAGGCCGGCCGATCCCGTGTATCCGGACGGGTCGGTGAGGGTCCGCAGCTCGTCCGGCGACACGATGCCCGCCAGTGCGGGGTCCTGGGCGAGGACTTCGTGGAGGGGGGTTCCCTCGCGGGCCGCGCGGGCGGCTCCCCCGGTCACCGCCGTACGGGCCGCGGCCCTTCCCATCCTGGCCGAGAGGACGGCGGTGAGCCGTTCGCTGACGATCAGTCCACCGGTCGCGCCGAGGTTCGCACGCATGCGCCCGGGGTGGACCCGCAGCCCCTCGGTCAGGGCGGCCGCCGCGTCGGCGGCTCCTCCCACCGTGCGCAGCGCCTCCCGCAGGGGCTGCCATTCGGCATGCCAGGCTCCGGGCGGGCGCTCGTCCTCGGCGGCGAGTGCCCCGTACAGGATCCCTGCCAGCACGGGGACCTGGCGGGCGGCCGAGGCGATCAGGACGGCACGGGCCGGATTGGCCTTGTGCGGCATCGCCGACGAGCCGCCGCCGGTGCTCTCGGAGACCTCACCGATCTCGGTGCGGGAGAGGACGAGGACGTCCGCGGCGAGTTTCCCGAGCGCCCCGGCGGTGAAGGCCAGCGCTCCGGCGAGGTCGGCGAGGGGGGTGCGCAGGGTGTGCCAGGGCAGTGGGGGCACCTTCAGCCCCGTCGCGTCGGCATACGCCGCGACGAGGTTGAGGCCGGTGTCCCGGTCCGTCGCCGGGAGCTCGTCCGCGACCGGCTTCCCGGGCTCCGCGAAGGCCGCGAAGGCGGCCAGCGTCCCTGCCGCGCCGCCCAGTTGCACCGGAAGGGTGTCCAGGACCGTCGCGATCCGGTCGCGGGCATCGAGGACCAGACTGCGCCAGCCCGCCGCCTTCAGGCCGAAGGTCGTGGGCACGGCGTGCTGGGTGAGGGTGCGGCCCGCCATCGGCGTGTCCCGGTGCGCGGCGGCGGTGAGCGCGAGAGCTGCGGCGGCTCGGTCCAGGTCGGCCAGGATCAGCCGCAGGGCCTCGGACGCCACCAGCATGGCGGCGGTGTCGAGGATGTCCTGGCTGGTCGCGCCCCGGTGGACATGGGCGGCGGCGTCCTCGGACCGTTCGGCGACCACGGCCGTCAGGTCGGCGGCCAGCGGGATGACCGGGTTCCCACCCGAACGGGCCCGCAGCGCCAGGGAGCGCGCGTCGAACCGGGTGGCGTCGGCGGCGGCCGACGCGACGGTGTCCGCGGTTCCGGCCGGGGCGTGGCCGAGTGATTCCTGGGCGCGGACGAGCGCCGTCTCGGCGTCGAGCAGGGCGCGTACGTATGCGGCGTCGCCCGTCGCGTCCTCGACCGCCGTACCGGCGCGGACGGGTGCCAGCAGGCCGACGTCCGCCGCCGCGTCAGCCGAAGCCGCCGGGCCGGCATTCACCACGTCACCCGGAGCCGCCGGGCCGGGGTTCGCCGCCTCGTCACCCGAAGTCAAGGAAGACCGTCTCCTCATGTACGCCGTCGTACTGCAGACGGATGTCGAATCGGTGGACGCCGGTGTCCTCCGGCGTGGTGAGGAGGGTGGCCCGCCGCTCCCCGGGAAGGTCCGCGAGCAGCCCGTCCCGGTCGAGACCGGCGGCGTCGTGCAGGTAGGCGCGGGTGTGCAGGTGGTGCGTCAGACCGCGGGCGAAGACGACGATCGCGAGGTACGGGACTCCGCCCGGCGGCAGCGTCGTGACGGTGTAGTGGCCGTCGGCGTCCGTCGGCACCCGGCCGAAGCCCGTGAACGCGACTCCGTGGCGGCCGATGACCGCCCCGGTGACGGGGTCGCGGCGCAGCGAGCCGGGCGCCCCGCGCCGGGAGCCGTCTGGTGCGGGCTGCCAGACCTCGATCAGGGCGTCGGGCACCGGTTCACCGGCCCCGTCGAGGACGTGGCCGTGCAGTACCACCGTGCCGGCTCGGCCGGGAGGCGCGATGTCGCCGCCGCCCGGGAAGGGCAGGGCGTACCCGTAGAAGGGGCCGACGGTCTGGGACGGGGTGGGCGGGAGCCCTCGGGACGAGGCACCGGGCGCGGTGGCGGGTATGACGGCGGACATCAGCGGCCCTCCTCGATCCAGGTGGCGGACGGGCCGTCGAGAACGATGTCCCAGCGGTAGCCCAGCGACCATTCGGGGGTGGACAGTTCGTGGTCGTACGCCGCGACGAGACGGCCTCGGGCGTCGTCGTCGGTGACGGACTGGAGGATCGGGTCGTAGGCGAAGAGCGGATCGCCCGGGAAGTACATCTGGGTGATCAGACGCTGCGTGAACGCGGCCCCGAACAGCGAGAAGTGGATGTGCGCGGGGCGCCACGCGTTGGTGTGGTTGCGCCAGGGGTAGGCGCCCGGCTTGACGGTGACGAAGGAGTACCCGCCCTGATCGTCGGTCAGGCAGCGTCCCACGCCGGTGAAGTTCGGGTCGAGGGGGGCGGGGTGCTGGTCGCGCAGGTGCGCGTACCGGCCCGACGCGTTGGCCTGCCAGATCTCGACGAGCTGGCCGCGCACGGGGCGGCCCGACCGGTCGAGGACCCGCCCGGTGACCGTGATCCGCTCCCCCAGCGGCTCTCCCTGGTGCTGCCTGGTCAGGTCGTGGTCGAGTTCGGTGATGTCGGTGACGCCGAAGACGGGCCCGGTCAGCTCGACGGCCTCCGGGCCGGCGCCCATCGGGATCAGTGGCTGCTTCGGGTGCCGCAGGGTACTGCTGCGGTAGGGCGCGTAGTCCCGGGCGGGGTGCGGGCGCACGGGTGCGCCGCCGGCCAGCGACGTGGCGTAGTCCGTGCGCGCCGCGGTGATCTCGGCGGTGATGTCGGCCTGGGTCAGGGCGCGGGGACCGGCCGGAACGGTCGGGTTACTCATGGGTGCGGGTGCTTCCTTTTTTTGGTACGGGGCGGCTGCCCGCTCACGGCGTGGTCTCTTCGGTGACGAGGACCGGGGCGGCGGTCCGGGCGAGCACCTCCGCGACGTCGACGCCGGGTGCGGTCTCCACCAGGGCCAGCCCGGCGGGGGTCACGTCGAGCACGGCGAGGTCCGTGATGATCCGGTGGACGCAGGCCCGGCCGGTGAGCGGGAGGGTGCACTCGTCGACGATCTTCGGGCTGCCGTCCTTGGCCGTGTGGGTCATCGTCACGATGACGCGGCGGGCGCCGTGCACGAGGTCCATGGCGCCGCCGATCCCGGTCACGAGCTTTCCGGGAACGGCCCAGTTGGCGAGGTCGCCGCGGGCGGACACCTGCATGGCGCCGAGCACGGCCGTGTCGATGTGCCCGCCGCGGATCATGCCGAAGGAGAGCGCCGAGTCGAAGAACGAGGCCCCCGGCAGGACGGTCACCGTTTCCTTGCCCGCGTTGATCAGGTCGGGATCGACGTCCTCGTCGTACGGGAAGGGGCCGGTGCCCAGAATGCCGTTCTCGGACTCGAGCACGACGTGCACACCGGCGGGCAGGTGGTTGGGGATCAGCGTCGGAAGGCCGATGCCCAGGTTGACGTACTCGCCGTCGCGGAGCTCGGTGGCCGCGCGGGCGGCCATCTCCTGGCGGTTCCAGCTCATCGGTGGCCGTCCTCGTCCGGGTGGGTCCGTGGTGTCACGGTGCGCTGTTCGATCTTCTTGTCGGCGGCCTGCTCCGGGGTCAGTGCGACCACGCGCCGGACGAAGATGCCGGGCAGGTGCACGTGGTCGGGGTCGATCTCGCCGGGTTCGACCAGTTCCTCGACCTCGGCGATCGTGATGCGGCCCGCCATGGCGGCGAGCGGGTTGAAGTTGCGGGACGCCTTGTTGAAGACGAGGTTGCCGTGCCGGTCCCCCCTGGCCGCCCTGACGAGCGCGAAGTCCGTGCGGATGCCGCGCTCCATCACGTAGGGGGTGCCGTCGAAGTCGCGTACCTCCTTGGCCGGAGAGGTGATGGCGACGCCGCCATTCCCGTCGTAGCGCCAGGGCATGCCGCCGTCGGCGACGAGGGTGCCGACTCCGGCCGGGGTGTAGAAGGCGGGGATGCCCGCCCCGCCGGCGCGCAGCCGCTCGGCGAGGGTGCCCTGCGGGATGAGTTCGAGTTCCAGCTCGCCGGCCAGGTACTGGCGGCCGAACTCCTTGTTGCCGCCGATGTACGAGCCGGTGACCCTGCTGATCCGACCGGCGGCCAGCAGGACCGCGAGCCCGGAGTCCTGCGCGCCGCAGTTGTTGGACACGACGCGCAGGTCCCCGGTGCCCCGCTCGTGGAGGGCCGCTATCAGCGCGTCGGGGACACCGCTGAGCCCGAAGCCGCCCACCGCGACCGAGGCGCCGTCCGGCACGTCGGCCACGGCTTGCGCGGCGGAGGCGACCACCTTGTCCATGGGACCGTTCCTCACTTGTTCGCGCCTGATCGCGCTTGTTCGCAGAGTGAAGTTTCTTTCACTATTCTTGGCACGGAGTCTGCCGCCCGCCCGGTGCCCTGTCAACGGTCGGCGTCCCCCAGCGGCCGGGCGCACGCCCCCACCTGCCGGTGTTCACTACTGTGTCCCCACCACGCCCGACGGAGAGCCGATGCCACCGACCCACACGCTCCAGCAGACCGAGACGCCGGCACCGGCCGAAGCCGTCGCCCCGCTCATGCGCGGCATCGCGGTCCTGCGCCGGCTCACCGACGAGGGCGGGGCGATGAGCCCCAGCGCGATCGAGCGGGCGACCGGTCTGGCCCGGTCCACGGTCGACCGGATCACCGCGACCCTGGCCCGCATGGAGTACGTGCGGATGGACGGGCGCGACGTCACGCTCGCGCCGCGCCTGATGGAGCTGGGCAACGCCTTTCTCTCCGCTCTCCGCCTCCCGTCGCTGCTCGGCGGGCGCGCCGACGCGCTGGCCGACGAACTCGACGAGTCGGTGTCCCTCGCGGTCGGCGACGGCGACGGCATCCGCTTCGTCCATCAGGCCACCCGGCGTCGCGCGATGTCGCTCAGCTTCCGGATCGGGGACCTGCTGCCCGTCGAACGCACCGCCCCAGGGCCGCTGTTGGCGGCCGGCTGGGATGCCCGGGAGTGGCAGCGGTGGCGGGAGCGGCGGGCCACGGATCCGGAGGGCCTGACCTTCGCCGCCGTCCCCCCGCATTCGCCCCCGGACGAGAAGGAGTTCGCCGCACGGGCGGAGCGGGCGCGCCGCGACGGCTGGGCACTCGACGACCAGTTGATCGAGCCCGGACTCGTCGCCCTCGCCGCACCGGTCCGCTCCCCCGACGGCCATGTGGCCTGCCTCGTCAGCGTCGTGAGCCACACCAGCCGGCACACCGCGGCCGCTCTGCGCGACACCCTGCTGCCCCGGGTGCTGACGGCCGCGGCGGCCATGGAACAGGACCTCCGGCAGGCGCCGCCCGCCGCCCCGGACTCCCCCGCGGCCCTGGCCTCCTGGACCGGCGCCTCCAAACAGGAACTGGGGCGCGAGTTCAACGAGTCGCTCGCCCGCGGCCTGACCGTACTGGCCGCCTTCGGTGAGGGCCGTGACGCCCTGACGCTGACCGAGGTGGCCCGGGCCACCGGACTGGCCAGGGCCACCGCCCGGCGGGCCCTGATCACCCTGGAGCACCTCGGTTACGTCACCGTGCGGGACCGGTCCCACCACCTCACCCCGCGCGTGCTGGCCCTCGGATACCCGCCGCTGTCCGTCGCGACGCTGCCGCAGATCGCCCAGCCGCACCTGACCGCGCTGACCGGACAGGTCCGTGACTCGGCCTCGCTCGCGGTGCTCGTCGGCGACGACATCCAGTACACCGGACGCGTGGCGACCCGCCGCATCATGAACGTCAACATCACGGTCGGCACGCGCTTCCCCGCACGCGCGACGTCGATGGGCCGTGTGCTGCTCGCCGCGCTTCCGGAGGCGGAGCGCGACAGCCGCCTCGCGCGGACCGAACCGTACGCCCTGACCCCGTACACCGTCACCGGATCCGACGAGCTGCGGGCAGTCCTGGACCGTGTCCGTGCGGACGGGTACGCGCTGGTCGACGAGGAGCTGGAAGTCGGGCTGCGGTCGGTCGCCGTCCCCGTCCACGACCGCCGCGGCGCGGTCGTGGCGGCGGTCAACGTGGCCATGCACAGCAGCAGCCGCACGCTGGAGGAATGCGTCACGGACGTGTTGCCCCGGCTGCGAGCGGCGGCCGGACGCATCGAGGCCGACCTGCACATCACCGAACAGTACGTCCGGGTGCCGGCGATGTGACGCATCCGGGCCACCCGGCTCGTTTGCTAAGATCGTCACGCCGTTCAGCGTGTAACGAGGAGACCGGACATGGCAGGCGACGACGACATCTCCGGGTGATACCCGGAGCCGATCGGCCACCGCGGGCGCCCAGGGGCGCCACCGCAGTGGCCATGTCGTTGTTCCCCTTTCGGCCACTCCTCCGGGGCGGCACTCCGTGCCGACCCCGGATTCACACACGAGGTCTTCCGTATGTCCGACGCATCCGTCATCTGCTCGAACCTCTCCTTCTCCTGGCCCGACGACACCCCCGTCTTCGACGGCCTGTCGTTCACCGTGGGCATCGGCCGCACGGGTCTGGTCGCACCCAACGGGTCCGGCAAGAGCACCCTGCTCAAACTGATCGCCGGGGAGCTCCGCCCCTCAGCCGGATCCGTGACCGTGGGCGGCACGCTCGGCTACCTCCCGCAGAGCCTGCCCCTGACCGGCGACCTGTCGGTGGCCGAGGTCCTGGGCGTCGACGCGGTGATCCGCGCCCTGGACGCCGTCGAGTCCGGCGATGTGGGCGAGGAGCACTTCGCGGTCATCGGCGACGACTGGGACATCGAGGAGCGCACCCGTGCCCAGCTGGACCGGCTCGGGCTGGAGGACGTCTCGCTCGACCGCAGCACCGGCACGCTCAGCGGCGGTCAGGTCGTCTCGCTCGGACTGGCCGCCCAGCTGCTGAAGGGGCCCGATGTGCTCCTGCTCGACGAGCCGACCAACAACCTGGACGGCGACGCCCGCCGCAGGCTCCACGAGACGCTGGAGGCCTGGAACGGCACCCTGCTCCTCGTCAGCCACGACCGCGCGCTCCTCGACCGCATGGACCGCATCGCCGAACTCGGTCCGGGTGAACTGCGTCTGTACGGCGGCAACTTCACCGCGTACGAGGAGGCCGTGCGGGCCGAGCAGGAAGTGGCCGAGAAGAACGTCCGCAACGCCGAGCAGGAACTGAAGCGGGAGAAGCGGGAGCTGCAGCAGGCCCGTGAGCGGGCCGAGCGCCGCGCGAGCAACGCGGCCCGCAACCTCAAGAGCGCCGGTCTGCCGCGCATCTTCGCGGGGAACATGAAGCGGGGCGCCCAGGAGTCCGCGGGCCGGGCAGGTCAGACACATGCTGCCCGGGTCGGGGACGCCAAGGCACGGCTGGACGAGGCGGGCCGCGCGGTGCGCGACGAGCAGCGCATCACGCTCGACCTCCCGGACACCGACGTTCCGGCCGGACGCACGGTACTGCTCGCTGAGCGGCTCCAGGTCCGGTACGGGGACCGGGAGCAGTTCCCCGGCCGGGGCGTCGACCTGACGATCCGGGGCCCCGAACGCATCGCCCTCACCGGGCCCAACGGGGCGGGCAAGAGCACCCTGTTGCGCCTGATCAACGGCGATCTTCCGCTGGACGGCGGGGAGATCAGGCGGGCCGACGGGCGGATCGCCTACCTCTCGCAGCGCCTCGACCTGCTGGACCTCGACCGCACGGTTGCCGAGAACCTCGCCGCGTTCGCCCCGCACCGGGCGGAGGCGGAGCGGATGAACCTGCTCGCGCGCTTCCTGTTCCGCGGTGACCGTGCCCACCTTCCCGTCGGCGTGCTGTCCGGCGGCGAGCGGCTGCGGGCCACCCTGGCGTGCGTCCTGTGTGCGGAGCCGGCCCCGCAGCTGCTGCTCCTGGACGAGCCGACCAACAACCTCGACCTGGTCAGCGCAGACCAGCTGGAGAGCGCGCTGGGCTCCTACCGGGGGGCGTTCGTCGTCGTCAGCCACGACGAACGGTTCCTCGAACGGATCGGGGTGGACCGGTGGCTCAGGCTGGCCGGCGGGGAACTGGTGGAGACCGGAGCGCCGCAGACGTGACCTTCTGACCGGCCGTCCTGGCCCGCGCCCGAGGCCGAGAGCCCGGCGGGCCGAGAACCGACCACGTTGGAGGCAACGATGAGCAACCCCGCACCCCCGCCCGCCCTGCTCGCCCACGACCTCGTCCGCACCTTCGGTGCGCGGCGCGTACTCGACGGGGTGTCACTCACCGCGTCGCCCGGCCACCGCGTCGGCCTGATCGGGGAGAACGGGGTCGGCAAGTCGACTCTGCTACGGCTCCTCGCCGGGGCGGACGAACCCGATTCCGGCAGCGTCACCCGGCCCGCCGACGTGGGCTTCCTGCACCAGGAGATGGCGTTCAAGGCCGGCTCGACGATCACCGACGTCCTGGACGACGCCCTGCGCGAGGCCCGGGCGGACCTGGCGGAGCTCGACCGGCTCTCCGCGCTGCTCGCCGGCACCCCGCAGAGCTCCCCGGACCACACCGCGCTGCTCGCCGCGTACGGCGGACGCCTCGAACAGGCCGAGGAACGCGAGACGTGGGACGCCGACCGGCGGGCCGCGATCCTGCTCACCGGGCTCGGCCTCGGTGCGCTGGAGCACGGGCGGACCCTCGGCTCGCTCTCGGGCGGGCAGCGCGGCCGTCTGGCACTCGCCGCCCTGCTGGTGCGGCGGCCCTCCGCACTGCTGCTGGACGAGCCGACCAACCACCTCGACGACGAGGCCGCCGCGTTCGTCGAGGAGCAACTGCGCGGCATGCCGGGACCGGTGGTGATCGCCAGCCACGACCGGGCCTTCCTCGACGCCGTCTGCACGGACCTGATCGACCTCGATCCGGCCGTCGACGGCCCCGTACGGTACGGCGGCGACTACAGCACCTACCTGACCGAGAAGCGCGCCGAACGGGCCCGCTGGGAACGGCGTCACGCCGAGGAGCAGCAGGAACTGGAGGCCCTGCGGCGCTCGGCCGATGTGACGGCGCGCATGGTCGCACCCGACCGCGGTCCGCGCGACAACGAGAAGATGGGCTACGGCCTGCGGGCCGGCCGCGTGCAGAGCCAGATCGCGCGCCGGGTCCGCAACGCCTCCCGCCGGCTGGACGAGCTGGAGCGCAACCGGATCGGTGAGCCGCCCCCGCCACTGCGGTTCCGTTACACCTCACTGGCCGGGCCCTCCGCGGAGGGCACGCTCGTGTCCCTGCGCGGGGTACGTGTCCCGGGCCGCCTGTCCGTCGACCGCCTCGACGTATCGGCGAGCGAACGCCTGCTGGTCACGGGCGGCAACGGCTCGGGAAAGTCGACGCTCCTGGCGGTCCTCGCGGGCACGCTCGCCGCCGAGGGCGAGGTGGGCCGGCGGCCGGGGCTGACCGTGGGGATGCTCACCCAGGACACGGAGTTCGCCCGGCCGGACCGCACCGTCCGGGAGACGTATGAGAAGGCGCTCGGCTTCGAGCGGGCCGAGGCAGTGCCGTTGGCCTCGCTCGGGCTGATGCACGAGAGGGACCTTGGCAAGCCGGTGGGTCAGGTGTCGGCCGGCCAGCGTCGCAGGCTGGCCCTGGCCGTGCTGACAGCGCGCCCGCCGCAACTGCTGCTGCTCGACGAGCCCACGAACCACCTGTCGCCGCGCCTGTGCGACGAACTGGAGGAGGCCCTGGGCACGGGCCCCGGGGCCGTCGTCCTGGCCAGCCACGACCGCTGGCTGCGCAGACGCTGGCAGGGCGGGGAACTCCGGCTGCACCCGGCAGGGGAGGACCGGAGCACGGGCTGAGCGTCACGCCTCCCCCGCGGTGCGGGCACCCGTCCGGGGCCGTGCAGTGGAGTCCCCGCAGGAGGGCGAACCCGGCACACCTGCGCGGGCCGGGCGGCCGTCCCGCCCCGCGACGCCGCTCGCGGCATCGCGGGGCACGGGACCCCGGGCGGCCGGCGCTCGTTTCCCCGCGCGCCGGCCGGAGGCTCATCACTCCGCCTGCGGTCCCGTCGTGCGCAGCCGCTTCACCGTCCGCGCCGAGACCGCGCGGGGCGCATGGACCGCCGGCGCCGACAGCAGTCCCTCCCCGGCGTCGAGGAGTCCCGCGTCCACGGCCGACCGGTAGCCGACGCACGCCTCGGCCGGGCGTCCCTGTTCCACTCCTCCGCCGGGCCTCCCTGTTCCCACTCCTCCGCCGATCGCGGCCCCTGCGGCGATCAGCGACGTCACCACCGCCTCGTCCACGGCTGTCCCGCCTCCTGTCGCATCGGATGCCGGGCGCCGCGAACCCTGTGGACCCGGCCCCGCCATGGTGCCCGGCGGAGCATGACCGGGGACGTGTCAGTGCGCCGGATCGGTGGCGGCGGCCTCGATCAGCAGGGCCTGCCCCGGGTTGAGCGTCGGCATCGGAAGCCCCGCCCCGGTCAGGACCGTACCGGGCATCGGCACCCAGTCCTCGACTGCGGCCCGGAACCAGGCGGGCGCGACGACCTGGTGCATGGAGGGCAGCCCGGCCTCCGTGCGGATGCGGACCCGGTAGGACCGGCCGGGGGCGAGCCCGGGAAGCGGGACGCGGCCGGACTGGGCCGGCACGGAGGTCTCCGTCCGCGCCCAGCAGTACAGCGCTGCACCGGCGTCCGGTGCGACGACGCCGTGCAGGTACGTCGCGTCGTCGGCGAGGTCCGCCCTGACGACCCGCCCTCCGTGCAGCAGCCCCCGTACCTCCTTGTAGAGCGCCGCCCAGCGGGTCAGTGCCGCCCGCTCCGCGGGGGTGCGCGCCGTCAGGTCGTCCTCGATGCCCGCATGTCCGAACAGCGCGGTGATCAGGCGGAACGAGTCGTCGGAGACCCGGCCCGTCGTGTGGCTGCGCGGACCCCCGACATGGGCACCGATCAGTTCGGGAGGCAGCAACTGTCCCGTCCAGCGCTGGATGGCCTGGCGCTCCACCGGGTCGTTGCAGTCCGAGGCCCACACCCGGTCCGTGCGGGCGAGGACGCCGAGGTCGACGCGTCCGCCGCCGCTGGAGCACGATTCGATCTCCAGGCCGGGCCGGCGGGACCGGAGCGTGTCCATCAGCCGGTACAGGGCCCGTGTCTGGGCGTGCACCCCCGGCCGGTCTCCGCCGTGCGCGTCACGGTGGACCGCCTCGTGCAGTTCCCGGTTGTGGTCCCATTTCAGGTAGTCGATGCGGTACTCGGCGACGAGCGCGTCCAGCGACTCCAGCAGATACGCGAACGCGTCCTCGTGGGCCACGTTCAGCACGTACTGGTGGCGGGAGCTCGGACCGAGGCCCGCGGACGGGCCGAGGATCCAGTCGGGGTGCTCGCGGGCGAGGCGGGACCGCAGGTTCACCATCTCCGGTTCCACCCACAGTCCGAACTGCATCCCGTGGGCGTGCACCCGATCCGCCAGCGGGGTCAGGCCGTCGGGCCACATCTGCGGGTCTACGGTCCAGTCGCCGAGTCCGGCCGTGTCGTCGCGCCTGCCGAGGAACCATCCGTCGTCCAGGACGAGGCGTTCCACCCCGACCGCGGCCGCGTCGTCGGCCAGTGCGAGGAGCCGTTCGGGGCGGTGGTCGAAGTAGACGGCCTCCCAGGTGTTCAGGGTCAGCGGACGGGGTGAGGACGGGTGCCCGGGCCGGGAGCGGAGCATCGTGTGGAAGCGGCCGGCGAGCCCGTCGAGGCCTTCGGCGGACCAGGCGAAGTAGCACTCGGGCGAGGTGTGGCTGTCGCCGGGGGCGAGCCGGATCTCGCCGGGTGTGAGCAGTTCGCCGCCGCCGAGGACGCCGCCGTGCACCCCGGCGCCCTCGGGCAGCCGTTCGGCGAGCCAGCGCTGGTTCCCGCTCCAGCCGACGTGCAGGGCCCAGACCTCGCCCGTACGGAATCCGAATCCGGGTACGCCGACCGTCAGCAGATGGGGCGCGTCCAGTCCGGGGCGTCCCCGGCGGACCTCACGGACGTGGCCTGCGAAGGCGAGCCGGCCTCGTTGCGGGGAGCGTTCGCGGCACCACTTGCCGGTGAAGTCCAGGATCTCCTGGGCACGGTTCGGCACCGGAAGCAGGGCGGTGGTGGAGGCGAGGTCGTACGGGGCGGGGCCGGGAGCTCCGGCCGGGCAGGACACCCGGGTGCGGACGGCCAGGACACCGGACGGGTCGAGGCGGTAGGTGAGGCCGAGGTCGAGCCCGGCGTCGGTGTCGCGCAGGGCGATGACGAGTGCGTCCGGGCTCTCCTCGGCGCCGGTCATCGTGACGCGGGGTGCGGTGGCCGTCCCGGCCCGGTGGCCTTCCTGGGCGGGGGTTCCCGACCAGCCGTCGGCCTGGGTGGGCCAGACCGTGAACTGCCGCGGCTCGTCGAGCGCACAGTGCAGCGAGGCCGCGTCCGCCGACAGTGCCAGGGCCGCGAGACCGTCGTCGGTCAGCTCCCCGAGGTCCTCGCCCCAGTGCAGGACGCGGGGCAGCGGAGTGCGGAGCTCGACGACGAAACTCACCCCGGCCGCGCGCAGGTGTGCGATCCGGGTGGTGCTGCGGGTCATGCCGTGTCCTCTCGGAGCCGGTGGGGCGCGATCGGTCTCGCCCCCCGCACGCTTCGTGGCCGGTCAGGCGTAGGGGTCGAAGGGGATCCCGGCGGGCTTCGCCCGGTCGAGATGGGAGGCGAAGTTGCCGTCCTTGAGCCCGAACACGGCGCTTCCGAAGTCGGCCTGGACCAGCTTCTCCCGGATGCCGGCGGGGTACCCGTTCCAGCCGACCAGATCGGGGAACTGCCATTGGTGGTAGTGGTTCTCCGGGGGCTCGTCGCCCGTGGTCGCGCGGCGGAAGCAGTGCGTTCCGATGCCGTCCTTGTGATAGACGACCTTCGGGTGGGTCCCGTCCCACAGCATCCCGTCGCGGCCGTACACGTTGAAGTCGCCGTGGGCGGAGGTGGACACGTACTTCGCCTCGTTGTCCTGCACCCACACCACGACATGCTCCCAGTCGTGCCGGTGGCCGCCGAGACCGCTGCCGGCCACGGCCTGGTCCTTCTCGAAGTAGAGGCCGTACATGATGGCGCACCAGCCGTTGTTGCACAGGGAGCGTGCGTAGCCGTTGGTGTTGTCCAGGTCCCAGGAGTCGTGACAGCTGCCGTTGACGGCGCCCGTCGTCTTCAGGCCGGGTGCCACGGTCCCGTCGGCGCCGATGGCGGGTGTCGGATAGCAGCCGTCCCCGTCGTAGTCGAAGGCGGGCTGGAACGTCTGCTCCAGCCCGTCCGCGTTCGCGGGCAGAGCGCCCGGCACAGCCGCGAACGCGCTGCCGGACGTGGCGACGACCAGGGTCGCGGCAGCGGACAGGGTGAGTAACGCCTTGCGGAGCCGTCCTGGGTTCTTCACTGTTTCCTCCTGGATCACGCCTGCCGGACTCGGCCAGCCATGGCATGCCCATGTCTAAGGCCGGGGAACCCCGTGACACCCGTCCGTGATCGCCTTCGCGTCATCCGTCACGCGTGGTCCAGGAAGCAGTGGGCGGTGATACGGCGGGCGGGACAACCGAGTCCCGCGTCCGTGAGCAGACGCACGAGGAACTCGCCCGTACGAGCGGCGGACGGGGGGCGGGCGCAGGGCCGAGCGCGTGACGGAGGTGCTGCCAGACCGTGTTGGTGAATGCGGCCTCGCCCATGACCGGCAGTCAGCCCCGCCCCACTGACATTCGGCGCCTGCCATGGGTTCAGCGCAGCAGGGCTGCGCGCAGGGTGATGCCGTGCCGTGTACGCAGCCGCCGCAGCTCCCACATCGCCGCCGCGGTGACCGTCAGCGGGGCTCCGAGGAGGAACACCAGGCGCACGCCGAGCGGCACACCCTCGTAGGCACCCCGGAACACGTCGAAGAGGGCGACCTCCCAGACGAGCAGCGTCGCGAGCAGCGGGGGAACCGTCTCGTGGAGGTCCGCCGTCCTGAAGACGTGCACGAGCGCCTGCGCGATGCCGTAGAGCGCGAACGGGGCGAGCCACAGGAGGAAGGCGCCCAGGGCGAACAGCAGCACCACCCGCCCTGCGGACGCCGTCCAGTCCGTGTTCTCGTCGACGTATCCCAGGCCGGTGATCAGTCGCGGCACGGCGAGCGTGGTGACCAGGGCCAGCAGCGCCCCGGCGGGCTTCGCCGCGCGGCGCAGGAACAGACGCCGGTGGGGCGGCCGGGCCGCCGTGATGAACACGGCGACGGCGACCGGGAACGTGACCCCCAGCGCGATGAGGGTGGTACGGATCTGGCCGAAGCGGTCGTCGACCACGGCGTCGGCGTCCGGCGCCGCTCCGTAGGACAGCAGCATCCAGGTGACAGCGATCAGACCGACGACCGTCCGCAGGATCTGCACCCGCTTCACCACCGGGTCGTTCACCCGGTCCGGCCGGGATGGCGTGAACACGGCGCGCCCCACGGCGATCGGATTGAACAGACGCCCGAAGGTCAGCCGCCGTGCCGGACGCGGCGGCACGGCCGGCCAGACCGCACCCGGTGGAGGTCCTCCCCCGTACGGGTTCCACGGAGCCCCGCCCCCGCCACCGCTCATCCCCGCGTCCTCCCTGTCGTGCGAACTCCCAGTGCGAGCTTATCCGTCAGACACCGTGCGAGAACGTGGCACGATGCGGCGCATCACGCCGAACCGAAAGGCCCATGCCGCGTAGCCGGCCAGGACGCGACCGGGCCCGCGTTCCCACCCGACTCCGGGACGACGAATACGGCAACGTGCGCGGGGAATGCTGCGGCGCAGCCCCTTCGAAGCCGAAGCCCGCCGCCTCCTGACTGCCGTCATGCATGCCGTGTCCCTCGACGCGCACGCGAACTCCGGCAGACCGTCGCCCGGCTCGACGGCTGACCGTGGCCTACGGCTTCGGGCGGGTGCGAAGCACGGTGTCGACGTCACGGTGAATGGGCGTCCGCGATCCGGTCAGCGGAGCGCCCGTTCCGCCCCGGCGCTCCGCCACGATCTCCGCCGCGATCGACAGGGCGGTCTCCTCCGGCGTACGGGCGCCGAGGTCGAGCCCGATCGGGGAGCGCAGGCGGCCCAACTCCTCCTCTGTCACACCGGCTTCGCGCAGCCGCTGGTTGCGGTCCTCGTGCGTGCGGCGCGATCCCATCGCACCGACGTACGCGACGGGCAGGCGCAGGGCCGTCTCCAGCAGCGGAATGTCGAACCTGGCGTCATGGGTGAGCACGCACAGGACGGTGCGCTCGTCGGTGACGGCGCTCGCGAGGTACCGGTGCGGCCAGTCGACCACCACGTCGTCCGCCTCGGGGAAGCGGGCCCGGGTGGCGAAGACGGGCCGGGCGTCGCACACCGTCACATGGTGGCCGAGGAACTTGCCCGCCCGCACCAGCGCCGTGGCGAAGTCCACGGCGCCGAACACGATCATCCGGGGCGGCGGCACGCTCGACTCCACGAACAGCGTCAGGCCGCCCGGGCAGCTCGTCCCGTCCTCCGCGATCTCCACGGTTCCGGTACGACCGCCGTCCAGCAGGGCCCTGGCCTCCGCGGCAGCCGTGCGGTCCAGGGCCGGGCGCCCGTCGAGGCCGCCCTCGTACGATCCGTCGCCCCGGACCAGCAACGCCCGGCCGAGCAGCGCGTCCGGCCCGCGGACCACCCGGGCGAGCGCCACCGGCTCGTCGCGGCCGGCGGCCGAGAACGCCGCCCGGAACACCGGCTCCTGGGAACGCACCGGTGCGACGAGGACGTCGATCACGCCGCCGCAGGTGAGTCCCACGGCGAAGGCGTCCTCGTCGCTGTACCCGAACCGCTCCCGCACGGTCCGGCCGTCCTGGAGTGCCTGGACGCACAGTTCGTACACGGCGCCTTCCACACAGCCGCCGGAGACCGACCCGATGACGGTGCCTTCGCCGTCGACGGCCAGGGCCGCGCCCGGGGCGCGCGGCGCACTGCCGTCGACCGCGACGACCGTGGCGACGGCGAAGTCGCGGCCCTCCTCGGTCCAGCGCTGGAGGGCCGCCGCGATGTCAAGCACCCCGGGGTTCCTCCGCAGCCCGCTGCCGCGCCTCATCCGCCGCCGCGAGGACGCGGTCGGGACGGATCGGCAGACGGCGGTGGCGTACCCCGGTCGCATGCCACACCGCGTTGGCGATGGCGGCGGCGACGCCCACGATGCCGATCTCGCCGACGCCCTTGATCCCGACCGGGTCCTCGGGGTCGTGGTCCTCCACCCAGCCCGCCTCGATGTGCTGTACGTCGGCGTGGGCGGCGACGTGGTAGCCGGCCAGGTCGGCGTTGACATAGCCGCCGGACGCGGCATCGCGGACCGCCTCCTCGTGCAGGGCCATGGAGAGCCCCCACGTCATGCCGCCGACGAGCTGGCTGCGGGCGGTGAGCGGGTTGACGATGGTGCCGGCGGCGAAGATGCCGAGCAGCCTCCGGACGCGTACCTCGCCGGTGGTGATGTCCACGGCGGCTTCGGCGAACTGCGCCCCGTAGGCGTGCCGTTCCTTCTGTGCGAGGGCCGCGATCGCTTCGCTGGTGTCCGAGCGGGTGGTGATGCCTTCCGGCGGAACGGATCCGCCGAGGGCGAGGAGTTCGCGCAGTTCGTCCGCCGCCAGTCGCACCGCCCAGGCCCAGGAGCGGGTGCCCATGGAGCCTCCGGCGATCCATGCCGGGCCCAGGTCGCTGTCCCCGAGGCGTACGCGGATGCGGTCCGGTGTCACCCGCAGAGCGTCCGCGGCGACCGCGACCATCGCGGTCCGGGCGCCGGTCCCGATGTCGGCCGCGTTGATCCCCACGGTGAAGCTGCCGTCCGGCTGCGCGGTGACGGCCGCGGTGGACGGGCCGGCGCCGGCGGGGAAGGATGCCGCCGCCATGCCGGTCCCGAGGAGCCAGCGTCCCTCGCGGCGCAGTCCGGGCCGGGGGTCCCGGCCCGCCCAGCCGAATCGGCGCGCGCCTTCCTCGAAGCAGGCGAGCTGGTTGCGGCGGCTGAACGGGAGCCCCGACACGGGACCTGCCGCGGGCTGGTTGCGCGCGCGCAGCTCGATCGGGTCCAGGCCGCACTTCTCGGCCAGTTCGTCGATGGCCGATTCGAGGGCGAAGGAGCCGGGCGTCTCCCCCGGAGCCCGCATCCAGGTGGGGGTCGGCACGTCGAGCCGCACCAGCTGATGCCCGGTGCGATGGGCGTCGGCGTCGTACATGGTGCGTCCCACGTTCGCGCTCGGCTCCACGAACTCGTGCACGGTCGACGTGAGGCTCAGCGACTGGTGGTCGAAGGCCCGCAGTCGGCCGCCGGTGTCGGCTCCGAGCGTGACCCGCTGGAGGGTGGGGCTGCGGAATCCGACCAGCGAGAACATCTGGCGGCGCGTCAGCACGACGCGGACGGGCCGGTGGAGCAGGGTCGTCGCCATGACGGCCGCCACCTGGTGGGGCGACAGCCCCTTGGACCCGAAGCCGCCGCCCACGTGCTCGGAGCGGACCCGGACGGACGACGGGTCGAGGGAGAAGAGCGACGCGAGTTCGCCGGCCACCCAGGAGGTGCCCTGGTTGGAGTCGAGGACGTCCAGTCGGCCGCCCTCCCACCGGGCCGTCGCGGCGTGCGGCTCCATGGAGTTGTGGTGTTCCTCCGGGGTGGAGTACTCCTCGTCCACGACATGGGCGGCCTCCCGGAGTTGAGCCTCCAGGTCCCCCTTCTCCGTGTCCGCCTGAGCCATCGTGTGCTCGTCGGGGGTGTACGCACCGGCGTGCCCGGCGACGAACCCCACGTCGTGCGGTTCCTCGTCGTAGCGCACCACCAGGGCCTCGGCGGCCGCCCGGGCCTCCTCGGACGTCTCGGCGACGACCAGTGCCACGGGCCAGCCCATGAAGGGCACCCGGTCGTGCTGGAAGATCCCGACGACCGGGTTGGGCGGTCCCAGCATGCCCATGTACGCGGTGTCGACCCGCGGTGCGTTCTCGTGGTGGAGCACGGCGAGGACACCGGGCATCTCCCGGACGGGCGCGTCCTCCACGGACCGGATCCGGCCGCGCGCCACGGTCGACAGCACCAGCCAGCCGTGGGCCAGTTCGGCGAAGGGGATCTCGCCGGCGTAGCGGGCCGCGCCGGTGACCTTGTCCCTGCCCTCCACGCGGGTACGGGCGGAGCCGACCGCTCCCGTGACGGTGGTGTTCTCGGTCGTGGTGGTCATCGGGCGGCCTCCTCGGAGAGTTCGGTGAGCACGGCCGTGACGAGGTTGCGCATCAGGGTCACCTTGTATCCGTTGTCCTGAAGGGGCTCGGCCGCCGCGAGTTCGGCGTCCGCCGCGGCGGCGAACGCCTCCGCGTCCGCGGGGCCGCCGGTCAGGGCCCGCTCGGCGGTCCGGGCCCGCCAGGGTCGGGATGCCACCGCGCCGAGGGCCAGGCGCACTTCGCGTACGACGCCGTCCTGAACGTCGAGCGCCGCGGCGACCGAGCCGATCGCGAACGCGAAGGAGGCCCGTTCACGCACCTTCCGGTAGCGGGAGCGCGCGGCGACGGCGGCCGGGGGCACGGTGACACCGGTGATCAGTGCGCCGGGCGGGAGGGCCGTTTCGAGGTGCGGGGTCTCCCCCACCGGCAGATAGAAGTCGGCGACCGCCAACTCACCCGGTCCGTCCGCCGTTTCGTACGTGATGACCGCGTCGAAGGCCGCCAGCGCGACCGCCATGTCCGAGGGGTGCGTCGCCACACAGTGCTCGGAGGCGCCGAGGATCGCGTGGTTGTGGTGTTCGCCCGCCCGTGCGGGGCAACCGCTGCCGGGGGTGCGCTTGTTGCACGGCTTGGCGATGTCGCCGAAGTAGCCGCAGCGGGTCCGCTGGAGCAGGTTCCCACCGACGGTGGCCATGTTGCGCAGTTGTCCGGAGGCACCGGCCAGAACCGCCTGCGCCAGGGCCGGGTAGTGCCGGCGGACTTCGGCATGGGCGGCAAGGTCGCTGTTGGTGACGGTCGCACCGATGCGCAGTCCGCCGTCGGCGGTGAACGCGATCTCGCCGAGCGGGAGTTCCTGGACGTCGACGAGAAGAGTCGGCCGTTCCACCCCGGTCTTCATCAGGTCGACGAGATTGGTGCCGCCGCCGAGGAAGCGGGCGCCGGGGTCCGCCGCGAGCAGGGCCACGGCCCCGGAGACGTCGAGGGCACGTTCGTATCCGAATTCCCTCATGCCACAGCCTCCTTGGCGTCTTCCGCGGACAGTTCCGCCGCACGCGCCACGGCCTGCACGATGGACATGTACGCGCCGCAGCGGCAGAGGTTGCCGCTCATCCGCTCGCGGATCTCCTCCGCGGTGAGGGCGGGCACCCCCGCCTCGGGCCGGATGTCGTCGGTCACGGCGCTCGGCCAGCCCGCCGCGTGTTCCTCGATCACCGCGAGTGCCGAGCAGATCTGGCCAGGGGTGCAGTAGCCGCACTGGTAGCCGTCGAGGTCGAGGAAGGCCTGCTGTACCGGATGCAGCCGGTCTCCGTCGGCGACACCTTCGATGGTGGTGATCGCACGCCCTTCGGCGGCGACCGCGAGCTGCAGACAGGCGACGGTCCGCCGCCCGTCGAGCAGGACGGTGCAGGCACCGCACTGCCCCTGGTCGCAGCCCTTCTTGGTGCCGTTCAGATCGAGACGCTCACGTAGGGCGTCGAGGAGAGTGGTGCGGTGGTCGACGGGCAGCGTGTACTTTTCGCCATTGATGTTCAGGGTGATGGCACTGGACGTCGATGGGGCCATGATCAGCCTTCTTTCGCATTGCTTATGCGCGTCGAACGAGACGTTCCCGGCAGCGTGCCGGGAGGGTGAGGGCGGTTCGGGTGGGGGGCGGGCGACAAGGGGGAGCCGGTCGGCCACATGGGCTGGATCTACCGCTACCATGGAGGAAGTGGACACCTGTCCGCTTATCCGTCGAACCTAGCGGACAGCTGTCCGCTTAGCAAGGCCGTCGTGGCCGCGTGTCCGGAAGGAGGAGGCGTGGACGAGGAGAAGTGCACGCCCCAGCGTCCGGACGCGCAACGGAACCGCGAGCGCATCCTGGCCGTCGCCCTCGTGGAGCTGACACGGTCGGCCGACGCCCCGGTGAGCACGATCGCGAAGAAGGCCGGTGTCGGGCAAGGGACGTTCTACCGCAACTTCCCGAACCGCGAGGCGCTCGTCCTGGAGGTCTACCGCTACGAGATGCAGCAGGTCGCGGACACCGCGGCCCAGTTGCTCGCGACCCGCACCCCCGACCGGGCGCTGCGGGAGTGGATGGACCGGCTGGCCCAGTACGCCATGGCCAAGGCCGGCCTGGCCGTGGCCCTGCGCGCGACCGCCGGCAGGTACGGCAGTCTGGCGCAGGTCGGCCACGGCCCGGTGACCCGTGGCGTCACGCTCCTGCTGCACGCGAACGAGGAGGCGGGCACCATCCGCCCGGGCATGACCCCCGACGACTTCATGCTCGCCATCGCCGGTCTCTGGCAGCTCGACCCGCAGAGCGACTGGCAGCCGAGGGCCGCCCGCCTGTTCGACCTGGTCATGGACGGGCTGCGGGCGGGAGCGCCCGGCGCGGGCGGCGCGCCGGCGTAACCCCGGACTCCGTACGGTTCACGACGCGGCGGCCCCGATCACCACCGTGCGCGCCCACGCGGGCGGTTCGTCGGGAACGTACTCGGAATCCTCGTCCCACCGCTGCTCATGCGGCCGGTCGAACAGACCCACCACCGTCCGGCACGGCGGCGGCGCGCCGGGCCACGGGGTCTGCCCGTCGGTGAGGGCCACGATGACATCGGGCCGGGGCTGCGACCGGAGCGCTTTGGCGAATCCCGAGCGCAGATCCGTGCCGCCACCGCCGACCAGCGGGATTCCCTCGGCACGGCACAGCGGGTGGACGACCCTGGTCGCCGCATCGCACGCCAGGACGGTGACCAGATCCCGCCGGCCGCCCACGGCCCGGGAGATGGCGGCGACCTCCAGCAACGCACTGCCCAGTTCGGCGTCGCTGACCGAACCCGAGGTGTCGATGACCACCGCGACGCGCGGCGGCCTGCGCCGCAGGCTCGGCAGCACCACACCGGGCACGCCTGCGGAACGCCGGGCCGGGCGGCCGTACGTGTAGTCCTCGCCGGTCCCCGGCCCCGACACCGCCGACCGGAGCGCCGCCCCCAGCAACTGCCGCCACGGCTGGGGCGGGTGGAACGCCTCCCGTGCCCACCGCTTCCACCCCTTCGAAGCGTTCCCCGGCCGGCCGACGATGCCCTGGGCCACCCGGAAGCGCACCGCGTCCCGCTCCTGTGCGCTGAGACCGTGGGCCCCGTCCGGCCCCAGGTCCCACTCGCGTTCCAGCCCGTCGGCTCCGCTGCCGCAGTCCAGCCAGGCCAGGTGCTGGGTACGCGGTCCGAGCCGGAACAGGCGCAGGTAGTCCTCCATGAGTTGCCCCTCGGGCAGTTCGAGATGCCGGGGCTCCACCGCCCCCGCCGGCCGCACGAGCCCGTCGCCGAACACGTCGTCGTTGATCTCGCAGTCGGCGGCGATGTTCATCCGCAGCCGCTCCGCCGGACCGGCCGGGCCGTGCTCCCGTACGAACCGGTCGCTGCGCCCGTGGTGATCGCGCAGGAGGTGCGACACCTCGTGGACCCACACGCCGGCGAGTTCCTCCACCGGTGTCCGGTCCACGAAGCCGGGCGAGGCGTAGCACCGCCAGTGCCGGTCGACGGCCATGGTCGGGACCCGCCGCGACTCCACGAGGTGCAGGGCGAACAGCGCGGTCGCCAGGTAGGGGCGGGCCCGGGCCGCCTGCAACCGGGCGGCGTAGAGCTTGTCGAGGTCCAGGGCCCCCGGTTCGCCCGGGGTCATCGGCGGACCCTGGTGGCGGCCGCGGCGCGGGCTGCCGCCTGCTCCGCGCGCCGGGAGAGCGACACGGTCCCGGCGAGCGCCTCGATCGACTCCGGCACGTCCCAGTCCTGCTGCCGCAGGGTGGCGAGTGTCGTGGCGGGGACGACGACCAGGTCCGGGGCCCCCGTCTCCAGTGCCCGGACGAGCAGGGCCCACGCCGCGTCCCAGCGGGCCTTCTCCGGAGTCCGGCGGACCGCCGCCACCACGCCGTCGAGCACGGCCTGGCGCAGATCCCCCCGTTCGGGCAGCTCGGCGCCCGCCGGGTCGGCGAGCAGCTCCTCCGGGTCCGGCAGGTCCATCCGGTCCAGGCTCGCCAGCAACTCCAGCCCCGGCCCGTCCCCCACCGCACCCCTGACGAGCAACGACAGCACGTCGCGCGAGGCGTCGGCCGCAGTCGCGAACGCGATCAGACGCAGCGTCATCTCCCAGCTCCGCGGGGAGGGCCAGGCCCCGCCCCGGCGCGTCTCCCCGCTGGGCAGCCGGTGCACGAGCGCGGGGCGCGCGGACAGCAGACCGCACACCGCGCGGCGGGCGAAGTCCACGGCCTCCGTGAACCGTTCGGGGGCGAGCTGCGGCAGGGTGGCCCGCGGCCACGTCCCACCCAGTCCGCGCACCACCACCTCGTGGTCGTGGACCCATTGGAGATGCACGAACCGATTGGCGAGGGGCGGGCTGAGCTCCCATCCGTCCGCTGCCGACGAGCGGGGATTGGCGGCTGCAACGATCCGCACACCCGGCGGGAGCCGGAGCGCGCCGATCCGTCGCTCCAGGACGAGACGGAGCAGGGCAGCCTGCACGGCGGGCGGGGCGGTCGACAGTTCATCGAGGAACAACAGCCCACGGCCGGCCCGCACCAGGCGCACCGCCCAGTCCGGCGGCGCCATCGGGACGCCTTGTTCCGCGGGATCGTCGCCGACGATGGGCAGCCCCGAGAAGTCGGAGGGCTCGTGCACGCTGGCGATCACCGTGGTCAGCGGGAGATCCAGCGACTCGGCGAGCTGGGTGAGGGCGGCGCTCTTGCCGATCCCCGGCTCGCCCCACAGGAGGACGGGCAGGTCGGCGGCGACGGCCAGGGTGAGGGCCTCCAACTGCGTGTCGGGGCGTGGTTCGGTGGTGGTGTCGCTCAGGAGGGCCATCAGTTCCCCCGCGACGCCCAGTTGGGACGCGGGGTCGTGGTGGGTGCCGGTGGGCGCGGGCAGGGTGTGTGTGGGCATGGGTGATCACCTGAGGGGTCTCGGTACGGAGGGAACGCGAACGGAGGCGTGGGGCGCGGGGCCCGGATCAGCGGACGGTGGCGAGGCGCGGACGCCGGTACGGGTGGCGGTCCCGGGAGCGCCGGTGCTCCGGGAGGGGGTGGCGAGGACCGGCCCCGGCGAGGTCCGCCCGGAACAGTCCGTAGTCGATGCGCCGCCGCGCCGCGGTTTCCAGCTCGTCCCGGAGCGGGCCGCTGCGCAGGACGGCTCCGGGACCCAGCAGCCCTTCGACGACGGCCAGTGCGCCTTCGATGTCGCCGTGGTCCAGACGTTCCCGGACACCGGTGAGGCAGTCGGGGCGGCGGTGGGCCTCGTCGATGGCCTGGAGGCAGGGCATCGGTGTTCCGGTCAGGGCGGCCAGGAGTTCCTCACGGCGGAGTTCGGCCGGGTCGTGGTCGAGCGGCGCCAGCACCCCGTCGACGAGCCCGATCCGGTGCCGCGCTCCTCGGCACTCCACGAGGCGCGGCTGCCCGGCCCCGCCGGGGGCAGGTGCGGGCCCCATCGGCGCATACTCCGGAATCAGTGCCCCGGCGACGAGGGGGTGCAGCCGGTCGGCCCCGATCGCCCCGCTGCGGATCAGTTCCAGGTCGGGCAGCGCCCAGACGGCCGCGTCGGGCAGGACCGGAAGCACGCATCCGGCGGTGTCCGGGGACGCCTCCGCGATCCGCAGTGCGGGCTGCCCGGCTCCGTCACCGTGCTCGTTCCGTTCGAGGAGCAGCCGGTGCCGGCTGCCGAACCGCACGACGAACGGGCCGGTGGACCGGGCCTCGGCGCGCAGCAGCAGCGCAGCCTCGGCCGCCCACCGCCCGGTGGCGCAGCGCCGGCCCGGCGGGATCAGGGCCCGTACGCCCGCCTCCACGCCCGCACCGTCAACGGCATCGGCATCGGCAGGCGGGCGGTCGGCCCCGGACCGGATGCGCAGCTCGCCCGTCCTGCGGGCGTCCCACAGATGGCGGTGCAGGTCGAGGCGGAAGCGCCGGCTGGGGCGGGGATGCGGATGGCGGCGGGCGCCCGCGTCGGAGCGGGAGCCGTCCCACAGCGCGAGGCTGATCCGCTGGCCGGCATCGGCCCGGGCCGGTGGGGTCCTGACCACGAGATGCAGGGAGTTCCGGTCGCCCGGCTCCCCGGTTTCGTACCGTGCCAGAGCCATCGTCAGACCCGGGCGCAGCAAGCCGTGCGGTGCGATTCTCGGCAGGTGCCAGCGCAGCAGGTCCGGCACCAGATGGCGCAGGTCGGCCCGCACCCGGGCGGCGAGTTCCCGGCCGTGTGTGTGCGCCAGGGTGCGGAGTCGGAGATCGACGTCGATGCCCGCGGCGGCGCATGCCCCGGCCCAGTCGCCGGCGCGGCGGCGGGCGGTCGCGGTCTCGATCATGGAGGGCGGCACGGCGAACTCGCGTACGCGCAGCCAGAAGGTGAAGAAGGGATCCCTGTTCGCGTTCTCAGTGAGCATCAGCACTCACCTTGCGCGGACGGGTCCCCCAATCCGAGAGCAGTGTGTGTTGTCATCGGGAGGCAGAGTAGCGGCCCGCTCGGACGCCCGCCAGGCAATTTCGCGCGGCTCCTTCCGCATCCGGCGCTCGCTCCAGGCAGACGAGGACGTACACCCCGAGCAGCGGTCGCACCGCCCCGAGTCCTGGAGCGAGAGCCGGCTCCGGTTCGGGTGCGCGCTCCCCACGCGCCTCGTCGTCGGACACTCGCACGGGGGGCGCGCATCTCCTCCTCCAGCTCGTTCCTCAGCCGGTCGACGGGACGGCTGCCGGCACCGGCACTGTCGCTCCTGCCGGAGCGGGCCCCGCGAGTACCGGGGCCCAGGCGAACGGCGGGTCGGGGATGTCGCGTCGGAGTACCGGGGCGACGTCGGACTGGAAGAGTGCGAGCGAGTCCCGGTGCTGGGCATCGGTGAGGCCGCCGGCGTCCGCGTGCAGATGCAGGACGGTGTGTCCGAACTGCTCGTGGTAGCGGTGCACCTTCTCGATGATCTGCTGGGGGCTGCCGATCAGCGCCGAGCTGCGCTCGACGAAGTCCTCCAGGGTCGGGAACACCGGCTCGACGCCCAGCTGCTTCTGGAACGCGAGATAGCCCTCGAACACCGGCCGGTAGGCGGCGACGGCCTCCTGCGAGGTCCGGGCCGTGTGGAAACCGGCCGTCCCCGCGCCGACCACCGCCCGGGCAGGGTCATGGCCGTAGTGCTCCCACCGCTCGCGGTAGTGGCGGATCAGTTCGGCATAGGGCTGGATCTCGTGGGTGACGTTCGCCGAGAACAGCGGGTCCCCGTAGCGTGCGGCAAGATCGACCGAGTCCCGGCTCGTGGCGCTGCCGTGCCACACCCGGACGGGCTGCTGGAACGGTCTGGGCCACACCTCCGCCCCGGCCAGCCCGGGGCGGAAGCGCGGAGAGGCGGTGACCTTGTCCTCGCGCCACAGTCTGCGGAACAGTTCGTAGCTCTCGGCGTTGCGGTCCCACTGGTCCTCGGGGGTGACGTGGAACAGCTCGCGCTGCGCCGTCCCGTTGCCCTTGCCGATGATGAGGTCGAGGCGCCCCCCGGACAGATGGTCGAGCGTGGCGTAGTCCTCGTACGCGCGCACCGGGTCGAGCAGGCTCAGGGTGGTGACGGCGGTGAACAGCCGGATGCGGGAGGTGAGCGCGGCGATGTGACTGAGCACGACGGGCGGCGAGGAGGAGATGAACGGGCGTTCGTGCCGTTCGCCGACACCGAAACCGTCGAAGCCGAGCTCCTCGGCCAGCAGGGCGTTGCCGATCACCTCCCGGAAGCGTTCGCCGGTCGTCTTCCGGACACCGGTCACCGGGTCCGGGGCATGGACGATGAGAGTGACGGCCAGGAACTTCATGACGCCACCCGCTCGGCCGCCGCCGCGTCGGGACGGGCCAGGCCGAGGTGGTCGCGCAGCGTCGTGCCCTCGTACTCCGTGCGGAACACACCGCGCTCCTGAAGGAGCGGTACGACGGTGTCGGCGAAGACGTCCAGCCCGCCGGGTGTGATGTGCGGGACGAGGATGAAGCCGTCGGCGGCGTCGGCCTGGACGAAGTCGTCGATGGTCGACGCGACCGTGGCCGCCGAGCCGACGAAGGCCTGACGGTTGCCGGTCTCGATGACGAGGTCACGGATCGACCAGTTCTTCGCGGCCGCGAGCTCCCGCCACTCCCGGGCGGTGGCCAGCGGGTCACGGTACATGCGTACCTGGGCGCGGCCGCGGGCGATGGTGTGTTCACCGAGGTCCGGGTCGATGTCGGGAAGCGGCCCTTCGGGGTCGTACGCGGACAGGTCGCGGTTCCAGACGAACTCAAGGTGCTTGATCGCGGTGGCGCCGCTGACCTGCTGCCGACGTACCTCGCGGGCCAGTTCCTGTGCCTCGGCGTCCGTGTCACCGAGGACGAAGGTCGCGGCGGGCAGGATCAGCAGCTGGTCGTGGGTGCGGCCGTGGCGGGCGAGCCGGCCCTTGACGTCCGTGTAGAACGCCTGCCCCTCCTTGAGGGTGCTGTAGCGGCTGAAGATCGCGTCGGCGCCCTCCGCCGCGAACTCGCGTCCTTCGTCGGAGTCACCGGCCTGGAAGATCACCGGTCGGCCCTGCGGGCTGCGCGGGACGTTGAACTGCCCCTCGATGTCGAAGTGCTGCCCCTTGTGCACGAAGGATCCGGCCCGCGCGTCCCGGAGGAAGGTGCCCGTCCCCCGGTCGGCGACGATCTCGTCGCCGTGCCATGAGTCGAACAGTTCGTTGGCCGTGGCGAGGAACTCCCTGGCCCGGGAGTAGCGCTCCTCCTGCGGCAGGAATCCGCCGCGGCGGAAGTTCTCGCCCGTGAAGGCGTCCCACGAGGTGACGACGTTCCATGCCGCGCGCCCGCCGGAGAGGTGATCGAGGCTGGCGAACTGGCGGGCCACCTCATAGGGCTCGTTGAACGTGGAGTTGATCGTGCCGGTGAGGCCGAGGCGCTCGGTGACGGCGGCGAGAGCCGACAGTACGGTGAAGGTGTCGGGGCGCCCCACGACGTCCAAGTCGTAGATCTGTCCGCCCTGTTCACGGAGACGGAGCCCTTCGGCGAGGAACAGGAAGTCGAACTTGGCGCGTTCGGCTGTGCGCGCGAAGTGCGCGAACGAGCTGAACTCGACGTGGCTGCCGGCCGCGGGGTCGCTCCACACGGTGGTGTTGTTGACTCCGGGGAAGTGGGCGGCGAGATGGATCTGTTTGAGCGGCTTGCCGTTACTGGTGCCGGCGCCGTTGCTGGTGCTCATGTCGGTGTTCCCTCCGGCTCAGACGGTGGCGTAGCGGTTGGCGGGGCGGGCGAGGCCGAGCAGCCCGCGCAGGGTGTCGGCCTCGTAGGCGGTCCGGAAGGTGCCCCGGCGCTGCAGTTCGGGTACCAGTTCGCGAGTGATCGCCGGAAGGTCGTGTCCGGTCGCCGCGGGGCGCAGCCGGAATCCGGTGAGCCCGGCCCGCTGCCACTCCAGGAGCAGGTCGGCCAATTGCGCGGGTGTGCCGGTGAACACCTTCGCGTCGCTGGTGTACGGGTGCCCCGCGAGGCCGTCGAGACGGTCCCGGCGGGCCGCTGCGGCCGCGGGGTCGTCGTCGAGGAAGACGACGAGGTCCCCGAAGATGTGGAGGGGCTCCGCCGCCCGCCCGGCTGCGGCCTGTTCGGTGCGGATCTCGTCGACGACGCTGCGGGCCCGGCCGGTGTCGTGCGGGGTGATGTAGCCGATGTCCGTGGAGCGGGCCACCAGTTGGAAGGGCACGCTCTGATGCGCGAGGGCGCTGACGACCGGCTGCCCCTGCGGGGGCCGGGGCGTGATCGAGGGGCCCTTGACGCTGAAGTGCCGTCCCTCGAAGTCGATGTAGTGCAGTTGCTCGCGGTCGATGAAGCGGCCCGTGGCGACGTCGCGGATCTCCGCGCCGTCCTCCCAGCTGTCCCACAGGCGGCGCACCGCCTCGACGTAGTCGGCGGCCTCCTCGAAGAGTTCGGCGGTCAGCGCGCGTACGGAAGGCGTGTCCAGGTCCTCGACGCGGAACGGCGGGAATGTCCGGCGGCCGAAGTGGGCCGCTTCGTGCTGCCGGGCCGACACCTGGACGCGCAGACCGGCCCGGCCGGTGCTCACGTAGTCGAGCGTGGCTATCGCCTTGGAGATGTGGAACGGCTCCGTGTGCGTGGCGACCACGGTGGGGACGAGTCCGATGTGCCGGGTCAGCGGGGCCACGCGAGCGGCGATGAGTACCGCGTCGAGGCGCCCGCGCTCCTGGTCGGTGCGGTCGTCGGGCCCCGTGAACCGCGAGGACTGGAGCCCGAGCGCGTCCTCGATCGTCACGAAGTCGAGCAGGCCGCGTTCGGCCTCCTGGACGGTGTCGGTCCAGTAGGCGGCGGTGAGCAGTTCCCTGGGCCGGGCCTCCGGCTCGCGCCACGCGGCCGGGTGCCAGCCCGCGCCGTTGAGCGCGACGGCGAGGTGCAGGGAGGAGGACAGGGGAGGGTGCGGGGATGACGATGCGGACACGACAGGGTGCCTTCCTGATCGACCGTGGTTGATCGCCGGGCCTCGTCGGGAGGTTCGGCGTCGCGGGTACGGATCAGGAACAACAGAGCGCGCCGGCCACGCGCTGGAGGTCGATGTGGGGCCGGGAGTAGAGGTGGACGCGGCGCCGTGGCGCGAGCACCCTGACGAGCGGGCAGGTCACCGCTGGCATGACCGTCGCCTCCGCTCTGCCGGCTCGGCGGGCCCGGAGGCCTCGCGCTTGCGGAACCCGGACGGGCCCCGCCTGGTCGTCACCTGGAGCACCCCACCGCGCGGGAGGGTTGCCGGTCAGCAGGCCAGGGCCTGACGCTGACACTCATGACCTGTCTCCGGAACGCTACGCGCGCGGGCGGCGCCACGCAATGCCCTGCAGATCATGGCCGTACGCACCTTGCCGTGAGCCACAACACCACGGCGGCACCGGGCATTCCGCGTGCGGCGTGATTCGCTCACATCCTCTGACGCCTGCGACGGATCAGTCCGTCAGGCCGGCGGCGAGGGTCGCCCCCAGCTCCCAGCACGCCTCGGTGTCGGCCTTGGCGGGTTCTCCCGTGACCGTCACGGCGTCGGTCGCGCGGCGCCATCCGAGACCGGTCGTGATCGACTCGATGGCCCGGACAGCGCCGGTGACGTCGTTGCCGCCGTGCACGTAGTACCCGAAGGGGCGGCCACGCGTCGCGTCCAGGCAGGGATAGTAGATCTGGTCGAAGAAGTGCTTGAGGGCGCCGGACATATAGCCGAGGTTCGCCGGGGTGCCGAGCAGAATGCCGTCGGCTGCGAGTACGTCGGAGGCCGTCGCGGCAAGCGCTGCCCGGCGCTCGACCCTGACGCCCTCGATCCCGTCGGTCGTCGCACCGGAGACGACGGCTTCGAACAGTGCCTGGCAGTTCGGCGAGGGCGTGTGATGCACGATCAGGAGAGTGGCCACACCTCCGCACCCTGCCGTGATCCCCGCGCGGCCGCAAGCCGGGTCCGGCTCGCGCACCGCGGCACCGGCGGACTGTGACGTCCGGTACGGGTCCCGCCGGATCGGGCGGCCGGGGCGATGAGCGAACCGTTTGTCCTGCGTCCGTGATGTCGTCGACCATGGGCCTGTTCACCGATGACTGGTTCGACGGAGAGGCACGGCATGACATCCGGCAAGGACGCCCGGCAGGGTTTCGTCATCCTCGCGGACGACCTCACCAGTGCCGGGGACGGAGCCGCGCCCTTCCGCCGGAGCGGCCACGGGGCACGGATCCTCATGTCCACCCCGGCGGCGGAACTCCCGCCCCGCACGGGCGTGACCGCGGTCGATCTCGGGACCCGGCTGCTGGACGAGGACGCCGCCGCCGCACGCACGGGCCGGGCCGCCCGCCGGTTCGCCGGGTCCGTGCTCCTCTTCAAGACGGTGGATTCGACCCTGCGCGGCCATGTCGCGGCGGAGCTGCGGGCCGCATGGGCGGGATCGCGGCGGCGGGCCGTCATCCTCGCTCCCGCCTTTCCCGCGGAGGGCCGGGTGACGGTCGAGGCTGTCCAGTACGTGCGGGGCGTACCGGTCCACGAGAGCGAGTTCGCCCGCGACCCCGTTCATCCGGTGCGGTGTGCGGACCTGATGACCGTGTTCCCGGACGCCGTCGCGGTCGGACCGGACGGGGCGGCCGAACTGCCCGGCCTCATCGGCCGAGGCGCTCTGATCGTCTGCTCCGCCGCGACGGACGGCGACCTCGGCCGCCTGGTCGCAGCGGTCCCCCACCTCGACGACGTCCTGTGGGTCGGCTCGCCCGGACTGGCGGCCGCCCTGGCCCGACGATGCGCGCGCGAGGACGGACCGGTTCCGCCCGCACCCGCACCGGCCCGCCGTCCACTCGTCGTCGTCGGCAGTGCTCATCCGGCGACCCGGCGACAACTGGCCGCGCTCCGCGCCCGAACCGACGTCCGGGGGGTCACCGTCGGCAAGGATCCCGCCCCGGCGGTGGAGGCCCTGCGCGCCCTGGCCGCACCCGTCCTCACGGTGCAGACACCCGATGAACGTCATGCACCGCACACCGCGCGTGAGCTCGCCCGTTCCCTCGCCTCGGTCGTGCGGACACTCGCCGCTGAGCGTCTGGCCGACGCACTCGTCGTCACCGGCGGAGAGACCGCCGCGGGCGTGTTCCAGGCCCTCGGCATCAACGGCATCGATCTGCTCGACGAGCCCGAACCCGGCGTCGCCCGCGGAACCCCGCTCGGCTCGTCGTCCCTCCCCGTCCTGATCAAGGCGGGCGGCTTCGGCGACGACGAGATGCTCCTGCGGCTGTGCCGTCTGGTCCGGCAACCGCTCAGTACCCGCCACTGAAGGGGCGGGCCCGAACCGACGGCGTGCGCAGCGGGCCCCCGGCCGTCGCGCGGACTCCGGGAGCGTGTCAGGACCGGTGTCCGAAGAACTCGACCTCCGCGACGGCCACCCGGCGCCCCTTGCCCGTGCCGTACGCGGAGTCGACCGTGAGCCGTACGGCGACCGTGTCCGATCCCCGTACGTCGAACGTCTGCTGGCCCGGCTCGTCGGCCAGCCGGACCGTCCGCCTGCTCTCCTTGCCGTCCTTCGAGGTCAGGACCACGGTGATGCGGGCGGGCCTGGCCTGCGTGAGGAATTCGTCCTTCCGCGCCGAAGTCCCGGAGAACACCACCATCTTCAGCAGCCGGACGGGCTGGGTGAACGAGCAGTCCAGGTACTCACCGGCTCCGTCACCGCTCTCCCGCGGGGCCCAGTACCGGTTGTTGAACCCGTCGAAGGCCGCCGTCACCGGATGTCCCGGAGCGGAGCCGGAGCTCCGGAACGCGGACGGCACGACCGCTTCCGGGGCCCCGGTCTCCTCCTTGGCGAAGCCGAGCAGACCGGACAGGTGCGGCAGCGCGAACCAGATCCCGACCGCCAGCAGAAGCAGCACGACCGGCAGCGCGAACCTCGGCCTGCGCCGCCCGCGCCGTGGCCGTGTACCAGCGGCGCGGCTCTTCCCCGGCCCCCGCCGAAGAATGCGGCGCCACCACGGCGGGCGGAGGGCGGGGGGCGGCCCCGGGTCGAGGAGCAGAGCGCACCGCACGCACAGCGTGCGTTCCGGCGCGTTCTCCGCGCGGCAGTTGGGGCACACCACCGGTGCGCCCGCCACCGGTCCCGGCGGTGCGGGGGCAGCGGGCTCCGGGCCGGGCGCCCAGGCATCGGGGCCGGGGGCCGGCCCGTCCAACGCGTCCCCGGGGCGCCGGGGAGCCGCTGCCGCCGTCGGCTGCGGCGGGGCAGCCGGAGCGGTGGGCGGTGCGGTGGGCATGCGTACGGGACCGGGCGCCGGCGCCGGGGGCGGGACGAGGGGCAGAACAGGGTCCGAGTCCCGGCCGGGGGCGGGCGTCACGGGCTCCGGCTGTCCGGCCGCCCGTGGCCCCGGTCCGGCCTCGCCCGCGCTCTCCGGCTCCCACGCCAGGAACGCCTCGCAGGAAGCGCAGAACTCGCGCCCCGGCGCATTCCGGTGGCCACACGCCTCGCAGATCACTGCGCACCACCCCCCGCGTCCCCGGCCGGAGGAAGGATCTCCAGCGTGTACCCGACATGCGCCGGGATCTCGGTCCCGATGAGCTCCTCCAGCCGCACCCGGTCGACAGGCCTTTCCGCCCGTTCGCGGACCCGGATCGTCACCCGGGCGCGCGCCCGGCCCGGCAGCGCGGTCTGCGACACGGTCGACCAGGCCGTTCCGCCGCTCTCGGTGATCTCCGCCTCCGCGCCCGTCTCCAGCCGCACCGCTTCGGCCAGCCCGCCCGCCGTCCCGCGCCGGGCATGCCGTCCGACCGCTCCCCGTACCGTCTCCCGGCGCCGCTCGACGGGCCCGTCCTCGTGCGGCTCCACCGCCACCCATTGGGCCAGCCAGGCCAGGAAGTCCTCCGGGGCGCTGCGGGGGTCGAGGTGGGCGGGCAGGTTGTCGATGGTCAGCAGGACGGGTGCGAGCACCTCGTCGAGCGCGGTCAGGAAGCGCCGGAGGAAGTCCTGCTCCAGGTAGACGGCGGGTAGTTGGTCGATCAGGGGGTGGGGAGTCGGGAGTCCGGTGACGCCGGTACGCATGGGTCTAAGCCCCTCTCACCCGGAGCTGGTGCTCGTAGCTGAAGACCAGGGCGTGCCGGTCCAGCGGGATCTTGGCCGTGGCGTCGGTGCGTTCACCGGTGACCGGATCGGCGCGGTAGAGCCGTACGTCCTCCACGAGGTCCACGCCCGGCACCCGCTGGAGCACGGCGAACGCCTCGCCCGACTGGACCGGTCGTCCGAACGGCCAGCCCTGTCCGTTCGGCCCTCCGGACAGTGCGTTGAAGTACCCGTACAGCGCGGCCAGCGCCGCCTCCCGTACGCGCTCCGCGACCGCTCCGCGTTCGGCCTGCACCGAGGCGACGACGGTGACGCCCTGGTAGTACGGCGGCTCGACGACCAGGCGCGCCCCGATCGGACGGCGGGCCTCCAGGTGCCCGGCGATGAGGCGCAGCGTGTGGGCCGGCGGGATGAGCTCGTCGAACTCGATCCTGCCCTGCTCGTCGCTGCGGCCGGCCGGGACGACGAGCAGCCGCACCCCGTGCGCGGAACCCTCGTCGTCCCCGGGCTCGCCGGCCCGGATGCAGTGCACGCGTGCCGCGTCCGGGGCGATGTCGCGGGCGAGCAGTTCGTAGTCGTGCGGGACGACGGCGCGGTGCAGGGTCCGCAGTGTCATCGGCCCGCGCACCCGGGCGCTGTCGACGCTCTCGCCGTCGACACCACCGAGGGCCGGCCTGCGGTTCTCCACCCGGGCCACGTAGGGGATCGCGCTGCGCAGGACCTTCAGTGCCGACCTGGCGACATTCCCGCGCCGCCCGCCGCCCGTCCGGTAGGACCGCACCCGGACGGTGGCGCCCTTCGGGGGGACCGCGCCGTAGTGGCGGACGGAGCCGTCCCGTTCCCGTACGGCCGGTCCGAACTCGACGCGGCCGGAGTTCGGGTCGAGGGTGATGTGGTGGTCCTCGGGTCCGGAGTGCGCGAAGTCGTCGACCCGGGTCCACCGGGTGTACTCCGGTTCCGGTCCGCTTCCGGGGTCGGCCACCTCGACCACGAAGTCGCCGGGAACCACCGGCGGGCGGGCCAGCTCGAACACCTGGCCCGGCACTCCTTCCGCCGCACCCAGCACCTCGTCGGCGACGGTCTCGGCATGTTCGGCCGCCACGGTCGCACCGATGGTGAAGGCCGTGATCCGCCGCAGGACCGGCGGGGCCAGGTAGGTCGGCCGGCCGTCCTGGGCGTCGATCAGGCGACAGCGCAGCCAGCCCCCGGTGCGCCGCACGACGGCCGCCGGGGTGTGCGTCCTCGGCAGGTGCAGGATCAGTTCGCCGGAGCGGTTGAAGCCTCCGGTGTCGTCCTTCTCGATCTCGCTGACGGTCCAGGCGGTACCGTCCCAGGCCTCCCAGACGAGCGGCGGCCGCAGCGGATCGACGCCGACGCCCTCGACCTTGCAGTCGAGGCGCAGGACGACGACTCCGGCGGGCACCGCGGCCGACAGACCGACATAGAGGCAGTCGCCGGGCGCCGGAGTCGCCCCGAAACACGTCACGTCCCGGCCGATCGCCAGCTCGTCCGTACGATCGGCCGCCTCCCCCGACACCGGCCAGGTGGCGAGGTGCGCGAAGGCGCAGGGAGTGATCGTCAGCTGCTCGGCGGTCGTGAAGACGACCGCTTCCTCCGTCTCCGTACGCACGGTGGCGACCTCCGTCCCGGCCCGCACGACGACCGGGTCGGGACGGGGCGCGGAGAGCCGGAACGTCACATCGGTGTGCGCGGCCGTGGGCGGGTGCAGCCGGACCCCGATCAGGTCGAGGAAGGTGAGATAGCTCTTCTCCGGCACCCGGTTCACGCGGTAGACGAGTTGGTCGACCATGGTGGCGAACGCCTCGATGAGGGTGACGCCGGGATCGGACACGTTGTGGTCGGTCCACTCCGGGCAGCGCTGCTGGACCAGGCGCTTGGCCTCGTCCACCAGGCCCTGGAAGCGGCGGTCGTCCAGATGGGGACTGGGCAGCGTCACGCGCCGGCCTCCTCGTCGTCGTGGGTCGTCTCCTGCGCGTGCTGCGGGATCACGTAGAACGGGAAGACGAGGTTGCGGGGGTCGTTGGAGCCGCGCACCGCGTAGCCGATGTCGATGTAGAGGACCCCGTTGTCCGCCTCGTCGAACCGCACGGTGACCTCGGCGACGTCGATCCGGGGCTCCCAGCGCTCCAGCGCCAGCCGTACCTCGTACGCGAGCTGCCCCGCCGTTCCCGCGTCGGCGGGCGCGAACACGTAGTCGTTGACGGCGCAGCCGAACTCGGGCCGCATCGGCCGCTCGCCCGGGGAGGTCGCGAGGATCAGCCGGATGGACTCCTCCAGTTCCCGATCGCCGCGCACCAGCGCGATGGACCCGGTGGCGTCCGTACGGGGCGGGAACGCCCAGCCGGCTCCGATGAACTGCTGTCCCATCCCGGCTCAGCCTCCGATCAGCACGGTGGCGCAGCCCGACACGACCGGTGAGCCGCAGCCGCTCAGATCTCCGACCCGGGCGGCCGGACTGCCGCCGATCCGCACGGTGGTGCTGCCGGGCGGTGCGATCGCGGACGGCGGGTGGGCGAGGGGGGACGCGCACTGGTGGGCGGTGCCGACCGTGGCTGCGGGCTTCCCGCCGATCAGCACCGACACCACTCCGGGCGGCCCGACCGTGCCGGGGTGGCCGGTGGGATCGGTGACCCGTGCGGCTGCGGCTGACGGCATGCGGTGTACTCCTCGTCCCTTGGTTGCGGCAGGTCAGTTGAGCGTGATCATCGGTGCGTCGACGGCCACCGACCCGCCGCTCCTCACGTCCGTGCGCTGCGTGCCGTTGACCGTGACCTGGCCGCCCCGGACCTCCACGGCGCCGCCGGTGGAGAGCGCGACCTTGCCGTTCCCGCCGTCGAGTGCGACCCCGTTGCGGGACGTCACCGTGACGCTGTCGCCGGTCAGTTCAAGCGCCCCGCGTCCGGCGTCCAGCGCGACGCCGTCGGCCGCCTTGACGGAGACCCGCTCCTTGGCCTCGATCGTCACGCTGCCGTCGCTGTTGATGACGACGGCCGTGCCCCGCCGGTCCAGGTCGATGGTGAGTTTCCCGTCGCCGGTGCGGAGCCTGACTCCCTGCGGGCCGTTCGCCGCGTCCAGGAGTTCGAGCTGGTTTCCGCTCTTGGACGCGAAGGCGCGACGGTTCACCGCGCCGGTGGTGGGATCGACGAGGTCGCCGCCTTCAGCGGGGCTTCCCGCGGTGCCCGGGGGGCCTCCCCCGGGCCGGTCCTTGCCGTTGTACAGCCCGGCCAGCACGTACGGCCGGTCCAGGTGCCCGTGCTCGAAGCCGACCAGCACCTCGTCCCCGACCTCCGGGATGAAGGCCTCGCCGCCGCCCGTACCGCCGGACTGTGCCGTGCGCGCCCAGTCACTGGCGTACTCGTCCGACAGCCAGGGGAAGCGCACCTTCACCCGGCCCGACCCTTCGGGATCCTGGGTGTCCGTCACCGTTCCGCTGACCAGCCCGGTACATCGTCCGGGCAGGCCCGCCGGCCCGTTGCCTCCGGTGAGTCCGAACAGCGAGCGTTCCTGCTGCCCGGACACGGTGATCCAGGTCTCGTATCCGCGTACGGCGTCGAAGACGTGACGCGACGACGTGACGGTGTACCGGCCCTCGAACGGCGCGCCCACCGCGTTCAGCGCCACCGCGCTGCCCGCCCTGACCTCCGGATTGCCCCGGATCGCCGCCTCCAGCTCCGCGAACGACCCGGCGATCCGCTCCGCCAGCGCCTTCGCCGCACGGTCCACCTGCGCCTGCTCCCCGTACGCCGCGTCGGTGACGACGAACCGTGCCTCGCCGAAGGGCGCGGACACCTCGGCTGCCGTCACCCCGAGTTCCAGCGTCGACGACGTGCCGGCCGGGGCCCTGCCGATCACCGGCTCCTTCGCCGCGACGTCCCAGCCGCGCACCTCCACCTCGGACACCTGCTCGGCGGCCGAGACCCCGGCGCGGCAGCGCAGCAGGTTGTCGCCCAGTTCGAGGACGAGCGGATTGCGGTCGGCGCGCGCGGACCCGTCCGGCGCCCCGCTCGCCTCGGCGGGGCGGGTGACGTGCAGCTGCCCGTCGCGTACGTACGCCTGCGCACCGGCCTCCTCGGCGAGCCCGCGCACGAACTCCCAGTCGGTGACGTTGGGCTGGGCCAGGTGCTCGATCACGGGTCCGACGACGTCCACCGTTCCCGGCTTCAGTCCGGCGCGCTGGGCGACCTGGCCGCAGATGTCGGCGAGCGTCATGTTCTGGTAGCTGGCGACCCGCCGCCCCCGCAGCAGCCGGTGCGACTCGTCCAGGCCCCGTACGACGGTGAACGTGCCGGTCTCGTCGAGTTCCACCTCCAGGGCCGTGACCACACCTTCGAGCAGCGGCTTCGGTGCCGTGTCACCGCCTGCCCGGGCCAGCAGCCGGGCCTCGGTGCCGATCTTCAGTCCGGTCTGTTGCAGCAGGACCCGGTCGGGGTCCCGGAACCTCAGCAGGAACAGGTCGGGAAGCGTACGGCTGTCGTCCACGTACCCCTCGACGAGGGTGTTCACGAACTTCGCGGGGAGCGGGGTGCCGTCGAACTCCACCACCAGCGCGCTGGCGACGCCCTGCCCGGTCATCGGCCCCGCCCCCGGTCCGGGTCACTGCCGAGTCTGCTCAGCTCGTCGAGGGCGGGCAGCAGCAGTTGTGTTCCCGGTGCGAGCCGCAACGGGTCGTCGATACGGTTCGCCTCCGCGATGACCCGCCACGCACCGGCGTCGCCGTACTCCCGGTGCGCCAGCGAGGGCAGCGAGTCCCCGGCCGCCACCCGGTGCACGCGCCGGGCGGCCAGCGCGCCGGAGGTCGGGTTCTGGCCGGGCGTCTCCCCGCTGATCTCCTCCATCGTGACCTGGCAGACGGCCCTGATCGGCACCCCCGATGTCGTGAACAGGGTGTATTTTGCGGCGACTTGGCTGACGTAGCCGGGGAACCCCGTGAGCCCGCCCCAGTGGAACACCACCCAGGGCGGTGACGACCGCTGCTGCTGCCGGGTCTCGCTCGTCGGCACACAACAGGCGAAGAGCTGCTCCACGGAGGTCACCACCCGGGTGTCCTGGGTGTCGCTGGCGTCGAAGAACATCTCGACGGTGAGCTTGCTGGGCTGCGAACCCTGGTACTCCGGCGGGCCCGAACTCTTCGCGCCCTTGGCCGGGGTGCGCTTCCAGGATGCGGCCTTGGTCAGGCTCAGCTCCTTGGGGTTGAACTGGAAGTCGATCCGTCCGCACGGACCACCGGGTGTGAGCCCGCCGCCGGTGGGCGGTGTCCGCAGCTCCAGGTAGGCGTGCTCCAGCTTGGGCCTGGCCGAGCCGCCCTTCGCCGCGGACGCCACCCCGGACGTACCGGCGGCACTGAAGGCGATGGGTCCCGCGCCGCTCATGCCGCTCATGCCGCTCAGCCCTCCATCACGTAGCCGTGGTGGGCGATCTCGATCGTCTCCATCGCGACCTTGGGCGACTCGGGCGTGAAGGAGGGACCGGTCCACCGGACGGGCACGACCTCCAGCAGCCCCCACTGGGCCACTTTCCGCCCGTCGCCTGTCCGCGCCTCGATGTGCGCGGTCTTGCGGCTGAAGCCGGTCGTCATCGTGGCGAACCAGCGCGCCACCTTCTCCGTCTCCCGGGTCAGAGGGCGGGACAGCTTGACGTTGGAGTACTTCAGCCGGGTCGGCAACTGCCACAGATGCCCGTTGTTGCCGCCCTCCTCCCGGGTCTCCAGGACCACTTCGCAGCCCAGCCCGTCGCAGGTGTTGAACGACCCGAGTTCGATGTCGTCGATCGTCACGACGAAGCAGACGCTGACGGCGGGGTCGTCGTCCGGGGAGGTGGCCATGGCACGTGCCTCTCGATCGGTGGCTCAGTGGCTCGGGTGACTCCGGTGACTCGGGTGAAGGGCGCTGATCGTCAGTGGCGGGTGTTGATGTGGAACCCGGCGCGTTCGCGTTCGAGCCGGAGGTCGGCCTTCAGGAGCCGGCTGAGCGGCCCGTAGAGCGCACGGACCAGCTCGTCCGTCACGGGCGGCCCTGCCGCCGCTCCCGCACGGGCATCCGCGTCCGCGCCTGCGGGCACGACCTCGGGACCGGCCGGCGCCTCGGGTCCCGGCTCCGGTTCCGGTACGGGAGGCGGCTCGGGTTCCGGCAGCGGTGGTGGCTCCTCGGCGATCTCGGCGTCCCGCTGGAGGACCGGCCGTGAGGTGCCGTGCTGGGGCGCGGCCCCGAAGACGACGCTCCCGTCGGCCATGCGCTGGGCCACCCCGGCCGCGACGGCGGCGGAGCCGGCGGTCGGGAAATCGGCGGGCCGGCCGCCGGTACGGCCGGCCGCCGATGCGGGTAGGGGCGGCGCCCCTCCCGTCCGCCGTTGTACGGGCGGCGCCCCAACCGCCTGCCGCTGTACGGGTGAGGGGCCGGCCGTCTCCCGCTGTGCGGGCGCCGCCTCACGCTGGAGGAGTGCCGCCGGCGGACCGGAAAGCGTTCCCGGGTCGGGGACGGTCCACCGTACGGGTACGGCAGAGGGCCGGCTCGGCGGCGGGCCGGCGGGCTGCGTCGGCGTCCGCCGGCCGCCACCGCCCTCCGGCGCGCGTTGGACGACCGCCCCGGCCGGAGGTGCGGGACCGGTGGCGGACCGGAGGGAGAGCGGCCGATCCCCGAGAAGAGGCGCGGTCGGGCCGTCGGCGGGTGGGAGGACGGGCTGGAGCCCGGCGCGGACGGCCTCCGAGCGCTGGAGGGGGACAGTGGATGCCGGGGTCGCGGCGGCTGCGCCCTCCCCGCCCGGCTCTCCCCCGGAGACCGCACCGGTCAAGGGGGCATCACCGAGCAGCGGGGCGACCGGAACGGCCGCTTCGGTGCCGTCGGACGGTACGGGTACCTCCGGAGCCACCGGCGTTGCGTCGCCCGCCGAAACGGAGGGACCGTCGGCCGGGGTCGCCGGGCCGGGCTCGCTCTGCACCACGGTCGGCCGGGTAGCGGATGGTTGGACGTCCGGTGGCCGATGGGCCTGTCGTTGAGCGGTGGGCGGCAGACCGGGCAGCGGCGCCCCGAGTCCGGGCGTGCGTCGAGGGGGTTGCGCCAAGGGGGCGGAACCAGTGCGCTGAACCGTCGGCGCACCCGGCGGTGCCTCGCCCGTGTCCCGCCCCGCATCGCTCTGCCCGGCCACCTCCGATCGCTGGACGAGCGGCTCGTCGCCCACCAACTGCCGTACGGGCAGCCCGGCTTCGACCGACGAGCCCGCAGCGGTCGTCAGAGCCGGAACACTCCCCCCGTACGCGCGCTGAACAGCCACCGGAGCGGGCTCGCTCCGTAGCCGCAGCGGCATGTCGACGGTCCGCTGGACCGCGGGCGCAGGGCTCCCCGGTGCCGCGAGGGCCACTCCGTGCACCAGCCCGGCGGGTGCGTCAGGGCTGACCAGATGGCCCAGCGGTGTGCCGAGTGCGGTGTCCTGCCGCGTGGTCAGCGCCGTCTGGAATCCTGCGGGGTCGGTCACGAGGTCCTGTCCGGTCACGGACCGCTGCACGGGCGCCAGTCGGCTCACATCTACACGGTCCAGCCGGTCCGGCCGCGAACCGTGCGCATCACCCGGGGCCGGATCAGCACCGAGGGAACGGCCACCGCGCAACCAGGACATCAGCCCCATGAATCTCTCCCCCTCCCTGCGCCCCTCGCTACTGCCCGTTGAGGCGAGCGACCTGTGCGACGAACTTCAGTCGTTCCGGATGTTCCAGATCCAGCAGGTCGTCCAGCGGCCAGTTGAAGTGGTAGGCGAGGTACGCGACTTCCTCGTAGAGCAGGTCGGCCGCGTACGTCACGATTCCCCCAGGCGACCGCCGGCGAGATCCACCGCGAACTCCTCCTTGCAGGACGGACACGACACGGCGGCGCGGGTATGCCCCTCCGCGTTGATCCGGCGGTAGAAGTCCTGGAGGAAGGCCAGGTCGGAAGCGAACAGGTCCTCGATGACTCCCGGGTGGATGTCCTCGACCGTGCCGATCCGGGTCACGACGCGGGAGATCAGGACGACGGACAGGTACGCGGAGTTCTCCCGCACCCGGTCGTCGCGCAACGGCACGAGTTCGTCGCGGGCGGTCGCGAGGCGCATCACGCCGGAGCGGTGCACGGTGCCCGACTCGTCGACGTACCCGCGCGGCAGGTCGAAGGCGAACTCCGTACGCAACGGCTCGTGAAGCCCGGCGCTCTCCCGCTCCGCCGACTCCCCCTGCGGAGCCTGGAACTGGACCGTGCGCCGCATCAGTCGAGCTCCATGCTCTCGTAGGTGATCGACAGTTTCTCCGTGAGGACCGAGGTGTCACCGGCCTTCAGGGTGCCGATCTCCAGCGACTTCGGCCAGGCGTTGATCAGCTTGTACCGCTTGATGGGCAGGCCCTCGTAGTCGTAGACGATGACCGCCCCGTTGCGCCGGGCGCTCATCATGCGGCCGAACCGGGAGTCCTTGATCCAGCGTTCGAAGCTGTTGTCCTCCGTGAGGCCGCGCGTGACGGTGACCTCACCGGCCTTGGGCCGGCCGGGCAGCTTCTTGATGGCGTACTTGCCGTCGGCGGTGTTCTGCTTCAGCTCGATGACGTCCTGCTCCATCTTCAGACCGCTGACCTCGGTGATCTGCTTGATGATGACGCTGTCGAACTCCAGGCCGAAGGAATGCCCGACGGAACTGTCAAGATCGGGAAGCGGCACAACAGGCTCCTTACGCCAGGTTCGAGGACGGGCGGGTCACTGCTGGTCGAAGTGCTGCCGACGGCCCGGTCATTCGTCGACACCCCCGGTGCCGCCGGTCAGCTGGGAGAGCCGGAACACCACGAACTCGGCCGGCTTGACCGGTGCGACGCCGACCTCGCAGATGACCTGCCCCGCGTCGACGCTCTCGGGCGGGTTGGTTTCGCGATCGCACTTCACGTAGAACGCCTCGTCGGGTGTCAGTCCGAAGAGGGAGCCCTTGCGCCACTCGTTCACCAGGAACGCCGAGACCGTACGCCGGATACGTGCCCACAGCGCGTCGTCGTTCGGCTCGAAGACGACCCACTGCGTGCCCGCGAGGATGGACTCCTCCAGGTAGTTGAAGAGCCGCCGGACGTTGAGGTAGCGCCAGGCCGGGTCGGAGGCTAGCGTCCGCGCACCCCAGACCCGGATGCCGCGCCCGGGGAAGGAGCGGATGCAGTTCAGCCCGATCGGGTTGAGCAGATCGTGCTCGCTCTTGGTGAGCTGCGTCTGCAGCGCCACGGCCCCGCGCACCACCTCGTTGGCCGGCGCCTTGTGCACTCCGCGCGTGTCGTCGTTGCGTGCCCAGATCCCCGCGATGTGGCCACTCGGCGGTACGAGGCCGGCGCGTCCGGAGGCCGGGTCGGCGACGCTGATCCAGGGGTAGTAGAGCGTGGCGTACTTGGAGTCGAAGTTGGCCCGGTCCATGCGCCAGCTCCTGACCTGCTGCGGCGAGAGGCCGGGCGGCGGGTCGAGAATGGCGACACGGTCGCCCATCAACTCGCAGTGGCTGATGAGCCCTTGCTGAACGGCGATGACGGACTCCAGGTCGAGCAGCCCGCGTTGGTACGCGCCCATCAGGTCGGGCACGGCGATCATCGTGACCTCGTCCACGGCTTCGAGCCCGCCTAGCCCCGTGCGGCGGTCGGCGTCACCGACGTACGCCTCGGGGGCGAGCGCACCGGCGCCGCCCGCCGCGGGGGCGGCGGGCGCGAGTGCGACCGACTGGACGTCGGGCCTGGCCGGGGCGGCGCCGCGCCCCGTCTCCCGGATCTCGATGAGCTCGGACTTCGCGTTGACGCGGGTCGCGACGTTCTCCTTGCTGCGTTTGGTCGTCACGGACGGGTACGTCTCCGCCACCTGCCCGTCCCGCTTCACGATCAGCTGGAACACATCGGAGGGCGGGTCGTCACCCTCGGCCTCCGCGACCTCCACACTGATCTCACCGGCCACACCCGCCCGGGGCTTGACGGCGTACGGCCCGATCTGGACCTCGGCGCCGGCGGCCAGTTCCCCCGCACCGGTGTCCGCTCCCTCTGCGATGCGTACGACGTAGCAGATGCCGCCCCCGTTGGCGAAGAAGCCGTAGACGGAGGAGGCGAGGTACATGCCGTCGACGAAGTCGCCGAAGGTACTGGCGAACTGGCTCCAGTTGGTGATGAGCGTCGGCTCGTCGAACGGCCCCCGCTGGGCGAAGCCGACGAAGGCGGCGACCGAGGTGCCCACCCCTTCGATCGGCCGGGACCCGGACTCGACCTCTTCGACGTAGACGCCCGGGGACAGGTACGACGGCATATGAGCCTCTCCTTGACGCGCTCCTCGATGTGCTCCCCGCCCCGTTCCATGGCCGGGACCGCGAGTCATTCTCATCACTGGTGCGATCACCGGGAACGGATACTCGGCCGCCCCGCCGTGCACGGACGGCTGCCCGAAGAGGCAGTCCGCCGGCACCTCACGCGCCACGGGGACCTGCCCCGGCCACGGCCCGCGCATCCTCCAGCCGCCCGGTACGCGCGCGGCAGCCTGATACACGACGTCCGGGCGGATCGGTGGCTGGCGGGAGGGGGCGGATGAAGTCGGTTCCGGAGAAGACCCCCACCGCACCGGCCCACCCCGATGCCGCCCCCCGCACGGAGCGGGCCCCTTCGCCGTCCTCACCCGCCCCGGACCGCCGAGCCCTCCAGCGCCTGCAACGGGCGGCCGGCAACGCGGCGGTCTCCCGGCTCGTGGCCCAGCGCTACACGGCCCCGGTCAAACCTGCTCCCGCCCAGGCCCCCGGCTTCCGCAGCATGAAGGCGGCTGTGGCGGCGAAGAAGGCGCGGATCGCCGTCCACCCTCCTGCGGCCGCGGAGTCCAAGGCCTCCCAGGACGCGGCGGTCGCGCCCCCTGATGACAGGGAAGCCCAGGGCAAGGCTGCCAACGCCGAAAAGATGAACGCGGCGAAGCCCGGCGAGTTCGACAAGAAGGCATTCGTCGACGCGGTGAACAAGGCAATTGACGCACAGGCTCCGAAGAACCTCGACGAGGCCGACAAGTTCTCCAAGTCCGGCAAGGCGGAGAAGGTCAAGGCCGAGGTCGACGGCAAGGTCACGGACGGCAAGGAGTCCTCGGCCAAGGACATCGACACGGCGACGAAGGCCCCGCCGGACACCTCTGCCGCCAAGGACAAGCCGGTCACCCCTCTCACCCCGGACCAGCCCCCGGGCAACCCCGGCGCCCCCTCCGCGGCGGACGCGATCCCGGCGAAGCAACCGGCCGCCGTCACGGACTTCTCCGAGGGCCCGGCGCAGAACGACAAGGAGATGGCGGACGCCGAGGTCACCGAGGAGCAGCTGGCCAAGGGCAACGAACCGGAGTTCAACGAGGCCCTGTCGGCAAAGAAGACGGCCGAGACAGACTCCGAGAAGGCGCCCGCGAAGGGCCAGGCAGCCGAGAACCAGCAACTCACCACCGCCAAGGCGGGCGCGGCGGCCTCCGGCGCCGCCGCCATGACGGCCCTCACGGCAACCCGCACGCAGGCGGGCCAGAAGGTGGACGGCGGCAAGGGTGAAACGAAGTCGAAGGACGAGAAGAAGCGCGCCGAGGTAACGGCCAAGCTCCAGAAGGTCTACGACGGCACGAAGAAGGACGTCGAGACCACGCTCTCCGACGTGGACAAGAAGGTCGACACGGCGTTCACGGCAGGCGAGAAGGCGGCCCGCGACGCGTTCACGGCGGACCACAAGCGCCGGATGAAGAAGTACAAGGACAAGCGCTACTCGGGCTGGACGGGCAAGGCCCGCTGGGTGAAGGACAAGTTCGCCGGCCTCCCCGACGCGGCCAACGACCTCTACCAGGAGGCCCGGGGGCTCTACGTCGCCCAGATGCAGACGGTGATCTCCTCGGTCGCGGACCTCATCGGAACGGAGCTGGGCAGGGCGAAGGCCCGCATCGCCAAGGGCCGCACCGAGCTCAAGGCCGAGGTCGACAAACTCCCGGCGGACCTGCGCCAGTTCGGGGAGGAGGCGGCGAAGGACTTCGCGGGCAAGTTCGACGACCTGGAAGCCACGGTCAACGAGAAGTCGGAGCAGCTGGTCCAGGACCTCGCGTCGAAGTACACGGCGGCCCTGAACAAGATCGACGAGGAGATCAAGAAGCTCCAGGACGCCAACAAGGGCCTGATCGACAAGGCGAAGGACGCGATCGTCGGCGTCATCAAGACGATCAACGAGCTCAAGAACCTCCTCCTCGGCATCCTCGCCAAGGCCGCCGGCGCCGTGATGAAGATCATCAAGGACCCCATCGGCTTCCTGGGCAACCTGGTACGCGCGGTCGGCGCAGGCCTCAACCTCTTCGTCACGAACATCGCCGAGCACCTCAGGACGGGCGTCGTCTCCTGGCTGCTCGGCACCGCGGTCAAGGCGGGCCTCGAACTCCCCCAGAAGTTCGACATGAAGGGCATCATCCAGCTCATCGGCTCACTGCTGGGCCTGACCTGGGACAACATCAAGGCCCGCGTCACCCGCAAGGGCGTCCCGGACGAGGCGATGGCGGCGGTCGAGACATCGGTCCCGGTCGCGAAGAGCATCGCGAGCGAGGGCCCGGCGGGCGCGGTCAAGGAGATCCAGGCAGAGGCCGGCGACCTCAAGGCCACGATCCTGGAAAAGCTGACGAGCTACCTGATCCCGACGGTCATCATCGCGGGCATCACATGGATCCTCTCCCTGCTCAACCCGGCCTCCGCCTTCATCCGCGCGGTCAAGGGAATCATCGACATCGTCACCTTCGTGGTGACGCAGGGCGCGCAGATAGCGGAGTTCGTCAACTCGGTACTGGACGCGGTGGTGGCCATAGCCAACGGCGGCCAGGCGGGCGTCCCGAAGATGGTCGAGGCGGCGTTGGCGGCGAGCGTGCCGCTGCTCATCGGGTTCCTGGCTTCGTTGCTGGGCATCGGGAGCCTGGCCAACAAGGTCAAGCAGGTCTTCCATGCGGTGGCGCGGCCGGTTAATCGGGCGATCGACAAGATCGTCGATCTCATCGCGAAGAAGGGCAAGGCACTCTGGCGGAAGCTCGTGGATAAATCCCGGTCAGGGAATCAGGGACCTGACGGAAAGAAGGAGGACAACGAGAAGAGTGCTGCTGCGTTCCCGCCTCCCAAGAAGGGGTTCCAGTCACTGGACAATGAGAGCCACAAGGTTCAGTTCGAAGGAAAGAGCCCCGGCGCCAGGCTGGTCGTGCACAGTAGCCCACAGGACATCGAGAAGTACCTGGAGGACTGGGAAACCGAACTGAGCACCGCCAGCGACCCTGGTGGCGCGTCCCGCGCGGCACTGACGGCTGCCGGGCAGAAGAGAGACGAGGTCAACACGCTGCACAGCGCCTTTCGCGCCCTGCCCTCGGGAGCGAGCACCGCTCAGAAATCATATGACGATCTTCTCGCCGCCCTCGCGCAGCTCGCGACTCTTCTGGAGAAGCGACCGGGAGCCACACCCCCACTGCCCCCACCGGTGCTCCCCCCTATGACCAACGGTGTCCTCGCCAGTCCCTTCAAGGCGAGCTATATCGACAAGGACATCAAGAAGGGGAGCGAAGCGGGGTCGTACGACGGCGCGACCTTGACCGGCTGGGCCAGTGCCAAGGCCTACAACGATCCGGCACCGGGCCGTCCGGACAGCAACGCCTGGGTCAAGATGCATCTGCTGCCCGCTTTCCTCGGCGGGGACGCGGTCGACTCGAACCTGGTCCCGGCGCGAGGCTTCGTCAACAACCCCATGTTCTACAGCGGCATCGAGAACCCTGCCAGGAAGTCCCTCCACAAGGCTGTTTCGGATGCGGCGTACGAGCGCATGGTCTGGTATCGGGTGGGCGTCACCTACTTCTCGGCGCACCCTGGGTTTCCCGAGGAGATCGAGGTCGAATGGGGTGGATACGACCACTCGAACGACACATGGAGCGAGCGTGCACCTCAGGGCGGCGGTGGCTCGTTCTCAGACACGCAGGACCCGCCGAATGACCTGGCCAACGATGTGTTGCGCATCAACGCCCGACGGGTGAATTTCTCCATATTCGACTCTCTCGGAATAACCAAGCCAGATGCAAAGAAGATCAAGGAGGAGTCGAAGAAGAAGGAGTTCGCCGACCTCACTGACGCCATCGGGAGATTTCCGCATCTCGCGACTCAGCTCACTCATGCCGCCACCGCGGGTCGGCTCAGGTTCGACTGACCTTCACCCGAAGACGTGATCATACGAGCGCGATCCGGAGGAGATATGGAAACCGACTACGAGCGCCGACTCCGAGAGATGGTGGAGCAGGTCCAGGCGTGTGAGTCCCTGCGCGTCGACACCTATGACCGGGGTCCGCTGGCCGATTACATGGAGCGCGCCGAAGACGCCTTCCACATCGTGCGAGCCGTGGAGAAGACCCCGCTGCCCACAGCACTGACCTCGAACTTTCACCGACATTCCGGTCTGGTCTTCGCCTGGCGGGCTCTGGAACCCTTCCAGACGATCGCAGGGGAATTCCACCTGAGGCACATCGGTGAGGCGCTGCTCCTCGGAGCAGGGAAGAAGCCAGTCGCCGCGACGGCATCCCAAGAAGAGCGGCTGATCCATGGGTTCAGAATCTTCGAGACCCATCCAGTGGGCGGAACCGGGACTTACACCGCGATGCGGCTCACCCCCGACCAGGCCCCGCCGGAGCTCTGGTACTTCGACCTCAGGCAGGGACCCACCCGCCTCGATCTCGGCTACGGCGACTACCTCGACACCCTGCTGCGCACCAAGGGCCTGTACGACTGGCCGTACCTGTTCGCGGACCCAGATCCGAACAACTACGGCATGAGCGTCTCCCTGCCCTACCTTAGTGAGGGGCTCGACCTAGTCGCCCGGGAGTTCCCCGATGACGACCTGTCGGACCTCCGGGGCCGGCTGGAGGAGCGAATGAGCGTGTTGGGCAAGGACGCGTGACCCTCCGCCTGGAGTACGTCAAAGCACCGACGAGCACGAGGCTCAGCGTGACTGGGCCTGCTCCGCCCTCGGTACGCTGCGCCCACAGGTGGTCGACCGCAACACCCATGGGGTTATTCCGGCCACGCTCCAGGGGCTTGACGCCATGCTGCCGAATAAGCAGGTGGGTGATCAGGCCCGTGTGTTGACGTGCACGTCAAGGTCGGCCCGGGCCGAACCGCTCGTCATCAGCGTCAGGCGCGGCCAGCATGTGCTCAGCGCCGCCCTCAAGCATCCGGGCGATCTCCGCCGAGCGCGGGAGCATCGTCTTCTCGTACGCGCGCACCGCGTCGTCGACGGTCGCCGAGCCGACGAGCGCAAGTGCGAGTTCGCTGGCATCCAGCATGGCGAGGTTGACGCCGACACCCAGCGGAGGCATGAGGTGTGCGGCGTCTCCGAGGAGTGCCACGCCCGGCGCGTACTCCCATGTGTGCGGTACCGGCAGGGCCAGGATCGGGCGATCGACGTAGGGGCCGTCGTTGTCGGTGATCATGCGGAGGGTGCGGGGCGACCACGCCGCGTACGTGTCGAGCAGGTGTGCGCGGATGCCCTCCGTGTCATCGGAACTGAGCCCCCTCGCCCCGATCCAGTCCATGGGGACGCGCTGCATGATGTAGACGCGCATGTGGCCGCCGCTGTTCCGCTGCGCGAAGAGGCCACGCTCCCCGTCGGCGACGTGCGCGCTGCCTTTCCCGACCAGTTCGGAGAGCTCGGGGTGCGCGGTCTCCATGTCGTCGAAATGTGCCTCCAGGAAGCTGACCCCCGTGTAGACCGGTATTGCGGGTGACACCGCTCTGCGCACGCGCGAGAAGGCGCCGTCCGCGCCGATCACGAGATCGGTCTCGGCGGTCGTCCCGTCGGTGAACGTCAGCGTCCGGGGGCCGTGCGCCGGTCCGCTCACCGAATCGAGCGTGCGTCCCCACTGGACCGTCCCCGCAGCCAGTGAACGCAGCAGCAGGTCGCGTAGCTGTCCTCGGTCGATCTCGGGCTTGGTCGTTTCGCCCTCGCCCGGCACATGGTGGGCAAGGAGGTTGCCGGCCGGGTCCAGCTGGCGCATTTCCTGCCCGTCGAACCTGGCGAGCGCGAAGAACTCCTCCAGCAGGCCCGCTTCGCGGAGCGCGAGTTGGCCGTCGTCGTCGTGCAGGTCGAGCGAGCCTCCCTGGTTCCGGGAGTCCGCATCCGGGTCGCGGTCGTACACGGTCACCGCGATGCCGTGCCGTTGCAGGATGCGGGCGCAGGTGAGGCCTCCCGGGCCGGCGCCGATGATGCCGATGCGTGCGCGTGAGGGGTTCGGAGAGTGCATGGGGGATTCCCTTCGTCGGTCGGGGCTCCGGTGACGCCGCGGCGCGGCGATGTCCGGTACCGCGCCCTGATGGGCGGCAGCCCCTACCGGGACCAGGAAAGCAGAACGAGTCAGAAACTGCAATCGTTCAAGTTTCTGCCTCGTTTCAGGTATCGGGTACAGTGATGACATGACCGATACCCCGCCCGTTCCCGTTGGTCGCCGCGAGCGCAAGAAGGCCGCGACCAGGCAGGCCATCGCCGACGCCGCCCTGGAGCTCTTCCTGGAGCACGGATTCGAACGGGTGAGCGTCCGGGACGTCGCCGAACGGGCCGACGTGTCGACGACGACGCTCTTCGCGCACTTCCCGAGCAAAGAAGCACTGGTCTTCGACCGCGAAGCGGAAGTCGAGGCCTGTTTGACCGCCGCCGTACACGAACGGCCCGAGGGTCAGGGCGTGGTCGAAGCGCTCCGCGCGCACGCGCTGACGTCCTGGGTGCAGTTGGAGTCGGATCCGCGTCGGGAGCGGTTCGTCGCTCTGGTGCAGCAGACGCCCGCTCTGCGTGAGTACTGGGAGCGCATGTGGATGCGGCACGCGGGTGCGCTCAGCGCCGCGATCGCGGCGGAGCTCGGCCGGGAACCCGATGATCTCGCCTGCTCGGCACTCGCACGGTTCGTCCTGGAGGTACCGGCCCTGGCCGCGACCCGGCACGATCCGCTCGCGTCCGTGGAGACCGTGTTCGATCTCCTCATCCATGGATGGCAGGCGTCACAGCTCGGGTCGGGCAAGGCGTAACGCAGTCGCGCACGCTCGCCGGCTCATGTCAGGGGACGCTGTCGTCACCCATCGGACTCGGGCACCCTCACCGGCAGCGACTTCAGGCCGTTGATGAAGTTCGACACCAGGCGGCGCGGTGGCGCCGCGAGTTCAAGGCGCCCAGCGGGGAGTACGCGGCACGCCTCCTCGTACAGCGACCGCAGTTGCAGGCGTGCGAAGTGCGCGCCCAGGCAGACATGAGGGCCGTCGCCGAACGAGATGTGCGGGTTCGGGGAGCGGGAGAGATCGAGGGCGAACGGGTCCGGGAAGACGCGTTCGTCGTGGTTGGCCGAGGCGTGGAAGACGACCACCTTGTCGCCGGCACGGATGCGTGTTCCCGCCAGGTCCGTGTCCTGCGTGGCGGTGCGACGGAAGGACAGGACGGGTGGGTGGCGGCGGAGCAGTTCGTCCACGGCCGTGGTGAACTCGGCCTCGCCGTTGCGGAGTCGGTCGAACGCCTCGGGGTGCTCGGCGAGGAGACTCAGGCCTCCGGGGGCTGCGCTGCGTACCGTGTCGTTGCCCGCCACCACCAGCAGGAAGAAGAACATCTCCAGCTCGGGCGCGGTCAGTTCGGGGTCGGTGGCGAGGGCTGTCATCACGTCGTCGGCAGGGTGCTCGCGCTTGTGTGCCGCCAAGACGTGCGCGTAGTCGAACATGTCGCGCAGCGACGCCGGGGAGCGCGGGTTGACCGGCTTCCCGTCCGGGCCGAGTACCGCTGTCCCCGCCTCGTCCGGGTCCTGGTAGCCGATGACGCGCCTGGTCCAGTGGAGGAGGAGCGCGCGATCGGTGTCCGGTACGCCCAGGAGGTCGGTGAGGTTGAGCAGCGCGTAGTCGTCGGTGACCCGGGTGACCAGGTCGCAGGTGCCGTCTCCTGCCCGTGCCTCGTTGACGGCACCTGTGAGCAGGTCGCGGGCTCGTTCACGTACGACCGTCCCGAAGCGGTCCATGCGTTTCGGGGTGAAGGCACGGCTGACGAGTGTGCGCAGCCGTCGGTGGTGCGGCGGGTCCTGGTTGAGCATCATGCGGCGGATGAACGGCAGGTCATCGGGGTCGGGGTCGCGGATCTGGGTGGCGCCGAGGTACGAGGAGTACGTGGACGAGTCCTTCAGGACGCGGACGGCGTCCCGGTGCCGGGTCACCGCCCAGAAGCCGGGGCCCGCCGGCCAGCCCAGCACCTCCGGCTCCCGCTGCCAGGACACCGGATGGTGGTCGCGCAGGCGGCGGTAGCGGTCGTACGGGATGCCACGCGCGTACTGCCTCGGGTCGAAGACGTCCGGTACGGGTGCCGGGGAGACGGCGCCGCTCACGCTTTCGCCTCGCCGTCCTCCGCGTCCGCCCGCAGGAAGTCCTCCATCACCCGGATGACGTCGAGCGGAGCCTCGTCCATCGCGTAATGGCCGCACGAGGGCAGCTCCACGAGCTCGGCGCTCGGGAACCAGCGCATCCACGTGGAGCGTTGCAGGTCCGCGGAGAGCGCCGGGTCCAGCGCCCCCACCACCGCCAGGGCCGGCACCGGCGAACCGTCGATCCGGTCGTGGAAGTCCTCGCCCGCCCAGGAGTCCAGCCAGGCCCGGAACGCGTTCGCGTCGCTGCACTCGACCGAGCGACGCACCATGCGGTCCAGCCATGCCGCCGGGCGCCGGCCTCCGGTGGTGATGTCGAGGATGGCCCGGCGGTTGTCCGGGTTCTGTGCCGCCCCGGCGAACAGCTCCCACTGCTCGGGCGGCAGCGGCAGGCCGGAGGCGGGAACCGGTGACACCCCGACGATTCTGCGCACCCGCTGCGGAGCGGCGGCCACCGTCCGCTGGATGACGGCGCCGCCCATCGAGTGGCCGATCAGCGAGAACCGGTCCCAGCCGAGCCGGTCGGCCAGCGCGAGCACGTCCGCGGCGCCCTCGGCCGTCGTGTACGAGCCGTCCGCGTCGCTGGCCTCGCCGTAGCCGCGCAGGTCCACCACCGCGTACTGGAACGAACCGGCGTCGAGGTCCGGCAGCACCGGGTCGTACGCGGAGCGGTCGGCGAACCATCCGTGCACCGCGATCACCTTGTGCGGGCCGTCGCCGTGCAGAACATGCGGCAGTACAGAGAATGCGGACATACCGGCTCCCGTCGCAGTGCGGCGATGATCGGTCGGTCAACGCCCGCCTGCTCACGGTGACGGCAACCACCGGCCCGCGCAAGGGCACACGCGGGTACCGCCCTGGGCCGCTGATCCTGATCCCTTCCATGGGGTTCAGCGGTGCGGGCGTCAGCGTACTCACCGCTCGACCGCGGTCAGGTGCTGTCCGGTCCTGCGGATGTCAGCCGTGCCGCCGGCGGTAGTGGTGCGTGCCGAGGGCAGGCTTCGAACGCCTGGATCGCCAACCCTGCGAAGCGTCGGGAGGCCTTGACCTGGCCGGCGGTCGATGCGGCGTGGATCCCCTTGTTGGCCATGAGCACGAGAATCAGGTCGTCCATGACGAAGTCGGACCGCAGACGCCCCGCGTCCTTGGCTCGCTGAGCCAGTCCGGCGACCGCTTTCACCGTGTACTCACGGCCTGCGGCCACATCCTTGATCTCCGGGTAGGTCGACAGGAAGGCTTCGGTGAATCCCCGGTCGCGTGCGTGCAGCTCACACATCCTCTCGATCACCAGGCACAGGCCACGCCACGGATCAGGATCGGCGCACCCCTCGTCGGCGATGGCGCGACATGCGTTCAGCTGGTCCGCGAAGGCCTCGGCGACCAACGTCTGCTTGGTCGGGAAGCGGCGGTACAAGGTGGCGGGTCCCACCCCGGCGCGCCGCGCGACCTCCCTCATCGGCACATCCAGGCCGTCGGTGGAGAACAGTGCTCGGGCCGCGTCGAGGATGCGTTCGCGGTTGTCCAGCGCGTCGGAACGCAACGTATGAGGCAAACGGTCGGTCACCACTCTCACTTTACCTAAACGGACAGGGGCGTCCGTTAGCGTCCGGGACATGGAAGCTCTCGTCCTTGAGCTGTCCGAGAACCTGGAAACCATGGTGAAGGCGATCTCGATCCACACGTTCGGAAGTCCTGACGGCCTGGCTGTCATCGACCTGCCGGAACCCGCACCGGCTGCCGGGCAGGTACTGATAGCCACCGAGGCGGTGGGGGTCGGCGGTGTCGACACCCTGATCAGAAGCGGGGCTCTGGCCGCGTACGGCTTCACGGAGGGCCACATCCCGGGCAGCGAGGTCGCGGGCACGGTGACCGCGGTCGGCGAAGGCGTCGACGCGTCGTGGATCGGTGGGCGGGTGTGGGCCTTCACCGGCACCGGCGGAGGCTACGTCGAACAGGCCCTCGCTCCGGTCGAGGAGATCGTTTCCCTGCCTGCGAACCTGTCCGCGGTCGATGCGGTGACACTCGGCAGCTCCGGAGTGGTGGCCCACTTCGGGCTCCGCCACGCCCACTTCGCACCCGGGGAGACGGTTCTGGTCCGTGGCGCGGCCGGCAGCATCGGGATCATGACGGTACAACTCGCCGCTCGGGGCGGCGCCGCCGCCGTGGCGGTCACCACTTCCTCGGCCGAGCGCGGCGAGCAGTTGCGACGTCTCGGCGCGACCCACGTGCTGGACCGCTCCGGCGAAGGAGGGCAACAAGCACCCGCGGGCTATGACGTCATCATCGACGTGGTGGCCGGCGAGGGCATGCCGTCGTTCTTCGACCGGCTCAACCCGAACGGCCGCATGGTGGCCGTGGGTGCTGTCGCGGGCCAGCCTCCGGCGGACTTCGGCACGAAGATCATGGCGGCGTTCCAGAAGTCGATGTCCTTCGCCGCTTTCAGCGCGGCCACGGTCACCGCAGCCGAACGGCGTGCCGTGCGGAGCGAGCAGTTCGCCGCAGCGAGCCGCGGCGAGATCGCCACGGTGGTCCACGAGGTGCTGCCACTGGACGCAGCCGTGCTGGCGCACCAGAAGATGGACGCGGGCGAGGTCTTCGGCAGGATCGTGCTGACACCGTAGTCGTTGATCTTCACGCCGAGATGGCCGCTCCCCTGCTCAGTCGATGGGAGTCCCATGCCGGTGCGTGAAGAAGGAGGTGGACTCCGCCGCGTGGTCATCTCCTGCGCACGCCCGCCCTTCACCCCTGAACCAGCCCCAGATACGGCCCGAACTCCGAGGCCAGCGTCAGCCGTCCCAGCTTCTGGTACTCCCGCTGGATCGCGTGGATCAGCGTCGTCATCGTCACCGCTCCCCCCGTGTCCGCCGCCAGGTACGCCGCCGTCACCGCGATCGATCGGATGTTGCCGCCCGCCAGCTCGAAGTTCTCGGCGCAGAACGTGAGATCGAGGTCCGTGCCGCGCGGGAGCAGCGGGCCCAGGCAGCGTTCCCAGAGCAGCAGGCGTTGTTCCGGGTCCGGCACCGGGAAGTCGATGACGAGGTCCAGGCGGCGGGTGAAGGCGTCGTCGAGGTTGGCGCGGAGGTTGGTGGCGAGGACGGCCAGGCCGTCGAAGGACTCCATGCGTTGGAGGAGGTACGCGCTCTCGACGTTCGCGTAGCGGTCGTGCGCGTCCTTGACGTCCGAGCGCTTGCCGAAGATCGCGTCCGCCTCGTCGAAGAGCAGGACGCCGTTCACCCCCGCCGCCTCGGTGAAGATGCGTTCCAGGTTCTTCTCGGTCTCGCCGACGTACTTGTCGATGACCGTGGCCAGGTCGACGGTGTAGAGGTCGAGGCCGAGGTCGGCCGCGATCACTTCCGCCGACATGGTCTTGCCCGTGCCGGAGTCGCCTGCGAAGAGGGCCGATACGCCTCGGCCCCTGCCGCCTCCCGGGCGCATGCCCCACTCCCCCAGGACCCGGTCGCGGTGGCGGGCGCGGGCGGTGAGTTCGCGGAGTTGGGCGTGGGCGTCGGGCGGGAGGATCAGGTCGTGCCAGGTCACCGTGGGTTCGATGCGGCGGGCCAGGCGGTCGAGGCCGGCCGCGTTCTGGGCGCGGGCTCCCTGGCGTACGTGGCCGGGGGTGAGCGTCCCTCCGTCGAGCTGAGCCGTCTGGGCCGCGCTGCGGGCCGCACCGGTGACCTGTTCCGGGGTGAGGAGGAAGGGGGCGAGGAGGTGGTCCGGGTCGACGGTCTCGGGGAGGGGGGCCGAAGTCGTACGCCGGTAGGCATCGGTCCAGAGGGCGCCGCGTGCCGACGGCTCCACCCTGGGGGCGTGCAGGAGCAGGGGCGGGACCGTCGACCACGAGGCGTCCCACGGCACCCTGCCCACGATGACCGTGGGTACGGGCGTCGCCGTGAGGAGCCTGAGCAGGTGCGGGTGTGCGCGGGACAACGCGTCCAGCGGGGCGCAGACCAGGCCCGCGTCGGTCAGCCGGGCCTCGCGGACCAGGGAACGTACCGCGTCGGCCGGCGCGGGGTCCTGCGCCAGGCGGGCCAGGTCCAGGCCCAGGACGCCACGGCCCGCGAGGGTGAGCGCCGACGCGGCCAGGGCGGTGCCGGCACCGCCCTGGTCCTCGCTCAGGTAGGCCAGGGGGAGCCCGTCGGCGAGGACCCGGGCCAGCGGAGCGGGGTCTCCGACGCCCTCCACCGCGTGCCAGGGCGCCAGGAGATCGGCGAGACGCGGATCCCGGGTGTCGTCGCCCAGCAGGTGGGCGGTGACCCGGTCCGGGACGCGCAGCGCCCGGCTCAGGAACGGGCGGTCCAGGTCCTCGGCCAGGAGCAGCCCGGCATGGCGGAGTGGCGCGCGGGCGGCCAGCCGGCCCCGCGCCTGCGCATCGGCCGGTGACAGGCCGCACAGGCCGAGCGCCAGGCCGATGGACGGGCGGCGGCGGGTCACGTCGTCGTTGAGATAGCCGTAGAACGCCTCGAAGCGGTCGTCGAGATCCGGTACGAGGGCGATGAGCAGGATCTCGACGTCGAGCGCGGTGAGCCCGAAGCCGGCTTTCAGAGCGGTGAGACGGGAGCCGGGAACCTCCACCGGGCCGCCCTCCCCCGACATCGGTTCCGGGAAGCCGCGTGCCCCGTCCTCATCCAGCAGCCGGGCGATGTTCTCGTCCGTGAGGTAGAGCCCCCGGAACGCGTCCTCCGGGTCGGGATCCGTGCGCCGCCGGGCCTCGACCGCGTGGCGGATGCGCTGCTCCACGCCCACCGCGCGGGCGAGGAGGTGGCGCAGGTTCAGGTCCTCGGCGGGGCGGCCCGGGGATGTCATGCGGTGCTGTCCTCCGTACGGCCGTCCTGGGTGCGCCGGTTCTCGGTGATGCGGAGAGCGAGGCCCCGGCGCGACGCCGTGGGGCCGGGTGCGGTCTCGGGTGCCGGACGCCCCGGGCGGCTCCCGTACACCGGAAGGCCGCCGCGGCCCGGCATCGCATCGCGTTGCGGTTCCGGGGCGGGTGGTACCTCCCCGAAGTGTGCCCGGAGCCCTTCCTCCCCCACCGGCGGGCCCGCCGTGTACGTCGGCGACGCGGTCACGGGGACGCTGACCACCAGGTCCAGCGAGGGCTTCAACTCACCTCCCAGGGCGCTCCACACGTCCGCGAACGAACGGTCCTCCGGCGGTGGGAGCGCGATCGACATCGGTACGGCGGCCCCGATCCCGGCGAGGGTCCCGGTCAGGCGTTCCGGGGGCAGGGCCTCGTACGCCAGCAGGCAGGCGAGCAGGGAGGACAGCAGTCGGTGTTCGTCCTCGGGACGCTTCGTCCATGCCGTGATCAGGTAGGACAGTTTGAAGTAGCGGGGCGGGCGGCGTCGCGCGACGACGGTCCCGCGCTCGTCGTACTCGTTGTGGAGTCCGCGCTCCCGTCGCCGCATGTCCTCTCGGATGTCGTAGAGGTAGAGGTTGACCATCGGGGCGTTCACCTTGGCCGCCCATTCCCGGGTCGGTGCGTCGAAGACCACCGCGATCTGGCCGCCTTCGAGCACCTCCGCCCGGATCAGCGAACGCAGTACGTCGTCCACTTCATGGATCACCGGGAGACCGCCCCTCTCACGTCGGGTCCTTGGGTCCGGGAGACCGGCCCGCTCATGTACGGCCCTTGAAGTCCGGTGGCTGGAGGTTGCGCTGGACCACGAGGACCGGCTCCTGGAGCCGGGGAAGGTTCCGGATGCCGGCGCGCAGGACGCGCGGGCCCAGGGTGTCCTTGCGGAGCACCAGCATCTGCACCTCGAACGTGCCGTCGCGGCCCACCCTCACCCCCGACCGGTCGGCCGTGATGCCCAGGTTCCAGGTGAGGTTCACGCGCTCGCCGGGCGGATAGTCCTTGCCGCGGGCCAGGACGGGCTGTCCCGGTCTGGCGACCTGCGGGGTGACGCTGAGGGAGGGCTTCAGCACGCGCAGGCGGTCCGTGTCCCGGTTGTTGGCCGTGCTGCGGTCCGGGACGGTACCGCGCACCGTGGCGCGTACGTCTCCGCTGATCGCCGTCCGGTACGTCGCCGTCTGCGACACCTCGATCCGCCCGCCCGCGGGAATGGTGCAGGGCTTGGCCGCCGTGCAGCGGGTGAGGGTCTGCAGGCTCCGGTCCTTGCCGTCGGGAGGGGCCGGCCAGGTCGCGCCGATGACGACTCCCCTTGCCGTGTCCGGGCCCGCGTTGATGACGGTGAAGCGGGCGCGGGCCGGGCGCGTGACGTACGTACGGTCCGGGCTGACGTCGGCCTTGACGGCGATCTCCGACGAGGGCGGCACCGGTCCCGGTGGCGACGGGGGTTCGGGCTGCGGCGGGGGCTGCAGCACCACGAACCGTGCGGTGTCCGTGCCGGTGTTGCCCGCCGCGTCCGTGGCCGAGCAGGTGACCGTGGTCGTTCCGACGGGGAAGAAGGATCCGGACGCCGGGGTGCAGGCCGCGGGCAGCTTGCCGTCCTGGGCATCGGTCGCCGTCACCCGGTAGCTGATCCGTGCTCCGTCGTCGTTCTCGGGCCAGGCGATCCGGTCGTCCACCGTGACGACGGGCGCGGCGATGTCGTTCACGTCGATGCTGATCTGCTGCTGGAAGTCGGGATCGGCCGCCGCGGCCGGCCCGATGGTGTCCGTCCCCGGCGCCTGGGTACCGAGCAGGAACTGCACGGTGCAGGTGAGGGTGGTGCCCTGCGGAGCGTCGGCCGACACGTCGACGGTCTCCGCGAAGTGAGCGGTCTCGCCGCTGGTCAGCTGTCGGGTGGGCGGGTCGAGGGCGACGGTGAGGTGGGGGTCGCAGTTGTCGAGCCGGTGGCCGACGGAGGTGGGCAGGTTGTCGAATCCGTCCATGATGGCCTGGGCGACCGCGTCCGGCTGGATTCCCTCCAGCAGACGCCCCTGGGTCGCCTCGATGATGCGGGTCGCCTGCCCCGGTGTGGTCGGCGGGTCCTCGACGTAATTCGGGTCGCCCGCGTCCCCGTTGCCGTTCAGGCCGTCGCCGATCGGACTGTCCAGGTCGATGCCGATGACCCGGATGCCCTTGTCCTGCAGGGAGAAGATCGTGTCGTCGATGGTGTGGCCGTTGCTGGGTGCGTGGCTGGAGGCGTCGCCGATCAGCACGATGACCGGGTTGGCCCCTTCACGGAAGACCGTCTTGCCACCTGCCCCGTTGGCTATCTGCCACAGTCCGTTGATCCAGTCCTCGGAGGGGCCGCGGCTGCCGCCCCCCATGCGCGCCTCCAGGCGGTTGACTCCTGTCTGGGCCTTGGCGACGTCATCCGTCAGTTCCTGCAGAACCTCGAATCCTGCGCCCGGGTCGACTTCCTGGTCACCGAAGGTGGTGACGGCGAAGCGCGTGTCGGGCTCCTCGGCCAGGATCCTCTCGGCGATGGCGGGAAAGTTCTTCTGAACCTGCTGAATGGGCACGGGCATGCTGTTCGTGCCGTCCACCAGCAGTACGACTTCCGGCATCGGCGGAATGGCCGGTGTACGCACCGCCTTGTCCACCCCCGTCGACCCGCCCGGGTCGAGTGCCTCGTGCAGACTGGCCGGCGTGACCCACGGTTCGGGCGGTACCGGTACGGCCGTGGCCACGCCCGAACCGGCCGAGGCGGGCGCGAGACCGGCGGCCACCAACATCAGCACGAGCGCCACGGAACGCCGCACACCGGCGTGTCCGGCCCGTCTCGCCTGCTCGGTCGCCCGCACCGAATCACTCCCCCGCGCCCGTGTCTCCACCGAAGAACAGCGCCGACACCATCCCGCAGCTGCCCGTACCGCGCAGCGGGAGGCGAGTCACTTCCCCGGGAAGCCGACGCTGCCCTTTGGGGCAGCCCCGCGTTACAGCCCACCCGGCTCCCACCGCGGCCCGGGCCGGGAAGGGGTGGCCGAGGACCGTGGGAGGGCCGGGTGAGCCCTCAGATCAGTCCCTGCCGCAGGGCGTACGCCACCGCGTGCGACCGGTTCCGCAACTGGAGTCGGGTCATCACCGAATGCAGCACGTTCTTGATCGTGCGTTCGGAGTAGGCGAGTTTCGTGGCGATGTCCGCGGTGTCGTACCCCTCGGCCACCAGCCGCAGCACGTCCACCTCGCGTGCCGCGAGTCCGGTGAAGTGCAGTCCGCGCGGCCCGAGCACCTGGCCCTGGAGCCGCCCCACCTCGGCGAGGAGCCTGCCCAGCAGGTCGGAGGGCAGGTGGCCCTCGCCCCGCGCCACCGTCTCGATGACGTGCACCAGGTGTTCGGGCGTCGACTGCGCCCGCCTGATCACCCCGACGACCCCGCACTCCGCCGCACTCACCAGCTTCTGTTCGTCGATCTCCGTGGTGACCAGCACCGTGCGCGAGTCGCTGGTGCGCTGAACGTGACGCAGCATCGTGAGCACGTCCTCGTCCACCGTGTCCACGACCATGACAACGACTTCGGGGGCAAATTCGTCCTCGCCCCATTCCACTACGTTGACCTCGGGACGGGTCCTCAGCTGGCTGGCCACTCCGGCCTGCGAGATCGGATCCTGGGCCCGTAACGCGACCGTGGTGCGTTCCATGCGTTCCATGCCGATGCTCCCCCTTGGGCAACAGCTGGAAGGCCACTACAAGCACACGCCTCGCAGCCGTTCTCGTCCGCCTCATTGGTCATGAGGCGGTCAGAAGATGCCCTTGTTTGCTGAAGAGAAAACTAAAAGGGTGTCAGGGGCATGGGATCTGCCCGAAAGTGTTCCTTCGAGGCCAATGTCCGACGGCTCCGACGACTCTACAGTCCGCCATATGAGTCTCACGGCAAGTCTCGACGCATCGTCCGTCAGCGCCGCACCGGGCGAGGAGACGGCTGTCCCCCTACAGGTCCGGAACTCCGGCGCCACGGTCGAGGAGTACCGCTTCGAGGTGGTCGGTGCGTGCGCTGCCTGGTCGTCGGTGGAGCCTGCCGTGCTGTCGCTGTATCCGGGCGACACCCGGACCGTCTCGCTCATGCTGCGCCCGCCCCGGGATGCGACCGTGCCTGCCGGAGAGACACCGTTCGGGATCCGGGTGGTGCCCACCGGTGAACAGGACCGGACGGTGGTGCCGGAAGGCCGGGTGACAGTGCTGCCGTTCACGGCCACGACGGCGGAACTGGTGCCGCGCAGCTCGCACGGCTCTCGCCGCGGACGGCACCAGCTCGCTGTGGACAACCGGGGCAACACGCCGGTCACCGTCCGGTTGGGCGCGCAGCCGGGCACCGAGCTCGCCCGCGTCGCGTTCGACGTGGCCGAACTCCAGGTGGGGCCCGGCCAGGCGGAGTTCGGCAGACTGCGGGTAAGGCCCGCGAAGCGGATGTGGCGCGGCACGCCGGTGACGCATCCCTTCCAGGTCTTCGCCGCCACCCAGGTGGCCGAGGGCGAGGAACCCGTGGCGCCGGTGCTCGTCGACGGCTCCTACCAGCAGGAACCGCTGCTGCCGCGCTGGCTGCCCCGGGCACTCGTCACGGCCGCCGTCCTGCTGATCGCCCTGGCCGGCATCTGGTACGCGCTGCTGCGTCCGGCCGTGAAGTCCGCGGCGCGGGAAGCGGTCACACCCGAGGCGGTACGTTCCGCAGCCGCGGCCGACAAGAGCGAGGCACCGAACGGAGGCGATACGGCGGGGGCGGGCGCCGACGGCGGGGCCGGTGACACCGCAGGGGCGGATGCGGGCGCCGGCGCCTCGACGCCCACGCCGAGCCCGTCCGCGGAGGCGGAGGCGGGGGCCAGTGCGGGGGCGGGGACGGACGACGGGGCGGCCACTCCGACGAGTGCGCAGGTCCGGGTCAGGGACTCGGTGGGCGGCGGGACGAACGCCGCGACCGCCCTCCAGGTGCCGAAGGGCCACACCTTCCAGCTGACCGACATCGTCGTGCAGAACCCGCAGGGTGACGCAGGGACAGTCGTCATCTCGGCCGGCACGAACTCGAGTGTGCTGAGTCTCGGGCTGGAGAACTTCCGTGACTCCGACTACCACTTCGTGACGCCGATCCTCGTCCCGGCGGGTGGGAAGGTCACCATGACGATCGACTGCCGGAAGGTGGGCAAGCCGGTGGGCGCCCGGACGCCTGCGCGGTGCTCGGAGTCGCTGTTCCTGGGCGGCACGATGCGGGCCGACGGCTGACGGGGTGCGGGGTGCGGGGTGCGGGGTTCCGTCCTCAAGCGCCGGACGGGCTTGATGGGTGCGGGTCCCCCGCCCCGGTGCGCCGTTGCCCGGCGGTGGGGTCCGGTGCCCCTCCGGGGCGTCTCCTCAAACGACGAACGTTTCCAGTCCCACGCAGCGGACCCCGGTATCCGTTCGTCGTCCTGCGGGGACTCCCCTGCACGGCCCCGGACCGGCCGCCTTGCGTCTGCGGCAGCAGTCCCACCGGCGTGCAGACGCGGTCGATGCCGGGTGGGGGCGTGCAGGGGAGTCCCCGCAGAAAATGGCGTACGACCCGGGTACCTGTTCGTCGTCGGGTGCACACGCCATTTTTGAGGAGTCTCCCCGGAGGGACCCCACCCCCACCCACCGGACAAAGGCGGACACGCTCAGGCCGGTGGTGCCTCTTCCTCCTCCTCGGCGCTCTTCTCCTGCGCCCGCTGGACGAACGAGCCCTGCACATCGGCCGGCTGCTCGTCCTCGTCCTCCGTGGCCGCCCGCTGCACGGCCGGAGCGGCGGCCGGAGCGGGATCCGAAAGGACCCGGTCCGCATTGGTCACGGCCTCCCGCTCGAAACGGTCCGAGGGGTCGCTGACCCGGATGCCTCCGGGGGCCTCCGTGCCCTCCACCGGGCCGCTGCGCTGCTGGATCACATGGGTCAGCTCGTGGGCCAGCGTCGTCCGGCCCTGAGGTGAGGACGGGTCGTACGCGTCGCGTTGGAAGACCACGTTGTTGCCCACGGTGTAGGCGTGCGCACCGACGCCCTTCGCCGACTCGTGGGCCGAGGAGTCGTTGTGGATGCGCACGTCGGAGAAGTCCGCTCCCATCCGGGCCTCGAGGTCCGTCCGGGTCTCGGTGTCCAGGGGGGCGCCGCCGCCGGAGGAGATGACGTCGTGGACGGGCGACCTCGGCTCGTCGTCGGACTGTTCCGGTGTTCCGGCCCTGGAGCGCTGGATCATGGGGCCGAGCGCGGCGTTGCCGACGCTCCGCTGGAGCACGCCCATACCGGCCGTTCCGAGCACGTCCGCCCGGCCGGTGGCCGCCGCCCGGAAGACGTGGTGGGTGTCCGAGGCCGCGGAGGCCTCGCCGTGAAGATGCTCGTGCTCGCTCTCCCGCGTCGGACCGTGGTGGTCCTGTTCGTACCGCTGGCTGTGGTCCTGTGCGTTCATCGCCGTCTCCCTGGCGCACCGTCGTGGGCGCGCGCACCACGCCCTGCTGCCGGTCTCCCACGTTCTCGGCCGCGTCCCTGCCCCGTCCAGGCCACCCCTGACGGGCCAGGGGCATCCGGCACTGCCTCTTGGGGCAGCCGGACGGTACGAACGGGCCCACGCGCGCACGCCGGGACCGCGGCTCATTCCCTCGGGGGAATGGACCTGAATCCTCCGGCACCGGTACAACGGGCCCGTGGACTTCCCCCGCGCGTTACGCGACCGCCGCACCCGTCTCCGTCTCAGCCAGCTCGACCTGGCGCTGCGCGCGGGCACGACTCAGCGCCACCTCAGTTTCATCGAATCAGGCAGGTCCGCTCCCGGCCGGACCATGGTCGTGCGGCTGGCCGAGTCGCTGGAGCTGCCGCTGCGCGAACGCAACGAACTGCTGCTGGCGGCCGGGTACGCGCCCGCTTACGCGGAGAGTTCGCTCGACGGCCCGGAGCTGGCCCCTGTGCGGGCGGCGATCGATGGCATTCTGCGCGGCCATCTGCCCTGTCCCGCCATCGTCGTGGACCGGACGGGCGACCTGATCGCCGCGAACTCCGCCTTCGGTCTGATCACGGAGGGCGCGGCTCCTGAGCTGGTCGGCCCCGGCCGGAACGTCTACCGACTCGCCCTTCACCCCGACGGGGTGGCTCCCCGTATCCGTAACCTTGCGGAATGGGCGCGCCACATCCTGGCCGGCCTCGGTCACCTGGGGGACCTGCGCGACGAGCTCTCCGGGTATGTGCCCGGTCTGGAGCCGTCCGCCGGGCAGCTCGGATTCGCGGTTCCGCTCCACCTGTGTTCGCCGTTCGGCGACTTGCGCCTGATGACGACGGTGACGACCTTCGCCACCGCCGTCGACGTGACGCTCGCCGAGCTGAAACTGGAGGCGTTCCTGCCGGCCGATCAGGAGACGGCAGAAGCCCTCGCGGCGGCGGCCCGGTTGGCGGATCAGGCCCCCGGGAACATGTAGTCGGCCTTGATCCGGTCGTGCTCGTCGAGGATCAGGATCTCCAGTCCGCCACCGATCACTTCGCCGGTGCCGGTGGACACCGTCTGCCAGGTGAACTTGACCATGTCGTGCAGGCGTACGGCGTCGTTGCTCGAACGGAAGGTGAGGCCCGCCTCCTTGACGAACTGTTCGTGGCTGCGTGCTACTCGGGTCTCGAACGCGTCGATGCCCTGGGCCTGCAAGGTCGAGTGGTCGAAGCCAAGTCCTGCCGCGATCTCCCGCATCTCCACCGGTGGTTGCAGGAAGTGGGTGCCGTCCTCGGCCCACAGCTGCTCGATGGCTGCGCGGCGTTCGCCGGCCTCCGGCACCACCCACTGGGCGATGTATCGGTCGGCCAGGTCCTGAGGGTCGATATCGGTCATGTCTGAACTCCTTGCCCGGTGGATCGCTTCTGACAAGATCCTGCGCCGGGCACGGAGTACCGGCAATTCCCTGCCGGGAATGGGGCCGGCGACCGGACGTGTGCCCCGGCCGCGCGACGAGCCGGGCGGGAGGAACAGCCGATCCCGTCCCGGAGGCATTCCACCGGCCACCGGAACCACTCTGACATGCCGCATGCTTGCTAATGCTCGAAAGTCGGTGACGGTGAACAACTCTTGACATGTCACTGTCGTTCCCGCGAGAGTCGACCCCGCCAGTGATGCCGGTCGCGTAACGAGGAGCGTTGTCGCATGCCTGAAATCCCTGAAGTCTCACGCCGTTTGGTCCTGGGAGGAACACTGGCCACCGGAGCGCTCGCCGTCGGACTCGGATCGGCCGCATCGGCGTCGGCCGCTCCCGGTTCCGCCGCCGCCTCCCTGCTCACCGAGAGCGCCGTGCCCCGCCGTGCAGCGGGTCAGAAGTCCATGGTCAACGTCCCCTTCGAGCCCCACGAGACCGTGCGCGTCGGGGTGATCGGGCTCGGCAACCGGGGCTCCGGGATGACCACCGGCTGGTCCGTGATCCCCGGCTGCGTCGTCACCGCGGTCTGCGACATCCGCGCCGACCGCGCCCAGCGCACCGCCGACCGGCTCGTCACAGCCGGAAAGCCGCGCCCTCGGGAGTTCGGCGGCTCCGACGGCAGTTACGCCGAGATGCTCAAGCGCGACGACATCGATCTCGTCTACATCGCCACGCCCTGGGAGTTCCACTACGAGCAGGGCAAGGCCGCGCTCCTGGCCGGCAAGCACGTCATCGTCGAGCTCCCCATCGCGACCGAGCTCGACGAGCTCTGGGACCTCGTGAACACCTCGGAGCGCACCCGCAAGAACCTGATGCTGTCGGAGAATTGCAGCTACGGCCGCAACGAGCTGGCCATGCTCAAGATGGGTCACGAGGGTGTGTTCGGCGAGCTGACCAACGGTCACGGCGGCTACCTCCACGACCTGCGCGCGCTGCTCTTCTCCGACACCTATTACACCGACTCCTGGCGCCGGCTGTGGCACACCCGCTCCACCGCGTCCTTCTACCCCATGCACGGGCTGGCGCCCATCGCCGCCGCGATGGACATCAACCGCGGCGACCGGATGACGACGCTGTCGGCCACCGCGACGGCGCCGAAGGGGCTCGCCGACTACCGCGAGCGCTTCATGCCGAAGTCCCACCCGTCCTGGAACGAGACGTACATCAACGGCGACCTGGTCACCTGTCAGATCCGGACGGCGAACGGCCGGACGATCCGGGCCGAGCACGCCGTGAGCGCACCCCGTCCGTACAGCCGGATCAACTCGCTGGTCGGCAGCCGGGGCATCTTCGAGGACTACGCGGGCACGTCGACGACCGACGCGCGCGTCTACTTCGAGCCGGACCACAGCGGCGACACCTGGCGCGACTTCGAGACGTACCGCAAGGAGTTCGACCACTGGCTCTGGAAGGAGCTCGGTGACGAGGCCGAGAACGGCGGCCACGGCGGCATGGACTACGTCCTGCAGTGGCGCACGGTCCAGCTGATGCGGGCCGGGCTCGTCCCCGACATCGACGTGTACGACTCCGCCTCGTGGTGCTCGGCGGTTCCGCTGAGCGTCAAGTCCCTGGCCGCCCAGGGGCGTCCGGTGGAGATCCCGGACTTCACCCGTGGCTCCTGGGTCAACCTGCGCATGGGACTCGACTCGCGCACCACCGAGATGCCCCCCGTCGCCCCATGACCTTCCAGCCCGAGGAGCACACCATGAGAACGGCCCGACTGATCAACCCGCTCAGAGCCGCCGTGGCGGCGGCGGTCCTGTTCGTTCCCGCGCAGGCCGCCTCCGCCGCGCCCGCGCCGCCGGCCGCGGCCGCCGAGTCGCAGACCGAGGTGACCGTCTCTCCCGTCGACCTCGACGGGCCGGTCATCTCGACGGTGAAGGTCACGGTGAGGAACTCCGCGGCGGAGCGCCTTCGTTCGCTCAAGGTGTCGTTCGCCGGGCCGGTCGGATGGGCGGTCCAGCCGTCCGTGCAGAGCGTGTCCGGCTCCTTCGCGACGGGTGCCTCGGCCACCGCGACGTTCCACATCCAGGTGCCGGAGAAGCGGTCCGGGTTCGTGATCCGTACGTTCACGGCGACGGCCACGTACCAGGGCGGCGACGGCCTCGGTACGGCCACGGGCATCCGGACCGATCGCTCCGGCTCACCGCAGGCGAACCTCGCGGCGGCGTACAACGGAGTGGCGATCACCGACGAGTCCGCCACGACGGCCGGGAACTACGACGGCGAGGGCAACAGCTTCTCGGCGCAGAGGCTCGCCGCGGTCGGTCTGACACCCGGAGCGAAGGTCGACGCGCTGGGCGCCGGCCTGACGTGGCCGGACGTGCCGGCCGGCACGAAGGACAACGTGGCGAGTGCCGGGCAGGCCGTCTCCCTGGCCGGCCAGGGGTCGAAGCTGGTCTTCCTCGGCTCGGGCGTCGGGAGCGGTGCCACCGGCAAGGCCACCGTCTACTACACCGACGGCACGTCCACCACGGGGTCGTTCGGCTTCCCCAACTGGTCGTTCGACCCGGTCGACGCCCACGGCGCGACCCTGGTCGCGTCGACGGACGGACGCAACCGGCCGGACGGGTACGGCAACGCCACGGTGAAGTACCGCGTGTTCGCCCATTCCATCGCGCTGGACCCGTCCAGGACGGTCGAGTTCGTGGTGCTGCCCGCCAACGGGAACGTCCACCTCTTCGACATGGCGATCGCCTCCTGAGCGTCGTCCACGCACGGCCGGGGCCCCGGTGGCCGGCGCCGAGCGCCTGCCGCGGGGCCCCGTGGCCGGTCAGCCGTTGGCGAGGAGCTGGAGCGTGTCGATGACACGGTTCGAGAAGCCCCACTCGTTGTCGTACCAGGCGACGACCTTGATGTGCCGGCCCTCGACGCGGGTGAGCTCCGAGTCGAAGATCGACGAGGCCGGGTTGCCCGTGATGTCGGACGAGACGAGGGCGTCCTCGGAGTACTCCAGGACTCCTGCGAGCGGCCCGTCCGCCGCGGCCCGGTACGCCGCCAGGACGTCCTCGCGCGACACGTCGCGGGCCACCGTCGTGTTCAGCTCGACGATCGAGCCGACCGGTACGGGGACGCGGATCGAGTCGCCCGACAGCTTGCCTTCGAGGTTCGGCAGCACATGACCGATCGCCTTGGCGGCACCGGTCGTGGTCGGCACGATGTTCACACCGGCGGCGCGGGCGCGGCGGGGGTCGCGGTGCGGGCCGTCCTGCAGGTTCTGCTCCTGCGTGTAGGCGTGCACCGTCGTCATGAAGCCGTGCTCGATACCGGCGAGTTCGTCGAGCACCTTGGCCAGCGGCGCGAGTGCGTTGGTCGTGCACGAGGCGTTCGAGACGATCGTGTGCAGGGCCGGGTCGTACGCGTCGGTGTTGACCCCGAACGCGAGCGTGACGTCGGCGCCGTCGGAGGGCGCGCTGACGAGCACCTTCTTCGCGCCGGCGTCGATGTGGGCGCGGGCGGCCTTGGCCGACGTGAAGCGTCCGGTGGCCTCCAGCACGATGTCGACGTCGAGAGCGGCCCACGGGAGCTGCGCCGGATCGCGCTCGGCGACCACCTGGATGCGCCGGCCGTCGACGACGAGGACGTCCCCGTCGAGGGTCACCGGGCGTCCCAGCCTGCCGGACGTCGAGTCGTAGGCGAGCAGCCGCGCGAGAGCGGCAGGCTCGGTGAGGTCGTTGACGGCGACGACCTCGAGGTCGCTGTCGCGCTCCAGCAGCGCGCGCAGCACGTTGCGTCCGATGCGGCCGAATCCGTTGATGGCGATGCGAGTCATGGGGTGTCCCTTCGTCCCTGCGGTTCGCCACCAAGGTTCGCTCGCAGCACCCCCGTCGTGGCAGCGGCGTGAGCGCCACGGTTCGAAAGGATCGCGCCACCGGTTGCCGGGCTACTCGGCGCGGGCGAAGGTGCGACGGTACTCGCTCGGGGTGGTGCCCAGGATGCGCTGGAAGTGGAGCCGCAGATTGGTCCCCGTTCCGAGTCCCGTCTCGGCGGCGATCTGCTCGATGCTCTGCTCGGAGCGCTCCAGCAGTTCGCGGGCCACATCGACGCGGGCCCGCATGACCCACTGCATCGGGGTGTAGCCGGTGTCCTCGACGAAGCGCCGCGAGAGCGTGCGCGGCGAGACGGCCGCGTGCCGGGCGAGCGCGTCGAGGGTGAGCGGCTCACCGAGGCGGTGCAGGGCCCACTCGCGGGTGGCGGCGAAGCGTTCACCGAGGGGCTCGGGCACGCTGCGCGGCACGTACTGCGCCTGGCCGCCGCTCCGGTAGGGCGCCGCCACCAGCCGCCGGGCCGCGTGGTTGGCCGCTGCCACGCCGAGGTCGCCGCGCAGGATGTGCAGGCACAGGTCGATGCCGGATGCGGCGCCCGCCGAGGTCAGGACACTGCCTTCGTCGACGAACAGGACGTTCTCGTCGACCCGGACGAGGGGGTGCTTCGCCGCGAGCGCCCGCGCGTAGTGCCAGTGTGTCGTCGCCCGTCTGCCGTCGAGCAGGCCCGTGGCGGCGAGGGCGAAGGCCCCCGTGGAGATGGCCGCGAGCCGTGCGCCCCGGTCATGGGCGGCGACGAGCGCGTCGACGACGGGCTGCGGCGGGTCTTCGCGGTCCGGAAACCGGTAGCCGGGGATGAAGACGATGTCGGCCCAGTCCAGCGCGTCCAGACCGTCGGCCACGTGGTACGACAGCCCGTCGCCGCCGGTCACGAGCCCGGGCGCCGCGCCGCACACCCGTACCTCGTACGGCATGCTCGCGCGCGTCGTGAACACCTGCGCGGGGATCCCGACATCGAGCGGTTTCGCGCCCTCCAGGACGAGGACGGCGGTGCGGTGGAGACGGGAGGCTGACACGGGACACAGCGTACGAGGGACCCGGCCGCGCCGGTGAACAGGCCGTGGCCCGTCGGCGCGGCCGGGTCCTTCGCCGGTGCTCAGCCCGCGAACCGGGCCATCCACGCCTCGACGTCGCCGGCCGAGCGCGGCAGGCCCGCCGACAGGTTCTCGTGGCCGTCCTCGGTCACGAGCAGGTCGTCCTCGATCCGGACTCCGATGCCGCGCCACTCCTCGGGGACGGTGAGGTCGTCGGGCTGGAAGTACAGACCGGGCTCGACGGTGAGCACCATGCCCGGCTCCAGGGCGCCGCCGACGTACTCCTCGTTCCGGGCCTGGGCGCAGTCGTGCACGTCCAGGCCGAGCATGTGCCCGGTGCCCGCCATGGTGAAGCGGCGCTGGAGGCCGAGTTCGAAGGCGCGCTCGGCCGGGCCCTCGATGAAGCCCCACTCGACCAGCCGGACCGCGAGGTGGCGCTGGGCCGCGTCGTGGAAGTCGCGGTACGCGGCGCCCGGCTTGACGGCGGCGAAGCCGGCTTCCTGGGCCTCGTACACCGCGTCGTAGACCTTGCGCTGCACGGGCGTGAACGTTCCGCTGATCGGCAGCGTGCGGGTGACGTCGGCGGTGTAGAGGGTGTGGGTCTCCACGCCGGCGTCGAACAGGAGCAGTTCTCCCGGGCGCACGGGGCCGTCGTTGTCCGTCCAGTGCATGATCGTGGCGTGGTCGCCCGCGGCACAGATGGTGCCGTAGCCCACGGCGTTGCCCTCGAGGCGGGCGCGGCGCAGGAAGGTGCCCTCGATCCACCGCTCGGACGAGGCCACGGCGCCGGAGAGCTCGCCGACGGCGTCGGTGAAGCCGCGCACGGTGGAGTCGACCGCCTTGCGGAGCTCGCCGACCTCCCAGTCGTCCTTGACGAGGCGCAGGTCGCTGAGGGCCTCTTCGAGGGCGTCGTCGCGCTCCTCGTCGGTGCTGACCGCGGCCTCCAGGACCGGGTCGACACCGCGCACGATCCGGGTCGGCACACCGGCTGCGGCCGCCAGGTCGCCGGCCGCGGTGCGGACGTCGCGGCAGGGCAGGCCGAGCACGCGCTCCGACTCGGCGAGGGAGCGGCGACGGCCCATCCAGAGCTCGGCGGTGGGGCCGGTCCAGAACTCGTCGTTGTCCCTGCTGTCCCGCGGCAGCTGGAAGCAGTAGGCGTCGTGGCCGCCGTCCGGGCGCGGTTCGAGGACGAGCGCGCCGTCCCGGGCGCGGTCTCCCGTCATGTGTACGTAGGCGGAGTGCGGGCGGAAAGGATACGTGTCGTCGTTGGAGCGGACCTTGAGGTTGCCCGAGGGGATCACGAGACGTTCGCCGGGGAAGCGCGCGGAGAGGGCAGCACGGCGGAGGGCGGCGTGCGGGGCCTGCTCGTCGGGCTGCAGGTCGTGCTGCTCGGTGTCGGCCCAGCCGGTACGCATCAGGGCGGACAGTTCCTCGGAGATCCCTGAGTAGAGACCGTTCTTTCGGCCTTTCGCCACGTCATGCTCCTTCTTCGGGTTCTTCGGGACGGTTCCTCGGCGGCGGGGCCGAGGGGAGACCTCCGGACGTTCGCCTTCGCTGCCGCCGGCGGCTCTCGGACGGTATCCCGCAGGCCGGGCGGGTGGCGCCCAGTTCTGCCACTGGCACAGATCGGCCAGGGCATGGGCGGAAGCGGTCGATAATGGCGGGTATGACGAACGTGAGACTCGGGGAGGCCCTTCGGCTTCTGGGCATCGACCGGGCGGCCGGCGAGGTCTACCTGGCCCTGCTGGAACTGGCCCCCGCCCCGCTGGACGCGATCGGGTCCGCGGCAGGCCTCGGTCGTGCGGAGGTCGCCACGGCTTACGCGGCGCTGGTGGACGCCGGTCTGGCCAGTGCCGCCGAGGAGGGCGAGGGCGTGGTGGCCCCGGTGCCGCCCGCCGCGGGGCTGGAGGTGCTGGCCCGGCACCGCGCGGCCGAGGTCGAGGAGTCCCGCATCGCGGTCGGGGGCGCGTTCGACTCGTTCCGGCGGCAGCGGCTCGCCGCGTACAACGACCATCTCGTCGAGGTCGTGACCGGGGACGCCGTCGGTCCCCGGATGCGTCAGGCCTGGGCGAGTGCCCGGGCGCAGATCCGGCAGTTCGATTCGCCCCCGTACTTCCCGCTGCCCGGGGCGACGGACGACGCGCTGGCCACTCTGGCCCGCGGGGTGACGCAGCGTGTCGTGTACTCGCGGGCGTCGCTGGAGCATCCGGGACAGCTGAAGGACGTCATCGAACCATGCGTCCGGGCCGGGGAGCAGGCGAGGGTTCTGGCGTCAGTGCCGGTCAAGCTCATGATCATCGACGATGCGTACGCGCTCGTGTCGTTGTCGATCAAGGAGGCGGACGTGCACAACACGATGCTGATCGTGCAGCCCTGCGGTCTGCTCTCGGCGCTCGTGGCGCTGTTCGAGCAGTCCTGGCAGAGCGCCCTGCCGTTCCACGGCCGGGCCACCCGGCCGGGCGGGCTGCCACCCGCCGACCGCCGGCTGCTGTGGCTCCTGGCCGGCGGGGCGAGCGACGACGTGATCGCCCGCGAGCTGGGCATCAGCCGCCGGACGCTGTTCCGCCGCCTGTCGGTCCTGATGGCGCGCCTGGGTGCCGCGAACCGGTTTCAGATGGCGTTGCAGGCCCAGCGCTCGGGATGGCTGTGAGCGGACGCGGCCGGGCCGCGTCCGCCCGGCTTCAGATCAGACCGGCCTTCGGCTGGGCCGGGTCGTCGAGGAAGCCGCCGGACTGGTGCTGCCACAGCTTGGCGTAGGCACCCTCCGACGCGAGCAGTTCGTGGTGCGTGCCCTGCTCGATGATCCGCCCTCGGTCCAGGACCACGAGCCGGTCCATGGTCGCGACCGTGCTCAGGCGGTGCGCCACCACGAGCGCCGTCCGCCCGTCCATGAGCCGCCACAGGGCCTCCTGGACGAGGATCTCGCTCTCCGAGTCCAGGGCGCTCGTCGCCTCGTCGAGCAGCAGGATCGGCGCGTCGCGCAGGATCGCCCGGGCCAGGGCGACGCGCTGGCGCTGTCCACCGGACAGCTTCACGCCCCGCTCCCCCACCATCGTGCCGAATCCCTCGGGCAGCGCGTCGGCGAACTCGGTGACATGTGCGGCCTTGGCCGCGCGGCGGATCTCGGCGTCGGTGGCCTCGGGCCGGGCGAACGCGATGTTGTCCCGCAGCGTGCGGTGGAACATCGCCGGGTCCTGCGGTACGTACGCGATCATGCTGCGCAGGTCCGCCTGGCGCATTCTGCTGATGTCCTGACCGCCGATCAGAATCCGGCCGCCGTCGATGTCCGTCATCCGCAGCAGCAGTCGGCTGAGCGTGGTCTTGCCTCCGCCCGACCGGCCGACGAGGCCGATCTTCGCACCGTTGGGTACGGACAGGTCGAGGGACTCGAAGAGTGGCGGCGCTCCCGCGTGGGCGAACGCCACCTGCTCGAAGCGGACGTCGGCGGCCCGGGAGCGCAGTGGCTCCGGCGACTCCGGGTCACGCAGGGCGGGCGGCGTCAGCAGCAGTTCGGTGAACTGGGCGGCCTCCGTCATCGAGCTTTCCAGCCGGCGGTAGATCTGGTTGAACTCGAACATGATCCGGGTCGCGTTGGAGTAGTACATGAAGGCGACCACCACCGCCTCCACGCCGTTGCCGCCTACGCTGAGGGCGACGGCGAGCAACAGGCCCAAGGCGTTGGTGAGTACGGACATCGGCGCGACGAGCGTGTCGATGCGGAGGTTTCCGTAGTCCCAGGAACCCAGGGTGAGCCGCCGCGACTCCGCGACGCGGGAGCGGTGCTCGGCGGCCTCGCGCTCCTCGGCGGCGAACGCCCGGACGGTGTCCATGTTCATCAGGCTGTCGGCCACGTGTCCGGACACCCGGGCGATGGCCTCCTCGCGCTTTCCGACGAGGGCCTGCCGACGGCGGATCAGAGGGGCCGCGCACAGCGCCGTGAGGGCGATCATCGTCAACAGGACGACGACGAGGAGGGGTTCGTAGCGCCACAGCACCACAGAGCCGAAGATCAGCGGCACGAAGCTGCCCACGACGGAGAACGTCAGCGTGTCGACGAACTCCTCGAAGCGGGAGGCGAAGCTCAGGACCCGCTTGGTCAGCGACCCGGCGAAGTTGTCGTGGAAGAACGCGGTGTCCTTGGCGTAGAGCTCGTCCATGCCCTGCACGTACAGGTGCTCGATACCGAGGGCGTCGAGGCGGTTGAGGAAGTGCACTCCGACGCGCCAGCAGATCTCCGCGAGGAGCAGCACGCCGGCGAAGGCGAGGACGTAGGGGAGCATCGAGCCGATGTCGTCGTTCCCGTCACCGGCGAGGTGACCGACGAGCTTCGCGACGACGAGCGGGGCGATGTAGTTGATGCCGATGTTGCCCAGTGCGGGCATCAGCATCGCGGGTAAGGTCAGCCGTTTTCGGCGGGTCAGTTCCCTTCCGTAGTAACGAAGTGCGAGGAGCACGGAGCCCCTGCCCGGCGCTTCGTGCGATTCAGGCGATCCCATGGCAACCCTGTGTGATCGTGCGGCCGCCCGCCACGTTTGCTGCGACGGGGAGAGGCGCTGCCTCACCGGCCGTGCGGAGTCCGGTTTCGAGTGGAGTGCCCTCGCCGGGGTGGTCCTGCGGCACACGGCGCGCGGCGGTGTGCCGGGGTGAGTACGAGGAGGGGTCGGGCGAGGGGCTCCAGTCTCCCGCCTCCGTGCCGGTCGAGTCCAAGCGTTTTTCGCCCGCCCGCGAGCAACCGACGACTTCGCGGACCGGTACCGGTCCTCCGTACGACGGCCGCCATGTGGGCCCGCCCCTCGTCGTGCCCGCCCCCTGGTGCGCGGGACCCAGCCGGCCCGGACCGGCTACCTACCGGCCCGCGCCGCCTCGCGGCGCCTGCGCTGCTCGGCCACGTCCGCCACCGGTGAGGAGAGCAGCAGGGTGCGGGTGTAGCTGTGGACGGGCTCCGAGGTGACCGTCGCCGCGTCGCCCGTCTCGACGATCTCGCCCCGGTGGATCACGGCCACCCGGTGGCTCATGAAGCGGACCACGGACAGGTCGTGGGAGACGAACAGGTACGAGACGCCGGTCTCCTCCTGGATCTCCAGCAGGAGGTCGAGCACCGTGCGCTGGGTTGTGAGGTCGAGCGCGGAGACGGGTTCGTCGCAGATGACGAGGCGGGGCCGCAGGGCCAGGGCGCGGGCGATAGCCACACGTTGGCGCTGGCCGCCGGAGAACTCCCTGGGCAGGCGTTCCGCGGCGTCGGGTCCGCCCCGACGAACGGATCGATCCCATGCACGTCGAGTTCACCGGCCGCGTCGTCGAATGGCGGGGGCCGTCACCGTTCTACTTCGCCGCAGTGCCCGAGGAACAGGCCGCCGACATCCGCGAAGTGGCCTCGATGGCCACGTACGGCTGGGGCGCGGTGCCTGTCGAGGTCCGTATCGGCGAGACCGACTTCACGACGTCGCTCTTCCCCAGGGACGGCGGCTACCTGCTGCCGCTCAAGAACGCCGTACGCCGGCCGCAGGGGGCTCTCGACGGGCGACGACGTGACCGTGCGGATGACCGTGCGCCTCTAGTCGGTGCGTCCACAGCCGCCGGCCGGGATCGAAGTCCGGGAGAAGGCGCGGACCACAAGCCTCAGAGGCACCACCTGTCGGCCCATCACTTTCCGGTCTCGGAAGGGGATTTGAACCCGGCTCGGCCGCCTCCCGGCCCCTGAGACGATGCCGTACGCCGTGGGCGCGCCGAGTCCCGTTGCCGGGCGCGCCGCCGTCCGGCTTCGCCGTCCTGCCGCGCCGGGAGCAGCCGGGCGGGCAGCAGGCCGAGCGCGGCGAGAGCGGCCAGGGCCAGCAGTGCCGTGCCCATGACGGGGCCGGACGTGGACGGTTCCACGCCGGGGAGCAAGGCGGCGGACGGATGAAGCGGCATCGTGCCGGCGGCCACCGCGATGCCGAGCGCGGGGCCGACGTTCATGGCGGTCTGCTTGAGTCCTCCGACGACTCCCGCGAATCCCGGTGGTGCGTCGCCGACGACGGTCCCGGTGGCGGTGACCATCACGACGGCAAAACCGGCTCCGAGTACGGCGAACGCCGCGCTCCACCACACCCAGGGACTGGACGGGCCGAGCGCGGACAGGCCCACGACGGCCAGAACCACGAGGGCCTGCCCGGTGATCGCGGCACGTCGGGCGCCGTACCGGCGGAGCATCGCGTGGGCGGCGGGCGCGCCGAGGACCATCATCACGGTCAACGGGAGAACGCGCAGGCCGGTGGTGAGCGGGTCGAGCCCCAGGGCGTTCTGCAGGACGAAGGTGGACACGAACAGCGCGCCGAACATCGCGCCCGAGGTGACCAGCAGGATCGCCATCGAGGCGACCACCGGCACCGACCGGGCCACGACAGGCGGCACGAAGGGCTGCGAGCTGCGGCGTTCACGCATGACGAGCGCCACCGCGAGACACACGACGAGAACAAGTCCGAGGAACGTCTGCGGTGCATCCCATCCGCGCTCCGGGACGCCGGTCAGGCTGTGGACCAGCACAGCGAGAACCGCTGCGAAGAGCGCCGCGGTGACGAGGTCGGTCCTCCCGCTTCGGACACGTGGCGCCTTCGGCACCCGCACGGCCAGGGTGAGCGCGGCGATGGCCAGCGCGACGGGAACGTTGACCAGGAACACCGCCCGCCAGCCCAGATGCGCGACGAGGAAGCCCCCGAGCAGCGGGCCGGTCCCCGCCGCCACCCCGATCGCGCTGGTCCGAAGGGCGACCGCCGCGCCGAGCCGGTCGGGCGGGTACACGAGCCTCAGCAGGGCGAGCGTGGCCGGTTGCAGGAGTGCGCCGAACACGCCTTGGGCGATGCGCAGGACAATCACCCAGCCGGCTCCCGGCGCGAAGGCGATGCCTGCCGAAGCCGCCCCGAAGCCGAGCACGCCGATGGGCAGGAGGCGCTGGTGGCCGTACCTGTCCCCCAGGCGCCCCGCGATGACGAGGAACGCGGCCACGGCCAGGAGGTAACCGGTACTGGTCCACTGAACCTGTGTCACGGTCGCCCCGAGATCACGTTGCAGGTCGGGCTGTGCCACGAGCAGCACGGTGCCGTCCAGCGCGACGATCATTGCTCCGGCCACGGCGGCCAGGAGCGCGATGCGCGGCCGTCCGGCCCCCGTCACGCATTCACCGGGCCGAGATGGGCGTCGAGCACCACCATGAGGAGCCGGTCGAGCGGGTCGGCCGCTTCGCCCTCGGGAGCGGCACCCGGGGAAGCTACGTCCAGGGCGAGTTGCAGACTGCCCCAGGCCCACAGCTGGGCGACGCCGTGCAGATTGCTCCACAGGGCCGCCGCGGTGACGGCCGGAGGCGCGGTGGGCCCGGCCGCCGTGCGCTCCGCCGTGTGGCGGGACACCAGCTCGACGAGATGCGCGAAGAGCGGGAGGGTCGACTCGCGCAGCGGGGTCAGGTCCGACGGTCGCGTCCCGCTGTCCAGGAGGTCATGACGGAACATCAGCTCGAACATGCCGCGGTGTTCCGAGGCGTAGTGGAGATAGGTCCGTGCGAGTACCCGCAGCCGGTCCCGCGGCGATGCGTCCTCGTCCGCTGCGGCCTCGAACCGGGAGGCGAGGTCCGCGAAACCCCGTCGAGCGATCGCCGAGAGCAGGGCATGGTGCGTCGGGAAGTACCGCCGTGGCGCCCCGTGGGAGACCCCCGCGCGGCGGGCGATCTCGCGCAGCCCGAGGGAAGCGGGTCCGTCGGTCATGACGACGTCCACGCCGACGTCGATCAGCCGTTCCCGCAGAGAGCTTCCAGGTTCCATGCAGACAGTGTCTACCAGTACGCGGTAGACACTGTCTACACGGGACTTCCGCATCAGCCCTGCGAGACCCTGACGGTGCGGTGGGGGCCGGCCCGGTCAGTCCTTGCTCGCCCCCTGCCACGTCAGCCCCCAGCCGTACTCGAGATCCGCGGCCTGCTGCTTGAAGATGCCGGGCGGCGGCAACAGGTACTTCGCCTCCCGACGGACCATCAGTTCCCCGCCGATGTTCTCGATCAGCGCGATGGCGGCCACCTGGGAAGGAACGGTGCATTCGTCGAGGTGCATCTCGATCGGCGGGCCGACGGGCGGGTACAACGTGGCGACGCCGTTCAGTCCCGCGAAGCTCGACGCCCCTGCGTAGATGACCACGAACACCAGAAGGCGCTTGATCTCGGCGGCGTGATCAAGGTTGATCATCAGATTCTCGCCGGTGTCACTCGTGCCCGTCCGGTCGTCCTGGTCGAGTTGGACGTAGGGCGGCTGGTCGAACGAGCCGAACTGGTTGTTGATGGGGTGGACGATCCCCGTCGCCCCGTTCCGGAGCTCCCACAGACAGGAGAGGTCCAGGTCGACGTCCTCCAGCCGGACGGCCTCCTCACCCTTTCTCATCCAGCCGCGCGGTGGCCGACGGGCGCTCCACGAGAGATTGACCCGCATCCCTCCCGAGGTCGCTCCCTGCTTGGTCAGCGACACCGAAGGCGCTGCCTTCGTCAGCGTGATCTTCGACAGACGCACGGGCTGGGCGGGAACGGGCTGCGGAGGCGGAGGCGGAGCAAGGGGTGCGGGTGCGGCGGGGCGTGGCAGGGACACCGGCGCGGGCGGTGCGGGCTCGTCGACGCTGATCCCGAAATCGGTCGCCAGCCCCGCCAGGCCCGAGTCGTACCCCTGGCCCACCGCCCGGAACTTCCAGGCACCGTTGCGCCGGTACAGCTCCCCGAGCACGAACGCGGTCTCCGTCGTGGCGTCCGTGGCGTCGAACCGCGCCTCCTCGGCGCCACTCACCGCGTCGAGCACCCGCACGAAAAGGCCGGCCACCTGGCCGAACGTACCCTCCGTGGACGCCGCGACCACGACGGTCCCGATCTCCTGCTCCACCGCCGAGAGGGCGACATCGATCGTCTCGACCGCACCACCGCCGTCCTGGCGCCTTCCTTCATGGCGGACGGCTCCACCGGGGTGAACGGGCTGGTTGTAGAACACGAAGTCGTCGTCGGAGCGCACCTTGCCGGCTGCCGTCAACAGGAGAGCCGACACGTCCACATCGGGAGTGCCGGGGCCCTCGCGCCACCCGAGCTCCACCCGCACACGGGCACTCCGCACCGGCGTATTGGCACCCTTGCGCAACGACATGGAAGTCCCTCCCCGTGACCTTTCCGACTTCCGCAGCGTACGAAACTTCGCCTCCGCCCCCGCCCCGAACTCCGTAATTGCTTCTGTTCCGGGGGAAGTTGTGAACCCGCGGATCCCGGTGCCGGCCGACGTCGGTCGTGCCGTACCGCCGGATGCGCACGGGCGGGAATAAACGATATGGATGACGATCATCCATAGAATCGATTTCCCTGATCATGGCCTGCTGAGACAGATTGGTCGCATCGCAATCAGGAGGACTTGTTCGTGAAACCTGAATCCGCGTCCGCGCTGTTCGCCGGACCGTTCGCCCTCGCCACGCTGTCGGAGCCGGACGGAGCGCGATTCCCCGCGCTCGTCACGGCGGACGCCCAGGTACTCGACCTGCGCGTGGCCTTCGGCGACCCCCGTCTGACCGTCCGCGGGCTGCTGGACGTCTGGGGCTCTGCCGTGCCCCGACTTGCCGCGCTGGCCGCACCGGCCGACGACGGCCCGGAGCTCCGGCCCCTGGCCGCCTTCCGGGTGCACGCTCCGGTCGAGCCGCGTCAGGTGTTCCAGTCCGGCGCCAACTACCGGCAGCACGTCATCGACCTGCATGTCGCCCACCGCGCCCCCGGAGACGACCGGCCCGAGGAGGAGCGGCGCGCCGAGGCGGCGGAGATCATGGACCGCCGGGCGGCGGAGGACCTGCCGTACGTCTTCATCGGCCTGCCGAGCGCCATCACGGGCCCGTTCGACGATGTCGTGCTCCCCGCCTGGGCCGAGAAGCCCGACTGGGAACTGGAGGTGGCGGTGGTCATCGGCCGGCCCGCCCACCAGGTCTCCGAGGAGGAGGCCCTCGACTACGTCGCCGGGTACACGATCGCCAACGACCTGACCGACCGCGCCACGGTCTTCCGCCGCGACATGCCGCAGATCGGAACGGACTGGCTGCGCAGCAAGAACGCGCCCGGCTTCACCCCGCTCGGCCCCTGGATCGTCCCCGCCACGTCAGTCACGGACCCCGGCGACCTGCGCCTCGTCCTGAAGCTGAACGGCGAGACCATGCAGGACGAGTCCACCGAGGACATGATCTTCAGCGTCGCGCGCATGGTGTCGTACGCCTCGCAGAGCGCCCGGCTGCTGCCCGGCGATCTGGTCCTGACCGGCTCCCCGGCCGGCAACGGCATGCACTGGGGCCGGCTGCTGCGTGACGGGGACGTCATGGACGGTTCCGTCACGGGTCTCGGCGCCCAGCGCACGCGCTGTGTCGCGGAGGACGCCTCATGACCTTCGACCGCCACGACCCCGAGGGCTCGATCGCCCGGGCCGCGAAGGCCTGCTCCAACTGGGGCCGTTGGGGCGAGGACGACGTGCTGGGCACCCTCAACTTCCTCGACGCGGCAAAGCGACGCGAAGGCGCCGCTCTCGTCCGGCGGGGTGCCAGCTTCTCCCTCTCCCAGCGGTTCGACATGGACGGGCCGCAGAAGGGCTGGCGTCGGCGCACGAATCCGGTGCACACCATGCTCGACACCGGTACCGACGCGGCCCTGGGACTCCAGGGCTTCCCGCACGGTCTCGGGGGCGCCGACGACGTCATCGCGATGCCGTTGCAGTGCTCCACGCAGTGGGACGGGCTCGGCCACATCTTCGACCACGGCAAGGCGTGGAACGGCAGGCCGGCCGACAAGGTCGTCACCTCCGAGGGAGACCTGGTCACCGGCATCGAGCACATGGCCCCGCACGTCGCCGGCCGCGGCGTACTGCTGGACGTGGGCCGTGTCGTCGGGGACGGCGGCGAACTTCCCGACGGCTTCGCCATCACCGGGGGCCACCTGACGGCGACCGCCGAGGCCCAAGGGGTCGATGTCGGCCGGGGTGACATCGTCCTGGTCCGCACCGGTCAGCTCAGCCGGGTCCGCCGCGAGGGCTGGGGCGACTACGCCGGCGGTGCCGCCCCCGGACTGTCGTTCACCACCGCCGGGTGGCTGCACGGCAGCGAGATCGCCGCCGTCGCCACCGACACCTGGGGCTTCGAGGTCCGGCCCAACGAGTTCGAGCACGCCTTCCAGCCGCTGCACCAGGTCGCCATCCCCAACATCGGCCTGCTGATCGGTGAGATGTGGGACCTGGACGCGCTCGCGGAGGACTGCGCGGCCGATGGCGTGTACGAGTTCTGGCTCACCGCCGCCCCCCTCCCCATCACCGGGGCCGTCGGATCGCCCGTCAACCCGATCGCCGTCAAGTAGCCTCAGGAACAAGGGAGTTCCCCATGAATCAAGCCCGCAACGAGGCCCGTACGGTCCTCGTGATCGGGGGCGGCGCGGCCGGAAACGCCGTCACGCTCCTGCTGCGCCGCGCCGGGGTCGAGGTGCACCTGATCGAGGCCAGGGACGACTGGAACGCCACCGCCGGATCGGGCATCACCCTCCAGGGCAACGCCCTGCGGGTGCTGCGCGAACTGGGCGTGTGGGAGCAGGTCGAGGCGTCCGGCTACGGCTTCGGATCGGTCGGCATCACCGCTCCCGACGGGACGGTGCTGCATGTCCAGGACGACATCCGCAGCGGCGGCGACGACCTCCCCGCCACCGTCGGCATGCAGCGGCCGCAGCTCCAGCGCATTCTGATCGACGCGGTGCGCGCCAGTGGCGCATCGGTCCGCCTGGGTGTCACCGCCGAGCTCCTGGACCAGGACGCCTACGGTGTCCGTGTCCGCTTCAGCGACGGCTCCGAAGGCCGTTACGACCTGGTGATCGCTGCGGACGGGCTCGGCTCCACCACGCGCGCCGCCATCGGCATCACGGCGAAGCCCGAACCGACCGGCATGGCCATCTGGCGGATCGCCGCACCCCGCCCGGCCGGCGTGACCCGTACCGACCTCGCCTACGGCGGACCGGCGTACATCGCCGGATACTGCCCCACCAGCGACAGCACCCTGTACGCCTATGTCGTCGAGGCCAACCGCGACCGTGCCTCGATCCCGCCGGAGTCGTACGCCGACGAGATGCGCCGCCTCACCCGGCACTACGGCGGCTTCTGGCCTGAGATCACCGCACACATCACCGACCCGGCGAAGGTCAACTACACCTGGTTCGACCGGATGCTGGTGGAGGGGTCCTGGCATCGCGGCCGGGTCGTGCTCATCGGCGACGCGGCACACTGCTGCCCGCCCACGCTCGCTCAGGGCGCCGCTCTGTCGCTGGAGGACGCATGGGTCCTCGCGCGGTTGCTGACCGGTTCCGACACCTGGGACGACGCGCTGCTCCAGGCGTACTTCGAGCGACGGATCGCCCGGGTCCGCCCGGTGGTCGAGGCGTCCGTGCAGATCGGGCAGTGGCAGCTGGACGGGGTACGCGATGCCGACGTACCCGGCCTGATGGGCCGCACCATGACGATGCTCCGGGAGCTGCCGTGACCGGGCCCACCGTCGATGTGCACGCCCACGTCCTGCTCCCCGGGATCGAGGCGCTCGTGGCCGGCCTGCCCGGCCACGCGGCGGCCAGGGAACTCGACGCCCGGCGCAACGGTGCCGAGGCGCTCGCGGTGAGCGGGCCCATGGTGCGTGAGCGCGTCCCGGCGCTGACGGACGTCGCCGTGCGCCTAGCGGCGATGGACCGGCAGGGTGTCGACGTACAGCTGGTCAGCCCGTCCCCGTCGCACTACCACTACTGGGCGGACGAGCAGACCGCGGAGAAGGTGTGGCGGCTGGCCAACGAGGCCACCGCGGCACACTGCGCGGCGGCTCCGGACCGGCTGAGCGGGCTGGGGCTCGTACCGCTCCAGCACCCGCACCTGGCCGTCGAAGCCCTCGACGACGCCCTGGGACACGGGCTGCTCGGGGTGGAGATCTCCAGCCACGCACCGGGGCGCGAACTGTCCGACCCGGCGTACGAACCCCTGTGGTCCAGGGCGGAGGAGACGGGCGCGGTGCTGTTCCTGCACCCCTTCGGGTGCACGCTCGACGAGCGCCTGGACCGGTGGTACCTGTCCAACACCGTCGGCCAGCCCACGGAGAACGCGGTCGCGCTCTCCCATCTCATCTTCTCGGGGGTACTCGACCGCCACCCGGGGCTGAAGGTGATGGCGGCGCACGGCGGCGGCTACCTGCCCACCCACATCGGCCGCTCCGACCACGCCTGGTCCACGCGCTCCGACGCGGGGGCCGGCTGCGCCCACCTGCCCAGCAGCTACCTCAGGCGCCTGTACTTCGATTCGCTCGTCCATGACCCGCACGTACTGCGGGAGCTGGTCCGCGTCGCCGGGGCCGACCGCGTCCTGCTCGGCTCGGACTTCCCGTTCGACATGGGCAGCGAGGACCCGGTCGGCGCACTGCGCGCCGCACGACTCACCGATGCCGATTTCCACGCCGTCCGGGGCGGCAACGCCGCCGCCCTCCTCCGGAAGGACTGATCTCATGCGCCTGCTCACTCATCTGCGCCACGTGGACCTGGCCGTACCCGACTACGACAAGCAGCTCGACTTCTACGCCGGGGTGTGGGGCCTGACCAAGGTCGCCGAGGACTCCGGGATCTCGTTCCTCGCCGCAGAGGGCTCCCCCGAGCAGTACGTCGTACGGCTGCGCAGGGCCGAGGAGAAGCGTCTCGACCTCGTCTCGTACGGCGCCGCGAACCCGGCCGACGTGGACACCCTCGCCGAGCGGCTGCTGGCCGGCGGCGTGGAACTGATCAGCCGGCCCGGGAAGGTGGACACCCCGGGCGGCGGGTACGGCTTCCGCTTCTTCGACGTCGACGGCCGCACCATCGAGGTCTCCGCGGACGTCGACGTCCGGCAGCACCGCAAGATCGAGGAGAAGGAGGCCATCCCGGTCAAGCTCTCCCACGTCGTCCTCAACTCCCCCGACCTGAACCGCACTCGGGAGTGGTACGAGCGCCACCTCGGCTTCGCGCTCTCCGACACGCTCAGCTCGCCGCACATGGGTGAGGTCATGCACTTCATGCGGATCAGCAACCAGCACCACTCGATGGCCATCGCCCAGGGCCCGCACACCGCCCTGCACCACGTGTCCTTCGAGATGCGCGGCATCGACGAGTACATGCGCGGCTCCGGCCGGGTCATGCGGGCCGGCTTCAAGAAGATCTGGGGCCCCGGCCGGCACATGGCGGGCGACAACACCTTCACCTACTTCCTCGACCCGCACGGCAACACCGTGGAGTACACGACGGAGCTGGAGAACCTCGACGAGGACACCTGGCACCCGCACGTCTACGACTTCTCCAAGCCCGAGGTCGCCGACCAGTGGGGCACCGCCAACGCGATGAACGAGATCGTCGCCAAGGAGTCGTTCAACGACCCCGACCGCGGCGTGTTCGTCGCCCCGCCCGTCTGATCCCGCCATCCCCGGTGGCGGCGTGCGCGGGAATCCCGCGCACGCCGCCCCTGTCCTCCAGGAGCCCTGTCATGCGTTTCGCCTCCTACGAGCATCAGCACCGCCACGGAGTGGCCGTCGTGGAGGAGGACGGCACCCTCTTCCCGCTGCCGGACGTCTCCTCGCTCACCGCGCTGCTACGGGAGACCGACGGCCTTCCCGGACTGCTCGCCGCGGGTGCGGCGGCACTCGACGCGCCGGCCGGTCCGCAGGTGTCGCAGGTGCGACTGCTTCCGCCCCTCCAGCCTTCCTCCATACGGGACTTCGTGACGTTCGAGGAGCACGTCGAGGGGGTGCGCCGGTCCGTCGACGGCGTGGCGGGCGTGCCCGAGCAGTGGTACGCGGCGCCGACGTTCTACTTCACCAACCCGCACGCGGTCTACGGCCCGGGCCAGGACGTGCCCGTGCCGCCCGGCTCGGCGGTCCTGGACTTCGAACTCGAGGTCGGCGCCGTCATCGGCCGGGAGGGCCGTGACCTCACCCCGGAACAGGCCCGCGACCACATCGTCGGGTACACGGTCTTCAACGACTGGTCCGCACGCGACCTCCAGTCGGCGGAGATGAAGGTGGGCCTCGGCCCCTGCAAGGGCAAGGACACCGCGACCACCCTGGGGCCGTACCTGGTCACCGCCGACGAACTGGAGCCGTTCCGGGACGTGGACGGCTTCCTGCGTCTGGCGCTCACCGCCGAGATCAACGGGGTGACGGTCGGCACGGACCTGCTGTCCAACATGAGCTGGACGTTCGAGGAGATGACCGCCTACGCGTCCCGCGGCACGCGCGTCGTCCCCGGTGACGTCCTCGGGTCGGGGACCTGCGGCAACGGTGGCTGTCTCGCGGAACTCTGGGGCCTGCGCGGCGAACAGAACCCGCCTCCCCTGCGGCCGGGTGACACCGTCAGCCTGACCGTCGAGGGCCTCTCCACGCTCACCAGCACCGTCGTTCCCGGTACGGCTCCCCACCCCCTGCCGGCCGGTAGGCGCCGGGGCCGGGAACGCCCGGGCGGTGGATACTGACGTCACGGCACCCGGGCCGGCTGACAGGGCACCTGAGCGAGGGCAGAGCATGGGCACCGCCACCGATCGCCGCGGCCCGCGGGCGGCCACCGTCCTGCGCGGCCTGCGGGCGCCCCGGCTCACGCCGTGGCAGCACCTGTACGAGCCACCGGCTCCGCCCGCTCCCGGCGCCCTGCGCGCCGTGTTCCTCGGCGTGTCCACGATCCTGCTCGACGACGGCGACTCCGCCGTCCTCACCGACGGGTTCTTCAGCCGCCCCGGCCTCCTGCGCATGCGCTTCGGCCGTCTGCGACCGGACCGCGCCCGCATCGATGCCGGCCTGCGGCTGGCCGGAACCGGCCGTCTCGACGCCGTGTTCGTCGTCCACTCGCACTACGACCACGCCCTGGACGCGCCCGAGGTGGCTGCCACGACGGGCGCCCGGCTCATCGGCTCCCCGTCCACCCGCAACATCGCACTCGGCCAGGGTTTTCCGGACGACCGTTTCCAACCGGTCGTCACCGGCGAGCCGTTCGCCGTCGGACGCTTCACACTCACCGCCCTGCCCGCCCGGCACAGCCCGGGCGACCTCGCACCCGGCCGGATCGACCGGCCGTTGCGGCTCCCCGTCCGTGCCACGGACTACCGGACCGGCGACTGCTACACCCTGCACGTCCGGCACGGTGAGCGTGAGCTCCTCGTCCATGCCAGCGCGCACAGCCTGCCGGGCGCCCTCGACGGGTACGGCGCCGACACCGTGTACCTGGGGATCGGCGCGCTCGGCAAGCAGGACGAGTCGTTCCGGGAGGAGTACTGGGCCCGGCTGGTCACGGCCACGGGGGCCCGGCGCGTCGTCCCCGTCCACTGGGACGACTTCTTCCGCCCCCTCGACCGCCCTCTGCGGCCGTTCCGCGCCTTCCTCGACGACTTCACGGCCACCATGGACTTCCTGACCCGGAAGGCCGCGTCCGAGGGGGTCGCCCTGGCCCTGCCCGTGCTGGGCCGCCGGGCCGACCCCTGGCCCCTGTGACGCGGGCGTCACGCCCCGGCGCGTGCACCACCGTTCCGGAGCACTTCGCCGAGTGTCGCGACCCCTTCGGCGATGTCCGCGGGTGTGCTCGCGGCGTAGCCCAGGACCAGCCCCGGCCTGTGGGGTCGCTGGCTGTGCCAGGACAAGGGGTGCACCTTCACGTCGCGGGCCAGTGCCATGGCCGCGAGCTCCGTGTCGGCGAACTCGGCGTCGAACGTGATGGTCAGGTGCAGTCCGGCCGCGGCGCCGTGCACGGTCGCGCTCGGCAGGTGGGCACCGATGGCCCGGATCATGGCGTCCCTGCGGTGGCGGTGGTGCCTGCGCAGGTGACGCAGCTGGCGTTCCATCGCACCTGATTCCATGAACCGGGCCAGGACGAGTTGCGGCAGGGCGGCGTTGCCGAGGTCGGCGAAGCGTTTGGCGTCCACCAGTGCGTCGCGGTACTTCGGCGGGGCGAGTACCCAGCCGATGCGCAGGGCCGGTGCGAGGAGCTTCGAGACGCTTCCGGCGTAGAAGACGTTCTCGGGGAGCACGGACCGCAACGCGGGCACCGGGGTCCGGTCGTAGCGGTGTTCGGCATCGTAGTCGTCCTCGATGATCAGTCCGCCGTGCTCGCGGGCCCAGCGCGTCAGTTCGCTGCGCCGGCTGCCCCGGAGGACGACGCCGGTGGGGAACTGGTGGGCGGGTGTGAGGAGTACGGCCGCCGCACCCGTGGCGCGCAGCTCGTCGACGCGCACGCCCTCGGAGTCGACCGCGACGGGCGGGGTGTCCAGCCCGCAGTTGCGCAGGTGCTGACGGGCTCCGAGGGAGCCGGGGTCCTCGACGGCTGTCGCGGAGATGCCGTCGTCGCGCAGCACCCGTCCGAGCAGGGAGAGTGTCTGGGCGGTGCCCGCGACGATGAGGACCTCTTCGGGGTCCGCCCTGATGCCGCGGTTCCGGGCGATCCAGTGCGCGATGGCGAGCCGAAGTGCCGGTGTACCGCGTGGGTCTCCGTATCCGAGGTCGGATGCCGCGAGGTGGTCGAGGACACGGCGTTCGGTACGCAGCCACGCCGCTCGCGGGAACGCGGCGAGGTCGGGGAGCCCCGGGGAGAGGTCGATGCGCGCCCGGGCCCTGCGCATCGTGTCGAAGATCTCCGTGCCGGGCGCCGCGGTGAACACGGAACGTGGTGCTGGCGGGCCGGCCGGGGTGGTGGAGACGGTCGCCCTGGCCACCGGAGCGGGGGCACCGACGACGATCGTTCCGTTCCGTCCTCGTCCGGCCAAGTGGCCGTCCTCGACCAGGCGTTGGTATGCCTCGGTGACCACGCCGCGCGATACGCCCAGTTCGCCGGCCAGGACCCGGGTGGCCGGCAGTCTGCTGCCCACCGGCAGGCGGCCGTCCGCCAGCGCGCTCCGGATCTGCCGGGCCAGCCAGTCGGACTTCCCGCCCCCCGGAGCCTCGTCGATGGCCAGATGGAGGAAGTCGGCCCCAGGCGCTATGGACCCGCCCGGAGCACCCTCATTGGATCTGTTCATCGGACCATTGTGGCCACAGAGTGGGGTCATGAACACAGCCACGACCCCTTCCGCACCTGTCCCGGCGGGCGACTACGTGCATGGCTACTCGCCGCGTGAGGGACGGCGGTTGGGCGACCAGGCGGACATACTGGCCCAGTTGCTGCACGCCGGCACGGCCTACCCCGCGGGCAGCAGGGTCCTGGAGCTCGGATGCGGGATCGGCGCCCAGACCGTCCATCTGCTCAGGTCGAGCCCCCGGGCGCACATCGTCGCGGTGGACCGGTCCGAGGAGTCCCTCGCGCAGGCCCGCTCCCGCGTCGCCGGGTTCGCCTCCCACGCCCAGGTGGAGTGGCACCGCGCCGATGTGTACGACCTGCCCTTCGCCGACGGGGAGTTCGACCACGTCTTCGTGTGCTTCGTGCTGGAACACCTGCCGGATCCCCGGCGGGCGCTGACCGGACTGCGGCGTGTGCTGCGGCCCGGGGGCACCGTCACCGTGATCGAGGGGGACCACGGGTCGGCGTTCTTCCACCCCGACAGCGCGTCCGCCCGGTCCGCGATCGACTGCCAGGTCCGGCTCCAGGCGGCGGCCGGGGGCGACGCGCAGCTCGGCCGGCGGGTCCAGCCGCTGCTGGCCGGTGCCGGATACGACGAGGTCACGGTCCGTCCGCTCACGGTCTATGCCGACGGAACCCGGCCCGCCCTGGTCGAAGGCTTCACCCGCAACACCTTCATCGCCATGGTCGCGTCCGTTCGTGACAAGGCTCTGGCTGCTTCCCTCACCACCACGGCCGAGTGGGAGCAGGGGATCGCCGACCTGCGCCGCACCGCCGAGGTCGACGGAACGTTCCACTACACGTTCTTCAAGGGCGTCGCCGTGAATCCGCCGTCCCGGGCCAGGAACTGACCGGGCCGGGGATACCCCGGTTCACGGTTCACGGGCGGGCGTTCGCTCGTTCCGTGCCCGGCCATGCGGTGTCGTCGATGGTCAGGAACGGCTCACCGGCCACCGTCGTCGGCGTGAGTCCGGTGAACGCCATGACATCCCGATGCAGATGGGACTGGTCGAAGTAACCGCCCTCCGCCGCGACTTGGGACACGTCTTCGCCCGCGACCAACCGGTGGGCGGCATGGTCGAATCGGACCAGCTGGGCGGCGCGTTTGGGCGGCATGCCGATCTGCGCGTGGAACCGCGACCACAGTCGCTTGCGGCTCCAGCCCAGCTCGTCCGCCAGCGGGCCGATCCGGACGCGACCCCGGCCGGCGACGATCCGCTCCCAGGCCCGGGCCACCTCGGGATCCACGGGCGACCGCGCGTCGCATCGCCGGGCGAGCAACGCGTCCGTCAACGCGAAGCGCTCCTCCCACGAGGAGGCTTCGCCCAACTGCTCGCGAGCCCTTGCCGCGTCCCGGCCCCACAGGTCGTCGAGGACCGCCATCGCACCGGCCACGTCAACCGGGGACACGCCCAGAACCGCGCGTGCGACCACCGGAGACAGGCGCACCTGCACGCACTCCACCTGCGAGCCCCATGCCCGTACCGCACCGCCGTCGCCGAACCCCGGCCCGGCGAGGACGCTCCCCCGATGCCGCCGTCCCGCGCCGTCGTCCACGACGGCCCGGCACGCACCGACCTCGATGACCAGCATCACGGCCGGATGCGGGACCACCCGCAGGCCGCCCGCCAACCGGCCGGGGACACCGAAGCCGGCCATGTCCGCACCGGCGACCCGACCCGGCCGCCGGGGGCGTGCCACCTCCCAGGCGTCCGGGTCGGGCCCCTCACCCACGGTCGGCCTCATGGGTCGATGTTACGGGGACCGGGACAGCCACGGCGGGGCTCCGGCACGGCCGGAGCCCCGCCGGAGTCAGCTGGTGGGGAAGTTGTCGGCGGTGCTGATCCTGCTCTTGAGCAGCGTCCCCGATTCGGTCAGCACACCACTGCTGCTGTAATCACTGCCGTCGCAGGTGCCGGGCCGGAGCGCAGCGCTGCTCTCGGGAGCGTCCGAGTAGGTCCAGTTCGCGTAGCCGATCTTGAGCTGGTCGAGCAGATCCAGCCAGGCCGTGGTGCTCGACCGGTCCAGCGCCCCGCCACCGGTGGCGCTCACCGTCCCGAACTCGGTGACGAAGAGCGGCAGTTGGGAGGACGCCCGACTGACCGCGGCACGGTAGGAGTCCTTGTGGCTCGCCGCGTAGAAGTGGAACGCGTACATGATGTTGGTGGCGTTGACGGGGTTGTTGACGACCTCGCTCTCGCTGGAGCCGTCCGACACCCCCAGCGACGACCAGCCGCGGGTCCCGACAATGACCACGGCGTCCGGGTCGGCGGCACGGATCACCGGGATGACCTGTTCGGCATAGTTCTTGATGGCCGTCCAGCTCACGCCGTTGGGCTCGTTGGCGATCTCGTAGATCACGTTCTTCTTGCCGGCGTTGCGGGCCGCGACGGAGGCGAAGAACGTCTTGGCGCGGTCGAGGTTGTAGTTCGGGTCACCCGGCGTCAGGGTGTGGAAGTCGATCAGGGCGTACATGCCCCGCGCTTCGGCCATGTCGACGAGGTTGTTCACACGGCTGGTGAATCCCGCGGGGTCGGTCTCGTAACCGTCCTCCTGCACATACATGGCGACGCGCAGCAGGTCCGCCTTCCAGTCGTTCGCCAGCGCGTCCACGGACGCGTTGTTGTAGCACTGGCTGAACCACTGGATGCCGTGCGTGCTCATCCCCCGCAGCTGCACGGGACGGTCGTACTGATTGCACAGGTGGACGCCGCAGACGTGGAGCTGCCCGTTGATGCCCACGGGGGTGCCCTCGCCCCCCGGCTCGGGGTCGGGGTCGGGCGTCGTCCCGTCGACGGAGCCGGTGCAGGTGACGCCGTTGAGCTTGAACGCCGTCGGCTTCGGGTTGGCGCCCGTGAAGGAACCCACCATCCCCAGGTCGGCCGCCGCACCCGTGTTCAGCGTACGGTTCCAGTCGAGACCGGCGGCCGTGACCGTGGAACCGGACTGCGACCAGGTGGCGTTCCACCCCTGGACGAGCTTCTGCCCGCCGTCCGGCATGGCGATGTCGAGCTTCCAGCCGGAGACCGGTGCACCCAGGTTGGTGACCTTCACACCGGCCTGGAAGCCGCCCTGCCACTGGCTGGTGACCGTGTAGTCGACCTTGCATCCGGCGGCAGCCACCGCCTGGGGGCCGTACAGGGCCGTGAGGCCCAGGATCGTCGCACAGGTTGCCAGTAGAGCCAGAAGGCGTTTCACAGCAGTCCTCCTCGTACGAAGTGGAATCGGCGGAACGGGAGCGCTCCCGAAGGGCGTCGGCCGTAGAACGCCGGTCCCGCTGGTGGATGGATACGGCCTCGACGTGGGCCGGGTCGGCCAGTCGTCGTCGCGCGGTCGTCCCGCAGGCCCGATCACTCCATGACGCCGAGTCCGGTGGGACGCAACGGAATTGGGAGCGCTCCCAATCTCGGGGGCCGCGCGACGCGCCGTCAAGCCGTTGGACAGGATTGGCCACCGTTGCCGCGTTCGGGGGCGCCGGACCTCGCCCCGCGGTCACCGGCCCGGCCGGGAAGGCGAGCCGCGCGCATGCGATGCGACGGCGGAGTCACGCGGCTGCGACCGCACCGGCGATCACGGACTCCAGCAGCACATACTCTCAACTCCCCGTCCGCTCACTCTTGTTGTGCCGAGTCCCTCTTCCTCCGCCGTTTTCCGGGCCGGACACCCTCCGGGCCGTAAGATCGGATCTCTTGGGGGTGGGAGCATGCTGAAGCGAAGTTCCGGCACACCGACGCTGGAGGAAGTGGCCGCGCTCGCCGGAGTGGGGCGGGGCACGGTCTCCCGGGTGATCAACAACGCGTCGGGCGTCAAGGCGTCCACACGCCGTGCCGTGCAGCGCGCCATCGAGGAACTGGACTACGTCCCCAACCTGGCCGCGCGCTCACTGGCCGGCCGGCGCGCGGACGCCGTCGCACTGGTGATGACGAAGACGGACTGGCGGCTGTTCGGGGAGCCGTTCTTCTCAGAGGTCGCACGGGCGGTCGGGGACGCCCTGACCGAGGCGGACGTGCAGTTGCTGCTCACGCTCGTCCGCACGGACGCCGAGCGGCAGCGGCTCGTGAAGTACGTGCGCGGTGGCCGGATCGACGGGGCGCTGCTCATGTCCGTGCGGGCCGAGGACCGGTTGCCGGACATGCTCGCCGACGCCGGACTGCCCACGGTGCTGCTCGGCAGGCGCTCGGACGAGGAACGGGTGACCTATGTGGACGCGGACAACGTGGGTGGCGCGCGGGCCGCGGTCGCCCATCTGGCGCGCGGCGGGCGGAAGTCCATCGCCGCGATCACGGGCCCGCCCGAGATGTACGCCTCCCGGTGCAGGCTGCGCGGCTACCGGGAGGCGCTGCGCGACGCCGGGATCGACGAGGTGCAGTCCCTGGTCGTACAGGGGGACTTCAGCGAGGTCAGCGGGCGGCGGGCGATGACCGGGCTCATCGAACGGCACCCGGAGGTGGACGGCGTCTTCGCCTCGTCGGACAGCATGGCCGCCGGGGCGGTGACCGCCCTGCACACGGCGGGACGCCGGGTCCCGCAGGATGTGGCGGTGATCGGCTTCGACGACTTCGAGCTGGCCGAGCAGACCGAACCGCGGCTGACGACCGTCCGCCAGCCGATGGAGGAGATCGGCCGGACCATGGTGCGGCTGCTGCTGGAGGAGATGGACCAGCCACAGGTCGCGTGGCGCCATGTGATCCTGCGGACGCAGCTGGTGGTGCGCGAGTCGGCCTGAGGCCCCTTCGCTCACGTCGTCGGCGGTCCTGTCGACCGGGCCGCCGTCGGCACGCCTCGACCGGCGGTCACCGGGACCGCCCGGCGGCCGTCCACGGGAGCGCTCCCCCCGGCAACTGGCGGTCAGGCATGCACCGTTGCTTCGGAACGCCCTCCAACACCAGGCCCTGACCAGCCCTTGCGGAATCCGTTGCGCGCATTCCGTCCGATGGGTTGTCAGGGACACGGCGGCACTCTTACAGTCCCCTACTAACCACAATATGGGAGCGCTCCCATACACGCCCCGCAGGAGACAGGCCCCACCGGAAGACAATCCCCGCACAGGCACAGGAGACACCATGACCCGAAGCAGGAAACAACTTGCCTCCCTGGCGACGGTGCTCGCGACGCTGTTCGGCGCCATAGCCCTGGCGTTATTCGGCCAGGGCAGCGCGCAGGCGCACGGCGTGACGATGACGCCGGGGTCGCGCACCTACCTCTGCTGGCTGGACGCCAAGACCAGCAACGGCTCCCTGGACCCGACCAACCCGGCGTGCAAGGCCGCACTCAGCGAGAGCGGCCCGAACTCGCTGTACAACTGGTTCGCCGTACTCGACTCCAACGCCGGTGGGCGGGGGGCCGGCTACGTCCCCGACGGGAAGCTGTGCAGCGCCGGTGACCGGTCGCCGTACAACTTCACCGGATACAACGCCGCGCGCTCCGACTGGCCCCGCACGCATCTGACGTCCGGGAAGACGATCCAGGTCCAGCACAGCAACTGGGCGGCGCATCCGGGCTCCTTCCGGGTCTACCTGTCCAAGCCCGGCTACTCACCGAGCACCGAACTTGGCTGGGACGACCTGGAGTTGATCGACACCGTCACCAACCCGCCCGCGACGGGCTCGCCCGGTACCGACGGCGGTCACTACTACTGGGACACGGCGTTGCCCTCGGGCCGCTCGGGTGACGCGGTGATGTTCATCCAGTGGGTGCGCTCGGACAGCCAGGAGAACTTCTTCTCCTGCTCCGACGTCGTCTTCGACGGCGGCAACGGTGAGGTGACCGGCATCCGCGGCTCGGGCAGCACGCCCACTCCGGACCCGACCGACCCGACTCCGACGCCCACTCCGACCGACCCGCACACCGGGTGCATGGCCGTCTACAGCGTCACCAGCTCCTGGGGCGGCGGCTTCCAGGGATCCGTCGAGGTCATGAACCACGGCACGACGGCGCTCGAGGGCTGGGCCGTGAAGTGGACTCCCGGCGCGGGCACCACCATCAGCAGTGCGTGGAACGGTGCGCTGACCACGGGGTCCGACGGCGCGCTCACGGTCAGGAACGCCGAGTACAACCGGACCGTCCCACCGGACGGCAGCGTCACCTTCGGGTTCACGGCGACATCGACCGGCAACAATTTCCCGGTCGGCTCGATCGGCTGCGTCACCCCGTAGCGGACGATGCACGCGGTGCCGGTTCCCGTGGCGTGCGGGAGCCGGCACCGTCGTACGGCCGGGGACCGGGCGCCCCTCCCCCGACGCGGCAGGGCGGGCTCGTCGTCAGAAGCCCGGGTGGGCCGCGGGTGCGTCCGCCATGCCGCGGCCCACCCGGGCGGTCGTCTCACGGAGCCAGATGTGGGCGGCGTCGTGCGTGTGCACGGGGTGCCACCAGAGCGCCTCCCGCAGCGGAACCGCCTCGTACGGCGGCTCGACCACGTGGACCGCGGCGAGCGGCGCGAGCAGCCGGGCGAGGCGCGCCTGGATCAGGGTGATGCGCTGCGTGCGCTCCACCAGCATGGGCAGCAACTGGAAGTTGACGACGGAGACCTCGACGCGCGGCTCGATCCCCAGCATGCCGAGCTGGCGAACCGCAGGGGCGTCGTAGGTCCGCTGGTAGGTCACCCATGGCAGCCGCCCCAGGTCCTCGTGGGTGAGCCGGTCACCGACGGTGGGGTGATCGTCGGCGACGAGGAAGACCCAGCGGTCCTCGTAGAGGTCTGTGGCGGGAAAGTCGCTGATGACGCCGTGCGGCATGAGCAGTCCGTCGGTGGTGCTCAGCAGGGTGGCCGTCTCGTCGACCACACTGGTCGGGGTCTGGGTGAAGCGCAGCCGGATCCCCGGAGCCTCTTCGTGCACGACCCGGGCGAGTTCCGCACCGAACACGGCGACCGCGTAGTCGGACGCCACGATCTTGAACTCACGCGTCTCGCTCACCGGGTCGAACGCGGCCTGGCTCGCGAAGAGCCGTTCCATCACCTCGTAGGCGGTGGCGGTGCGGGCCAGCAGGACCTGGCCGAGCGCCGTGAGCTCGTAGTGGCCGCCCACGCGGGCGAGCAGGTCGTCGTCGAAGTGGCGGCGCAGCCGGGCCAGGGAGGCGCTCATCGCGGGCTGGCTCAGCCCGACGCGCTGACCGGCGCGGGTGACGTTGCGCTCCTCGAGCAGAGCGCGCAGGGCGACGACAAGGTTCAGGTCGAGACGGGCCAGATTCACGGGTCTTCCCTCTGCGGTAGGGCACCGACCCGCAGGTATACACATCCTGGATGCAAGTCATCCATGGAATCGATTTCCCTGATCATCGGTGCAGGGTCCAGATTAGTCACATCGCAGCCAGGAGGACATGTTCGTGAGACCCGTACCGCACCCCAAGGCGCTGGACGGCAAGGTCGTCGTCGTCACCGGCGCTGCCCGCGGCCAGGGTGCGGCCGAGGCCGCCGCCCTGGCCCGTGAAGGGGCCCAGGTCATCGCGACCGACCGGGAACCCGTGGACGGCTGCCGCGGCCTGGACGTCACCAGCGAGAAGGACTGGGCCGGACTCGCCGCCGAGCTGCGGGAGACGTACGGGCACGTACACGGCCTGGTCAACAACGCCGGCATCACGTGGCGCGCCCGCGTCGGTGACGTGCGCCCCGAGGACATGGCGCGCGTCCACGCGGTCAACGTCACCGGGCCGCTTCTCGGCATCCAATACCTCATGCCCTTGATGCCGCCGGGTTCCTCCATCGTGAACGTGGGCTCCTCGGCAGCCCTCACCGCCCACTACCCGGTCGCCTACACGACCAGCAAGTGGGCGCTACGAGGCCTGTCGAAGACGGCCGCACTGGAACTGGGACCCCGTGGAATCCGCGTCAACACGATCCACCCCGGCTACATCGAGACCGAGATGACCGCCTCCGCCTCCCCCGCCTTCCGGGAGACGAACATCCGCGAGACCCCACTGGGGCGGACCGGAACCGTCGAGGAGGTCGCTCCACTGGTGGTCTTCCTGCTGTCCGACCGGTCGTCGTTCATCACCGGCGCGGAGATCCCCGTCGACGGCGGCCTCACGGCGCACGGCGGCGTCAAGTCCGTGTCCGACGCCCTGCGCCCCGCGGGTTCACCATCCGCCCGGCCGGACGCCGCAGCTCGGGCAACCTCCTCTGGACCAACTCATGATCCAGGCGGAACCGCCCAGCAGGGCGGCCATCACGAGCAGCCGGCGTGACCGTATCCGCGTGCGCCCCACCGCCTGCACCACGGTCGTCGGCTCCGCGCCCGTCCCCGGCGCCCCGTCCGGTACCTGACCGGGAGCGGCCCCATCCGTAGGTTCCGTCACGCACGCGCCGGCCGGTGCGCTCCCCGCCCCTGCCCCGGCCTCCCGGTCGCGCTGCGCCGTGCCCGCCTCCGCGGTGGCCAGTGCCCACAGCGTGTGGATCTCGCGCAGCTCCTCCTGCGTCGCGCCACACGCTCTGCCGAAGGCGAGGACATGCCCGAACGAAGCAGGCAAACTGCCCGTGCCGTAGCGGTGGAGGGTGGACCTGCTGACTCCGGTGCTCCTCGCCAGCACTTCGTAACTGACACCCGCACGGCACTTGAGTGCCCTGAGCCTGGCCGCTAACCGCTCGGCTTCCTTCGTGTGTCTCCCCATGACTCCCCCGTTTCGCACCGCTTGGCCTGACGCGCTTGCGGCTCGGCTCGGCACCTTCTGACGGCCGATGGCTGAGCCACTCCACGGTTTCAGTCCGTCACCGGCGGCGACAACACCCTTTCCTCTGAGCGCAAACGCCCAGATCAGCGCTTCCGCGTCGGCACGGATGAGGCGCAGACCCCCTCATATCCACCCGCCCGACCGCCGAGAACGCCGCGCGGTCGAGTGCGCACTCGTCTTCGACTCGCTTCGACACGGGGCCTGCGCCCGGCCGTCGCGAGGCGGGGCCCGTCCCGGCCCCGTCCCAGCGCGCCACAGGAACGCGTCGTCATCGCTGCCGCCCGCGTCCCACCGTCCCACGCGTCCCAAAAACCTTGTTCGGCCGCCGAGTTCGCTGCCAGCTTTGGTGCTGCCCGGACGTCACCCGACGTCCTCGAAACGAGGGGAAAACCCACATGCGCCGGACTCGTTCGGTCTTCGCGACGCTCGCCGTCGCCGCAGCCGCAGCCGCCACGCTCGCCCTGCCCGGATCCGCGACGGCCGCCGCGCCGGCTCCTGCGGCCGTCACCGCCGGAGGGGTCTCCGTGCTGGGCGTGTGCAACTACTCGGGCTCCCACCCCGAGATCAGTTCAGGAGCCTCCGGAGCGGTCGTGGCACACGCCCAGTGCCTGCTGCGGAACGTCTGGGGCTACAAGGACGTGGCAGTCGACGGGCAGTTCGGCCCCACGACCCGGAAGTACGTGATCAAGGCGCAGGGCGTCTGCCGCATCACCCAGGACGGCATCATCGGGCCGAAGACGTGGGACTGCCTGCACTGACCGGCCCTCTCAGGAGCGTCCCGGGGTGAGCCGGGGGACCGTTCGACAGCTCACCGGCGTCGCATACGTCGAGGCGCAGGATCCTCCCGAGCACGTGCCCCGGACCAACAGCCGTTGGTCCGGGGCACCGCTGTGTCCGCGGGCCGATCCGCCCGTCGATCTCCTGTTTATCGACGTTTCCTACGCTCGCGTGTGGCGGGCCCGCACCGAGGAAGGGCGCGCGTCGCGGAACAACGGGGGACCGACATGCTGCGTGTTCATTTCACCGACGCGGATCTGGCCAGGACCAGAATCGCGCCCGCGCCGGATCCGCTGTTCGAGATCGCCGCCACTCTCCACCGGCTGCAGTCCCGCAGAGGACGGTGGGCGTATGCCGGGTGGTACCGGGCGGCGCGCCTGCAACTGCGGGAGGCAGGGCTGGAGCGGGCGTTGCAGAGCGTGCTGTTGCCCCTGTACCCGAGGGCCACCTACTTCCCGGACTTCCTCACACCGGTCACCGCCGTCGAGGGTCTGGAGGCAGGCCTGGAGTCGGTCCTCGCCACGCCGCCGCGCCGGGTGACGGCGGAGCTGGCCCTGCTCGACCGGGTCGCGGGAGCGCCCCGGTGGGCCGGGCAGCTGGCCGGGCGCCAGGGACGCCTGGAGTTCGTGGGCATGCTGCGGGCGTACTTCGACGCCGTCGTCGTCCCCCACCAGGAGCAGGTGCGGGCCGGAACAGAGGCGGAACGCGCGCTCCGGTCCCGGGGATTCCTGAACGGCGGGGTGGAAGGCATGCTCGCCGGGCTCGGGCCGATGCTGCGCTGGCGTCCGCCCGTTCTGGAGGTCGCCTATCCACGGCAGATGGCGGACCGGGATCTGTATCTCAACGGCCGCGGGCTCACGCTCGTCCCGTCGCACTTCAACTGGGGCGAGCCGGTCGCCTTCGCCGACCCGGGGCTGCCGCCGGTGATCTGGTACTCGCTGCTGCACGAACCCGCGCCCCGGGCCCCCGATGAGAGCGACCCGGAGCGTCCGCTGGCCAACCTACTCGGGCGCGCCCGCGCCGTCGCGCTGCGGGCCGCGGCCGGGGGCGCGACGACGGGTGAGATCGCGCGGGCCGCCGGCATCTCGGCCTCCGCCGCGAGCCGGCATGCCACGGTGCTCCGCGACGCGGGGCTGATCACGACTGTCCGCAACGGGCCGGCCGTGCTGCACACACTGACCCCGGCGGGGGCATCCGTGCTGCGGGCGCCCCGTGGCACTCGCCGCTGAAGGCAGAGGCCGCCGCAGGAGTCCGTACAAGTCCGTATACGTCTGCGGGAGTCCACAGTCCGGCCTGCCCGTCCCCGCCCGTCCCTGCCCGTGCCTGCCCGTCCCCGCCGGCGGTGGCGGGACGCCGGATCCTGCCGCCTTCCGGCCCCCGGGTAGGCGCGGCGGCGGGCCAGGATTTCTACCGGCCGACGCGGTCTTGGCTCGGCTTCTTCCGGGCCGTCACCCACGCGGCGAAGTCCTCGATGCCGTCGATGAGCGCCTCGAACCGGAATGAGTGGAAGAGGTCGAAAGCATGGTGGGCGCCGGGAAGTTCGACGTACACGACTGGCGAGGTGGAGTCGGAACGCAGAGCGGTGACCAGGGCTCTGGGATTCTCGGTGTCCACCAGTTCGTCCAGGTCCCCGTGTGCGATGAGGAACGGCGGTGCATCCGCCCGGACGAGGTTCACCGGCGAGGTCGCCGGGTCTCCGTCGAAGTACTCCGCGAGAAAGCCGTTGAGAACGACTGCCGCGGTCACAGAGGTGTCCGCCCCCTCGAACCCGGGCTGGTAGGCGGGCTCATTGGGGGTGAGTGCGGCCTGAGCCGCCATGTGCCCGCCCGCAGAGCTCCCCGCCACGAACACCTCCGCGCCGGGCGCCGCACCGTACTCCGCTGCGTGCTCGCGCGCCCAGGCGATGACCTTCTTGGCGTCGATCAGATGGGCGGGATGCGGGAAGTCGGGCCGCAGCCGGTAGTTGGCGCTGATGCAGACCCAGCCCTGGCCGGCGAGCCGGTAGAGCAGAGGCAGCGACTGGGTGTCCTTCCGGCCCTGGTCGTAGTGGCCGCCATGGAAGTGGATCATTACGGAGCCACCCTCGGGACGCGACCGGTGGTGGTAGACGTCGAGGAGATTGCGGCGCCCTCCGTCCCCGTAGCTGACGTTACCCACCCGCTGGACGTCACGGCGGCGGCGAAAGACGGGCCTGAGCAGGATGCGTGCCAGCGGCGGCCGGCGGTGCGTTCCCGTGCCGGCGCCGAGCGCTTCGTCCAGGGCGACCCGCACCACGGACGCCGCCCGCACCCCGCGCAGGCCGACCACCACAAGCCCGCCGGCCGCGACCACTGCCACGCCGACGTTCACCCGGTCCGCGGTCGTGGCGATGTCGCCCTCCAAGCAGGCCAGCGCCGTCGATGCCACCAGCGCGTAGAGGACGACGTGCGGGATCTCGTTGAAGACCAGACCGAGCCGGTAGCTGACGTAGAAGACCGGCTTCGGCCCGCGTATGCGAACCAGGCAGAACACCACGATCAGTACGGCCAACACCACGGTCACCAGATAGCCCACAGCCACGACGACACCCCCGTTCGGCACCCGAACCGACAACCCCCGTCTGTGATATCACGGTGGGGATCACCCGAACTAGGTGAAGTGCGCCCGACAGCCATGTACTTGAGCCATTCCGTCCAAGCGGCAGGCGCGGGAGCCGCGGCAACGGAACGGCAACGGCAACGGCAACGGCAACGAATCGTTCAGCACTTGGAGCCCATCGTCCGCGATCCGGGTCACCCCGGCCCTTCGGAGACGGGATCGACGCGAGAGGGTCACGGCGCCACCCTCAGCAGAGCCTCCAGGCCGGCCGCGAGCTCCACCGGGCCGCCACGCTCAGCATCCCGACGGCCGTCAGCCCTTGACGCCCAGCCCTCCGTACACGTTGATATCGGCGTCCGTGACGTCGTTGATGTCCTTGTACCGGACCTTCTCGATGTCTTCGAGGCCCGCCAGGTAGGACTCCTCGGGCTGCTCGGGCACCGGGGCCGCATGGTCCGCGCGCCAGTGGTGCACCGGGACGACGCCGGGGCTGGCGAGCTCCAGCCCGGCCTCCGTGAAGAAGCGCCCGATGTCCGTGCGGTTACGGAGCACGAACGTGAAACCGCGTTCCGTGTACGTGCGTTGGACCGCCCGGATGTTCTCCGGGTTGAGGTCGTCGGTGAGGTGGCTGAGTACGAGTCGACTGCCGGCGGGCAGCGCGTCCATCAGCTCGCGGACGATCGGATACGCCGCCTCGTCCTCGACGAAGTGCAGAACCGCGACGAGGCAAAGCGCGACGGGGCGGCTGAAGTCCAGTGTCCGCTCAGCCTGTTCGAGGATCTGCCCCGGGCTCTTCAGGTCGGCGTCAATGTAGTCCGTACGCCCTTCGGGACCGCTGGTGAGGAGGGCGCGGGCGTGAGCGAGGACGACCGGATCGTTGTCGACGTAGACCACCCGCGTCTCGGGGGCGGTGCGCTGGGCGATCTGGTGCACGTTCTCCGCGGTCGGCAGGCCGGTGCCGATGTCGAGGAACTGGCGTATGCCGTCGTCCTTGGTCAGCGTGGTGACGGCGCGCCGCAGGAAGTCACGGTTGTGCCGTACGTCGAGGTAACCGCGCGGGTTGGCGGCGAGACCGGCGGCTGCCGCGTCGCGATCCGCGGGATAGTGATCCTTGCCGCCGAGGAAGACGTCGTAGACGCGGGCCGGGTGCGCCCTGCTGCTGTCCGTCCTCCTTCTCAGCTCTGCGGGATCCTGACTCAGTGTGTCGCCGGACACGGGCGCCTCCTGACAGTGCGAACCGGAGTGGTGGTCAACAACCTAACGTCCAGGCCGACATGGCGGCGCCCGCACCTGCCGGTCGCCAGTACCCGCCCTGCCGGCTTTCCCGGCGGCGGCGCCCCACCTGCTGGGGCCCCGACAGGCCGCCGCAGTCTGGCAGGGAGCCCCTTGCCCGGGGCTCATCCCGGCGCAGTGCGGCTCAGGCGTCTCGCCGGTTCACCCCTGCACGGGCGTGCCGGATGCGCGATTCCCGCCGCCGGGAGCACCCTTCACCGGTCCAGCCGGCCACCGCCGAGCTCGGCGCGGACGGAGCGGGTCAAGTGCTCCGTCTGCCGCCTCGGTACTGTGACTTCGCATGACCGACACCGAGATCGAGATCACCGCAGGGCTGGTCCGCGGCCTGCTGCAGGAGCAACACCCAGACCTTGCGGGGCTGGCCGTCCGGGAGGTGGCGGGCGGCTGGGGCAACCAGATGTGGCGCCTCGGGGACGAGCTGGCCGTGCGCATGCAGCGCATGGACCCCACTCCCGAGCTCCAGCTGAAGGAGCGGCGGTGGCTACCGGTGCTGGCCCCGCGCTTGCCGCTCCCGGTGCCGGTCCCGGTGCGGTTCGGTGAACCGTCGGAGCGCTTTCCCCGGCACTGGACCGTGATGACGTGGGTTCCCGGCGAGCCGCTGGACCTCGGCTCGATCAGCCGCGGCGACCACGCGGCCGACACGCTGGCGGGATTCCTCCGGGCGCTCCATGTGGAGGCTCCCGCAGATGCGCCGGTCTCCACGGACGTCGGTGCCCATCCCAGGATCTCCACTGACGGCTTCGACCACTTCCTCCAGGCTGCCTGCCCCGACCACCTCGCTGCCGACGTCCGGGCGGTCTGGGACGACGCCGTTGCGGCGCCCGCGTGGGAGGGCCCGCCGGTCTGGGTACATGGCGACCTGCATCCCGCGAACGTCGTGGTCTCGGACGGAACGCTCTCGGGCATCGTCGACTTCGGTGCCCTGGCCGCGGGCGATCCCGCGTGGGACCTCGCCGCCGCATGGGTGCTGCTGCCCGCGGGCAGGGCCGCGCGGTTCTTCGACATGTACGCGCGTGCGGACGAGGCGGCCATCCGGCGCGCCCGGGGTCTGGCTGCCGTGAAGAGCCTGTTCCTGATGCTCATGGGGCAGAACGGGGATCGGGGCCTGCCGGGCGGGAAGGCGCACTGGGGACCTGCGGGCCGGGCGGCACTTGACCGTGTTCTGAAGGGCGTTTGATACCCGACCGCCCCAAAAGGACCTGTTCAGGATCTGACGGTCGGCGGTGAGGGTCGGGCCGGGTCCGGATATTCGGTTTCTGCCCGCTCCGTGAGAACACAAGATGGTGCGCATGACTTTGACCACCCCCGTGCTGCACACCTCTCGCCTGCGACTGCGCCCCTGCACCGACGCCGACGCGGATTCCTTGTTCGCGCTGCACAGCAACGCCTACGTGATGCGCTACTGGGACTCCCCGCCGTGGAACGAGACGGCCCGCGCCCAGCGCTTCATCACGATGTGCCGGAAGATGGCGGACGAGGGCACCGGAGCACGAGTGGCCATCGACCGTGCTTCCGACGGTGCCTTCGTCGGCTGGTGCGGGCTGACCGGATGGAACCCGGAGTACCGAAGCGCGTCGCTGGGCTACGTCCTCGACGAGGCGATGTGGGGCCACGGATACGCGACGGAAGCCGCACACGCGTTGCTGCGGTGGGCATTCGACACACTCGACCTGAACCGGGTTCAGGCCGAGACGGATACGCGCAACGTGGCTTCCGCCCGGGTCCTGGAGAAGATCGGGTTCCTGCGTGAAGGGACGTTGCGGGAGGACTGCGTGGTGAACGGCGAGGTATCCGACTCGTGGGTGTTCGGACTGATCAGGCGAGAGTGGCAGCCTGCTGAGCCGGTTCCGGCCGACTGAGCCGGCTCCGGTCGTGAACCGCGGAGGCTGCGACGTGCGCCTGCCACGGCGGTGGACAACTGTCTTTTGATCTCTCTGTCACATGCACACATGCACACATGACGACGACGCCTGGCCTCCCTTACCTCGTGCTGCACGGCAGCAGTGCCGCGGCCGGCTTCGGGGACGAATCTGACCACGTGCAGTGGGAGCGGGACGGGCGCCTGACACGGATCCGCTGGAGGCCATCGAAGCGGTCCGCGGCCTCGACCGCTCCTTCGAGGCTGCCCACGTCGGCCCGACACCGGCCGCGGCCCGGCGACCGCTCCGGCCACAGCGCACGGCTTCGGTCTGCTGTCACCCGCAACCGACAGCAGACCGAAGCCATGCGGAGAACGGCTTACGTGCAACTTCTCGAACTCAGAGGAAATCAGCTGATGGTGACAATCCGCTGTACAGCCAGGTTCCGCGAGGACCGGCCCGCGTGGATGGTGCAGGAGCCGGGAGTGAGCTTCCACGCGTCGGCATTCCATACCGAGAAGTCGCGGGCACTGACACTGAAGTTGAGGCGCGCACTTGCACGTGGGTCGAGGGTGATCTTGCGGAAGCCGATCAGACGCCGGGGCTCGGCCTGTGCGCCGGAGGGCAGGTCAACACCCTCGCTCGACGTATGCGGCAGCCCGAACTTGTCTCACTCCCCGAGACGGACGGAACAGGATCCTCCACCGGTGGAATTCGTAGTCTGCTGACACGAGACCTGCGTCGCCCCACCCTGGTGCTCTGGGGAGCCTTCTTCCTGGTCATGGCCGCGTTCTACTTCGTCACCAGCTGGACACCCACACTGCTGGTTGAAGCCGGCATGTCATCGACACAGAGTCTGACCGGCGGCACCCTGCTCAACCTGGGCGGCATCTTCGGCACCGCCCTCCTGGGCGCACTCGCCGCGCGCTACGCCCTCATCAGCGTGCTGCGCACTTACCTCTTCGTGGCCGCTGCACTCGTCATGGCCTTCGCCAACTCGACCGACGTCCTCACTCTCGCCTTCTGTGTCGGCGCGGTCATCGGCGTCGCCGTGAACGGGTGCATCGCAGGCCTCTACGCACTCACACCAGGCATCTACCCGGCCCGGTTGCGCGCCACCGGGGTCGGAGCAGCGATCAGCGTCGGCCGCGTGGGCGCCATCATCGCCCCCTCCGCCGCGGGCTGGTTGCTCGACGCCGACTGGACACCCCTGGCCCTCTACGTGGCTACGGGCGCGGTCTTCGCCGCGGCCGGCCTTCTCCTGCTCGCCATGCGTACCGGGCAACGGCCGAAGAAGGCTTCCCCCGTGCTGGAGCCGGCGTCATCGGCTCCGTAGGCACGACACACGGGCTTGGCGTGAGTGGAGGCGGGTCGGGACGGTGGTGCTTCCGCATCCCGTGAGGGCCGGGCGCCTTCCCGGCCCTCGTGATCATGGCCGACCTGCCGACCGGAGGCGTCGATGCCGTTGGTGTGGGCGTGCGGAGGTTCTTCGTCATCGCCAGCCTCCTCCCGGCGGTCGCTGGTCGCGGTGGACGAGCGTGTTCGAACCTACGACGATGCGTCGGTTGGGCGTCGTGGCCCATGTGGTCGGTCGGGGGCGGACGTTGGACTCAGCCACGGTTGGTCACCGCCTTCGAGTCGGTGGTGACCAGGACCTTGCCGCGTGTGCCGCCGGCGAGCGTCTCGGCGAGAGCCCGCGGGGTCTGGCCGAACGGGAGCACCCGGTCGACGACCGGGCGCAGTACCCCGGAGTCGACCAGTTCGGTGACCTGGCGCAGCGCGGCGCTGTCGGGTGTGATGAACAGGAACCGGTAGGTGACCCCGAGCGCGCGTGCCCGGCGGCGGGTACGGGCACTCAGGGCCCGGATGGCGAGCCTGACGACGGGGTTGACGCCGACGCGCCGCGCGAAGGCCGGGTCGGGCGGGCCCGTGATGCCGATGACCGTGCCGCCGGGGCGCAGCACACTGAGGGAAGCCCGCAGGGTGGCTCCGCCCTGAGTGTCGAGGACGAGGTCGACGGGCGTGCCGGCGAGGCTCTGCACGAGGTCGTCGTGGCGGTAGTCGATGACGATGTCGGCACCGAGCTCTCGTGCGGCTGCGATGTTCGCCGTCGAGACGGTGGTGGCGACGGTGCAGCCCAGGTGCTTGGCGAACTGGATCGCGACCGATCCCACGCCACCGGTCCCGCCATGGATGAGAACGGTCCGCCCCTTTGTCACCTTGCCCATCTCGACGAGGGCCTGCCAGGCCGTGAGGGCGACGACTGGAAGCCCCGCGGCCTCGACCAGGCTCACCGACCGGGGAACGGGTGCCATCGTGGCGGCATCGACCGCGACGAACTCGGAGAAGGTGCCGGTGGTCGCCAGGTCGACATAGCCGTACACGTGGTCGCCCACGGCGATGTCGCGTACCGCGGAGCCGGCCTCTACGACCTCGCCGGAGAGCTCACCGCCCATGACCTTGGGTAGCCTGAACGGGAAGATCACCTTGAACTCGCCGGAGCGGATCCGCTCGTCGGCGTGGTTGACGCCCGACGCGACCATGCGCACGAGCACCTCATGGGGGGCGGGGACCGGCACGGGCATCTCGGCCTCCCGCAAGGGGGAACCGTACTTCTCGAGGACGAAGGCTTTCAAGGAGGACTCCTGTCAAAGCGTTTCTGGGGGTCGGGTATCTGGGCGTCGGATATCTGGGGGTCGGATATCTCCGCGTCGCGCACCCCGGCTTGGACGCCGTACGTCTTGAAATGGTTTGTGTTGTTCTTCTCGCTGCGGCGCGGGCGCACCGCGTAATCAGCCGCGTTCACCCATCAGGCCACCGGCACGGCCGGGGCGGTGACGTGGTCGGCGGCGCCGCCTTGGAGGCGGGTCCAGGGAGGCGGCGATCCCTTCGTGGGGTGCGCCGAGCGGAACGGCGCTGACATCGGTGAGGCGGGTGTACTGCTCGTCGGTCAGCTGGACGTCGAGGGCGCCGAGGTAGCTGTCGAGCTGGGAGAGGTTGCGCGGGCCGACGATCGGGACGAGCGTGGCCGCGGAACGGGCGGCGCGTTCGCGCACTCAGGCCACGGCAACCTGGGCGGGTGTCACGCCGGTCTCCTCGGCGGTGGCCAGGACGGTGTCGACGACGGCGGTCTTCTGGCCGGTGCTCTCGGTGTGGATGACCCTGCCCAGGTCGCTCAGGCGCCCCTCGGCGGAGCTGCGTCCAGGCGCTTGAGGCTGGCTTCCACCGAGGCGACCATGTTCTTGCGGCTGCTGCCGGTCTTGGAGATGTCCGGCTGCGGGGCGGCGCCGAGGGCGAACTTGGTGGCCAGCACGAAGTGGTCGCGGTCGGTGGAGATCAGCTTTCCGGTCAGTTCCTCCGATTCGCCGAACTGGTAGCCGTCCGCGCTGTCGAGAAAGGTGCCGCCGGCCTCGGCGAACCGGTCGAAGATCCGCCGTGCTTCGTCGGGTTCGGCACCTGCGCCCCAGCCGGTGCCGAAGTTCGCGGTGCCGAGCGCGTACTCGGAGACGCGCAGTCCGGTCCGGTGCCCGAAGGTCGTGTAGCGCATGAGGCGTCCTTGTGCGAGGGGTGGGAAGGGGGGCGCGCCGGTGTGGAGGGGTGAGCGTCAGCCTGCGTTCGGCTGGGGTGCCGTGGAAAGGCTCTGCTTGACGTACCGGCTGGTCTCGTCGGCGAGGATCTCGGTCAGGCCGGTCTCGATGCCGTGCAGGGCCTGGGCCGCGACGTCGACGGCGGCGACCTTCTGGTCGGCGGGCACGTCGGCGGCCATGTCGGTGTCCATGTAGCCGACATGCAGGGCCGAGACGGTGATCCCGCGAGGTGCCAGCTCCTCGCGCGTCGCGTCGCTCAGCGCCCAGGCGGCGGCCTTGGACGCGGCGTAGGAGCCGAGGCCGGCCGGGTGGAACCAGGACAGGGCGGACAGGACGTTGAGTACGGCGCCGCCGCCGTTGCCCTCGATGACGGGGGCGAAGGCCCGGGTGGCGGCGAGAGGGCCGAAGAAGTTGGTCTCCATCTCCCGGCGGACCTCGTCCAGGCTGCCTCCGACCAGCGTCGCACCGGTGGAGATGCCTGCGTTGTTGATCAGCAGCGTCGCGTCGGAAGCGATGCGGGCGGCCTCCTGTACCGACTCCGCGTCCGTGACGTCCAGCCGCAGCGGGATGACGCCCGGCACGTCGACCGCCTCTGGGCGTCGGGCCGCGCCGTACACCTTCGCGCCGCGCTCGACGAGCTGGGCTGCCAGATGCCGCCCGAGGCCCCGGTTGGCGCCGGTGACGACTGCGACCGCGTTCTTGAGTTCCATGCCTGCTCCTGGTCCCGGCGGGTGCCGTCGGCCACCCGCACCGATTTAGATTATGCATCCAATCTAAACACGAGCCTATGATAGATGCCAGTCGACATCCAAACGGGAGGTGGTCATGGGCCGCGTATCGCAGGCACAGGCGGAGGAAAATCGCAGGCGGGTGGTGGACACCGCATCCCGCCTGCTCCGGGAACAGGGCACGCAGGTCAGCGTCGCCGACCTGATGAAGGCGGCCGGCCTGACCCACGGCGCGTTCTACAAACAGTTCACTTCCAAGGAGGCGCTCGTCGACGAGGCCACCGCCCACGCCTTCGCCGAACTCGCCCGACACCACGGCGCCGGGCTCGAGCGGTACGAGGGACAGCGCGAAGCCGCCCAGCAGGCCCTGATCGACACCTACCTCTCCACCGAGCACCGCGACGACCCGGGGCACGGCTGCCCGGTCGCCGCGCTCGCCACCGACATCGCGCGCGAGGGCGGGGAGCGCGAGGCCCGTCGCGTCTACACCGAGGGAGTGGCCGACTTCGCCGGCTTCCTCGCCACCGACGACCAGGACGGCATCGCCCGCCTCTGCACCCTGCTCGGCGCGCTGGTCCTGTCGCGGGCCACCAAGGGCTCCCCGCTCTCCGAGGAGATCCTTGCCGCCGCGCATGCGGCCTTGACGAAGGCAGACTGATCAAGGGTGCGGTGCGGACGCACATCGACCGCGAGCGCCGCCGGCGCGGACGGTGCGGAGATCCACGGAGCGAACGGCTGCCTGCTGCACCAGTTCCTCTCCCCGAACACCAACCACCGGACATCGTCGAGCGCCTGCGCACCGATGCCCCGCTCAACGAGATCGACCCGGCCACCCTGTACGGCGGCGGCAAGGCCGGATACACCGACCACCCGACCCTGACCCACGCCTGACACCAGCGTCTACGAGCCGCCCATCCACCGGACCGGGGCGGCTGGGCGGTCGTAGTCCCGCCGTGCGACAGCCTGTCGCCGGCATGACGATGACCAGAGCGGAAACGAGAAGGAGAACCGCAATGAGCAGCACACACTTCGATGTCGTCGTCCTCGGCGCCGGGCCCGGCGGCTACGTCGCCGCGATCCGCGCCGCCCAGCTGGGCAAGAGTGTCGCCGTCATCGAGAAGCAGTACTGGGGAGGCGTCTGCCTGAACGTCGGCTGCATCCCCTCCAAGGCCCTGTTGCGCAACGCCGAACTCGCCCACACCTTCCACTACCAGGCCAAGCAGTTCGGCATCTCGGGCGACGTGAGCTTCGACTACGGCGCCGCCTACGACCGCAGCCGGCAGGTCGCCGACGGCCGGGTCAAGGGCGTGCACTTCCTCATGAAGAAGAACGCCATCACCGAGATCGACGGCCACGGCACCTTCACCGACGCCCGCACCCTCGACGTCGCCCTCACCGACGGCGGCACGCAGAGCGTCACCTTCGACGACGCCATCATCGCCACCGGCTCCACCGTGAAACTGCTGCCCGGCGTCGAGCTCAGCGAGAACGTCGTCACCTACGAGACGCAGATTCTTCAGCGCGAGCTGCCCGCCTCCATCGTCATCGTCGGCGCCGGGGCGATCGGCATGGAGTTCGCCTACGTACTGCGCAACTACGGCGTCGAGGTCACGATTCTCGAATTCCTCGACCGCGCGCTGCCCAACGAGGACGCCGAGGTGTCCAAGGAGATCGCCCGCCAGTACAAGAAACTCGGCATCAACCTCCTGACCTCCACCAAGGTCGAGGCCGTCACGGACGAGGGAACCTCCGTCACGGTCACCTACACCGCCGCCGACGGCACGCACTCGGAAATTCGTACCGACAAGGTCCTCATGTCCGTCGGCTTCGCACCGCGCACCACCGGCTACGGCCTGGAGAACACCGGTGTCACCCTCACCGACCGGGGCGCCATCGCCATCGACGAGCACATGCGGACCTCGGCACCGCACCTGTACGCGATCGGCGACGTCACCGCCAAGCTCCAGCTCGCCCACGTAGCCGAGGCGCAGGGCGTTGTCGCCGCCGAGACCATCGCCGGGGCGGAGACGATGCCGCTGGGCGACTACCGGATGATGCCGCGCGCGACCTTCAGCCAGCCCCAGGTCGCCTCGTTCGGGCTTACCGAGCAGCAGGCCCGCGACGAGGGGCACGAGGTGCTTGTCTCGAAGTTCCCCTTCACCGCGAACGGCAAGGCCCACGGTCTCGGCGAACCGACCGGCTTCGTGAAGCTCGTAGCCGACGCCGCGCACGGCGAGCTCCTCGGCGGACACATGGTCGGCGCGGACGTCGCGGAACTTCTCCCCGAGCTCACCCTCGCGCAGAAGTGGGACCTGACGGCCACCGAACTGGCCCGCAACGTCCACACCCACCCCACCCTCGGCGAAGCACTCCAGGAAGCGTTCCACGGCCTCACCGGCCACATGATCAACCTCTGACTCCGGGGGGCCGGCCGATCAGCCGGCCCCCACCCGATCCGGGCACCCTCGCGGTGATGCTGCCGCTGCGCCTGCTCGCAAAGGGTGCGGCGGCCCCGGGCGCGATCGTCAGCCTCTCACCGTGGACCGACCTCACGATGCGGCTCCCGGCGGTGGACGCGAACAGAGCAGCGACCGAATGCTCAGCAGGGCCACGCTCGAACTCTTCCGGTCAGCCTGGATCCAGGACCCCGCCGTGGACTTCGCCGACCCGCAGATCAGTCTCGTGAACGCCGACCTGACCGGCCTGCCGCCCCCCACTGTCCACTTCGGCGAGTACGAGACCCTCGCCGACGACGGCACCGCGCTCGGCCGACGCCTCGCCGAGTTCAAGATCACCTCCGAGGTCCACCCACTGCCCGACGGCCAGCACTCCTTCGTCCTCAGCGCCGGACGCGTACCCGAGACCCCAGGAGAGCGCTGGTCGGGCAGGGCAGCATCGGCAGTCCCCCAACCCCGGCAATCTGATGACGCATCAGTAAGGTCAACAACGGGTCAGCCGGTGTTTGATCAGACCTGGTCACGGGTGCCAACACGTGCGAGTGCCGACCGCCCCAGGAATCGACCTCCGGAGACACAGCTGCACCCCTCCGCCGTGCTGGCGGGGGGACGCAGCGAGCGCACACGACAGGGCGCACCGGAGAACACATCACTCCAGTTCAGCGCACCCGTCCCCGCGGTTTCAGCGCCACCGGCGGCAGTGCGGGAGCAGGCAGCCGGTCGCCGTCGTAGCCGTGCACCTCACCGAAGCGGGAGCCCTCCGCCCACGCCTGGCGGGCCTCCTCGATTTCCTCGTGGGAACGCCCGATGAAGTTCCACCACATGACGATCTCCTCCTCGAAGGGCTCGCCGCCCAGGAGCATCAGCCCCGCGTCCGACTCCGCACGCAGGGGAAGCTCGGAACGGCCGCAGCCGAGGTAGAGCATCGACCCGGGCAGGACGGGCACGCCGTCGACCTCCGCCTCGCCGGACATCGACAGCACGGCGTACTCGAAGTCGGGGTCCAGCGGGAGGCGGGCCTCGGCTCCGCCGCTCAGGGCGAGGTCGGCGCCGACGATCGGGGTGTACGCGGTGCCGGGCGAGGTGGCGCCGTCGAGGGTGCCGAGGATCACCGTGGCCGTGAGGCCGGGGGCGGTGACGGTCGGCAGGTCCTTGTGGTGCTGGAAGTGCGGTTCGACGGTGCGGTGGGCATCGGGCAGGGCGACCCAGAGCTGGGCGCCGTGCAGCAGCGCGGCGTGCGGCCTGGGGCTCTCCTCGGAGTGGCTGATCGCGCGGCCCGACGTCATCAGGCCGAGCTCGCGCGGGCGGATCGTCTCCAGACTGCCCAGGCTGTCGCGGTGCAGGACCTCGCCCTCGTGCAGCCAGCTGACCGTCTGCAGGCCCATGTGGGGGTGCGGCGGAACCTGCATCCCGGGTTCGTCCGCGATGTCATCGGGGCCGTAGTGGTCGACGAAGGCCCAGGCCCCGACCATGCGGCGGCCCAGGTTGGGCAGCAGTCTGCGGACCTCGGTGGACTCGCCGAGCCGGACGTGGCGCGGAGTGAGGAGTTCACGTACGGGTTCGGCGACGACGAAACCCCGCCCTCCACAGACGGAGAGTGCGGCCTGGCGATCGAGATTGCTCATGGCGGTCAACCTATTCCCGTGCGGCTCCGGGCGGGTGGCGCCCACGCCGAATTTTTAGTGGAATGTTAAACCATCTGCCGGTGTTGTGGCGGGTGGACACGTACGGGAGCGGCCCGGCGGCGCCTTCGACCGAGGAGGTCACATGAGCGACACCTACTACGAGTTCGGAACCGCCGCCGAGCGCTGGGACCGCGCACAGCTGTTCTTCGGGTCGAAGGAGTACACGACGGCGGCCAGGATCCTGGGCGGACTCGTCGAGGAGGTGCCGGACCAGGTCGCGCCCCGGCTGCTGCTGGCGCGGGCCTACTACCACTCGGCACGGCTCGTCCGGGCCGAGACGGAGCTGCGCACGGTGCTGGAACTCGACCCGGTGGAGCAGTACGCACGGCTCATGCTCGGCCGCACGCTGGAGCGCCAGGGCCGGCAGTCCGAGGCGGACACGCAGCTGCGGATGGCCGCCGCCCTGTCCGGGGACTTCACCCCGGCCGGTGATGCCTGACCGCCGCGCACACCGGGCCGCACCCGGATATCCGGGTGCGGCCCGGCCTCGGCGCGTGATACCTCACAGGGCATGACCTCACTCGACACACCACGGCTGATCCTGTCCCCGATGACCCTTGCCGAGGCCGAGCAGGTGGCGGCGGGCAGGCCGGCCGAGGGTGCTCGCTGGGCTCCCGGCTTTCCCCTCCCGGGTGAGATGCGGGCGGCCCAGCGGTTCCTGGAGACCTGTGCCGAGACCCGTGACCCGACTCCCTACGGTTCGTACCACGTAAGGCGCCGCGAGGACGGGCTGCTGATCGGCGGAGCCGGGTTCCACGGCGCGCCCGACGAGAACGGGCACGTCACGATCGGCTACGGACTCGTGCCGTCGGCGCGCGGCATGGGCTACGCCTCCGAGGCGCTCCGTGCGCTTCTTCGGTTCACCCGTGACCAGGGCATCGTCTGCGTGCACGGGGACGCCGACCTCGACAACATCGCCTCCCAGCACGTCATGGCCGCGGCGGGCATGCGCCTCGTGAAGGAGGACGCGCTGCTGAGGTACTACCGGATCGACTGGGACGGTTCCGCCGGACAGGCGTGAGCCGGCTTCCGTACGCGTCAGGGCCCGCCGCGGATCCTGGTCTCCCCCGGCGGGCCCTGACAGAACCTCAGCCCGCCACGGGGGCCGACCGTTTCGTTCTGGCGTCCGTGGCAGTGGCCGCGTCCCGCCCCGGCTCCAGCAGCCGTTCGGTGAGATAGCCGAAGACCAGCCCGAAGGCCGTCCAGAGCGTGACCTGCACCGCGAGCGTGGCCAGCCTGAACTCCCAGAGCAGAGAAGCCGGGAAGTCCTTTCCGACCTCGTTGAAGGAGGGCAGGAAGGCATAGGCGAGGCCGATGACCAGCACGTAGCCGGCAGCGGCGGCGATGGTGGCGTTCCAGTTGCCCAGGCGCGGAGCCAGCCGCCTGCCGAGGATGACGGCGGCGACGGCCAGCAGCACGCTGAGGGCGACCATGAGGAAGAACAGCGCGGTGCGTCTGCCGATGGTGTCGGGGTTGCCGACAGCCGGCGGATTCGCCGGGTACTTCAGGAACGGGACGATGTACACGGTCAGCAGGGCGGCTCCCGCGATCAGCGCGGCCGTCGCCCTGGGGCCGAACCGGCCCAACCGGCCGAGTGCGTAACAGAAGACGAGTGCGGCGATGCCGCCGACGGCGACGCCGAAGACGAGTACACCGGTGGCGAGTCCGCCGGTGGCCTGCATGCCCCGGCTGACGAGTTCCTCGCCGCCGCCGTGGTCGTGGCTGTGACTGTGGCGGTGCGCCTCTTCGAGGGCGATGGCCGCATCGACGCGTGACTCGCCGAGAAAGTACGCCACCGCAAGCGCGAGCGCACCCGCGACAAGGCCGGCCAGCATGCCGCGGACGAGCAGGGCTCTGACAGATATGGAGTTCATGAGGGATTCCCCTGGATCAGCCGGATGGATCAGTGGCAGGGGAATCCGAGGAGGTGACGGCCGTCGTGGACCCACTCGTGCACGCCTTCGCCCGAAATGAGCGCGGTGGCGCCCTGCTCGGCACCGACGAAGTACAGCAGGATCAGCATGACGACGCCGAAGAAGACCGCCCAAGGGGCAATGGCCTTCAGCGAGATGGGAGTGATGGCGGGTGTGACCGTGGCGGGGGCAGCAGTCTGTGCCATGGCAGAACCTCCTGAGGGAACACGCGTCCCGATCGTGGTGCCTGAGACGAAGGTGCTGGGTCTGACTTCCCGTACGGGTACGGGTTCACAGTGGCGCGACCGTGCCGGATTCTCACCGGACTTCCGTCACACCCTCGTCGTGTCGTCGCGACCATACCGCTTGGGCGTGACGGCCGCCATGGTGCCCGTGGGCGGGCCGGCGCGCCCTGGATGCCATGGTGTGCTTGGCCACGGGGTCACAGTTCAGGGAGTTGAGGGCGGGCATGACGGTACGGGTGATGTTGATCTCACCGGCAATGAACTCCGCGCTGCGCGAGGCCCGGTTCGCCGGTGACGCTCCGCTGGACGAATCCGGGCTCCGGCCTGCCCGGGCAGCCGCTGCCTCCGGTTCGGTCCCGGTCGCGGACCAGTGGCTGCGGGGGCCGTCCCGCCGCTGCCGCGACACCGCGGAAGCGCTGGGGCTCCGGACAGGCGCCGAACACGCCTTGCGGGACTGGGAGATGGGCCGCTGGTCCGGTGCGCGGCTGTCCGAGGTGAGCGCGGACGAGCCGGACGGGGTGGCGGCCTGGCTGGCGGATCCGGCGGCGGCTCCGCACGGGGGCGAGTCTCTGCTGGAGCTCTGCGCCAGGGTGGGCCGGTGGCTCGACTCGCTGCACGGGGACGGTCCGGGCCGGGTCGTGGGGGTGGTCGAGCCTGCCGTGATCCGGGCCGCCGTCGTCCATGCGCTGGCCCTTCCTCCACTGGCGTTCTGGCGACTGGACGTGGCACCCCTCACGGTCACGGAGCTCAGCGGCAGGTCGGGGCGGTGGAACCTGCGCTGTGGTCGGCCGCTCGTAGCGGAGGAGCCTGTCCGGTGACCGCGGTCCCGCGAGCGACGGTCACCGTACGGGGCGGAGAGGGTGCGGCGGCCACCGTACGGGCCGGACGGTGTACTCCGCGCGGGAGCTCGGGCCGATATGCACTCCGCGCGGGAGCCCTCAGGCCGTGCCCGTGCCCCCGCGTGCCGCGTTGATCCTGGCATCCAGCGTGATGGCGGCGTCGATCAGCGCCAGGTGAGTGAACGCCTGTGGGAAGTTACCCAGTTGACGGCCCGTCACGGCGATCTCCTCCGAGTACAGGCCGAGATGGTTGGCGTAGGTGAGCATCTTCTCCAGGACCAGCCGGGCCTGGTCGATGCGTCCGGCCCGCGCCAGGGCGTCGACGTACATGAACGTACAGAGGGAGAAGGTCCCCTCCGAGCCGCTCAGCCCGTCGGGTGAGGCCTCGGGGTTGTAGCGGTAGACGAGGCTGTCACTGACCAGCTCATGCTCCATCGCGTCCAGCGTGGACTTCCACATGGGATCGTCCGGCGTGATGAAACCGACCGTCGGCATGCGCAGCAGGGACGAGTCGAGGACGTCGTCGCCGTAGTGCTGGACGAAGGCCTTCTTCGTCGGGTCCCAGCCACGGTTGAGCACCTGCTGGTAGATCGTGTCCCGGGCGTCCACCCAGCGGCCGCGGGCAGCCGGACGGCCGTCGTCGGTGGCGATGCGGACGGCGCGGTCGAAGGCAACCCAGGACATCACGCGGCCGTAGGTGAAGTCCTTCCTGCCGCCTCGGGTCTCCCACAACCCCTCACCGGGCTGGTCCCAGTGATCGACCAGCCAGTCGAGAAGGGTGTGCAGCGCGGTCCAGCCCCGCGTATCCAGGTGCATGCCGTGCTGGTGCGCGAAGTAGATGCTGTCGAGCGCCTCACCGTAGATGTCCAGTTGCAGCTGGCTCGCCGCTCCGTTTCCGATGCGGACCGGGGCGGAGCCGCCGTAGCCCTCCCAGTGGTCCAGGGTCTCCTCGACCAGGTCCGAGGAGCCGTCGACGCGGTACATGATGTTCAGTGGCCCGGTGCCGCCTTCGTGACCGGCCTCTTCCTTCACGCGGTCGTGCAGCCAGCCGATGAACGCCCTTGCCTCCTCCCTGAACCCCAGGCCCAGCAACGCGTACACCGAGAACGACGCGTCACGGATCCAGGTGAAGCGGTAGTCCCAGTTGCGTTCTCCGCCCAACTGCTCGGGCAGGCCCGCCGTGGGGGCCGCCACCAGGGCGCCGGTGGGCGCGTACGTCATGAGCTTCAGCGTCACGGCCGACCGTTCCACCGCTTCCCGCCACCGGCCGGCATAGGTGGACTGTCCCAGCCAGGAGCGCCAGAACTGGACGGTCTCGTCGAAGAGTTGCTCGAACTCCGCCACGGATACCTCCTGCGGCGGCCCGTCGGGGGACGACTCCATGACCAGGCCACGCTGCTGGCCCGCCTGCAGGGTCAGGGTGAACCGCAGGTCGTTTTCGCCCGAGAGGATGTTCAGCAGCCGCTCGTCCTGTGGCTCGCGGACGGCGTGGACGGCGAGGTTCATGTCCGGTGAAGTGAACAGGGCCCCGCGCTCCGTGATGTGCAGCTCGTGCGGTGTGCGGCCGTAGTCGAAGCGGGGAGCGATCTCCCCTTCGAACGTCATGCTGCCCCGGACGCACCGCAGCATGCGGACCAGACGGTGCCGGTCCGTCGCTGTCGTTCCGGTCACCGGCATGAAGTCCACCACCTCACCGGTGCCGGCCTCGGTCATGAAACGTGTCACGAGGACGGCCGTGTCGGGGTGGTAGAGCTGCTTGCTCGTGTACGTGTCGGCGACCGGCCGGACGGTGAAGTGACCGCCCTTTCGGTGGTCGAGCAGGGCACCGAACACGCTGGGCGAATCGAAGCGGGGACAGCAGAACCAGTCGATCGTCGCGTCCGTGGTCACGAGAGCCGCGGTCTGCAGGTCTCCGATCAGACCGTGGTTCTCGATCAGGGGATATTCGTCCATTTTGCGCCCCTTTCGGCACCGGCGACCCATCGTATGCCGACGACGGCACGCCGTCCTGATGAGGGAATGCGGTGAGCTGACGGCCGCAGGCTCTGCACATGACGGAGAGGCCGGCCGGGCCGTACGCAGCCCGGGGCGACCGCGCGGGACACGGTCTCCGGAGCCGTGCTCGACGTGGAGGTGGGCCTGGTCGCCGGGCAGGGGACCCGGGCGCGGTCACGACGGATGCCGTCGCGGCCAGGGCCGGGGTGAGCAAGCCGCCCGTCCACCGGCGGTGGTCCACCGAACAGGATCTGATCATCGTTGCCGCGGAGACCCGCATCGGCGTCCTGTCGGTGCCCGTCCGGGCGGCTTCCGCGCCGGGGGCTCCGCTTCGTGCTGCCACGGACTCGGCTGGAGGCCTTCCTGCTGCCCGGCTCGGACCGGCTGCTCGCTGGCCTCGTCAGGCGTCGGCCGATCCGGGCGCGGCGCGCAGCCACTACGCGATGCATATCGGGGCGCGGGAGCGAGCGCGAGCTCAGGGACGTCGACGGTCACCCGCCCGGGTCCGGGCGGCGAGGCGGTCGGCCGGCAGGTCTGCCCTGACAGCGGCATCCGCGACCGGCGCCCGCGCAACTCGGTCACCGAGGGCGACTTGACCGCATTCCAGCCGTTCCCCGGCGGCAAGTCGCTGCCATGGCAAGGACTTGCCGCCACCGGCTCTTCACGCCGTGCGCCACTCGCGGATAGACCCATGCCATGTTCTCCCCCATTCAGTCACCCGCCTTCCGGCGCAGACGCCGGCAGTTGCTCTCGGCCGCCGTCGCCGTGCCGCTTCTGGCGTCGGGCCTCATAGCCCTGCAAGCGCCCGCACAGGCCGCTCCGAGCAGGCCCGCCGTTCCCGCCAAGCCCTCGGCGACCCACAAGGTCACCCTGGTCACCGGCGACGTCGTCACGGTCACCACGATGGCCGACGGCAAACAGTCCGCTGACGTTCACCGGCCCGACAGCGCCGTCGGTGGCGTGAAGATCCAGGAGGTCAAGGGCGACCTGCTCGTCGTCCCGGACGAGGCGGCACCGCTGCTGGGCGCCGGCAAGCTCGACCGCCGACTGTTCAACGTCACCGACCTGATCGAGATGGGTTACGACGACGCGAAGTCGGCCGCGGTGCCGCTGATCGCGACGTACACCCCGTCGAAGTCCCGCTCCGCCGTCGAGCCGACGGCCCCGCGCGGCAGCAAGCTGACCCGCAGCCTCAAGGGCATCCACGGTGCCGCGCTCAGCACCGGGAAGCGGCAGGCCCACGCCTTCTGGACCGCCGTCGCGCCGCAGGGGGCCGCGAAGCTCGGAGCCGGTATGGAGAAGCTCTGGCTCGACGGCCGGGTGAAGGCCACCCTGAAGGACAGCGTGCCCCTGATCGGCGCGCCCGAGGCCTGGGCGGCCGGGTACACCGGCAAGGGGGCCAAGGTCGCGGTCCTCGACACCGGTATCGACGTCAACCACCCCGACTTCGCCGGCCTGATCGACGGCACGGTCAGCTTCGTACCGGGCGAGACCGTCACCGACGTCAACGGCCACGGTACCCACGTGGCCGGCACGATCGTCGGCTCGGGTTCCGCCTCCGGCGGCGACAACAAAGGTGTCGCCCCCGGCGCCGACCTGTTCGTCGGCAAGGTGCTCGGCGGCGCGGAGGGCTACGGCCAGGACTCCTGGGTCATGGCGGGCATGCAGTGGGCCGCCGAGTCCGGAGCCGACGTCGTCAACATGAGCCTCGGTGACTCCTACCCGACGGACGGCAGCGACCCGATGTCGCAGACGGTCGACGCGCTGTCCGCGCAGTACGGCACGCTGTTCGTCATCGCAGCAGGCAACGCGGGCCCGGAGACCGTCTCCGCCCCGGGCGCCGCCGCCTCCGCGCTGACGGTGGCCGCCACGGACAAGGAGGACCGGCTCGCTTCCTTCTCCAGCACCGGCCCCCTGGCGTACTCAGGCGGGATGAAGCCGGACATCGCGGCGCCCGGCGTGGACATCACCGCGCCCCGCTCGCAGGAGATGACCGATGGGGGCGAGGGCCTCTACCGCACGATCAGCGGCACGTCGATGGCCACCCCGCACGTCGTCGGCGCGGCGGCGATCCTGTCCCAGCAGCATCCTGACTGGAACGGCGCGCAGCTCAAGGAACACCTGATGAGCACGGCGAAGGGCCTGGACGAGGGGTACTCGCCGTACGAGGTGGGCACCGGCCGTGTCGACGTGGCCGCCGCCGTGCGCACGACGGTCCGTGGCACCGGATCGCTCTTCTTCGGCAACTACACCTGGCCGCACGAACCGGGCGATGTCGCCGTCACGAAGGACCTGACCTTCACCAACACGGGTTCCGCCGACGTCACGCTGGACCTGGCGCTGACCGACGCGGGCGGCCCGTTCACGCTGGGAGCCACCGCGGTGACCGTCCCGGCGGGCGGCACCGCCGCGATCCCCGTGACCGGTGACCCGCGGGCCGCCTCGGCAGGCCGCCACGTCGGCTACGTGACGGGGACCGACGCCGCCACCGGAAAGCAGGTGACCCGGACCTCCGTGGCTCTGCTCAAGGAGGAGGAGCGCTACGACCTGAACATCAAGCTGGTCGGCCGGGACGGCAAGCCGGCCGCAGGCTGGGTCACGGTCAACCTGGCCGGCGACTCCTGGCCGTGGAACGTCTACGTCGAGGGCTCGACCACGATGCGCATGGCGCCGGGCCTGTACTCCGTCGGGGCGTACGTCGACGTGGCCGGCCAGAAGCCGGACCGCTCGGGTCTGGCCGTGCTGGTCGACCCGGAGACCGTGCTCAAGGACGGCCCGGCCGACGTGGTGCTCGACGCGAGCCGGGCACACCTGCTGGAGACGGAGGCTCCGCAGCGTTCCGAGGACCGCCAGCGCAAGGTCGACTTCAACATCCACTACAAGGGCTTCGACCCGTTCATGGACTACCGCGGTGCGTACGTGCTGCCGCCGACGTACGACGACGTCTACGTGGCACCGACGGAGGCGATGACGCAGGGCGAGTTCATGCTGATCACCCGCTGGCGCAAGGGCGAGCCGCCGCTCAGCCTGAGCACGCCGGGCGGCCGGCTCCGCTTCGAGGCACTGGTGCAGGCGGGCAGCGCCCTGGGTACGGCCACGGACCGGCTGGACGCCGTCTACGCGGGCGACGGCTCTGCCGCCGCCTACGAGAAGACGCGCGCCAAGGGCAAGCTCGTCGTCATCGGGCGCAGCGACGAGGTCTCGCCGCAGGAGCGGACCGACGCCGCGGTCGCGGCCGGCGCGAAGGCGCTGATCGTGGTCAACGACGGGGCAGGCGCCCTGATGGAGTACGTCGGCGAGTCGGCCATTCCGGTCGCCACCGTGCATCGCGACGCGGGCAAGGCCCTCGTCGCGATGGCCAGGGCCGGCATCCTGAAGCTGACCATGAAGCAGACGGAGTTCACACCGTTCGTCTACGACCTGACCCGGGACTACCCCGGCCGGGTGCCGGACCGGGCGCTGGTCTACAAGCCGACCGAGCACGACCTCGCCCGGATCGACGCCCGCTACTACTCGGCCGCGGACGGCGGAAGTGCCGAAGGCTACCGGTCCGACTTCACCCTCAGCCCGTCGTTCAACTTCCCCGAGCGCGAGTGGCACCCGGGCACGCGCACCGAGTGGGTGACGCCGGGTCAGGTCTGGAGGGAGTTCCACACGCAGGGAGTCGAAACGGCGCTGCCGTGGTCGATGGTGTCGGGCGACAACACGTACGCCAGGGGCAGCACCAGCCGGCTGGACTGGTTCGCTCCGGCGACCCGCCCCGGCCAGGGTGAGTCGTTCGGTGTGTACAACTCCCGTTGGCAGAACTACATGACGTGGAACGTGCAGGCCTGGGCCTCCGCGAGCGACAACATGCGGCTGGGCGGCTATCTGCCGTGGGGTGAGACGCCGTCCCACCTCCAGGTGTTCCAGGGCGACGAACTGATCCACGACAACCCGGTCAGCGGCGACATGCAGTGGGTGGAGGTGCCTGCGGGCAAGCTGCCCTACCGCACCGTCCTCGATGTGGAGCGGCCCGGTGACGCCTTCCGGCTGTCGACGCGCACCCACACCGAATGGACCTTCGTGTCCGACACCGTCGAGTCCGAGTTCTTCGAGCGGTTCTCGGTGCTGAACCTGGACTACGCGCTGGAGTCCGACCTGCACGGCGACGTCAGGGCCGACGCCACCCAGCGGATCACGCTCAAGCCGGTGTCGATGGACTCCGGCACCGTGCCGGGCAAGGTCGTCACGGTGAAGCTGGACGTGTCGTACGACGACGGCGCCACCTGGCAGAAGGTGACCCTCGCCCAGCGTGCCGGTGGTTCCTGGACCGGGTCGTTCCGGACCGCGAAGAAGCCCGGCGGCTTCGTGTCGGTCCGCGCGAGCGCCGCGACGGACAGCGGCTACAGCGTCAAGAACGAGATCATCCGGGCGTACGGCCTGCGATGACCCACACCGACGGGCCCCGGGGAGGCGACTCCCCGGGGCCCTTCCCGTCATACCTGCTCCCACCAGCGACTATTCAGAGTCTGCCGCCATGGCGCATACTCTCTCCGCTGCGGCAAGCGGAAGAGAGTCGGTCGCCGATGCTGGATGTCCTGGGCCTGGAGCCCGATGATGAGCGTGTCTATCGCGAGCTGCTCGGCCGGCCGGACTCCACCGCGACCCTGCTGTCGGATCAGCTCGGCGTGCCGCGGGCCCACACCGGCACGGCCCTGGACCGTCTGGTCGAATGGGGGCTGGTGATCAGGTCGGCGGACGGGCGGTTCACCGCCGCCCCGCCCGCCATGGCGCTCGGCGCTCTCATCAGCCAGCGCCGGGACGGGCTGCGCATGGCCGAACAGGCGTTGGTCACGTTCGCCGAGGAACACCGGGCGGCGATGACCGGGAGCAGCATCAGCGATCTGATCGAGGTCATCACAGGCGTCGACGCGATCCGGCATCGCTTCCTCCAGGTGCAGCAGGCCGCCCGGACGCAGGTCCGCTCCTTCATCACCGCGCCCTTCGTCGCCGTGCCGCCCGGCGAGAACTCCGCGGAACCCATGGCCATCAACCGCGGCGTCCACTTCCGGGCGGTACTGGACCGGGCCGTACTGGCCGAGCCGGGGATCATCGCCGATGCCGTCGAATCGATGCGCAACGGCGTGCAGCTGCGGGTCGCCGACGAGCTGCCGATGAAACTCGTGCTGGCCGATGCCGACCTCGGCCTGGTCCCGCTCGCGGTCACACCGGCCGGGGATCCCGGAGCCGTGCTGCTGCACCGAAGCGGCCTGCTGGATGCCCTGGACGCGCTGTTCGAATCGGTGTGGCGCGCCGCCCATCCACTCGAACTGTCGGGCATCGGCGCGGGCACCGAGCCCACCGTCGCCATCGGTGCGGAGGGTCCGACCGACCTGGACCGGAAGATCCTCGCTCTGCTGCTGGCCGGTCTGACCGATCCGACGGCCGCGGCTCAGCTCGGTCTTTCACCGCGCACACTGCACCGGCGGCTGCGACGCCTCATGGACCTCGCCGGAGTCCGGACCCGGATGCAGCTCGGCGGTCATGCCGTCCGGCACGGCTGGGTCGAGGCACACTGAGCGGTCGTGCGGCATGCGGTGCGTCCGGGCTCCCGGAGGACTCCGTCTAACGGCCCGGCCCGGACCGGCCGCCCACCCCCTGGCTGTCGGCCACCTGCGCGACCGAGCGGCGGGCGGGGTCGGGAAAGGCCCGTTCCACCGCAGCGTCCAGGAGCTCCAGCTGGGCCCTGACTGCCGGATGCTGGACGGGCGGAAGGTTGTCGAGCAGCCCGTGCAGGAGGGCGCGCAGCCGGCGGCAGATCTGCAGCGACGTCGACCCGTAGTCACGGATCTCCGAAACGGCGAGCTGCAGGTAGTCCTCCCATGCCCTCCCCCGCAGGACGAGCCGCGTCCGGCCGTCCTGGCCGGCCAGCGCATAGCGGCCCGGAAGCGGCGACTGGCCGACCACCGTGAGGAACGAATCGATGTGGTTGAGGACCTGCACTCCGGTGGTGGGGTCGTTGACTGCGGGCGACAGGGCGCGGATGGCGATGTCGACGAGCACCCGGAGGGCGAAGGCCGGGTCCTGTTCGATCGTCCGCTCGGGACCGAGCGCGATGAGCCCGGTCACCTGCCGGTGGTCGGGGACGGCTGTGCCGCCGTGGATCTCGACGAGGACGGCGCCTCGGGGAACGTAGTCACCGATCACGTGAGGCACGGTGAAGACGCAGTCGTGGCGCGCGGCGACGGCCGAGAGACCGGCGGTGTGAAGGGCCTGGAGGGCTCCGCCCGCCGCCGCCCGGATGACGGTCGTCCGTCCGCGCGGCACGGAAGGCTCGCCGGGATGCGGGGCCGAGGCCTTGGCCTTCCCGGCCGCCTGCTCGAACACGTCCTCGCCCATGCGTCCGACGAGGTCGGCGATGGCGACGGGCCTGAGGTTGTGTGTGAAGCGGTTGAGATAGACGAGCAGCAGCAACAGGCTGACCGCCACGGCGCCACCGGCGAGCGTGACCCCGAGGTCAGGGACCGAACGCGTCTCGATGCTGCGCAGCAGGGAGAAGGCGAACGCGAACGTGCCGGTGAAGGTGGCCAGCACGGTCTTCTGGAGCCGGTCCCGGTACCAGAGCCGCATGTACCTGGGGGACAGTGTGCCGGTGGCCTGCTGAATGACGAGAACACCGATGGTGACGACGAATCCCAGCAGCGCGATCATCGCTCCGACGATGGCGCTCAGCACTCCGCTCGCCGTGGTCGCCGAATAGCGCCAGCCGCTCGGTGGCCAGTGGGAACTGTCCGCGGTGACGGCCCATTGGGCCAGCAGGACTCCCACCACGAGGCCGAACAACGGCATGATCCACAGGCTTGCCTTCACATACTGCCGCAGCCTGAACACGGCGGCCCAGGACATTCTGATCCGCACGGGGCATACCTCCCTCGCGACACCGGTCGTCCGGCTGCGCGATGTGTCAGATTCCGCTGGAGCCGGGGAAGATCAGGCCGGGGGTCCGGACCACGCTCAGGACGTCGTCAGCGGCACCACGCTGTCGCCTTCTCCGGGCGTCACCCGGCGCCTTTCGGTGACGGGCTCCAGCCGCATGTCCGCATGGGCCTGCGCGGTCCTGGACCCGCGAAGCTCAGCCGCCGGTGGCGAACCCGGGGAAGAGCGTCATCCCGCCGTCGACGTAGAGCGTCGTCCCCACGACGTAGTCCATGAGGTCGGACGCGAGCAGGACGACGGCTTGGGCGATGTCCTCGGGGTCCCCAATCCGGTCGTAGGGGATCAGGCGCAGGAGGTCCTCCCGGGCGGCCGGCGTCTCCCAGGCACTGCGGTTGATGGGGGTCCTGATCGCCCCGGGGGCGACCGCGTTGACCCGGATCTTCTCGGGTGCGAGCTCCTGTGCCAGGGTCTGCATCATCATTTCCACGCCTCCCTTGGAAGAGGCGTAGTTCACGTGTCCCGCCCAGGGGATGACCTGGTGCACCGAGCTCATGCAAATGATCTTCCCGGCCGCCCGGGACACCTCGGGGACCACTCCGCGCCGGCGGAACTCCTTGGTCGCCTCACGAGCGCACAGGAACTGGCCCGTGAGGTTGACGTCGAGCACCTTCTGCCACTGGGCGAGCGTCATCTCGGTGAACCTGGCATCGCGTTGCATACCGGCATTGGCGACGAGGATGTCGAGGGTCCCGAAGTCCTGGACCGTGCGATCCACCATCGCGGCCACCTGGGTCTCCTGCGACACATCGGCCTCGTGGGCCACCGCGCGGACACCGAACGAGGAGATTTCCCGGACCACGTCCTCGGCGGCCTCACGGCCACTCACGTAGTTGACCACCACATCGGCCCCGGCCCGGCCGAGTCCGATGGCGGTGGCCCTGCCGATGCCTGAGTTGGCGCCCGTCACCAGTGCGGTCTGGCGCTTCAGCAGGCCGGCCGGCAGAGCACCCGCCTGCGCTGCCTCGACGTGGGAATCCATGGCGTCTCTGTCTCCTCGCTGGCCCGCTCCGGTACGGCCGGTTTCCGGCCGGCGGGCCGGCGGGGTTCAGGCAACCACCGGCCGAACCCGGCGGCGCCTCCGCCGGGCCACTGTTGGACCGTTCGGCGCAGCGGCATCCTCCGGCCGGCTCAACCGCGGCGCCACGCGAACGGCTTACGCATTCAGGTGGTCCGCCATGCCGTGCGTCCCCGCCGGAGGATCTTCCGGGCCGGTCCACGATCGCGGGCCTGCCGACGGATGCGCCGGTCCCGACGGGCACCCGGGCGCGAACCGCGTACGGGGCGGCCGTACGTGGTTCATCCCCCGTCCCGGTACGTCTCCAGCAGGCGGAGCCAGATCTCGCTGATCGTCGGGTATGCGGGCACCGCGTGCCAGAGGCGGTCGAGGGGGACCTCTCCCGCGACCGCGACCGTCGCCGAGTGCAGCAGTTCACCGATGCCCGGGCCGACGAAGGTGACCCCCAGCAGGACCTCCCGGTCCAGGTCGACGATCATGCGCGCCCGGCCGCGGTAGCCGTCCGCGTACAGACCGGAGCCTGCGACCGAGGCGAGGTCGTAGTCGACGGCCCGGACCCGGTGGCCGGCCTGTTCCGCCTCGGCGAGGGTGAGGCCCACCGAGGCGGCCTCCGGGTCGGTGAAGACGACCTGGGGCACGGCCGCGTGATCGGCGGTGGCCGCGTGGGCGCCCCAGCGGTCCGTCTCCAGGATCGGGACGCCCTGGGCGCGCGCGGCGATGGCCGCTCCGGCGATGCGGGCCTGGTACTTGCCCTGGTGGGTCAGGAGCGCGCGGTGGTTGACGTCGCCGACGGCGTAGAGCCAGGGGGTGCCCTCGACCTGGCAACTGTCGTCGACGGTGAGCCAGGAGCCCGGCTCCAGGCCGACCGTCTCCAGGCCCAGGTCGTCGGTGCGCGGGGCGCGACCGGTGGCGAAGAGGATTTCGTCCGCCTCGATCTCTTCGCCGTTGTCCAGTGCGACGGTGACCGGTCCGTCCGGTGCGGAGCGCCGTACGGACGTGGCCGAGACGCCCGTACGGATGTCGGCTTCCGCCTCGGTCAGCGCTTCGGCGACGAGCTCGCCGGCGAACGGCTCCATGCGGGGCAGCAGCCCCTTGCCGCGGACCAGCAGGGTGATGTCGGCTCCCAGGGCGCCCCAGACGGTGGCCATCTCCACGCCGACCACTCCCCCGCCCACGACGACGAGGCGACGGGGTACCTCCTTGGCGCTCGTCGCCTCCCGGCTGGTCCAGGGGCGGGCGCCGTCGATGCCCGGCAGGTCGGGAACGACGGCCCTGCTGCCCGTGCACACGGCCACCGCGTGCCGGGCCGTGAGCCGGCGCTCCGTTCCGTCGGGCGCCGTGACGGAGACCGCCTTCGGCCCCGTCAGCCGGCCGTGGCCCCGGTGGATGTCGACTCCGATCCCCTCGAGCCAGGCGGCCTGGCCGTCGTCCTTCCAGTGCGAGGCGTACGTGTCGCGGTGCGCGAGCACGGCGGCGGTGTCGAGCGGGCCCTGGACGGCTGCGGCGAGGCCCGGGACGCGGCGGGCGTCCGCGCGGGCGACGACGGGGCGCAGCAGGGCCTTGCTCGGCATACAGGCCCAGTACGAGCACTCGCCGCCGATGAGCTCGGATTCCACGATCGCGGCGCTCAGCCCGGCGGCCCGGGCGCGGTCGGCCACGTTCTCACCCACCGGACCCGCGCCGATGACCACGACGTCGTACGCGACAGGCTCCACAGCTTGTGTCATGGGCCCATTCTGGTCATGGGTGTGCGCGGCGGCCACATGGGCAGGCGGAATAGCGCAAGCACAGGCACCGTTGTCCCGGACACGTCGATACGGGCACAGGAAGAGGTAGCAGAACATGAGCACCGTAGAGCTCACCAAGGAAAACTTCGATCAGGTCGTCAGTGAGAACGAGTTCGTCCTGATCGACTTCTGGGCTTCCTGGTGCGGCCCGTGCCGGCAGTTCGCGCCGGTCTACGACTCGGCGTCCGAGCGTCACGCGGACCTGGTCTTCGCCAAGGTCGACACCGAGGCGCAGCAGGAGCTGGCGGCGGCCTTCGAGATCCGGTCCATCCCGACGCTGATGATCGTCCGGGACAACGTGGCCGTCTTCTCGCAGCCGGGCGCGCTGCCGGAGGCGGCCCTGGAGGACGTGATCGGTCAGGCCAGGAAGCTGGACATGGACGAGGTCCGCAAGTCCATCGAGGACCAGCAGAAGGAGCAGAAGTAGGCTGCTCCTCCCGCACGCGCAGGCGTCAGGGCCCGGCCGGTGACGGCCGGGCCCTGAGCGTCGTCGCGCCGGGAGCCCGGCGGCTTCAGCCGTCCGTGTCGCGCTCCGAGACGCGGACCGACAGCCCGTAGTCCAGCTCCGATCCGTCGATCAGCAGGGCCTGGACGGTGTGCGTCGCGGGGTCGATGTCCGCCACCATCCCCTCGCCGGCATACCGCGGGTAACCCGACTCGCCCGTCTCCCCCGTGGCGGTCACGACCGCCGAGCGGATGGCCGCGCCGGGGCGGGGGCTCCCGGCAGCGTGGCTGCCGGAGTACTCCGCCGCCACGACCTCGGGTTCGCGGTCCTCCGCGGCCGCGTCGTGCGCGTCCGCCGCCTCCCTCGTGTCCGTCGCCTGCTTCTTGTCCTTCGCGTCCCTGGTGTCCCCCGTGTCCTGATCCTCGGCGGCCGCGTCGCCGGTACCGGAATCGCCGGCGATTGAGGCCTTCGTCCCGGCTCCCTTGTCCGCCGTGCCCTTGACGTCGGTGAACGCGGGAACCAGCAGGATCTCGTAACTCTGCGGATGACTCATGGTCATGACGCTAGGCAAGGGGCGTCCGCCGCGCATGTTGCCGCGCTGACGGCCGGTTCAGCTGGATTCACGGTGGACGGTCCGGGCCCGCAGCAGGTCGTGCCGTTCGGGTTCCGGGCCGGGGTGCTGCACCAGCCGGTCGACGAGGTCGGCCAGCGGCTGCACCGTCGCCAGTTCCATCCGTACGCTGCTGAGCCTGGGCCTCAGCAGCCTTCCCAGCATCAAGTCGTCCGCGCCGACCACCGCGGTGTCCTCGGGCACCTGGATCCCGGCGTCCTGGAGGGCCCGCATCAGCAGCATCGCGTAGGCGTCGTCGTACGCGAACACGGCGTCCAGACCGAGAGGGCTCCAGCGGGCGGCCAGGGCTGCCGCCGACTCCTCCGTGTAGTGCAGCGGGAGCTCCTCGACCCGGACGCGGCCGGCCGCGGCGGCCCGCCGGGCACCGGCCAGTCTGGGGCCGGCGAACAGGGCGGGACCGGGTTCCGCGGGCATCACCACGCCGATCCGCCGCCGGCCGCGCTCCAGCAGATGCCGGACGGCGCTGGCGCCCACCTCCCGCTGATCCGTGATCAGCGCGTGGGCGCCGGGAACCGGTTGCGGTCCGAGGGTGATCACCGCTTTCGCGCCGGAGCGACGGAGTACGGCGATGCCCTGCGGAGTGAGGGGGACCGAACCGGGCGCGATGACGGCCACGGGCCGCAGCTCGGCCCAGGCGCGGGCGGCGTCGTCCGGGTCGAGGCCGATGGAGCCGTACTGGACGACGGTGTAGTCGAGGCGTCGCAGGCCCGATTCCAGCCCGTGCAGGAAGCGGTGGTGCAGCGGCGTGGAGGAGAGGTGCGCGGTCGGCAGGAGCACCATGCGCGAGTGTCCGGCGCGCAGGCTCCGGGCTGCCGCGTGCGGTACATAGCCGAGTTCGGTGGCGGCCTCCCGCACCCGGCGGCGGGTCGGATCGCTGATCCTCACGGCCGTGTTGTTGTTCAGCACGTACGACACGGTGGCCCGCGAGACGCCCGCCAGCCGCGCCACGTCGGCGCTGGTCGGGACGGGGCCTTCGGCGGGCTGCTCGGTTAACTGACTCATGGCGTCGGGCAGTCTTCCAGACCCGTTCGGCACGGGAACGCGCCGGGGCCCTGACCGGGTCTCAGCCTCAGGCCGAGGTCCGGACCGCGCCGGAACCAAGGGGGTACGGGTGATGGTCCGCGGCCCGTACGGCGGACCCGCTCCACGCGAGGGGCCGTACAGGTCCTACGGTGTTGCGATGACCATCCAGCACCGCAGCGACAGCAATGACAGCACGGCCTCCTTCCCCGGCCGGGCCGGCCCCACCGCCACCTCCCAGGCCGACCCGCATGACGTGGGTCCGGTCCGCACCTCGTACGCCCCCGACCGCGACGGCGACCCCGATCCCGGCGAGATCGTCTGGACCTGGGTGCCGTTCGAGGAGAACGACGGGCGCGGCAAGGACCGTCCGGTTCTCGTGGTCGCCCGTGAGGCGGCGGGGACACTGCTCGCTGTACAGCTGTCCAGCAAGCAGCACGACCAGGACCGGGAATGGGTGGGACTGGGAGCGGGCCCCTGGGACAGCTCGGGCCGTCCGTCGTGGGTCGACCTGGACCGGGTGCTGCGGGTGCACGAGGACGGCATGCGGCGTGAGGCGTGCGCGCTGGACCGGGACAGGTTCGACCTGGTCGTCGAGCGGATGCGGGAACGCTACGGCTGGCGCTGAGCACGTCCGCGTCCGTCACGGCCGTGGCCGGTCCGCGCGGCCGCGGCGGGCGCGCCGACCCGAACGGTCCAGCCGCGACGAGCGCGCTGGCGTCGAACCCTATGGCTCAACGTCAGCCTGAGGGTTGCCCCTCGGCGGCGAACGCACGGTCGAAGGCGGCCCTGGTGGGCGAATCGGCGCTGCGTTCCAGGATGCCGAAGACGATCTGCTCGAAGTGGCCCGCGAAGCGGCCGTCGCCGGTGAGCAGGGCGCCGAAGGCCCCCGCCACCTCTGCGGGGTCGTTCTGGAAGACACCGCATCCCCAGGCGCCCAGCACCAGCCTGCGGTAGCCCCGTACCGCCGCGACCTCCAGCACCCTCTCGGCGCGCGAGGCGAGAGCGGCGGGGATGCGGTGCGCGGACTCGGGGGCCGTGCGGCGGATCACGCCGGCGTTGGGCGCGGGAGAGGTGAGGAATCCCGCCGTGTACGGGGTGTCGAGCAGCCGGCCGCGGTCGTCCCGGAAGACGGGCACGCCCGGTGAGTGGATGACCCGGTCGGTGTAGAAGGCGCTGCGTTCGGCCCGGTGGCGGGCGTAGTACTCGGGAGCCCGCAGCAGCGTCGCGTACAGGGCGGAGCCGCGGCACAGGGCCTCCTCCTGCGCCTGCGCCCCGTTGAGGTAGCCGCCGCCCGGATTGCGCGCGGAGGCGTAGTTCAGGACGGCGACCTTGCCCGGTTGCTCGCCGGTCAGCCGGGCGGCCGCCTGGAGGCTGCTCTCCGCCGTGACCTCGATGCGCGGGGTGCGGTCCCCGTCCAGGGCCGCGACGTGCACCGGCTCGGGGCCGTACAGCCTGGTACCCGACAGGGCGGCCGTCAGCGCACGCTCGATGCTGACCTCGCGGCCCTGCGGTGTGCGGTAGTGGCCCGCCTCGACGATGGTCTCGGTCTCTCGCGCGATGCCGCGCAGCCGGGCGCTCACCGGCCCTCCCCCTTATGGTGCATACGGGGCATCGTCAACGACCCCACGGCACGGACGCAAGTGAATTTCCGACGCACAGGGGCACCCTTGTGCGATCTCCCGGCAGGGGTTTGGGTAGGACGGTCGCACCGGAACAGGAGGCCCGGCATGTCAACCGACACACCTGGCGAACACGGTCCGCCCGGACAGCCCACGCCCATCGGCGAGGGCGAGGCGGAGGATTTACTGCGCTGCATCTGCTTCAAGACAGGCCCGCCCCGCATCGTGGGGGTCGAGCTCGAATGGCTCCTCCACGATCGTGACCGGCCCCACGTGCCTGTCGCGCACCACCGTCTCGACGCGGCCGCGAAGGCCGTCGGGGAGCTGCCCCTGAACGCGGCGCTCACCTTCGAACCCGGCGGCCAGCTGGAGCTCAGCTCGCGCCCCGCCGACTCGCTCATGGCCTGCATCAACGACACGGCCGCCGATCTCGTCGCCGTACGCGACACCCTCGACCGGCTGGGCCTCGCTCCGGCCGGGTTCGGCGTCGACCCCTGGCATCCGCCGCGCCGGCTGCTGCACCAGCCCCGCTACGACGCCATGGAGATCGCGCTCGACCGGTCGGGCCCCGCGGGCCGCGCCATGATGTGCACGACCGCTTCCGTCCAGGTCTGTCTGGACGCCGGAGAGGAGGAGCCGGGACCGCTCGGATACGGGCGGCGCTGGCAGCTGTCCCATCTGCTGGGCGCGGTCCTGGTGGCCGCGTTCGCCAACTCGCCGTTCCGGCTGGGGAAGCCGGCACCGTGGCGGTCGACGCGCCAGTCGCTGTGGGCCGACCTCGATCCGCTGCGCACCCTGGCCCCGGCCGGGCAGCTACCGCCCCGGGACGCCTGGGCCGCCCATGTGCTCGACACGCCCGTGCTGTGCATCAGGGGCGACGAGGGTCCCTGGGCCGTGCCCGAGGGGCTCACCTTCCGTGACTGGATCCGCCGCGGGGAACCGCGTCGCCCGGTCCGGGCCGACCTCGACTACCACATCACCACGCTGTTCCCGCCGGTACGACCGCGCGGGCATCTGGAGCTGCGCATGATCGACGCGCAGCACGGCGACGACGGCTGGCTCGTCCCGCTCGCCGTCACCACTGCCCTGTTCGACGACCCGGAGGCCGCCGAGACCGTGTACCGCACCGTCAAACCCCTGGCCGAGACGGCGGGCCCACTGGCCGCGCCGCGCAATCCGCTCTGGGCCGGGGCCGCCCGCGACGGGCTGACCGATCCGGAACTGCGGGCCGCTGCGGTCACCTGCTTCGACCTCGCACTGGAGGCGCTGCCGCGCAGGGGAGCGACGGAGACGGTACTGGAGGCAGTGGCCGACTTCCGGGACCGCTATGTCGCACGGGGCCGATGTCCGGCCGACGACCTGCGGGATCTGCTCACCACGGACCGGCACCTCGGTTCGGTCCACCCGAAGGGGACCCTCTCATGACCGACTCCCCCGCACCTTCGCCGCACACCCCGCAGAAACCGGTCGTCCACGACCCAGAGTTGCTCAGGGAGCGCGCGCTCGACGCGCTGCTCACCGCCCGCGAGCGGACCGGGATCCTGACCGACAGCGTGGACGACCGCGAACTCACCGCGCAGCACTCCCCCTTGATGTCCCCCCTCGTCTGGGACCTCGCGCACATCGGCAACCAGGAAGAGCTGTGGCTGCTGCGCGGCGTCGCCGGCCGTGAGGCCATGCGCCCGGAGATCGACGGCCTCTACGACGCGTTTGAGCACCCCCGGGCCACCCGGCCCTCCCTGCCGTTGCTGGCGCCCGCCGAGGCCCGCGCGTACGCCTCGGAGGTACGCGGCCGTGCCCTGGACGTACTGGAGTCGACGCCCCTGGGCGACCGGCCGCTGGTGCGGTCCGGTTTCGTCTTCGGGATGATCGCCCAGCACGAACAGCAGCACGACGAGACCATGCTGATCACCCATCAGCTGCGCTCGGGCCCAGCCGCGCTGACCGCCCCGGAACCGCCGCGGGCAGCCGGTGCGGCCGCCCTGGCACCGGAAGTCCTGGTCCCCGGCGGCCCGTTCACCATGGGCACGTCGAACGAGCCGTGGGCGCTCGACAACGAACGGCCCGCGCACGTGCGCGAGGTGCCCGGCTTCTTCATCGACACCGCGCCGGTGACCTGCGGCGCCTACCGGGCCTTCATCGAGGACGGCGGCTACACGGAGCGGCGATGGTGGCAGCCCGCGGGATGGGAGCTGGTGCGCGAACACGAGCTCACGGCGCCGCTGTTCTGGCACCGGGACGCCGGGCAGTGGCTGCGCCGGCGCTTCGGGGTGACCGAACCGGTCCCGGCGGATGAGCCGGTACTGCACGTCAGCTGGTACGAAGCGGACGCGTACGCCCGCTGGGCCGGCCGCAGACTGCCCTCCGAGGCGGAGTGGGAGAAGGCGGCCCGGCACGACCCCGCCTCCGGGCGCTCCCGGCGCTATCCGTGGGGCGACGAGGACCCGACACCGGAGCGCGCCAACCTCGGGCAGCGCCATCTGCGTCCCGCACCGGCGGGGGCGTACCCGGCCGGGCGCGCGCCCTCGGGCGCCGGTCAGCTGATCGGCGACGTGTGGGAGTGGACGTCCAGCGACTTCCTGCCCTACCCGGGCTTCGCACCGTTCCCGTACCGCGAGTACTCGGAGGTGTTCTTCGGCCCGGAGCACAAGGTGCTGCGCGGCGGCTCGTTCGCCGTGGACGCGGTGGCGTGCCGGGGGACGTTCCGCAACTGGGACCTTCCGGTGCGGCGTCAGATCTTCTCCGGCTTCCGTACGGCCAGGGATGTGTGATGTGCCGTCATATCGCCTATGTGGGGCCGCCGATCCCCTTGGGCGTCGTGCTGACCCAGCCGGCGCACTCGCTGGTGCGGCAGTCCTGGGAACCGCGCCGGCAGCGGTACGGGACCGTCAACGCGGACGGTTTCGGTGTCGGCTGGTACGCGGACGGGGACCCGGAGCCGGGACGGTACCGCCGCCAGGGGCCCGTCTGGGGGGACCAGACGTTCGCCGATCTGGCCCGGGTGGTGCGCAGCGGCGCCCTGCTCGCCGCGGTCCGGGACGCCACCGAGGCGGACCCGGACGGTGAGGCGGCGGCTGCGCCGTTCCGCAGCGGCGGAGTGCTCTTCAGCCACAACGGCGCGGTGAAGGGCTGGCCCGGATCCGTGGCACCGGTGGCCGCTGCACTGCCCCCGGCCGAGTTGCTCCGCCTCACCGCCCGCTGTGACTCCGCGCTGGTGTGGGCCCTGATCCAGCACCGTCTGGCATCGGGCGACGCGCTACCGGAGGCGGTTGCCTGCACGGTGCGGGACGTGGCCGGGGCGGCGCCCGGGTCCCGGCTCAACCTGCTGCTCACCGACGGCCGCAGCATCGTGGCGACGGCGTGGGGCGACACCCTCTGGTACCTGGCCGAGCCCGGCAGGCACGCGGTCGTCGCCTCGGAGCCGTACGACGACGATCCGCGCTGGCAAGAGGCCCCCGACCGCACACTGCTGACCGCGACCCGCGCCGAAGTCCTGCTGACCACGCTCAAGGAGCCCACCCAGTGAGTCCCTTTCTGCTGACCCGTACCCTGCCGGTGGACGCGACGGACGCGGCGCTGCGCGCCGATGTGCTGCACGGTCTGACCCGGCAGCCGAAGACGCTGCCTCCCAAGTGGTTCTACGACGCCCGCGGCAGTGAACTGTTCGAGGAGATCACCCGGCTGCCCGAGTACTACCCGACGCGCGCGGAGCGGGAGATCCTGATCGACCGGGCGGCCGAGATCGCGGCCGCGTCCCGTGCCCGGACGCTCGTGGAGCTGGGTTCGGGTTCCTCGGAGAAGACCCGGCACCTGCTGGACGCGCTCGCGGACCTGCACAGTTACGTTCCGGTCGACGTGAGCGAGAGCGCGCTGCGCGGTGCGGCGGACGCACTGCTCAAGGAGCGGCCGGAGCTGTCGGTGCACGCGCTGATCGCCGACTTCACCGCGGAGCTGTCGCTGCCGGACACTCCGGGCCCGCGGCTGGTGGCCTTCCTCGGCGGCACCATCGGCAATCTGCTGCCCGCCGAGCGGGCGGCGTTCCTGTCGTCGGTGCGGTCGATGCTGTCCCCCGGCGACACGCTGCTGCTGGGGACGGATCTGGTGAAGGACGAGAAGGTGCTGGTCGCGGCGTACGACGACGCGGCCGGAGTGACGGCCGCGTTCAACCGGAACGTCCTGTCGGTCGTCGACCGGGAGCTGGGTGCGGACTTCGCGCCGGACGACTTCGAGCATGTGGCCCGGTGGGACCCGCAACAGGAGTGGATCGAGATGCGGTTGCGGGCCCGCCGGGCACTCACGGTGAAGATCCCGGAGCTGGATCTGCTGGTGCCGTTCGAGGACGGTGAGGAGGTGCGGACGGAGGTGTCGGCGAAGTTCCGCAAGGACGGTGTGCGCGATGAACTCGCCGCCGCGGGCCTTCGGCTGAGTCAGTGGTGGACCGATTCGGCAGGCAGGTTCGCGCTGTCGCTGGCCACCGTGGACTGAGCCAGCCCGGCCAGTGCGCGGCGGCCGTTGACGCTGCCCGCCGGGATCGACGGCAGGACGTGGATCTCGGCGGTCAGCCCGGCCGCCCGCACCACCCGCCACAGGGAGGCGGCCAGCGGATCGTCCCCCACGAATGCGGCGGCTCCCGCCGGGGTCCGGCGCCCCGCGGGGGTGCCGAGGTAGCGGATGCGGACCGGCTGGACGGCGGCTCCGGCGTCGATCGCCGCCTGGAAGGCGGCGGGCCGGAACCGGCCGCCGGGCCCGCGGCCGCACCAGGTGCTGCCCTCCGGGAAGACCACGACGCGCGCCCCGCCCCGCAGCGCCGACGCCAGGGCGTGCACGGTCGCGGGCAGGGCCCGCAGCCGTTCGCGCTCGACGAAGAGAGTACCGCCGAGCGCGGCCAGCGGCCCGAGCAGCGGCCAGTGCCTGATGTCGCTCTTGGCCAGCATGCGGCCGGGGCAGACGGCCGCGACCAGGGGGATGTCCAGCCAGGACACGTGGTTGGCGACGACCAGGACCCCCGGCCCGCCCCGGTGCCCGTCCACCCGGCCGACGACACGCACGCGCACCCCGAAGGCGCGGACCACCCCGTACGCCCAGCCCCGGGTCAGCCGCTCCCGGGCGGCGCGGCCGAGGAGCAGGACGAGCGGGGTACACAGCGCGCCGATGAGGGTGAGCGCGCAGCCGGCGACGAGCAGGGCCGTCGCCGTGAGCGGATGCCGGGCTGAGCCGTCGTGGGCGGCGCAGCCGGGCGGGGTGCAGGGCGAGACGGGCAGCCAGGCGCTCACTGCTGGGGGGCGAGCGAGAGGAAATGGCGCAGGTAGCGGGGGTCGGTGGCGCGGAGCGAGAGCAGGACGTACAGGTCGGCGACGTTGAACTCGGGGTCGTGTGCGGGTGCCCCGCAGACCCGGGCGCCCAGGCGCAGATAGCCGCGCAGCAGGGGCGGGAGCGAGGAGAGCCCTCCGGGGCCGTCCGGGAGCCCGGCCGGGGGCTGCCACAGGCGGTGTGGCGTGACCCAGTAGTCCTCGGGCGCCAGGTGCTTCGTCCGTACGGTGTCCCAGGCCCGGGCGGCCACGGCCCCGCCGTCGGAGAGCGGGATCGAGCAGCAGCCGGCCAGCCAGTTGTGCCCGCTGCGCTCCATGTAGCGGGCCAGGCCGGCCCAGATGAGGGCGATGACGGCGCCGTCGCGGTGGGCCGGGTGGACGCAGGAGCGGCCGACCTCGACCAGGTCGTCCCGGACCGGTTCGAGCCGGGCGAGGTCGAACTCACTCTCGGCGTAGAGGCGTCCGGCGATACGGGCGCGTTCGGGCGGAAGGAGCCGGTACGTGGCGACGATCTCGCCGGTCTCCGTCTCCCGGACCAGGAGGTGGTCGCAGTACGCGTCGAAGGCATCGCTGTCCAGACCTGGTTCGGGTCCGTCCAGCCGGGCGCCGAACTCGGCGGAGAAGACCTGGTGGCGCAGGCGCTGGGCGGCGCGTATCTCCGCCTGGTCCACGGCGAGGGACACCCGGTAGCGCGGCGGGGCGGCGGGGTCGGGTCGCTGTACCGGGACGGACGGGGCGAGGGGGGAGGCGGTGGGCAGCACATGCATGACGGACTCCGGGGACGGGTCGGCAGGAGCGGCTGCCGGGCCTTCGCGTGGCCGCGATGACCCGGACCCTCCTACTTCTTCCGTGACCGGCTGGATTCGACGTGTCCGCCATGGGGAGCGGGGATGTGCGACGGCTGAATCCCGTGGTGCGCGACGGCCCGCCCTCCTCGCGAAGCCCCCGTGCCGCGCGCGGGTCCCACCCTCCCCCGCGAGGCCGGGCGACGGCTGCCGGGTCAGCTGCCGGGTCAGCTGCCGGCGAGCAGCGCGGTGATCTTCTCGGACGCGGTCTTCGCCTCGGTCGCCGGGTCCTTGCCCTGGAGGACCGCCGTCATGTACGGCTTGATCGGGTTGGCGGCCTCGACGGCGGCCCACTGCGGCGAGTTGGGGGTCGCGTGGCCCCGCGCGGCGCCTTCGGCCATCGCGGCGGTGCTCTCCTCGCCCTCGATGACGTGGGCCAGGGACGTCTTGTTGGGCACGTAGCTCATGGCCTTGGCGAGCTCCTCCTGCCATTTCGCGCCGGCCAGTGCCTTGATGACCTCGAATCCCGCGCTCCGCTGGTCCGCCTTCTGCGGAATGATCAGGTCGGAGCCGCCGGTGAAGACGGAACCCGGTGCCTTCGCGGTCTTGCCGGGTATCGGGAAGTAGCCCAGCTTTCCCTTGAGTTCCGGGTTCGCCTTCTCGATCAGGGTCGCGGTGCTGGGGGTGGAGATGATCTGCGCGACATCACCCTTGGCGAACACATCGCTCTGCGGGGGCTTTTCCTCGTCCGCGTTCTTGGGACCGTTGCCCAGGGCCTGGAGTTCGGAATAGAAATCCATCCCCCTCAGCGCCGCCGGAGTGCCCAGCCGCCCCTGCCAGTCCCCACCCTTGTCGTCGGCGAGTTCGCCGCCCTCGTCCCAGATGAATCCAGCGAGCACGTACCAGTTCTGGCCCGGCAGGTACATGCCCTGATTGCCGTTCCGGTTCAGCTTTTCGGTGTCCTCGATCCACTGTTCACGCGTCTTCGGCGGGCTTTTGATTCCCGCCTCCTCGAACAGGTCCTTGTTGTAGATCACCACCCGGTTGGCCGCGTACCACGGGATTCCGTACTGGACGCCGCGGATGCTGCCCGGCTGGGCCAGGCCGGGGAGCCAGTCCTCGCTGCCCAGGTCACGCATGGACTCCAGGGTGAGGTCGCGGAGATTGCCGCTCTCCGCGTACTGGGCGACCTGGGTGTTGCCGACCTCGATGACGTCCGGGGTGTCCTTGCCGCCCAGCGCTTCGAGAACCTTCGGCCCGATTCCGCTCCAGCTCTGAATCTTGAACTCCAGTTCGACCGAGGAGTGCTCGTCCTCGTACGAGGCCTTGAAGCGGTCCAGGAAGTCGCCGGTGACACTGTCCTTCATCAGCCAGATCGTGACCTTCTTGTCGCCCGAACCGCCCGAGCCCGGGATCATTCCGCACCCGCCCAGCGCGGCAGTGGAAATCAGGGCAATGGCTCCGACGAGCATGCGGTTCTTCACGGGGGTCACCTTCTGCGAAACGGCAGGACAGACTTGCGGACCCGGTGTGGGGGACTGCGGGCTGCGCTCGCACGGGCGTGGCTGGATTTTGGTATGGACCAATCCTTTGGTCAAGGGCGGTTCCGGACAGACCGGCACTCAGCGATCTCTCGCGAACCTCACCGAGGTGGGGCACCTTGGTAAGGGCGAGAGGAGACACACCATGTCAAACCACACATATCGCGTCACCGAGATCGTAGGAACCTCCCATGACGGCGTGGACGCGGCAATCCGCAACGGCGTCGCAAGAGCTTCCGAAACGTTGCACAATCTCGACTGGTTCGAGATCACCCAGGTGCGCGGACAGATCAAGGATGGCCGAATCGAGCACTACCAGGTCGGCCTGAAAGTGGGCTTCCGGCTCGACGACCCGGAGTGACGGCTCCGGCCCCGGTCAGGTGCGCCCCTCGCGCTCCTGCGCGTCCTTCAGGGCAGGCGAGGCGATCGCCCAGCGGGCGCGTACCACCGTGAATCCGGCCAGTTCGGCGGCGTCGCAGACCAGCTCGTCGTCGTCCACCAGCATCCGCACGACGCGGCCCCGGCCGAGTCGTCGCAGGGTCTCCAGTTTGGTCCTGCGAGCCGGCCGCCGGTCGTCGTTGCGCCGCATGTGGAGCGGCCCCTCCGGCAGCCCCTGCCGGGCCAGCCAGGCCACGGTGTCCTTCCGGCAGCGCTCCGGCCGCCCGGTGAGGTAGACGACCTCGCACTCCCCGGCGCTGCGCACGGCGAGCCGTACGCCTTCGGGCAGCGGCGGATCGGCGGGGGCAGCCGCGAAGAATCCGGCCCAGTCGCGCCGGGGGCCCTCCAGGAAGTGCTGGCGGTGGGCGGTGTCCGCGAGGGTGCCGTCCAGGTCGAACACGGCCAGCGGCCTGTCGTCGTCTCTCATGTGCCCAGCAAACCAAGGGACGGCGCCGTTCCACCACACGGCGCGGCAGGGGCCCGGCGCCTAGAATCGAACCGTTTGCCCCGGTCAGCCTGCCCGAACCCCGTACGGAGCCCCACCCCATGCCCACCCCCCACGATCCGTACGTCAGGGTCCGCGGCGCACGCGAGCACAATCTGCAGGACGTCCGGGTCGACATCCCGCGCGACACGCTCACCGTGTTCACGGGCGTCTCCGGGTCCGGGAAGTCCTCACTGGCCTTCGGGACCATCTACGCGGAGGCTCAGCGCCGCTACTTCGAGTCCGTCGCGCCCTACGCCCGGCGGCTCATCCACCAGGTGGGCGCACCGAAGGTCGGCGAGATCACCGGGCTGCCGCCGGCCGTCTCGCTGGAGCAGCGCCGGTCCGCGCCGGGGACGCGGTCGTCCGTCGGTACGGTGACGACCCTGTCCAACTCCCTGCGGATGCTGTTCTCGCGGGCCGGGGAGTATCCGCCGGGGGCGGAACGCCTCGACTCGGACGCCTTCTCGCCGAACACCGCCGCCGGCGCCTGCCCCGAATGCCACGGTCTCGGGCGGATCCACCGCACGACCGAGGAGCTCCTCGTCCCCGACCCGGGGCTGTCGATCAGGGCCGGGGCGATCGCGGCCTGGCCGGGCGCGTGGCAGGGCAAGAACCTGCGCGATGTGCTGGACGCACTGGGCTACGACATCGACCGGCCCTGGCGCGAACTCGATCCGGCCGACCGTGAGTGGATCCTGTTCACCGACGAACAGCCGGTGGTCACCGTGCATCCCGTGCGCGACGCCGACCGCATCCAACGCCCGTACCAGGGCACGTACATGAGCGCGCGGCGCTATGTGATGCACACGTTCGCCGACTCCCGGAGCCGCACGCTGCGAGCCAAGGCCGAACGTTTCCTGACGAGTGCGCCCTGCCCGGTCTGCGGCGGCAGCCGGCTGCGGCCGGAGGCCCTGGCGGTGACGTTCGCGGGCCGTACGATCGCGGAACTGGCGGGCCTCCCGCTCACGGCGCTGGCCGAGGTGCTGTCGGCGGCGGGCGGGGACGACACCGCCCGGGTACTGACGGGGGATCTGCTGGCCCGGATCGGAACGGTCACCGAACTGGGGCTGGGCTATCTCAGCCTCGACCGTACGGCTCCGACGCTCTCGTCCGGCGAGCTGCAGCGGCTGCGGCTGGCCACCCAGCTGCGGTCGGGGCTCTTCGGGGTCGTCTACGTCCTGGACGAGCCGTCGGCCGGACTGCATCCGGCGGACACGGAGTCGCTGCTCGCGGTGCTCGGCCGGCTCAAGGAGGCCGGGAACACGGTCTTCGTCGTGGAGCATCAGATGGATGTGGTCCGGCAGGCGGACTGGCTCGTGGACGTGGGGCCGCTGGCCGGTGAGCACGGCGGCCGGGTCCTGCACAGCGGGCCGCCGGCCGCTCTGGCCGACGTGGCGGAGTCGGCGACGCGGCGCTTCCTCTTCGACGAAGCCCCCGCTCCCGTACGCGAGGTGCGCACGCCCTCGGGGTGGCTGCGGCTGCACGGGGTGGACCGGCACAACGTGCGTGGTGTGGACGCCGCATTCCCGCTCGGGGTGTTCACGGCCGTCACCGGGGTCTCGGGCTCGGGGAAGTCGACGCTGGTGGGGCAGGTGCTGGCGGGTGCGCTGGCGGACCGGCAGGCCGTGGACGACGCCTCGGAGGAGCAGATGGAGCGGCACGCGTCCGGCTGCGCCTCGGCGGAGGGGCTGGCCGCGGTGGACCGTCTGGTCCAGGTCGACCAGCGGCCCATCGGCCGTACCCCCCGTTCCAACCTGGCGACGTACACGGGACTCTTCGACGTCGTGCGCAAGCTGTTCGCAGCGACCGATGTGGCGCGAGAGCGGGGCTACCGGGCCGGCCGGTTCTCCTTCAACGTGGCGGGCGGGCGGTGCGAGACCTGCCAGGGCGAGGGGTTCGTCTCGGTGGAACTGCTCTTCCTGCCCAGTACGTACGCGCCCTGCCCGGACTGCCACGGCGCGCGGTACAACCCGGAGACGCTCGCGGTCACCCTGCGGGGGCTGAACATCGCTCAGGTGCTGGACCTCACGGTGGAGTCGGCGGCCGGCTTCTTCGCGGACACGCCCGGCGCCGGGCGCAGTCTGCGGACGCTGCTCGATGTGGGGCTCGGTTATCTGCGCCTCGGACAGCCGGCTACGGAGCTGTCCGGCGGCGAGGCTCAGCGGATCAAGCTGGCTGCCGAACTGCAGCGCGCCCGGCGTGGCCACACCCTGTATCTGCTCGACGAGCCGACGACGGGGCTGCACCCGGCCGATGTCGAGGTACTGATGCGGCAGTTGCACGGGCTGGTCGACGCGGGCAGCACCGTCGTGGTGGTGGAGCACGACATGGCCGTCGTGGCGGGATCCGACTGGGTGATCGACCTCGGCCCGGGCGGCGGCGACCGGGGCGGCCGGATCGTGGCGGCCGGACCGCCGGTGGAGGTGGCCCGGGCCGAGGACAGCCGCACGGCCGCGTACCTCCGAGCCGCGCTCCCCCGGGACTGACCGCACCACACCGCCCAACTTCCTTGTGCGCCGAGCGAGTTAAGCGGCAGGGCAGCGGCTGGACATGAAACAGTAAAGAACGTTGACAGTTATCTGGTCCAGACCAATCATGGGCATGCCTCACGGCAATCCGCCCGTTGTCCCACCCCGCTGGGAGCTGCCCCATGAGACGTCCAAGAACAGTCGGCGCCGTCCTCGGCGCCTTGGCCACCGTCGTCGCGTCCGCAGGCCTGGTCCTCGGATCAGGCGCCGGCGCCCAGGCTGCCGCAACCGCCGCCACTCCCCTGCCCGCGCACGTCTTCGCCCCGTACTTCGAGGCGTGGAACGGCGACAGCCCGGCCGCGCTCTCCCAGGCGTCCGGCGCGAAGTACCTGACCATGGCCTTCATCCAGACGGAGGCCCGCGGTTCCTGCACCCCCTACTGGAACGGCGACTCGGGTACGCCCATCGCCCAGTCCGAGTTCGGCGCCGACTTCACCACCATCCGGTCGCGCGGCGGTGATGTGATCCCGTCGTTCGGCGGCTACGCGGCCGACAACGGCGGAACCGAGATCGCCGACAGCTGTACGAGCGTCGACTCCATCGCGGCGGCGTACGAGAAGGTCATCACGACCTACGACGTGTCCCGCCTCGACATGGACATCGAGGACAACGCGCTGGAGAACAGCGCGGGGATCGACCGCCGCAACAAGGCGATCAAGAAGGTCCAGGACTGGGCGGCCGCCAACGGCCGCTCGGTGCAGATCTCGTACACCCTGCCCACCACCACCAGCGGGCTGGCCGACAGCGGTCTCGCGGTGCTGGAGAACGCGGTGTCCAACGGGGCGAAGGTCGACGTCGTGAACCTCATGACGTTCGACTACTACGACGGTGCCGCGCACAACATGGCGCAGGACACCCAGACGGCGATCACCGGCCTCAAGGGCCAGCTCGCCGATCTGTACCCGTCGAAGACCGACGCCCAGCTCTGGGGCATGACCGGCATCATCGAGATGCCGGGCATCGACGACTACGGTCCCGCCGAGACGTTCACCACGGCCGACGCCACCCAGGTCTACGACTGGGCCGTCTCCAAGGGCGTCAGCACGCTGTCGTTCTGGGCGCTCCAGCGCGACAACGGCGGCTGCCCCGGCACCGGCGGCAGCGACACCTGCTCCGGCATCGCGCAGGACACCTGGTACTTCAGCCACACGTTCGCCCCCTTCACGAGCGGCGGCAGCGGCCCGGTGACGGACGACTACTCGGTGGCCGTCACCCCCGCATCGGCGACGGTCGCACCGGGCGGTTCGGCGACGGCCACCGTGAAGACGGCGGTCACCTCGGGCAGCGCGAAGACCGTCGCGCTGACGACGAGCGGCGCACCGGCCGGAGTGGCTGCGTCCCTCAGCCCGGCGTCGGTCACCGCGGGAGGCACGTCGACGCTGACGGTCAGCGCCTCGGCGTCGGCCGCACCCGGCACGTACACCATCAACGTGACGGGCGCTTCGGGCACGCTGAGCCACTCGGCCCCGTACACCCTGACCGTCTCCGGTCCCGGCGGTGGCACCGGATCGCTGGTCAACGGTGACTTCGAGACCGGCTCGCTCGGTCCCTGGACCTGTGAGTCCGGCGGCGCGGTCGTCTCCACCCCGGTGCACGGCGGCACGCACGCGCTCGCCGCTGCGGCCACCTCCTCGCAGACCGGCGAGTGCACCCAGACGCTCACGCTGTCGCCCCACACGAAGTACACGCTTCAAGGATGGGTGCAGGGAAGTTACGGCTACCTCGGTGTCCGGGGCGGCGCGTCGGCGAGCACCTGGGGTTCGTCGAGCGGCTACGCCAAGCAGTCGGTGGCCTTCACCACCGGCGCGAGCGGCACGGTGACCGTCTATCTGCACGGCTGGTACGGGCAGGGCACGGTCCACGCGGACGATCTCTCCGTTACCTCCTGACCCCGCCGGAGACATACGGACTTCCAGGTCCCGGAGGCGGGCGGCCTCCGGGACCTGGAACCGGCACCAGCGCTCAGCGCCGGACCTTGCGGGTCGCCCGCAGCCACTCCTTGTTCATCGCGGAGATCGACGGCAGCGGGATGCCCTTCGGGCAGGCCGTGGCGCACTCACCGGTGAGCGTGCAGCCTCCGAAGCCCTCGCTGTCCATCTGGCCGACCATGTCCAGGACCCGGGTCTCGCGCTCCGGGGCGCCCTGCGGCAGGACGTTGAGATGGTTGACCTTCGCCGAGGTGAAGAGCATGGCCGAGCCGTTGGGGCAGGCGGCGACGCAGGCGCCGCAGCCGATGCACTCGGCGTGCTCGAAGGCGAAGTCCGCGTCCGGCTTGGGCACCGGTGTCGCATGCGCGTCGGGCGCCGTACCGGTCGGGGCGGAGATGTAGCCGCCGGCCTGGATGATCCGGTCGAACGCCGAACGGTCCACGACCAGGTCCTTGACGACCGGGAAGGCCGAGGCGCGCCAGGGCTCGATGTCGATCGTGTCGCCGTCCGCGAAGGACCGCATGTGGAGCTGACACGTGGTGGTGCGTTCCGGGCCGTGGGCGTCGCCGTTGATGACGAGGCTGCACGCGCCGCAGATGCCCTCGCGGCAGTCGTGGTCGAAGGCGACGGGGTCGTCGCCTTCGAGGATGAGCTCCTCGTTGAGGGTGTCGAGCATCTCCAGGAACGACATGTCCTGCGAGATTCCGTCCACCTCGTAGGTGGACATGGCGCCGGGGGCGTCGGCGTTCTTCTGGCGCCAGACGCGCAGGGTGAGCTTCATGCGTAGCTCCGCTGAGTGGGGTGGACGTACTCGAAGACGAGGTCTTCCTTGTGCAGGACGGGGGCTTCGCCGGTGGCGGCGAACTCCCATGCCGCCGCGTACGAGAACTCCTCGTCCCGGCGGGCGGCTTCGCCGTCCGCGGTCTGCGACTCCTCGCGGAAGTGGCCTCCGCAGGACTCCGCACGGTGCAGCGCGTCGAGGCACATGAGCTCGGCGAGCTCCAGGTAGTCGACGATGCGGTTGGCCTTCTCCAGCGACTGGTTGAACTCGTCGCCCGTGCCGGGGACCTTGATGCGGCGCCAGAACTCCTCGCGGATCTGCGGGATCCGGTCGAGGGCCTTGCGCAGGCCCTGGGCGGTGCGGGCCATTCCGCAGTACTCCCACATGAGTTCACCGATCTCCCGGTGGAAGGAGTCGGGGGTGCGGTCGCCGTCGACGGCCAGGAGCAGGTTGAGCCGGTCCTCGGTCTCGGCGACCACCTCCTCCACGGCGGGGTGGGAGGCGTCGACCTCGTCGTGGTGCGGGTTGCGGGCCAGGTAGTCGTTGATGGTCGACGGCAGGACGAAGTAGCCGTCGGCGAGGCCCTGCATCAGCGCGGAGGCGCCGAGCCGGTTGGCGCCGTGGTCGGAGAAGTTGGCCTCGCCGATCGCGAACAGGCCCGGAACGGTGGTCTGGAGGTCGTAGTCGACCCAGAGCCCGCCCATCGTGTAGTGCACGGCCGGGTAGATCCGCATCGGGGTCTCGTACGGGTTCTCCGCGGTGATCTGCGCGTACATGTCGAAGAGGTTGCCGTACTTCTCCTCGACCTTGGCGCGCCCCATCCGCTCGATGGCCTCGGCGAAGTCCAGGTAGACGCCCTGGCCGCCGGGGCCGACGCCGCGGCCCTCGTCGCAGACGTTCTTCGCGGCGCGGGAAGCGATGTCGCGGGGCACGAGGTTGCCGAAGGCGGGGTAGATGCGCTCCAGGTAGTAGTCGCGTTCGTCCTCGGGGATCTGGTTCGCGGGGCGGTCGTCGCCCTTGGCCTTCGGCACCCAGATGCGGCCGTCGTTGCGGAGCGACTCGCTCATCAGCGTCAGCTTGGACTGGTGCTCGCCCGTGCGCGGGATGCAGGTGGGGTGGATCTGGGTGAAGCAGGGGTTGGCGAAGTACGCGCCGCGCCGGTGGGCGCGCCAGATGGCGGTGGCGTTGGAGTTCATCGCGTTGGTCGACAGGTAGAAGACGTTGCCGTAGCCGCCGCTGGCCAGCACGACCGCGTCGGCGAAGTACGTGTCGATCTTCCCCGTGACCAGGTCGCGGGCGACGATGCCGCGGGCCTTGCCGTCGACGATGACCAGGTCGAGCATCTCGGTACGGGGGTGCAGCTCGACGTTGCCCGCGGCGATCTGCCGGGAGAGCGCCTGGTAGGCGCCGAGGAGCAGTTGCTGTCCGGTCTGGCCACGGGCGTAGAAGGTGCGGGAGACCTGGACGCCGCCGAAGGAGCGGTTGTCGAGGAGGCCGCCGTACTCACGGGCGAAGGGGACGCCCTGGGCCACGCACTGGTCGATGATCTCCACGGAGATCTGGGCCAGGCGGTGGACGTTGGACTCGCGGGCGCGGAAGTCGCCGCCCTTGACGGTGTCGTAGAAGAGCCGGTGGACCGAGTCGCCGTCGTTGCGGTAGTTCTTCGCCGCGTTGATGCCGCCCTGGGCAGCGACCGAGTGCGCCCTGCGGGGCGAGTCCTGGAAGCAGAACTGGACGACGTGGTAGCCCTGTTCGGCGAGCGTGGCACCGGCCGAACCGCCGGCGAGGCCGGTGCCGACGACGATGACGGTGTGCTTGCGGCGGTTGGCGGGGTTGACCAGCTTCGCCTCGAAGCGGCGGGTGTCCCAGCGCTCGGCGACGGGGCCGGCGGGCGCCTTGGTGTCGGTGACCGGTGCGCCGGTCGCGTAGTCCGTGTAGTCGTTCATGTCAGCTCACCACTCCGGTCATGACGGCGACGGGTACGGAGACGAAGCCCACCGTCAGTACCAGCGCGAGGACGTTGCCGAGGGCCTTCAGGGCGCGGTCGCGGCTCGCGCGGCCGGCGCCGAGGGTCTGCGCCGCGCTCCAGAACCCGTGCTGGACGTGCAGCCCCACGGCCACCATGGCGACGATGTAGATGACGTTGCCGTACCAGGTGGAGAAGGTGTCGATGACGTTCTGGTACGGGTGCCCGGACTGGAATCCGCCCGAGTGCACGGTCCCGGTCGTCAGGTCCAGGATGTGCCAGACGATGAACAGCGCCATGATGATGCCGCCGTAGCGCATCGTGTTCGTGGCATAGCTCGCGCGCGGCTTCTTGTGCACGTACTTGCTGGGACGCGCCCGCAGGTCGCGCCGGCTGAGCTGGTACGCGGACACCGCGTGCAGGACCACCGCGGCGACCAGGACGACACGGACGATCCACAGCGCCCACTCGTGGTGCAGGACCGGCTCGCCCATCACGCGCAGCCAGTGCGCGTAGCCGTTGAACTCGTCGGAACCGAAGAAGATCTTCAGGTTGCCGACCATGTGGACGACCAAGTAGAGGAGCATGATCAGACCGCTCACGGCCATGATCGTCTTCTTGCCGACGGATGAGTCCCAGAGCGTGCGCGTCATGGACGGCCGTCGGTCCGTCCGTGTTGCCAATGCCATGAACACGACGCTAGGGCCGAAGGGCCCGATCAGTCCAAGACATGGAGTAGCTGATATCCATAGGCGCACCCTATTGACCGCGGTAGGCTGGGTGTATGCAGTTCCAGCAGCTCCTGTACTTCGTGGCGGTCGCCGAGGCCCGGCACTTCACCCGCGCCGCGGAGGAGGTGCACGTCTCGCAGCCCTCGCTCTCCCAGCAGATCAGGGCCCTCGAGACCGAGCTGGGCGCCGAACTGTTCAGCCGGGCCCGGGGGAACATCACGCTGACGGACGCGGGCGAGGCCCTGCTGCCGCTCGCCCGGCGCATCCTGGCCGACGCCGACACCGCACGGCACGAGGTCCAGGAGCTGGCCCAGCTGCGCCGTGGCCGGGTCAGACTGGGCGCGACGCCCAGCGTCTGCACGGGGCTGCTGCCCGATGTACTGCGCCGCTTCCACGACCTGCACCCCGGGATCCAGCTGCTGCTGGAGGAGGGCGGTTCGCACGACCTGGTACGTGAACTGGCGCGCGGCGCACTCGACCTGGCCCTCGTGGTGCTGCCGCTGCCCGCGGCCTCACCGGCACTGACCACCGTCGAACTGCTCCAGGAGGACCTGGTGGTGGTCTCCTCGGCGGACGGTCCGCGGCCCGGCCGGGGCGGCACGGTCCGGATCGCGGACCTTCAGGGCGAACCGCTGGTGATGTTCCGGCACGGCTACGACCTGCGGGAGCTGACGGTGGCCGCCTGCCGCGCCGAGGGCTTCGAGCCGTCGTTCACGGTGGAGGGTGGCGAGATGGATGCCGTGCTCGGCTTCGTCCGGGCCGGCCTGGGCGTGGCGGTGGTCCCGAGCATGGTCGCCGTCCGGGCCGGCCACGACCTGCGGACGACACCCCTCGCGCGGCCGGGACTGCGCCGCACGATCGCGCTGGCGCACCGCAGCGACGTGGCTCCGCCGCGGGCGGCGCGTGAGCTGCAGCGGGTGCTCCTCGCCAGCCGGGCGGAAGCCGTCCCCTCAGGGCCGTCCGGCGCTTGACGACGGACTCGGGGGCACGGCGTCCGCCGGACTCACACCGCGTCGGCCAGCAGCAGGGAGTGGATCCGGTCCGGTGCGCCGGGGCGCGCGTAGTACCAGCCCTGGGCGGTGTCGCAGCCCAGCTGCCGCAGCTGATCCGCCTGCGCCCTCGTCTCCACGCCCTCCACCGTCACGGCCAGGTCGAGGCTGTGCGCGAGCGACACGATCCCCTCGACGATCTTCAGGTCGACGGGGTCGGCCGGATGGTGCTGCATCCCCTGGGTGAAGGACCGGTCCAGTTTCAGCACGCTCACCGGCAGCCGCCGCAGGTTCGCCAGGTTGGAGTACCCGGTGCCGAAGTCGTCGAGCGCTATGTCGACGCCCATTTCCGCCAGTTGCCGCAGCGGCTTCAGCAGGTCCTCGTCCGCCCCGATGAGGGCCGACTCGGTGACCTCCAGGCACAGCGCTCCCGTTTCGAGCCCGGAACGCTCCAGGACGTCGACGGTCTCCGCGACCAGCCCCGGGTGGTGCAGCTGGGCCGGTGAGAGGTTGACGTTGATCCGCAGCGGACCGCCGTCGGTGTGCCGCTCCTGCCAGAAGTTGGCCTGCCGCACCGACTCCTCCAGCACCCAGCGGCCGAGCGGCACGATCAGCCCGGTGTGCTCCGCGAGTGCGATGAACCGGTCGGGCCCCAGCACCCCGTGCTGCGGGTGGCACCAGCGCACCAGAGCCTCCGCGCCGTGCACCGAACCGTCGTCCAGGTGCACCAGCGGCTGGTACTCGATGAAGAACTCGCCGCGCTCCAGTGCGGCCGGCAGCGCCGTGGTCAGGCCGTGCCGGGTGATCGCGCGGGCGTCCGCCTCCGCGTCGGCGAGCTCGAAGCGGTTGCCGCCCGCGGACTTGGCCCGGTACATCGTGATGTCGGCGCTGCGCAGCACCTCCGCGGCGCTCCGCTCGCCGGCGGGCCCCTCGACGACCCCGATGGACCCGCGGACGGTCAGCTCGCGCCCGTCGAGGCGTACCGGCGCGGCAAGTACGCCGAGGAGCCGGCACGCGAGCTCGTCGACCTCCGCCGCGGTGTCCGGTCCGGTGGTCAGGGCCACGAACTCGTCGCCGCCGAGCCGCGCCACCATCTCCCCGGGTGCGGTCGCGCAGCTCTGCAGCCGGTCCGCGACCTCGACCAGCAGCCGGTCGCCCGAAGCGTGGCCCAGGCTGTCGTTGATCGCCTTGAAGCCGTCCAGGTCCAGGTAGCAGAGGCCGAACCGGCTCCCGTCGCCCGCCGAGAGCGCCTTCTCCAGCCGTTCCAGGAAGAGCGTCCGGTTCGGCAGACTGGTGAGCGCGTCGTGCGTGGCCTCGTACCGCAGCCGCAGATTGAGCAGCCGGCGCTCGGTGGTGTCCTCCATCAGGGCCAGCTGGTACTCGGGCCGGCCCTCGGAGTCACGGAGCAGCGACACCGTGAGATTGGTCCACAGGACGGTGCCGTCGTTGCGGTAGTACGGCTTCTCGACCCGGTAGTGCTCGCGTTCACCACGGACCAGCTCGTTGTAGTACTTCCAGACCTGCGGGGTGTCCTCCGGATGGACCCACTCGTTGAGCCGGTGGCTCAGGACGTGGTTCTCGAGGCCGCCGAACATCCGGGTGAGGGTGTCGTTGATCTCCAGCAGGTTGCCGTCCAGATCGGCGATACCGATGCCGATGGCCGCGTCCTTGAAGACGGCCCTGAAGCGCGCCTCCGTCGCGTGCAGCGCCTGTTCGGCGTGGGAGCGTGCGGCGAGCGCCGAGCGGGCGATGGCCTCCTGCTCGGCGAGGGTCCGCTCGCGCAGTGCCTGGGAGAAGCCGCCGGCGACCGCGTGCTGGATCCGCGCGCTGCGGGACCGGCTGTCCTCGGTCGAGAGCGCGACCGGTCCGTTGCTGCCGCAGTAGAGCACCAGGTAAGAGTCGACGACGCCGAGCGTGGAGCTGAGCGCGTCCGGATCCGTGCAGTGCGCCGCGACGAGGGCCGTGCCCACCGCGGTTGCGGGTGCCGGGTCGAACGGGCGGGCGTGCAGCGTGTCGCTGAGCGAGCGGGCCAGCGGGAGCAGATGCTGCTCGAACTCCGGCCGGGTCATGGAGGTGGCCGTCGACGGGAAGATCGCCCGGCTCCAGATCGTGGCGAATCTCCGGAGCCGGTCCTCGGGGCCGTCGGGCTCCGCGTCCGGGGCTCCGGACGCCTGGGCGGGAATGCTCACGCCTTGCGTCCCACTCCGGCGAAGCCCGCGAAGGCGTACGGGTCCTCGTTCTCCTGCGCACCGGCTGCCTCGGGACGCCAGAGCGGCATCGGCACCAGTCCGGGCTCGACCATCTCGTAGCCGTCGAAGAACCGGCCGACCTGATCGCGGGAGCGCATGACCAGCGGGTTGCGGATGTCCTCGTACACCCCCACCGCACCGCCGGCTTCCTCCCTCGTCACGGGAACCCCCTCGTACGAGGCGTGGGTGACGACCAGCAGGCTTCCCGGGGCGAGGATGTCGCGCAGCGCGGCGACGGCCGTGTGCGGGTCGTCGGCGTCCTCGATGAAGTGGAGCACGGCGACGAGCAGCAGCGCCACGGGGCGGTCCAGGTCGAGAAGTTTGGAGACCTCGGGGTGGTCGCGGATCTCCTCCGGCCGACGCAGGTCGGCCGCGGCGATCACCGCGCGGTCGTTGCCTTCGAGTACGGCCTGACTGTGTGCAACAGCGACGGGATCATGATCGACGTAGGCCACTTTCGCCTGCGGGTCGAGCGCCTGAGCGACCTCGTGCACGTTGCCGAAGGTCGGTATCCCGGAGCCGATGTCCAGGAACTGCGTGACGCCCTCGTCCAGCGCGAAGCGTACGGCCCGCCGCATAAAGGCGCGGTTCGCCTGCATGATCTTGGGAAGTCCCGGCATGAACTCCATGGCCTTGCGGGCCGCTTCCCGGTCCACCTCGAAATTGTGCGAGCCGCCCAGATAGAAGTCGTACATTCGGGACACGCTCGGCACCGAAATGTCAATGCCTCGCGGTGCCCAGGCGGGACGCTCCATCGATGTCTCCAACAGTCGCCTCGGGGATCCGGCCATGTTCATGGTCAGTATTGACCAGAGGCTACTGACCCACCGCCAGGAGAGCGAGCGGAAACGGAAATTAGCGGTCCGTTATTGGTCACACACCAGTGGCATGTGCAACCGTCCCGTCGCTGCCAGTGACATTCGGCGACGGGACGGCACCGGAAGACCGCGCGGCAACTACTTCGGCGCGCCGACCAACTTGGCCTGGGGCGAGACCGCGTACCAGGTGCCCCCGACCCCCTGGCCGTTGGTGTCACCCGGTTTGACGTCCCCGGAGAACGTGTAGATGGGCCAGCAGTCGATGGCCTGCTGCTTGAGTCCGTCGGGCCGGTCGAAGGTGACGAAACCCTTCGTGGTGACGCCCTTCACCTCATTCTTCCCGACCGGCGCGACAACCGGCCACTTCGAGAGACAGGCGCCGGTGCAGGCCGACTTCATCGGCCACGCAACATCCTTCTTGAACCGGTAGACCGTCATGCCGCGCTTGTCCACGACGATATCGCCGAGTTTCGGATCCTTGCGCACCGAGAGTCCCGCAAGGCCGGCCGGTTCCGCACCCGAGGGACCGTCCGCGTTCACGGCCGCCTTCTTGCCGTCCGGCGCCGCGGCGAACCAGGTTCCACCCACTCCCTGCCCCAGCGCGTCGCCCGGGCGGGCGTCCTTGGCATACCGGTACATCGGCCAGCCGGCCAGTGTGAGTTGCTGCGTACCGTCGGCGCGGGTGACCTTCCCGACCGTAGCGGCATCCGTTCCGGCGGCCGCTGTGACATTGCCCGCCGGCACCGGCGGCCAGGCTTTCGCACAGTCGCCTTCGCAATTCGACTTGGGCGGGCTCGCAGTGTCCTTGTCGAATCGGTAGAGCGTGAATCCCTCGCTGTCCGTGACGACTTTGCCGAGCTTCCTGCTGTCCCACACCGCGAGCTGACCGGCCTGCTTCGCCGACGCGGTCTCCGTCGTGGCGCCGGAACCGTAACCGCTGTCCGATCCGTAGCTGTCGGCAGCCTGCCCGGCCGGACTCGCGTTGCCCACGTTCTGCCCGTCGGGAGACTCGCCGCCCTTGTCCTGACCGCACGCCGTCGTGAGCGCCAACAAGGCCGCCGCGGTCACCGCGAGCGAGGCGTTTCGCCAGGTGTTCATGTCAACTCCCGTGGTACTTCCGCCAGTTGCGGCGCGGGTTCGCGCCGTTCATGGCAGTGGATACGGGCGCCGGGCCGTTCTTTGTTCAATGCGTACGCAGATTCTTCCGGAGCCTCAAACACTGAGTGCTCCAGGTCCCCTCCATCAGGCGAATCCCGCGACTGTCCGGCGTGCCCCGCCACGGCCTGGCACATGCTGCCCCTCGTGTACGGATCACTCATCGGCCGACTCACCGCGGCCGTCGCACTCACCTGGCTGCTGACCGCCCCGACGCCCGCGCTGGCCGACAGCTGCGCGTACGCCTCCATCGGGGACGGTGACGGCGGTGTGGCGGTGGCCGAGAGCGGCGACGGCAGCTGCTACGCGGGGCCGGTGCCGGAGCCCACTCCCCCGCCGTCTCCGAAACCGAAGCCCCCGCCTCCACCTCCTCCACCGCCACCGCCACCTCCACCGCCACCGCCACCTCCGCCGCCTCCGCCACCGCCACCGCCCGTTCCCGCTCCCCCTCCCGAGCCGCCTCCTGCGCCCACCCCGCCTCCGCCCCCCACACCGTCCCCGTCGCCCATTCCGTCCCCGTCCCCCACACCGTCCGCACGCCCGGCGCCACCCGCGCCCGTGGCGCTTCCCTCGTACCGCAGACCCGTACGGAAGGCCCCGGAACGCCAAACCTCCCTGGTCACGCTCACTTTGATGATCACAGCCCCCGCAGTGTTCGCCGTCGCCGTACTGCGGCCCCGTTCCCGATGACCTCCGGAGGCACCCATGTCGGAATGGCTGGTTCTCACCCTCGCCATGGCCGCGGCCAGCACCGTCGTGCTGACCATCGCCGTACTCAACAACCGTCGCCTTCCCGAGGACGACGACCCGTCCGAGACCCCTGACGTCATCGAGTACATGACGATGATGATCGGGGTGGTCTACGCCATCGTGCTGGGCCTCGCCATCGCGGGCGTCTGGGAGGGCCGCGGCGCCGCCCAGGAGTACGTACGCCAGGAGGCACAGGCCCTGCACGAGGTCAGCGCACGCTCGTCCGTCTACCCGGTCGAGGTCCGCAACCGGATCCGCGCGGACGTCGACGCCTACGTCAGCTACGTCGTGCACGACGAATGGCGGACGATGAGCGAGCACGGCACCCTCGGCGACCGGGGCGGTGAGCTCCTGGACCGGGTACGCGCCGACGTCACGGACTACCGGCCGAAGACGGACCACGAGGGGCAGGCCTACCAGCCGCTGGTCGACCAGGTCGCGGCAGCGGACGACGCCCGCAACGCACGGGGGCAGAGCGCGGGAGCCACGATGCCGGGCGTCGTCTGGTTCGGGCTGATCACCGGGGCACTGGTGACGGTGGGGCTGATCTTCACCCTGCAGATCCGCCGGACGTTCCGCGAACTCCTGCTGGCCGGTCTCTTCAGCGTCCTGATCGCCTTCCTCCTCTTCCTCATCTGGGACTTCGACTCCCCCTTCGGCCGGGGCATCTCGGCCACCGCCGCACCGTTCCTTGATCTGTTCCCCGGCGCGGCGGGCGGATAGCGGACCTCTCCCCCGGGCGGTGCGCCGCTCGGGGGACAGCGGTGCCCCGAGCGGCGCACCCCGATCGCGGGCGAAATGCACCACTTCTAGCGTTGCCCGCATCGAGGTGCATTTCTGACGCTTTGTGGAAATCCGTTCCGCAGCTGCTCCTCGGGGACCCGGAGGATTCACCATGCGCGCAATACGTGTCACCCCCGTCGCTCTGCTCGGCGCCGCAGCACTCGCCCTGACCGCCCCGGCCGTGACCGCGTATGCCGCTACCACGGGCGGACCGTCCAACAGCGGGAGCGGGTACACCGTCACGCCTTCGGTGATCGCGCCCGGCGGCCAGGTCACCCTGGCGGCCAGGGGCTGCTCCACCACGGCCACGGCGTCCTCGGGGGTGTTCGACACCGTCACCATCCCCCAGGGCGGCACCGGGCGGGCGACAGTCGACTCGGACGCCAAGCCGGGCGCCGCCTATGAGGTGACGTTCACCTGCAACACCTCGCCGGTCTCCACGGCCAAGGTGAACCTCACCATCAGCGCCGCCACCAGCACACCCACCACGAGCTCGACGAGCTCCGCGGTGTCCACCGCCTCCCCGGCCGGTGTGCAGGGCGGTCTCGGCGGCAGCATCGACAGCATGGACACCGGCGAGATCGTGGCCGGCACCGCGCTGGCCGTGGCCGCCGCCACCGGCACCGTCTTCGTGGTGCGGCGGCGCAAGGAGAGCCGCTCGCACTGACCGGCACCGCCGGCGGAACGAAAGTCGCCCCGGGTCCTCTTGGAGGACTCGGGGCGACTTCGGTTATCGGGCCGGTGGGTGCGTCCTTACGGTCAGATCGCCCCATTGCCCGTCCTCCGGCGGCGCATGAAGTACATGCCTCCGCCGAGGGCCGCCGAGGCGGCCAGGCCCGCTCCGACGCCCATCTCCGCCGGGCTCGCGGCCATCGAGCCGCCGAAGCCGCCCTGCGCGCCACGGCTGTTGAGCACGGTGAAGCGGTGTCCGGCCGTCCGGTCGGTGCCGTCGCAGCGCACCGTCAGGTTGTAGGAGCCGGGCGTCGCGTCGTTGAAGATCCGGACCCGGGCGTGGCCGACCCGGCCCGCCGAAAGCCTCGTGGTGCGGAACGCGTTGGACGAGACGCTGCCGCCACGGCCGCAGCCCTCGGCGCTGACCTGCATGGCCGCGCCCTGGTGGACGCGCTCGGGGTCGACGGTCACGTTGTTCGGACCGTTGTTGCGGCCGTTCCCGCCGTTCCCGCCGTTCCCGCCGTTCCCGCCGTTCCCGCCGTTTCCGCCGTTTCCGCCGTTGCCTCCGTTGCCTCCGTTGCCGTTGCCGTCTCCGTTGTCCCAGTCGCCCGGGTCGTTCCAGTCGTTCTGGCTGTTGCCGTTGTTCTGGCCGTTCCCGACGTCTCCACCGGCTGCGGCCATCGGGGCACCGAGCCCGAGGGCGGCGACGGCGGTCGCGGCGACAACGAGAGCGCGTGTAGCACGCATCGTTCGAACCTCCAGCGGGAAGCGCCCCGGAGCTCTGTGCACCGGGATGGTTCGACGAGAACGCCTCCCATGACGAACCCTCACCAGATCCTTGATCCACCGCATTTCGGGACTGCTCCACCCCGGTGATCCGACACACCGGGCGAACACCCGTGAACCTGATGGACCCGCAGGTCACAGACCGTCAGAAGTTTTCTCCGGCCGCTACTCCGATAAGCAGCCCGCCGGGTCGCCGCCACCCGTTCGCGCCTCCCTGAATGCCGCCCGGCCGACCCGCGCCTAGCGTTCCCCTCGTCGCGACGAAGGGAGAACCATGGGCCGGGACAACTGGCGCCCAGAACGGATCAGACACTCGCCGTGGGGCGCACTCGCACTGGCGATGCTCACCGGTCTCGCGTTGATGCGGAACGGAGCGGACCTCTCACCCGGTCCGCCGCAGCCGGTCGCCGCCACATCGGTGGGCCACCAGAAGATCGCCCCGGGGACCCCGGTGGCCGGCCCGGCCGTGAAGCCGCTGGCGTACGCGCCCGTCGCACGCGTGGCCATCCCCTCGATCGGGGTCGACGCACCGGTGGTCGACGTGAACCTCGACGCGAACGGCTGGATCGAGACACCGCCCCCGCAGGACCCCAACCTGGCCGGCTGGTACCAGAACGGCATCGCGCCGGGGCAGCTCGGCACCTCCGTCATCGTCGGTCACGTCGACAACCAGGCTGGCCCCGCCGTGTTCTACGGACTCGGCTCGCTGAAGAAGGGCAACCGCGTCGAGGTCGCCCGCAGTGACGACCGTATCGCCGTGTTCGAGGTCTACGGAGTCGAGGTGTTCTCCAAGAACGACTTCCCCGGCGCCCGGGTGTACGGCGACACGGGACAGGCGGAACTGCGGGTCATCACCTGCGGCGGCGGATACACGAAGGCGAACGGTTACGACGGCAACGTGGTGGCCTTCGCCCGCCTGGTCGAAACCCGCTGAGGCCGATGAGGCCGGCGGAGGCCTCTTGGGCCGCTGCGGCCGATGAGGCCTGTTCGCGACTGCTGCCGGGGGACGGACACCGCCTCCCGGCAGCAGTCGTCCCACCTCAGCGCCGCTGCGGCACCGTGATCCGGTATCCGTCGTCCAGCAGTTCCGGCAGATAGCGGCGCAGCGCCGACACGCTCTGCGAACGGTTGCCGCCCGCGTCGTGCGAGAGCACCACCACCCCGGGGGCCGCTCCCTCCCTGACCCGGCGGACGATGCTGTCGGTGCCCGGCACGGTCCAGTCCAGGGTGTCCACCGTCCAGGCCATCGGCTCCATTCCCATCGCCGCCCCGATCTCGAACGAGTTCCGGTTCCACGCCCCGTACGGGGCCCGGTACCAGAGCGGCGGAGCGCCGGTGATCTTCTCGATCACCTCGCTGGTACGGCCCAGTTCGTCGGTGACGCCGGACCGGGAGAGCTTGGTGACGAGCGGGTGGGTCCAGGAGTGGTTGCCGACGGTGTGCCCCTCGTCGGCGATCCTGCGCACCAGGTCCTCGTTGTCGTGGGCCATCTCCCCGCAGAGGAAGAACATGGCCCGTACGTCGTGCTTGCGCAGGGTGTCCAGGATGTGCGGGGTGTAGAGCGGGTCGGGTCCGTCGTCGAAGCTCAGCACCATGGCCCGGCCGATGTCCGGCAGCTCCTCGAAGGGGCGGGTGCGGACCGGTGGCACGGCCGGCCGGTAGTGGGGCGGGCTGTCCGCGGTCATGGGCCTCAGCCGGTAGGCCAGCGGCCGGGTCCGCAGGGCGGCTGCCTGCGGACCGGCGGCCACGGCCGACGACGGCGCGGGACGCCGGAACGGGGCGCCCGCGGAGTCCGCCGCGACCAGGCGCACGACAGTGGCGGCGCCCAGCCCGGCCGCCAGCCTCAGCAGCGTTCTGCGCATCGGCGGCATCTGATCGTTCTTCATGACCAACTGCTCGCACATCCGCTCTGTCACCCCTCTCAACGACACCGGTCACGGAGGGTTTTGCACCCAATGGAGGGAGCGCGTCCGCGCATCCGGCAGCAGCGCGCCGGGGCACTCGGGAGCCCGGCACAGGGGCGTCCGGAAGAGCCGATAGCCTCACTGCCGTGACAGACCAGCAGCCCCACCAGTTCGAACGTGGCACAGACGGCCCCAAGGTGATCGTCGCGGGCCTCGACGGTTCCGATTCCTCCATGCGCGCCGCCGCGTATGCAGCAGGTCTCGCCCGCCGGCAGCGGGCCATGCTCGCCCTCGTCTACGTCCAGCCCGTGCTGACCGCGGGTGCCGCGCTCGGTGCTCCGGTCGGCGATGCGACGGGGGATGTGGCGGAGGGCCTGGTGAACGAGATCCGGGAGTCGACCGAGCGCATGAAGGACATATGGGATGTGCGCTGGGAGTTCCACACCTTCCGCGGTGATCCGTACAACGGTCTGGTGACGGCGGCGGACGAGCTCAAGGCGGACGCCGTCGTGGTGGGCGCGTCCGAGTCGGCGGGGCACCGGTTCATCGGCTCGGTGGCCGTACGCCTGGTGAAGGCCGGGCGCTGGCCCGTCACCGTGGTCCCGTAACCCCCCTCCCCCGGCCCCGGCATCGCCGCCCGACCGTTCACCGCACCATTCGCCGCTCCGTGCGACCGCTCGTCGCACGGGGCCGCGTTTGTCCTGTTCCCCGGGGCGTGAATGCGTTCGTATACGCCAGTCAGCAGCGAGGCGGCAGGGACCTCCGCGGGGAAGGGCGTTCACCATGACCACGACGACGACCGATGAGCGGGCACTCGCGGATCTGCAGCGTGAGCACGGACCCGCTCTCTTCCACTTCCTGCTCGGTCTGACCTTCGGCGACCGGCAGCGGGCCGAGGATCTCCTCCAGGAGACGCTGGTCCGGGCCTGGCAGCACCCGGAGGCCTTCGACGGACCCTACGAGTCGATGCGGCCGTGGCTGTTCACCGTGGGCCGCCGGCTGGCGATCGACGCCCGCAGGTCGCGGCTGGCCCGGCCGGCCGAGGTCAGCGACGCGGTGCTGGAGAGCGCCCCGGGCCGGGAGGACACCGCGGAGTCCGCGGTGTCCGCGCTCGATGTGCGCGAGGCGGTCCGCACCCTCAGCCCGGAGCACCGGGCCGTGCTCGTCCAGATCTACTTCCGGGGGCTGAGCGTGGGCGAGACCGCCGAGGTGCTGGGGATACCCGCCGGCACGGTGAAGTCCCGCTCCTATTACGCCCTGCGCCTGCTCTCCCGTAACCTCCCCGGTTACTCCAGCAGGTCCTCCTCGGTGAGCAGCGGCAGCAGGGCCGCCGCCTCCGCGACCGCCGCGTAGTCGGCGGCGCACCGGTCGCAGTTCTGGAGATGCCGGGCGACGGTGCACGCCTCCGCGGCCGGTAGCGCGTCCAGGACGTAGGCGCCGAGCAACTGCCGCATGTGGGGTCCCTCCTCCGGGTGGCCGGTCATCGCAACCTCGTATCTGTGACGGATCGGGTCCGACGGATCCTGTCCTTCTGGCCACGCGGGGCGCGCTCCCCCGGTTCAATGCTGCGTGTAGGGCCGTACCGAGAACGGAATGGGGCGAGACCGGATGCGTCCGGAACGTCAAGACGGATCCAGTGGCGGCGGGCTGCGGATCCCGATGGCCTGGATGTACGCGGAGTACATCGCCGACGAACTGCTGCGGACCGGCGAGCTGATGGAGCCGGCGACGCTGGAGTACCGGGCGGGGCGCGATGCGCTCGCCCTGACCGTGTTCCTCTCCGACGGTGCGGTGGCCGGCTCCCTCCCGTCCGCCCGGGTGGACGAGCTGCGGCTGCTGACCGCGTACGGAGCCCCGTGGCGGGGCTGGGTCTGCGCGCGGCTCGACGCGCTGGAGGAGGCGGGCGACACCGGGCCTGATCTGGCCCTGGCCCGTGCGGCCTGGCGGTGGCTGGAGGACACCGAACTCCTGGCGGCCGACCTGGACGCGCTCGGTCCGCCGCCGTGGGAGCCGGCCGACAGCTCCGGGGAGCCGGAGGAGGAGCGGGCGGCCGCCCAGGTCTGGACACCTGCCTGGCAGCTGGGACTGCCGCTGGGGCACCTCTCGATCCACCTGTACTGAGGGATCCGCCCGTACCGGGGATCCGCCCGTACCGGGGATCCGCCCGTACGGGGGGCGCCGCCACCGATTCAGGAACCGTGCACCCCGGCCCGGTACTTCGGCAGCCGCACCGTGATGCGCATGCCGGCGCCGATGCCCGTCTCGATGACGAGCCCGTAGTCGTCCCCGTACACCTGTCGCAGCCGTTCGTCGACGTTCAGCAGGCCGATGCCCGTGGACTTCCCGCCTTCGCCGCGCAGGATGTGACGCAGGCGTTCCGGGTCCATGCCGGTGCCGTCGTCCTCGATGACCACCTCGGCCTCGGAGCCGGCGTCCAGCGCGCTGATGGTGATGCGGCTGGAGGTGACGGCCCCTTCGAGCCCGTGTTTGACGGCGTTCTCGACCAGGGGCTGGAGGCAGAGGAAGGGCAGGGCGACGGGCAGCACCTCGGGGGCGACCTGGAGCGTGACCGAGAGGCGTTCGCCGAACCGGGCCCGGACGAGGGCCAGGTACTGGTCGATGGAGTGCAGTTCGTCGGCGAGGGTGGTGAAGTCGCCGTGGCTGCGGAACGAGTAGCGGGTGAAGTCGGCGAACTCCAGGAGGAGCTCACGGGCCTGCTCGGGGTCGGTGCGGACGAACGAGGCGATGGCGGCCAGTGAGTTGAAGATGAAGTGCGGGGAGATCTGTGCGCGCAGGGCCCTGATCTCGGCCTCGATGAGCTGGGTGCGCGAGCGGTCGAGCTCGGCGAGTTCCAGTTGTACGCAGACCCAGCGCGCGACCTCGCCCGCCGCCCTCGCCAGGACCGCCGACTCGCGCGGGGCGTAGGCGATCAGGGTGCCGAGGACCCGGTGGTCGACGGTGAGCGGCACGGCGACGGCCCAGCGCAGCGGGCAGTCCAGGTCGTCGCACTCGCTGCGGAAGGCGGTGTCGCGGCCGGTGGCGAGGACGTCCCGTACCTGGTCCATGATGTGCCGGCCGTGGTGGTCGCCCTCGCCGTCCCAGACCAGGATCCGGTCCCGGTCGGTGAGGCACAGGGCGTCGGTGCCGAGCAGCGAACGCAGGCGGCGGGACGATCTGCGGGCGCTCTCCTCGGTCAGCCCGGCGCGCAGCGGGGGCGCGGCGAGCGAGGCGGTGTGCAGGGTCTCGAACGTGGCGTGTTCGACCGGTGTGCCGACGTCGCTGGTGCGGACGGGGCGTGCGGTGCGCCGGCCGGTCAGCAGGCCGCCGCCGAACAGCAGCAGCACGAGGAGCACGATGACGGCGTATCCGGCCCCGGTCACCGGTGCCTCCCGGTGGTGAGTGCCTCGGGCAGGTGGAATCGGGTCATGGCGGCGTTGGTGCCGGCGGGTATCCGCCCCGGGGTGGCGAGCGAGACCAGGATCATGGCGAGGAAGCCGACGGGGACGGACCAGACGGCGGGCCAGGCGAGCAGGGCGTGCGGCCAGCCGGGGGGCCGTACCGCCCCGCTGACGGTGATGGCGACGGAGAGCAGGGCGGAGCCGCCGCCCAGGACGAGTCCCGCCACCGCTCCGGGCGGGGTGAGCCGGCGCCACCAGATGCCGAGGACCAGCAGCGGGCAGAAGGACGACGCGGACACGGCGAACGCCATCCCGACCGAGTCGGCGACCGGTACCCGGCTGACGATCAGCGACCCGGCCAGCGGGACGGAGATGGCAAGGACGGTGGCCAGCCGGAAGTGCCGTACGCCGCGCGAGGGCAGGACGTCCTGGGTGATGACGCCGGCGACGGCCATCGTCAGTCCGGAGGCCGTCGACAGGAACGCGGCGAAGGCGCCGCCGGCGATGAGCGCGCCGAGCAGATCGCCGCCGAGCCCGCCGATGACCCGGCCGGGGAGCAGCAGTACGGCGGCGTCCGCGTCGCCTCCGTGGATGAGCTCGGGTGCGTACAGCCGGCCGAGGGCTCCGTAGACGGGCGGCAGCAGGTAGAAGACGCCGATCAGGGCGAGGACGGCGACGGTGGTGCGGCGGGCGTCGCGGCCGTTGGGGCTGGTGTAGAAGCGGACGACGACGTGCGGCAGGCCCATGGTGCCGAGGAACGTGGCGACGATGAGCCCGTAGGTGGCGTACAGCGGATGGTCGGCGCGGAAGACGGAGAGCTGCTCGTCGAACGTGACGCGGGGCCGCCCGTCGCCCTGCCAGGCGAGCACCAGGAAGAGGGCGGGGACGAGGAGGGCGGTCAGCTTCAGCCAGTACTGGAAGACCTGGACGAAGGTGATGGAGCGCATCCCGCCCGCGGCGACGGCGAGGACGACGACGGAGGCGACGAGGACGTCACCGAGCCAGCCGGGCGCCCCCGTCAGGATCTTGAGCGTGAGTCCGGCGCCCTGGAGCTGCGGGACGAGATAGAGCCAGCCGGCGCCGACGACCAGGACGCTGACGAGTCTGCGCACCTGCCGGGATTCGAGGCGCCCCTCGGCGAAGTCCGGCAGGGTGTACGCCCCCGAGCGGCGCAGCGGGGCCGCGACGAAGACGAGCAGCACCAGATACCCGGCGGTGTAGCCGACCGGGTACCAGAGCATGTCGGGTCCGTGGACGAGCACCAGGCCCGCGATGCCGAGGAACGAGGCGGCGGAGAGGTACTCGCCGCTGATCGCGGCCGCGTTCAGCCGGGGCCGTACGGTGCGCGAGGCGACGTAGAAGTCGGAGGTGGTGCGCGAGATGCGCAGCCCGAACCCGCCGACGAGGACGGTGGCGAGGACGACGGAGGCGACGGCCGCCACCGCGTACGTGCGGCTCACTGTGCGGGGCGGCCTTCCACGAGCCGGGCGAAGTCGCGCTCGTTGCGCTCGGCCCGGCGCACGTACCACCAGGCGAGCAGCGTCAGCGGCGGGTAGGCGGCGAAGCCGAGGACGCCCCAGACGACGGCGGAGCTGTGCAGGGCCTCGAAGACGAGGGGCAGGGTACCGACGACGACGGCGAGGCCGGTGAACGCGGTGAGTCCGGCGCGCAGCTGGCTGCGCATCAGCGAGCGGACGTAGGCGCCGCCGAGCGCGGTCTGCTCGTCGATCTCCGACTGGGTGCGGTAGCGCGGCAGCGGACGCACCCGGCGGGGCTCCCCCGTCACCACTTCACGCCGGGGCGTTGGCTCTGCGGACATGGGGCCGGAGTGTACGCAGCACCCGACCCCGCTGGGAAGGGGTCCGGGTGCGGGTAGACGCTGGTCAGCGGCCGGTCTGCCGCATCAGGAGATCGCGCAGCGCGCGGGTGTGGCGGCGGCTGACGGCAAGCTCCGCGGTGCCGATGCGCACGCTCATGCTGCCCGCGTCCAGGCGCAGTTCGTCGATCCGCCCGAGCGCCACCAGGTGGCGGCGGTGGATGCGGACGAACCCGCGGGTGCGCCAGCGCTCCTCCAGGGTGGTCAGGGGGACGCGGACGAGGTGGCTGCCGGTGGCGGTGTGCAGCCGGGCGTAGTCGCCCTGCGCCTCGGCGTACGCGATGTCGTCGATCGGGATGAAGCGGATGACACCGCCGAGTTCGACGGGAATCTGGTCGTGCGCGCTGTCGTGCGCGGGTGCGGAGCGGCCGCCGACCTGTTCGGCGACGCGGCGCACCGCCTCGGCGAGGCGTTCGCGGCGCACCGGCTTGAGGACGTAGTCGACGGCCTTCAGGTCGAAGGCGTGCACGGCGAAGCCCTCGTGGGCGGTGACGAAGACGATGAGCGGGGGCGCGGCGAACCCGGCCAGCAACTGGGCGACGTCGAGTCCGGTGAGGCCCGCCATGTGGATGTCGAGGAAGACGACGTCGATGGCGGCGGGGTCGTCCGGCCCGGCTTCGACGGCGCTGCCGATGCGCCGCAGCGCCTCGGTGGCGCCGGTGGCTCCCTCGGCGCTGCGGATCCGGGGATCGGCGCGCAGGAGGTACAGGAGTTCCTCCAGAGCGGGTTCTTCGTCGTCGACGGCGAGTACGCGGAGCATGAGGCCGGAGTTTAGGGCCTGTACGGCGCTGTGCAGGGGGGTGTGCTGAGTGATTCACGGGCTGTTTCCGTACGGGACGGCATGTGCAGCCCGCAACACCGTCGCGATGTCGGCGCCTACGTCCTGGGTGTGCTCGGCGCCGCCGACGCCTTCCGTTTCGAGGAGCATCTGGAGGGCTGTCCCCTGTGTGCGGGCGCCGTGGTCGAGTTCGGCGGGGTGACGGCCGTTCTCGGGCGGTACGCCCGGCTGACGCCTCCGGGCGTCGCCCCCGTGGCGTGCGCCGGTCCCGGTCTGGTGCGGCGGGCCACGGAGGAGGTGGCGGCCGGGCGGCGCAGGACGCGGCGGCGGCGCCTGGTCCTGGGGGCGGCGGCCGTGGTGCTCGTGGCAGGGGCGCCGTTCGTGGTGCCCGGCGAGGGGTCCGGCAGCGGGCGGTGGGCGGCCGTGGACCGGGGTTCCGGGATGGCGGCCGTCGTGACGGCGGGGGCGCGCGAGTGGGGCGCCGATGTCGGGCTGGAGGTGTCGGGGGTGCCTGAGTCCGGGGTCTGCTCGCTGGTCGCGGTGGGGCGGGACGGGGACGAGGAGACCGTCGCCACGTGGTCGTCGGCCGGCCCGGGCGAGGCGCCGCTCCGGCTCGACGGGGGCGCGGCCCTGCGGCCCGGGGACATCGCCCGCTTCGAGGTGCGGACGGCGGCGGGCCGGCCGCTGCTGCGGCTCACCCGCTGAGGCGTGCTACTTGAGCAGCTTGGAGAGGCGCCGGTCGGCCAGCGGCTTGCCACCGGTCTGGCAGGTCGGGCAGTACTGCAGCGAGGAGTCGCTGAACGACACCTCGCGGATGGTGTCCCCGCAGACCGGGCAGGCCTGGCCGGTGCGCCCGTGGACGCGCATGCCGCTCTTCTTCTCGGCCTTGAGGCGTCCGGCCGCCAGTCCGCTGGAGCGGGTGACGGCGTCGTTCAGAGTGGTGCGCAGAGCCGTGTGGAGCCGGGTGATCTCGTCGTCGGTGAGGTGCGCGGTGAGTTTGAAGGGCGACATCCTCGCGACGTGCAGGATCTCGTCGCTGTAGGCGTTGCCGATGCCGGCGATGAGGGACTGGTCGCGCAGGGCGCCCTTGATCTGGCGGCGTTCGCCTTCGAGCAGCGCGGCGAAGGCGTCCCGGTCGAAGGCCGCGTCGAGCGGGTCGGGGCCCAGGCGGGCGATCCCGGGGATCGCGGCCGGATCGTTCACCAGGTACACGGCGAGGCGTTTGGTGGTCCCGGCCTCGGTCAGGTCGAAGCCGTCGCCGTCGGTGAGGACGGCACGCAGCGCCAGGGGGCCCTTTCCGGGGCGCGGCGGAGTGGCGGGGAAGCTGTCCTTCCAGTGCAGCCAGCCGGCCCGGGCGAGGTGGGTGACCAGGTGCAGCGGGCCCACGGCGATGTCGAGGAACTTGCCGTGCCGCCGGACGCCCGTGACCGTACCGCCGTGCAGGGCGGTGAGCGGTGGGTCGTACGTCTTGAGGACGCTGATGGCGAGCGGCAGGACACGGTCGATCTCCCTGCCGACCAGGTGGTCGTCGAGGAAGACCCGCAGGGCTTCGACTTCCGGCAGTTCGGGCATGGTTCCCAGCCTGCCGCAGCCCGCGCCCCGGCGCCTACCGGAGGCCGTACACGCGCTCGGCCGTGGTGGCGAGGACGGCGTCCCGCTCGTCGTCCGCGAGGCCGCCGAGGAGCGCCAGCGCGGTCTCGACGACCTCGGTGTACGTGGCCGCGAGCCGGCACACCGGCCAGTCCGAGCCGAACATCAGCCGGCCGGGCCCGAAGGCGTCGAGGACCGTGCCGGCGTACGGGCGCAGGTCCTTGACGGTCCAGTCGTGCGGGTCCGCCTCGGTGACCAGGCCGGAGAGTTTGCACACGGTGTTGGGGAGGGCGGCGAGCGCCCTCAGGTCGTCGGCCCAGGGGTGCTGCTGCCCGGTGGCGATCTGCGGCTTGCCGGCGTGGTCGAGTACGAAGGTGAGCCCGGGCAGCAGTTCGGCGGCGCGGACGGCGGCGGGCAGCTGGTGGGGCCGGACCACCAGGTCGTAGACGAGTCCGGCGTCGGCCACGGCGGCCAGTCCGCGCTGTACGTCCGGGCGCAGCAGCCACCGGGGGTCGGGTTCGCCCTGCACCTGGTGGCGGAGCGAGACGAGCCGGTCACCTCCGGGAAGCTCGCGCAGGGCGGCCAGGGCGTCGGCGACGTCCGGGGCGGTGAGGTCGCTCCAGCCCACGACGCCGGCGACCAGGCCGCTGCCGTGGGCGAGCGCGAGGAACTCGGGGGTCTCCTCCGGGAGCGTGACGGTCTGGACGAGCACGGTCGCGGACACGCCGTTGGCCCGCGCCTCCGGCTCCAGGTCGGCGAGGGTGAAGTCACGGCGCAGGGGCGCCAGTTCCTCTCCGGTGATCCAGTCCTGGTCGCGTACCGAGAGGTCCCACACATGGTGGTGGGCATCGACGATGCGGGGACGGGCGGTCATCTCACAGCTCCCAGGCGACCGGGAGGCCCGCTTCGGCCCCGTCCGACGAGTAGTCGTGCGCGACGTCGAGGAGTTCGGCCATCCTGGCCTGCCACGTGACGTTGACGGGGAGTTGCTCCAGTTCGGCGAGGAGCCGGGCGTAGTCGTCGCACTCGATGACGTGGAACAGGTCGGTGCCGCTGCGCCAGATCGTCCAGGAGGTGGCTCCCGCCGCCCGGATCGCCCGGGTCAGTTCGGCCGGGACCTCGCGGTGGGCGGCCTCGTACTCGGCTATGCGGTCCGCACGGACCTTGGTGTGCAGGGCGATCCGCATGTCAGTGTCCGTTCTCGGTCAGCAGGGCCTCGGCACGCAGGTCGTCCCAGAGGGCGTCAGGTATCTCCTGGCGGAGGAGGGCGGCGGCGTCGCGCACCTCGTCGGGTGACCGGGTGCCCACGAGCACGCCGGCGACCGCCGGGTGGCTGAGCGGGTAGTGCAGGGCCGCGGCGCGCAGCGGCACGCCGTGGCCCTCGGTGACGGCCTTCAGGCGAAGGGCCCGGTCCAGGAGGCTCAGCGGTGCGGCGGCGTAGTCGTACGTCGCGCCGGGGCGCGGGTCGGCGAGGAGGCCGGAGTTGAAGACGCCGCCGACGACGACACTGCGGCCGCGGGCGGCGGCCGCGGGCAGCAGATCGCTCAGGGCTGACTGGTCGAGGAGGGTGTAGCGGCCGGCGCAGAGCACCACGTCGACGTCGGTCTCGACGACGAAGCGGGTGAGCATCGCGGTCTGGTTCATTCCGGCCCCGATGGCCCCGATCAGCCCTTCGGCCCGCAGCTTCTCCAGCTCCGGGTAGGCCTCGCCGAAGGCGGCTTCCGCGTGGTCGTCCGGGTCGTGGAGGTAGGCGATGTCGATGCGGTCGAGGCCGAGGCGCTCCAGACTGTCCTCGATGCTCCGGCGGACGCCTGCGGCGCTGAAGTCCCAGCGCCTGCGGTGCGTCGCACGGACGGCGAAGCCCTCGGAGAGCGTTTCGGACGCGGCGGCCCCGCCGCCGGGCAGCGGATCGAGCACCCTCCCCACTTTGGTGGAGAGCACGTACGCGTCGCGGGGCCGGGAACGCAGGGCCTCGCCCAGCCGTCGCTCCGAGAGACCGAGCCCGTAGTGCGGCGCGGTGTCGAAGTGGCGCACGCCCTCGTCCCAGGCCGCGTCGACGGCTGCCGCGGCCTGTGCGGGCTCCACGGCGCTGAAGAGATTGCCGATGGCGGCCGCTCCGAAGGACAGCTCGGTGATCTCGACCGCGCTGTTTCCCAGCCTGTTGCGCCGCATGTGTCCGCCGCCCTCCCCGAAGATCGCTTCCTGCACACAGCGAATATTCATCGGATCACTTGGGCACGTCAACACCCAGGAGGACATCAGTGGTGGCAATTGCTCGCTGATCTGTCCGATCTATAGGGCCGTGCTCAGGGCAGCAGCGTCAGCAGTTCGGAGACCTCGTCCTCGGCACAGCGGCCCAGCCGCTCCAGGTCGGGCAGCGCCTTGCCGTCGGCCACCAGGCCGATCTGCACCGTGCCGCCGTACGTGGTCAGCGCGACGGCCAGCGACTGGCCGCGGGCCAGCGGCGCCATCGGGTAGAGCGCCCGCAGCGGGCAGCCGCCCAGTGACAGGGCCGAACGCGGCAGCGGCACGCTGGTGACCAGTACGTCGAAGAGCATCCGGGCGGCGCTCCCGGCCAGCGGCGCACCGAAGCGGTGGGCCAGCGAGGGCAGTTGGTCGGCGAGGACCGCGACCGCTCCGGCCCCGCGCAGCGGCCCCGCGGCCTTGTTGCGGTCCATGGCACCGCGGACGGCCCGCAGCCGCTCCCAGGGGTCGGGTTCGGAGACGGGGAGGCCCAGCAGATAGGCAGAGAGCCGGTTTCCGGTGGCCGCGGCCGTGCCGCCCGGCCGGCGACGGGAGACGGGGACCAGGGCGCGCGGGTCGGAACCCGGCAGCGGTTCGCCTCGTTCCAGCATCCAGCGGCGCAGCGCACCCGCCACGACCGCGAGCAGCACGTCGTTGCCGGTACCGCCCGCCGCCCGGCGGATCCGCCGCACGGATGCGAGGTCGAGATCGGCCGTGGCGAGGCGCCGGGTGCCGGAGGAACTGGCGCTGAGGGCGGGCGCGCCGCGCAGATCGAGGCGACTGGCCCGTACGAGCGAGGCCCCGACGCCGAAGGCGCGGCCGAGGTCCTCGATCCGGCCGAGGGCGAGTCCGGCGACCTGTCGGGGGCCTGGCATCCAGGAGCGCGGCGGCACGGGGCGGACCCGGCCGGCCGCGGGTCCCGGCCGGCCCCGGCCCGCGGCCGAGGCGATCTCGTCGAAGATCCCGGCGCCGATGGCGACCGCTCGCATGCCGTCGGCGAGCGCGTGGTGAAGCTTGACGAGCACGGCGAACGGACCGTCCGGGGCACCTTCGATGAGGTACATCTGCCAGGGCGGCAGCCCTCGGCGCAGCGGCTGTTCCATCAGTTCGCCCGCGAGCAGGGTGGCGGCGGCCATGAAACCGGCCTCGCCCTCACCGGCGGTCGCCGCCTCGGGCAGCCGCACCCGCTTGACGTGCCGGTGGACGTCGAAGTCCTTGTCCACCGACCAGGCCGCGCCGCCGACGGGCAGCAGCACGTCACGCACCCGCATCCGGAGCCGGGGAATGGCGGCGGCCCGGGTTCCGAGCAGTTCGAGAAGGGCGTCGGGGCCCGGGGGGCGGTCACCGTCCGGCGCGAAGACGGCGAGCGCACCGAGGTGCATGGGGTGCGCATCGGACTCGAGGTGCCAGAAGGCCAGATCGAGAGGTGCCAGTAGCTCAGTGCCCAACGGGTCCTCATGTCATGGAAGACGAAGACTGACAAAACCGCAGTCAATCTCGCGCGGTCGGTTACGGTCAAGTACAGACATGTTACGTTCTGTTACTTTTCAGTAGTGTGCAGTTCCGGGGAACGGCCAGGCGGATCAGTCGCGTGGCGGGATGACGAACTCGCACCAGACGCACTTGCCGGTGCCCCGGGATTCGACGCCCCAGGCGTCCGCCAGCCGGTCGACGAGCATCAGCCCGCGGCCCGAGACCCCCGAATCGCCCGCGTCCCGGCGGCGCGGCAGCGCGCTGGACCGGTCCTCCACATCGACGCGCAGACGCCGTTCCGGCCCGGTCAGGACCCGGATCGTGACGATCGCGCCGCCGTCGGTGTGCATCAGGGCGTTGGTCGTCAGCTCGTCGGCGGCCAGCTCCACCTCGTCGGCCCGCTCCTTCGCACCCCACGCCCGCACCGCCGCACGGATCATGTGCCGCGCCGAGCTGAGCGCCTCCGGGTCGTTCTGTCCCACGTGCTGCTGGAGCCGGCCCCCCGGCTGCGGGGCGTGGGCGGCCTTGCGGCGCAGCAGCAGCACCGCCACATCGTCCTCGCCGCCGCGTTCGTCGACCGATTCGCAGAGCCGGTCGGCCAGGCGCTGGAGGTCCGCCGGGCCGTTCCGGATCATGGCGGTGAGCAGCTGCATGCCCTCGTCGAGATCGGCGCCCGGCAGCTCCACCAGGCCGTCGGTGAACAGCACCATGGTCTGCCCGGGGTCCAGCTCGACCGTGCTGACCGGGTACTCCAGCCGCCCGAACTCGGCGGAGAGCCCCAGCGGGAGCCCGCCGTCGACCAGGAGCTTGCGACAGCTCCCGTCGGCTTCGCGCACCAGGGGGTCGACATGACCGGCCCGGACCACCTGCACCACACCCGTGGTCAGGTCCGCCTCGGCGTAGGTGCAGGTCGCGAAGCGGTCGGTGTCCAGCTCGTGCAGGAAGACGGAGGCCCGCGCCATGACCGTGGCGGGGCTGTGCCCCTCGGCCGCGTACGCCCGCAGCACGATGCGCAGCTGACCCATGACGGCGGCGGCGTGGGTGTCGTGGCCCTGGACGTCCCCGATGACCGTGCCGACCCGGCCGCCGGGCAGCGGGATGACGTCGTACCAGTCGCCGCCGATGTCCCGGCCCAGCCGGGCCGAGCGGTAGCGCACGGCGATCTGCGCTCCCGGCACGTCGGGGATGCGGCGCGGCAGCATCGCCTGCTGGAGGCCCTCGGCGAGGTCGTGCTCCTGCTCGTACAGCATGGCGCGCTGGAGGCTCTGGGCGATGGAGCTGCCGAGGGCGACCAGCAGATTGCGTTCGTCGCCGGTGAATCCGTTCTTGTCGCTGTACAGGAGGCCGAGGGCACCGATGGGGCGGGCCTGGGCGATCAGCGGCAGATAGGCGGCCGAGGTGATGCCCAGATGGCTGATGTGGGGCCACAGGACCGGATACGAGTCCGCGAAGTCCTCGGCGGACTCGATGAAGCGGGGACCGAGCGTGCGCACGACCTCGCTCATCGGGTACTGGTCGTCCGTCCGTGTGTACCGGGTGCCCGGCACGAAGGCGCCTTCGGGTCCGTCGGCCACCAGGTGGATGCGCCCGGCCTCGATCAGCCCCATGACCAGACTGGTCGCCCCCAGATGGGCCAGTCCCTGGGAGTTCTTGAGCACGTTGATGACGTCCTGGACCGTACGGGCGTGGGCCAGCGCGGCGGTGGTGGCGTCCACCAGGCTGGTCCGCCGCCGCCGCTCCTCGTCCAGTTCGTGGCGGGCGGTGGCGTCGGCCAGCTCCTGCGTGGCGTCGCGGACGATCCCGATGATGCGGCGCGGCCGCCCGGTGGCGTCGCGCTGGACGAAACCCTGGGTGTGCGTCCATTGGAGGGTGCCGTCACGCCGCAGAATGCGGAAGTACGCCCCGTAGTTCTTCCGGCCGGACTTGAGCGCCTGAGTGACCATGGCGTCCAGGCGTACGCCCTCGTCCGGCGGCACCCGTGTTCCGAGCGTCGTCGGCTTGTTGTCGTACTCGTCGCCCCTCAGGTCGAACACGTCGAGGGCCGCCTGTTCCATGTGCATGAGGCCGCTGTCCAGGTCCCAGTCGAAGCTGCCCATACGGTTCAGGGCGAGACTGAGGTCCGGGTGGGCGGGCCAGTCGTCCGGGAGTGACAGGGCACCCGCTACCCGATCATCCATGTGGGTCACTCTGCCACTATTTGTCCGATTCTTCGAGTGAGCCGTCCACCAGGTGAACGTGCGATGGAACACATTTCCGAGCCGCTCGAAGGAGCCGATTTCCCGGAGATTCCGCGGGATCCCCCCGTCCGGCAAAGGTGCGGGGCGCCGGAAATCGCCGCAGAACGCCGACCCGCCCCGAAAGGGGGCAGGGGCAGCGGCTAACGTGTGCGTCGGGGTGGAGTAAGCCAAGCCTTACCACGGCCCGCCCCGCTCCTGCTCGTTCGTCCTAAGGAACAGCTCGCCATGACACGCCCCGTCCGCGTAGCCATCGTCGGTGCCGGCCCCGCCGGAATCTACGCAGCGGACGCGCTGCTCAAATCCGATGCCGCCACCGACCCGGGCGTCTCCATCGACCTGTTCGAGCGGATGCCCGCCCCCTTCGGCCTGATCCGTTACGGCGTGGCTCCGGACCACCCGCGGATCAAGGGCATCGTGCAGGCGCTGCACCAGGTCCTGGACAAGCCCCAGATCCGCCTCTTCGGGAACGTCGACTACCCGAACGACATCGGCCTGGACGAGCTGCGGACCTTCTACGACGCGGTGATCTTCTCCACCGGCGCCGACGCGGACCGCGCCCTCGACATACCGGGGAGTGACCTGGACGGCTCGCACGGTGCCGCCGAGTTCGTCTCCTGGTACGACGGTCACCCGGACGTGGCGCGCACCTGGCCGCTGGAGGCCGAGAAGGTCGCCGTCCTGGGTGTCGGCAACGTGGCCCTTGACGTCGCCCGCATCCTCGCCAAGACCGCCGACGAGCTGCTGCCGACCGAGATCCCCGCCAACGTCTACGACGGCCTGAAGGCCAACAAGGCGCTGGAGGTGCACGTCTTCGGGCGGCGCGGTCCCGCTCAGGCCAAGTTCAGCCCGATGGAGCTGCGGGAGCTGGACCACTCGCCGAACATCGAGGTCATCGTCAACCCCGAGGACATCGACTACGACGCGGGCTCGATCGAGACCCGCCGCGGCAACAAGCAGGCCAACATGGTCGCCTCCACGCTGGAGAACTGGGCGATCCGCGACGTCGGCGACCGGCCGCACAAGCTCTTCCTGCACTTCTTCGAGTCCCCCGTGGAGATCCTCGGCGAGGACGGCAGCGTCGTCGGCCTGCGGACCGAGCGCACCGAGCTGGACGGCACCGGCAATGTGAAGGGCACCGGCCAGTTCAAGGACTGGGACGTGCAGAGCGTCTACCGCGCGGTCGGCTACTACTCCCAGGAGCTGCCCAAGCTCCCCTTCGACGTCGCGTCCGGCACGGTTCCGCACGCCGCCGGACGGGTTCTGGCCGGCGGCGAGCCGATGGAGTCGGTGTACGTCACCGGCTGGATCAAGCGGGGCCCGATCGGCCTGATCGGTCACACCAAGGGCGACGCCAACGAAACGGTCGCCTGCCTGCTGGAGGACCACACCACCGGCCGGCTGCCCGCCCCGGCACAGCCCGAGCCGGGGGCCGTGACCGAGTTCCTGGAGTCGCGCGGCGTCCGGTACACCACCCGTGAGGGCTGGTACCGCCTGGACGCGCACGAGCGCGCCCTGGGCGAGCCGCAGGGCCGCGAGCGGGTCAAGGTCGTGGAGCGCGAAGCCATGCTGGACGCCTCGGAGCCCGGCAACTGACACCACGGTGAAGGCCCCGGAACGCCCGAACGGTGTTCCGGGGCCTTCACCGTTACGGCGGCATCAGCGGCCCTGCGGCGCCTTGACGTAGTCGCCGAAGGTCCCGTTCCTGGAACCGTCCCGGCTCGGCGACCAGGTGGTGCTTGAGGCTGCCGTTGCAGTGGTTCCAGGCCTGCGCGACGAGGTTCGGCACCACATGGTCACCACGGGCCCCGGCTGGTGCGGGCAGACCCGGCACCTGCTTCCCGAGGCGGTGTCGGTCAGGAGGCGGCGCGCGCGCTCCGGGACCGTTCACGCACCCGGTCCGGATAGCGCTCCGTGAACCGGACCGCCAGGACCAGCAGGATCACGGGGATGATCCAGTTGTACCAGTCGGCGCCGGACGACGTGTGCACCGCGACCAGGCCCAGCAGGGCGGTCGCGGCGAAGACCCCTCCCCAGAGCAGGGTCAGCACCCGGTTCACATGCCGGAAGACGGGTGTGCCCCACACCTCGCGAGGGGTGGTCTCCCGCGCGTACTGCTCGGTGAACGGGACGAACGCCAGCGAGCCGAGCGCCACCACGGCGACCACCGAGCTGGACAGCACCTGTGCGTACCGCTCCACCCAGGAGAGGTCCTGGGTGTTCAGGAAGAGCGCGAGGACGCTGAGGACGGCGAAGAAGACGATGCCGGTGACCTCAAGCACCTTGAACGAACCCCGCCGCAGGTCCGGGAGGTTGAGGACGACGGCCGCGACGAGACCGGCCAGCGCCGCATACTCCCAGGTACTGGGCGAGGCGATGACGGCGAAGATGATCCACGGGGCGAACGCGAAGAACAGATTCCCGGTCCGCCGCCCGGAATTGGATGGGGCCACCGGACACCTCCGGGGCATGTCCCGCGGCACTCTGCCGCTTTCTCCATGGTGAAGCCGGGCCTCGCCCTCCGCATCTCCGCAGCCGTATCTCCGCGCCCCCGGGCCCACGTTGCAGCGGCTGCGGGCCGGAGATTCAATGAAGGATCGGCACGGCACGCATTCAGAGGCGCCCACGCCCGGCAAGGGGAGGCCACCATGGCCGCACACGCCCAGCAGGCCTTCGACCCGGCCCGCGTCGTCCATCTCTCCGGCCGTTTCGCCCCGGTGACCGACGAGGTGGACGAGGCGGAGCTCCAGGTGACGGGCGAACTGCCCGACGAGCTCGACGGGCTTTTCCTGCGCAACGGTCCCAACCCCCGCTTCAGCCCCATCGGTTCGTTCCTCTACCCGATCGACGGGGACGGAATGCTGCACGGGGTGTGGATCTCCGGCGGTCAGGCCCGGTACCGCAACCGTTTCGTCCGCACACCCGCCGTGCTGGCCGAGGAACGTGCGGGGCGGGCGCTGTGGGGTGGGATCGAATCAATGATCATGCCTCAGGTCCCGGACGTGGAACCGGAGTTGGCCGGTACGTTCCGCGATCTTCCGGACATCAATGTGGTCCGCCACGCGGGACGGCTGCTGGCACTCGCGGAATCTGACTGCCCCTTCCTGATCACGCCGGAACTGGAGACGGCCGGAAAGGAGACGTTCGGCGGGGCACTGCCGGCCGGCATCACCGCCCACCCGAAGATCGACCCGCTCACCGGCGAGATGCTGGTCTTCTGCTACGGCCTGGAACCCCCGTACCTCACCTGGTCGGCCATCGCCCCCGATGGCTCCGTCGCCCGCGGTCCCACGACGATCGACGGACTCGACGAACCGATGATGATCCACGACATGGCCCTCACCGCCAGTTTCCTGGTGATCGCGCTGGCGCCGGTGTTCTTCGACATCGCCGCCGCGATGAGCGGTGGATCCATGATCGACTGGCGGCCGGAGCGCGGCACCCGCGTGGCCCTGGTCCCCCGCGACGGCGGCCCTGTGCGATGGGCTTCGGACGAGGCCTTCTGGCTGTGGCACACGGTCAACGCGTACGACACCGGGCCCGAGGGCAGTGATGTGGTGCTGGACTACGTGCAGTGGTCCCGCCTGTCCATGGGCGCGCCGGACCCCGCACAGGCGCCCAACACCGCCGGTCTGGTGCGCGCGGTCATCGATCCCGTCGCCGGCACGATGCGCCGGACGATGCTGGACGACGCCAGAATGGAACTTCCCCGTACCGACGACCGCTTGATCGGCCGGCGTCACCAACAGCTCGCCGTAGCCTCCGATTCCGGGAACCCGGATCTGCTCCCGGGCGAGTTCGACGCGCTGCGCTGGTACGACGGAAGGGACACGTCGGGTACGAGCACGGTGTGGCGGGCCGGGGATCTGTCCGTCGGCGAACCGGTCTTCGCCCCCTCGCCCGGCACCGCGCCGGGCGAGGGCGGCCACTGGATGACGTACGCCACCGACCGTACCGACGACACCAGTTGGCTGCTCGTCATCCCCGCCGAGGATCCCGCCTCCGGCCCGGTCGCCCGGGTGCGGATCCCGGTAAGGGTCCCGCTGGGGCTGCACGGCAACTGGCTGCCGACACAGGAATGAAGGTCCGGACCACATGGGGTGGCGACGCTCGCACCGGTGCCTCTGACCGGTACGGAGGCAGGTCCCGGGCACGATCGGCGTCGCACCTCCCTCACGGGGCCGGATCACCCCGATGGCGTAAGCCGGCAGTCGCTGCGTCGCCTCCCTGCACCGCCCGTGCGAGCTTGTAGCCGGGCGGCCGTCGTGCCGTCGGACAACCGGTATCGGACACAGGAGCCTCACATGAGCAAGCTGGCTGATGACCTTCGGACACTGAGCCGCGAGGCGTACTGGTACCTCTATCCGCTGGTGACGATGGACATCTCCAGGCGGCAGGCCGCTGCCCTGCCGGCCGGCGTGAAGCCCGCGTTCGGGCCGCCGAACCGGTTCCATCACATGCGCGCGTTCCCGACGGCGGATTTCCGCGCCGTGGTACGGCCGAACTTCGACACCCTTTACTCCAGCGCCTGGGTGGACCTGACGGCGGGGCCCGTCCGCCTGTCCGTCGCCGACACCGGCGACCGGTACTTCCTGTTGCCGATGCTGGACATGTGGACCGATGTCTTCGCCGTGCCGGGCAAACGCACCACCGGCACCGGAGCACAGGAGTACCTGATCGTCGGTCCCGGATGGACCGGCCGGCCCCCCGCGGACGCCCAGGTGATCCACGCACCGACACCGCACGCGTGGATCATCGGCCGTACCCAGACCAACGGCCCGGCCGACTACCAGGCGGTCCACGCCGTCCAGGACGGCTTCCGCCTCACACCGCTGACGCCGGTGGAGCACCGGCCCGACCCCGGCGTGGACACGGACACCGAACCCCTCAGCCTGGTCAACGGGCTCACCGGCGTCGACTTCTTCGCCCGGGCCGCCGAGGCCCTGCGCGTGAACGAACCGCACCCTACCGACTTCTCGGTGCTGGCCCGCATCGCCGGCCTCGGCATCATCCCCGGACAGGCCTTCGACGCGGAAGCCTTCACGGCGGCCCAGCAGGCCGAGATCTCGGCCGGTACCGAGGAAGCCCTGCGACAGATGCACGCTGCCCGGTCGCGGCTCGGCGCCCAGCACAACGGCTGGGCCAGTGTCCTCCAGACCATCGGCGTCTACGGCAACGCCTACTTCCGGCGTGCCGTGGTCACCCTGGTCGGCCTCGGCGCCAACCCGCCCGAGGACGCCGTATACCCGCTGCTCACCGCCGACGCCGACGGCGAGCCGCTCACGGGTGAGCGCGATTACGTCCTGCACTTCGAGGCCGACCGCCTCCCGCCGGTCGCCGCGTTCTGGTCGCTCACCATGTACGACGCCGAGGGCTTCCAGGCCCCCAACGAACTCGACCGCTTCGCCCTCGGCGACCGCGACCCGCTGGACTACAACCCCGACGGGTCTCTGGACATCCACATCAGCCACACCGATCCCGGCCCCGACCGCCGGACCAACTGGCTTCCCGCCCCGCTCGGGCCCCTCGGCATCACACTGCGCCTGTACGCACCCCACCGTCAGGCCCTCGACGGCCACTGGACGCCGCCGCCCGTTCGCAGGGGCTGAGAGCCGGGCCCGTGCCTCCCGTCACCACCCCGGCGGCTCGCTTCCCCCGGATCGCCGGGACCACCGTGAAGAAGCCGGCTGGTGACGCCAGGCACTGAGGCCGGTTCCCAGCCGCGGAACCAGCGGGGGGAGCTGTCCGGGGACGCGAAGCCGAGCAGCCCCGCGATATCGGTCGCGCGGCCGCTCAACCGTCGACGGATGCTTCCGTGTCGTCCTGCCACGGAAGTCGGATGGAGGTCTGGGGCTCGTCGGTCATGGGCGGCACCAGGTCCTGCGGCGGCTCGTCCGGGTCGGCGGGGGCACCGGTCGGCTCGTCCGTCGGGAGCTCCGGGTACCCCTCGGTCGGGCCGTCGGACGGGAGGCCGGTCGGCGTCGGGCAGTTCGTCGGCACCCGCACCGGCGCACCGGTCGGCTCCTTCGTCGCCGCGACCGCCTCGCCCGGCGGGGTCGGGGCAACGGGTGTCGGGCAGTCCCCGGGCCCGGGGGTGGAGCGCGACGGGATCGGCTTCGTCGGCGGCTTCGGCTCCTTGGACCTCGCCGGAGGCGGGTCGGGCAGCGGGCGGGTGATGTCGGTGCCGGGGGCGTAGGGCGGCGGCACTTCGGGGGTGCGGTCACGAGCACCCTCGTCCCCGACCTCACGCGCCATCCAGCTGTTGTGGTCGGCGTCCACGATGACCAGGTCCGCAACCGCCTTCGGGGCGGGTGCGACGACGACGGTCCTCGCCGGGTCGTACCCCGCCCACTTCTCGCCCCGCCCGCCCTCCACGTCTCCCCCGCCGGCGGGCCGGCTCAGCGGGTTGCCGCAGGCGCAGCGGACGCGCGGGAGGCCATGACCGTCCACCATCACAGCGGTTCCGGCCTGGAGCACGGACTGGAACGTGGTGGTCGAACCCGTACGGAAGCCGTGGTTGCCCACCCGGGTGTCGGCGCGCAGGACCACGGGGGTCAGGCCGCGCAGAAAGTCCGGAACACCGGCCCGGGGCACGCCCGCAGCCTGCGCGAAGGCCGCTTCCCTGACCGGGTCGGCCGCGAGGAAGCGGATCTGCTGTCCGACGTCGCAGGAGGCAACCGAGCGGGTGCCGCCGTAGAGGCCGGGGGTCGAACCGGGGAGGGTGCGCGGCGTTCCGTCGCCGGGCGGGGGTGTCCCGGGCGGGGTCGTGCGGGGCACGGCCGGCGCGGCGCCGGCCGGGTCCACCGTGGACCTGGTGAAGGGGTCGGGCCCCTGCGCGGCGGCCGGCTGGAGGAGCACCTCGCCGGCGTCCGCCGTCCCTTCGGTGCCGGGTCCGCCGCCCCCGGCCTCCCGGGCGCAGCCCGCGGTGACGAGGATGCCGGTGGACAGTACGGCGAGCACGGCGCGGCGCATGCGTGTCGGTGCGTGCACGAAGAGGTCTCCTGCCTGGTCACCGGTCACTGGTGGTCTCTCATGTCTGCCGCAGTTCCCCCTCCCCCGCAAGCCGGGGCCGCACGGTGTGCCCGCGGTTCCGGACATCACGCCGCCATCACCTTGAACGCGTTCAAGAAAGCCTCTAGAGTCAGCACCACCATCGCTTGAACGCGTTCAAGAAGGGGGGGCTGAAGGGTGTCGGTCCTGGTGGGTCTGATCGTGATGCTGGGCATGCTGGTGATCGTGCCCTCCGGACTGCGGCTGGCGGATGCCCCCGACCTGGACCGGATACGGCGGCTGTGGCTGGTCTTCGCCGTGCCGGGTGCCGTTGCCCTCTGGCTGCCGCGCGGCCCCCTGGCCACCGTCCTGGCCCTCGGGTACGGACTGGGCGCCGTACTCCTCGCCCTGCATGCCCCGGCCCGAATCGTCCGGCGCCCCGGTCCGCTGCTGTCATGGCGCACAGCACCCGCCGAGATCGCCCTGCTCACTGCCCTGTCGGCCCCGGCCGTCTCCGCCGTCGCGCTGGTCGCCGAGCGCTCGGGGCGTCCGCTGTTCGGCTTCGGCCTCGGAATCCTGGCGCTGACCGTGCCGCACTTCCACTTCGCCGGATTCGCCGCCGCTCTGGTCGCCGGACTGGTCGGCCGCGTGGTCGACAGCGCGGCGGGGCGGTTCGCGGCGCTGAGCGTTCCGCTGGGCACCCTGCTCGTCCTGACCGGCTACTTCATCGGCGACTGGGCCGAACTCGCGGGGGCAGTGGTCCTGACAGCAGGCATGTGGACCGTCGCTCTCCTGACCTGGCGCACGGTCAGGCCCGCGGCCCGCGACCGGACCACCGGGCTGCTGCTCGCCGCCTCGGCCGCCGTGCTCGCGGCGACCATGGCGCTGGCACTGAGCTGGGCCCTGGGCGAGGCCACCGGCCTCCCGCACCCCACTCTGACCTGGATGGCCGCCACCCACGGCGTGGGCAACGCGCTGGGCTTCGCGCTCTGCTCGGTGCTCGCCTGGCAACGCCTGAACCCCCGTTCCGCCCATGAAGAAACCCGCGAAGGAACCCACGAAGGAAGGACCGCATGAGCACCCTCACGTATCCGGAGGCGGGCAGCACCCGGCTCGGCCCACTCCCCGACGGCTACCACCATCTGCACCACCGCACCCGGATCGGACACGGTCGTGCCGACTTCGAGGCCGCGGGCGCCGCGATCACCGAATTCCGTATGCACCGCGTCTCCGGGACGCGGGTCAGGGCCTCCGCGCCACGCGCCGAGCCCGGTGCCTCCGTTCGGGTGGCGCTGGGGGCCGGCCCGTTCCGGTTGACCGCGCCGTGCCGCGTCGTCTGGGCCGAGTACGGTCCCGAACGCATCGGATTCGCGTACGGAACGCTCCCCCGCCACCCCGAGTGCGGCGAGGAGTGCTTCGTGGCCGAGCTCGCGGACGACGGCACGGTCACGTTCACCGTGATGGCGTTCAGCCGGCCCGCACGCTGGTACACCCGCATCGCCGGACCGTTCGTGCCGGTGGCGCAGCGGTGGTACGCGCGCCGGCTCGGCCGCACGCTGCGCCGGATCGTCAGGGAGGGACACGCACCACAGGAGTGAGACGCCGCGGAGCGACGGGCCGATACTGGAAGCGATGGACTGGTTCACCGCAGACGGGTACTGGCTCGGCCGGCTCCTCTTCCAGAAGGCCCTGGCCGTCATCTATCTGGCCGCCTTCCTCACCGCCGCGCTCCAGTTCCGGGCGCTGATCGGCGAGCGCGGCATGCTGCCCGCCCCCGAGGTCCTGCGCCGGACGGACTGGCGCACCGCCCCGGGCCTGTTCCGCCTGCACTACTCCGACCGGTTCTTCGCCCTGGTCGCCTGGTTCGGCTGTGCGCTCGCCGTCGCGCTGCTCGCGGGTACGGACCGTTTCGTACCCCTGTGGGGGGCCATGGTCCTGTGGGCCCTGCCCTGGGCGCTGTATCTGTCGATCGTGCAGGTCGGTGGTACGTGGTACGGCTTCGGCTGGGAGTCGTTGCTCCTGGAGACGGGGTTCCTCGCCGTCTTCCTCGGCAACGCGCACACGGCGCCGCCGGTGCTCGTGCTGTGGCTGCTGCGCTGGGTGCTGTTCCGGGTGGAGTTCGGCGCGGGACTGATCAAGATCCGCGGCGACGCGTGCTGGCGCAAGCTGACGTGCCTGTACTTCCACCACGAGACCCAGCCGATGCCGGGCCCGCTGAGCTGGTTCTTCCACCACCTCCCCCGCCCCGTGCACCGGGCCGAGGTGGCGGCCAACCATGTGACGCAGCTCCTCGTGCCGGTGCTGCTCTTCACCCCGCAGCCGGTGGCGAGCGCGGCGGCGCTGCTGATGGTCCTCACGCAGCTCTGGCTCGTGCTGTCGGGCAACTTCGCCTGGCTCAACTGGCTGACGATCGCCCTCGCCCTGTCGGCCGTGGACTGGTCCCCGGTCACCGAGCCGCCCGCGCAGGCCGGTGCGCCGCTCTGGTACGAGGTGGTGGTCATCGCCGTCACGGCCCTGGTCGTGGTCCTCAGCTATCGCCCGGCCCGCAACCTCCTGTCGCGCCGGCAGATCATGAACCGGTCCTTCGACCCGCTGCACCTGGTCAACACGTACGGCGCCTTCGGCAGCATCAGCCGCGTCCGGATGGAGGTGGTGGTCGAGGGCACCGACGAGGCGGTGATCCGCCCGGGGACGGTCTGGCGGGAGTACGGCTTCCGGGGCAAGCCGGGCGATCCGCGCCGGCTGCCGCGCCAGTTCGCCCCGTACCATCTGCGGCTCGACTGGATGATGTGGTTCGCGGCGCTCTCGCCCGCGTACGCCCGCCCCTGGTTCGGGCCGTTCGTGGAGCGGCTGCTGGACAACGACCGGGACACGCTGCGGCTGCTGCGCCACAACCCGTTCCCGGGTGCGCCGCCGGCACACGTCCGCGCCAGGGTGTACCGCTACCGGTACACGACCTGGCGCGAACTGCGGGACACCGGGTGCTGGTGGCACCGCACCTATGTACGGGAGTTCCTGCACCCGACCCCGCCGGGCCCGGCTACCGGCCGCCCTCGCGGGAACGCAGCAACGAGCTGATCTGCTGGACGAGTTCGTCGTCCTCGGACGCCGGCTTGCCGGAGACCAGGGCGCCGAGGCGCTCGGCGGTCTGGAAGTCGTACGCGCGCTCCTCCTCCTCGCCGGGGACGGTCGCGTACTCCTCCTTGGCACGGAATCCGACGGTCAGGTCCACGGCCTTGGCGATGAGCCAGGTGAGGATGAACGAGAAGGCGATCACGGAGACGATGGCGACGAGCTGCTTGCCGAGCAGCCCCCAGCCTCCTCCGTAGAAGAGCCCTTCCTTGCCGCTGATGCGCGCGGTGGCGAAGAGTCCGACCATGATCAGGCCGATCAGCCCTCCGACGCCGTGCACGCCCACCACGTCGAGCGTGTCGTCCACGTTGAAGCGGAACTTGAGCGTGATCGCGAAGGCGCAGACCGCGCCGACGACGAGGCCGGTGATGACCGCGCCGAGCGTGTCGATCTCACCGCAGGCCGGGGTGATGGCGACCATGCCCGCGACGGCGGACGAGACGACGCCCATGGTGGTGACCTTGCCGGTGCGCCACTTCTCCACCAGCGGCCAGGTGACCATGGCTCCGGCGGCCCCGAGCTGGGTGTTGATGAAGGCCGCGGCGGCGGTTCCCTGGTCGGTCAGCGCGGAACCGGAGTTGAAGCCGAACCAGCCGAACCAGAGCAGGCCCACGCCGATGACCACGAGCGGAATGTTGTTGGGGCGCTCCTCGCGGCGGGCGAAGTCGCGCGGCGCGCGCAGGACGAGGGCGACGGCCAGACCGGCGACGCCGGAGTTGAGTTCCACCGGCAGACCGCCGGCGAAGTCGAGGGCGCCGAGGTGCTTCACGATCCAGCCGTCCGTGTCGAACACCCAGTGCGCGATGGGGATGTAGACGATGAGCAGCCACAGCACGACGAAGACGAGCCACCCCCTCATCGTGGCGCGGTCCGCGATCGATCCGCTGACCAGCGCCACCGTGATGATGGCGAAGCCCATCTGGAAGGTGCTGTAGACGTACGTGGGGATCGCCCCGGTCAGCGTGTTCAGCTCGATGTCGTGCATGAACACGTGGTCGAGGTTCCCGATGATTCCGGCGCCGCCGACATCGGGCCCGAACGCCAGCGTGTACCCGATGACCCACCAGACGAGGGTGCCGAACGCCAGCGCGGCGAAGCTCATCTTGATCATCATGAGCACATGGCGGGTGCGCACCATGCCGCCGTAGAAGAAGGCGAGGCCGGGCGTCATCAACAGCACCATGGCGGTGGCGGCGAGGAGCCAGGCGGTGTCCCCGGAGTCGTACGCGGCCGGCATCGGCGCGGGAGCGGTGTTCATCGGCGGATCCTCGTGTGGGTCGGTGGGGGTCAGGGCTTGCGCAGGTCGGGGGCCGGGTGGCCGGTGAGCAGGCGGCGGACGGCCTGGCGGACGGCCTCGTGTGCGGCGGCGGTCCGGATCGGGCTGTCGTCCAGCACCCGCACCCATGCGCCGCAGTCCCGGGGCAGGACGCTCACCCCGTACAGGACGCCCAGCTCCGCGAGGGCGTCGTGCAGGGCGTCGGCGAGTTCGGTGGCGGGGACACGGTCGGTCACGGCGAACAGTGAGGCGACGTGGTCGTGACCGGCGAACACGCCCGGCCCCAGGACTCCCTCGCCGCTCCTCCCCGGAGCCAGACGCAGGGTGTCCACGGCGAGCAGCGTGCCGTCGGGCCGGCTGATGTGCAGGTCGGTGGCGAGCACCCGGTAGGCGTGCCGTTCACCGCGGGCGAGCCGCCCTGCGGTGAACGTGTCACCGACGACGACGGTGGCGCCCGGGGCGACGACCACCTCGGTCCGCTGGTAGAAGCGGGCGTCCTTGAACGGGATCAGCGGGTCCGGCAGGTACTCGACATAGCTCCCGGCCTCCGCCGTCAGATGCACCCGCTGGCTCGCGTAGTCGTGTTCCATCCGGAAGATCTTGGTCGCGGCCTGCGTGGTCAGGTGGACCTGGGTGTCAGGGCCGCAGCGGAAGTCCATCCGGTAGCGGTCGGCCTGGGCGATCCCGCCGCCGGTCGCCATCATGTAGACGTAGCTCATCCCGGGCAGTTCGGGGTCGATCCACAGCGGCCGCATGATCTGCAGGGGTGTCTTCTGGTAGCGCTCGACGAGTTCGGTGCGCTCGCCCCGTACCGCGAAGGCCAGGTCGAGGATGCCGACCTTGGCCGGGGAGCCCGGGGCCAGCGTGTCCGGCACGGAGGCCAGGGCCGCCACGTCCGGGGGGACGCGGACCGCGGTGTAGTACGTCTCGGCGAGCCGGTCGGCACGGGGCCGGTACGGGGCGAGCCGCACGTCAGATCAGCACCTTGCGGCGCGATTCGAGGTACACCGCGATCTCGTCGATGCCCTGGCCGGTGAGGCAGTCGGTGAGGACGACGGGGCGGTTGTCGCGTACGCGGTGGGCGTCGGACTCCATGACGTTGATGTCCGTGCGCACGTACTTCGCGATGTCGATCTTGTTGATGACGAGAAGGTCGGAGTCGGTGATTCCGGGCCCGCGCTTACGGGGCATCTTCTCGCCCTCCGCCGTGTCCAGGACGAAGATGAATAGGTCCACGAGCGCCGGGCTGAAGGTGAGCGTGAGGTTGTCGCCGCCGGACTCGTAGAGGAGCGTGTCGGTGTCCGGGAAGCGCTCCAGCATCTCCGCGCCGGCCGCCAGGTTCATCGTGGGGTCGTCGCGCACGGCGGTGTGCGGGCAGGCCCCCGTCTCGACACCGACGACCCGCTCGGGTTCCAGGACCCCGGCCAGCGTGCGGCGGACGTGCTGGGCGTCCTCCTGCGTGTAGATGTCGTTGGTGATGACGGCGGGACGGTGGCCTCGTTCGATCAGCATCGGAACCAGCGCCTCGATCAGCGCGGTCTTGCCCGATCCGACCGGTCCGCCGATGCCGACCCGCAGTACGTTGTCGTCCATGGTGCTGCTCCCTGTGTGGTTCGGGGTGGATTTCAGCTGGCGAAGAGCCGTGCCTCGGCGCGTTCATGACGGCCCGACATGATGTCCGAGGCGAATACGGTGGCGCCGACGTCGTCGAGCTCGCGCCGCAGCGCGGCCTCGACGGTCTTCTCGATGACGGGTGCGGCGCCCCGGATCAGGGTCTGCGTCGTGCGGTGGTCGGTCAGCCGCAGCCGCAGCGCGGCGCCCGCGAAGCTGACGCAGAAGGCGAACAGGTCCGCGGCGACGGCCTGCCGGACCGGAACGCCCGTCGCCGCGTAGATGACTCCTGCGGCCACCGCCTGCGTTCCGGGGGCCTCACTCCGTACGACCCGGTCGAAGTAGTCGCCGATCTCCGGCCGGCCGTACACCTCCTGGCCCAGGTCCAGGAGCTGGCGTCCGGTCCGGGTGGCGGCCTGGCGCATCTCCCGGCCCAGTTTGGTGGCCAGGAGATGCTCGTCGATCCGGACGACCGCCGCCGGGTCACCGGCCGCCGTCGCACGGTGGGCGAGGGCGAGCGCGGTGGCATCGGCGGGACCTACACCGTGCAGCAGCAGGTCCTCCAGCAGGAGCGGCAGGCTGCCGGAGTCGACGGCCCCGGCCTGCGCGAAGCCCTCCAGGCTGTGCGACAGCGTGTAGAAGCCGCTGGGGAACGCGGAGTCGGTCAGCTGGAGGCTGACCAGCAGCGGCCCCAGACCCGTACCCGTGCCGATCCCGTTCACCGTGGCCACGGTGTCTTTGGCGGTGTCACGCTCATCGCGGTACATCGGCCCTAGACCAGGAAGTAGAGGTGGTTGAGGGGCAGCTTCTCGGCCGGGTCGATGGTGGCGACCTTGCCGTTGAGCGTGACCTTGAACGTCTCCGGGTCGACCTTGATGTCGGGCAGGGCGTCGTTGCGGACCATGTTGTGCTTGCCGATGGTGCGGGTGCGGCGCACCGGCAGGACCGTGCGTTCCAGGCCGAGTTCGGCCGGGACCCCGGCGGCGATGGCCGCCTGGGACATGAAGGTGGCGTGAGTCGCCTGCATCGCCTTGCCGTACTGGCCGAACATCGGCCGGTAGATGACGGGCTGCGGGGTCGGCAGCGAGGCGTTGGGGTCGCCCATCTGTGCCCAGGAGATGATGCCGCCCTTGATCACCATCTTCGGCTTGGCGCCGAAGGAGTGGATGGGCCAGAGCACGATGTCGGCGAGCTTGCCCTTCTCGATCGATCCCACGTGGTCGGAGATGCCGGAGGCGATGGCCGGGTTGATGGTGACCTTGGCGAGGTAGCGCAGGACCCGCTGGTTGTCGTTGCGGGCCGAGTCGCCCTCCAGCGTGCCCAGCTTGTCCTTGCAGTGGTGCGCGGTCTGGAAGGCGCGGGTGACGGACTCGCCGATGCGGCCCATGGCCTGGGAGTCGGAGGAGAAGATGCTGATCACACCGAGGTCGTGCAGCACCGACTCGGCGGCGATCGTCTCGGCCCGGACCCGGCTGTCGGCGAAGGACACGTCCTCGGGGATGTCATGGCTGAGGTGGTGACAGACCATGACCATGTCGAGGAGCTCGTCCACCGAGTTCACGGTGTACGGCAGCGTCGGGTTGGTGGAGGACGGCAGGACGTTCGGCTCGCCGGCGATGCGCAGGATGTCCGGGGCGTGACCGCCGCCCGCTCCCTCGCTGTGGAACGTGTGGATGGCCCGGCCGTCGATCGCGGAGCGGGTGTCCTCGAAGAAGCCGCCCTCGTTCAGGCTGTCCGTGTGGATGGAGACCTGGACGTCGTACCGGTCGGCGACGTTCAGCGCGTTGTCGATGACGGCCGGGGTGGCGCCCCAGTCCTCGTGCACCTTGAGCCCGCAGGCACCGGCGACGACCTGCTCGTTGAGCGCCTCCGGAAGGCTGCCGTTGCCCTTGCCCATGATGCCGAGGTTGACCGGCATGGACTCGGCCGCCTGGAGCAGCTTGCCGATGTTGTACGGGCCGGGGGTACAGGTGGTGCCGTTGGAACCGTCCGAAGGACCGGTGCCACCGCCGATCAGCGTGGTGATGCCGTTGGTCAGCGCCTGCTCGGCCTGTTGCGGGGCGATCAGGTGGACGTGGGTGTCGATGGCACCCGCGGTGGCGATGAGGTGCTCGCCCGCGATGGCTTCCGTGCCCGGCCCGATGACCAGGTCCGGGTCGACGCTGTTCTGCGTCTGCGGGTTGCCGGACTTGCCGATGCCGACGATGAAGCCGTCCTTGATGCCGATGTCGCACTTGACGACGCCGACCATCGGGTCGATCACGACCACGTTGGTGATGACGGTGTCGAGTGCGCCCTGGGCAGCGGTGGCCTGCGGGTCGGAGGCCATGCCGTCGCGCATGGTCTTGCCGCCGCCGTAGAGGACCTCGTCGCCGTACTGGCCCTCGCTGTAGTCCTTCTCGACCTCGACGATGAGGTTGGTGTCGGCCAGGTGGAACCGGTCGCCGACCGTCGGCCCGAACATGTCGGTGTACTGCTTGCGGGGCAGGATGGGCATCAGCGCGAACCCTTTTTCTTCTCGTTGGTGGCCTTGGAGCCCTTGGATTCCTTGCCGGCGCGCCTCGGCTTGGCGTCAGGGGTGCCCTGCGCTCCCTCGAAGCCCTGCTCGATGGCCTTGCGGACGGCCTCGACGCGGGCGGGATGGGAGGCGAGGCTGCCGTTGAGCAGTCCGCTGAAGCCGACGAGACGCCCGGTGCCGCCGTACGCGCACAGTTCCACCTCGCGCGAACCGCCGGGCTCGATCCGCACGGAGGTGCCGGCGGCGATGTTGAGGTGCATGCCCAGCGCCTTCTGGCGGTCGAACGACAGGGCCGAGTTGACCTCGAAGAAGTGGTAGTGGGAACCGACCTGAACGGCGCGGTCACCGGTGTTGCTCACGGTGAGCTTCACCGTGCGGCGGCCCGCGTTGAGCTCGATGGGGCCCTTGCCGTACAGATATTTCTGACGGAACGTCATGCGATGCTCCTGACGACTCGGTCCGCGCCGGGGGCGGACGGGTGGTGGTGCGTGTGCAGGGGGCCGGGACCGTGCGCGTGCGGGTGGCCCGGATCGTGGTCACGGTCGTGGCTGTGCTCGTGCGAGTGGCCCGCTTCGTGGCTGTGGTCGTGGCTGTGCTCGTGCGAGTGGCCCGCTTCGTGGCTGTGGTCGTGCCCGTGCGAGTGGCTGTGCTCGTGGCTGTGGTCGTGCCCGTGCGAGTGGCCCGCATCGTGGCTGTGGTCGTGCGAGTGGCCCGGACCGTGCCCGTGCTCGTGTCCCTCGCCCGGCGGGTGCGTGTGGGAGTGACCGTGGTTCTCCGCCGCGGTCAGGCCGGCCGCGACGCCGTCGTCCCCGTGCTCGCGCCAACGCCGTCGGGCGTCGGCGACCCGCTCTCCGAGGACGCGTCGCAGTGCCGACGCCGGGATGAGCGGATCCGCCCGGTCGACGGGCACCGATCCGGCCTCGGGCACATCCGGCAGCGCGAACGCGGCCGGGACCAGCGTCACCCGCCGCGCGCCGAGCAGCCTGCACCGCCGGATGCCCTCGGCCGGGTCCGGGTCTCCCCCGGTGAACGCCACCTCGACGAGGCCGTTGCGGCCGTAGCGCCGTACGAGCGCGGCGATCCGGTAGAGCTCGGCGTCCTCGAACGGGTCCCCGGACGGTGCGGTGAGCAGCAGCGCGGAGGCCTCGGGTACCCGGCCCGCCGCCGCCCGCAGCCACGCGACCAGGTGCTGGGAGGTGCCGAACGGCTCGGCGAGCACGGTGGAACCCCGCTCGCCGGCGGGTACGGCGCGCAGCGTCCGGGCGGTGTCCGCGACGAGTTCGGGGTCGCGGCCGAGCGTCATGGGAACGACGACGGTCTCGCTGTTCCGGCGCCCGTGCGCGGCGATGCTCCGGAACAGTTCGCGCCCGCTGGACACGATGCTGACCCCGCCGTCCACGACGCCGTCCAGCGCACGCCCGTAGGCGGCTTCGTGACCGCACACTGCGATGACGGCAACGGGCTCGGCCACGGGTCAGCCGCCGATGGGGTCGTGGCAGGACACGAGCTTGGTCCCGTCCACGAAGGACGCCTCGACCTGCAGCAGGCCGAGCATCTCCCGTACACCGTCCATCGTGTCGGCCTCACCCACGACATGGCGGCCCAGCTCCATGCAGTCCGCGACGCTCTTGCCGTCACGGGCCGCTTCGAGGATCGCCTCGGTGATCAGCGCGACCGACTCGCTGTAGTTGAGCTTGAGGCCGCGGCCCTGGCGCTTGCGGGCCAGGTCGGCCACGACGTAGACCAGCAGTTTGTCGATCTCGCGAGGTGCGAGGTTCATCGTCAGTACCTTCCTCGGTGATGTACGGGCTGAGGGCAGCAGGTCCGGTGCCGGCCGGGAGCCGTCACTCGCTCCGGCGCAGGCGCGGCAGCAGGGGTACGGCCGCCATCAACACCCAGGTGGTGAGGATGAACGGCCAGGTGAAGGTGTGGCCGCCGAACGATTTGAAGAAGGACGTCAGCGACGCGGTCAGGCCGGTGGTCGCCGCCGCGCCGAACAGGGCGTAGACCCCCGTCCAGACGTTGTTGGCCAGGAAGACGGCACCGATGGCGATGGCCACGAGCACCGCGTTGTATCCGTAGATGCCGCTGGCGATCAGCGCCGTGGGTGCACCCAGCGCCCAGGCGGCGACGATCCCCATCACGCTTCCTGCCGCCGCGTAGAGAACGACGCGCAGGCCGGCCAGGGCGAGCCCGACGAGCATGATCAGCCCGACGTACCAGCTCTCGACCAGGAAGATCTGCGAGACGTTGTTGAAGAACGCGTGCCAGAGGTCGTTCCACGACAGTGCGGTGTCCCCGCTGGTCGTGCTGGACACGGCGGCCGGGGCTCCGTGCCAGACCCGCTCGAACGAGGGGGCTCCCAGCACCATCACTCCGGAGACCAGGCAGAACGGCGCGGTCAGGGGCGTGAGCCCGAAGGGGGCGAGGAAGGTGCCCAGCGCGGCCATCAGAATCGTGCACATGATGGCGCCGACGACGGTCAGCACGTAGGTGGCCGGATGGTTGCCCAGCGAGGAGACGAGGGCGATGCCCGTGAGGCAGCCGGCGTATCCCTGGAGTCCGAGCGCGATACCCGCCCGGTCGACAGCGAGGACGTAGGCGGTCGCGGTGGCGATCAGCGTGCCGAGGGTGGCGAAGAGGCCGGTCTCCCAGCCCGAGACCCACAGCGCAATGAGGATCGCGGCGCCGGTCAGCAGTCCGGGCTGGAGGTCGACCTGTCCGACACCTCGCAGGGAGGCAAGGATGTATGCGGACGGCTGACGTTTCTCAAGCCGCCGGACGATTTCCGGCTCGACGAGGGACAAGACTGGCTCCAGCGACTCGGCGGCGGCGTTCTTCCGTACTGCGGGCAGGAAGAAACGAACCCCCCAATCAAGACATGGGGTCACCCGGTTGTCGCGTTGTGTGCCTTCCGGACTGCTCCGGACGGGTACGCATGCCGCCGCCGTCGCGCGCTCCGGCCGGGCAGCGGCGGCAGGCTCCGTAGATTCACGGGATGTCGATCAAGATGGAGTTGCACCGCCACAGCCACCCCGACCACCACCCCGGGGTGCAGCTGTCGGTCGTGGCGGCCGTCGCGGTCGGCGGCGCGGCGGGAGCCGCCGCCCGGTACGGCGCCGAGCGCCTCTGGCCGACCGGCACCACGGCCTTCCCGTGGACGATCCTGCTGGTCAACACGGTGGGGTGTTTCTTGATGGGTGTGCTGATGGTCACCCTGAAACTGCGCTTCCCCGATGCGCCCCGGCTGATCAGTCCGCTGCTGGGCACCGGTGTGCTGGGTGGGTTCACCTCGTTCTCGCACTACACGGACAACGTGCGGGAGTTGTTCGAGAACCATCAGCCCGGTTACGCGGTCGGCTGTCTGCTGCTGACCGTGGTGGCCGCACTGGCCGCGGTGACCGCGGGCGCGTTCGCCACCCATGCCGCCTTCGGGCGTTCCTACGGCGCGGGGAGCGAGGCCCGATGACCGACTGGCTGCTCGTACTCGCCGGCGGGCTGGTGGGCGCGCCGCTGCGCTATCTGCTCGGTGTGGACGCGAAGTTCCGCTTCCACACCGCTTTCCCGTGGGGCACCTTCGCGGCCAACGCCGGTGCCGCCCTGATCCTGGGCTTCGTCGCGGAGGCGGCGACCGACGGCGACCTGGGAACGCGGCTGAACCTGCTCCTCGCGACAGGATTCTGCGGAGCACTGTCGACGTGGTCGACGTTCTCCTACGAGTTGCTCACCCTGACGTCCGCCCGCCGGGTGGGCCTGGCGGGCGGATACCTGCTCCTCACCGTCTGCGCGGGCGTGGGGCTCTCGTTCGCCGGGGCCGCCGTGGCGAACGCGGTCTTCTGACCGCGGTGAGCGCCACGGCACGGCCGAGCTCCGGCCCCGCCCCTGTTCGGGGTACGGGCCGGAGCTCGGACGGGAAGCACTCAGTCGACGCCGGGCAGGATGTGCGGCTCGGCGAGGTCGTCCTCGTAGCCGGCCAGCCGGATCGGCGCGGACCTGGCCCAGACCTCGATGTTGCGGAGCTTCTCGGGCCTGCGGGCCCGCTCTCCGTACCGTTCGGCCGGTCGCTGGTCGTGCTTCGTCAGTTCTGGTGTCGTCACCGCGCACTCCTTTGTGTCGCGTAGCCCCCGGCGCGTCCGACGTTCCGGCGTCATAACCGGTGGTCGACCGCCCACGGTGCGGGGCAGGGCAGGATCTGTTCGGTCGCGGTGGCGCCGGGTACGGGGCGGGACGGCGGCCCGGTTGACGAGCCTGTCCCAGGACGGCCGAGGAACCTTCGTGGATCCCTTGGTGGCGTCCGTTCCCCTCAGAGTAACCAAACGAGCGCGTCCATGCTCGATGGAACGTGTGCCCTGGGTCACTTTCAGCCACCATGGAGCGAAAAGACCCGGCCCGGAGGACTTCCCGGGCCGGGTCTTGCGACCGAACGCAGCGCCTGCGCTGCGGAGTGCTACCAGTTGGCAGGCGCGTAGTCCTTGAGGAAGCAGCCGTACATCGCCTCGCCGGCTTCGCCGCGGACGATCGGGTCGTAGACGCGCGCGGCGCCGTCGACCAGGTCCAGAGGGGCGTGGAAGCCCTCCTCGGCGAGGCGCATCTTGTCGGGGTGCGGGCGCTCGTCGGTGATCCACCCGGTGTCGACCGCGGTCATCAGGATGCCGTCCTTCTCGAACATCTCCTGGGCGCTGGTGCGGGTCAGCATGTTCAGCGCGGCCTTGGCCATGTTGGTGTGCGGGTGGCCCGCGCCCTTGTAGCCGCGGCCGAACACGCCTTCCATCGCGGAGACGTTGACCACGTAGGAGTGCTTGGCGGCGGTCGCGGCCATCGCCGGGCGGAGCCTGCTGATCAGGATGAACGGCGCGGTGGAGTTGCAGAGCTGGACTTCCAGCAGCTCGATCGGCTCGACCTCGTCGACTGTCTGGATCCAGCTGTTGGTGTGGTGCAGGTCCGGGACGAGCCCGCCCGCGTCGATCGCGGTGCCCGCGGCGATGCGCGCCGGCGACGCCGACCCGGTCACGAGGGCGAGCTCGGTGACGTCCTGCGCGCTCAGCCCCTCCTTGCGGGCGGCGGGCAGCGCGGCCACGCGGTCGACGGTGCCGCTGCCGAAGGTGCCGATCACTTCGGCGGCCGGCAGCTCGCCCGCGGGCAGCGGGGCCGACTCGGCGCCGAGCAGTTCGCTGTACGCCTGCGGGGAGCGGCGGACCGTCTGCGCCGCGTTGTTGATCAGGATGTCCAGCGGGCCCTCGGCGGCCACCGAGTCGGCGAGCGCGACGACCTGGGCGGGGTCGCGCAGGTCGATGCCGACGATCTTCAGGCGGTGGATCCACTCGTCGCTGTCCGGCATCGCCTTGAAGCGGCGGATCGCGTCGTTGGGGAAGCGGGTGGTGATCGTGGTGTGCGCACCGTCGCGGAGCAGCCGCAGCGCGATGTACATGCCGATCTTGGCGCGCCCGCCGGTGAGCAGGGCCCGGCGGCCGGTGAGGTCGGTGCGCGCGTCGCGCCGGGCGCGGTTCTCGCGGGCGCAGTCCTGGCAGAGCTGGTGGTAGAAGGCGTCCACCTCGACGTACCGCGTCTTGCAGATGTAGCAGGACCTCGGTCGCTGGAGGACGCCGGCGATCTCTGAGGCGGCGGAGGACGAGGGCAGCACGCCCTGGGTCTCGTCGTCGATGCGCTCGGCCGAACCGGTCGCGGTCGCCTCGGTCACCGCCTTGTCGTGCGCGGTCTTCGCGGCGCGGCGCTCCTGGCGGCGGCGCTGCTTCACCGTGCGGTAGACACCGGCGGTGGCACGGCGTACGGCGATGGCGTCCGGGTGGTCGACCTCGATGGAGTCGAGCTCGTCGAGCACACCCAGACAGACGGCCAGCCGCTCCGGGTCGATTCCGGGACCGAACTCCTCGATTCCGGGCGCGATCTCCGGGCTGTCCTCTGTCACCGTCATTGCCGTTCCTCTGTCATGTGTCCCTCGTGGCGAACGCCCCGGTCAAGTTTGCCATGAGCCCGGCACTGCTCCGCATCGGTGAGAAGGCCCCCCGGGCGGGCCCCGCACCGGCCCTTTCCTCCACGCTTCGGTCACATATGCTTCGCAGCGATACGGCGCGGGGCCCGGCGCCGTCCGGGCGAGGGGTGGGATGTGACGGAACTCCCTGTGAGCGGGCGCGAACCGTTCCCGGTCCGCGCCGCCTCCGTCCCCGCACAGCACTCCGTGCTCCCCACGGGGAGTGGTTCGGTATGGAACGTGGACGCCGTGATCCTCCTGGTGGAGGACGACGCGGGCGACGCGCTGCTGGTGGAGGAGATGCTCGCGGACGGCGAGCTGGACTCGGCACTGACCTGGTGCAGGACGCTCGCCGAAGCGCGCCGCTTCCTGGCGGCCTGTCGTACGCCCTGCTGTGTGCTGCTCGACCTCCACCTTCCCGATGTGCACGGGCTGGACGCCGTCACCCAGCTCGTCGAGTCGGCGCCGGACGCCGCCGTCGTGGTGCTGACGGGCACCGCCGAGGCGGACACCGGACTGTCGGCCGTGGCCACCGGTGCCCAGGACTACCTGGTCAAGGGGCGGCTCGATCCGCAGGCGCTGGGCCGCTCGGTGCGGTACGCGCTCCAGCGCAAGCAGGTGGAGCGGGCGGCGGGGGCGCTGCGTGCCAACCGGCTGATGGCCCAGGAGAACGCCCGGCTGGAGCGCGGTCTGCTGCCGGTGCCGTTGCTGCACGACGACAGCTTCGAGGCGGTGGCGCGGTACGAACCGGGGCGGGCCCACGCGCTGCTGAGCGGCGACTTCTACGACGTGGTGCAGACGTCCGACGGCACGGTGCACGCGGTGATCGGCGATGTGTCGGGGCACGGGGCCGCGGAGGCGGCGCTGGGGGTATGTCTGCGGGTGGCCTGGCGCACGGCGGTGCTGTGCGCGACCGGTCATCTCGACCAGATCCGCATCCTGGAGGAGATCCTGGTCGCCGAGCGGTCCGACCCCCATCTCTTCGCCACGGTCACCTCGCTGGCCTTCCGGCCGGAGCGGGGCGTCGTCGACGTGGTCAGGGCCGGTCACCCGGGGATGCTCCTGCGCAGCGGGACGGCGGTGCGTTGGGTGGAGCCGGAGCCGGGCATGGCGCTGGGCGTACTGCCGGGCGAGGGCCGGTGGGCGAGGTCCGAGGTGGCGCTGCCGGAGGACGGGCGGATCGTGCTGTTCACCGACGGACTCTTCGAGGGCCGTACCGGGCCCCGGACCCGTCTGGGCGAGGACGGGCTGCTGGCCATGGCCCGTCGGCACGGGGCGCTCGGCGCCCGCCCGTTCGTCGACGCGCTGGTCACCGAGGCATCCGAGGCCGCGACACCGTACGGCGGTCTCGCCGACGACGTGGCCGTGCTCCATCTGGGCTGGGCGGACAGGAGCGAGCGGTGAACCGTCCGCGCCCGTCGGGTCGCCGGCCACTGCCGAGGACCGCCCCTTCGACCGATCCCCACCGCCCCGGCCTCGTCGCACGCCTGTCGGTCCAGAACCGGGTCCATCTCATCCTCGGCGGCTTCGTCCTCGTCGTCTGCGGCGCCCTGGTCGTCGGCGGTCTCGTACTGTCCCGGATATCCGACCGTACGACGGAGCTGGTGGACCGCATCCAGCCGGCCCGCTCCTCCTCCTTCCAGTTGCAGAACGCCCTGCTCGACCAGGAGACGGGGATCCGCGGCTTCGCCCTCACCGGGGACGACTTCTTCCTTCAGCCGTACGAGGCGGGGAGGCGGGCCGAGGTAGTCAGGCTGGCCCGGGTCCGGGCGCTGGTCGGTGACGAGCAGCCGTTCGGCCGGGACCTGGCAAGGATCGAGGAGGCCGCGCGCAACTGGCGCGCCCGGCACGCCGAGCCGTTGATCGCCGCTGTCCGCAGCGACGGTCCGGCGTCCGAGTCCTCGCTTCCCATCCGGCGCAGCAACGACGAGTTCGACACGCTGCGCCGGCTGTACACCGCTCAGCAGGCCCACCTCGACACCGCGCGCGACCGGGCCCGTGCCGATCTCGACGACGCCCGCACCACCCGGGACCAGGTGGCGCTCGCGCTGGTCGTCGGCCTGCTGCTGGCCGTGATCTCGCTGAGCCTGCTGCTGCACCGGCTGGTGGGCCGGCCGCTGAACCGGCTGAGCGCCGCGTCGGACCGGGTGCGTGCCGGGGCCTTCGGCAACCGGATCGAGGTCCGCGGCCCGTCGGACGTGCGGGCGGTGGCGGCCGCGGTCGAGGACATGCGCCGGCGCATCGTGGACGAGCTCGCCGAGTCGCGGGAGCGCGAGGCGCTGCTGGACGGGCAGGCGCAGGAGCTGCGGCGGTCCAATGCGGAGCTGGAGCAGTTCGCCTACGTGGCCTCGCACGATCTCCAGGAGCCGCTGCGCAAGGTCGCGTCGTTCTGCCGGCTGCTGGAGAAACGGTACGCCGACGAGCTGGACGACCGCGCGCGCCAGTACATCGACTTCGCGGTGGACGGTGCCAAGCGGATGCAGGTGCTCATCAACGACCTGCTGACGTTCTCCAGGGTCGGCCGGGTCCACGACCAGTGGCGGACCGTCGGGCTCGACCGCTGTCTGGACCGGGCGCTGGCCAATCTGGCGCTCGTGGTCGAGGAGTCCGGGGCGACGGTCGTCCGGGACGCCCCGCTGCCCGAGGTCACCGGCGACGCGACGACACTGTCCATGGTGTGGCAGAACCTGATCGGCAACGCGGTGAAGTTCCGCCGTCCCGATGTGCCGTGCCGGATCGAGATCGGGTGCGGGCGCGAGGGCGACACATGGCACTTCACGGTGACGGACAACGGCATCGGGATCGCGCCGGAGGCCGCGGAGCAGGTGTTCGTGATCTTCCAGCGGCTGCACGGCCGCGACGAGTACGGAGGGACGGGGATCGGACTCGCCCTGTGCCGCAAGATCATCGAGTTCCACGGCGGCCACATCCTGCTCGAACCGGCGCCCTCGGCCGGTACCCGGGTCCGCTTCACGCTGCCCGTCGTGGCGGAGGCTCCCGTCCGCACCACGGCGGATCTGCGCGCCTCCGGCCCGTCGGCCGTTCTGCCGGGAGGTACCGGATGAACTCCGATATCTGCCGGCCTCCAACCGGAGTGGGACGGCCGATGCCGGGTAGGCGGACGCCGAGACATGGTCAACGACCTCCCCTGCGTCGCCCTGGCGGGAGCACATGAACGAAAAGGTCACCTCCCGGCCGGCCGGCTTTCCCGAAGGGGAGCCGCCCACGGAGGTCTTGCACAGCGCCAAGGTGTTCGACGGCGAACCCGGCTGCATCGCGCAGGCCCGGGCCCTGGCCGACCACTTCCTGGCGCGGCTGGCCGCCGAGTGGCTCGCGGTGTTCGGGGAGCACACCCGCAGCGATCTGATGCTGGCGGTGAGCGAACTGGTCACCAATGCGGACCGCTACAGCCAGGGCCCGTACCTGTTGGAGCTGGAGGGCACCGCGGAGCGTGTCAGCGTCACGGTGTACGACAGCAGCACGGCGCTCCCGTTGTTCTACTCCCCCGACCCGACGCGCCCCGGCGGCCACGGCATGGAGATCGTCGTGGCGATCTGCGACCGGCTGACCGCCGAGCGGGTGCCGGTGGGCAAGCGCATCCGGGCCGAGTTCGAGCTGAGCAGCTGAGCGGCAGAGCCGTGGGGCGGGCGGGACGCCGCCCGCCCCACATCCAGACTCAGCCCAGCGCGGGCGGGGCGTCCTCGGGCGAGGTGCCCCAGGCCGACGGCTCGCTGCCCACGGTGAAGGTGAGCGAGCGGGCCGAGCGGATGTCGTCCGTGGTGAGGTAGGTGCGCGACTGCTGCGCACCGTCGAGCCGCGCCGACTGGATGTAGCGGTCGGTGTCGGAGGCTCCGGGCGCGCTCACGGTGAGCGATCCGCGCGGGTAGTACCGGCGGTCGAGCTTGATGTCGACGCGCTCGAAGGCGGGCGTGGACAGACCCCAGGTGTCGGTGCCCGGCTGGACCGGGAAGACACCGATCGAGGAGAGCACCATCCAGGCGGACATGGTGCCGAGGTCGTCGTTGCCCGTCATCCCGGTCGGACCGTTGGTGAAGAGCGTCAGGGCGGCGTGCACCACATCGGTCGTCTTCCACGGCTGACCGGTGGAGAGGTAGGTGTACGGGGCGATGAGGTCGGGCTCGTTCTGCGGGTTGTACTTGTCGGCGTTGTAGTACGCGTACGGTCCGTTGACCCACACCTCGCGCGCGGTCTTCGCCGGGTCGGCGAGGAGCTTGTCGTACGCGAAGAAGGAGTCGAGGCGCTGGTTGGCGGCGTCCTTGCCGCCGATCAGATCGACCATGCCGGGAATGTCCTGCGGAACCATCCACTGGTACTGCCAGGACGTGCCCTCGTGGAAGCCCTCGCTCTGCGCGGGGTCGGCCGGGCCGGTGAAGGCGCCGGAGGCGTCACGGGCGCGGAAGAAGCCGGTCGAGGCGTCGAAGATCTTCCGGTAGTTCTGGGCGCGCGCGTCGTAGCGGGCGGCGTCGGCGTCGTGGCCGAGGTCGCGGGCCATCTCGGCGAGCATGCCGTCGGACAGGGCGTACTCCAGGGTGGCGGAGGCGCCGTGGTCGTAGTCGGAGTCGCCGGGCTTGGCGTGCGGCCGGTCCTTGATGTACGGGGCGAAGCCCTCCTTCAGGTACTCGACGTTGGCCTCGCGGCCCACCGGTGCGGAGTCGGTGGCCGGCACTCCGTCGGCGTTCTTCCTCAGCGCGCGGTACGCCTCCTCCTCGTACCCCTTCAACAGGCCCTGCTGGTAGGCGTTGGTGAGGAAGGGGGTGACCGGGTCACCGGTCATGATGTTCGTCTCGACCGTGCCGTAGCCCCACTTGGGCAGCCAGCCGCTCTCGGCGTCGATCCGCAGGACGGATATCGCCATGTCGCGCGACTCGCGCGGGGCGAGCAGCGAGAGGAGCTGTGCCTGGGTGCGGTAGGTGTCCCAGAGCGACCAGTTCTGGTAGTAGGTGAATCCTTGTGCCCGGTGGGTCTTCTGGTCCCAGCCGGTGTAGCGGCCGTCGACGTCGCTGCCGACGTTGGGCGCGAGGAAGGACCGGTAGAGCGAGGAGTAGAAGGTGCGGCGCAGCTCGTCGCTGCCGCCCTGGGCCTTCACGCCTTCGAGGCGCTCCTCCCAGCTGCGCTGTGCGGCGCGCTCGACGCGGTCGAAGCTGTGGCCGCCCTCGGCGCGGAGGTTGAGCGCGGCGCCCTTGGCGTCGACGTAGCTCAGGGCCGTGGTGGCCTCGACGGTGCGGTCCTCGGTGGTGTCGAACCGCAGCCAGGCGCCGTTGCGGGCGTCTGTGGCCGAGGACTTCTTCGTGCCCTCGGTGACGGTGTCGCCGTTCCACGTGCCGGACGTGGTGAACGGCCGGTCGAAGTGGGTGACCGTGTAGACCGTGTACGGCTTGGTGTCCTGGCAGAAGCCACTGCCCTTGATCGCGGTCCGTACGGTGCGGTTGTCCAGGATCTCGACCTCGGACGACAGCGTCCGGTGCAGCGACTGGCCCGCGTTGAGCAGGACGTTGGCCTTGTCGGTGGCCGGGAACGTGTAGCGCTGCACCCCGGTGCGCTGCGTCGCGGTCAGCTCCGCGTCGATCCCGGTCTTGAGCCCGACCTTGTAGTAGCCGGGGCTCGCCTTCTCGTCGTCGTGGCTGAACTCGGCCGCGTACTTCGCATAGTCGGTCTCGGTGACGTCGCCGGTGGTGGGCAGGGTCGGCAGGTCGCCGCCCAGCCCGCAGCCGACGCCGGAGAGATGGACCGAGGAGAAGCCGCGGATGTGGTTCTCGCCGTAGTCGTACCCGGTGTTGTGGCCGGTGTCCGGGGAGAGCTGCACCATGCCGAACGGCACGGAGGCGCCGGGATAGGTGTTGCCCTCGTTCTGGGTACCGATGAACGGGTTGACCAGGTCGGTCAGCCGGCCGTCGGTCCGGGGCGCGGCCTGGGCCGTGGCCCCGATGGTGAGGACACCGCCCAGGAGCGCGGCGGCGGCGAGTGCGGCCGCCGGGCCGCGCAGGCGCGGCCGTGGGATCCGGTGCATGGGGATACTCCTTTGGACAACGTTGTCAGAGCGCGATCATTCTTGGTTCCCCGTTGATCCGCGTCAAGGGGGCGGACCGGCCGCTGTGGTCCGTCCCATGCTGGGACGGACCACAGCGGCCTCAAAAGGTCGGACCTACGGGCAGCCCGCGACGACGTCCTTCGACGCATCGCGGATCAGTGCCTGTTGGGCGTCGTGGACTCGCTTCACATCGGGCTTGACGACCTTGCGGTCATAGGTGAGCAGACCGTTCAGCTCACCCTCCACATCGGAGATCTGCGTGTACACCGCACCGTTGCCGCCCTTGCAGGCCAGCGCGTGCACCTCGTCGAGCTTGGCCAGGTAGTCGTCGGTGTAGGTGGCCGGGTCGACCGCGATGTACGACTGCTGCACCGCCCAGGCGTGGCCGGGCACCGCGAGTCCGAGCCCACCGTACTCGCCGCTCATCAGGGCCCGTCGGCCGTCCGGCTTCGGCAGCGCGGGGCTCGGGTAGCCGTGCTCGTCAATGATGTCCCCGGTCCCGCCGTCGACTCCCAGGTTGATCCCGGACATGCTGTTGACCAGGCGCGTCGGGTCCCAGGCCTTGGCCTGGTCGGCGATCCGGGCCTCGTCGTACTGGCCCCAGCCCTCGTTGAAGGTCACCCACATGACGATGGACGGGTGGCCGGCGTGTTCGTCGATCATCTCCTTCATCTCGTGCTCGTACTCGGCGCGGGCGGCGGCCGACGGGTTGACGGTGTTCATCGCCGGCATGTCCTGCCAGACCATCAGGCCCAGCTTGTCCGCCCAGTAGAACCAGCGGTCGGGCTCGACCTTGATGTGCTTGCGGACCGAGTTGAACCCCATGGCCTTGTGCATCTTCAGGTCGTACGCGAGCGCCTCGTCGGTGGGAGCGGTGTGCAGCCCGTCCGGCCAGAATCCCTGGTCGAGGGTGGCCATCATGAAGACGGGCTTGCCGTTGAGCATGGTGCGCGGGGTTCCGTTCACCTTCTCGACGGCGACGGACCGCATGCCGAAGTAGCTGCCGACCCGGTCGGATCCGACCGTGACCTTGAGCCGGTAGAGGTGCGGATCGTCCGCGGACCACAGGTGCGGGTCGGGTACGGGCACCTTCAGGGCCGACCCGGTGCGCCCGGAGACCGTTCCCACCTTGCGCCTGCCGTCGTACGCGGTTGCCGTGACCGGCACGCCGTCCCGCACTCCGCGCACCTCGACGGCGACGCTCTCGCCCGCGACGTCCGGGGTGAGCTTCAGCGAGTCCGCGTGGTCGGCCGCGACCGGCTCCATCCAGACGGTCTGCCAGATACCGGAGGACGGCGTGTACCAGATCCCGCTCGGGTCCAGGCGCTGCTTGCCCATCGGCGGGTTCTCGCCGTCCTGGGCATCGGTCGGGTCGTAGACGCCGACGATCAGCTCCTGGGTGCGGCCGGGCTTGAGCGCGTCGGTGACGTCGGCGCTGAACTTGTCGTAGCCGCCCTTGTGTTCGGTGACCTTGTGCCCGTTGACGTACACCTCGGACTGCCAGTCAACCGCGCCGAAGTTCAGCTGGAGCCGCCGCGCCGGGCCGACCTTCCAGTTCTTCGGGACGGTGAAGGTCCGGCGGTACCACATACGGTCCTCGTGCCGTTCGATGCCGGAGAGCTGTGACTCGACCGGGTACGGAACGAGGATCTTCTCGCCGAGCTTCTTGCCGACCGGCGGCTGTTCCCCCGGCTTCGCCGCGGCGAACTCCCAGGAACCGTTGAGGTTTTGCCAGTTGTCGCGGGTGAGCTGCGGGCGCGGGTACTCCGGCAGAGCGTTCTTCGGTCCGACCTCATCGGCCCATGCGGTGCGGAGCTGGTACGTGGAGCGGTTGGACCCGCTGGCCCAGAAGGCGCCGACCTGCGTGCCGTCCTCGCCGGCCAGTGCGCCGTCCCCGTCGTAGCGGATGTCGGCCAGGCCCTTGGCGTCACCGGCCTTGTTCCCGACGACCGGCTCCTTGAGGGCGACGGTCAGGCTTCGCGGGTCGGCCGGGTCCGCCTCGACCGCCCCGAGCGGCCACTCGGCCCCGCCGATCACGGCGTCGAGGTGGTTCACCAGGCCGGCCGGAAGGGCGCCGAGCTTCTGGGCGAAGTCGAGCTTGAGGGTGCGGCCGTCGGCGAGCACGGTGGCGCCGATGGCGCCGTCGTACGCGAAGTCGTCCGGCAGCCGGAAGGCGGACTGCGGTACGGGCACCTTGGTGCCGCCCGGTTCGGTCCACTTCAAGTGGAGGTTGGAACCGCCCACGTGCTCGAAGTACTCGACCTTGAAGTCGTAGGCGGTCCCTGCGGTCAACTCGACCGGCTGGGAGGTCTGTTCCTTCTCCCAGTCGTCGACCCAGTGGTCGATGACCGGCTTTCCGTCGATCCAGAGGCGGAAGCCGTTGTCCCCGATCATGGAGAACGTATGGGCGCCGGACTTCTCCGGGACGATCTTCCCGGTCCACCGGATGCTGGCGTCGTCGGCCTGCCCGGTGGCCGAGCTCAGCCGCGACTCCAGGGTCGGGAAGTCGATGGAGGGGTCGAAGCCGGTGGCCTTGAGCGTCCCGAAGTCGAAGGCCCCCGGGGCGGACTGGGTGTAGTACTCCCCCTTCAGCCCCTGCACTTCGGAGGCGGCTGCGGGGTCCTGGCCGGCCGCCGAAGCGGCTGGTACGGCGGACAGACCGGCGGCTCCCACGACAGCTGCCAGGAACAGAATCAGTCTCTTGTCGATGCGCACGGATCCTCCTTGGTGAGGAAGGGTGGCGGCTCGTTGCAACACGATGTACAACGTTGGAAGGAATGGCAGTTGGCATGACAGCACGCCGGATGCGGCGCTGTCCAGGTCCATGACAAGCCCAGGTGCGGAGCGGAGGAACACCCGAAGAGCCCACGTCAGAGCCCTCTGAACCGCGGCGCGGACCGGATCACCACGCCGCCCTTGGGTATGCCCGGAAGACCTCTGGCAGTGGCGTGGATCAGACGAGTTGGTAGAGGCTCTTGGCGACCAGCCACAGACCCGCCAGCAGGGAGAGCGTCACGATCGCCTGGTCCTGGTGGCGTTCCGTCCAGTCGCGCAGCGCGCCCAGCCTCGCCCTGGCCTCCGTGGGCCGGAACGTCGCGTACAGCAGCATCGTCAACAGGCCGGAGGTCGCCAGCAGGCAGAAGACGAAGAGCGCCACGTACGAGCCGGCGGAGGACAGGTGCGCCTGAACGACCGTGGCGGCTCCCGCGGCGACGAGGCCCCACGGCTGCAGGACGACGCCCAGGCCGGCCGCGGTCCACGGCGAGGCGTTGTCCAGCCGGGACAGCCACTTCGGAGACCGGTGCGGCCGGCTGCCCCGCCGCCGCTTGCTCTCCGCGTAGACCACCATCCCGAGGCCCAGCGCCAGTTTGAGCGCCAGGGCCGCCGTGGAGGGGGCGCTGCGAGGCGCCGGCGGCTTGCCGCCGGTCAGCAGGATCACCGCGGCCAGCACGAGGACCAGGCAGCCGAGCCAGGCGAGGACGAACGCGAGCCCCTTGCGTACACCACGGGGTGTGGAGAGCAGCAGGATGAACGCGCTGTTGTGCAGAGGGCCGAGGTTGATGACGAGCCCGATGATGACGAGATCAAGAACCATGCGTGGCACCGATCGCCCTGGCGGTGCGGACACCCGGCCCCGCGCCGAATGCCCCCGCGGTGCGGGCCGTCGTCATCGTGTTGCGAGCACCCGGCCCCGCCCCCATCGGCCTCGCGCCGCGGGTACCGGGCCTCACACCGAGCGCCCCCGTAAAGCGGACCGTCGTCATCGCAATGCGGGCACGGGGCCCCGCCCCCATCGCCCTCACGCCGCGGGTACCGGGCCTCGCATCCATCGGCCTCGCAATGCGGGCACCGGCCCCTGCACCCGTCTTCTTCTCAGTGCCGTGCCGCATGCCCGAGCTCCTCGTCGCAGAGATGAATCCGTCCTCCGTCGACTTCGTAGCCCGTTGGCCGCTCTCATGCCGCCATACGTGCCGAACCGCTCACCAGAGAGACCCGAAAGGCTCTGTCGCGCTTCCGCTCCGCCTACTCAGCCGGGACGCCCGGGCGAGCGGCGGGGCGCCTCGTCGAAGACGCAGTCGCCGCACAGCCCGCCGCCCGGCACACGGTAGTAGAGGCAGCAGGTGCTTCTGCGGAAGGCAGGTCCGTGCGGAGCGCCCGTGCCGCGCAGATCCGGGTGGTCGAACAGTTCTGCGGCCAGGGCGCGGGTGCGCGCGGCGACGGCGGGCCTGCCATGGGTCCGCGCCCACACCATCAGTTGGCGCACGGCTCCCGCCAGCGCGGATCCGGCATTGCCCCACAGCAGCCGGATCGGCACGGGGGTGTCCCGGCGCACCGCCTCGGCGAGCGGGACGAGATGGCCGTACTGGACGACGTCCCGGATCCAGGCGGCCGAGCCCGGAATCACGGTTCGTCCGTCGGACCACAGGTCGTCCGGGGCGGGCAGCCGGGGATCCCAGTGCAGGTCCTCGGCCCGCAGGCTGGGGACGCCCCCCAAGAGGACCGCCGGCCCGAGCGTCGTGGACCACAGCCGCGCGGCCAGCCCCAGATGCGCGACGGAGGCGGCGACGCGCCGTTCGGTCGTCCCGAGCCGCGCCGCGACGGTGTCGATGCGGCCCGTGAGCGGTGCGTCCTCTCCCGCGTACAACCGTGCCAGCGCGAGATGCCCGCCCTCGGGCACCGGGGCCGTCCGCAACGCGAAGAACCCGCCCGGAACCGGCCTCTTCGTTCCCGTCCATCGCGCTGCCGCCTCCCGATCCGCCGGCCACCCGGTGTGACGCCACAGGCACCGGCAGTGCCGCGGCTCGCGGTTCACCGTACCCGTGCGGGATGATCGTTCTGACGTCGGCCGCGAGGAGGACTACCGTCGGGAGGAGGACACCGGGACCACTCCCGTACTACCAAAGCAGTAGGCCGAATCGCCGTCTCAGGGACGACGACGCGGCGGCTTTGAAGGGAGATCGTGGTGTACATGAGTTCCCTCGCGCTGTCCGTGCTGCTGTCACTGGTCTCCGCGGTCGCCTACGCGGCCGGGGCGATCGTCCAGGAGCGCGTGGCCACGGCCTCCGACGGCCGCTCACTCGCGCCTCTGCGCAACCGGGTCTGGTGGGCCGCGGTGGCCCTGAACGGCGTGGGCGCCGTCCTGCACGTGGTGGCCCTGGCCTACGGCCCGCTCAGCCTCGTACAGCCGCTGGGCGCCCTGACCATCGTCTTCGCCCTGCCGATGGCCGCCCTCTTCGTACGCCGCAAGGCCGGGGCGACCGCCTGGCGCGGCGCGCTCATGGCGACGGTGGGGCTTGCGGGACTGCTGGCCCTGACCGGGGGGTCCGACGCGCAGTCCCTCGGCGGGCCCGAGCAACTGATGCTCGCGATCGTGACCTTCGGCGCGGTGGCCGCGCTGATGCTGGTCGCGAAGGCCATGCGCCGGCCGGTGATACGCAGTGTGGTCCTGGCCGGAGCGGCGGGTGTCGCCTTCGGCATCGCGTCCGTGTTCACGAAGACCGTGGCCATGCAGTGGACCTCGGGCGAGGTGGGCGCGGGCGTGCCGACGCTGCTCGTGATCGCGGCGCTCGCGGGGGCCGGGCTGCTGCTGTCCCAGGCTGCGTACCGCGGCGCGGGTCTGACGGCACCGCTCGCCACGGTGACGGTGGTGAACCCGGTGGTGGCCGCCGCGGTCGGCATCACGCTGTTCGGTGAGCAGTTCCGGCACGGCACAGCCGGCACATTGCTCGCCCTCGCCTGCGGGGCCGTGGCGGCCGGCGGGCTGATCATGCTCACCACGGAGCGGATGGGCGCGGAGCGCCGCGAGGGCCGGCGGACTGCCGTCGGCGAGCGTCCGCAGGACGATGCCCACGTGGGCCGGGAGCCCGGTGGCGCGACCGTCGCCGTACGTCCGCCGGGGGCCCTGCCCGTCGGCGCCTCCGGCGAGGACGCGGCGGATTTCGCCGGGCCCGCCGGCTCGCCGGACCCGGCGGGCGCACCGAACGGCCCGGCGGGCACCGTGCCCCGGCCGGTCCGGTCGACGACCCCGACCGTGGTGGCCTTTCCCGATCCCGTGGCACCGACGCCGCCGACGGCGGTCGCGGAAACGTTTCCCGCGCCTCTGCCGATGACGGTACGGAAGCCGCTGGAGCGCCGGGTGGGTCAGGCGGAGTTCGGACCGGACCCGCGGCCGCCCGGCGGCGGCGCGCGCAGGGGCGCGTCCGCCACGGGGTCCACCGCATCTGCCACCGCGGCCGGTGACCGGCCCGGCACTCAGACCTTGACGCCGCCCGCCCTGAGGTAGACCAGCGGGTCGACGTCGGAACCGTAGTCGGGGCCCGTCCGGATCTCGAAGTGCAGGTGCGGCCCCGTGACATTGCCGGTGGAGCCGGAGCGGGCGATGCGCTGCCCCCCGCCCACATGCTGGCCGGAACGCACCAGGAGCGACGACAGGTGCGCGTACTGGCTGTACTTGCCGTCGCTGTGCCGAATGACGATCTGGTAGCCGTACGCCCCGCCCCAGCCCGCCGAGACGACCGTGCCGGGCCCCACCGCCTTCACCGACGTACCGGTGGGCACGGGGAAGTCGACACCCGTGTGGTAGCCGCTGGACCAGGAACCTGCCTGGTGGTACGGAGTGCCCGTGCGGGCCGACACCGGAGCGGTGAGCCCGGAGTGCTTCTCCGCCCGCTCGGTCTTGCGGGTCTCGGTCTTGCGGGTCTCCGTCTTGTGGGTCTCGGTCTTCTTCGGTTTCGGCTTCGCCTGCTGTGTCTGCTTCGGTTGGGCCTGCTGCGCGGGCCGGTCCGTCCGCTTGTGCTCCGGCTGTGCCGTCCGCTTCGGTGCGGGCGCCGCCTTTTCCCTGACGTCCTTGGTCTTCGCGACGTCCTTGGCCCGTGGCTGCGAGGAGGCATCCGCCTTCGGAGCGGCGCCGCTGACCGTCCTCGGCGTCCCTGCCAGGTCGAGGCTCAGACGCTGGCCCGGAAAGATCAGGTCCGGGTCGTCGCCGACGACCTTGCGATTGGCCGAGTAGAGCCGCTGCCAGCCACCGTCCAGGCGCCGTTCGGCCGCGATCCCGGAGAGCGAGTCCCCGCGCGCCACGGTGTACGAGTCACGCTTGCCCGGCACCGTGGTCGGTGTGGCCTTCGCCGTTCCGGCGCTCTGCGAAGCGGCGGCACGGGGCTGGGCCTTCTTCGGCGTCGCGATCTCGGCCGTTCGCTCGGACTGCGGGCTGACGTCCGGTCCGTCACCGCCCCGTGTCAGGCCCGCCTTCCCCGAACAGACCGGCCACGCGCCGGGGCCCTGCCCCTCCAGGACCTTCTCCGCGATGGCGATCTGCTGGTCCCGGGTGGCCAGATCCGCGCGCGGCGCGTACTCCGTACCGCCGTAGGCAGCCCACGTCGACCGGGTGAACTGAAGCCCGCCGAAGTACCCGTTGCCGGTGTTGATGTCCCAGTTGCTGGTGGATTCGCACGCGGCGACCTTGTCCCACACATCACCTGACGCGGCGCCCGCCGACGCCGCGGTGATGAGCGGGAGGGCGATGCCCGCACCGCCCGCTGTGACCGTGAGCGAGACACGGTTGATGCGGCTCGGCTGGTATCTGCGGTGCCGTCCGTTCGCGGCCATGACTTGGCTCCCCCACAGGCAGTAGGACACGTCGCAAGCGGTCAACTTATGTGCAGACAACGCGTGATGACAAGAGCACAGCGAGTTCCGGCCACCGGCGGAGGCCGGGTGGCACACGGCCTGTGCGGAGGCGTTCGCCATTGACACGGTCACCGTCGGCCAGCGACGCTTGGCGCGGCAGCGCGGGAGAGCGCTCTCCCGGCTGCGCGCGGCAGCGCTGCCGTCGCAGCGCGAGGGCGCTGATCGGGCGCGCGGACTGAGAGGGCATGACCGTCATGAGGGACGAAGAGATCGATCCACTGCTGGAGAAGCTCGACCTGGCGCAGAAGGCGCGCCTGCTGACCGGTGCGAGCACCTGGCGTACACACGCCGAACCGGCTGTGGGACTGCGTGCCCTCACCCTCTCCGACGGGCCTGCCGGGGTACGCGGCGAGACCTGGGACGAGCGCGAGACATCGCTCGTCCTGCCCTCCCCGACGGCGCTGGCCGCCTCCTGGGACGAGCACCTGCTGACGGATCTCGGCGCGCTGCTCGCCTCGGAGGCGCGACGCAAAGGCGTGGACGTACTCCTCGCCCCCACCCTCAATCTGCACCGGTCCCCCCTGGGCGGCCGGCACTTCGAGTGCTTCTCCGAGGACCCGCTCCTCACCGGCCGGACCGGCGCGGCCCTCATCAAGGGCATCCAGTCCGGCGGGGTCGCCGCCACCGCCAAGCACTTCGTCGCCAACGACGCCGAGACGGACCGGCTGATCGTCGACGTCCGCATGGACGAGCAGACACTCCACGAGCTCTATCTCGCCCCCTTCGAGGCGGCGGTGGCGGCCGGCGTCCAGGCGGTCATGTCCGCGTACAACAAGGTCGACGGCGTCACCATGTCCGCCTCCCCGCTGCTGGAGCGCCCGTTGAAGGAGGACTGGGGATTCGAGGGGCCCGTGGTCTCGGACTGGGGTGGTGTGCGCACGCTCCTGGACACCGCACGCTCCGCGCAGGACCTGGCGATGCCGGGGCCGGACGGCCCCTGGGCGGCGGGCCTGCTCGCCGCACTGGAACACGGGCTGGTCTCCCCGGCGGCCGTCGACGACAAGGTGAGGCGGCTGCTCCGGCTCGCCGGGCAGGTGGGTGCGCTGGGAACGCCCCGCCCCGCGCGGCGGCCCGTCATCGCTCCCGGCGCGCAGCGGGCACTGCTGCGCCGGGCCGTCGCCGCGGGCTCGGTGCTGCTGCGCAACGCCGGGGAACTGCTGCCGCTGGACCGTGCCGGGATGCGCTCGGTCGCGGTCATCGGTCCGCATGCCACGGCGGTGCGCGTTCAGGGCGGCGGCAGCGCGGAGGTGTTTCCCGAGGCGGTGGTGACGCCGCTGGCCGGGATCGAGGCAGCGCTCGACGGCGCGGCGGAGGTGACCCACCACCGGGGGCTGCCGCCGTCCGGCCGTCCCCTCCCCCTGGACAGGTCGCGTGATCCTCGCACCGGCACACCGGGCGTGCTCGTCAGGCTGCTGGACGCGGACGGTGACGAACTCCATGCCGAGCACCGGCTGTCCGGGCGGATCGTGGAGCCCTCGGTCGTGGTCGACGGTGCCGCGGCCGTGGAGATCCGGGCCCTGGTCCGCCCCGACGTGGGCGGTGTGTGGACCTGGGCGGTGGGGGGCTGGGGAGCGATCTCCCTGTCCGTCGGCGGCGAGACGGTGCTGTCCGGCACGTTCCCGGTGGACAGCGACGATCCGACCCGGGTCCACGTCGCCCCACCGCTGCACCGAGCCCGGGCCGAACTGGTCGCGGGCGAGGAGGTGGAGGTCGTGGCGCGACGCTCGCTCGCCCCGGGTTCGGGTGTGGCGACCGTCCTCGCCGCCGCCCCTCCCGCCGGCGACGCGGCCTCCGCCCTCGCCGAGGCCGTGGCCGCCGCGCGCGCCGCGGACGTCGCCGTGGTGGTCGTCGGCACGACCGAGGAGAGCGAGTCGGAGGGCCAGGACCGCGAGAGCCTTGGGCTGCCCGACGGCCAGGACGCTCTCGTACGGGCCGTGGCGCGGGCCAATCCGCGCACGGTGGTCGTGGTGAACGCGGGCGGCCCGGTCGCCCTGCCCTGGCACTCCCGGGTGCCCGCCCTGCTGCTCACCTGGTTCCCCGGGCAGGAGGCCGGCGGCGGACTCGCCGACGTCCTGTTCGGCCGGGCCGAGCCGGGTGGCCGGCTGCCCACCACCTGGGGCGCCGCGCAGGACGACGTACCGGTGCTCGGCACCGCGCCCGCGCCCGACGGGCGGCTGCACTACGCGGAGGGCCTGCACATCGGCTACGCGGCCTGGCTGCGGTCCGGGGCCGTTCCGGCCTACTGGTTCGGCCACGGGCTGGGGTACACGAGTTGGGAGTACGAGGATCTGACGGCCCCGGCGACGGTCCGGGCCGGGGATTCCTTCAACGTACGGGTCCGGGTGCGCAACTCGGGGCGGCGGCGCGGCCGTGAGGTGGTCCAGCTCTATCTGGCCAGGAACGGCTCCGCGGTCGAGCGGCCGGCCCGGCGCCTGGTCGGGTACGCGGCGGTCACGGCGGAGCCCGGGGAGAGCACGGTCGCGGTGATCCGGGTTTCGGGGCGCGCCCTGGCACACTGGTCGGCCACGCGGCACGGGTGGGAGACGGAGGCCGGTGACTTCGCCCTGCTGGGCGGCCGTTCGGCGGGCGATCTGCCCCTCGGCACGACACTGACGGCGCTCGCGGCGCGGCGCCCGTCCGGAACGGACGCCGACGGTGGCACGGAGGGCAGTGGAGAGCGCTCTCCGGTGATGCTATAAATGCGCTCATGACGGATGCTCCACGATCGGCCGGTACACCCACCCTTGAGGACGTGGCGAGGGCGGCCGGTGTCTCCCGCGCCACCGTCTCCCGGGTGATCAACGGCGTACGCAATGTCGACCCGGTGATCCAGGAGGCCGTGCGCCGAGCGGTCTCCGTCACGGGCTACGCACCCAACCGCGCGGCGCGCTCCCTGGTGACCCGGCGCACCGACGCCATCGCCCTGGTGGTGTCGGGCGCCGGGGTCGACCCGGAACCGGCCGACGGCGGTTCGGCCGCGGACACGGCCGATCCGGAGAGCGGGTCGTCCTTCACCGCGCAGGTCTTCGCCGACCCGTTCTTCGGCCGGGTGGTGACCGGGGTGGTCAACTACCTCCGGCCACGCGGGATGCACCCGGTCCTGATGTTCGCCGAGACGTCACGGGCCCGTGAGGACGTGGTCTCGTTCCTGCGCCAGGGCAGCGCGGACGGCGCGCTGGTCGTCTCGACGCACGCGGAGGACCCGCTGCCCGGCATGCTCACGGACGCCGGACTGCCCGCGGTGCTGTACGCGCGGCCCGCGCGGCCGGTCCGGATCAGCTATGTCGACCTCGCCCACCAGGACGGTGCACGGCTGGCCGCCGAACATCTGCTGGCCCGCGGCTGCCGCCGCCTCGTGACGATCACCGGGCCGCTCGACGTGCCGGCCGGGCAGGACCGGCTGGCCGGTTTCCGCGACACGCTGGCGCAGCACGGACATCCGTACATCCCGATCGCGGAAGGGCAGTTCACCCAGGAGAGCGGCGAGGCCGCGATGGAGCGGCTGCTGGCCGAACACCCGGATCTGGACGGGGTGTTCGCGGCCAACGACCTGATGGCGACGGGCGCCTGCCATGTGCTGCGGGAACAGGGACGGCGGGTGCCCGAGGACGTCGCGGTGATCGGCTTCGACGACAGCAGCGCGGCGTCCGCCTGCCGGCCGCCGCTGACCACGATCCGCCAGCCGGTCGAGGCGATGGCCGCCGAGATGGCCCGGCTGCTCATCGACGGGCTGTCGAAGCCGGACGGCGCGACGACCTCGGTGATCTTCGAACCGGCACTGGTGGTACGGGACTCGGCGTAGGCCCGGCACCGGCCCGCATGGAGGTCCGCCGCCATCACCCGCCGCCCTGAGGGGTGTTGCACTGCCCGGCCCGAGCGGAAATGATCAGGTGGACGCTGCGCTACGTGATCGGGGTCCATGGTGAGTCTGACCGACCGGATACTGCCCCTGGTGGGTGTCGCCCTCGGAGGGCTCATGTCCTTCCTGGTGAGCAGTCTGAACGAGCGGGCGAGGTGGCGGAGGCAGCAGGCGGTGCGGTGGGACGAGCACCGCCTGACCGCCTATGCGGAGTACGCCCACGCCGTGAAGGAGCTGGCGGCCCGCTATCACATGATCGCCGCGGCGCGGGGTCTGGTGTCGGGACCCATGAAGCTGGAACCGACTCCTGATGTGCTCACGGAACTCGGCGAGCTGGAATCCCGCCGTTCCGCCCTCTCCGAGACGCTGGGGCTCCTCGGCGACACCGAGGCGAACACGGCGTCCAAGACGCTGGACCACTGCCTGTGGCGGCTGGAGACCCTGGCCCGGGGTGTCCCCACAGAAGTCGAGCAGAACTGGGATCAGGCGTTCCAGGAGTTCCGGAGTGCGCGCAGCCGCTACGTGGAGCACGCCCGGGCGAGCCTCGGCGTGCCGGGAGCCGTCGCCCGGGACGTGACCTGGCCGGCCGCGTGGCGCCCGACGTCCCGGTCGTCGTCCTCGCCGTAAGGGGACCCGGCTCTTCGGCCCCACCGCCGCGCCCCGGCGCGGGCGCCGCAGCCGGGCAGGCCGGCCCGGCCCGCCCCCGCCTCACCCCGTCGCGTCCGACACCGACCGCGCGCGCCCCCTCCCCCGTACCGCGTCCACGGCCGTCCGGAACCCCGGCGCCGAAGGGCCGGACGGCGCCTCGGGGGACGGGCGGCTGCCGCCCCGGGCCAGGAAGTCGGACAGCGGGAGTGTCGCGGCGCCCACCGTCACCGCGTCGGGGCCGAGGCGGCCCAGCTCGATCGTGGTGCGGGCCGCGGCGTGGCGGAGCGCGTACTCCTGTGCGTAGCGGCGGATGTCGGGCAGCAGATGCGGTCCGATCAGCAGGCCCGCCCACCCACCGAGCAGGATGCGCTCGGGCAGGAAGAGGTTGATGAGGTCGCCCAGGGCCGCCCCCAGGCATTCGGCCGTCTCGTCGAGAAGGGAGACGGCCAGGGGGTCGGGTTCGCCGCCCGGACCGGGGTAGGCGGCGGCGAGCAGGGCGGCGAGCGCGGTCTCGTCGTCGGCGTCGGCGGGCAGTGGGCCGCCCGCCTCGTGCCAGCGCTCGCGCATCGCCTCGGCGCCCGCGTACGCCTCCAGGCAGCCGATCGACCCGCACCGGCAGCGGCGGCCGCGCAACTGCACGGTGGTGTGGCCCCATTCGAGGGCCGTGCTGCTGCGGGCCTCTCCGAGCAGGTCGCCGTGGTTGACGCAGGCGCCGACTCCGGAGCCGATGAGGGCGACCGCGGAGACGCCGGCGCCGCGTCCGCCGCCGAACCACATCTCGGCCTGGCCGAGGGTCTTGGCCCCGTTGTCGATGAAGAACGGCACCTCGGGCGGGATCCGGACGGCGTCGCGGAGCAGCCGCTCGAAGGGAACGGCGCTCCAGCCGATGGTCTGACCGTGGACGACGGACCCCACGTCACCGACCGAACCGTCCGGCGCGTGGCGTTCGATGATGCCGGGGACGCCGATGCCGATGCCGAGAAGCCGGCCCGGATCGGCGCCGGCGTCGCGCAGTACGTCGGCTACCCCGCTCCGGACGTGCCCGACGATGCGGTCGACGTCGTAGCCGTGCTGGGCCAGCAGACGTTCGGTGCGGGCGAGTTCGGTGAGGGCGAGATCGAAGAGCTCGACCCTGATCCGTGTCTCTCCGATGTCGATGCCGATGAGGAGCCCGCCGCCGGGAGCGACGCGCAGCAGGGTGCGGGGGCGGCCGCCGTCGGAGTCGACGACGCCGGCCTCCTCCAGAAGGCCCTCGGCGGAGAGTTCCGCGACGACGTTGCTGATGGAACCTGAGCTCAGCCCCGTCGCGGGGCCGAGCTCCTGGCGGCTCAGCGGGCCGTCGAAATACAACCGTTGCAATACCCTCGCCCGGTTGCCCCGTCGCAGGTCACGCACGGTCCGTCTGTTGCGCTCAGCCATGTGGCTCCTTCCTTCCCGGCAACATACCGCGACCGCAGGACTTGACGCGACATTCTCTCACCTCTTAAATCACGTCATAAATTAAGTCCTGAAGGTCGTTCGGTTCCCGAACGCGGACTTCCTCCCCGGAAAGGGGCCATCCCGCATGCGCACCATCAGAGCCGCAGCAGCCGCCACCCTCGCGATCTCCATAGCCGCCGGAGTCACCGGCTGCGGAGGCGGTACGTCATCGAGCGGCGGCAGCAACGATTCGCCCAAGACCCTCACCTACTGGGCCTCCAACCAGGGCCCCAGCATCGAGGCCGACAAGAAGATCCTGGCCCCCGAGCTGAAGAAGTTCGAGGAGCAGACCGGAATCAAGGTCAAGCTGGAGGTCGTCCCCTGGGCCGACCTGCTGAACCGGATCCTCGCGGCCACCACGTCCGGCCAGGGCCCGGACGTCCTGAACATCGGCAACACCTGGTCGGCCTCGCTCCAGGCGACAGGGGCGCTGCTGCCCTGGGACAAGGCGAACTTCGACGCGATCGGCGGCCGGGACCGCTTCGTCGACTCCGCGGTCGCCTCGGCGGGCGCGGAGGGCAAGGACCCCTCCGCGGTCCCGCTGTACTCACTCGCGTACGCCCTCTACTACAACAAGAAGAGCTTCGCCGAGGCGGGCATCGACAAGCCCCCGGCCACCTGGGACGAGCTGGTCGAGGACGGCAAGAAGCTCTCCCGGAACGGCAAGTGGGGCCTGGGCGCGGAGGGCTCCAACCTCTCCAACAACATCCACCAGACCTTCGTCCTGGGTCAGCAGCACGGCGCGGACTTCTTCGACGCCGCCGGAAAGCCGACCTTCACCTCCGACGGTGCCGTCGCGGCCGTGAAGCAGTACATCGACTTCATGGCCAAGGACAAGATCATCGCGCCGGGCAACGCCGAGTACGCCCAGAACCAGTCCCTGACGGACTTCGCCAAGGGCAAGACCGCGATGGTGCTGTGGCAGGCCGCTGCCTCGACGTTCGCCTCCCAGGGCATGAAGCCCGAGGACTGGGGGGCGGCACCCGTTCCCGTCGCCTCCGGCACCCCCGGCCAGGGCAAGAACGTCAACTCCATGGTCGCCGGCATCAACATGGCGGTGTTCAAGAACACGAAGAACATCGACGGTGCCAAGAAGTTCGTGAAGTTCATGACGAGCGACGCCGAGCAGAAGCTGCTCAACAAGACCTACGGGTCCATCCCGCCGGTCAAGACCGCCCAGGCCGACGCCGCGTTCTCGGCGCCCGACCTCGCGGTCCTGCGCGACACGCTCGCCAAGAGCGCGGCCCCGCTGCCGCAGGTGGCCAACGAGTCGCAGTTCGAGACGGCCGTCGGCACCGCGGTCAAGGAGCTGTGGGCCGACGCCGCAGCCGGACGCCCCGTGACCACCGAATCCGTCAAGGCGCGCCTCGAAAAGGCCCAGCAGACGATGCAGCAGTAAGGCACCTTCCATGACCGCCACCGTGACCACCGACAGCCGAACCGAAAAGTCGGACAGGTTGACGAGCCGGGGCACCGGGGGTGCGCGCAGGAGACTGCCGCGCATCCCCGACCGGATCCGCCAGGGCGGACTGCCCTACCTCCTGCTCCTGCCGGCCGTCCTGCTCGAACTCCTCATCCATGTGATCCCGATGATCATCGGGATCGTGATGAGCTTCCGCCAGCTCACTCAGTTCTTCATCGGCAACTGGGGCGCAGCGCCCTGGACCGGCCTCGACAACTACAGGATCGCCGTCGATTTCAACGCCCCGATCGGCGAGGCGCTGCTCCACTCGTTCTTCGTCACCTGCGTCTTCACGTTCTTCGCCGTCGGCCTGGCGTGGCTGTTCGGTGTCACGGCGGCGATCATGCTCCAGGAGAACTTCCGCGGCCGCGGTTTCCTTCGGGCGGTCTTCCTCGTCCCGTACGCCCTGCCGGTCTACGCGGCCGTCATCACCTGGGCGTTCATGTTCCAGCGGGACAACGGGCTGGTCAACCACGTGCTCCACGACCAGCTCGGGCTGACCGACCAGCCGTCCTTCTGGCTGATCGGTGACAACAGCATCTACGCGCTGATCGTCGTCTCGGTCTGGAAGGGCTGGCCGTTCGCCTTCCTCATCGTGATGGCCGGGCTGCAGAACATCCCGCGCGAGCTGTACGAAGCCTCCGCGATCGACGGCGCCGGCATCTGGCAGCAGATCCGCAAGATCACGCTGCCGTCGCTGCGCCCGGTCAACCAGGTCCTGGTCCTCGTCCTGTTCCTGTGGACGTTCAACGACTTCAACACCCCGTACGTGCTGTTCGGCAAGGCGGCACCCGAGAACGCGGACCTCATCTCGATCCACATCTACCAGTCGTCGTTCGTCACCTGGAACTTCGGCACCGGATCCGCCATGTCCGTGCTCCTGCTGCTGTTCCTCCTGGTCGTGACGGCCGTCTACCTGCTCATCACCTCGCGCGGAAGGAAGGGTGCAGATGCCTAGCCATGCCCAGCCGGCCGCACTGCCGAGAGCGGTCGGATCAAGGTCACGGTCCCGGTCGCCGATGGCCGCGCCGCGGTCCTTCCTCTGGACCCGCCGCATCATCCTGGCCTTCCTGACCGCGTTCGTCCTGCTGCCCGTGTACGTGATGATCAGCAGCTCGCTCAAGCCGCTCCAGGACGTCTCGGGGAAGTTCCACTGGATCCCGTCCGGGCTGACCGTCAAGCCGTACCTCGACATCTGGGACACCGTCCCGCTCGCCCGGTACTTCGTCAACTCGCTGGTGGTGGCGGGCTCGGCGACGGTCCTTTCGGTGATCATCGCGGTGTTCTCCGCGTACGCCGTCAGCCGCTACAAGTTCCGCGGCAAGCGGGTCTTCACCGTCACGGTGCTCTCCACCCAGATGTTCCCCGGCATCCTCTTCCTGCTCCCGCTGTTCCTCATCTTCGTCAACATCGGGAACAGCACCGGGATCGCGCTGTACGGCTCGCGCGGCGGACTGATCCTCACGTATCTGACGTTCTCGCTGCCGTTCTCCATCTGGATGCTCATCGGGTACTTCGACTCGATCCCCAGGGACCTGGACGAGGCCGCCCTCGTCGACGGCTGCGGACCGCTCGGCGCCCTGTTCCGGGTCGTCGTGCCGGCCGCGGTGCCCGGCATCGTCGCCGTCGCCGTGTACGCGTTCATGACGGCCTGGGGCGAGGTCCTCTTCGCCTCCGTCATGACCAACGACACCACCCGCACCCTCGCCGTCGGTCTCCAGGGCTACGCGACGCAGAACGACGTCTACTGGAACCAGGTCATGGCCGCCTCGCTCGTCGTCAGCGTGCCGATCGTCGGCGGGTTCCTGCTCCTGCAGCGCTACCTCGTCGCCGGCCTCACGGCGGGAGCCGTCAAGTGACCACTTCGGAAAGGAAGTCCGTGAACGACCTCAGCGCCCTCCCGGCCGACTTCACCTGGGGCGTCGCCACCGCCGCGTACCAGATCGAGGGAGCCGTGGCCGAGGACGGCCGCGCGCCCTCGATCTGGGACACCTTCTCCCACACCCCGGGCAAGGTGGCCGGTGGCGACACCGGGGACGTGGCCTGCGACCACTACCACCGCGTCCCCGAGGACATCGCCCTGATCAAGGAGGTGGGGGCGGGCGCGTACCGCTTCTCGCTCGCCTGGCCGCGGATCGTCCCGGGCGGCGACGGCCCGGTCAACGAAGCAGGTCTCGACTTCTACGACCGGCTGGTCGACGGGCTCCTGGACGCCGGGATCACCCCGTTCGCCACGCTCTACCACTGGGACCTCCCGCAGGCGCTCCAGGACCGGGGCGGCTGGACGGTCCGCGAGACCGCGGAGCACTTCGCCGCGTACGCCTCGGTCGTCGTGGACCGTCTCGGGGACCGGGTCAAGGACTGGGCGACGCTCAACGAGCCGCTCTGCTCGGCGTGGATCGGACACCTCGAAGGCACGATGGCTCCGGGGCTCACCGAACTGACCGCCGCCGTCCGCGCCTCGTACCACCTGCACCTGGGCCACGGCCTCGCGGTGCGGGCGATCCGGGCCGCGTCCCCGGACGCCCGCGTCGGCATCGTCAACAACCTCAGCCCGGTCGAGGCCGCCACCGACCGCGAGGCGGACCGGGCCGCCGCGGTGCGCGGGGACGGCCACATCAACCGCTGGTGGCTCGACCCGATCCTCGGGCGCGGCTACCCGCAGGACATGGTGAACCTGTACGGAGTCGAACTCCCGGTACAGGACGGCGACATGGATCTCATCTCGGCGCCGCTCGACTGGATGGGCGTGAACTACTACTTCCGCCAGGTCGTCACCGCCGACGCGACCGGCCCCGTCCCGCACGCCAAGCAGGTCTACCTGCCCGGCTCCCGCCACACCCACATGGACTGGGAGGTCCACGCGCAGGGCCTGGAACAGCTCCTTCTGCGCCTGACCGAGGAGTACGGCGTCCAGCGCCTCTACGTCACCGAGAACGGCGCCGCGTACCAGGACGTCGTCCTCGCCGACGGTTCGGTGCACGACCCGGAGCGGACCCAGTACCTGGAGGAGCACCTGGCCGCCTGCGCCCGCGCCGTCCGCAAGGGCGCGCCGCTCGCCGGCTACTTCGCCTGGTCCCTGCTCGACAACTTCGAGTGGGCGTACGGCTACGACAAGCGGTTCGGCCTGGTCCACGTCGACTACGCGACCCAGCGCCGCACCGTCAAGAGCAGCGGCCGGCGGTACGCCGAACTGGCCCGCGAAGTGGCGGCGGGCCGATCGCGCAAGGCCGCCTGACCTCCCCGCGAGGGCGTCGGGGCGCCCCTGCCATCCAGCAGCCTCCGGCCGCGACGGACGACCGTCGCCGCCGGAGGTTTCGCGGTTCGCGGTTCTCCTGGCCCAAGAATTCGAAAAGTCTGCCTTCCGGTTGCCCGATCCTCGGCGAGGAACCCGGTCCACGTGATTGGTTTCCGTGTACAGCCAATACGGCGACGTCAGTTGGGGGCACATCGTGAGAACGAAGGGTGTGAACGGCCGGGCAACGGCGTGGCGGACTCGCGCAGTCGCGGTGGCGTGCTGCCTGGGCCTGTCAGGTGCGGGCGCGTGTTCGTCGGGGCCCGAGCACAGCACCCGGGCGCGCATCCAGGTGGACCGGGCGGAATCTCTCGTGGACGACGCGGTGCGGGTCCGGGTCTCGGGCCTGCATCCGCACGAGGAGGTCACCGTCACCGCAGGCGCAGCGGACTATCGGGGTGCCCCATGGGCAAGCCGGGCCGTCGTCACCGCGGACGACACCGGAACAGTGGACCTCAACCGTGCGCGATCACGTTCAGGCACCTACCGCGGCGTGGACGGCATGGGCCTGTTCTGGTCCATGACGTCACATCAGAAAGGCTCGGGCAAGGAGTCGTTCGCCTCCAAACCACCGGAGCAGCAGGCGTCCTACAAGGTGACGCTCGCCGTGAAGGCGGGCGGCAAGCAGATCGCGACGCGTGCGTTGACGCGCACGTGGATGAGCGAGGGCACGACCTACCAGGCCCTGCACGGGTCCATGAACGGCCTGTACGGGAGCCTCTACCTTCCGCCGCCCCACTCGCCACGACGTGCACCGGTCCTGACCATCGGCGGCTCGGAGGGCGGCACCAGCAACCGCCTCGCCGCCGCGTTGCTCGCCTCCCACGGGCACCCCGTCCTCGCCCTGTGCTACTTCGGCTGCCCGGGGCGTCCGGAGAGCCTGGAGAACATCAGGCTGGAGTACTTCGCCACGGCCGCGCGGTTCCTGGACCGGCAACACGGCACGAGGAATGCCAAACCTGCGGTGATCGGAGTCTCCCGCGGGACGGAGGCAGCCCAACTTCTCGCCCACGCCTACCCCGGCCTCGTCAGCGATGTCGTCCTCTACGCCCCGTCCCGGAACACCACGCCGGGCTACCCCCATGGCATCGCATGGACCAGGGACAACAAGCCGGTCGACCTCACCCCGATTCCACTCGGCAACGTGAAGGGCAGCGTTCTGGCGATCGCGGGTGATGACGACCGGCTCTGGCAGTCGGCCGAAGCCGCCCGCAGCATCGGGGACGAGCAGTCGCGCCCGGGCCGGCAGCGCGAGGCCCTGGTCTACAGGAAGGCGGGCCACGCCATCGGCTGGTACCCCTACAGCCCCACGGCCCACTACGCCCTGAACCGGCTGTCGAACAGGTACATGGACCTCGGTGGGACATCGGCCGGGAACGCTCACGCACAGGCGGACGGCTGGCCCCGCGTGCTCAGGCTTCTCGGTGAGTGAGACCGCATCACGGAGCGTCCGACCGCGCTGCGCCGGCGGCATGTTCACGTCCACGGCATTCACTCCTCGCGCGCGGCCCCGCCGGTCGCCGACGGCCAGTTCGAGAGCAGGAAGTGCAACGCCTCGACGGCGCGCTCCCATGAGGTCTGCACCGCTCGTGGCGCACCGAACCCGCCGTCCGCCTCAAGGGCGGTGAACCCGTGGAACGTGCTGCGCAGCAGCCGTACCGCGTCCGTGAGATCAGGTTCGGTCAGGCCGTAGGCGCGCAGCATGGACGACGTGGTCGCGATGGTCCTGTGGTACGCGGGCGATGCGGCGGCGACGGCAGGGTCGACGCGCATCCGGGTCGCCTCGTAGCGGCCCGGGCACTCCAGCGCGAAGGACCGGTAGGCGTCGGCGAAGGCGATCAGGGCGTCCCGCCCGGCCCGGCCGGCCACGGCGGTCTCGATCCGGTCGATGAACTCCCCCGCGGCCAGCAGCGCCACCCTGGTACGCAGATCCTGGAGGTTCTTGACGTGGGAGTACAGGCTGGCGTCCTTGACGCCGAAGCCGCGGGCCAGCGCGGAAATGGTGACCTTGTCGAAGCCGGTCGCGTCCGCCAGGTCGGCGGCCGCCGCGACGACGCGGTCGGTCGTGAGCCCCGCGCGTACCATCCCCACCCCATCGCCGTACCGCCTCGGCCCCTCGGCCTTCTCCGGAATATACACAGGCGGGCGCCCGGTCAGGAAAGCCGGCGGCCCGCGGTGGCCACGGATCGCCGTGAGCACCTCGGGCCATTGCGCCGAAGGTCGCCCGGCGCCTTGCAGGCGGTGCCGCGCGCACCGAGGGAGTCCGTGGTGCCGCCGGCGTTCGTGGTGTTCCTTGCCCGTGCACGGGTGGTGGTGCGACGTGCCGGTCCGGCCGGGGCAGACGATCGGTCGTCGGGCGCGGTGTGACTGACCGAGCAGTTCGCCTGGAACTCGTGGAAGTAGCGGTACGGGGGGCCGTTCGGCGGACAGCGGAGCCGGATGGTGCGGCGCGGAGAGGCCGCTTCGGGGCGGCAGCCGGAAACACTCCGGAGAGCGCTCTCCAGTACTCTGTCAGGGTTGCGCCGCTGCTCAGGAGTGTCGGGAGCTGGTGAACAACAGCGGCAGGGGAGCCTGTTGCGCTCGGATCCGGGTGCCGTCGAGCCGTTGAACAGGCCGTCCTTCCCTCCCGTATCCATACTGGACATCGCAGCCTCCCGGCGCCCCGCCCCGGCTTCCCTGCCTGCGGGCCGGCCCCGGCCTCCCCGACAGATTGCAGGAGCAGACAGATGAGCGGCACTGCCCAGATCGGCGTCACCGGACTCGCGGTGATGGGCCGCAACCTGGCCCGCAACTTCGCCCGCAACGGCTACACCGTCGCCGTGCACAACCGCACGACGGCGAAGACGGACGCCCTGGTCGAGGAGTTCGGCGACGAGGGGACCTTCGTGGCCGCGCGCACGCCCGAGGAGTTCGTCGCGGCCCTGGAACGGCCGCGCCGCCTGATCGTCATGGTGAAGGCGGGCGAGCCGACGGACGCGGTCATCCAGGAGTTCGCCCCGCTGCTGGACGAGGGCGATGTCATCATCGACGGCGGCAACGCCCACTTCGAGGACACCCGCCGCCGCGAGAAGGAGCTGCGCGGACGCGGAGTCCACTTCGTCGGCGCCGGTATCTCGGGCGGCGAGGAGGGCGCGCTGAACGGCCCCAGCATCATGCCGGGCGGTTCGGCCGAGTCGTACGTGTCGCTGGGACCGATGCTGGAGAAGATCGCGGCGAAGGCGAAGGACGGCGCGCCCTGCACCACGCACATCGGGCCCGACGGCGCCGGTCACTTCGTCAAGATGGTGCACAACGGCATCGAGTACGCGGACATGCAGCTCATCGGCGAGGCGTACCAGCTGCTCCGCGACGTGGCCGGCTACTCCCCCGCCCAGATCGCGGAGATCTTCCGCACGTGGAACACCGGGCGTCTGGACTCCTACCTCATCGAGATCACCGCAGATGTGCTCTCGCACGTCGACGCGGCGACCGGTCAGCCCTTCGTTGACGTCGTGCTCGACCGGGCGGAGCAGAAGGGCACCGGCCGCTGGACCGTACAGATCGCCCTCGACCTGGGGGTTCCCGTCTCCGGCATCGCCGAGGCCGTCTTCGCCCGTTCGGTCTCCGGCCACGCCGACCTCCGTGATGCCTCACGCCACCTCGCCGGACCGACCGTCCGCAAACTCGGCGAGGACGACGCGGCGGCGTTCGCCGACCACGTGGAGCAGGCCCTGTACGCCTCGAAGATCGTCGCCTACACGCAGGGCTTCCACGAGATCGCGGCCGGCAGCGAGCAGTACGCCTGGGACATCGACCTCGGCAAGGTCGCCGCGATCTGGCGTGGCGGCTGCATTATCCGGGCCGCGTTCCTCGACCGCATCACCAGCGCCTACGAAGCCCGGCCCGACATGCCGAGTCTCCTCTCCGACAAGAGCTTCGCCGAGGAGATCGCCGCCGCCCAGGACGACTGGCGCACCGTGATCGCCACTGCCGTCACCCAGGGCGTCCCGACTCCGGCCTTCGCCGCCACCCTCGCGTACTACGACTCCCTGCGCGCGGAACGCCTCCCCGCCGCCCTGACCCAGGGCCAGCGCGACTACTTCGGCGCACACACCTACCACCGCACCGACCGCGAGGGCACCTTCCACACCCTCTGGGGCGACGACAAGAGGGAAGTCAGTAAATGACCGACGTCGCACGCGCGGGCATGACAAGCGGGCGGGATGGGCCGTTTCCCATGAGGGAGCAGGGGTACGCGACGCAGACACTCGATTACGCAACCCGCGCTCCGGAACTTACGGTGGGGGTTAACCGGATGGAAGGGAAAGCGCCATGCTCAAGGCAATCGCAGATGTTCTCCGTTCAATCGGCAGCGCCATCGCCACGGTAGTCAGCCTGCCGTTCCGTGCGCTCGGTCGTCTTTTCAGCGGAGCCTCCAGCTCGGCACACCGCCACAGCTGACGCATGATGTCCGCCCCCGGAACGGGTGCCGGGCGTTGTCCGCAGCCACCGCCACCCATTCGTCTGCATTCCGGATTTCCTGGTGGGCGGCCGCACTCTCCGCGCTTTCGCCGGCGCGTTGGAGCGGCATGACTGCGTCCATGGAAGCGCTGTGGCGTACCCCAGGTTTGACATCCTTCAATCCGGGCTAGTCGAACTTTCGTGACGTCGTTTCGCCTTCCCGGCGGGACCAGCTTTGCACGCACAGAAACACGATGGAGGGCAACCGGATGACCGACACTTCACGTGAGCCGACCACCACCGATTCCGGAGCCCCGGTGGAGAGCGACGAACACTCGCTCACTGTCGGACCGGGCGGCCCGATTCTGCTGCAGGACGCCTACCTGATTGAGCAGATGGCACAGTTCAACCGGGAACGAATCCCCGAGCGTCAGCCTCACGCAAAGGGAAGCGGGGCCTTCGGGCATTTCGAGGTGACCGCTGATGTCAGCGCCTACACAAAGGCTGCGGTGTTCCAGCCCGGTACCACGACCGACCTCGTGGCCCGTTTCTCCACCGTCGCGGGCGAGCGTGGCAGCCCGGACACGTGGCGTGACCCCCGGGGCTTCGCGGTGAAGTTCTACACCAGCGAAGGCAACTACGACATGGTGGGGAACAACACCCCCGTGTTCTTCGTGAAGGATCCGATGAAGTTCCAGCACTTCATCCGCTCCCAGAAACGACGCGCGGACAACAATCTGCGCGACCACGACATGCAGTGGGACTTCTGGACCCTCTCGCCCGAGTCGGCCCACCAGGTCACGTGGCTGATGGGCGACCGAGGCATCCCGCGCACCTGGCGCCACATGAATGGCTACACCTCCCACACCTACATGTGGATCAATGCGCAGGGCGACCGCTTCTGGGTGAAGTACCACTTCAAGACCGATCAGGGGATCGAGTACTTCACGCAGGACGAAGCCGACCAGATGGCCTCGGCGGACACGGATTACCACACCCGGGACCTCTTCGAGCACATCCGTGACGGCGAATACCCGAGCTGGACCCTGCGCGTACAGGTCATGCCGTACGAGGACGCCGCTGAGTACCGGTTCAACCCGTTCGACCTGACCAAGGTGTGGCCGCACAGCGACTATCCGCTGATCGAGGTGGGCCGGATGACGCTGGACCGCAACCCCACCGACAACCACGCCGAAATCGAGCAGGCGGCCTTCCAGCCGAACAACCTGGTCCCCGGCATCGGCCCCAGCCCGGACCGCATGCTGCTGGCCCGGCTGTTCTCGTACGCGGACGCGCACCGCCACCGCATCGGGGGCAACTACCAGCAGCTCCCCGTCAACGCGCCCGTCGCGCCCGTGAACACGTACTCGAAGGACGGGGCGATGGCGTACCGCAAGACCGCGGACCCCGTCTACGCGCCGAATTCCAAGGGCGGCCCCGCGGCGGACACGGACCGGTACGGCAACCCGCCCAGCTGGTACACCGACGGCGACATCACCCGGGCCGCCTACGTCTCCCATGCCGAGGACGACGACTGGGGACAGGCGGGCACCATGGTGCGCGAGGTCCTCGACGACGCGGCCCGTGAGCGTCTGGTGGACAACGTCGTCGGCCATCTCCTCAACGGCGTGACAGAACCCGTTCTGCAACGAGCCTTCGAGTACTGGTCCAACGTCGACAAGTCGATCGGCGAGCGCATCAAGCAGGGTGTTCACGCCAAGGCGGACGAGAAGGACCCCAAGGCCGCGAAGCAGAGCAACCCCACGCGCCGGGACATGCAGGCGAAGGCCTGATATCGGACGCGGCGGAGCCGTCGCGCCTGCCCTCACCACCATCGGTGACCGATGTCCGGGTTCCGGGGTGGTCAGAGGGCAGGCGATGGGCCTGGGCCGCAGCTTCGGGACGGGCACACACGCCCCCAGCAGTCGGTTCAGGCCACATGGTCATCCGCGGACGCACGCAACGTGGCACGGCGTGGCCCCGCTACTGGTCGCAGCTGGTCACACCGTGATCTGTCCCGATCTACGTGGCTATGGCGAGTCGTCGAAGCCCCCGACCGACCAGGAGCCCGTCCGTACTCCAAGCGCGCCATGGCCGGCGACTGCCTGGCGTTGATGCGTGGCCTGGGCCACGAACGGTTCGCCGTCGTCGGCCACGACCGAGGAGCGTACGTGGCCACCCGCCTCGCCCTGGACCACCCCGCGGCCGTCTCCGCACTCAGCGTGCTGGACGCCGTCCCCATCGGTGAGGCACTGCGCCGGTGCGACGCAGAGTTCGCCGCGAGCTGGTGGCACTGGTTCTTCCTCGGGCAGACCGACAAGCCCGCCGAACGAATCATCAGCGCGGATCCTGACGCCTGGTACAGAGCCACACCCGAGCAGATGGGCGCCGAGGCGTACGAGGACTACCACCGCGCCATCCACGACCCGTCCACCGTGCACGCCATGTGCGAGGACTACCGGGCCGGCCTGGGCATCGACCGCGAGCACGACGACGCCGACCGGCGGGCCGGCCGCCGCATCGAGTCTCCGATGCAGGTGCTGTGGGCCGCCCGTGACGATATGGCCGACCTCTATGGTGACGTGCTGGACGTGTGGCGGGACTGGGCGGGCGACCGGCTGGAGGGGAGCTCGATCGACTCCGGCCACCACATCGCCGAGGAAGCGCCCGAGGCGCTCGCTGTCACGCTGGACGAGTTCTGGAGAACTGCCGCTTGAGGCACCCGCACAAGTGCCGTCGCAAGCGAGGCGTCCGATGGCATGACGGAGACTATGGGGACTCCCGAAAGCCCCGGGCGCCGGCCGGATACCTCTCATCTTGCTTCTTCGTCCTCTGCCTCGCCTTCGTATTCGTCGTCGGGTTCTTCGTATTCGTCCTCGTCCTCGTCCTCGTCTTCTTCGTACTCGTCCTCTTCGGGCTCGTCTTCTTCGTACTCGTCCTCTTCGGGCTCGTCCTCTTCGGGCTCGTCCTCTTCGGGCTCGTCCTCTTCGGGCTCGTCCTCTTCGGGCTCCTCGTCCTCCGGTTCATCGTCCTCGAGCCCTTCCTCATGGCTGCGGACGACTTCCCCGTCGCGGATCTCCCCGCGCCAGCCTTCGACATCCTCGTCGTCGGTGAGCGTGGCGTACCGCTGGAAATGCTTGAGATCCAGTCGCAGTCGGCGTCCCTGCGCACGCCAGATGTTGCCCGTCTTCTCGAAGAATCCGGACGGGGTGTACTCGACGACAACGACGATGCGGGTCAGGGACGGAGCCAGTTCGTGGAAGGTGATGGCACCATGCGTCGTCCCTTTGTCACCTTCGGACGTCCAGACGATGCGGTCATCGGGCACCTGCTCCTGCACCGTGGACTTCCAACTACGGTTGGAGAAAGCAACCTTGAGCTTCCAGTCGCTCTCGACCTCATCCGACTTGGTCACGCTGGTGACGCCTCTGGTGAAGGAGTTGAACTCCTCTATCTCGGTCCAGCGGTCATAGACCGTGCGCAGGGGTTTACCGACATCGATGGTCTCCACGATGTTGGTCACCTTGGCGCTGCCGGATGAGCTGCCACCGCCTCCGAACGCACTCTTGACCGAGTCCACGGCCTTGTCCTTGAGCGCGCCGGCCTTCTCGCCCACAAACGCCTTGGCCGGGTTCTCGCCGCCGAGTACCCGTTTCCCGACGTCCAACAGGCCCCCGCCCCCGCCGCCCTCGCCGTCCCCAAGTCCCTGGGCAAGGTCGTTGAGCTTCCCGCCGGCGGAGTCCAGCAGCCGCTGCCCCTGAGCCCCGACGTAGGCGGACAGTTGCTCCTTGATCTGGTCCAGGCCGGATGCGTCCTTGTCCGTAGGGTCGTCCTCCTGCTTGACCATGTGACCTACCTCCTCCGGCCGGCGCGCTTCGCGGACTTCTTCGCAGTGCCCTTCTCCGGCGACGACTTCTTGGCCGCGGCCTTCTTTGTCGGCTTACTGGGCGCCGCCTTCTTGGCCGGTGCCTTCTTGGCGGGTGCCTTTTTCGCCGGCGCCTTCTTGGCGGGCGCCTTCTTGGCCGGAGCCTTCTTGGCCGGCGCCTTCTTGGCCGGCGCCTTCTTGGCCGGCGCCTTCTTGGCCGGAGCCTTCTTGGCCGGAGCCTTCTTAGCAGCCGCGCGCTTTGCCGGACGACGCCGAGGAGGTTCCTGTTCCTCTTCGTCCTCTTCTTCCTCGTCCTCGTCCTCGTCCTCTTCCTCTTCCTCCTCGTCCTCCGGCTCCTCCTCCGGCTCCTCGTCCTCCGGCTCCTCCTCCGGCTCCTCGTCCTCCGGCTCCTCCTCCGGCTCCTCGTCCTCCGGCTCCTCTGCCTCGTCTTCTTCCTCTTCCTCTTCCTCTTCTTCGGCCTCTTCGGGTTCCTCCTCGGGCTCCTCCTCGGCCTCTTCGTCCGGTCCTGCGAGCAGCGCTTCGGTCCGCTGCTGGAGTACGTCGGCGACGGCTTCGAGACGACGGTTCGCCGTTGCCGACAGCGCTGCACGCCCGGCATCCAGCAGTTCACCCCGCGCCTGCTCAACCAGCGGCGCCACCGCGGGATTCTCCGCCAGCTTGCGTACGCCCAGAGTGACGGCCTCCCTTGGATTGAGTGGTAGTTGCTGGCCCGCTACGAGGGAGGCGATGCCGAGGGCGAGCTTCCCTTTCTTGGTCCGGCCAAGGACATAGCCCGCCGCTACGGCGGCGGCGAGAGCGACCTTTTTGTTGTTTTCCATGAGTGCCTCGAATCGCTGGGAGAAGGGTGGCGAGGCCCTTCCGGGCCCCAGGAGCGGCGCTACCGGACTCGCGGGCTCCCGCCGCCGCTGTCCTCGTCGCCGTCTTCGTCATCCGATCCGGCCAGGTGGACGTCGAGCACCCTGATGTTGATCTCGACGACTTCCAGGCCCGTCATCGTCTCCACCGCGTCCGTCACCCGCGAGCGGATCTCCTTCGCGGCGTCCCCGATGGGTTCGCCGTACTCCACGACCACGTCCAGATCGATCGCGGCCTGCTCCTCGCCGACCTCGACCTTGACGCCCCTGCTGGGGTCGGACGTCTTGGCCACCCTGTCCCGCACTGATCCGAGCGCCCGTGAAGCGCTGCCGCCCAGCGAGTAGATTCCGTCGGTCTCACGGGCCGCGATGCCCGCGATGGTGGCGACGACGTTGTCGGCGATGGTGATCGTGCCGCGTGGCCCTCCACTGCTGCCACCGTTCGTGCCTTGAGGCGTGCTGCCACTGATGTCGGTGCTGGCCATCGGAGATCCTCCAGAGAAGAGGGACGTGTCTGCGAGTGCCACGACGGTGCTGCAGCGAGCGCTGGCCCGCATCGCGGTGCGCACCCTCATTCCAATGTCCTCCGGCTTCCGATAAGCCGCCATTTGGCTGATTCCGGGTTCTCGGTGGTCTCCCGTTCGGTCCAGCACCGCATGCGGTGCGACCGCGCGCTCAGCAGACTGGCGACCATGCCAGAGCAGCGTGCCGGGAAAGCCCGGACCTCCCGATCCACTCACTCCTCCGCGGGCAAGGAGCACGTCGGCGGAGCGGTGGAGGCGGCCGAACACGCGTGTCAGAACCTGAGAAGGCTGATCGGACACAAGGCCGAAGGCGTGTCCGCGATCTCGCGGACCGACGGCGGCTGGCACGTCGACGTCGATGTCCTGGAGCTCCCGCGCATTCCCGACACCACCAGCCTCCTCGCCACGTACGAAGTGGACATCGATGAGGACGGTTCGCTGCTGCAGTACCGCCGAGTACGTCGCTACCGCCGCGGTCAGGCAGACACGTGAGCGCCTGGTACCTGAGCCAATCCCGAAAGACGGTCACCCCTTGAGTACATACAGCGAGGAGGTTGTCCGCGTTCCCCGCGCCGGCAGCCTCTATGACGTCCTGGAACTCATCCTCGACCGCGGCATGGTCATCGACATCTTCGTACGTGTGTCGCTGGTCGGCATCGAGATCCTGAAGATCGATGCACGGATCGTCGTCGCCAGTGTCGACACCTACCTGCGGTTCGCCGAAGCCTGCAATCGGCTGGACCTGGAGACCGACGCGAACAGCAGGACGGTGCCGGAACTGTTCGGCGGCGGCATGGCGAAGAGCGTCGGGAAGGCAGGGGCGAAGAAGGCCGCGCACTCCGTGACCGACAAGGTCAAGAAGGCCGTCGGCGTGGGTGAGGACGATGAGGACGAACTGGAGGAGGAACGCCCGCGCCGGTCCAAGACGTCCCGCTCCCGGAGCACCGAAAGCGAACGCCCCCGCCGCCGCAAAGAGGAGCGCTGACCCATGACCGCTTCGGGCATTTACGTGTATGGCATCGTGGGCGGCTCCCACCCGCTTCCCCCCGATGCCGTCGGCGTCGGTGAGCCGCCGGCACCGGTGCGGTTGCTGCCGGCCGAGGATCTCGCTGTCGTGGTCAGCGCTGCGCATCCGGACCTCAGGGCCCGGCGACGCGACCTGATGGCGCATCAGGGCCTTCTCATGGGGCTGGCCGAATCCGGACCCGTGCTGCCGATGCGCTTCGGAATGGTCGCACCGGACGAGGCCACGGTGCTGGCCGGTGTAGCGGCACACCGGAGTGAGCACGCCGCGGTTCTGAAGCGGCTTGACTCCCGCATCGAGATGAACGTCAAGATCACGCCGGTGCAGGACAACCTGGCCGCGCTGATCCGTGAGGACCCGGTGGTCCGGAGGGTCCGCGAGGAGACACGTCGGCACCCCGGTTACGAAGCCAACGTCCGGCTCGGCGAAGCCGTGGCGGCAGGTCTGCGGCGCAGGGCCGCGGCGGCAGCGGCCCGGCTGCCGGCCGAATTCGCCGGGATTGCCCACGACATGTGTCCGGGGCCGGACGTGGACGGCTGCGTACTGAACGTGTCCTTCCTGGTCTCCCGCCGCGAGGTGGAGCATTTCCGCGGCGTTGCCGAGCGATTCGCCACGGACCATTCGGACCACATCGACCTACGGGTGACCGGACCGCTGCCCTGCTACAGCTTCGTGGCTCCACAGCCCGTCCCGGCCAGGGCCTGACATGGGTCTGCTCTCCGGTGTCCTGCTCCTCCCCCTGGCACCCGTACGCGGCGTGGTCTGGGTCTCCGACCGGCTCATCGACGCGGCGGAGGCGGAACTCTACGACCCGGCAGTGATCCGTACGCAGCTCGCGGAGCTCAACCGCGCCCTGGACGACGGTGAGATCGACGTCACACGGTTCGAGCGCGAGGAGGAACGGCTGCTGGACATTCTCGACAGGAAATCACCGGTACCCGGAGGCACACCGTGACAGCAATGGACAGCTGGACCTCCTCGGAGCCCCAGTCGCGTCCGCCGACGACCGCGAACCTTGCCGAGATCCTGGAACGGGTACTGGACAAAGGCATCGTCATCGCCGGGGACATCAAGATCGACCTGCTGGACATCGAACTGCTGACCATCCGCCTGCGGCTGTTCATTTCGTCCGTGGAGACAGCGAAGAAGGCGGGCATCGACTGGTGGGAGACCGACCCCGCTCTCTCCTCGCGTGCCGCGCACAACGCCCTGGCCGACGAAAACGAACGCCTGCGCGAACGAATCGAGGCCCTGGAGAGCGACGAACCGCAGGAAGTCAGCAGCACTCGTCATGCCGACAGTGGCCGGCAGATCGGCAGCAGAAGGGAATGGCCTCGCCGATGACCGTGACTCCACACCACCCACAGGGTTCAACCGATCGCATCAGCTCTGCCGCCACCTATGTCTTCGCGGTCTGCCGGGCTGACCATCCCGGGAACTTCGCCTCCGCCTCCCGCGGACATGCCGCGGGTGGGCCGCTGCGTCTGCTGACGGTCGGCGGGGTATGCGCCGTGGTCCAGGACGTGCCTGCGGCGGAATTCTCCGAAGCGGCCCTGCGCGACCGGCTCGCCGATGCCGCCGAACTCGAACGTTGCGCACGAACCCACCATGAGGTCGTCACCGCCGCGGCCTCGGTCGGGCCCACGGTCCCGCTGCCGCTGGCCACGCTCTATCTCGATGACGAGCGGGCCGGCACGGCCCTCCGGGAGAACCAGGATCGCTTCGGCGCGGTGCTGGAACGCATCACCGGGCGGGCGGAGTGGGCCGTCAAGGTCTACATGACGCACCCCGAAACTCTGGCGCGGTCCGCTGTGCCGGCGCCTCCCGAAAAGCCTCCGCCGAACACTCAGCCCGGACCTCAACAACGCTCGGGCCGTGCGTACATGAACCGACTGCGCGGCCGGCAGCAACTGCGTGAATCACAACGGGAAGCAGCACTCGCAGCTGGCGAGCGAGTGGGCAGCGCGTTGCGGGAGCTGGCGGTCGGCACGGTCCAGCGCCGTCCGCACGGCCCAGAGGTCACCGGCAAGGACCGCACCCAGGTCATGAACGCCGCCTGTCTGATCGCCGATGACAGGATCGAGGAGCTGACCACCACGATCAGGCGGCTCCGCGCATCCCCGGAATTCAAGGGCATCGAGATCGACGTGTGCGGGCCCTGGGCCCCCTACTCGTTCACGGACGGAGGAGACCTTGCACAGCACCGCTAGCCCCGTTCCGTGGCAGGGCCCGGAAGCCACAGCCCCCATCGGCGTCCCCCTGGTCGACCTGCTCGACAGGGTGCTGGGCACCGGCGTCGTCATCAGCGGGGACCTCGTCATCGCCATCGCCGACGTACCACTGGTCCGCCTCTCGCTGCACGCCCTCCTGGCATCCGTCAGCGAGCGCGTCCCCGCGCCGTGGGCCGACAGCGGGCCCCTGTGAACGACACCCGAGTGGACATCGACCCGCACAACGCGGGCCGCGATCTGGCCTCGCTGGTGCTCACGGTCGTAGAGCTGCTCAGACAGCTGATGGAACGCCAGGCGATCCGCCGCTTCGACAGTGGAGAGCTGACGGAGGAACAGGAGGAGAACGTGGGAACCACCCTCATGCTCCTCGACGAGCGGATGACGCAGCTCTGTGAGCTGCACGGCCTGCGCCGCGAGGACCTCAACCTGGACCTGGGCCCGCTCGGTACCCTGCTGTCCCACGAGGCTCGTTGACGGAACACCAATCCGGCCCCGGGCGTCCGACGCATAGTGGCGTCGGTGTGAGGCCGCTGTTCTGTTGCCCCTGTCGACCGGCAACCCTGCGACCCGGGCCACCGAGGACTGCTGGTTTCCCCCTGCCTGACCGCACACTCCCCCGGCGTCCCGGGCCGTGACCGACGCGCACGCCAGACCCGACCGCCTACCGGACGTTCGTCCTGCTCATCCCTCGACGCCGGTGGAGGAGTGGGGCGCTCCGACAGGCTTGGACTCCGGGGAACCGCGCTGGCGCAGGTAGACGGAGAGGATGGCCATGGAAGCGACGGCGAGAAGCTCGGACTGCCAGTTCTGCAGGCTACGGCTCCAGAAGTCGGCAGAGGCGATGTACTGGCTCCAGCCGATGGGCGCCTGGAGCTGCCTCAATTGTTGCTCGTTGTAGGCGGCCGAGCCCGCGATGGACTGGGCCAGCCAGGACAGGAGAAAGAGCCCTGCCATCACCAGACCGAGCGACCGGGAGAACACCGCCTGTCGAACCCCGCCCGCGCGGGCCCAGCGTGGCGCATCCGGACCTGCGTGAGGGCCCACCTGTTGGTCCTTGTCCGATTCGATGCCGGCCTTGTGCATGCTCTTCGATTCGGGCGAACCACGTTGGAGCAGCCAGACGGTGGCGAAGACGTACAGGAAGAACTGCAGGTATTCCGACTGCCAGTTCTCGGCCACGTCGACCGCGAAGTCGGAGGACGTCAGATAGTCCAAAAAGCTGACCTGGGCGAGTCCGTCCGTGGCGAGCTGATTGTTGAACTCGGCATTGCCCGCGACGGCTTGACCCGCGAGAGCAAGCAGGAAGGCGATACCGAAGCCGATACTTATGCCGTTTTCCCTGATGAACCGGCACATGCTGTGCTCCCGCGCGTCGCTGCTCCGTCCCTGGCCCGGCACCTCCGGCGGGGCTTCGCCCGTGCTCATCGCCGCATCACCCCGACCACGATGAAATAGGCGAGGCCGCCCAGGACAATGGTCAGGCAGAGAGTGAACATGGTGCGCACGCGTCAGCCTCCCTTGACCGAGCAGTGGTAGGGCCGGCCTGGCCGGGGCCGGCATCCGGCGGCAACGATCTTCCAGCCGTCCGAGAACTGCGAAAGAAAGAGTGTGTCCGAGGCCAGCGTCGCGCGCGCCTGACGCCCGTAGACGTCCACACCACGCACCGCACCGCCGGCCGGAAGGTCTTGCGCACCGATGGCGTCGGCGCACGCCTTCTTCTCCGCATCCTCGATTTCACTGCGCGTCTTCGGAGCCAGAGCAGCACACATCGCCGTCCGGTCCCCGCCGTCCAGATCCCGCTCGAATGCCGTGGCCGCCGCCGAGGCGTCCGCCTCCCGCTCTCCAGGACCGCCGCAGGCCGTGAGACCCAGCAGGACCGCGCCCAGGGGAAGCATCGTCCGCGTGATGCGACGACGCTGTACGTGCACGCTGGCTCCCTTCACAGCCGGTACGTATCCCGTTCCATCCTGGGTGACCGCCTGCCCGAAACGCCGCCGGACACGCCTCGCCCTCAGACACGCGTCTCCGCTGAGGCTCTCAGCTGCGCAGCCGGTCGGTGGGCTCGGTCACCGAGAGGGGGGTGGCCGCCAGACTGGCGAGTATTTTGAGGCGTTCTTCGGAGGTGCTGCCCGGTTCGGAGGTGTACAGGCTCAGGTCGTGCACGGCCCGGTGGGACACGGGCAGGTCCAGGGACTGGTAAGTCAGCTCAAGGAGACCGACCTCCGGATGCTGCAGTTGCTTGATGCCGTCGTGGCGGATACGGACATCGTGCGCCGCCCACAGGGTGCGGAAGTCGGGGCTGAGGGTGGACAGCTCGCCGATCAGTTCGCGCAGTGCCCGGTCGTGCGGTTCACGCCCGGCCTCGGCACGCAGCAACGCGACGGTGGCCGCGGCACCGGCGTCCCAGTCGACGAAGAAGTCCTGCGAGCCGGTGTCGAGGAAGTGGTAGCGGGCGAAGTTCGCGCGGCCTCGCTTGTCGGTCGTGACGCTTTCGAACATCGGCGCGTGAAGAACCCGGGCCAGCGGGTTGGTGGCGACGATGTCCAGGCGGCCGTTGCGTACGAAGGCGGCGGACATCGTCATGGAGTCGAGCAGCCACTGGACGCGGGGCGGGACCTCGACGTCCTTGCGGCGGGACGGCGTGCGGTGGGCGGGCCAGGCGGGCGGGCCGGGCGGCACGGGCCAGGCGGCGCGGGCCAGGCGGCGCGGGCCAGGTCGAACAGATAGGTTCGTTCGTCTTCGTCCAGTTGCGGGGCCTGGGAGACCGCGGCGAGAACGTCCTCGGACACGCCGCTGATATGCCCCTTCTCCAGGCGCGTGTACCACTCGGTGCTCACGCCGGCGAGCACGGCGACCTCCTCCCGCCGCAGCCCCGGGACCCGGCGCCGGGTGCTGGTGGGGCCGGGGCGGACGATCCCGGTTGCCTGCTCGTAGGGTCGGGGACGATTTCGACGCGGACGTCGCCGGCGTCATCAGCCGCGTCGGCGTACCCCAGTACGAAGAGGCACCGATCGGCTTCGGCAGCCTCTTCCGCCACAACATCCGCCAGGTCGGCGGCCCCACCGGTCCGCGCCTACATCGAGGAACTGATGCCCGACATCCTCAACGGCACCATCGAGCCGGGCCAGGTCTTCAACGCCACCACGGACCTCGACGGCGTACCGGTCGGCTACCAGGACATGGCCGACCGTAAGAGCCTGAAGGTCCTCGTCAAGCCCTGAACCAGGAGACAGCGGGTGGGGGCGGCCGCAGGCCGCACACGTACCGTCATGGCACCGCTTGGCCGGCATCTTCTGAGGTGCGCCGACGGTACAGGCCACCGCCAGCCAGCCGCAGCGTAGGAGGAGAGGGAGACTCGGTGCATGACGGACGCCCCGCTGCATATCAACGCCCTCATCATCGACGCCGCCGATCCCGAGCGGCTTGCCGCGTTCTGGTCGAAGCTGCTCGGCAGGCCGATCTCGGATCGGAGCGGACCCTACGTCTGGTTGCGAAGCGAGAGTGGCCTGGGCCTGGGCTTCCAGCAGGCCGGTGAGCGGAAGTCGGCCAAGAATCGTATGCATTTCGACATCGCCTCATCCGATCCGGGCTCCGAGCAGCAGCGGGTCGAGGCGCTCGGGGGACGACGGCTGCCGGAGTACGCGGACGGCGGGTTCCTGGTGATGGCCGACCCCGAGGGCAACGAGTTCTGCATCATCCCCCAGGGCTCCGTGGGGCTCGACGACCAGGGTCGCGCGCATTACCTCGGCTGACGGATGAGGTTCGTGCTGATGCACGGGACGGCCGCAGGCCTCCTCGTGTCTCGACGCCGCTTTCCTGAGCGGTGCCGGACACCGGTGCTCGTGCGGACCGGCGGTTCCGAGAGCGGTGCCACAATCCGGGCCCCCGACGGCCGCCCGGAGCGGCGGCAGGACATCGACACCCCGCTGAGGGACAATCCCGACACTCCTACGGGCGCGGTGGCGCGCGCATCCGGCTCTGCCGGTGGGGTACTCGGGGGGGGCACGTGAACCAACGGGAGGCAACATGGAGTCGGTGGACGACCGGATCGCCAACCCTTGGGGCGGCCGTGTGCCACACCGGCGGCATGGGTGTTGGCCGGCCCGGGTGGACATGTTCCTCGCCGAGGGCGTCGAGCCCGCCATGGTGCAGAAGTGGGTACAGGCAGCCTCCATTCTCCATTCGGACGGGGACGCCATGGACATCGCCGTCATCGACGGCCGCATGGTCGGTGTGCGCGGGCGGGCCACCGACCGGGTCAACCGGGGCAGACTCGGGCCCAAGGACCTGTTCGGGTGGCAGGCCAACGCCTCCCCGGACCGGCTGACCCGGCCTCTGGTGCGCGAAGGCGGCCGGCTGGTGGAGAGTGACTGGGAGACGGCGATGAGCCGCGTTGTCTCACGGTCACGCGAACTGCTGGCTGACCGTGGACCCGGCTCCCTCGGCTTCTACACCTCGGGCCAGTTGTTCCTGGAGGAGTACTACACCCTCGCGGTGCTGGCCAGAGCGGGTATCGGCACCAACCACATCGACGGCAACACCCGGCTGTGCACCTCGACCGCAGCCGAAGCCCTCAAGGAGTCCTTCGGCTGCGACGGGCAGCCCGGCAGCTACGACGACATCGACCATGCCGATGTGATCGCCCTGTTCGGCCACAACATCGCCGAGACCCAGCCCGTGCAGTGGATGAGGATCCTCGACCGTCTGGAAGGCGCCGAGCCCCCGCGCCTCCTGTGTGTGGACCCGCGCCCCACTCAGGTGGCACGAAGGGCCGCCGTTCACCTCGCCCCACGCGTCGGCACCAACGTCGCGGTGCTCAACGCGCTGCTGCACGAGATCATCCGGACCGACCGCGTCGATCACGCGTACATCGAGGCACACACGGTCGGCTACGAGAAGCTGACGGCGCAGGTCAAGGACTGCACACCCGAGTGGGCGGCGGGCATCTGCGACGTCCCGGCCAAGCGGCTGGGTGAGGCGGCCGAGCTCCTCGGATCTGCCGATCGGCTGCTGTCCACGGTGCTGCAGGGCTTCTACCAGTCCCACCAGGCGACGGCCGCAGCGGTCCAGGTCAACAATCTGCATCTCATCCGCGGCATGCTGGGCCGGCCCGGCGCCGGTGTGCTGCAGATGAACGGGCAGCCCACCGCGCAGAACACCCGGGAGTGCGGTGCCAACGGTGATCTGCCGGGCTTCCGCAACTGGCAGAACGATGCACACGTGGCCGATCTGGCGGAGGTGTGGAACGTGGAGCCGAGCACGATCCCGCACTATGCGCCTCCCACCCACGCCATGCAGATGTTCAGGTACGCGGAGCAGGGCTCGATCCGGATGCTGTGGATCAGTGGCACGAACCCGGCCGTTTCGCTGCCCGAACTCGCCCGCGTACGCTCGATCCTGGCCCAGGAGCGGCTGTTCGTCGTCGTGCAGGACCTGTTCCTCACTGAGACGGCGCAGTTCGCCGATGTGGTGCTGCCGGCCGCCACCTGGGGCGAGAAGACCGGCACCTTCACCAACGCCGACCGCACCGTGCATCTGAGTGCCAAAGCCGTGGACCCGCCCGGCCAGGCCAGGCCGGACCTCGACATCTTCCTGGACTACGCCGCGCAGATGGGCTTTCGCGACAAGGACGGCGGGCCCCTGATCACCTGGCGGAGCCCGGAGTCGGCGTTCGAGGCGTGGAAGCGGTGCAGCGTCGGCCGCCCCTGCGACTACAGCGGACTCACGTACGCGAAGCTGCGCGAAGCAGGCGGCATCCAATGGCCGGTCAACCGGCAGTCGCCGGACGGTACCGAGCGGCTCTACACGGAAGGCGTCAGCTGGGCCCGCCCCGACGTGTGCGAGAGCTACGGGAAGGACCTGGTGACGGGCGCGGCGGACAGCGAGGCGGACTTTCGCGCCGTCAATCCGGACGGCAAGGGGATGATCAAGGTTGCCGGGTATCTGCCGATGCACGAGCATCCGGACGATCAGTACCCGTACCAGTTGACGACGGGCCGGACGCTCTACCACTTCCACACCCGGACCAAGACCGGCCGCGCACCGCAATTGAACAACGCGGCCCCCGACGTATGGGTCGAAATCAGCGAAACGGATGCTGTCGCACAGGGCTTCGGCGAGGGCGACCTGGTCGAGGTCCGCTCACGACGCGGCACCCTCCGTGGGCGGCTGCGCATCACAGCGCTTCGGCCGGGACTGCTGTTCGTGCCGTTCCACTACGGCTACTGGGACACACCGGCCGGCTCGGGTCCGGGCCCCACCACACCTGGGAGGGCCGCGAACGAAACGACCGTCACCGACTGGGACCCCGCCTCCAAGCAGCCTCTGTTCAAGACTGCGTCTGCCGCCCTCACCCTCGTCGAACGCGGCACCGGGGAGCAGTCCCCCGCCCCGACCACCACCGCCTCGGCACCCGTCGTCCCCGCGGGCGTCAGGGCCACTGTCGGCGGCCGGGCCGCACACGTGTCTCAGGCCCCGGACCCTGCATGGGACATGCCGGGAGGCAACAAGTGAACGGCATCCAACTCGCCCTGCACACGCTGCACGACGGTGAACAACACCTGGCCACCCAGCTCGTCACCGTCGCCGACAGACACCGCACGGACCACGAGATCCACCATGTCGCCACGGATATCGCCGCGTGGTCGCACGAACACGTCCGGCGCCTCGCCGAGGCGTTGCCACGGTACGGTCTCAGCCCCGGCGGTGCGTCAGGTGGCCGCCGGGACGGCGGCCCCTGTGCGGCACTCCCCCGCAGTACCGGGGACATGGCCGGCCATCGGTCCGAACCCGGTCTTTCGCTCCTGTGCGATCTGCGCGACCTGCATCTCGCAGCCGCGTACAACTCACTGCACTGGGAAATGCTCGCCCAGGTGGCACAGGCTGCCAAGGCCGCAGACCTGCTCTCCCTCGCCACGTCCTGCCACCCCCGGACCCTGCGCCAGCTGCGCTGGACCAACACCATGGTCAAAACCCTGTCGCCCCAGGTTCTCAGCAGCCTGTGACGCGGACGAACCCGACGAGGCCTCAGGTTCAGGTGGCCCTGGACGCCACCCGGGGATCAGTCGGCTCCCACATCGTGCACCGACACGCGGATGGTGCCGGCGGAACTGTCGGCGGCGTCAGGAAGAAACATCCCCGCGTCGACTCCTGTACGCAGGTAGTCCACCACGGCCCGGTCGAGCAGCTCGCCGGGAAGGGCAGCGGGAATTCCCGGAGGGTAAGGGGTGAGCATTTCGGCGCAGATGCGGCCGATCGCCTGAGCGGCCGGAACCTGCTCGACATCCCCGAAGAAGGCATCGCGCGGAAGCGTCATCTGCCGAGGACGCAGCTCGGCGGGGTCCGGGATTCGGATCGCCGGGGCCGGCGGAAGCTCGTCGGCGTGAGCGACCAGGTCGCGCAGGCCGTCGAGGAGCCGCGCGGTCGTCGTCTCGTCGTCGGCGTGTGTGAGCTGGGCGTTGATGCGCCGGTGGTCGGAGGTGTGCAGGTTGATTCGATGGTGTTGACGCATCCAGTCGGCAGCATCGTAGCCGCTGAACTTGAGTCCGCTCAGATCGATGAAGACCTGAAGGGGATCCATGTCGAACGCGCGCCCGGGCGCACAGAAGTCGTTGCGGTCATGGACGTGCAGTCCTTCGATGTCCTCGATGGCCGCGCGTACACGGCGAGCCCTGGAAAGGGCGCCGTCCAGGAGTTCACGCCCCTGTTCCACCATCTGGCGTCGCCATCCGTCGAGGGCGGCGTAGATGAGGACCGAGGGGCTGGTGGTGTCCAGCAGGTCGGCACGCGAGGCAAGGGTCTGCGCGGTGACCAGGTCGCCTTGCAGATGAAAGACCGATCCCTGCTCGAGCCCGGATCCCATTTTGTGGACGGACGTGACGCACAGGTCCGCGCCCGCGTCCATGGCCCAGGCGGGCAGGTCGGGGTGGAACGGCAGGTGAGCTCCCCACGCCTCGTCCACGATCAGCGGCACGCCACGCTCGTGGCACAGCGTCGCGATGGCTCCGATGTCGGCGCAGGTGCCGTACGGAGTGGGGCTCGTGACCAGAGCCCCCCGCGCGTCAGGGTGTGCTTCGAATGCCGACCGGAAGGCCTCGGGAGCGGGTGGGTGCGCAAGGTGGAGCTCGGGATCCCACTGGGGGTCGACCCACACAGGACGAATGCCCGCGAGAATCAAGCCCGAGATAACTGATTTGTGCGCGTCGCGGCCGACCAGGAGCTTTTCGTGCGGCCCGGCCACGGAGAGCATGGCGGCCTTCACCGACAACGAGCTCCCGCAGGTGGAGAAGAACGTGTGCTCGGCGCCCACGGCGTCGGCCATCAGGTCCTGTGCCTGTTCCAGGATTCCCTGGGACGTGGTCCGGTCGTCCAGGCCGGACACCGCAAGCATGTCCGCACTGAACACAGCGTCTCCGAGTACAGCCCGCACCCTTGGGTCGGCTCCCCGGCCCTGCTTGTGACCGGGAGGGGTGAATGGCAACTGCTCCTGCGCCTGATACGCGGCCAGAGCCTCGAGTACGGGAGCGGACGAGTGATCCATGGTGTGCGGCTTCCAGTTCGAGTGAGAGGAACCGTCTCAGGTGACCTGTCGGACAGCGGGGGTGAGCGGTCCGATGCACGGTGTCCCGTGAGCGGACCTGTCGCGGCTTCCACGACCATGGAAGCCCCCTCGCCGACCACGACGCCTGCCCAGCCCGAGATCCGGCCGACCACCGCCGGAACGCCGCCCTGCGCGGCGGAGGCCGAATTCGCTTGCCGGCTCATCGGGTTTCCATTCGGCAGATGGGCAATCTCCGAAAACAAAGCCGTCAGCGCCCGGCAAGGAGCAGACATCGACTGCCCACGAGTACCCGTGGACGCGCCGTCTGACACGCGAACTGCGCCATCCGCGCCACGGCACAGCCACCTCCCCGGCCAAGCCGCACGACACCCCGGTCACGAACCAGCTGCCGCCCTGTCCCGCTCGTGGTGTATTCCCTCCGCACTCGCCGGTCCAAGCCGCAAAATTGCTCGCAGGCGCTCGCCGTGCGCACCCCCGTCCAACGGTGACACCATGACGGCATGGGAAGGAAGGCTCTCATCCTGATCGACATGATCAATTCCTACGACCACCCTGACGCGGACGTTCTCATTCCGTCCGTACGCACAGCGTTGCCGCACATTGCCGGGCTCCTGGACCGTGCGCGCAACAAGGGCGTGCCGGTCATTTATGTCAATGACAATTTCGGCGAATGGCGTTCTCATCATGGGGAAATCGTCGCCTCCGCCATGGCCGGGGCGAGAGCCGAACTCGTCCGCCCAGTGCAACCGGATGCGGAGTCGCTCTTCGTGGTCAAGGCAAGACACTCGATCTTTTACGAAACGCCTCTTGCCTACCTGCTGGCACAACTCGACGTGGACCATGTAGTTCTTTGCGGACAGGTCACCGAGCAGTGCATTCTGTATTCCGCGCTCGACGCACATATTCGCCACCTGCGGGTAACCATTCCTGAGAACGCCGTCGCCCACATCCACAGAGACCTCGCCGACGCGGCCCTGCGCATGATGGAGCGCAATATGCAGGCGACCATCACGACAGCCGAAGGCGTCGAGCTGTAGTGGCCTCGCCGCGTTCCCCGCATGGTCGCGCCAGGCCGTCCGCCGGGGTTCGGCCGCTCCATCCGGGGAACAGGTGAATGCACCTTTCCCCGAACTTTCCCGACGCAGACCCGACGCAGACCCGATACAGGAGGCAGAAGATGACGCCCAGTGGACAGGAACCCCAGGATCCCGTGACCAAACACCCCCGGCCGGACTTCCCCCAGCAGGAACAGCCCGTGCCGGGCTGGACGGGAGCGATGGATCCCGCGCCGGACCACGGTGAGGAGTCCTATCAGGGGCACGGCCTCCTCACCGACCGCAAGGCGCTGGTGACCGGTGGGGACTCCGGCATCGGGCGCGCCGTCGCGCTCGCATACGCACGCGAGGGCGCCGACGTGCTGTTCAGTTATCTGGAATCGGAGGAGAGTGACGCCCGCGAGACAGTCCGACTGATCAAGGATGCGGGGCGACGGGGCGTAGCCGTCGCATGTGACATCCGCGAAGAGGAACAATGTCAGGGGCTCATCGAACGAGCGGTCGCCGAATTCGGGCGGATCGATATTCTCGTCAACAACGCCGCCTACCAGATGTCCCAGCCCGACGGAATCAGCGCCATCACCACGGAACAGTTCGATCGTGTCGTCCGCACGAATCTCTACGGAATGTTCTGGCTGTCCAAAGGGGCACTGCCATTCATCCGCAAGGGCGGTTGCATCATCAATTCGGCTTCGGTCCAGGCGTACAAACCAAGCCCGCATCTGCTTGACTACGCCATGACCAAGGGCGCGATCGTCACCTTCACCCAGGGCCTTGCACAGATGGTGGCGCCGGACGGTATCCGGGTCAACGCCGTTGCCCCCGGCCCGGTCTGGACGCCTCTGATCCCAGCGACACTGCCCGACACGGTCGAATTCGGGAAGCAGTCCCCCCTGGGACGACCCGCCCAGCCGGCGGAGATCGCGCCCTGTTACGTCTTTCTCGCCTCACCGCAGGCGAGTTACATCACCGCCGAAGTCCTCAACGCCACGGGCGGCACTCCCCTCCCCTGACCCGTGAGCCGTCCCAAGGCGGCCATGGTCGTATCGCCTCGGGGCATGCCACGGCGCATGATGACAGTGCAGGGCGTCTACGCTCCGCGACACCGCGGCAGCTGCGCGGTGCTCCCACGCAGCGGACGACCGACCCGGCAGAGGCGCACGGCCCCTACGCGTTGGGCGGATACGGCGCATCCGCAAGCACCGCGGCAAGGTGTGCAGCGTTGACGGCCAGAGTGTGGGTCGTGGCGGCGACGGCCTCGGGTGTCTGGTCCAGGTCCTGGTAGTCGGTGCCCTGCTGCGCTTCGCCGACCCAGTACGTCACGGCCCCCGGTGCCAGGGTGAAGCCCAGGTCGTTGAGGCCCTGGAAGAGGTCCGCGCTGACCTTGTGCGCGCCGTCCTCGTTGCCGGCCACGGCGACGATCCCTACCTTGCCGTAGGTCAGCTGACGGCCCTCGTCATCCGTTTCGGAGATATCGGCGTTCAGACGCTCAAGCACCCGCTGGCACACACTCGACGGGTGCCCCAGCCAGATGGGCGTGGCCACCAGCACGATGTCCGCGGCCATGACCTTCTCGCGCAGCCCCGGCCACGCGTCCGACTCCCCCATGTCCTGCGCGACCCCCGGCCGCACGTCATGGTCGACCACACGTACGGTCTCTCCCTCCACGCCGAGGTCCGCAAGCTCCGACATGATCTGATCCGCCAGCAGCTGACTGCTGGATCGCTTCGGGGACGGTGACAGGGTGCAGACGAGAGCGAGAGCTCGGGTCACATCGACCAACTCCTCTTGTTTGACCGGACAGGAACGTTGCCCGTCCGTGTGTGCGTAGCCGGAAGACACATATCGATCCACTGCAGGTGAACTCACCGTTCCACAGGGGTACCCCCGCTTCCCGGCAACACGCACGGGCATGCGGAACACTGGCGGCCTGGTCCACCGGCGGGCCGGGTGGCGCTGGGGGGGGGACGCGATGGCGTGGGAACTGGGTGCGGCCGCTGTTGCGGTCGGGATGCTGATTGCGGTGGTGACCGCGCCGGTCGGTGTGTCCGGCGCGGTGTTCCTGCTCCCGGTGCAGCTCAGCATCTTCGGCGTGCCCAGTCCGGCCGTCACCCCGACGAACCTGCTGTACAACGTCGTCGCCGTGCCTGGCGCCCTGCTGCGTTATCGACGTGACGGCGTCCTGAGGGGTCCGCTCGTGCGCCGGCTGGTGCTCGGCACCCTGCCCGGCGTTGTCCTGGGCGCCCTCATCCGCGTCTTCGCCCTCCCCGGCCCGGACGTCTTCCGGCTTCTGGTCGCCGTGCTGCTACTGCCTCTCGGCACCTGGCTGATCATCCGGACGCTTCGTCCCGGCCCCGCGGACCGTGCACGCCACGAGCCCTCACCCCGAGCGGTGACCGGCCTGGCCCTCACCGTCGGCGTCGTTGGCGGCATCTTCGGCATCGGCGGAGGCTCAGTCCTCGGCCCGGTCCTCGTCGGCCGCGGCCTGCCCGTGGCCAAGGTCGCCCCGGCCGCGCTCGCCTCGACCTTCGCCACCTCGGTGGTCGGAGCCGCCACCTACGCCCTGCTGGCACTGACGCACAGCGGCGACATCGCCCCCGACTGGGCCCTCGGGGCCAGTTGCGGCGTGGGCGGCCTCCTCGGCGGGTACCTCGGCGCCCGCCTCCAGCCCCACCTGCCCGAGACCTTCCTCCGGCTGCTTCTCGGCACGCTCGCTGCCGCGCTCGGTGCCCTTTACGCGATCAACTCGATGCGCTGACTCTCTCGATCGGCGTTCTCCCGTTGTCCGCGTCCACGAGGATCATCCCGGCCTCCGCCACCGCCCTCGCCGGCCGCACGCCTCCCCGCCGCCCTCACCCAGGGTCGACGCGACTACTTCGGCGCGCACACCCACCACCGCACCTTCCACGCCCGCCGCGGCGACGACGAGAACGCAGTCGAGAGATGACCGGCACCGGCCGGTGTCCACGCTGTTGTTGCAGGTGCACGCCCTCGCGCAGACGGCGGTCCGATGCGCCCGCCCGGACGGCGGTCTGTGCGTCGGGACGCAGAAAACCCGGAGGACCAGACATCCTCGCGGTGCTACGGTCGGGCCCCATGCGCTGGCTTCCCGATAATTTCGTCCACCCCGTCCTGGTACCGCTGCCGGGCAGCGGCCACCACCTGAGGCCGATCCGGGAGACGGACACGGCACTCGACTATCCGGCCGTGATGGGCTCCCGCGAGCGGCTGTGGGCCATGTTCGGGCCGGCCTGGGGCTGGCCCGCAGCCACGATGACCTACGAGGCCGACCAGGCGGACCTGCTGCGCCACGAGAAGGAGATCGCCGCCCACCAGTCCTTCAACTACGCGCTGTTCGACACGGCGGAGACGGCCCTCCTCGGCTGTGTGTACATCGACCCGCCGGAGAAGTCCGGCGCAGACGGCGAGATCTGCTGGTGGGTGGTGGACGAACTGGTGGGCAGCGAGGTCGAGCAGGCGCTGGACGCTCTGGTGCCGCAGTGGATCGCCGCCGACTGGCCGTTCGAGCAGCCACGCTTCATCGGGCGCGAGATTTCCTGGCCGGACTGGCTCGCGCTGCCGGCGCACCCCGACGCATAACACCCGGTTGGGGCGCGACGCCTCCGGCTTCGGTTCCCGTCGGCTCCGCAATCAGAAGTCGACGGGGTCGTACGTCCCTCCACGAAAGACGAAAGGCGTCGTCCCGGACTCGAACTCGTTGCGGTAGTGGCCGCCGTAGCCGGGTTCCGCAACATGCGGTGCGATCAGGTCGAGCAGCGCCGTGAGGTCGAGCATGTGGTCATCGACCCAGTAGTTCCGCGAGTAGAGCTCCCATGCGTGGACCTCGCCGGCCGCCGTGAATTCCTGAACCCGGCGCTGGAATGAGCGGCAGTCACCTCCCGGGAGACGGCTGTTCGGATTCGGCACGAGCAGGGGGTACAGGAACTCACCGATGCCGAGATCACCCGGTTCCTCCACGTCCTCACCCAGATGCCAACGCAGGGCGGACAGGACCCGCTCCGGGGTGGCGTCGTGCAGAAGGCACGAGAAGACGACTTCGTAGTGGCTGCTCATGGGGACCATGATGCGGCAGCGCGCCGCACCCCCCGATCACGCCGTCAGCCGATCCGCTTGAGCAGTTCGTCGGCGAGCGGACCGGACGAGGCCGGGTTCTGGCCGGTGACCAGGTTGCGGTCGACGACCACGTACGGGGCCCACGGCTCGCCCTCCTGGAAGTCGGTGCCGATCTCCACGAGACGGTCCTGGAGCAGCCACTTGGCCTTGTCAGCGAAGCCGGCCTGGCTCTCCTCGGTGTTGGTGAAGCCGGTGAGCCGGTAGCCGGAGAAGGAGTTGGTGCCGTCGGCCTTCTTGGCGGCGAGGATGGCCGCCGGGGCGTGGCAGACGATGCCGAGCGGCATCCCCGAGTCCAGCGCCCGGGTCAGCAGCCTGCCCGAGTCGGCGTTGACCGCCAGGTCCTCCATCGGACCGTGCCCGCCCGGGTAGAAGACCGCCGCGTAGTCCGCCGGGTCCACGTCCTCCACCTTCAGCGGGTGCCGGAGTTCGGTCATACCGGCGACGGCGGCCGCCATTTTGTCGGCGTTCTCCTGGCCGTCGTTGAACTCCGGGGCCAGGCTGCCGCGGTCCACGGTCGGCACCACTCCACCGGGCGTGGCGACGGTGATCTCGTGTCCGGCGGCCCGGAACCTCTCGTACGGGGCGATGACCTCCTCGGCCCAGAAGCCGGTCGGATGCACCGTGCCGTCGGCGAGGGTCCAGTGGTCGGATCCGGTCACGACGAAAAGGATCTTTGCCATGTCACGTCTTTCGTTGGGCCGGGAGCCCCGCTCCCGGGAGGGTGTGCGGCCCGGCGGGCCCGGATCAGGGCCCGCCGTCGCGCCGATGTGTCCGACGGTACGGCCGCCTACCCATCTGGCTCCCGCAGAATCGCGGGCGGGAGCGACGGGGAATCCCATGGGATGACGGGAATGGGGCAGACGGCTGCCACCGGTCCGGTGCCCCGCAGTCCCGTAACGCCGGCTCAGGAGGCCATGCGGGCACGCAACGCCGCGCAGAACCAGTCCAGTTCGGGCGACAGCGGATCCGGGGCCGGCCAGCGGTTGACCACGGCGAGCAGGTGAAGGTAGCGCTCCCTGCGCGGATCGTTCACGGTGTCGAGGCGGGCGAGGAGCCGCTGCCGGAGCGCGGCGTCGTCCGGCCGGCCGCACTGGTGCGCGTACGCGGCCGTGACCGCGTCGATGACAGGGCGGGCCTGCGTGGAGCCCGGGTCGATGCCAGCGGCGCGCGCCGGGGCGGTACGGTCGCGGATCACCGCCTCCGGGCCGGGCCCGGGAACTCCGGCGGCATGCCCGGTCCGGTCCGCCGCGTGATGCGCTGCCGTACGGCGCATGGCGGCCCGGAATCCGGGGTCCTGGCACAGTTCGGCGAGTTCGATCCACGCCTCCGTCTCCTCCTCCGCGGGGTTGTCGGACAGGTGTGGCGTCATCGATGTCACCACGCCCGCAAGGCCCGTCCCGGCCCCCAGGCCTTTGAGTACCTCGTTCAGGAACTCGCCTGTGAGGGACCTTCGTTCGTCCTCGGAGAGTGCGGCCAGTCGGTGCATGAGTTCCATCTCCTCTGGGGTGGCGCCGCGCCGTGCGGCGGCCATGAGCACCGCACGACGCGCGGTCAGCACCCGGATCCGTACAGCGAGCGCCTCCGCGTGCACTGCGGCGAGCTCGGCCGGCGGCGTGTCCCGGTCCAGGGCCTCGCGGATCGTGGGCAGGTCGAGCCCGAGCGCGCGCAGTGTCCGCACCAGACGCAGACGTGCGACGGCTTCGGGGCCGTAGCGGCGGTAGCCGGCCGGGGTGCGGCCGGCGGGCGGCACGATCCCACGGTCCGAGTACGCCCGGACGGCCTTGACCGTGAGCCCGGTCCGCCGTGCCAGCTCGCCGATCGAGAGATACGTGTCGCCGTCGCCGTTCATGCGCCCACTCTCCCGTCTCCCCCGGGGGGAGACTCAAGTCGCCCTCCCGGCCGGTCCGGCAGTACGTCACCGGCCCCGGGAGCCGCGCGGCATCGCGCGCACACGGGGTCGCCCGGTCGGGTGCCCCGGAGTGCGGTGGGGCCCGGGATGTGGGTAAGTGGCAGCGGGTCCTGTCTCGCCGCACGCGCGACCGGGGCCGTGTTCCACCGCGTCGTACCGCCGAGCCAGCTCATGGAGCCGCCGTATGCCCGAGATCACCGAGCAACCGGCCCCGGCGCAGCCGGTCGTCGCGCCGCTGACCAGTGCGGCCCTGATCCTGGTCGCCACGATCGAGCCCGGTGGTGAGCCCGTCGTCCGGGAGGCGCTGCCGGATCTGGCGGCGTTCGCCCGTTCCATCGGGTTCCGCTACCCGGATGCGGGACTGGTGTGTGTGACCGGGTTCGGCTCCGACGCCTGGGACCGGTTGTTCTCGGGTCCGCGGCCCGCCTCGCTGCACCCCTTCCAGGAGTTGCACGGCGCCCGTCATCATGCCCCGGCCACCCCGGGCGACCTGCTGTTCCACATCCGGGCCGAGCGGATGGACGTGTGCTGGGAGTGGGCCACACAGTTGCTGGACCGGCTGGGCGGGGCGGTGAAGGTCGTCGACGAGACGCAGGGTTTCCGCTACCTCGACCACCGGGACCTGCTCGGGTTCGTCGACGGAACCGAGAACCCGGTGGGCGGCGACGCCCGGTCGGCGGCGCTGGTGGGGGACGAGGACCCGGACTTCGCCGGCGGAAGCTATGTCATCGTCCAGAAGTACCTGCACGACCTGGCCTCGTGGAACGCCCTGTCGACCGAGGAGCAGGAGCGGGTGATCGGACGGACCAAGTTCACCGACATCGAGCTCGCCGACGACGTCAAACCCGCCGACTCCCATGTCGCACTGAACACCATCACCGACCCCGACGGCACGGAGCGCGACATCCTGCGCGCCAACATGCCGTTCGGCAGCTTCGGGCAGGGCGAGTTCGGTACGTACTTCATCGGGTTCGCCGCCGACCCGGACGTCACCGAGCGGATGCTGCGCAACATGTTCCTCGGTGACCCGCCCGGCACCCACGACCGCATCCTCGACTTCTCGACCGCGGTCACCGGCACGCTGTTCCACGCCCCCGGCGCCGACTTCCTCGACGCCCCTCCGCCGTCGCCCGCCTCCGCCGAGGCCGCGCCCCAGCCGGAGCCGGCGTCCGCGCCGGTGCCGAGGGCCGTGGTCACGCCGGTGGTCCGGGACGGTTCGCTGCGCATCGGCAGCCTGCAAGAAAGCGCCCAGAGATGAACAACCTCCATCGCGAACTCGCCCCTGTCACCCAGGCCGCCTGGGACCAGATCGAAGAGGAGGCCCGGCGCACCTTCAGCCGCCATCTGGCCGGCCGCCGCGTGGTCGACGTCAGCGGGCCGGAGGGCCCGCAACTGGCGGCGGTCGGCGACGGCCATCTGCGCGACATCGATCCGCCCACTCCGGACGTCATCGCCCGTGCCCGTACGTCGATGCCGGTCATCGAGTGGCGGGTGCCGTTCACCGTGACACGGGCCGCCGTCGACGATGTCGAGCGCGGCTCGGAGGACAGTGACTGGCAGCCCGTCAAGGACGCGGCCCGGACCTGCGCGTTCGCCGAGGACATGGCCATCATCGACGGTTACGCCTCGGCCGGGATCGCCGGTCTGCGGGACGGCTCCTCGCACACCGCGCTGCCGTTGCCGGCCGATGCGCGCGACTATCCCGCCACGGTCAGCCAGGCACTGACCCGGCTGCGTCTGGCCGGAGTGGACGGACCGTACCGGCTGCTGCTGGGGGCGGACGCGTTCACGGAGGCCACCGAGACCTCCGACCACGGCTATCCCGTCTCCACGCACCTGGCCCGGCTGCTGGACGACCAGATCCTGTGGGCACCGGCCGTCGCGGGCGGGGTGCTGCTGTCCACCCGGGGCGGCGACTTCGAGCTGTGCCTGGGCGAGGACCTGTCCATCGGCTACCAGGACCATGACGCGACGGACATCCGGCTGTACTTCCACCAGTCGTTCACCTTCCGGATGCTGACTCCGGAGGCCGTGGTCCCGATCCTCGCCTGACCGGCGGACGCGTGCGGATCCGGTCGGCCCCGGCACACCCGGCTGCTCCTCGCGCGTACGGTCCGCCTCCGCACCGTACGGGCCGGAGGCGGTCCGTGCGGTTCACCGGCCGCTGTGACAACGGCCTGAACCGATGTCGTCCGCTTGGACGGAGACTGTGGGACGCCCCATGACCGCACCTGATTCCATGAGCCCTCCCCCGTCGTCCTCCTCCGTGCGTGTCGCGGCCGCGGTCCGCCACGCCGTCGCGGCCGGTCTGCTCGGCGAGTCGAACCCGGTCGCCGGATTCGTCGACACGGACGGCGTACGGGAGTCGGTGGCCGCGCTCCAGCAGGCGTTCGCGGGGGTGCCCGGTGTGCTGCACACCTTCGCCGCGAAGGCCGCGTCGCTCGTGCCCGTGCTGCGGCTGCTCGCGCAGTGCGGGATGGGCTGCGAGGTCGCGAGCCCGGGTGAACTGCGGATCGCGCTCGATGCCGGGTTCGCACCGTCGAAGATCGTCCTCGACTCCCCCGTCAAGACGCGTGACGAGATCCGACGGGCACTGGCGCTCGGCGTGGCGCTCAACGCCGACAACCTCGACGAGGTGGACCGGATCGCTTCGCTGCGGCCCTCGGACGCGGTGTCCGCCATCGGGCTCCGGGTCAATCCCCAGGTCGGCGGCGGGGCCATCGGTGCGATGAGCACGGCCACGGCCACCTCCAAGTTCGGCGTGGCGCTGCACGATCCCGGCGCGCGCGAGCGTGTCGTGGAGGCGTTCGCGGCCCGCCCGTGGCTGAGCCGGCTGCACGCCCATGTCGGTTCGCAGGGCTGCTCCCTGGAGCTGATCGTGGCGGGCATCGGCGAGACGTACCGGCTGGCCGAGGACATCAACACCCGGCTGGGCCGCCCGCAGATCACCGGCCTCGACATCGGCGGCGGTCTGCCCGTCAACTTCGCCGACGACACGGTCCGCCCCACCTTCGCCGCGTACGCGACCGCGCTGCGCGGCGCGGTGCCGGGACTGTTCGACGGGCGGTACGGACTCGTCACCGAGTTCGGCCGGTCGCTGATGGCCAAGAACGGCTTCATCTGTGCGCTCGTGGAGTACACGAAGGACGCCGGAGGCCGGCGGATCGCGCTCACCCACGCGGGCGCGCAGACCGCCACCCGTACCGTCTTCATGCCCGACGCCTGGCCGCTGCGGGTGGGCGCGTTCGACGCCGACGGGCTCCCGAAGGCCGGCCCGGCGCTCGTCCAGGACATCGCGGGTCCGTGCTGCTTCGCCGGGGACGTCGTCGCGCCGGCCCGGGAACTGCCCGAACTGCGGACGGGCGACTACGTGGTGCTGTACGACACCGGCGCGTACTACTTCTCCACACCGTGGGCCTACAACAGCCTGCCGCGGCCCGCGGTGTACGGATTCGGCACGGGCGCGAGCGCGGGGCAGGACGGCCTCGCGGTCCGCTTCGCTCCGGTGCGTGACGCCCAGTCGCTGGACTCGATCGCCGCGGAGAGCGGGCTCGCGCACGCCGACGCCCTGCTGGTGCTGAACGCCTGAACCCCCGCACGCACCCTCCCTCTATTTAGTAGCCATGTAGATAGTAGCCATGTACGGTATCGCCATGAGCAACGCATCCGCGGGTCCGACCCCCGGCTTCCTGGTCTGGCGACTGTCGATGAAATGGCGGGTTGCCATCGACCGGGGGCTGGCGCCGCTCGGGCTGACCCACGCGCAGTACTCCCTGCTGGGGTCCCTGTGGGGGATGCAGCAGACGGGGCTCCGGCCGAGCCAGCGGGCACTCGCGGACCACACCGGACTCGAAGCGCTCTACGTCTCGAAACTGGCCCGCGGACTGGAGGCCGCCGGATTCGTCGACCGGGCCGCCGACCCGGCCGACACCCGGGCCGTCCGCCTGTCGCTCACCCCCGAGGGGCTCGCGGTCACCGGTCGCGCGGTCGAGGTGGTGCGCCGGCTCGTCGACGGGCTGCTCGCTCCCCTGGGCGGCCTGGACGGCCCGGACACCGAGGCGTTCACCCGGACACTGACGGCACTGCTCGACGTGCCGGTTCCCGTAGTCACCGGTCCTTCAACCGAGGAGTCATCATGACCACCACACCGACCGTCAACGGCCAGGTCATCGGCCAGGCCCACTACGCCACGCGCGCCGTTCTCGAAAGCCTGCTGGCCGCCACGGACACCACCTTCCACGAGTCCGTCGCCCTGAACGCCACGGCGGACGGCGGTGGGAGCATCGAGCACCCGCGGCTCGTCCACCGGATGACGTCCACACTCAAGATCGACACCACGGCCGTGCAGACCGTCCTGACCGGCCTGATCAAGCAGGGCCTGCTGGCGGAGGAGCCGGGAGAACCGGCACGGCTGTCCATGACCGCCGAGGGCAGCGAGCTGCACCGTACGCACCGGGCCGCCCTCTCCGAGGTCACCGCCCGGCTCTACGCGGACCTGCCGGCCGAGGACCTGGCGACGGCGGGCCGGGTCCTGACCGAGGTCACGGCACGGGCCAACGCGGTGCTGGCCGGGGGCTGAGCCGACGGTCACCGCCGGCCGGCCGATCGGTGCCGGGTGCGCGCCCCGCGCTGACGCCGACGCCGGACCCGTGAAGGTCAGCCGACCGGTGAGGGCTCCGGCTCGGGCGGCGGCACCGGCTCGGGGTTCGGCGCGGGCGGCTGCGGGATCGGATCCGGAGCCGGGCCCGGCGGCGTGGGCACGGGCGGCGTCGGCCCCGGGCCGGGCGGCGTCGGCGTCGGCTCCGGGAGCGGCTGGGGCGGCCCCGGAATCGGTCCGGGGGTGGGCGCCGGCGGAACCGGATCGGGGTACGGGTGGGTCATCTCGGGCCTCCGAACGGTCGGGGTGGATCTCCTCCACCGTCTCCCGGAGCGGCTGCCCGCGCCCGGCGAGTCCACACGTACGGGCCGCGGATGCACCGGTCCGCTCGCGGTCACACCCGTCCGGCCGTCCGCGCTCGTGATCGTGATCGCACGGCCGCGACCGCCGCGGCGTCCAGCCCGGCTCGGGGGCTGGACAGAACCGGGATCCGGGTGACCGAACGGGTGACCGCGCCCGCCATCGAGACCTGGGCCAGCACGATCGCATCGGCGTCCGTCACGGCGTCGGCCGCCGCCGCCACGAGATCCAGGTAGCCGTCATGATCACCGGCCTCGAAGCGCTCCCAAGCGCCCTCGACCAGAACGGTGCGCACCTCCAGGTCCCGCTGCCCCGCCCGCTCCGCCTCCTCGGCGATCAGCGCGCGGGTCGGTTCCAGGGTGGCGTGGTGCGCCGCGAGGACGGTCACCCTCCGCGCGCGGACGGCGGCGGCCGCCATCGGCCGGTCGATGCGCAGGACCGGGACACCGAGCCGCGCCCCGACGGACTCGGCGACCCCGCCGATCGTCGAGCAGGTGCAGAGCACCGCGGTGGCCCCGTCCGCGACAGCGCTGTTCACGAGCGCCTCGACATCCCCCGCCACCGCTTCGGGCCCCAGCACACCCGCCCGGTCGAGCAGGTCCTTGTACACGAGGTGGCGCACGACGAGGCCGGGGTGGTGGGCGTCACGCAGGGCGTCGAAGACCGGGACGTGGACCGGGGAGGTATGCAGGAGTGCGAGGCTCATCCACGCCACGCTACCGGCAGCCCCGCCCCCGCCCGGCAGGCGCCCACCATCCGGAACTGCGGGTCAGTGGTCAGTAGAGCTCGGGATGGGCGGCGAGCTCCTTCTTGGCCCGCTCCACCAGTTCCGCCGGAGCTTCAGGAGCCTCGTCCGGGTGGCGCGACGCCCACTTGGCGGCGTACGGACAGAGCGGGACGACGGGGACGCCCTCGCGGGCGGCCATGGAGTAGAACTCCTTGACCAGGGCGCCACCGATGCCCTTCCCCTCGTGCCCCTGCTCGACGACCGTGTGCACGGCGACGAGCGCCGCGGGCGCCCCGTCCAGCACGAAGTACACGATGACGCCTGCGGCCTCGCCGTCCACGTACGCGAGCAGCTTGCCCGCTGTCCGGTCGTCACGGATGTCGGGGCCGGTCTGTCCGGACTGCTCTGCCATGGCGGATGCTCCCTCGCTGTGTGAGGCGCTTCAGCGCGCCGCGGGGACGGCGTGCGGGCTGCGCTCGGTGTCGGAACCCGGCACGGGCGCGGAGGCGTCGGCACCGAGCTCGACGATCCGGTTGCCCGCGTCGACATGGACGATACGCGGAATCAGCCCGCGCGCCTCGGCGTCGTCGACCTGTGCGTAGCTGATCAGAATGACCAGGTCACCGGGGTGCACGAGATGAGCGGCGGCTCCGTTGATCCCGATCACACCGGAGCCGCGCTCGCCCTCGATGACGTAGGTCTCCAGCCGGGCACCGTTGTCGATGTCGACGATGTGCACGAGCTCGCCGGGCAGCAGGTCGGCGGCTTCCATCAGCGCGGCGTCGACCGTGACGGACCCGACGTAATGCAGGTCGGCCTGGGTCACGGTGGCGCGATGGATCTTGGACTTGAACATCGTACGCATCATTGAGGTACTCCTGGACATAGGCTCCCTGCCTGCATATTTGCAGGTCAAGTGCGGTTCCCTTACCTTACAACGAGTCGCGTGTCCGGTCAGCTTTCGCAGGGTCTTTGAGGACTGATGCTGACCGATTGCTGACTTTTCTGACGCACCGTCAATCATTGTGGGAGAGCTTCGCCGACCCTCCTGGACTTCATCGCAGCGACTGCAGAAGCCTACGCAGCAGCCTCCGAACAGTGCCCGTGATCACCGTCACTCTGGCGCTCTGGCGCTCTGGGCCGATCACGAGCGAGGGCGGTCACCGGGGAACCGGGCTGCGCAACACCTGGGGTCAGCCGATCCCAGGCCCCTCAACCCCGCCCCCGGGAGGAGCCATCAATGGTTCAACAAGGTGATCTTTGACCACGTTGACCGACCTGCTGCGCGGCGAGATTCCAACGTGCGGTCGGGCACTCAACGTAGTACCCGGCCCCCGCCGCCTGCAGCCGCGCGTACGCCCCTCCCGCCGCGAGGAGTTGCTCATGGGTTCCGGTCTCCACGATGGATCCGCCGTCCATCACGACGATGGTGTCCGCATGGCGGATCGTCGAGAGCCGATGGGCGATCACGAAGGCCGTGCGCCCCTCGCGCAGACGGGCCAGTGCCTGCTGGACCAGGACCTCGGTCCGGGTGTCGACGGAACTCGTCGCCTCGTCCAGGACCAGCAGCGAGGGGCGGGCCAGGAAGGCACGCGCAATGGTCAGGAGCTGCTTCTCCCCCGCGCTCAGCACGGTCGCCTCCTCGTCCACGATGGTGTCGTAGCCGTGGGGAAGGGTCCGGATGAATCTGTCCGCGTGCGCCAGGACCGCCGCTTCGACGATCTCCTCGCGGCTCGGGGCGTCGGCCCCGTAGGCGATGTTCTCCGCGATGACCCCCGGGACAGCCAGGTGTCCTGCAGGACCGTGCCGATCCCGCCGCGCAGGCGGGCACGGGGTATCGCGGCGATGTCCTCGCCGTCCAGGGTGATGCGCCCGGAGCGGACGTCGTAGAAGCGCATGAGCAGGTTGACGAGGGTGGTCTTGCCGGCGCCCGTGGGGCCGACGATCGCGACGGTCCGACCGGGCTCGACGGTCAGCGTCAGGTCCTCGATCAGGGGCTCGCCCTCGACGTACCGGTAGGAGACGTCCCTCAAACGTCACACGGCCGGCCGGGGCCGGTCCGGGCGCTTCGCCGCGGCCGGTGTCCGGCTCCTCCTCCGACAGGTCGAGCAGGTCCAGGACGCGCTCGCCGGACGCGAGACCCGACTGGACCGTACCGGCCATGCCGGCCAGGTAGATGAACGGCTGGCTGTACTGCCGCGAGTACTGGACGAAGGCCTGGATGTCACCCACCGACAGCGCCCCGGCGGCAACGCGCACACCGCCCACCACCGCGATCAGTACGTAGTTGAGGTTGCTCAGGAATCCCATGACCGGCTGCAGGGCGCTCGACGCCGACTGCGCCTTCCTCGTCGCCGCGGTCAGGCGGTGGTTCGCTTCGGTGAACGCCTTCCGGGCCTCCTCCTCACGGCCGAAGGCCTTCACCAGCGGGTGGCCGGTGCAGATCTCCTCGATCCGCCCGTTGAGCTCGCCGGTGCTCGTCCACTGTTCCCGGAACGAGGGCTGCGCCCGCCGTGCCAGACGGGCTGCCGCCAGAACCGACAGCGGAGCGGTCACCAACGCGACGAGTGCCATCAGCGGCGATATCCAGAACTCACGGCCAGCATCCCAACGATGCTGAAGAACGGCACGACGAACTGGCCCATCACGACCGGCACGCTCACCACCACGGTCGGCGGGCGGACGGACACCCAGCCGGCGAACGGGACCTGAGCCGCCCTGCTTATGTACAGAGATCTGTGGGCTCCATAGCCCATCAGGAGGGGCGCGGGAACGTCCAGAAGGCATAGCGCCCCTCCTGTGAACCGGGGCGGACAACTTACGCGCCAGCGCTTCTGGGAACACACCGCACGGAGGTCGTCGTGTTCCCACCGCAATGCCCGGCTGACTGTTCTCGGGAGGCGGCTGCTGGTTGAACGTGTCTGATCCGGCCGTCCGCTCGCGCAGGTGGCAGCCGAGATGGGAATCTCTCAGGCCACGGCCCACAAGTGGATGCACCGCTGCCACACCGCACTCGACGGACACCCACCCGTCACCCCCGTCAACAACCCTGCGGATCAAGAGACGTAGGCGACGGTGCGGCCGGTGAGTTCACCGGTCACCAGGCCGAACTTGCGCAGCTCCCGCCGTACGGCGGAGACTGCGTTGACCACGGCAGGCATGCGCGAGGCGGGCGGGCCGTGCCGGAAGGCGCACGTCAGCGTTTCCGCCGCGCTGTCAGCTCAGGCATCGCCCATGACCAGACCCTCGATGGTGTGCTTCTGGGTGATGGGCATCAGCTGGTCGACGACCGGACAGTCCAGATGCCGCCGGACGCGCTCGGGCAGCGCCTTCCAAAAGGCGCGGGTCACGGCAGTGTCATGCCGTTCGCTGTTGGCGGCCTCAGGACCGTCCACCCCCAGAACCAGCACGGGCCGGGACTTCGCGGAGTCGTTCCTCGTCCCGCGGTGGATGGTGAGGGCGCTGCGCGCCGAAATGTCGCCGCGCTGCGGGTACTTGCGCACGGCGCGTTCCTCGTAGCGCGGGTAGTGGGACCGGGGCGGGAACATACCGTGCTCGAACTCCGGGCTGTCATCCCACTGGGTGCCCGGCGCGATCTCGAAGGGGCCCATGTCCTCCTGGGTGTCGACGGCGGTGACGTTGAAGGCCAGGGACGTGAGCCGCCGCTCAGCACGGGTCTCCTCGGGGAGGGGGAAGTCCCGGTGCCAGGGCTGGTTGACGGCGCCTTCGAGCGGTACGTCAAAGCCGAGCTCGACGATGCGATAGTCGGCGCCGAGCACGGCCTCGCAGACCGAGCGCACCCAGGGATGGTCGACGAGTTCGACGAAGCCGCGCAGCTGCTCGGGGTGGATCTCCACGTAGTAGCGGTGCGGACCGCGTCCAACGGCCCCTCCGGGCCGTGTCAGCGCTTCCTGGAAGGCGGCTTCGATGTCCTCGTGCAGACGGTCGGCCCACTCCGTGGTGAACGCGCCCTTGCGGGCCGTGATGCCGAGCGAGTACAGAGCCTCGACCTCAGTACTCACGTTCACGTCCAGGGCATCCGTGGTGATTCCCGGGTGCGTGTGCGAGCTCATGCGTGCCTCCTTGCAGCAGACTGTCCGAGACATGTTGCAACGATGATTTCAACGTTGCAATAGCTGTGACGGACAATCTTGATCCCTGCCGACGGCGGCATGTCAGGATGGCGTGGTGAGCAGCAGCCTGAAAGACGTAGCCGCCCGCGCCGGGGTTTCGGCACGCACCGTGTCGAACGTGGTCAGCGGTTCCGCGCGGGTCGCGGCGGACACCCGCCGACGAGTCCAGGAGGCGATCGACGAGCTGGGATACCGGCCCAACCTCGCCGCACGCAGCCTGCGGGCCGGTCGCACCGGCATCATCGGGCTGGCCATCCCGGAGCTGCACTCCCCCTATTTCGCGGAGCTCGCGGGCCTGATCGTCCAGGAGGCACGGAAACGCTCGTGGACAGTGATCATCGATCAGACGCTGGGCGACGCCGAGGCGGAACGCCGCTTGCTGACCGGCAGCGGTGGACGCGTGATGGACGGGTTGATCATCAGTCCGTGGGCGCTGACCGCTCAGGAGCTGGCGTCGACCGCGAGATCTCTGCCGATCGTCATGCTCGGCGAGCGCAGCCCTCAGGGCTTCGCCGACCGCGTGGCCGTTGACAACGTGAGCGCCGCGGATGAGGCCACCACTCATCTGCTGATGCTGGGACGCCGCCGGATCGCAGCCATCGGCCTGCAGCCACATCTCCACAACGGAACGTCGGACCTGCGCGCCGAGGGCTACCGCAGGGCGCTGCGGCGGGCCGGCATCAGGCCCCTGCCGCGGTGGGAACGCACCGTGGACACGCTGCACCGCAAGGACGGTGCCCTGGCCCTGGCGGACCTGCTCGACAGCGGTGGCGAGAAGCCGGACGCGGTGTTCGCCTTCAGCGACGAACTGGCCCTGGGCGTACTGCACATGGCGCACCAGAGGGGTGTACGTGTTCCAGAGGAACTCGTGGTCGTCGGGTTCGACGACATCGAGGACGGCCAGTACGGCCGTCCGACGCTGACCACAGTCGCCCCCGACAAGCGGCAGATCGCTCAGCTCGCCCTGCAATGCCTGGCGGATCGGATCTACAGTCCGGACAATGAGGTCCCTCCCGCTGACCTCACGGCCCCGCACCGCTTGGTGATCCGCGCCAGCACAACGACCCTCGCCTCTCCAGGTGACATGCGTACACCATGAGCCCTGCGCACCATTACCGAGCACTTCAGGTGGCCGCTTCGAATGTCGAAGTCGGTCAAGGACCCCTGCTCTTCGGCGGCTCCGTCATGATGGCGTCTCCGCTGATGGCCGTCCTCATGCTGCGTGACCTCGGTCTGGAGCCGTGGCAGTACGGGCTGGCCCTGGGGCTGCCGTGGCAGGGGGCACGCCCCTCCGCCGGGGCTGTTCCGGCCCCGGCGGCGGAAGCGGCGTCCGAAGCGCATCGCGCTTGACCCTCACGTGGCGTCAGGCCGCATAGTCGGTGCCGTGGAAGATCACTGGACCGTGGGACGCGTGGCCGCGCTGGCCGGCGTGAGCGTCCGCACGCTGCACCACTACGACGCCATCGGGCTCGTCCGGCCGTCGGCACGGACGCCGGCCGGCTACCGGGCCTACGCGGCAGCCGACGTGGAACGTCTGCGCGAGGTACTGGCCTACCGTCGGCTGGGCTTCGGGCTGCGGGAGATCGCGGAACTGGTCGGCGACCCGTCCACCGACGCGGTCGCGCACCTGATCCGGCTGCGCGGCCTGCTGCTGGAGCGGCGTGCTCGCGCCGACGCCATGGTGGCGGCCATCGACGGCGAACTCGAAGCACGGGCGAAGGGACTGAAGGTGACACCGGAGGAACAGCTGGAGATGCTCGGTGCACGGCTCTACGACGCGATCGGCGGCGCCTACACGGCGACGCGGCGTACCGAACCGCGGATCGCCGCACAGATCTGGGACGCGCTCGGGGACGGGCGGACGGTGCTGAACGTCGGGGCCGGCACCGGCTCCTACGAGCCGGCCGACCGTGAGGTGACCGCGGTGGAGCCCTCGGCGGTCATGCGGGAGCAGCGGCCGGCCGGCTCGGCGCCGTGCGTGGCCGGCGCCGCGGAGAGCCTGCCGTTCGAGGACCGGGCCTTCGACGTGGCGATGGCCGTCTCCACGGTTCACCACTGGGTCGACCCGATAGCGGGGTTGCGCGAGATGCGGCGCGTGGCCCGCCGCGTCGTGGTGCTCACGTTCGACACCGACGAGCCCGGATGGCAGGACCGGTTCTGGCTCACGCGCGACTACCTCCCCGAATTCGCCACCGTTCTCGCGGGGTTCCCCTCGCTGGCCGGGATGGCCGGTGCGATCAGCGCCCGCGTGGAGGCCGTGCCCGTCCCGTGGGACTGCGCCGACGGGCTTTTCGAGGCGTACTGGCGCCGGCCGGAGGCGTATCTGGAGGATCACGTGCGGCGTGCGATGTCGGTGTGGACGAGGGTGGGCCCGGAGGCCGAGGAGCGGGCGGTACGCAGCCTCGGCGACGACCTCGACTCCGGACGGTGGGCCGAGCGCAACAGCGGCCTCGCCGGCCTCGACGCGGCGGATCTGGGCCTGCGTCTGCTCGTGGCCTGAGTCCCGGCGCCTCAGCCGAAGCGCCCGGATACGGGCCGGCCGTCTCAGAGCACTCCTGCCAGCACCACGGCCGTCACCAGGGCGATCACGCCCCCCACCGCGGGGGCGAGCACCCTGATGTGGCGCGGCGCGAAGGACGGCGTGCGGGCGGTCGCGGACTCGGGCGCGTCCTCGGCGTAGTACACCGTCACGAACTCGCCCCTCTTCACGTCGAGTCGGGCCTGGCGTTCCTCGAAGGAGACGGTCCGCCCGCCGGTCGTACGGAATTCCAGCATGTGGTGGGACTGGGTCACCGGAACGCCCTCGGGGTCCTGGATCTCCTCCGTACGCACCCCCGTGCACCGCGCCTCGGCGGTGAGGCCGTCCCAGGCGCTCCGCAGTCGCGGGCCCTGGAGCTGCCGGTCCAGGGCCCTGCCGAAGAACACCGCTGCACTCAGGGCGACGAGGAAGTAGACGACAGCGACAGCCATGGCTCTCCAGGGACGGCTCCGGTCCGGCATCCGCCCCTGCGACGGCCGGGCGCCGCGGCGCGATCACGATGATCCCCCGGTGCGGGTACGGCCGACAAGGGCCCGGGCCCCTCTCCGGGCTCCGGAGTACGCCTCGTCGTGGAGAGATCGTACGGATTCCCTACGCGGGGGTAGGCCCGCACGGTCCTCTTGCTATACCTTCCGTCTAACAGCTTGCTAGACGCGACGTCTAACAAGCGAGGGGCGGCGCCCGGCGGCCGTCGCTCTCATCGGGCAGACACGGGATGAGAGACGAGTCCGGGCACCGTCGGGTCGATCTGTCTCGATTCAAGGAGCCGCACCATGGCAAGCAGCACCGTCCGACCGGAGGACCACGACCGGCTCACCGGGGAGGACGTCGCCCGGCGCCTGCTCGACTCGGCCGCGAAGCTCTCGTACGACCCGGCCACCGAGGTGGACTGGGACACCCCCATGGACACCGCGCACCACGGCGCGAGCCCGGAGTGGAGCACCCTCTACGGCACCGCGTACTGGCAGGAGTTGACCGATGAGCAGCGCAAGGCGCTGACGCGCCAGGAGGCGGCTTCCGTCGCCAGCACCGGCATCTGGTTCGAGATGATCCTCCAGCAGATGGTGCTGCGCGACATGTACGCCAAGGACCCCACGGACCCGCGCTTCCAATGGGCGCTCACCGAGGTCGCCGACGAGTGCCGGCACTCCATCATGTTCGCGCGCGGCGCCGCGAAGCTGGGCGCACCCGCCTACCGGCCGCGTCGCCCGGTGGTCGAACTGGGCCGCGCCTTCAAGACACTTGCCTTCGGCGAGGCGGCGTACGCGGCGATCCTCGTGGCGGAGGAGGTGCTCGACGTGATGCAGCGGGACTGGATGCGGGACGAACGGGTCGCACCGTTCGTCCGGACGATCAACAACATCCATGTGGTGGAGGAGTCGCGGCACATGAAGTTCGCCCGCGACGAGACCCGCAGGCGCCTGCGCACCGCGGGACCGCTGCGCCGGCAGATCAACTCGCTCGTGGTCGCCATCGCCTCGTACTACATCGTCACCAGCATGGTGAACGCGGACGTCTACGCGAACGCGGGGCTGGACGGCGCCCGCGCCCGCGCCGAGGCGAAGGCCAACGAGCACCACAAGTCCCTGATGCGTTCCAGCTGTTCGGGCCTGATGGAGTTCCTGGCCTCGGCCCGTCTCCTCACCAGGCCGGCCCTCTTCTTCTACAAGCGCGCCCACCTGATCTGACCCGAGTCCCCCGGGCGCGCCCCTCTCATCCGCCAGGCCCCCGCAAGCGCGCCGCCCCGATCTGATCCGAGCCGAGAGCCCGAGCTGACGCGATGACCTACGCCATCACCCAGACCTGCTGCAGCGACGCCACCTGTGTCGCCGTGTGCCCCGTCAACTGCATCCACCCCACGCCCGAGGAGCAGGCCTTCGGCAGCACGGAGATGCTCTACGTCGACCCGGCGACCTGCATCGACTGCGGCGCCTGCGCGGACGCCTGCCCGGTCGACGCGATCTTCCCGGTGGACAGCCTCTTCGGAGCGCAGAAGGAGTACGCCGGCATCAACGCGGCGTACTACGCGGACCGGACGCCGGAGCCGGCTGCCGGGCCGAACTTCCACGCCTGGGGCAAGCCGTCGTTCCCCCGCAGCCTGCCGTCGGACTTCGCCCCGATCCGGGTGGCCGTCGTCGGCACCGGTCCGGCCGGGATGTACGCCGCCGAGGACCTGCTGCTGCACACCAACGCCGAGGTGACACTGATCGACCGGCTGCCGGTGGCGGGCGGCCTCGTCCGGTACGGCGTGGCGCCGGACCATCCCGCGACGAAGGGTGTCGGCGAGACCTTCGCACGGTTCCACTCCCACCCCCGGGTCCGGATGCACCTGGGGGTCAAGGTCGGCAAGGACCTCACCGTCGAGGAGCTCTCCGCCCATCACGACGCGGTGATCTACGCGGTCGGCGCATCCGACTCCCGCCGGCTCGGCATCCCGGGCGAGGATCTTCCGGCCAGCATCCCGGCCACCTCGTTCGTGTCCTGGTACAACGCCCACCCGGAAGTCCCGCCGGAGGCCTTCGACCTGTCCGCGGAGCGGGTGGTCGTCGCCGGCAACGGCAACGTCGCGCTGGATGTGGCGCGCATCCTCGTCACCGACCCCGCCACGCTGGCGGGCACCGATATCGCCGGGCACGCGCTGGCGGCCCTGCGGGAGTCCCAGGTCCGCGAGGTCGTCCTGCTCGGCAGGCGCGGCCCCGACGACACCGCCTGCACCGCGTCCGAACTGCTCGCCCTCGGGCACCTGCCGGGCGTGGAGCTCGTGGTCGACGACGGGGACCCGCGGACCGCGGCGGCGATCGACGGGGCGGCCACGGTCGACAAGGCGTTCCTGCTGCGGGAGTTGCCCCGGGAGACGGTCGACTGGTCGCAGCCCCCGCCGCCCGGGCGTCGTATCGTCTTCCGCTTCCACTCCTCGCCGGTGGAGGTGCTCGGAGGTGATGGCGTCGAGGCGGTGCGGGTGACGGCCGGCGGCGGTGACCGGGAGATTCCCACCGGCCTGTTCCTGCGGGCGATCGGCTATCGGGGCCTGCCGGTTCCCGGTCTGCCCTTCGACGAGGCGACCGGCACCGTGCCGCACGAGGGCGGCCGGGTGGCGGGCACGCCCGGCAGTTATGTCGTCGGCTGGATCAAGCGCGGGCCCTCGGGCGGCATCGGGGCCAACCGCACCTGCGCCGCCGAGACCGTCGGCACCCTCCTGGCCGACGCCGTCGCGGGCGCGCTGCCCTCGCCCACGTACCCGGCGAAGGCGTTCGGGCGGCTGGCCCGCAACCGTGGACGCCAGGTTGTCGACGCCCGGGGGCTGGCCGCCATCGACCGCGCCGAGCAGGCCCGGGGTCGCGAACAGGGCCGCCCGCGCGTCAAGTTCGAGACGGTCCCCGCGCTGGTCGCCGCGTCGAAGGGCAGCCGCTGGAGGCGGGTGCGCTGAGCTGGACGCCCGGCACCGCCTGCGGGGGCCGGGCTCAGAACTCCTCCGGCTCCGCGACCTGCCCCTTGGCCCGCTTGCCGACGACGGCGACCGCGGCGGCGGCGCTGCCCACGAAGGCCAGGGCCACCATCCAGGGCTGGTTGAACGCATGCCGGGTGGCGTGGTCCACGGAGTAGCGGCCGGGGCCGGTCAGGCCGATCGCGGCAGCGGTGAAGCCGAGGAAGGCGGGGTATTCGTAGCCGCCGCCCTGCGCGAAGAACCCGGCGGGGGCGTGGACGGCCACCGCTCCCGCCATGGCGCCCGCTGCGGCTGCGCCGGCGGCCGGGGTGGCCAGGCCCAGTGCCAGCAGGACGCCGCCGCCGGCCTCGCCGAGGCCTGCGGCGATCGCGCTGTGCTTCGGCGGATGGAAGCCCATGGCCTCCATCGCGGCCGTGGTGCCCTCGATGCCGCCGCCGCCGAACCAGCCGGCGAGTTTCTGGCTGCCGTGCGCGGCCAGCACCGCGCCGGTGCCGACACGAAGGACGAGCAGGCCGAGGTCACGACGGTTGACGCTGCCCATGAGGGCCTCCGGAAGGGTCGGGGGCCCGGCCGGAAGGAGGGGGCCCGGGTGCGGTACGCACTCCACTCTCCGCGCACCGGGCTCCCGACGGGTCACGTTGTTACGCCGTCCGGGCGCTCCCGGAGCGGCGCGTGACCCGTGACACAGTGCGACGTACCTCATTGTGCAACTTGTTGCACAACAGCGATCCGGTGGTCTAGAACTGGCGTAACCACACCGCGCGAGGAGCCCCCGCATGAGCCCGTACCCGCATCTGCTGAGCCCGCTCGACCTCGGGTTCACCACCCTCCCCAACCGGGTGCTGATGGGGTCGATGCACATCGGCCTGGAGGAGGTCGAGAACGGCTTCGAGCGCATGGCCGCCTTCTACGCGGCCCGCGCCCGCGGCGGTGTGGGCCTCATGGTCACCGGTGGCATCGCGCCGAACGAGCGGGCCTGTTCGCTGCCCGGCGGCGCCAAGATGACGACCGAGGCGGAGGCGGCGCAGCATGCAGTGGTCACCTCTGCGGTACACGAGGCGGGCGGCCGGATCGCCATGCAGATCCTGCACTTCGGGCGCTACGCGCACCACCCCGGCCTGGTGGCACCGAGCGCGATCCAGGCGCCGATCAGCGGGTTCGTCCCGCACGCCCTGACCGACGACGAGGTCGAGTCGACCATCGAGGACTTCGTCACGGCCGCGTCGCTGGCCCGGAGCGCGGGGTACGACGGCGTCGAGATCATGGGCTCCGAGGGCTATCTGATCAACGAGTTCATCGCCTCGGCGACCAATCACCGCGAGGACCGCTGGGGCGGCTCGTACGAGAACCGCATCCGCTTCCCCGTCGAGATCGTGCGCCGGGTCCGGGAGCGGGTCGGCAGCGACTTCATCCTGATCTACCGGCTCTCGATGCTGGACCTGGTGCCCGGCGGATCGTCCCTGGAGGAGGTCGTGCAGCTCGCCCGGGAGATCGAGGCGGCCGGGGCGACCATCATCAACACCGGCATCGGCTGGCACGAGGCCCGCATCCCCACCATCGCGACCTCCGTGCCGCGCGGCGCCTTCACCTGGGTCACCGAGAAGGTGCGCGGCGCCGTCTCCGTACCGCTGGTGACGAGCAACCGCATCAACACCCCCGAGGTCGCCGAGGGCATCCTGGCGGCGGGCCGCGCGGACATGGTGTCCATGGCCCGGCCGTTCCTCGCGGACCCGGACTTCGTCGCGAAGGCGAGCGAGGGCCGCGCGGACGCGATCAACACCTGCATCGGCTGCAACCAGGCCTGCCTGGACCACGTCTTCAGCGGCAAGGTCACCTCCTGCCTGGTCAACCCGCGCGCCTGCCACGAGACCGAACTCACCCTGTCGCCGACCCGCACACGTAAGCGCGTCGCGGTCGTCGGAGCCGGTCCGGCCGGGCTCGCCTGCGCCGTGACCGCCGCCGAGCGCGGGCACGCGGTGACGCTCTTCGACGCGGCCGAGGAGATCGGCGGACAGCTCAACGTGGCACGCCGGGTGCCGGGCAAGGAGGAGTTCGACGAGACGCTGCGCTACTTCCGTACCCGGCTGACGGAGGAGAAGGTCGAGCTGCGCCTGGGTGCCGCGGTCGGCGCCGGAGAGCTCGACGGCTTCGACGAGGTCGTCCTGGCGACGGGCGTCACTCCCCGTACGCCGGCGATCCCGGGCGTGGACCACCCGAGCGTGGTCAGCTACCTCGACGTGCTGCGGCACGGGGCGCCGGTAGGCGACCGGGTGGCGCTCGTCGGTGCGGGCGGGATCGGCTTCGACGTGGCCGAGTTCCTGACCGACGGCGGGGACGCCGCGAGCCTGGACCCGGAGGCGTTCTTCCGGCAGTGGGGCGTCGACACCGAATACCGCGAGCGGGGCGGGCTCGGCACCGCCGAGCGCCCGAAGTCCGCGCGCACCGTTCATCTGCTCCAGCGCAAGGCGAGCAAGGTCGGCGCGGGTCTCGGCAAGACGACGGGGTGGATCCACCGCACCGAGCTCCGGCACCGCGGCGTCACCATGATCGCGGGAGTCGGCTACGAGCGGATCGACGACGAGGGGCTGCACGTCACGGTCGACGGCGAACAGCATCTGCTGCCGGTCGACACGATCGTGCTCTGCGCGGGTCAGGAGCCCCGCCGGGACCTGTACGAGGAGCTGCTCGCAGCCGGCCGTCCGGCGCATCTGATCGGCGGCGCCGACGTGGCGGCCGAACTGGACGCCAAGCGGGCGATCCGCCAGGGCACGGAACTCGCCGCCTCGCTCTGATCGCCGCCCCGCGCTCTCATCGCCTCCGTGCTCTGATCGCCGCCCCGCTCTGATCACGGACTCAGGGGGCCGGACCTCCCGTCCGGCCCTCCGCGGCTCCCTAGGATGCACCCCATGTCACTCCCGCACGCGATCCTCACCGCCCTGCTCGAAAAGCCGTCGTCGGGGCTGGAGCTGACCCGCAGGTTCGACCGGTCCATCGGTTACTTCTGGTCGGCCACGCATCAGCAGATCTACCGCGAGCTGGGGAAACTGGAGCAGGCCGGACAGATCAGGGCACTGGCGCCCGCCCAGCCTGCCCGGGGGCAGAAGAAGGAGTACGAGGTGCTGCCCGCGGGCCGCGAGGCGCTGTCCGCCTGGGTGGCCCGTCCGGAGGACCCGAAGCAGATCCGCGATCCCCTGCTGCTGCGGATGCGGGCGGCGGCGGTCGTCGGTGCGCCCGGCCTCGACGCGGAGCTGCGCCGCCACCTCGCACTGCACCGGCTCCGGCTCGCGGAGTATCTGGAGATCGAGGAGCGGGACTTCCCGCCCGGGCGGGACGCCGCTCAGGACCGGCTGCGCCATCTCGTGCTGCGCGGCGGCATCGACCTGGAGAACTTCTGGATCGGCTGGTTGACCCGGGCGCTGGCCGAGGACGCCGGCGCGGCGGCGGCCGACCTCGGGTGACGGTCGCGGGCGGCGGGCCCTACGGGCGGCCGGCCCGGATCCGGCGCAGGTGGCCGTGTTCCTGGTGGAGTGCGGCCCGCGGGCTCTTGATGACCACCCTGGACGGGGTGCCCGGAGGCGGTCCGGCCACGACCGCGTCCGCGGCCGATGCGGTCTGCGCCTGGGCGCGGCTGAGCAGGATCACGCCCCGCACCGCCGCCGCCGAGCCCAGCAGCGCCGGGACCAGGCTGATCGTCCCGCCCTGGAGCCGCTCCCCCAGCAGGGCCAGGCCGATGGCCGCCGCGGCAACCGGATTGGCGAGGGTGACGACGGCGAGGGGCGCGCCGAGACCGCCCCGGTAGGCGGTCTGGGAGAGGAGCAGTCCGCCCATGGCGAAGGCCGACACGAGCACCGCGACGACCACCAGGCGCCAGCTGAACAGCGGACCGGTCGTGTGGTCGGTGACGGCGACGGTCAGCGTCTGCGTCAGTGCGGAGGCGACGCCCGAGGTGATGCCCGAGGCCGCGGCGTGCCGCAGTCCGGGGCGGGTACCGGGGCGGCTGAGCCCGGCGACGACGGCCACGGTTGCCGCGCCGACGGCCAGCGCCTGGACCAGGCTCAGCGTCTCGTGCGGGGCGGAGCCGCCCGCGGTCATCAGCAGGGCGCCCAGGCCCAGCAGGGTCAGGAGGGTGCCGCGCCACTCGGTCGTCGAGACCCTGCGGCCCGCGGCCCGGGCGCCCAGCGGCACGGCGGCGACCAGGGTGAGCGCGCCGAGCGGCTGGACGAGGGTGAGCGGACCGTACTTCAGTGCGGCGACGTGCAGCAGCGCGCCGCCGGCGTTCAGCCCGACGGCCGACCACCATGCGCCGCTGCCGAGCAGCCGGAGCGTCCCCGTGCCCGGCGCGGTGCGTCCCGCGAGTCGCGCCTGCGCCACCGCGGCGGAGGCGTAGGCGGCGGCGGAGACGAGCGACAGCGCGACGGCGGCCAGGGTGGCGTTCATCGAGCGGTTCCGGAGGAAGCGTAGGAGCGGCCGGACACGTCGGGTGCGGCGACGGCGTAGGCCGGCTCGCCGGCCCTGGACGGCCACGGCAGATGCGCCCTGACCGGCTCCGCGCGCGGCAGCCGCAGCGCCGCGAAGGCCACCGAGAGCAGGGCGGCCACCACGATCGAGTCCAGCCAGTAGTGGTTGGCGGTGCCGACTATGACGAGCAGCGTGATCGCCGGGTGCAGAAGCCACAGCCAGCGCCACCGCGAGCGGGTGGCGACGACCAGGCCGACGCCGACCATCACCGCCCAGCCGAAGTGCAGCGAGGGCATCGCGGCGAACTGGTTGGCCATCGAGTCGGTGGCGGGCGTGGACCCGTACACCGTCGGTCCGTAGACCTGGCCGGTGTCGACGAGGCCGGTGGCGGCGAGCAGCCGCGGCGGGGCGAGCGGGAACAGCAGGTGCAGGGCCAGTGCGGCACCGGTGAGTACGGCGAGGATGCGCCGGGACCAGACGTAGTGGCGCGGCCGGCGCCAGTACAGCCAGCCGAGGAAGAGCAGGGTCGCCGGGAAGTGCACGGTCGCGTAGTAGGTGTTCGCGAGGTGGATCAGCGTCTCGTCATGGAGCAGCAGCGTCTGTACGGCACCCTCGCCGGGCAGGTGTACGGCTCGTTCGAGGTCCCAGACGCGTCCCGCGTTGTGGAACGCCTCGTCGACGTGACCGTTGGCCGCCTGGCGGCCGAACTTGTAGATCACGAAAAGTCCTACGACGAGAAGAAGCTCGCGGACGAGGGGTGGTCGGGCAGTAGTGTCCGGCTCCCGATCGGCGGGCCTGCTACCGGCGAACATCATCCGGTGCCCCTTTGCTGACGAAGCGGTGTTTCGGTGGCAGGGACGGGTCCGTGCCGTATCGATACGCCAGTGTACCGATACGGAAGCGTATCGGAACACTCGCGTATCGGTACACTGGCGTATCGATGGACCTCGTCGCAGAGTCGCAGAGAGGGAAAGCGCATGTCGTCGCTGGAATCGGAGCCGGAGCAGGCCACCGCGTCGCGCCGCTCGAAGATCACACCGGAGCGGGCCCAGGAGCTCTACACGGCCGTGCTCGACATGCTGAGGGAGAGCGGCTACGAGTCGCTGACCATGGAGGGCGTCGCCTCCCGGTCCCGCTGCGGCAAGTCCACGCTCTACCGCCAGTGGGGCTCGAAGCCCGAACTGGTCGTCGCCGCACTGCACGGGACCCGGCACGGACTGCTCGGCCGGATCGACACGGGCACGCTGGCCGGGGACCTGCGCGAGGCGGCACGCGCCATCGGCGAGGGATCCGGGCGCGACACCCCGCTGATGCTGGCCCTGAGCCATGCGGCACTGCAGAGCCCCGAGCTGCTGTGCGCACTGCGTGAGTCGCTGATCCTGCCGGAGCTGGCGGCGATCGACGCCATGGTCGCGCGCGGCGTGGAGCGGGGCGAGGTGGCCGCGGACAACCCGGCCGCGGAGTTCGTCTCCACCCAGCTGCTGGGCGTGATGCGCGCCCGCCCGCTGCTGGACTGCGCCTACGCGGACGAGACGTTCCTCATCCGCTTCGTGGAGGGCGCGGTCTTTCCCGCACTCGGCCTGGACGCACAGGCGTCCGGGTCCTGACAGACGTGGGCCGTCGCCCCAGCGGATGACGACGGCCCGCCCGCGCCGCACCGTGGGGACGGGGGCGGCGCACCACCCGGACGGCCGGCGACTTCCACGGAGGTCACCGGCCGTTCGCGTGTACCGCCCGGTCTCCGAAACCCCCCTTCTCGTCCTCTTGACGATATGCGGTGCACCGCGTTATCGTCCCCATGACGAGAACGAGGGGGGCCACCATGGCCGACATCACCCGGCGCTTCGGCTGGCGCCATCTGCGCTCAGCTCCCACCGCCCACATCCGCCACCACAAGCGCGGCCAACTCACCCACGACGGGGCAGGGCTGAGTTTCTGGTACCGGTCACTGAGCGCCGCGCTCTCCGAGGTGCCGGTCAACGACCGCGAGCTGGCCATGGCGTTCCACGCCCGCACCGCCGACTTCCAGGACGTCACCGTGCAGGCCACCGTGACGTACCGGATCAGCGACCCGGCCGAGGCCGCCGCCCGCATCGACTTCTCCATCGATCCCGACACCGGCGCCTGGCGCGGCGCCCCGCTGGAGCAGATCGCGACCCTGCTCACCGAGACGGCCCAGCAGCACACCCTGGACGTCCTGGCCCGCACCCCGCTGGCCTCCGCACTGGTGGACGGCGTCGCCTCGGTACGCGAACGGGCGGCGGCCGGCCTCGCCGACGAGCCCAGGCTGCCCGCCACCGGCATCGACGTAGTGGCCGTACGCGTCGTCGCCATCCGCCCCGAGGCCGAGGTCGAACGTGCGCTGCGCACCCCCGCCCGCGAGCAGATCCAGCAGGAGGCCGACCGGGCCACCTACGAACGCCGGGCCGTGGCCGTAGAGCGCGAGCGGACGATCGCCGAGAACGAGCTGGCCAGCCAGATCGAGCTGGCCCGGCGCGAGGAGCAGCTCGTCGAGCAGCGCGGCACCAACACGCGCCGGGAGGCCGAGGAGCACGCGGCGGCCGACGGGGTGCGCGCCGAGGCCGAAGCCGCACGCACGGTGCGCCTCGCCCGCGCCGAGGCGGAGGCGGCCCGTGAGGTCGGCGCGGCCCGTGCCGAGTCGCAGGCGGCGTGGCTCCGGGTGCACGGAGAGGTGGCCCCCGCGACCCTGCACGCACTGGCCGCGACCCGGCTCGCCGAGAACCTCCCGCACATCGAGAGCCTCACCCTCTCCCCCGACGTCCTCACCGGACTGCTCACCAAGCTCGGCCGGACCGCGCCGGAGAACCGGGCGTGAGCCTGGCCCCGAGGGCGGTCCTGGTCCACCGCACCACCGAGTACGAGGAGTTGCTGGCCCGGCACGGGACCCACGGCCAGGCGGCGTTCTTCCTCTCCAGCCGGGGCCGGTCCATCGACGAGGTGGCCCGCCGTCATCAACGGACCCAGCAGGCGCTGGCCGATGTGGCGGCAGCCGTTCCGCTCCAGTGGCGTCACTCGCGGGTGGAGCGGGCGGATCTGGACCGGTTCCTGTTCGCACCCGAGGACGTGGTGGTCGTCGTCGGCCAGGACGGGCTGGTCGCCAACGCCGCCAAGTACCTCTCCGGCCAGCCGGTCGTGGGCATCGACACCGACCCCGGCCGCAACCCCGGCGTCCTGGTCCGCCACCGGCCGGGCGACGCGGCGGCCCTCCTGCGGGCAGCCGTGTCGCCGGGCGGTGCCGCGGACGAGCTCACGATGGTGGAGGCGGTGGCCGACGACACCCAGCGGCTGCTGGCCCTCAACGAGATCTACCTCGGCCCGTCCGGGCACCAGACGGCGCGCTACCGGCTCGGTGCCGGAGCGGCGGACTCCCCCGCCGAGTCACAGGCCTCGTCCGGCGTCCTGGTCGGCACGGGCACCGGCGCCACCGGGTGGTTGCGCTCCCTGTGGCAGGAACGCCGCAGCCCGCTCCCCCTGCCCGCGCCGACCGACCCCCGGCTGCTCTGGTTCGTCCGGGAGGCCTGGCCGTCGCCGGCGACGGGCACCTCACTCGTCTCGGGTGAGCTGGGCAGCGGTCAGGGGCTGCGGCTGACCGTCGAGTCCGACCGCCTCGTGGTCTTCGGCGACGGCATGGAGGCCGACGCGCTGCAGCTGACCTGGGGCCAGACCGTACGGCTCGGCATCTCGGCCACCTCGCTGAGGCTGACGGTGTGACCGCGCGCACCGCCCCGCCCGTACGCTCTGTGCCTCGTACCGGTCACCGAACCTCATGAGGAGCACCATGGAAACGGTCCCCGCCCGCAACTCCCGACCGCCCCTGGCCCAGGCGGCGCTGGGCGTCGGGGTGCTGGTGCAGGACGGGCAGGGGCGGATCCTGCTCGGGCGGCACCACAGCGGCACCTGGGAGCTGCCCGGCGGCAAGGTCGATCCGACGCACGAGTCGATCGCGGCGGCGGCCGTGCGTGAGCTGCGGGAGGAGACGGGACTGGAGGCCGCCGAGCACGAGGTGCGCGTCTTCGCGATGCTGCACGACGCGGTGCACGGCATCAACCGGGTGACGATGGCCGCGCTGGTGACCGTCGGGGACGGCACCGCCCAGGTGACCGAACCCCATCTCATCAGCACCTGGCGATGGATCCGGCCCGAGGACCTGCCGGCACCACTCTTCGACCCCTCGGCGCAGATCCTCGCGGCCTGGCGCCCCGACCTCGGCATCACGCACCCGCCGGTGCACCGGCTGGACGTCGTGACCGAGAGTACCGATAACTCACAGGCATAGCCCTACATCCATTAATCATTTGCCTAGGGTTCATAGGCAGAGTTAGCGTCGTCGGTATGAAGGCCGTGACCGAGCAGGACATCCGCACATCGTTCGTCAATTGCTCCAAGGGAGAAGCCGGGCGCCTGCCGCTGCCCCGCGATCTCGGCGAGCTGCCGTGGGACGATCTCGACTTCCTGGGCTGGCGAGACCTCTCCGCCCCGGGGCGGAGCTACATCGTGACCGAGCACGAGGGCCGGCTGACCGGCATCTCGCTGCGCTTCCCCTCCCAGCAGCGCGGATTCCTGCACCGCAGCATGTGCTCGCTCTGTCTGACCACGCATCCGGGCAGCGGAGTGTCCCTGCAGACCGCCCGCAAGGCGGGCCCTGCGGGACGCGAGGGCAATTCGGTCGGTCTGTACATGTGCACCGACCTGGCGTGCTCGCTCTACGTACGGGGGAAGAAGGCCGTGGCCTCGGGCGCCCGTTTCAAGGAGTCGCTGACCATGGAGGAGCAGATCGACCGTACGCGGACCAATCTCGCGGCGTTCGTCGCCAAGCTCTTCGGCTGAGCGGGGCGGATACGGCCGTGCCCGCCCCGCCGGTCGACGGGGCGGGCACGGCACGGTGTGCGAGCCGGTTACCGTGCGGCGACGGCCGCGTAGTCGGGCGCCGTGTTCTGCGTACCCCCGACACCCCCCAGCACGGTGCCCTGGTTCACGAGCCCGACCCCGTCGGGTCCGACACCGGCCTGCTCTGCGCTGACCGCCAGCGCGACGGTGTTGTCGCCCTGCGCCTTCAGGAAGCCGGCCGGGATGACGAACTCCTTCTGCGGCCCGACATTGTTGACGTACTGACCGGTGTTCCAGCCGTTGACGAAGATCTGGACGCGGTACTTGTCCGCCTTCGCGCTGTCGTCGTCGATCCGCAGGCCGACCGCTGTGTCCGCGCCCCTGGGCAGGTCCAGGGGGACGGTGGTGCGGTACCACTGCACACCCGGGCGGGCGCTCTTGAGTGCGCCGGTCCGTCCCCAGGACGAGTCCGGCGCGCCCGGCAGGTGCCAGCCCATGCGCTCTCCGTAGAGACCTCCGTTGTTGTAGAGGCCGCGTGCGGTGTCGGCGGGGACCGGGCCGCCGAGGGCGCCCTGGATCCGCCAGTCGACCCGGCCCGCTCCGGCGATGTCGACGTCGGCCAGGCCGCGGCCTCCCTTGGACCTGCCGTCGGAACCCCAGTCCTCGTACTGGCCCATGTTCCGTACGAGGACCGCCAGTACGGCGGGCCTGCCCGGCTCGGTCAGTCCTGCCGGAACCGTGTGGGTGGCGGTGCCGTCGCCCTGGGCGCCCAGGTAGCGGCCGTTCAGCCAGACGAGGGCGTGGCCGGCGGTGCCGGTCTTCACCGTGACCTCGACCGTGCTGCCGGCGGTGGCCGGTGTGTAGTGGCCGCGGTACCAGGTGTCGCCTTCGTGGAATCCGTACTCGTCCGTGTCCAGTACGACGCCGGAGACCGCGCCGGGCCCGTGGCGCGGGTTGGCGGCCGTGGTCCGGTCCGCCTTCGTCCAGCCCGAGTCGTCGAACGCGGTCGTACGTTCCGGGTCGGACCCGGCGGTGCGCCAGGTGCCCAGGGCCGGCAGCGCCACGCCCGCGGGGCCGGGCAGATCGGCGACGAGCGCTCCCGCCTCGTCCCGGCCCGTCCGCAGAAGGCGATTGTTCCAGGTGAGGGTGGTGACGCCGGCGGGGGCGAAGACGCGCAGCCGTCCGGCCTTCCGGGTGTCGCCGGTCAGCTCCAGCCGGGTGCCCGTGACGTGGGCTGTGCGGGCGAGTTCCGGCCCCACGACCAGGACGTCGCTGCCTCCGGCGTCGAGCTGCCAGGTGCCGGCGACGGCTTGCCGGTCGGAGATCACGAGGGTGAGGACCCGGCCGCCGCCCGAGACGCGCAGGGTCCGGGTGCCGTCGTGCACGTAGTTGATCCGCAGGTCCTTGCGCTCCGGGTCCCAGGTGCTCTCCACGGCCGCCCCGTCCAGGGTGGTGACCTCCGGCTTCTCCGCATAGCGCAGCACGGTCTCGCCGTCGGTGCCCCGCGCGCCGTCGAGGACCAGCAGATCGCGCCCGGCGTTCAGCCGGGTGAGCACCTGTGAGGTGGAGTAGACGAGCCGGTGCGGTCCGAAGGCGTAGTCCGCGACAAGAGTCGTGGCATCACGGCCGTCGACGGTGACCGTGGTGCCCGGCTTCTGGGGAACGCGCGGGTAGGCCGCGTCCCCGACGGGCTCGTCACCCGGGCTCGTGTCGATGGCGTCGACGGAGACGAACGTTCCCTGCGAGGCGGCCGTGCCCTTCTCACCGGTGACGACGATCTTGAGCGTGTGCGAGCCTGCGCCGAGGCCGTTCGTCTCGTACAGGACCCGTTGGAAGGCGGGCGAGGCGGCATAGCTGTCGACCGTCGCCCTTTTGACGCCGTCGATGTACACGTCCGCGGTGCCGTGGTTGGAGGAGTCCGGCCCGATCCAGCGCACGGCCGGTCCGTCGAAGGTGACTTCGACGCTGTCACCGGCGACCGAGGAGAACGTCTCGTCGTCCTTGAAGTCCCCGCCGGTCCACGGCTTGCCGGTGGCGTGCTCCCAGGAGCCGGTGAACTTCAGCGTTCCGGTGTCCGAGTCGTTCCAGCGGTACGAGGCGTCCTCGGGCGGCGCGGGAGGATCGGCCAGGTCCAGGGGGAAGGTGACGCCGCTGGTCGTGGTGTCGTTGGAATCGGGGTGGCGCAGCGTGATCAGCCGCATGCCGTTGCCCGAGACGGAGCTGGAGGCCGCGTCCTCGGTGGACAGACGCTGCTGGGCCTTGACGGGGCCGCCGCCCGTGACGGTGACCGGCGGGGCGGTGACGGCGCCTGCGGAGGCGATCGGCTTCACCGCGTGCTGCAGGTAGCCGAACTCCTTCTGGACGGCGAGGTTCGGGGTGATCGTACGGTTCTCGGATATCGCCGCCCCGTAGTCGTAGGAGGTGAATCCGGAGCCGGGGTCGCCGGTCCAGCCCCAGTTGGTACCGCCGTACTCCATATAGGAGTTGAACAGGGTGGCACCGTTGGCGAGATTGTTCACGGCGAACTGGCGGGTGAACGCGGCGTCGGTGAACTTCGCGCAGTCGCTCGTCTGGAAGTCGCGGCCCCAGGCGGTGAACGCGCCGCCCTGCCCCTCGGCGATGAAGACGGGCGTGCCGGGCGAGTAGCCGCGGACCCTGGATTCGTAGTCGCTCAGTTGTCCCCGGCCACCCGCGCAGTCGAAGCCCAGCGGGTACGTGTCGAAGGCGTAGAGGTCCAGCTGGGAACCGCCGGGCCCGCCGGGGACGTTCCAGCCGTGGCCGTTGCCGTAGTCGTTGTGGAACAGGGGCACGGTGATGCCCTGTTCGACGACGGCGCTCTGCAGCTTCTCGATGTATTCGATGTGCTCGGCCGAGTTGTCGATCTGTTCGTTCTCGACCTGGTAGGCGATGACGCTGCCGCCACCGTCGGTGATCTGGTGCCTGCCGATGATGCCGTTGACGGCCTTCAGCCACTCCAGGTCGGCCGCCAGGTTCTGCGGGTCGGCCGTGCGCTGCTCGCCCGCGTACGTACTCATGTAGGGCGGCAGACCGCCCATGCTCACTTCGGCGTTGATGTACGGGCCGGGACGGGCGATGACGTAGAGGCCCTCCTGCTCGGCCATGGTGAGGAGACGGTCGATGTCGCGGACGCCGGTGAAGTCGTAGGAGCCGGGCTTGCTGGAGTGGTAGCCCCAGAAGAAGTACAGCGACACGGCGTTGAAGCCCGATGCCTTGAGCTTCTGCAGGACGTCGCGCCACTGGTCGGGGCTCGGCAGCCGCCAGTAGTGGAACTCTCCGGACCAGACGACCAGCCGCTCGCCGTCGACCTTCAGGGACTTCTCGTCCCGGGCGACGGTGTGGGGACGGTTGTCGTTGCCCGGGAAGCGGTGGGTGGTGGCCGTGGCGGCCGGCGTTCCCTCCGGCGCTCCCGCCGGACGCGCGGACACGGGCAGGGGTGCGGCGAGGGACAGCACAAGGCCGGTGGCCAGGCCGCCGACGACGGCGCGGCGCCGTAAGGCGCGCGGCCGGTGGGGGTGTTTCGTCATGAACGCCCTTTCGCTGTGCGCTGATGGTGCGGTTCGTCCGGCCGGCTCCGGCTGCACGGAGCAGCGGAGCCGGCCGGGTGGCCGTGCGGGTCAGCGAATGTCGGCAGCCACCTCCGAGGGGACCAGCCGGGTGCCGTCGGACAGCCGGAACTCCAGCGTGATCCGCTGCCGGCCGGATTCCGCACCGGCCTCGGCGCGCACGGCCACGCGCTGGATCCCGCCCCGGGTCCCGCGCACCGTCAGCGTGCCGCCGGCCGGCTCCACGAGGACGCCTTCCGGCGCGGTGGCCGACCAGTGGACGGTGTGGCCGGTGAAGTCGACGTCCTGGGCCTCCACGTCGAGGGGCACGGAGCCACCGGCCGGTGCGAGCACGAGGAGGCCCGGGTTGCCGAAGCCCGCCGCCGGGCTCGCATACGTGTCGACGACAGCCTGGCGGATCGCCGCGTCGTCGTACGGCGCCTGGCCCTGGGGGCCGTTCCACCGCCACCAGGCCTGCATGTTGGGCAGGCAGATGCCGGTGAACCGGTTGCGGTGCACGAGCGCCCGGTACTCCTGGCGGGCGGTGTCCAGTTCGGCGCTGCCCGCCGGAGCCAGGCCGATCCTCATGTCGGCGAGGGCGATGTCGAGGTTGCGGGTCAGCCGGTCGAGCAGGGTGTGCGCCGCCGCACCGGCCGCCTGCCCGGCCGCCTCCTGGAGGGCCGCACGGGCCTGCGTGTAGTTCGTGGCGAGTACGGCAGGACCGTGGGTGTCCGGGTCGAAGCGCGTGAGGTCGTAGTAGCGCCCCGTCGCGGCTGCCGCGCCGGCGCCGAAACGCGCCCGGAGGTAGCCGTCGAGGAAGCCTCCGGCGTCCAGGGTGCTGTCCCAGGCCAGCGCGGCGAACAGGTTCTGGACGTGCTCGTACGTGATCCAGTCGCCCGGCTCGCTGTACATCCCGTAGCCGTTGATCCCGAGACCGGCCTCGAAGCCGACGTCGCCCGCGATGGTGGCGAGCGGGTGCACCGGCAGGCTGCGCCAGCGGTAGCGCCGGTAGTACTCGTACATCGCGAGCGGGCCCCGGTGTGTGGTGCGCCAGGCGCGCAAGTTGTTCGCGAAGGAGACGTTCGCGCCGATCGCGGGGTCGCCGAGGTGGCCGTCGTAGTTCCGGGAGTACGGGGCGAAGTCCACGATGACCTCGGGGTCGCTCGCGTACTCCGGGTCGGGCGGCTGGACGGTGGAGGCGTACGCGATCCGTTCGACGCGGACCCCGGGCAGTTCCTGGCGCAGCACCCGGACGAGTTCGTTGACGACCACCGACTCCGCGTTGGCCGGGCTGCCGTAGCGGTCGAGGATCGGCTTCTGGAAGGCGCCGACATCCGGCGGCCAGCAGTCGAAGACCGTGATCTCCGGACGCTCCCGCAGGAAGTCCAGGACCTTGGCGACGTACGCGTCCAGTGCCTCGGGGTTGTAGATGTCGAAGAGCGGCCCGCCGGACGCGTAGTACTCGGGGTAGTCGGCCTTCGGCAGGAAGCTGTCGTAGCCGTGGCCGCCGGTCTCGACGCGCAGCGCGCGTTTGCCGGCCTCGCGGACCAGTACGTCCCGTACACCGTCGTACGTGGTGACGCCGAGGCCCAGGTAGTCGGTCGGGTGGACGAAGGTGTTGAGGCGGTTCTTCGCCATCCAGTCGAGCAGCGGCGGCAGGCTCCTCGCGGTGTGGCTGAAGCCCTCCTCGGCGTACTGCCGACGTAGTTGTGAGCCCGGACGGTCGGTGTGGCGTACGGCGGGGAGGGTGAGGGTGCGCGTTCTCGGCACGTACTCGTGGTGCCCCTCGTACGCGGGGAAGGCCGGGGCGAAGAAGCGCACGCCGGTCCGTTCCAGGAGGGCGTAGACGGCGTAGAGCGGCGCCCGGTCGCCCTGGCCGGTCAGCAGGAGGCAGGTGTCGTCGCCCAGGAGCGTGAAGGAGTCCTCCGGCGCGCCGGCGAGTTCCCGGCCGGCGTCCGCGAGCCCTGCCTCGGGAATGCCGGCCCGTCCGCCGGTTCCGGAGCGCAGGGCCACCAGGCCGGTGACGCCCTCGGGCCGGGCGGCGCCGGGGTCGGGGGCTGCGCGCAGCGGGAGCCGGGCGCCGGTGATCCGGTGGAGGTAGTCACGGAGTTCGGTGGCGGCGAACTCCGCGCTGCCCCCGCCCCACCAGAGCACCGTGGCACCGGCCCGGCCGCCGGAGGCCACCTTGAGCGGGGCGCCGGCTGCCGCGGCGTCGGTGGCGGTGAACCCCGGCAGGAGGGCGGCGCCGGCCAGGCCCGCGGTTCCCACGAGGAACCCGCGGCGTCTGAGGGCGCCGGCCCGGTCTTCGTACGGGGCGTCGTTCATGAGCGGTCCGCCTTTCCGGCTGCGGTGTACAGGTCACCGAGGTAGTAGTCCGAGGCCTTGCCCGCCTTGGGCAGCTTGCCCATCCGGTTGAAGACGCCGGCCAGTTCGTCGAACCAGCCGTCGACGGTGCCGTCCTGGGTGAGCTTCGACAGCTCGTCGGAGGGCAGGATCTTCACGTACTTCGTGGAGCCCTTGAGCTGGTCGGACGGCAGCTTCAGGAAGTCGGCGGCGACGGTCTCCGACTCCTCGGGATGCGCGGCGATCCAGTCACCGGCCTCCTTGAGCACTCCGGTCACCTTCTTGACGAGCTCCGGGTTGCCGGAGGCCAGCTTGGGCTGGGTGACGAAGACGTTGGGGAAGGTCAGCTTGGGGTAGTAGTCCTGGGTCCGGCTGACCTCTCTGAGGTCGGGGACCTTCTTCTTCATCGTGTCGATCAGCGGGTACCAGGTGGCGGCCGCGTCGACCTGGCCCGACGAGAACGCCGTGACGACGGTCGAGGCGTCCATGGCGACCTTCGTGATGTCGTCCGGCTTCAGACCGGCCTCGTTCAGCGCGAGGTTCAGGATCATGTCGCCCGAGGTGCCTTCGGCGACGGCCACCTTCTTGCCCTTGAGGTCGGCCGGCTTCTCGATGCCGGAACCGGGCCGGGCGATGACCCGGTCGGCGAGGCCCAGCATGTTGACGGAGACGATGGAGGCGCGGCCGGAGGCGGGCAGCCACAGGGCGCCGGGGCCGAGGTAGCCGAAGTCGAGGTCACCGGTGCCCAGGGCGGTCACCTGGAGTGGTCCGTTGGTGAAGACCCTGAGGTCGGGGGTGACGCCCGCCTTCTTCCACAGCCCCTGCTTCTGGGCCACGGCCAGGGCGACGGAGCCGCTGTAGTCGGCGATGTAGCCGAACTTCACCTTCTGCGCTCCGCCGGCGGCGTCCGCGGAGTCGTCCCCGCAGGCCGTGGCGGTGGAGACGAGCGCCAGGGCCAGGAGCAGGCCGGCGGTTCGGCGGCGGACGGCAGGGATCGACTTCATGACACCATTCCTTCGAGCGGGGCGGGCTGGTGGTGGACGGCGTGCCACACCTGGGCCCGCAGTTCGGCGAACTCGGGCGACAGACGCTGTTCCTCGGTACGCGGGTAGGGCAGCGTGACCGGGATGACGGTGTGGATGCGGCCGGGGCGGGCCGCCATGACGACGACGCGGTTGGCGAGGAAGACCGCCTCGTCGACGTCGTGGGTGATGAACATGACGGTGCGCCGGTCGCGGCCCCAGGTGTCGAGGAGCGACTCCTGCATCCGGACCCGGGTGAGGGAGTCGAGCGCGCCGAAGGGCTCGTCCATGAGCAGGACCTTGGGGTCCACGGCGTAGGCGCGGGCGATGGCGCAGCGCTGTTTCATGCCGCCGGACAGGGTCTTGGGCAGCGAGTCGGCGAAGTCGGTGAGGCCGACGAGCTCGATGACCTCGCGGGCCCGGCGCCGGCGCTCCGCCTTCTTGACGCCTGCGACCTTGAGGCCGTACTCGACGTTGGCGGTGACGGTCATCCAGGGGAAGAGCGCGTACTGCTGGAAGATGACACCCCGTTCGGGGGCGGGGCCGTGGACGGGGACGCCGTCCACGGTGACTTCGCCGTCGGTGGCGTCGAGAAGTCCGGCGGCGATGTTCATCAGGGTGCTCTTGCCGCAGCCGGACGGGCCGACGACGGTGACGAACTCGCCGTCCTCGATGTCGAGGTTCACCCGGTCCAGGGCCAGGAAGTCGCCGTCCTTGACCGCGAAGTCCCGTGTCACGTCGTGGAATTGGATGGTGGGCATGGTTACCGCCGTTCCTGCCAGTGGGTGAGCCTGCGCTCGGCGACGAGCAGCAGCCGGTCCATGGCGAGTCCGATCGCACCGATCGCGATGAGCTGGACGAAGATGGTCGGCAGGTCGTAGTAGAGCTGTGCCTGCTGCATCCGGAAGCCCAGTCCGCCCTGGGCCGCGATGAGTTCGGCGGCGACGACGGTCGCCCAGGAGGCGCCGAGCCCGATCCGCATGCCGACCAGGATGAAGGGGGTGGAGGCCGGCACGACGACGCCGAGGAAGACCTGCGGGTCGCGGGCGCCGAGCACCCGGGCCGCGTTGACGAGGGTGACGTCGACGGCGACGACGCCCTGGAAGGTGGAGACGACCGAGGAAAGGAACGAGGCCAGGAAGATCACGAAGATCTTCGGGGTCTCGTCGATGCCCATGAGGACGATGGCGAGCGGGATGATCGCGAGCGGCGGCACCATGCGGAAGAACTGCAGCCACGGCTCGATCAGCCTGCGGACGACGGGGTACCAGCCCATGACGAAGCCGACGGGGACGGCCAGAACGACACCGAGGACATAGCCGATGAGGACGCGCTTCAGGCTGGCGCCCGCGTCCTCGAAGAGCGTGCCGTCGGCGATGAGTTCACCCGCGCGACGGGCCACGACGACCGGACCGGGGAAGCCCTCGATGCCGCTGTTGGCGAGCACCACCCAGACGAGCAGTCCCAGCGCGGCGGAAGCGAGGCCGAGCAGGACGGCGGCGAGCCGGCCCGTCTTCCGCGCCTTCTTCCTGGCACTGCCCGTGCGCTTCGGGCCTTTCGCGTCTTCCGGGTCCGCGCGCTCGGACCGGTGCTCCGCCGGAGCGTCGACGGGTGCCTTCATGCCACTTCCTCCGCGACGCCGTCGACGTCCGCGGCCCGGTCGCCGCCGATGTCGGCCATGTAGCTCATCCACGTGTAGGCCGGGTCACCGCGGCGCAGCAGTTCGCGGTAGAGCCGGACGGTGAGGTCGCGCCGGACCTCGGCGTAGGCGGGCGCGTCGTACACGTTGTGCAGTTCGTGCGGGTCGGTCTCCAGGTCGTACAGCTCGTGGACGCTCTCCGGGTTGTGCACCAGCTTGTGGCGCCGGTCGCGGAGCATGCGCTGGGAGTACGGGAAGTGGTGGCCGTGGAACTCGGCGACGATCTCGTCGCGGGTGCTCCCGGAGTCGGCCCCGTGCAGCAGGGGCAGCAGACTGGTGCCGTCGCACAGCTCGGGCACGGGCGCCCCGGCCATTTCGAGGATGGTCGGATTGAGGTCGATGAGTGAGGCGAAGTCGTCGCTGACCTGGGCGGGGGCGCCGGGGATGCGGGCGATGCCGGGGATGTTGTAGATGTCCTCGTACATGGCCGGGCCCTTGTCGTTCAGCCGGTGGGCGCCGGTGAACTCGCCGTGGTCGGCGGTGAAGAAGACCGCCGTGTCGTCCCACAGCCCGTGGCCCTTGAGCGCTTCGATCAGCCGGCCGGCCTGGTGGTCGATCATCGTGACGTAGCCCCAGTAGACGGCGATGAGCTTGCGCCAGGCGGCGGCGTCGAAGTCGTCCGAGGACCAGTAGGCGCTGTACTGGCGCTGCACCTCGGGCTTCCCGGCGAAGGTCTCGGCCATCGAGGCGGGCAGGGGTACGTCGTCGGGGTCGTACAGGTCGTAGTAGCTGTCGGGGATCAGGTAGGGCAGGTGGGGGCCGTACCAGTGGCAGGAGAGCATGAACGGGGTGCCGTTCGCCTTCCACTCGGCGGCGTAGCGGTCGAGAAGGCCGAGTGTGCGGTCGGTGAGGAAGGCCTCGATGGTGGCTTCGGCGGGCTGCTGGAGCCGTCCGGCGATGAGGTGGCCGCGGCCGGTGTCGTTGGCCGCGGTTCCGAAGACGGGTTCGCTCACCGAGAAGGGCGGGAAGCCGTTCTCCTCCAGCCACTTCTCGTACGAGGGGTGGTGGACGGGGTTGAGGGCGCCGGGCAGGTGCTCGCCGTCCAGGCCGTAGAACTCGGGTCCGCGTTCGCGGCCGATGTGCCACTTGCCGACATGGCCGACCGAGTAGCCCCGGTCCGTCAACTGGCTCCAGAGCATGGGGTCGTCGTCGGAGAGTTCGTCCTTGCTCCCGCCGTTGCGCTCGGGGTTGTTCAGCATGCCGTGGCGGAAGGGGTGGAGTCCGGTGGCGAGCGAGGCGCGGGCCGGGGTGCAGATCGCGGTCGGGGTGTAGAAGCGGTCGAAGCGGGTCCCCTCGGCCGCCAGGGCGTCCAGGGCGGGGGTGTCGACGAGCGGGTTGCCGTAACAGCCCAGGGTGTCGACCCGGTGCTGGTCGGTCATCAGGAACAGGACGTTGCGCGGAGCCACTCGGGCCGCCCTTTCGGTGGTCGCTCACGGTGCTGCCGTGGAGCCGGCCGGCACGCGGTCCGGCGATGCCTCGACGCGTGCCGGTGCTGGCAATTGACCGGAACTGTAGGGACGGCTCCTTTTTTACGTCAACCCTTGGGAATAAACATTGTGTGAATTCGTCCGATGCGTTGACAGAAACCCCTTGACCGATCGACCATGCGTCCATGACGGAACGCACCGATGCCCTCCAGCGCCTGCGCAGGGCCAACGAAGCCGCCGTACTCGGTGAACTGCGCAGGTCGGGCGCGCTGAGCCGCGGCGAGCTGAAGGCGCGGGTCGGTCTCTCCCGCACCACGCTGTTCGCGATCGTGTCCGATCTGCTGGAACGCAAGGCCGTCGTCGAGCAGCCGGCCCCCGACTCCGAGCAGCCGCGCGGGCGCGGCAGGCCGGCCCTGGAGATCTCGCTCAACTCCCGCGGCGCCGAACTGATCGGCATCGACCTCCAGCGCCACCACATCCATGTGGTGGTGGCCAACTGCGCCCACGAGATCGTCGGCCGCCACAGCGCCCCCGTCCCGGCGGACAGCGGCGCGGCCGAACGGGCCTCACAGGCGATCCGCGCCGTCGAGGACCTGGTGCGGCGCGAGAACATCAGCCTCGCCCCCGTCGCGGGCATCGGTCTCGGCCTTCCCGGCTTCGTGCAGAACCCGGCCTCCGGCGACCCGCACACCATGACGCCGTTCGCGGGCCACGTCGCCGAGGAGCTGGGCCGGCACTTCGACGCCCCGGTGCTCACGGACAACAACTCCCGGCTCGCGGCCCTCGCCGAGGTGACCTGGGGAGCGGCACGCGGAATCGACAACGCGGTCTATCTGCGCTGGTCCGAAGGGGTCGGCGGCGGACTCGTCGTCAACGGCGCACTGGTGCACGGCGCCCACGGCACCGCCGGGGAGATCGGCCACACCAGCTGCGACCCCGACGGAAAGCCCTGCCACTGCGGGGGCCGGGGCTGTCTGGAGGGGCTCATCTCCATCCCGGCCCTGCTCGCCGCCTGCGCCGATCGCGGGGTGACGGCCTCGGACGCCGCGGAACTCGTCGCGCTCGCGGCCGAGGGCAGTCCGGAGACGGCGGAGGTGATCCGCGACGCAGCCGTCATCGCGGGCCGGGTGCTCGCCGCACTGGCCGCACAGGTCGACCCCGAGTGCATCGTCGTCTACGGAGAACCGGCGGCCCTCGACGCGCTCGTCCTCGCACCGATCCGCGAACAACTGGCCGCGCTCTCCCTGCCGTCGGCCCCCCGCACGATCGAGGTGCGCGGCTCGACGCTGGGCGGCGACGCCGCCGCGCTCGGCGGGGTCGCCCTGCTGCTGCGCACCACCGGACAGGACCTGGCGGAGCTGCTGGACCCGGGGGTCTCACGGTGAGCGCCTGCTGCGGACCCGCCCGCGAAAACGCCGCGCCCCCCACGACCGTCACGGCCGCTCCCCCGGCGGACTTCGCCGTCCCGGAGCGCCACCCCGCCGAGCTGCTGCGCGGCATGGTGGCGGTGCCCGGCGGTCCTTTCCTGATGGGCGGCGAGGACGAGGACGCCTTCCCGGCCGACGGTGAGGGGCCCGTACGGGAGGTGACGCTCGCCCCGTTCCACATCGACGCGGCCTGTGTCACCAACGCCCGGTTCGCCGTCTTCGTCAAGGCCACCGGCTATCGCACCGAGGCCGAACTCATCGGCTGGTCCTATGTGTTCGGCTCCTTCGTACCGCCCGAGGCCCGCCACGCCGTACTGCCGGGCACCGTGCCCGGCACCCCCTGGTGGCGTGCGGTGGCCGGCGCGCACTGGCGTGCCCCCGAGGGGCCGGGCACCTCGGTCGGAGACCGCCGCGACCATCCGGTGGTCCACATGTCGTGGAACGACGCGACGGCCTACGCCCGCTGGGCGGGCAAGCGGCTGCCGACCGAGGCGGAGTGGGAGAAGGCGGCCCGCGGCGGACTCGTCCGGGCGCGCTTCCCCTGGGGCGACGAACTGACGCCGAACGGCCGGCACCGCTGCAACATCTGGCAGGGCGACTTCCCCGTACGCAACACGCGCGAGGACGGCTTCACGGGCACCGCACCCGCCAAGGCGTACGCCCCCAACGGCTTCGGCCTCCACAACACCTCGGGCAACGTGTGGGAGTGGTGCGCCGACCGGTTCAGCGCCGACTGGCACGCCGAAGCCCGGCCGGAGACCCGCTCGGACCCGGCCGGGCCGCCGCACGGCGAGAGCCGTGTGCTGCGCGGCGGCTCGTACCTGTGCCACCGCTCGTACTGCAACCGCTACCGGGTCGCCGCGCGGACCTCCAACACGCCCGACAGCACGACCGGGCACGGGGGCTTCCGCTGCGCGGTCACCGTCGGGAGGGCGCGGGGCCATTCGTGAAGGGAAGCACCGGCCGCGACGGGTGCGCGGCGTCACGGTAGATCTTGTGCGTGACAGGGCGTCCCACCGGCAGGTGGAAGGCGTCCGACGGCAGCAGGGCGTTGTGCTCGTCGGCCGGCGGCTCGTCGTTGGACAGCTCCACGACCAGTTTGTGCTCGGGCAGGAACGTCGCCGCGAACGGATAGACGCGCAGGACGTACTCCTCAATCTTCCCCGGCTCGACCGGCACCGCGCGGGTGTGCGGGTGGTGGGGGTCGCCCTCCGTGGTGCGCTCCTCGTCCAGCTCGCGGTGCGAGGCCTTGAGGTAGGCGGTCGTGATGAGCTGACGCCTGCCGGACGGGGACTCGTCCCACATGCGCAGGATAAAGTTGGTGTCCGGCTGGTCGATCTCCGCGAAGATATGCGCCGCGCCCTGGCCGATCATCTCGGTGGGCTCGGTGAAGGGTTCGGTGCTCCGGTTGAGGATCTCCACCTTGTCCGTCACCGTCAGCGGCACCTCGTAGAAGCCGTCGGGTGCGGCGTGCTCGGAGCCCATGAGCTCCGGTTCGAAGGAGCGCTTGCGGAGCGGACGCAGATAGAGCGACGCGTACGTCACGTCCTTCGGCGGCCACTGCGCGCCGGTGACGGTCTCGCGCGAGCCCTCGATGTGGACGGTGACGGAAGGCTCGTCCATGATCCCGTTGTCGATGCCCTTGAGCGGGCGCGGCTGCGGCGGAGTGGTGAGCGCGAGTGCCTGGCGCTCCTTGCCGTACGGGCTGCGTGGCCGCCGCGGCCTTCGCCTCGCCCTCGGGATCGCCGAGGTACCGGCCCCGCCCGGCGAGGTACTCGTCGACGTGCGCCCGCCGTGAGCGGAGCATCGGTGCGTCGGCCTCGTGGATGACCACCTTCGCGCGGCGGCCGGTGAGCTCCCACAGGGCGTGCGCCCCGCCGATGTGGTCGATGTGACCGCGGGTCAGCAGGATCCAGCGCACGTCCTCGACGGGCCGGCCGATGGCCTCCAGGGCGGGGGCCAACCCCTCGACGGGAGAGAAGGCTATTCCCGTACCGACGATAGCGGCTTCGGGTGCGTCGCCTCCTCTCAATGGGCTCCGGCTGCTTCCTCTGCACCCGGCTCGACGTCACCGACCTCGACCTGAGCGCCTTCGTGGTGCCCGACCTGTTCATCGGCATCGGCGCTCGATCCCGACGAAGCGAACGCCCTGCGCGCCCCGGCCGCCGCGCCGCTCCCGGCACCCGCCGCTCCGGACCCCGCCGATCTGGCCATGCTGAACGTACTGCGGCGCGACGGCAGGGCATCGCTCGCCCAGCTGCAGGCCGCCGGCGGCCTGCACGAGACCGCGGCCAAACGCCGCCTGGAACGTCTGCGCGCCTCCGGTGTGCTGAATCTGGCCGTCGGATACGACCACGAGCCGCTCGGGCAAGGCATCGAGGCCCTGTGCTGGCTGACCGTCCCTCCTCATGCGCTGGAGCGCACCGGCCGGGGCGTCGCGGACCACCCCGAGGTGCGGTTCGCCGCAGCCGTGACCGGGCGGACCAACCTCGTCGTGTCCGTGCTCTGCCGTACGACCGACGACCTCTACGGCTTCCTCACCGGGAGGATCGGCGCGCCGGGCGACGTGTCCACGGCAGAGACCGTGCTCACCCTGCGCCGGGTGAAGTCGCTCACGAACGAGCAACCGTCCCTGCACCCGTCAGCTGACTGATTCACGCCCCGGGCCCGCGAGTTGTCGCTAGGGTTCATCCGAAGGTCGGCGCAAAGGACTTCGGGGGCACGAGTGAGCGTTTCGGGCACTCCTCAACTGGTGTTCGTCCACGGGATCGGCGGTCTGCGGGACGCCGCGAACGAACGACGTGAGTGGCTCGTGGCTCTCGCCGAGGGAGCACGCGCAGCCGGGCACGCCGACGCGGTCTCCGGGCTGACGCAGGGCTGGCTGGCGGAGGTGCGCTTCGCCGACTACAGCGACCTCTTCACGGACTCCGAGGCCCAGGGCGACGGACCCTGGACGCTCGAGGAGCAGGAGGACGCCGCCTTCATGACCGCGTTCGTCGCGTCTCTGGTCGACGAGCTCGCCCGGCAGGCCGCGGAGCGGGGGGACCGGCGGACGGCGGCCGTGGCCGAGGACGCCCGTGCGCAACTGCCAGGCGCCGACGACAGCGAGGAGCAGGGCGCCGGGGAGCCGTTCCGGGTCCTCGGGCAGGTTCTGACGACCTTGTTGCAGATGCCGGGGCTGCGGGGATGCGCACAGTGGGCGAGCGGCACGCCGCTGCTGTGGCACCTGGCCCAGGTCGGACGCTACCTCCGCAGGCGGGAGGCCGACGACAGGGGGCGCACCCTGGACGTCCGGATCCGCGAACAGGTGCTGAAGGGGACGGATCCCGGCCGGCCGCTGATCGTGGTGAGCCACTCGCTGGGCACCGTGGTCGCGTTCGAGGCGCTGCGCCGGCACAAGGGGCCGGTTCCGCTGCTGATGACGCTGGGGTCCCCGCTGGCCACCGGGGCGGCGGTCCTGCAGCGGCTGGTTCCGCAGCCGCCCCGTACCCCCAACCGCGTCGAGCGGTGGCTGAACTTCTGGGACCGCGACGACGTGGTGGTGGGCCGGCCGCGCCTCGACAAGTGGATGCTGCCCAACGCGGCGGGGGTCGTGCCGGTGACCAGCCGGGTGGACTCCGACGGACTGTGGGTCCACACCGCGACGAAGTACCTCCGGCAGGCGGAGGTCGCCGGTCCCTTGGTCGAAGCGCTGAAGAGGTGACCGACGGGCAACGCCGGCATGTGCTGGTCGTCGGTGCGCAGTGCACGGCCATGCGCAAGCTGTCCCGGCTGGAGGAGGCCGCCCGTGCTCTGCACGGCGTGCTGACGAACCCGGCGCTCGGGGCGTGCACCCCCCGCAACGGCGCCCATGGCTCCCTCCTGCTCGGTTCGGCGCTCACCACCGAGGATGTCCGCGCCGCTGTGCGCGAGGCGGTCCGGTGCGCGCGGGAGGACAACGCGGTGCTGGTCCTGGCACTGCTCGGCCACGGCTTCACCCCTCCGCTCCAGGCCGACCTGTATTTCATGGTCGCCGGTTCCACGACCGGAAGCACCATCTCGGCATTGAACGTGGGCCAGTTGCTCACGGACGCCGTGGACGAGCCCGGGGTCGAGGGCGTGATCGCCCTCGTCGACACCTGCCATGCCACCGGCGGGATGCCGGACATGCGCCGGATCACGGGCGGGGTCCGGGCCGGCCGTACGAGGATGTCCGTCGTCACCGCCGCGGCCGCCGGCCAGGAAGCCCGTGACATGCGCCTGAGCTTCGCTCTGGTCGCGGCGTTGCGGGAGGGCCTCGCCGGGGCGCACACCACGGTGTACGCGGACGCACTGCTCATCGAGAACCTGCGCGGCCGGGTCAAGGGGCAGGCCATCGGGAGATTCGAGTACGACAACGACCCCTTCGTCGCCGAGGGGCTCTGGCTGGCCCGCAACGTGCGCTCCGCTCCCGGCGCCGGAGGCGGCGTGGTCGGGCCGGCAGGCATGGGGGACCTCGAACAAGCCGTGTCCATGTGGCGAGCCGATATGCGGCTGCCGACCCCCCGCACCCGCGGGGACCTCGATGAGCTGTACACGTTCGCCCGGGAGGGCCAGGTCGACGACTCGGCCGACCCGCACTGGCGCGACCGGGTCATCCAGGTGGTGGAAACGCTCCTCACGTGCGCCGATACGGTGTCGCTCCTCAACACGGTGCTGGCCGACGTCCTCACCAGTGATCTGCTGCGTGAGGCACGCCAGTTGGCGGGGCTGCCCCCCGAGGCGGAGGGTTCCGAGCTGCTGCGTGGCCTGGTCGAGTACGCGGCACTGCGTGCGTCGGGCGTCGATGATCCACGCTGGAAGGCGCCCGCGCGTTTCGTCGCGGCGCTGGCCGAACTGTCCGGCAGTGCCGACGTCGTTGCGCAGCTGCGGGGTTGGGCGGGTGACCTCGGCGCCGTCACCGAATTCAACGACGCCCGGACGGAACTGACGCGGAAGCGGCAGCAGGGGGAGCTCCGACTCGTCGTCAGCCTGGCCGGTGCGCTGACCGACTGGCCGGAGGAGGTGGACGCCTGGCTGGTCGGTACCGGGGAGCGGCTGCCCGTACACCACCGCTTCCGCTGCGAGTCCGCGGACCGCCTGGGCACGGGCCGGGCGATCGGCGCCGTGCTCGCGTGGGCGCGTGGCCGGCTCCCGTCGCCGGAACAGCTGGTCAACGTGGATGTCGCTGCCCCCGCTCACCTGCTGGCACGCTGGCAGCCCGAGGAGGAGCAGGTCGGTCGCCGGCTGCTCGGGGTCAACCATGACGTCGTGGTCCGGTGGAGCGGCCGGATGGACCCGGCCGAGGAGAACGCCGAAATGAACGACGCCGCCCGCAAGGCGCTGCGCACCATGGCCTCCTGCGGCGCCGTGTCGGTGGAGTGGATCGGAGTGTCCGTCCTGGACGACCGAAAAGGCCTCGAACGGGGGCTCATGACCGGCCGGTACGACACCGCCGTCGGACTCGACCACCATCCCGACACCCTGCAGGACGCCCTGGAGCAGCTGCTGCCCTACGCTCCGATCATCCTGTGGCCGCGCCCGGGCACCCGGGCGGCCGGAGCGCTGCCGTCCCTGGTGCGGCAGCACTGGCACAGCCTTCCGGACGGCCTGCCCGCCGCCTACCGGCAGCGGTGGTCCCCGGAGCACGAGGGCTGCGGGACATGTCTGGGCGACGTACGCGCCGTCTGGCACGACGAGGCCTGGCTGGAGTTCTGCCGACCCTTCGAACAACGCATCGTGGTCGGCCCCGAGGAGGAATGGTGAGCTGGAAGCCCTATTACCGTGGTGACGGCGAGCAGCGGGACACTCCGCTGGCCGATCCGCCCCCGTGGCGCACGTTCCCCCGTACGCCGCAGCACCGGCAGTATCAGCCACCGCCCGGTCTGACCGACGCGGTCAACACCGCCCTGCACCTGCGCCGGCCGCTCCTCGTCAGCGGGCCTGCGGGATCGGGCAAGTCCACCGTGATCGAGCAGGTGGCTCACGAGCTGGACCTCGGCCCCGTGCTGCGCTGGCACATCACGTCCCGCAGCTCGCTGACCGAAGCCCTGTACCGTTACGACGCGTTGGGGCGCATCCACGCCCAGAGCCTGCGCGCGGCGATGCCGCAGGGCCGCGCGGGCCGGGCGGGGCACGCCCGTAGCAGGGACGACATCTCCCCCTTCCTCCAACTGGGCCCGCTGGGCACCGCTCTGCTGCCCGGGGACCGGCCGCGCGCGCTGCTCATCGACGAGATCGACAAGAGCGACCTGGATCTCCCCAGCGACCTGCTGGAAGTGCTGGAGCGCGGAGAGTTCGAGATCCCCGAACTCGTGCGGTACCGCCGCCCCCGGGTCCGGGTCCGGCAGTGGCACAGCGACGAGGAGCACTCCGTCGAGCGTGGTCGGGTGCGGTGCACACAGTTCCCGTTCATCCTTCTGACCAGCAACAACGAGCGGGACTTCTCACCGGCCTTTCTGCGGCGGTGCATCCGCTTCACCATGCGTCCGCTGGACGACGACCTGCTCGAAGGCATCGTCAGGGCTCACTTCGCCGAGTTGCCGAGCGGTTCCGAAGAGGTCATCACCCTGTTCGCCGATCGTGTCAGGTCCGGCGAGCACCTGGCCATCGACCAGTTGCTCAACGCCGTGGCCCTGCTCACCGGCAGCCACGCGCCCGGGCCGGACCAGTACAAGGAGCTGCGCAAGCTGGTCCTGCGTGAACTCTCCCGTGTCTGACTCCCTGGCCCGCCTTCTCCGGGCGCTGAGCCGGGTGCCGCTGCCGGACGGGGCCGACGCGAGCACGCTCGCCGACGCGGTGTGGCTGGCGGCCTCCGGTGTCGTCGGAGAAAACACCGAACCGTCGACCGCCTCGGTGGCCGACGAGACAGCACCGGACCCGGCACCCGGAGAGGCGGTGGCTGCTGACGGGGACACTCCGCAGGACGTGCGGACGGCCGGTGCACCGAGCACGGGGAGGACGGAGTTGTCCCTGCGCCGGTCCGGGTCGGACACCACGGTGCGGGGTGTGCCGCTGTCCCTGGCACGTGCCGATCCGCTGCCGGACGCCCTCGCTGTCGGTCGTGCGATCCAGCCGTTCCGCCGGCCATGGCGGCGTGGCGGGCGGAACAGGCTGGATATCGAGGCCACCGTGGAGCATTACGCGCGCGGCGGTCCCCTGGTGCCGCTGTTCCGCCCTGCTCCGGAGCCCTGGTTCGAGGCAGTCGTCGTCGTGGACTCCTCCCTGAGCATGAGCGTGTGGGAGGAGACCTCACACGCGGTGATCCGGCTCCTGAACACTCTGGGAGGCTTCCGCGCCGTCCACACCTGGCGTCTGGAGTGGCAGGGCACCGAGCCTCGCGTGCTCGACCACCACGGCCGCGAGGTCCTGGGTACGCGCGTCCCCCACCACGGCAGCGGCACCCAGGGCAGGAGACTCGTCCTGGTGCTCTCCGACTGCGCGGCCCGCGGCTGGCACACCCCGGCGCCGTGGCTGCTCCTGCGCGAGTGGGGCCGGCAGGTCCCGGTGGCCCTGCTCGACCCGCTGCCCCCGCGTCTGTGGCGCCGCTCCGCCCTGAACCTTCCCGCTGTACGCGTGGCCGGTGGCCGGGCCGGCGGTCACAACGGCTCCCTCCGCTTCACGGTGCCGCCCCGGCTGAGACCCCGCGAGGACGAGGAGCAGTCGTCCGGGCCCTGGTCCGCTCTGCCCGTCGTGTCGTGCACCCCGCACTCCTTGGGCGCCTGGGCGAACACGCTCATGCGCGCCGACCCCGCCGGCTGCGGCGCCGTCCTCGTCCCCGCCACCGGCCGCCTCCCCCGGGGGCGGACCGGCCCGGCTCCGGCCCGGCCGTCCGATCCCGCCCTGCTGGCGGAGGCGTTCGTCCGTACGGCACCGGCGCCCGCCGTACGCCTGGTCGTCCTCTGCTCCGTGGTGCGGCAACTGCCCCTTCCCCTGTTGCACGTACTGCGCGACCAGGCGGTGCCCGAGGCCGCGTACGCCGATCTCGCCGAGGTCCTGACCAGCGGCCTGTTCGCGGTACGACGCGTCCCGGACGGTGATCCGGTGCTGGCCCTGCACACGCCCGCCCGGACGTATCTGCGGACGCATCTGACGACCCACGACGCATGGCAGGCCCGGGCCGCCTTCGGCCGGCATGCCGCAGCGCAGCCGTATGCCCCGCAGGGCATCGCGGCCGTCCTGCACGACGTGTGGTCGACGACCGAACTCCCGGTGGAGGAATCGCCGTTGGCGGACTCCGTCGCGGTTCCCGCACGCCCGGCCGGGGGCGGGAGGGCGGCAGCGCGCCCGGTCACCGACGAGGACCGTGCGACTGTTCCGGCAGGTCCGGCGGACGACTGGTCGGCCGTCGTGCAGAACGTCCGGGAGAACGTACGGGCTGTGCTGGGCCCTGCGGCCGACGGCACGCTCCAGGACGCCGAAACCGTGCTGCGGGAGCTTCTCGACCACGCGCGCGCGTATCTGCCGGTTCCCCTGGGACTCCGGCCGCGACAGGAAACGGTCTTTGACCACCTCCGTGAGCTGCACGGCGGCCCTCTCACGCCCGCCGATGTATTCGGAACCCTCGCCCTGGAGTACAACCCCACCGGGCGCATCAACATGGAAATCCTCCCGGCGGACGACGTGACCGGGAGGGACATGCGGTGGCACTCCCCCGGCGGGCCTCTGTACGTCACGGCCGCCCTGGCCGCGGCGCCGTCGGATGCGCGCGCCGTGGAAGTGGCGCTGGCGGACAGGCCCGCGGTCCCCTCTGCCGTCGAGTTCGTGGTGGTGCTCGACGAGTCGGACAAGCCCGACGGTCTCGCGCCTCTGGACAGGTGCGTCACGGTGGTCGAGCGGGAGGGTCCTCAGCCGGGTGTGGTCATCGTGATCCGTCTCCAGACCCTGTACGGAGCCGCTCCGCCCGACAGCCCGGCCGAGCTCGCCGACGCCCTGCGGGCACTGCACAGGCGGGCCGGCAGTCCGACACACTCGGAGCTGATCGGGCAGGCCGCCCGGGAATCGCCTCCCGTGATCCTTCGGTCCACCACCCTGTACGAGTGGTTCACCGGGCAGAGCGTTCCGAAGGACACAGAGGCGTTCGACTGGCTGACTCGCCATCTCGTCGGACGGGCGGATCCGGAGGTCGACGCCGGCCGCTCACTGTTCCGGCTCGCCGCGCTGCGGCATCACGCCGCCGCGGCGGAGAAGCGGCGAGGCAGCGGGGCGTCGGGCGGACGCTCACGGCTCGGCCGCCCGGTCGCCGAACTCGTCGCGGGCGCCGAGCGACTGAGCCTCGCCCCGTTCCACGTCCGCGACACCGATCTGCGGTTCCGGGACGTCGTGCGGGACTGCGCCGCCGGGGCGAGCATGATGGCGCTCCTCGTGGGACCGCCCGGCTCCGGCAAGAGCCGGTCGAGCGTGGAGGCCGCGCGCCTGCTGCCGGGCGACTGGTGGCTGTGGGAACCGGACTCCGTCGCCGAGTTGGAAGCGGCCTTGGACAGCCCGTCCACGATCCGCCCGCGCACGGTGGTCTGGCTGGACAATGCGGACCGCTACCTCCTGGACCGGTCGGACGGCGGCCGGGGCGAGCGCGTCGCGGCCGGACTGAGAACACTTCTGCACGCGGCCGACCGCGGACCCGTCCTCGTGCTGGGATCGCTGAGGACCGAGGAATGGACCGATCTGACGACCGTCCCCCTGGCCGCCGCCGACGATGCCCACGCCCAGGCGCGCACCCTGTGCGAGGAGAACCTGATCCTCGAAGTGCAGGCGCCGCAGGCCAGTGACGTGATCGAGAGGTATCTGTCCGGGACGGGTGCCGTTCGCGCCGTCGTGGACGCCGCGCTCGATGCCGGCCGCTGCGGACACGGCCCGCTGATGTCCGGCACGTTCCTCTCCGAGGCGGCCAGGGACTACCTCGGCACCGGATCGGTCCTGTCCATTCCGGGGGATGTCCCGGTCGCCGCCCTGGCGGGCCTGGGCCTGTCCCTCGTGTCACCGGGGTCCGGCTCCCAGCTGTACTTCCGGCTCTCGGAGGACATCGTGCGGTTCGGACGTGAGCGCCGCAGCCGTCTCGCCCCACCCGAAAGCCTGTGGAACGCCCTGGCCGGCCACGCGTCCGCGCCGGACCTGGAGGCCATCGCCCGGGCCGCGCACGAACGCGGCGACTTGGAGCATGCCGAGCGCTTCCGCGCTCTCGCCGATTCCGCGCAGGCGGGCCACGGAGGGCCCACCGGCCAGGAGAGGTCGGCTCCCGCTCTGCGCAAGCTGCTCCAGCGCACCGACCTGTCACCGGTGGAGGCGCGGGCCGCCGCCGACGAGGCCCTGGCCTGGCTGCGCGCCGACAGCGGTACCGAGAGCGCCCAGTACGTTCTCAACGGTCTGCTGCCGCGCACCGGCCTGTCCGGGGAGCAGACGGCAGAGGCCGTGCACCACGCGCTGAACTGGCTCTCCGTGTATGGAGAAATCCAGGACGCTACGTTCGTCGTGGCTCCCCTTCTCCCGCTTGCCGCCTTGGACGAGCGCGAGGCGCGCCGGGTCGTGGAGCGCGCCGTACGGTGGCTCGACATCCACGGTGAGGACACGTCGGCACAGTTCGTGCTTCGCCCCCTCCTCCAGCGCCCCGAACTGTCGGATGGCCAGGTCCACAGCGTGGCGGACCACGCGTTGAACTGGCTGGACCTGCACGGCGGCGACCACGCGAACCAGTTCGTGCTGAGTGCCGCGCTGCGCAGGAACGACCTGCCGCCGGAGCTGACGCCCCGGTTCGTCGCCCTGGGCCTCGCATGGCTCCGGTCGGTCGGCACGGACGCGTCGGCCAAGTTCGTCCTGCGCCCCTTGCTGCAACGCCCCGACCTCAGCCCCGAGGAGGTGCGGGCGGCCGTGGAGCGGACGATGCGGTGGCTGCGGCGCCACGGCACCACGAGCGACGCCCAGTTCGTCCTCAATGCCCTGCTGTACAGGCAGGACCTCACCCGGGAAGAGACAGGAGAGGCCGGAAAGGTGGCGCTCGACTGGTTGCTGGCCCACGGCCGCGACAGCTCCGCCCGCTATGTACTCCGCCCCCTGCTGGAACGCACCGACCTGAGCCGGGAACTGCCGCCGTGGGCCGTGGAGGTCGCGGCGGAGTGGAGCCGCGCCCGTTTCGACCGTGGGGAATCGGACGGAGGTGTCCAGCAGCTGCTGAGTCAGCGCGCCGGCGATCCGGGCCCCGTGCGGAGCTGTGTCGTTCTCGCCGCCGAGATCGCGGGCTACTCCGACGCCGAGGCGGCCGTCCAGGCCGACCGCCAGCACGCCCTGCACGGCGTCCTCGTCACCGTGCTGACCGGCGTGTCCGACGTGCACTGCGAAAGCCGCCGCGCAGGGGACGGCGAGATGCTCCTCTTCTTCCCCCACGAGACCCGTCGCGCCGGGCTCGTCCGGGATCTGCTCCGGACCATGGAAAGCGCTCTGCACGAACACGCCGTGACCGGAGGGCTGAGGCTGCGTGTCGCCCTGCACGCTGCCGAGGTCGGCAGCGACGAGCAGGGCTGGCGCGGCCGGGCGCTCGCGACAGCTGCCCGCCTGGTGGACTCCCCGGCGCTGCGTGCCGCTCTCGACGCGGGGGGCCGCTCGCCGGTGGCCGCGGTGATGTCGGCGGAGCTGTTCGGTGTCGCCTTCCCCGACGGCGGGCCCCTGGCCAGTACGTTTCGCCCGGTCTACGTCACGACGAAGGAGGACGTCGTACAAGCCTGGATCTCGGTCGCCGGATTCCAGGAACCGCCCGGCATCGAGCCGTGGACCGGGCGGGCTCAGACGTAGGTCACAGCCCGGCGTCAGAGGTGGCTCACGCCCCAACGGTCGAGGGCCGGTACCGGATTTCTCCGGTACCGGCCCTCGATCTACGACTCCCTCGAGTCGGGACGACAGGATTTGAACCTGCGACCCCTTGACCCCCAGTCAAGTGCGCTACCAAGCTGCGCCACGTCCCGCTGCCAGTCCCCCGGTCCTGCCGGGCGGCTGCGCAGGACAAACATTACCTCACTCCGTGGACCGCATCGACGCCCGTGCCTGCTGGGCGCGGGCTGCCAGTCCCTCGGCGCCGCAGGCCGTGGCCAGCTTGTGCGCCCGGGCGAGCTCGCGCGGTGAGCGGGTGGCGACGCCGTGGTCGAACAGGGCGAGCGCGCGTTCGTAGCCGGACGGCGAAGCCTCCAGGTGGCGGACCGCCTCGCCCAGGAGATGAGCGGCCTCGTCCGGGCGGGCGAAGAGGGCGACACAGCGCAGCGCCTCACCGATCGCCGTTTCCGTACCGAATCGCTCGGCATGCACCCGGGCGGAGTTGGCGAGCTGGGCGGCGCGGCCCGGGTCGTCGTCGATCAGGGCCCGGGCCAGGTCGCCGGCCCACGGGCCCCAGATGCCGTTGAACCTGCCACGGGGTTCGAGGGCGTGGCCGGCGGCCTCCAGCTCCGTGACGGCTTCCTTCGTACGGCCTTCGGCGAGCAGCAGGCGGCCACGGACGCACGGGGCGTCGGGCAGCACCATGGCGCTGGGGTAGGGCAGCCCGAAGTCGTACTGGTCGGCGATCTTGCGGGCCTCGGTGACCCGGCCACGGGCCAGCAGCGTGTCGATGAGCAGACAGGCGGCGTCCCAGTGGACGGGCAGACCGCTGCCCACCCGGTCGGCGAGCCGGAGCCCCTCGCGCAGGAAGCCCTCCGCCTCGGCCAGACGGCCGCGACGGCGGTGGACCAGGCCCAGCAGGGTGTGGGCGAAGGCCAGGTGTGCACCGCTCCAGCCGGAGATCTCGAAGGCACGCACGGCCTCGCCGAAGAGTTCCTCGGCCCGGTCGAGTTGGTCGGTGAAGGCGTAGGTGATGCCGAGCAGGGTCGGGAGTTCGAAGCCCCATTCGGTGTCGGTCCAGCCGAGGCCGCGGGCGGGGTGGCCGTTGACCAGGGCGCGTTCGCACAGGTCGACGATCAGCTGGGCGTTCTCGCCGCGCAGCATCGCGTCGAAGGCGCGCAGCGTGAGCAGCGCCCGTTCGGCGTTGTCCCGGCCGGTGAGGTGGTCGGCGTTGGCGGCGAGCCGGCGGGAGCGGCCGTGGCCGTCCTGCTCGGTGGCCTGCATGCCCTCCCAGAGGAAGTGGGCGGCCTGCAGACGCATCAGGCCCGGGCCGGGCGCCGTGCGTTCGGCCTCGGCGGCCAGGGCGAGCGCCGCTTCCTTCAGCTGGTTGTTGTGCGACAGCGCGGCCGCGAGCCGGAAGGTGGCGTCGACCCGCAGTTCGTCGGCCAGGCCCGGCAGGTCGAGGGCGGCCCTCAGATGCTGCACGGTGGTGGGCGGCGAGCTGAGGAGCGTGGCGCAGCCCAGTTCGTAGAGCAGGGTGGCGCGCACGTCGTGGCGCGGAGGTTCCTGGAGGGCCCGCTCCAGGCAGCGGCGGGCAGCCTCGGGGGCGCCGACCGCGAGGTGCTGGTTGGCCGCCGCCCGCAGCTGTTCGACCAGCTCCTGGTCGTCGTCGGGGTGGACTTCGAGCAGGTGGCGGGAGGCGGCGGCCGGGCCTAGCCCGGCCCGGGTGATCGCCCAGGCGGCCCTGCCGTGCATGGCGGTGCGGGTGGCAGGCGGGATGGAGCGGTACACGGCGGTGGCGATCAGGGGGTGCACGAACTCCAGCGGGTCGAAGCCGCTGACGATGCGGGCCTCGCGCAGCCGGGCCGTGCAGTCCGCCGCTTCGGCGGGGCTCATTCCTGCCAGGGTGGCGGCGAGGTCCTGGGAGATGTCCGTACCGAGGACGGCCGCGGCCCAGGCGAACCGGTTGGCGTTGGTGCCGAGCCGTTCGAGCCGGGCGACGAGGCCGCTGCCCCGGGCGGATGCGCCGAGTTCGCGCAGCAGTCCGGCGGACTCCTCCAGTGGGGGCAGCTCGCGGTCCTGGACCTTGGCGACGAGTTCGACCGCCTCGTAGGGGTTGCCACCCGTGACGGCCCACACCTCGCGGCAGAACGGGTCGTCCGCGTGGTCCCCGAGGGTGGCCCGGACCAGTTCGGCGGTGGCGTCGGGGGTGAGCGCGCGCAGGGCGACCCGGACCTGCGCCGGGTGACTGCCGGCGGGCGTGCGCTCGGCCTCGCGGGCCGCGAGCTCCTCGGGGCGGTGTGCCTGGACGACGAGGACCTTCACTTCGCCGAGCCGGGCGGTGAACGAGGCGAGCCAGGCGAGGGATTCGCCGTCCGCCCAGTGCGCGTCGTCGATGATGAGCAGCAGCGGGCGGTGGCTCAGCCGGGACGCGAGCCGGGAGACGACCCAGTCGAGGCCGTCGCGCACACCCTGCGGGTCGGGCTGCGGTCCGGTCGGCTCGGAGAGGCCGAGGGCGGGTGCGGCGATCTCGTACCAGGACCCGAACAGCGCCTTCACGTCGTCGGCGGGGAACTGGTCCAGTGCGGGCTGGAGCAGTTGGCGTACGACGTGGAACGGCACCGAGGTGACCGTCTCGCCACCGCGTGCGGACCAGACCGTGCAACGGTCCTCCGCCATGGCCCGGATCTCGCCCAGTAGCGCGGTCTTGCCGATGCCTGCTTCGCCACTGAAGACCAGCAGCCCGCCGGTCGCCTGCGCGCCGCACAGCGCGTCAACGGCGTCTGCGGCAGCGGCGAGTTCCGGTTCGCGCTCGTACAGCGGCCGGGACGGCTTCATGCCTACCCTCCCCCAAAGTCGATTGGATGACAGTCGAGACTAGTCGTGCGCGGGGGCCCACCGACAGTGGTTCGGGCAGTTCGTCGCAGGTGCGAGGCACAATCGAGGAGTGGACGAGACTCGCAGGGACCGTGACATCGAGGGCCGGGCGCACAATGCGCGCCCCCGGGACGGGCTGGGGCGCCCCCTGCCGTACGGCACGGTGGGGGTCGAGCGGCAGCCCGAGGGGGTGGTCCGCACCCCGGAGGAGACCGTACGGGAGGCGCAGCGGCTGCTGGACGCGGGCATGCCGTTCCATGCGCACGAGGTCTTCGAGGACGCGTGGAAATCGGGCCCCGACGCGGAGCGGGAGTTGTGGCGGGGGCTGGCCCAGCTGGCCGTCGGGCTGACGCACGCGGCCCGGGGGAACGCGACGGGCGGGGCGCGGCTGCTGCGGCGCGGGGCGGCGGCGCTGACGGAGTTCGCCGCGTCCGGCGGAGCCGGGGCAAGCGCCGGGACGCCGGTGGTCACGGCGTACGGGATCGGCATCGGGCCGCTGAGCGGCTGGGCCCTGGCACTCGCGGCACGGGTCGAGGACGCGGGCGCCCCTGTCGTGGACGCGGCAGCCGAGGCGCCGCGGCTGCGGGCGGACAGCTGACGGCGGGCCGCCGCCCCGGGCGGCCCGGGGCGGCGAACTCGGCTTACTTTCCCTCCCCTTGACCGAGAGCGGTGAACAGTGCCGTGCGAAACCATTACCATCCGGCGTCATGAGCACTTCTGACCAGGACCAGGCCGTGGACGCACCGATAGCCGTACCCGGGGAGACGGCGGAGGCCGAGGACCGGCGGCTGACGCCGCGGCAGGCGAGACGGCTGCGGATCGTCCTCTCCTCGGTCGGGATGGCCGCGATGGCTGTCGTGCTCGGGCTGCGGATCGCGAGCCGGTCCTCGGTCCTGGTGGTCGGGGTGTACGGGCTCGCGCTGATCCTGTGCGGGATCGTCATCGAGCTCAGCAGGAACGGCCGGACCCGGCTGGGCAGCTGGCTGCTGGGGGTCGGGCTGGTGGCGGCGATCGGTGCGGACTGGCTGCTGATCCCCTGAGAACCCGGCCGGTCCCGCGCCGGGCCGGTCGGCCGACGCACGCAGACGCCTACCGTGCCACCGTGCGGATCGGCCCGGTCAGCCGACACAGACGCACACCGTGCCACCGTGCGGATCGGCCCGGTCGAGCCAGTCGGCGGGCAGGTGGAAGGGGCGTCCCGGCCGGGCGGTGCGCAGCAGGCGCCGGCGGTACAGTTCGCGCCCGTCCTGACGGGCCACGAGCAGCGGGGCCGTCAACGGACGGGCGGTGCGCAGGGTGAAGCGGTTGTTCAGCGGCCGGTGGCCTTCGGGGCAGAGCAGGTTGGGGGCGATCCACTCCAGTGGTGCCGCGACGGCCAGCACGGGCCGCCCGGTCGGCCAGCCGCCGGTGGTCAGGTGGCGTCGTACGGGGGCGGCGAGGGCCCGGCCCTCCGCCGCGGCGGTGCCGGCGCTCTCCACCGCGTGGAGCAGATTGCCCGCGGCGAAGACCCCGGGGGCGTGGGTGCGGTACACGGAGTCGTACGCGGGGCCGCCGGTACCGGCGTCCAGGGGCACGTCGCCGCGGCGCGCCAGTTCGTGTTCGGGGATCCAGTCGCCGGTGAACACCACGGTGTCGCACGGCAGGGTCGTCGCACGGCCGTCCTGGTGGCGCACCGTGACCCCGGTGAGCCGGCCCCGGCCTGTCAGAGCGGTGACGGTGGTGCGGGTGAGCAGCGGGGCCGCGTGGCGCGGTGCCAGGGCGGCGGGGAGGGCCGGCGGGCGGTCGGTGACCCGGGCGACGACCTCGACTCCGGCGGTGCGCAGGGTGGCGGCCGCGGCAATGCTGACCGGTTCGTCGCCGATGATCACGGCACGGGTGCCTATGTGCTGGTGGTGGAGGTGGACGGCCTGCTGGAGTTCTCCGGTGGTGTAGACGCCCGCGGGGCGGGTGCCGGGGACGAGCCGGGCGCTGCGCGGGCGTTCGCGGGCTCCGGTGGCGAGGACGACGGCGCGTGCGGTGATCCGTTCGAGCCCGCCGGGTCCGGTGGCGTCGAGGGTGAGGGGGCCGGCCCAGCCGGTGACGGTGATGCCGGTGCGCAGGGTGGCGCCGGCCCGGGTGGCCGCGGCCGTGCAGCGGCGGGCGTACTCGGGGCCGTCCGTTCCGCCGCCGAGGCGGCCGCTGCCGAATCCGGTGTGGTGGCAGTGGCGCGGGATTCCGCCTGCGGTCTGCTCGCGTTCCAGGACCTCGACGCGTCGTACGCCGGATGCGGCGAGTTCGGCGGCGGCGCCCAGTCCGGCGGGTCCCGCTCCGACGACCAGCACGTCGACGGTCCGTTCGCGTCGGGTCATGGCCGGCTCCCCTCGATCAGTGCGCGGAGCGCGGCTCCGCAGTGGAAGCCCTGGCAGCGTCCGTTGCCGGCCCTGGTCCTGCGGGCCAGACCCGCCACGGAGCGCGGCGGGAGGGTGGAGGCGAGTGCGTCGCGGAGCTCGCCCGCGGTGACGCGTTCGCAGTGGCAGACCAGGGTGCCGTACGCCGCGTCCCGGCCGATGAGTTCCGCGTCCAGGTACGGGCGCCGGCCCGCCTCGCCGAGGCCGGGCATGGTGAGGGGGGCCGGTTCGACGGGCTCGCCCAGGTCGAGTCCGGTCCGGGCCAGGAGGGTGGTGACGTGGTCGGCGATGGCCATGGAGGCGGTCAGCCCGGTGGAGCGGATTCCGCCGACGGCGACGTAGCGGAGGCCGGGGTACTCCTGGATCCGGTAGTCCTCCTGGCCGGTGGCTGCCCGCAGCCCCGCGTAGACGGCGGTGACCTCCTCGTCGAGGAGCCGGGGCAGGATCCTGCGGCCCTTCTCCCTCAGCCGGTCGATGCCCTCCTGTGTCGACCCGGTGGCGGTCTTGTCGTCGAGTTCCTCGGCGGTGGGGCCGAGGAGGACGTTGCCGAAGACCGTCGGTGCGACCAGGACGCCCTTGCCCGCCGCCGTGGGGACGGGGAGCAGGATGTGGCGGACGAGGTCCCGGGCGAGTTTGTCGAACACGATCAGCTGGCCGCGGCGCGGGGTGACGGTGAAGACGTCGTGGCCGAGCAGGCGGTCGATCACGTCGGCGTGCAGTCCCGCGGCGTTGATCAAAAAGCGGGTGCGCAGCGGCCCGCGGCCGGTGGTCAGGGTGTGGACCGCGTCCCCGGTCTCGATGCCGAGGACCGGGCAGTCCAGGTGCAGGTGGACGCCCGCACGGACGGCCTCGGTGGCGAAGGCGAGGGGGGTGGTCCAGGGGCAGATGACGGCTTCGTCGGGGACCTCGAGACCGCCGAGTGCTCCCGGGCCGAGATGGGGTTCCCGTTCGGCGACCTCGTCGGCGTCCAGCAGCCGGGCAGCGTGGTAGCCGTTGGCTTCCGCCTTGGCCAGCAGGGCGGGCAGCGCGGCGAGTTGTTCCGCGTCCCAGGCGACGAGGAGGGCGCCGACGCGTTCGACGGGGATCCCGGTCCGTGCGGCGTACGCGGAGAGCCTGCGCTGCCCTTCGCGTACGAGACGGGCCTCCAGTGAGCCGGGTACGGCGTCGAAACCGGTGTGCAGGATCGCGGTGTTGGCCTTGGACGTGCCGTCGCCGATGTCGTCCGAGGCCTCGACGAGGGCGGTGCGCAGGGGGTGGCGGGACAGTTCGCGGGCGATGGCGGTGCCGACCACGCCCGCTCCGATGACCGTGACGTCGTACGGGGCTCCGCCGGGCGGCGTGGAAAGCGGATCACCGGCAGTCGTGACGGTGGGCGTCATCGGGCCGCTCCGGCAGGGCTCATGACCGTTCCAGGAGGGTCCCGACGGCCGCGCGGAATCCGGCGAGGCGCTCGGCCGCCTCCGCGGGGCCGATCCGTGGTTCGTACACCGCCGCCGGCTGCCAGGCGGGGACGGCCTCGGCGAGGGAGAGCCCGGGGTCGATGCCCAGCCGGGCCACGGCGCCGACGCCGAGTGCGGTCACGTCGGGCAGCGCGGAGACCTCGACGGGCCGTTGCAGCAGGTCGGCCTGGGTCTGCATGAGAAGTGCGGAGCGGGTGAGACCGCCGTCGACGCGCAGCGTGGTCAGGGGCGAGCCGAGGTCGGCCGCCACCGCGTCGGCGAGCTCCACGACCTGTGCGGCGATGCCTTCGCACAGCGCCCGCACCAGATGGCCGGCGGTCGTGTCCAGGCTCAGACCGGTCACCGAGCCGCGCAGGTCGCCGCGCCACCAGGGGGCGGCGAGTCCGGCGAGCGCCGGTACGAAGGTGACGCCACCGGAGTCGGGGACACTGCCGCCGACGGGGTCGAGGTCGGCGGCGCCGGAGATCACGTTGAGGTCGGTCAGCCAGCGGACCGCGGAGGCGGCTGTGTAGACCTGTCCGTCCAGGCAGTAGCTGGTACGTCCGCCGAGCCGCCAGGCCACGCAGCTGACGAGTCCGGAGGGGCCCCGGCGCGGTACGGCACCGGTCTGGGCGAGGAGGAACGCACCGGTGCCGTAGGTGCACTTGGCGGCTCCCGGCTCCAGGGCGCCCTGGGCCAGGAGCGCGGCCTGCTGGTCGACGAGGAGGCCGGTGAGCGGGAGTTCGCCGCCGAACGCGCGGGTGGTGCCGAACGGGCCGGCGGCGTCGACCACGGCCGGCAGCCGTTCACCGCCCAGTCCGAAGACGTCCAGGGCGGCGGGTGACCAGCCGACGTCGTCGAGATCGAGCAGCTGGGTCCGGCCGGCCGTGGCCGCGTCCGTCACGAACGCGCCGGTGAGTCGGTGGACGAGCCAGGCGTCGCTGGTCGTGACGACGCCCTCCCTGGTCAGTTCGCGGCGGATCCAGGCCATCTTGGGAGCGGCGAAGTACGGATCCAGCGGCAGCCCGGTGATCCGCTTCAACTCTTCTTCTTGTGCCGCGAGTTCACCGCAGATCCGTTCGGCCCGGCGGTCCTGCCAGACGATCGCGTCGGTGAGCGGTCTCCCCGTGTCCGGATCCCAGGCGAGCACGGTCTCACCCTGGTTGGCGAGGCCGACGGCGACCACGGGTTCGGCGGCGGCAGCCAGGGCCTGCGCCCCGGCGTCGAGGACCGAGCCGAGGAGCTCGGCGGGGTCCGCCTCGACCGCTCCCCCGGGTCCGTAGCGCGGACGCACCGGAGCAGAACCGGAACCGATCACACCCCGCTCGGGACAGATCACCAACGCCTTCGTCCCGGAGGTGCCCTGGTCCACGGCGAGTACCGGGCCTGTCATCGGGTCTCCAGCAGTACGCAAGCACGGGGCTTGAACGGAATCGTGATCTTCGGTCGCGGAATCTCAGGGTGGTGCAGCCCGGCGGCTACGTCAAGCGCCCGCAAGGCGTGCGCCCGGAACCCGGACCCGGAGTTCAACCTCCTGTTTGCACACGCGACTTGAGGAAGATCCACGATTCGTCCAGGAGAGAGGCGCGCAGGGCTCTACACTCACCGCCGAGCAACAACCGGACGCTTCACAGCAGTTCATGTTTCAACTGCTGCTTCACCCCCCACGCACCGAGGACCGATGAGACCGACACCATGCGCCGAGCACATCCATGGCCAACAGTGACTTCCGGCCGGTCTACCATCCGGCCGGCCACGACAACGAACTGCGCAGCGCGTTACAGGACTTGCGCACCGGGCGCTGGCTCTCCATGCGCGACCTGCTGGAGAGCACCCCTGACTGGCCCCTGTGGACCCAGCGGACCCAGGTACTCGGTGCGGTCGCCGCGGGATCGGACGCGGTACAGGCCTGGCTGACCGAGGAGCCCCGCAGTGTCGCGGCCGCCGTGATGCACGCCCGGGTCGCCGTGGAGCGGGCGGTCCGCGCCCGCCGTTCGGACCATCCCAGCGGGCAGGAACTGTGGCAGGAGGCCTGGGAGGCGTGCCGCTCGGCCGCCCACGCCTCGCCCGCCGACCCGGTGCCCTGGGTGTGTCTGCTGGCCCTCGCCCAACTGGACGAGCGCCAGCGGCTGGAGGAACACCGGCTGCACCCCCCTGGGCCCATGCTCTTCCCCGGGCCGTGGGGTCTGCTGGCGGAGGCGGACAAACGCGATCCGTACAACCGCGAGGCCTACCACCGCATGCTGCAGTTCGTCTACGCGCGCCGGGCCGGTGGTTCTCTCTCCGAGGCGGTCAACTTCGTCCAGTGGGCGGCGTCCTCGGCGCCCGACGGATCGGCGCTCCATGTGCTGCCGCTGTACGTGAGGGTGGAGCGCTACCGCCGCGAGCGCGGCCATGAGAAGGCGCTCGACCTGCACTGGGTCACCGAGGACGCGGAGCGCGAGGCCCTGCGCGCCCTGGAGATCTGGTTCCACCGGACCCCGCCGGCCGCGCACACCCTGCTCGATCTCAACCATCTGGCCCACGCGCTGTGGGGGTCACTCCAGTTCGTCGAGGCGGCTCCCGTGTTCCAGGAGCTCGGCCCTTACTTCACCTCGCTGCCCTGGGCGTACCGCACCCGCACGCCCAAGGACCCCGGCGGCGCCGAGGAGGTCTTCCTGCGGGCCCGCAGCCGCGCCCTCGCCGCCGCCCGCGATCCCGGCCGGGGGCCGCACGGCTGAGCGTGAAACCGCCCCCCTTCCCTGTCCTTGTGTCCCGTTTCCCCCTTGTTTCCGCTCACGGAGGTCTCCCCATGTCCCTATCCACCTCGAACCGGAAGGGCGCCGCCGCCACCCCGCCCAAGGACGAGGAGCAGCGGCTGCGCGAACTCGGCTACCAGCCGGTGCTGGCCCGCCGTATGGGCGGCTTCGGCAACTTCGCCATCAGCTTCTCCGTCATCTCGATCCTGTCCGGCTGCATGACCCTGTACGGATTCGGCATGTCCACCGGCGGGCCGTCGGTGATGCTGTGGGGCTGGGCCGGCGTCGGTCTGTTCGTACTCTGCGTCGGCATGGCGCTCGCCGAGGTCACCAGCGCCTACCCGACCTCCGGGGCCCTGTACTACATGGCGGACCGGCTCGGCGGCCGCAAGTGGGGCTGGTACACCGGCTGGCTGAACCTGCTCGGGCTGCTCGGTGCGATCGCCGGCATCGACTACGGCGCCGCGCTGTTCACCGGTGCGCTGATGAACCTGCAGTGGGGGTTCACCCCCACGCCCGGCAAGACAATGATCATATTCGTCTGCATCCTGCTGCTGCACGCCGTGCTGAACCTCTTCGGTGTCCGTCTCGTCAGCGTGCTCAACTCGATCAGTGTGTGGTGGCATCTGGCCGGTGTCGCGGTGATCGTGTCCGTGCTGGCGATCGTGCCCGACCACCACCAGTCGCCGTCGTTCGTCTTCACCGAGTTCGTCAATGACACCGGCTGGGAGAATCCGCTCTACGTGGCGGCGATCGGCCTGCTGCTGGCGCAGTACACGTTCTGCGGCTACGACGCCTCCGCTCACCTTTCGGAGGAGACCTCGGACGCCTCGGTCTCGGCGCCACGTGGCATCGTCCGTTCGATCTGGGTCTCGTGGCTGGCCGGATTCGTGCTGCTCGCGGGGCTGACCTTCGCGATCCAGGACTACGCGGGCACCCAGGGGAGCGCGACCGGAGTACCGCCGGCCCAGATCCTGATCGACGCGCTCGGGACCTCGGGCGCCACGGCGATGCTGCTGATCGTGATCGCCGCGCAGCTGTTCTGCGGCAACGCCGAGGTCGCCGCCACCAGCCGGATGGTGTTCGCCTTCAGCCGGGACAACGCACTGCCGGGGTCCTCGGTGTGGCGCAAGGTGAGCGCCCGCACACAGACACCGGTCAACGCGGTGTGGCTGTCGGTCGTCGTCGCCGGAGTGCTCGCCCTGCCGTCGCTGTACTCGGCGACCGCGTACGGGGCGGTGACCGCCATCAACGTCATCGGCATCACGCCCGCCTACGCGATCCCGATCTACTTGAAGCTGCGTGCGGGCGGCCGCTTCGAGCGCGGGCCCTGGCACCTGGGCCGCTGGTCGAAGCCGGTCGGCTGGATCGCCGTGGTGTGGGTCGTCTTCGTGACCGTGCTGTTCCTGCTGCCGCAGAGGTCCCCGGTGACGATCGACTCGATGAACTACGCCTCCGTCGCCCTGGTCGCCGTGCTGGTCCTGGCCACCGTGTGGTGGTTCGTCGCCCGTGGTTCGTACGGCACGCCGTCGGCGTACGGAAACGCGCGCGAGCAGGCGGAGATCGAGGAGGGCATCGTCTGACGGACGGTGTCCCGCTCATCCCCCGGCCCTTCCGGATCACCGCGATCCGGAAGGGCCGCTACGGATTCAGGAGCAGTTGCAGACCGCCGAGCACGGTGGCGGCGATGACCAGGCGTTCGAAGAGCCGCTGGTTGATGCGGTCCACGCACTTCCGGCCGATCCAGGCGCCCGGGAGGACGAACAGGAGCAGGCAGGCGTCCAGCAGCAGCGACTGCGCGTCGATCAGTCCGAGGCCCACGCTGAACGGCACCTTGGACGAGTTGACGATGAGGAAGAACCACGCGGACGTGCCGAGGAAGCCGAGCTTGCGGAACCCCGCGGAGAGCAGGTAGAGCGACATGACCGGGCCGCCCGCGTTGGCGACCATGGTGGTGAAGCCGCCGAGCACCCCGTACGAACGCGCCTTGAGCCGCTCGGCGGGCGTGGGAGCACCTGCCTCGGCGGCCGGTTCCCCGGCCGCGTTCGCGGTGCGGCGCCGCCAGACCGTGACGCCCGCCATGAAGATCAGGATCGCGCCGATGGACGTCCGTACGGCGGCGTCGCCGGCCCACATCATGAACAGCGTGCCCGCCACCACGCCCACGGCGACGGCGGGGAAGAGCCGGAGCAGGGTCGGCCAGTGCGCGTGGCGCCGGTAGGTGAGCACGGCGAGCACATCACCGGCGATGAGGATCGGGAGCAGCACTCCGGTCGACTCACGGGCGGGCAGGACCGCCGCGAAGACCGCGAGGCTGATCGTGTTGGCACCGCTGACGGCCGTCTTGGAGAAGCCGACGAGTGCGGTTGCCGCGGCCAGCGCCGCCAGTTGCCAGAGTGTGAGGGTGTCCATGCCAGGGACAGATCGTAATCCCCCTGATGTTCGACCTTGAACCAGCCCTCAGTGCCGCATGGCTATGCTGCGCTCCAAGCGCTCACGCAAAGCGCTCAAACGCACAACGCACAGGGGGCGAGCAGCATGCGGGAGCCGGTTGAACTCAGGCGTCAGCGAATCCTGGCGGTGGTGGAGTCGCGCGGTGCGGTCAAGGTCAGCGCGCTCGCGGACGAACTGGCCGTCTCCGTGGTCACGGTGCGGCGGGACGTCGAGGAGCTGGCGCGGGCGGGGCGGCTGCGGCGCGGGCACGGCGTGGCCCGGCCGGTGCGCGATCCGGCGGGGCCGCCGGCGGTGCCCGCCCCTCGGGGCGCCGATCCCGCCGGCGACGGGGGTGCGGTCGCCCTGGTCGTACCGGAGCGGCATTCGTATCTGTACGAGACACTGCACGGCGCCCGGACCGTGCTGGAGGAGGCCGGGATCCGCATCGCGCTGTACCTCGCGCCGCAGTCGGCCGACGCCGAACGGCCCCTGGTGGAGCGGGCGCTGGCGGACGGGGCGCGCGGACTGCTGATCGCCCCCCGGTGGCGCAGCGTGCTCTCCGAGGAGCTGGACTACGACTGGCTGGCGGAGACGGGGGTGCCGACCGTGCTGATGGAGCGGCGGCCCCGGCCGGGCAGCACCCTGCACGCCCTGGACTCCGTCTGTTCCGACCACTGGTACGGGACGCATCTCGCCGTGGAGCACCTGGTGTCACTGGGCCACCGCCGGATCGTGCTGGCCGCCCGGGACGACAGCCCGACGGCACGCACCGTACGCGCCGCGTTCGCCGAGATCGCGGCCGCCCACCCCGACGTCGACGACTGGACGGTGGTGCTGAGTTCGCCGGACGCGGTGCCCGGCCCCGGCCCGTCCGGGGCGGGACCGCTGCCCGGCGCCCCGTCCGGGGACAGGCATGGGAAAGGGGACGGGACCAGGGACGACGCCCCCGATCTCGATCTGACGGAGCTGCTGCGCGAACGCGGGGCCACGGCCGCGGTACTCCATGGGGACGTGGACGCGCTGATGCTGGTCCAGCGCCTGGCCGAGAGCGGGGTGCAGGTGCCCCGGGACTGCTCCGTGGTGGCGTACGACGATGTGGTCGCGGCCCTGGGCAGCACCCCGCTGACAGCGGTGGCGCCGCCCAGGGCGGAGATCGGCAGGGCGGCCGCCGAGCTTCTGCTCCACCGGCTGTCCGGAGCGGCCGGAGCGCTCGGCCCCGTGCGCCGGACGCAGGTGCTGCCCGAGTTGAAGGTGCGGGGATCGGCACAGAGGATCGCCCTCACCACGACCTGATCGTTTGACCGCTTCACTCTTCTTCTGATCGATCTATTGACCGGTACCGATCAGCCGATCAGTATTCCCCGTGTCTTCATTCAGGAGCCGCGGGAGGCGCCCATGCCCGGTCGACACAGCCGTCGATCCGTGCTCGCCACGATGACCGCACTACCGCTGGCGGGCGCGCTGAGCGCCTGCAGCGGTGGCACATCGGGGGCGGACAGCACGAGCAGGACCAGCACCGTCAGCAACAAGGGCCGGAACACGACGCACATCACCTTCTGGTCCGCCCTGCGCGGGAGCCAGGAAGTCGTGGACGCGTTCAACCGGACGCACGAGACGATCCAGGTCGACTTCCAGCAGATCCCGTCGGGACCTCAGGGCGGCTATGCGAAACTCAGCAACGCCTCCCGGGCCGGCAACGGCCCGGACATCGCGACGATCGAGTACCCCCAGCTCCCCGGGTTCGCCATCGACGGCGTCGCCCGGGACCTCACGGACCTGGTGAGCGACTCGCTGCGGTCCAAACTGCTGCCGCAGGCACTGGACCTGACCACCTTCGACAAGCGCGTCTTCAGCCTTCCGCTGGACGTGGAGCCGATGGTGATGCACTACCGCACCGACCTCTTCGAGCAGTACGGGATCGAAGTCCCGGGTACCTGGGACGAGTTCGAGAAGGCGTCCCGCACCGTGCGCCGCAGGGCCCCCGACCGCAGGTTGTCGGCCTTCGCCACGGACGGCGGGTTCCAGTTCGCCGCGTTCGCCTGGCAGGCCGGTGCCCAGTGGTTCGACACCCGCGGCGGCGCCTGGAACGTGTCGCTGGCCGACGAGCCGAGCCGGCGCGTCGCGGCGTACTGGCAACGGATGATCGACCAGGACCTGGTCTCCATGACCCCCGTGGACAGCAGGGGTTACGACGCCCTGCTCAGCGCCGGCAAGATCCTGGTCCGGCTCAGCGGCGCCTGGGACGCCGGCGCGCAGATGAAGGCCCGCCCCGGCCAGAAGGGCCAGTGGGCCGTCGCACCGCTCCCCCAGTGGAGCGCGGGGGACGCCTCGGTCGGCACCCATGGCGGCTCGACCTTCGCGGTCACGAAGGACAGCGAACACCCCGAGGCAGCACTTGAGTTCATCGAGTGGCAGGTCTCGCATCCCGACGCGCTGAGGGCCCGGCTCTCCAGCGGCGCCAGCAGCCAGTACCCGGCCGCCCCCGGTCTCGTCGCCGTCGGCCGCAAGGCTTTCGACCGCGCCTACTACAACGGCCAGGACATCTACACCCTGTTCGAGCAGGAGGCGGACAAGATCCGGGAGGGCTGGACCTGGGGGCCGCGGATGACCGCCACGCAGAAGGTGATGCAGGACGGTTTCGCCCGGGTGGGCGGCGGCCAGGGCTCGTTGCTCGAATCCGTGCGCGCGGCCCAGCGGGGCACCATGCCCGACCTCAAGGCGCTGGGCCTGTCCACCACCGAGCACAGCAGCTGAACCGTGATCCGCCCCCCTTCCCTGCAGCAGAGAGGCAGGTGACACCGATGACCAGCCCGGTCACCACGCCGGCTTCCGCCCCCGTGAGCGTCTCCGCGGCGGCGCCGGCACCCACCACGTCCCCGCGCACCGCCCGAAAGTCGGCCCGCCGCCGTGAACTCGGCGCGGCCGGCGCCCTGATGACCCCCTTCTTCATCCTTCTGGTGACGGTCTTCCTGATCCCGGTCGGCACCGCCGTCTGGCTCAGCTTCTTCAGCGACGACCAGCCGGGGCTCGGCTTCGGCCCGGAGCGCACGGTCTTCGTCGGCCTGCGCAGCTACACCGCCGTCCTGACCGACCCGACGTTCCTCAGCGGTCTGGGCACCGTCGTCCTGTACTGCGTGATCTACATCCCGCTGATGGTCGTCGGCGCGCTGGCACTGGCGCTGCTGCTGGACTCCGGCGTGGTACGGCTACGCTCCTGGGCGCAGCTCGGACTCTTCCTGCCGCACGCCGTGCCCGGCATCATCGCCGCCGTCATCTGGCTCTACCTCTACACACCGGGGCTGAGCCCGGTGATCGACCTGCTCGGCAAGGCCGACATCACGATCGACTTCCTCGGGGTGCACACGGTGGTGCCCTCGATCGTGAACATCGCTCTGTGGAGCAACCTGGGCTACAACATGGTGGTCTTCTACGCCGCCCTGCAGGCGGTGCCGCGCGAGGTCATCGAGGCGTCCGTCGTCGACGGCGCCGGACCCGTCCGCACCGCGCTCCAGATCAAGACGCCCCTGGTGCGTTCCTCCGTCGTGATGGTCGCGATGTTCACCCTGATCTTCGCGCTCCAGCTCTTCACCGAGCCGATGCTGCTGAGCCAGTCGACCCCGATGATCAGCTCGCGCTTCTCGCCCAGCATGTACATCTACGACGCCGCGTTCACCCGTAACAACTACGGTCTGGCGGCGGCCGCCTCGGTGGTACTGCTGGTGTGCACGATCGCGCTCTCGTACGGCGTGACCCGCTGGACCAACCGCTCCAACGCCGCCGAGGAGGACGCCCGATGAGCCAGGCCGCTCCCACCCGCACCGCCGCCGTCCTGCGGCCCCGGCTTCTCGGGCGCTCCGTCGTCAACCTGGTCGTCGGCATCTCCGTGCTGTACACGCTGCTGCCGGTGCTGTGGCTGGTGCTCGCCGCGTCGAAGGACCGGGACGCCCTGTTCGGCAGCGATGTGCTGTCGCTCGACCACTTCTCCTTCGCGCAGAACCTCAAGGACCTGTTCGCGACGGACGGCGGTCTGTACACCCGGTGGTACGGCAACAGCCTGCTGTACGCGGTCCTCGGCGCCGGACTCGGGGCGCTGATCAGCATCGCCTGCGGGTACGCCTTCGACAAGTACCGCTTCGCGCACAAGGAGAAGCTGTTCGGCCTCGTGCTCGCCGCGGTGATGGTGCCGCAGACCGTGCTGGCGCTGCCGCTGTATCTGATGGCGTCGGGCACCGGTCTGGTGAACACGTTCTGGTCGGTCTTCATACCGGTGCTCTTCAATCCGTTCGGTGTGTACCTCGGCCGGATCTTCAGCCAGGGCTACGTACCGAACGAGGTACTGGAAGCAGCCCGGGTCGACGGGGCCGGCGAACTGACCACGTACTTCCGGGTCGCCATGCGGATGCTGGGCCCCGGTCTCGTCACCGTGTTCCTCTTCCAGCTCACCGCGATCTGGAACAACTTCTTCCTGCCCATGGTCATGCTCTCCGACCAGGACCTCTATCCCGTCAGCCTCGGCCTGTACACGTGGAACAGCGCCGCCACCGTGTCGCCCGAGTACTACCCCGTGGTGATCATGGGTTCGCTGCTCGCGGTCCTGCCGTTGATCCTCGCCTTCGCGTTGCTCCAGCGCTTCTGGAAGTCGGGGCTCACCGCGGGCGCCGTGAAGTAGCCGTACCCCGCACCCCGTCCCGGAATCAGGAGAAGAATGACCGGCACCATCCCCCTCACGCCCACCGGACGACGACGGCCGCGCGCCGCCGTCGCCATGCAGCCGGGCACCGCGGCCGCGCTGCTGAACACCCGGTCGATGGCCGCACTCTCCCAGGTGTGCGACCTCGCGCCACCGCCCGTACTCGACGACTTCACCACCGACCGGGCCCGTGCCGTGCTCGCGGACACGGAACTCCTGGTCACCGGCTGGGGCTGTCCGCCCCTCGACGCGGCGGCGCTCGCCTCCGCGCCCCGGCTGCGGGCGGTGGTGCACACCGCGGGCAGCGTCCGCGGGCACATCACGGACGCCTGCTGGGAGCGCGGCATCGAGGTGTCGTCGGCCGCGGCCGCCAACGCGCTCCCGGTCGCGGAGTACACCGTCGCGATGATCCTGCTCTCCGGCAAACGAGTCCTGGAGCGGGCGCACGCCTACCGCTCGGAGCGAGGCCGCGAGGACTCGCTGACCACCTCGCCGGCCCTGGGCAACTACGGCCGGACCGTGGGCATCCTGTCCGCCTCGCTCATCGGCCGCCGGGTCATCGAGCTCCTGCGCCCCTACGACCTGCGGGTGCTGCTGCACGATCCGTACGTCTCCGACGAGGAGGCGGCCGAGCTCGGCGTCCGGCCCGTCGGGCTCGGCGAACTGTTCGCGCGGAGCGATGTGGTGAGCGTCCACACCCCGCTGCTGCCCGCGACGCGCGGACTCGTCAGCCGGGACCTGCTCATGTCGATGCGCCCGGACGGCGTGCTCCTCAACACCGCGCGGGGCGCCGTCGTCGACCAGGACGCGCTCGTCGACGTCCTGCGTCTCGGTCGCATCCGGGCGGTCCTCGACGTCACCGACCCCGACCGGCTGCCGCCCGGCCACCCGCTGTGGGAGTGCGAGAACGCCCTGATCACCCCTCATCTGGCGGGCTCGCAGGGCAATGAGTGGCAACGGCTCGTCGACCTGGCGGTGGGCGAGGCGGAGCGCTGGGCCGCGGGCGACGGATTCGCCCATCCCGTACGACGCGAAAGGCTGGCCTTCCTCGCATGAACCGTCCGCACCCGAACTCCCCGCTGGAGCTTCCCGCCGACGACCGGGCGGCGAGCCCGTACACCGGCTACACCCGCGCGCACTGGGAGGCGGCGGCCGACGGTCTGCTGCGGGCCGCCTGGCAGTGGGCCACCCCCGGCAGCGCGCTCCTCGACCTGCCCGGACGCCCGTCCGCGTCCGGTGTCCGGTCCGACGGTCTGGAGGGCTACGCGCGCACGTTCCTCGCCGCGGCGTTCCGGGTCGCCGGCGCGGACGGCAAGGACCCGCACGGCTGGCTCGACCGGTACGCGGACGGGCTCGCGGCCGGTACCCGTACGCCGGGCCGGGACGACGCCGAGTCCTGGCCGCTGATCCTGGACCACACCGTCTTCGGCCAGCCCATGGTGGAGTCCGCCTCGGTCGCCATCGGGCTGCGGCTCACCCGGCCGTGGCTCTGGGACCGGCTGGACCCGGCCGTGCAGGACCGCGCGGAGGAGTGGCTGCGCGGCGCGCTTCGCCACATCCCCGCACCGAACAACTGGTACCTGTTCCCCTACTCGGTGGCCGGATTCCTCGAATCGGTGGGCCGCGGGGACGCGGAGACCGCGCGGGCACGCGAGCGGGCACAGGACCTCATGGAGAGCTGGTACCGCGGTCAGGGCTGGTACGCGGACGGTGACGGCCGCGCCTTCGACCACTACAACGGCTGGGCCCTGCACCTCTACCCCGTGCTCGACGCCCGCCTCTCCGGTGACGCCGAACTCTCCGCGCACTACGGGGCGCGGCTGCGCGAGCACCTGGAGAGCTTCGCCCTGCTGTTCGGCGGGGACGGGGCGCCGATCCACTTCGGCCGTTCGCTGACCTACCGGTTCGCCGCCGGTGCGGCGGTCGGGCTGGGCGCGCTCACCGGAGACACCCCGCTCACACCGGGCGCGTCCCGCCGGGTGATCAGCGGGTCGCTGCGCTACTTCCTGGACCGTGGCGCGACGGGCACCGACGGCCTGCTGAGCCTGGGCTGGCACGGTCCGCACGACGCGACCCTCCAGCCCTACTCGGGTCCGGCCTCCCCCTACTGGGCGTCCAAGGCCTTCGTCTCCCTGCTGGCCCCCGCCGACCACCCGCTGTGGACGGCGGCCGAGGAGCCGGCACCGAGCGAGGGGCCGGACCGGGTGCTCGCGCTGCCCGCCCCCGGGCTGCTCGTCCAGTCGACGCGGGCGGACGGGATCGTCCGGCTGCACAACCACGGCAGCGACCATGTCCGGCCGCACGAGGGCGAATCGTCCGTGGCCGACGACCCGCTGTACAACCGTCAGGCGTACTCGACGGTCACCGGACCCACCGCGCGGGCGAACACGGCCGACAACCACCTTTCCGTGGTCGTCGCCGGAACCCGCAGCGGCCGCCGCGCCATCCGCCCACTGGGCGCCGGGGGCGGCGACGGCTGGGGCTGGGCCGCCTCCTGGCACCTGCCGGTCTTCGCGGGTGGGGCGCCGATGGTGCCGGGTCTCCGGGTGGAGAGCGTGACGGTGGTCCGTGGCCGGTACGAGCTCCGGGTGCACCGGGTGCTCGGCGCCCCGCACGGGGCCCGGGTGGAGCAGACCGGCTGGGCGACCGGTCCCGAGTCACCGGTCACTTCCGCGCTGCACGGTCTGCACGGCTGGGAGTCGCGGGACGAGGTACGCGCCCCGCAGGGCACGGCGTACACCCCGTGGGCGGTGCTGCCCCGGCTGGGCGCGGACGCCGAGGGCACGGTGGTCCTGGTGGCGCTCGCCTCGCTGAGCGCGGAGCCGGGAGCGGACGCACTGGACGGAGTGGTGAGCGGGGTCAACGTCGACGGGGACAGCGTCGAGGTGTGCTGGGCCGAGGACTCGGCGACGACCCGGATCGCCTTCGGCCCGGTGACGGTCACCCACGGGTGAGCCGGTAGCGGACGGGGGTGCGCGCCTTCCGGCGGCGCCCCCGCCCCGCTTCCCGTTACACGTCGGTGCGGATCACGACCGCGAGGGTGCGCGGTCCGTGCACGCCCTCGACCCGTTCCAGTTCGATGTCGGACGTGGCCGAGGGACCGCTGATCAGCGTCGTCGGCCGCTCCGGCACCAGACGGGCCACCGCCTCGGGTACGCCCACCTCCACGGTCGACAGATCGACGACGCAGACGTGCAGGTCGGGCACCAGGGACAACGCCCGCCGCCCCTGGTCGGGCGATCCGTCCAGGAAGATCGTGCCCGTCTCGGCGCAGCTGACGGCCGATGCCGTGACGACCCCGTCCAGCGAGTCCAGCCGCGGTGCGGGGATATCGGCGGAGTCCTGCCGGATCTCACCGTCGTAGGCGCTGAGCCACTGCGGGTCGAGGCCCTCGGGTACGCCGATCCGGCCGGCTCCGCGCTCCCGCAGCACCTCGGCGACGACCTCGGCCGTGCGGTCGGCGGTGCAGAGGTGGACCCGGGCCTTGTAGTCGACGAGCCGGTCGGTGAACAGCGCCAGGCGTTCCTCGTCGGGGAGGGAGCGCCCGGTGCGGTAGGCGCGCGGGATCGGGGTGTCGGCTGCGGGTGCCAGGGCCAGGGCGTCCCGGACGCGGCCGAGCACCGTTTCGCGAGCGGTCGTCACTTCTCCTCCTCCTGCTGCTGGTTCTGCGTGTACGTGTCGGCGGCGGCCCGCATGGTCGCGGCTCCCTCGGCCGATGCCAGCCAGGAGCGGAAGGTCTCCTTGGGCGGGGCGGGCGTGTCGCGGCTGTCGCTCCAGCCGTTGAAGGGCGGGGGCAGATGCGAGATCCTCCCGTCCCGTCCGGCGATGACGCGGCCGAGCCCGGATGCCTTCTGCGCGGCCGTGAACAGCTTCGGGTTCTTCATCACTCCGGCCGCCGCCTTCATGGCGAGCTTCTCGGCCGTGGTGCCCGACTGCTCGGTGTGCTGGTGGCGCAGCTCGACCAGCAACGAAGGAATGTCGATCTTCACCGGGCAGGCGTCGAAGCAGGCGCCGCACAGGCTGGAGGCGAAGGGCAGTGAGCTGTTGGGATCGTCCTTGGCCGCGTGCATGCCGGCGAGCTGCGGGGTGAGCACGGCGCCGATAGGTCCGGGGTACGTCGATCCGTAGGCGTGGCCGCCCGCGCGTTCGTACACCGGGCAGACGTTGAGACATGCCGAGCAGCGGATGCAGTTGAGTGCCTCGCGGCCGATCCTGTCGGCGAGAGCAGCGGTCCGGCCATTGTCGAGCAGGACCAGGTGGAAGGTCTGCGGTCCGTCGCCGGGGGTGACCCCGGTCCACATCGAGGTGTACGGATTCATCCGCTCGCCGGTGGAGGAGCGCGGCAGCAGCTGGAGGAAGACCTCCAGGTCCTGGTAGCGCGGGAGCACCTTCTCGATGCCCATGACCGTGATCAGGGTGTCGGGCAGCGTCAGGCACATGCGGCCGTTGCCCTCCGACTCGACGACGGACAGGGTGCCGGTCTCGGCGATGCCGAAGTTGGCTCCGGACACGGCGACCTTCGTCGTCATGAACTTCTCGCGCAGATAGGCGCGGGCCGCGGCGGCCAGGTGCGCGGGGACGTTGTCCAGGGACGGGTCCACGCCCGGGATCTCCTTGAGGAAGATCTCCCGGATCTCGTCGCGGTTGCGGTGGATGGCGGGCACCAGGATGTGCGAGGGCTTGTCGTGGGCGAGCTGCACGATGAGCTCGGCGAGGTCCGTCTCGTACGGGGTGATGCCGATCGATTCGAGGTGTTCGTTGAGGCCGATCTCCTGGGTGGCCATCGACTTGACCTTGATGACCTCCTTGCTGCCGGTCTCCTTGATCAGCCGCGCGACGATCTCGTTGGCCTCGCCGCCGTCCCGCGCCCAGTGGACGGTGCCGCCGCGTTCGGTGACCCTGCGCTCCAGCTCCTCCAGCAGTTCGGGGAGCCGGTTCATGGTGTCGGTCTTGATGGCCGATCCCGCGTCGCGCAGCTCCTCCCAGTCGGGCAGCTCGCCGGTGACGTGGAGGCGTTTGGCGCGGATGGTGTGGGTGGCCCTGCCGAGGTTGCGGCGCAGCTGTTCGTTGCCCAGGTCGTCGTGCGCGGCCGCGGGGAACTTCCGGTCGCCGCGCAGATTGCCGGTCCCGTACGGGGAGCGGGGCGGGGTCGCGGGCATGCCGAGAAAGGTGCTGCTCATCGGGCGGCCTCCGTCAGGACGTGCGGCGCGGTGCGGGTGGAGGAGAGGATCTGGGCCAGGTGCAGGGTGCGGGTGCCGGACCTGATCCGGGAGAGCCCGCCGCCGATGTGCATCAGACAGGACGAGTCGCCGGCGGTGCACACGGCGGCGCCGGTGGTGGCGACGTTGCGCATCTTGTCCTGGAGCATCGCGGTCGACGTGTCGGCGTTCTTCACGGCGAAGGTGCCGCCGAATCCGCAGCAGGCGTCGGCCTCGGGCAGCTCGACCAGGTCGATCGAGTCGACGGCCCGCAGCAGCCGCAGCGGCTTGTCACCGACGCGCAGCATCCGCAGGGAGTGACAGGTGGGGTGGTACGTGACGCGGTGCGGGAAGTACGCGCCGACGTCGGTGGCGTCCAGCACGTCGACCAGGAACTCGGAGAGCTCGTACGTCTTGGCCTTCACCGTGGCGACGCCCGAACGCAGCGCCGCGTCGCCGTAGCGCTCGGCGATGATCTCGTGCTGGTGGCGGACGGAACCGGCGCACGATCCGGACGGCATGACGACCGCGTCGATCGAGGCGTCGCCGAACTGCTCGGCGAAGTTCCGTACCAGCGGGACGGGTTCACGCTGGTAGCCGGTGTTGACGTGCATCTGACCGCAGCAGGTCTGCCCCGGCGGGAACACCACGTCGTGCCCCAGGCGCGCCAGCAGCACCGCCGTGGATTTCACCGCCCCCGGGAAGAGCGTGTCTCCCAGACAGGTGGCGAAGAGTCCGATACGCATGGGGCCTCCCCGATCGATTTTGTGGTCCGACCATACTACCCTCGGTCCGATTCGAGGAGAGGCTCGCACACGAAGACCCTTTCGGGCGACGCGAGAAAGCGCTTTCTCGTACACATCCACCCTTACCGCCCCGGGAAGTGACCTACCCAGCACTTGGTCCGACCTTATTGACATACGACATATGCGGTGTCCTACTGATCGCCGAACCAGCTGTCGGCACGCGGTTCGATCTGCCCCGCACCACTCGACGAGGAGTACTTTCGTGGCCTCCGCACCATCCGCCACCACGCTCGCTTCGTACACACCGGACGTGCATGCCGTCGGCGACAGCCTTCTGGCCACCGCCCTGGTGAGCCTCATCCCGCTCGCCGTGTTCTTCCTGCTCCTGATGGTGGCGAAGCGCTCGGCGCTGGTGTCCGCGCTGGGCTCGGTCCTCACAGCCCTGCTCGTGGCGGTGATCGGGTTCCGGATGCCCGTCGAGCTCGGTCTGCTCTCGGCGTCCCAGGGCCTGGTGTTCGGCCTGTTCCCGGTGATGCTGATCGTCGTGGCGGCCATCTGGTTCTACGAACTCACGGTCGTCAGTGGCAGGTTCGAGGACCTGCGCCGCTCGTTCAGTGCCGTCGGCCGGGGTGACCTGCGCGTCCAGGCGATGCTCATCGCGTTCTGCTTCGGCGGTCTGCTGGAGGCGCTCGCGGGCTTCGGCGCACCCGTCGCCATCACGGCCGTGATGCTGATGGCCCTCGGCCTGCCGCCGGTCAAGGCGGCCGTGACGGTCCTGCTGGCCAACACCGCACCCGTCGCGTTCGGCGCCATGGCCATCCCGGTCACCACGGCGGGCAACCTGACCGGCATCCCGGCCGAGGACATCGCCGCGGTCATCGGCCGCCAGTCCCCGCTGCTCGCGCTCTTCGTGCCGCTGCTGCTGCTCTTCGTCGTGGACGGCACCCGTGGCATCCGCCAGCTGTGGCCGATCGCGCTGGTCACCGGAGGCGTCTTCGCCGTGGCCCAGTACTGGTGTTCCAGCCACTTCGCGTACGAACTCACCGATGTGGTCGCCTCGCTCGCCGGCTTCGGCGCCGCCGTGCTGATGCTGCGCCTCTGGAAGCCGCGCACGCCCGAGGACCAGCACTCCCAGGTGGAGAACGAGGCCCTCACGCCGCGCCGGGTCACCTACGCCGTACTCCCGTACATCCTGGTGATCGCCATCTTCGCCCTCGCCAAACTGAACATCGGAGCGCTCGACGTACCCGAACTCCTCGGGCACCTGAACCTCACCATCGAGTGGCCGGGCCTGTACGGCGAGCTGCTCACACCGAGTGGCGAACCCTCGTCCAGCGCGATCTACAAGCTGGAGGTGCTGGGCAACCCGGGCACCCTGCTGATCATCTCGGGCATCCTGGTCACGCTGATCTACCGCTACGCCAAGGACCGCGACGCCTACCCGATGACCGGGTCCATGGCGCTGTCCGCGGCAGGGCGCACCCTGAAGAACATGCGGGTCGCCATCATGACGGTGGCCACCGTGCTCGCGCTGAGCTACGTGATGAACCAGTCGGGCCAGACCGTGGCCATCGGCACCTGGCTGGCGACGGCAGGCGGGCTGTTCGCCCTGCTCTCGCCGATCCTCGGCTGGCTGGGCACCGCGGTGACGGGTTCCGACACCTCGGCCAACGCGCTCTTCGCCAACCTCCAGCAGACGGCCGGCCAGACCGCCGGCATCGACCCGACGCTGCTGGTCGCCGCGAACACCTCCGGCGGCGTGGTGGCCAAGCTGGTGAGTCCGCAGAACCTGACCATCGCCGCCACCGCCGTACGGATGCCGGGCGCGGAACGCATCCTGCTGCGCAAGGTGGCCGGGTACAGCATCGGCATGCTGGCCGTCCTGTGTGTCCTGGTCTACCTCCAGTCCACGTCGGCGCTCTCCTGGATGCTGCCCTGAGGCCTCTCCTACGCGGTGGCGCCGTCCACGTCGTTCCCGCCGGTCCGGTCCTCGTCGACCAGCGTTCCGTGGAACCCGCGGATGTGGAGCTCGGCGAGGTCGGCCGCCTCGTCACCCTGGTCGACGCGCACCAGCCTCAGCATCTCGGCGTGCTGACGGTTGAGGTGCGCCTGGGTGGCCGGCCAGTCGTCCACCTCTTCGAGGGCTCGCAGGATGAGGGGTCGCACCGACTCCCGGACCGCCGCGGTCAGCGTCGAGGTGAGCGCGTTGCCGGAACTGCTGGCCACCTTGACGTGGAACTGGGTGTCGAGTTCGTTGAACTCCTCCGGCAGGATGCCCGGCTGCGACATCCGGTGGACCACCGCACCCGCCTCGTCCAGGTCCTCCTCGGAAGCGTGCGTCGCGGCGGCGGCGAAACTGGCGCGCTCCAGGGCGACCCGGGCCTCCATCACGTCGTGCAGGCTGTAGCTGCCGAGGGCGAAATGCAGGCGCAGCAGCCGCCCGAGCGCGTCGTCCGGGTTGCGCACGATCCGGGCCCCCGAGTCGGGCCCCCGGCCGGGCTGCGCGACCAGTACGCCGATGGTCTCCAGGACGCGGAGCGCCTCGCGCAGGGCCGAGCGGCTCACCCCGAAGACCGGGGCGAGTTCACGCTCGGGCGGCAGCCGGTCGCCGGCCCTGAGCTTTCCGGCGAAGACCTGCTCCTCGATGCTCTGAAGCACCAGTTCATGCGTCCGCGACTGCCGTACGGGTTGCCATTCGACGGGCATCCGCCACCCCCTGCCCCGGGCCGGAGCCGTTCCGTTTCCGGCCTCGTCTTCTTCCGAATCTCCCACTATGTCACACATGGCATGTGGTCGGACCAGAAAAAGGGCGGACGGTTCCGGGCGAAGCCCTCTAGTACGTCACCACGATCCGGCGGGCCACGCCGTCCACCCGTATCCGTCCGCCGTACGGGATGATCATCTGCGGGTCCGTGTGGCCGAGGTCGACGTCGAGGACGGCCATCGTGTCAGGGGCGTACTCGTTCAGGGCCCTCAGCACGGCCGCGCGCTGCTGTTCGCGATACAGCTCCCCGCCGGCGGCGTCGAGGGGCTGCTCGAAGGACCAGTTCTTGGCGCGGGCCATCAGGAGTGCGGGGAAGCGGCGCAGAAGCCCGCGCTCCCCCATGTTCCGCAGGATCCGGTACACCTCGTCGGCACTGATCATCTCCTCCGAGGTTTCGAGGAACAGCACCCTCCCCTCGTACTCGGCCGCCGGGTGGATCTCCCGGTCGGCCATGAGCATCCAGGACAGGATCTCCAGGTTGCCGCCCCAGCTCGCCCCCTCGACCACCCTGTCGGCCCGGTGCCAGATCCACGCGTCGGCGGGCAGCATGCCGGGTTCGTGGTCGAAGGTGTGCGGGTCCTCCCACCGGCCGTTGATGCTGCCGGTGTCCTTCGCGGGGGTCAGTTCGTGGTCGTCATGGGTGAACAGCGCCGCCCGCAGGGACGCGGCCGTCTGGGGGTGCATGGCACCGGGGCGTCCGAGCTCGACCATCACGGATCCGCCGTGGTAGCCGATGATGCCGAGGCGGTCGAGGAACACCAGCAGGTTGGTGTTGTCGCTGTAGCCGAAGAACGGCTTCGGATGGGCACGCAGCAGCTCACGGTCCAGGTGCGGCAGCACGGTGATCTGGTCGTCCCCGCCGATGCTGGCGATGACCGCCTTGATCGTCGGGTCGGCGAAGGCCGCGTGGATGTCGGCGGCGCGTTCCTGCGGTGTGGACCCCATCTTCCGGGTCGCCGGGTACTCCACGGGTTCCAGCCCGAAGTCGTCGCGGAGCCTGCGCAGCCCCAGTTCGTACGGCAGCGGAAGGATGCCAGGGAGACCGGACGAGGGGGACAGCACGGCGACGCGGTCGCCGGGCCGGGGCTTGGAGGGGTAGCGGGATTCCGTCATTCGTTGAGCCTAATCAGCCGCCTGCGGAGTGTCTGCCGGATATTCGGCGCCGGGCTGCGGCGGGCCGGCCGGGGTGCCCTGATGGAAGTACATCCGCCAGCCGGAATCCGACCGGCGCCACAGCGAACTGCGCCTGACCCGCCTGCCGTTGCTCTCCGAGATGTACGTCAGGTGGACCAGGCCCGGCGCCAGCAGCACACCGGACATCCCGGTGACGGCACTCGGCTCGGGGGTGCTCTCGTCGAGGGCGGACGTGACGGCCAGGACCGACGTCCTGTCGTAGCGCCGCCCCGAGGCGCCGAACTCGGTGAACTCGGGGTCGAGGAGTGCGGTGACCTCGTCGGGCGAGGCGCGCACGCCCGGATCGAGCAGCCTCATTTCACCCTCGACGGCGGCTCGCACGGACCGTTCCTCCTCAGCGCATCCGTTCATGCGTGGACCCTAGGGGAAGACCGTCGGCCGCGCACGGACCCCGCCCCCGCGGTACGGACGCGGGACCGGCAGCAACCTCTCACCCGCCGTCGTGAGGTGTCAGTTGCCGAAGGCACCGTGCCGGCCGGCTCCCCCGCTGAACCGGTCGGCGCCCGCCCGCGTCTCCCCCGCCGTCAGCGGCACCAGACCGTGGCGGTACTCCGCGGCAAGTGCGTCGGACTCGCCCAGACCGTGCTGCTCTCGCACGGAGAGCCGGTCGTGGCGCAGGCAGAGCTGCGGGAACGCGGCGATCTCCCGGGCGAGTTGCTCGGCGGCCCGTCGTGATTCACCCGTGGGGACGAGCCGGTTGACGAGCCCCATCGCGTACGCTTCCTCAGCCGGTACGGGCCGTCCGGTCAGGATCATGTCCATGGCCCGGCTCTCGCCGATGAGGCGCGGCAGTCTCACCGTGCCGCCGTCCACCAGCGGCACACCCCATCGGCGGCAGAAGACCCCGAAGACCGCGTCCTTTTCGGCGACGCGCAGGTCGCACCAGGCGGCCAGTTCCAGGCCGCCGGCCACGGCGTGCCCGGCGACCGCGGCGATGACGGGCTTGCCGAGCCGCATCCGGGTGGGACCCATCGGACCGTCCCCGTCGGCGGCAACGGTGTTGCCACGCTCGGTGCCGATCCCCTTGAGGTCGGCGCCCGAGCAGAACGTCCCGCCCTCACCCCACAGCACCGCTACCGCCGCGTCGGGTTCGTGGTCGAACGCGCGGAAGGCTTCGGCGAGTTGGCGTGCGGTCGGGCCGTCGACCGCGTTGCGGACCCCGGGCCGGGACAGGACCACCGTGAACACGGGGCCGTCGCGCTCGATCCGTACGGCGGGGCTCTCGCTCATCGTTCGCCTTCCCACGGGTTTCGGTCGGGCACGGCGAAGGGCCATGCCTCCGCTGTGCCCCGCTCCCGCGAACCGTACGGGAAGGGGCACAGTGGGCTCCGGGCGTACCGCTCCCGGGCACAGCGAGCGCCGTCGTGCCGCCTCCCGGACCGGCCTGGCGACGCCCGGCCGCACCCCTCCCTCGTACGGTCTGCGCCGCGCGTGAATCAGACGGCCGCGACCTCTGCGGGCCGCAGGATCACCGGCAGCTGCTGGTAGCCGTGGGCGATGAAGGAGGCCTGCGGGACGAGTTCGCTCTCGGGCACGGCGAGGGCGAGGTCCGGGAAGGCGCCGAACAGTGCCCGGAGCGCGATGTCGGCCTCCATCCGGCCCAGCGGCGCGCCCAGGCAGAAGTGGACGCCGTGGCCGAAGGCCAGGTGGTCCATGGACTCGCGGGTGGCGTCGAACTCGCAGGCACCATCCCCGTGGACGGCGGGGTCACGGCCCGCGGCGCCGAAGGCGAGGAGGATCGCATCACCCTTCTTGATCACGACGTCACCGAGGTCGATGTCCTCGACCGCGTAGCGCAGGGGCATGTGCATGATCGGCGCATCGCGGCGGAGGGTCTCCTCGATCACGGCGTCCCAGCCGATCTCGCCGGCCCGCACGAGTGCCAGCTGCTCCGGGTGGGTGACCAGGGCGATGGCGGCGTGGGAGATGAGGTTCACTGCGGTCTCGGACCCGGCGCCGATCATGAGGATCAGCGTGGAGACGAGCTGTTCCTCGTCCAGCTTGGCCTCGCCGTCACGGGCCGCGATGAGGTCACTGGTCATGTCCTCGCCGGGCTCGGCGCGCTTGGCCGCGATCAGGGCCGCCATGCAGCCGAACAGGTCCCCGTAGTCGGCCGCCGCCTGCTCGGGGCTGGCCCCCGTGTTCAGCGCCGCGTCGATGACCCGCCTCATCCAGGACCGCATGTCCGCCGGCACACCGAACAGGTCGCAGATGACCTCGGTGGGGATGACGTAGGCGAACCGCGCGCGCAGGTCGACGCTCTCGCCGGGGGCGGCCTCCTTCAGCTCCGCGATCAGCCGGTCGACGAGCGCCTGGACCAGCGGGCGCAGCGCCTCGGTGCGGCGCGGGGTGAACGCCGTGGAGATCAGGTTGCGCAGCCGGCGGTGGTCGGCACCGTAGGAGGTGAAGGCGCTCACCACCCGGACCCAGACGTTCAGCGACCAGTCCTGCGGAACGGATTCGAGGGCGGGCCAGTGCTGCCGGGGGTCGCGGGAGACGCGACGGTCGGCAGCGAGTTCCCTGATGACGTCGTGCCGGGTCACCGACCAGGCCGTGACCTCACCAGGAAGCTCCACCAGCGTCGCGGAGCCTTCGGCGCGGAGCCGGGCGGCCTCGGCGTGGAGATCGGCGCCGGACGAGTCGAGGACGGGGCATCGGCTGGATTCCATGATTCTCCTACGGAGGCGTCGGACGGTTCGGTGGACGACGTACGAGCGGGGGCGAACGTCACCGGGAGGGCGGTGAGCGCGCGGTGGAACGGGCCCGGGCGCCACGCCAGTTCCGTGGCATTGACGGCGAGCGCCATGTCGGGGAGGCGGTCGAGCAGCATCTCGATGGCGACCTCTGCGATGACACCGGCGGTGTCCCGGGCGGGGCAGGCGTGCGGGCCCGCCCCGAAGGCCAGGTGCGAGGTGTTCGCCGCGCGCTGCCCGGAGTCCACGTCCAGCGTCGGGTCGGTGTTCGCCGCCGCGTGGCTGATCAGGACCGGCACGCCTGCCGGGATGTGGGTCTCGGCGCCGGTGCGCTGGTCGCGCAGGGTGTGGTCGTGGACCGCGTAGACGAACGAGAAGTTCGACAACGGCGAGTGCAGCCACAGCACTTCGTTGAGTGCGTCGGCCACCGTGAGGCTGCCGCCGGTCAGGTCGCTGGCGAAGCGCTCGTCGGCGAGCAGCATCATCGTGCCGGTGGAGATCCAGGCGGTCTGCGGCACCGTCCCGGCACCGATCAGCACGACCAGCTGGTGGATCATCTCCTCGTCGGTCAGCGCGGACGGGTGGTTCAGCAGCCAGGTGGTGAGGTCCGCACCCGGCTTCTGCCGCTTCACTCCGATCAACTCACCCAGAAACATGGCGAGTTCACCGCCACCGGCATGGGCGACGGCCGGTTCGGCGTCCATCATCCGGCTGCAGGCCGAGGCCATCCGCGCGGTGAGTCCGTCCGGGCAGCCGAAGAGCTGGGCGAAGACGAGGGCCGGGATCGGGTCGGCGTACTGGGCGACCAGGTCGGCCTCGCCGTCACCGGCGAACCTGTCGATGAGCTGGGCGGCGCTGCGCTGCACGTAGGTGCGCAGCTGGTGCGGGTTGACGCGGCCGAGCGCGTCGTCGACCGAGGCCCGCAGCCGCAGGTGGCGCTCGCCGTCGGCGAACCAGAGGCTGGGCCGCCAGCCCATCATGGGGACGACCTGGTTGTCGGCCGGGACCTTGCCCTCGGCCAGCGCGGTCCAGCGCCGGGCGTCCTTGCTGAAGTACGGGCTGCGCAGCACCTCGAGGGCCGCGTCGTAGCCGGTGACGAGCACGGCCTCGACGCCGGGGGCCAGCTCGACCCGGTGGGCGACGCCGTCGGCCCGCAGCCGGTCGTAGGTGGCGTGCGGGTCCGCGGCGAACTCCGCCCCGTACAGAACGGGAAGACCCGATGCCGTCGCCTCCCGGGTGGGCTGGTGGGCGGGGCAGCCCGGCGGTGGGGCCGAGCCGGTACCGGTATCGGTGGGCAGCGAGGTCACGACATCTCCTGGTGGCGGGCGAACAGATACCTGACGAGCTCGATCAGCGCGTTCTTCGCGGACTCGCGGTCCCGGGCGTCGCACATGATCAGCGGCGTACCGGGGTCGAGGTCCAGGGCTTCGCGCAGCTCGGCCTCCGGATACTGCGGGGTGTCGGGGAAGCGGTTGAGGGCGACGATGTACGGCAGCCCGTAGCTCTCGACCATGGCGAGCGCCTCGAAGGACTGGTCGAGGCTGCGGGAGTCACCGATGACGAGGGCTCCGTAGGCCCCGCGGGCCAGGTCCTGCCAGATCTGGGCGAACCGCTGCTGGCCGGGGGTGCCGAAGAGGTACAGGGCCAGGTCGTCGGCGAGCGTGACCCGGCCGAAGTCCATGGCGACCGTGGTGGTGGTCTTGCCGGGTACGCCGCTGATGTCGTCGACCGCCGCGCCGGCCTGGGTCATGACCTCCTCGGTCCGCAGCGGCTCGATCTCGCTGACGGCGCCGATCAGAGTGGTCTTGCCCACGCCGAACGGTCCGACCACCATGAGTTTGGCGGTCAGCTGCACCGTGTCGCGGACGTAGATACCGTCAAAGAGCCTGGAGGCCATGCAGCAACTTCTCCAAGATGTGTGCGGTGGCGGCCCGCTCTCCCGCCGCGGAGTTCGCGGCGGGCACGGCGGGCGCGGGGACCCGGGTGACGATGTGGCCGGTGTCGAGCAGGTCGCCGAGCAGGACGCGGGTGACGGTGAGGGGCTGGCCGAGATGGCCCGCGACCTCGATGACCGACAGATAGCCGCCGCGGCACAGTTCGACCACGGCCAGCTGTTCGGGCAGCAGTCCGGCCACGGACCGGTCCGGGACGCTGGTCACCATCGTGATCACGTCCAGGACATGGGTGTTGCGGGTGGGCCGCGCCCGTCCGCCGGTGAGGACGAACGAGCGCACCAGGTCGCGCCTGCGCCGCGGGGTCACCTCGGACTGCCGACGTCCTGGCGGGGCTCGCTGCCCATCTCCCGGCCGAGCTGGTCGACCACCTCGTGCATGCGGAACGCGACCTGGCCGACGTCGGCGGCCCCCGAGGTGGCCACGGACAGATAGGTCGAGTCGCCGGCGTGGATGGTGATCACGAAGCCGCCGTCGAACTCGACCAGGCTCTGACGCCAGGAGTCGGCGGGGGCCCGGCAGAACATCGCGGTGGCGCTGCTGGTGGCCTGCACCCCGGACAGGGCAGCCGCGATGCGGTCGGCCTGGTCGCGGTCGAGCCCTGGCGAGAAGGCCATCACCAGACCGTCCGCCGCGACCAGGATCGCGTCGTAGACCTCGGGCTGGTCGATCACCTGATTGAGCATCCAGGCGTCGCGGTTCTGGGTCATGCCTCGGGGTTCCCCTCGGTGGTCGGTCGATGGTGCGCGGCGGCCTGGCTGCCGCGCAGGAAGGCGTCGAGCGGGGCGGCGGCCTCGCGCGGGGTGCGGCGTGCGGCGCCGGGCGCCGGGGCGCCGGCCGTCGCCGCCGGGGCGGCGGGCGGGGCGGCGGCCCTCTGCCGTACCCGCTTGGGCAGTCCGCCGACGGTGGTCGGCCTGGCCTGCTCTGCCTCGGCTGCCGCGGCAGCGGGGGCGGCAGGCGCGGGAGCCACCGCGGGCGCGGCCGGGGCGGCGGTGATCCCGGAGGGCTCGGCGGCGACCGCCTGTGCCGCGGGTGCGTCCACCGGAGCCACCGCGGCGGGAACCATGGTCACGGCGGGCGTCCTCGGGGCCCTGGTCGCGTCGGTGAGCAGCGCGGTGGGGATGTTGACGACGGCCCGCATGCCGCCGAAGGCGGAGGCGGAGTCCACCGAGACCTTGAAGCCGTAGCGCCGGGCGAGCGCGCCGCAGGCGGCGAGTCCGAACCTCGGCGGGCTGCCGAGGCCGGCGACGCCGAGCGCCTCGTCGTGCAGCAGCCGGGACGCCTTCTCGCGCTCGGCGGCGTTCAGCCCCACACCGGCGTCCTCGATCACCACGGCCACGCCGCCGTGCGTGAGCTGGACGTGCACCTGGACGGGGGTGCTCGGGCTGGACGAACGAGTGGCGTTCTCCAGGAGTTCGGCGAGGGTCACCACGAGGGCTTCCACCGCACGGCCCGACACGGCCCGGGAGTCCTCGATGCGGACGATCTGCACCCGTTTGTAGTCGAGGATCCGGCCGACGGCGCCGCGTACGACGTCGTACAGCGGGGTGTCGTTGTGCTGGCGTCCGGGCCACGCCTTGCAGATGACGGCCATGCCGACGGCCCGGCGCAGGATCTGGGCGTTGGTGTGGTCGATGTCCATCAGATCCTGGAGGAACTCCGGCGCGTCATGGCGCTGGTTCATCTCGGTGATCTTCATCTGCTGGTTGTTCGCCAGCCCCTGGAGCTTGCGGGCCACGGCCAACAACAGTCCCTGGGAGGCCTGTTCGGCGTCCTCGGCGACCTGCCGGAAGAGGTCGAGCACGCCGTCCTGGGCCTGCACGAAAGGTGTCCCGGTCAGGTCCGGGTGCAGCGGCCCGGGGATGTCGCCGGGCCTGCCCTGGGAGAGCACGTCCTGGAGGGCCGGTAGCCGCCGCTCAAGCAGGTGCCGGGCCTCCTCGTCCTGTGCGCGCAGGGCCTGTTCGAGGGAGGCGACACGTTCGGCGCGACGGGCGGCGGCAGCGCGGTAACGGAGCGCCAGGGCTCCGACGGCTACGAGGGCCGCGAACAGCAGCCAAGCGGCCACGTCCGGCAGATATGGGGTCATCGGTTCCTCGAACGGGAGCAGAGGGAGGGGGTAACAGGGCGTCCACGAGGACGTGTTCGGCCGCGCATCGGCGGCAGCACCGACCACCCACCCGGCGGAACGCCGAAACGGCGTACGGGTACGGGAGTTCGCTGGAGCGAAGAGCGGCGCCTCGCGGCCGGGAGAGGAGTCCCGTCGGGTTGTTCACCGGGTCCCCGGCAGGGACGGTCGGCACAACTCGGGGCGGGACATCGCGACATCTTCCTGGGCAGCACGCGGGGCGGGCGGATCGGTGGATCGGCGCTTCGGGGGTCGCCGGCCACGCTGAGCAATGTGCGCACACGCGTGGTGACTATGTACAAGCATGCTCATGACCAGGCATTGATAGCAATATGAACGAGCAAAATGCTGAAGATATCGATCACAGGAAGCGCCCCAAGCCCGCCCATGCCCCCTATGTCGGACGGCGTGACTCCATCCGGTTCATAGGATTCTCACGCAGTCCGACTACGGTGGCTGCCGTGACGCAGACGAGCCCGCCCGGCTGGCATCCAGACCCCGGGTACACAGGATTTGGCCCCATCCAGGAACGCTGGTGGGACGGCACTCAGTGGACCGATCAGCTCCGGGTCCCGCCCGCAGCCCTCCGCAGCCGGCGCATACGCATCGGCGCCGGTGTCACGGCCGCCGTGGTGGTCCTCGCCGCCATCGGCGGCGGCGTGTACCTGCTGAACGACGACTCCGGTTCGACCGGCAACTCCGCGACGGCACCGTCCGCCTCGCCGTCCCCGGCCCCCAGCCGTCAACCCGGCGCACCGGGCGGCAGCGGAGGCAACGGCGGCGGTGAACCGTCCCCCGAGCAGCAGCAGCCTCAGACCGAGGACGGCTACGCGACGGACATGGCCAGCGGGATCAGCATCCCGGTCCCCGACGGCTGGACGGGCGAGTCGGGCATGGGGGCCGGCGTGACCACCGGTACGTACGCCTGCCCCGGCGCCACCGGGGAGAAGTGCGTGCGCGGCGGAGTGTTCTCCGTACCGGCCGGCGCACTGAAGCTGACCACGAAGACCGCGAAGGCCACGGCCGAGAAGGACATCGCGGCCAACGCCGAGGAATCGTACGGCGAGAAGATCTACGGCGGCATCACTTCGCACGAGCAGCTGAAGTCCGAGGCGGTCACGGTGGCCGGTCAGCAGGGCTACCGGGTGCGCTGGAAGGTCGTCACGAAGACCGGCGACGACGGCTACGTCGAATCCCTCGCGTTCCCCTCTCCCCATTCCCCGGACCTGCTGATCGTCGTCCGCTCCGGCTTCGACATCAATCCCAAGGCCCCCGGCCTCTCCGTGCTGGACACCATCACCAAGGGCATCAAGGCCGCCTCGGGCACGGGTTCCGGCCCGGGCACCAACGCGTAGAGCGCGCCGCGCGGGCTGCCCGCACGGCCCGGGTGAGTACCCGGGCCGTGCGCTCTGAGTACGTCACCCGATCCCGCACCGCTCGGCCGTTGCTGGAATGGGGTCATGGCTCCCGACGCACCGCGCCCCCGCATCCAGCAGGTGACCAGCACCGGCACCACACTGGCCGTCACCTTCGCCCCTCTGGTGATCGGCGTCCTGCTGGCCCGCACCATGGCGCTGGACCCGATGGGCCCCGTGAACGCGCTGCTCACCCGCACCGGTCACGGCCCGGGCGTCTCGCCCGCCGAGTGGCGCGGCTGCGGCAGGAGCGCGCTGCGCCGGTGCAGGACGTTGCCGCCCCGGGCCCGGAGCGGCGTGCACCGGACAGCGGGCGCGGTCCGCGGTCTCGCTCAGCCCGGCCGGTAGACGAAGGACGGCCACGGCTCCCCCGTCATCCGCCGCCAGGCCGCCGCCGCCCCTTCGGCATCCCGGTCGCGCGACCGCGCGAAGGCGCTGACACATCCCGCGTGCACGTCGGTCAGCGCGGTGCGCCCGGTGAGTTCCTTGAGCCGGCGCAGGGCAGCCACCGCCTCGTCGGTACGGCCGGCGTCGAGGTGGCCGGCGGCCGCCGCGCCCAGTGCCTCGCAGAGCGCGGACTGTGCGGCGGCGAGCCCGGCCTCGTGCGCTCTCGGGTCTCCGGCCCCCATGAGTTCCCGCAGCACCGTCTCGGCCTCCTCGAAGCAGGCCGCGGCCCCTTCGTCGTCCTCCGCCCGGTAGCGGGCCCGGCCGAGGATCCGCAGCCGGTCGGCGAGCAGCGGGCGGACCCCTTCCCCGCCGGACTCGGCAAGGCGACGGGTGATCGCCAGCCCCTCCTCCCCAGCGGCCGTCGCGCCGGTGACATCGTCCGTCATACGTCGCCGGACACTGAGGTTGGACAGCATCCGGGCCAGCTCTCCCTCGTACCGGAGGGGATCGCGCCCGACGGCACGACGACAGAGCTCCACACCTCGTTCGGTGGCGGCAACGGACTCGGAGCCCTCGCCGTCGCGTGCGCGGCACCGTGCGAGCGAGTCGAGGGCGGCGGCGAGCCCGGGCCCGTGCGCGGCCGGGTCCGTCACGGCCAACTTCTCATGTATTCGCACCAGTTCCTCACTCACCGACCTCTCCTCGACGTGGTCGTCCAGTCGGTCGAGGTGGTGGGCGAGACAGTCCAAGGCGAGCACGAGGACCGACTCGCCCACTGCCGGGTCGCTGACGCACAGTGCCCGGCCACATGCCACGGCCTCTTCGGCAGTGGCACGCCCGCCCGGAAGGTCGCCGCCCGCACCGAGGCACCATGCCAGGTCGATGAGCAACGCGGCACGCAGCAGCCGGGCTTCCGGGTAGAGCCACGGAACGAAGGGAGGGACGCGCTCCCTGAAGTCGTCGCCCACTGCCACCGCGTCCCCGAAACGGCCGAGCTCGCGCAGTCCGCCGATCAGTTCGGCCAGCACCCTGGTCTGGAGCACGACCAGCCGTGCCTGCCGCCACACGGACAGCGCCCGCAGCAGTTCGGCACACTCGAAGTAGACCGTGACGGACTCTGCTGTGCGGCCGGCCCGGCCCAGGACCCATGCCTGCGCACGCAGAGCGGCGGCTGTGGTGCCCAGGGACAGGCCGGCTCGCCGGGGCCCGGCGAGCCGGTAGGCGGCCACGCTGTGGCGGGCGGCCACGAGCGCCTCGTCGGCCCGGTCCAGCCGGGCCAGTGCGTGGGTCTTCATGAGGTGGCCGAACGCGGTCCGCTGCGAGTGAACGCGGGCGTCCGGGACCGTCAGAGAATCCTCGGCCGCGGCGAGCGCCTCCTCGTACCTGCCTGCCTCGAGCAGCAGTTGGGCTTTCAGGGCAAGCGAACGGGCGAGCAGGCCAGGAGCACCGGACCGCGCATGGAACACGGCGGTCCGGGACAGGGCAACGGCCTCTGCGCCCCAGGCCAGCCGTCGCTCCAGCGGCTGCGGCCGGCGCGGCGCGCCATGCGGCGAGGAGCACCGGAGCAGCGCGGCCGCGAGCAGCATCCCACCTCGCCGGTGTCCGTCCCGTCCGGCCACCGGCCGAAGCACCGGCAGAAGCATCCGGACAGCTCTCACGGCACTCCCCTCCTCCCGCACGCGGTGTGTCAGGGGTGACGGCCGACGATGCCGGATGGTTGCACGCGATGCGTCACGGGTCCGTCCCCGATCCGCCACGGCGTCGCACCGGCCCGAAAACCGGTTCCCCCACCCGCGCCCCGTTCCCTAGACTCGCACCGCAATCGCGCCCCGGCACTCCGCCGCGGCACGCGCCGTGACCGTCGAGGGGAGACCTGCCGTGCGCTACCGCACCGCTGTCGTCGTTCCCCTGTCGCGGTACGAGGTGATCCTGGTGTCTACCTCCGCCCGGCGCCGGCTGCGCGGCCGGCCCCGGACTCCCTGACGAACTCCTGAGCCCTGTCCGCTTCTTGACGGACCGTCCCTGCGCGTCGCGCCGTGGGCGGGAAGGGTTCCGCGGCCCTGTGCGGGCCGCTTCGTCCGGGCATCGCGCCGTCTTCTTCCGGATCACCCGAAAGGCCACGGACCGTGCGTACCGAACTGCACCGTCAACACACCAGCGCACTCGCCGACGTTCGCAATCTGGGCATCCTCGCCCACGTCGACGCCGGCAAGACCACCGTCACCGAGCGGATCCTCTATGCGACGGGAACCACCCACAAGCGCGGCGAGGTTCACGACGGCACGACCATCACCGACTTCGACTCCCAGGAACGCGACCGCGGCATCACCATCTTCGCCGCCGCCGTGAGCTGCACCTGGGCGGGGCACCGGATCAATCTGATCGACACTCCGGGGCACGTCGACTTCGCCGACGAGGTCGAGCGTTCGCTCCGGGTACTGGACGGTGCGATCGCCGTGTTCGACGCGGTCGCGGGAGTGGAACCGCAGAGCGAGTCCGTGTGGCGCCAGGCCGACCGATACGCCGTGCCGCGCATCGCGTTCGTCAACAAGCTCGACCGGGCCGGTGCGGACCTCGACACGGCGGTCGCGTCGATCCGGGAGCGGCTGCACGTGATTCCGCTCGTGGTGCAGCTGCCGATCGGGCACGAGGACGGGTTCACGGGAGTGGTGGATCTGCTCCGCATGCGGGCGCTCACCTGGGCGGACGGCAGTGGCACGTACGAGGAAGGGGACGTACCCGATGAGCTGCGGGACGATGCGCAGCGTCGCCGGCGGCTCCTTGAGGAGACGGTGGCGGAGCTCCACCCGGGCGCACTGGAGGAGTTCTGCGCCCGGTCGGAGCTCTCCGGGCGGACACTGGCCGGCGCGCTGCGTGAGCTGACCCGTACCGGTGAGGGTGTCGTGGTGCTGTGCGGTTCGGCCTACCGCAACCGCGGTGTCGAACCGCTGTTGGAGGCCGTCGTGGCGTATCTCCCCTCCCCGCTGGACGTGCCGCCGGTACGGGGCACGCTCGGCGAGGCGGTGCAGGAGCGGGCCGCCGATCCGGCGGCACCGTTCGCCGCGCTCGCCTTCAAGGTCAACGCGACCGCGACGGGCCGGCTGACCTATCTGCGGGTGTACTCGGGAACGATCAGGAAGGGGGAGACGGTGCTGGACGTCGGGGCGCGGCGCAACGAACGCATCGGCCGGATCCTGCGGGTCCGGGCGGACCGGCACGTCGACGTCGACACGGCAGTGGCCGGGGACATCGTCGCGGTCATCGGCCCCAAGGCGGCCCGGGCCGGTGCCACCCTGTGCGCACCGGACGCCCCGCTCGTCCTGGAACCGCCGACGGTGGCCGATCCGGTCGTGTCGGTGGCCGTGGAGGCGAGTCGGAGCACCGACACGGAACGGCTGATGGCGGCGCTCGTCCGGCTGGTGGAGGAGGATCCGTCGCTTGCCGTACGGACGGACTCCGAGACGGGTCAAACGGTGCTCTCGGGCATGGGCGAACTGCATCTGGAGGTGGCGGCGGAGAAGATCCGCCGCGCCCACGGCCTGGAGGTCCGGGTCGGCCGGCCGCAGGTCGCCTACCGGGAGACGGTCACCCGTGGCGTCTCCGGTCTGGTCTACCGGCACGTCAAACAGGACGGCGGAGCCGGACAGTTCGCCCATGTGGTCATCGACGTCGAGCCGTGGGAGGACGAGACCGGCGGCGCCGCCGGCGCGGTGGAGTTCGCGTTCCGTTCGGCTGTCGTCGGGGGACGGGTTCCGCAGGAGTACGTGCGGGCGGTCGAGGCCGGCTGCCGGGACGCCCTGCTGGAGGGGCCCGTCGGCGGGCATCCGGTGACCGGGGTGCGTGTGACGCTGACCGATGGCGCCACCCATCCGAAGGACTCCTCGGAGATGGCCTTCCGTACCGCCGGACGGTTCGCGCTGCGCGAGGCGCTGCGCTCCAGTGCGATGGTGCTGCTGGAGCCGGTGGTCGAACTCACGGCGACGGTGCCCGACGAGGCCGTCGGCGGGGTGCTCGGCGATCTGGCCGCGCGGCGCGGCCGGGTGTCCGGCTCCACGGCACGCGCAGGTGCGGCGGTGATCACGGCGACCGTGCCCCTGGCCGAGCTGTTCGGCTACGCGACGCGGCTGCGCAGCCGGACGCAGGGCCGGGGCACGTTCACCACACGGGCCACCGGCTACGCCCCGGCACCGGCCCCGGTGTCCGGCTGACGCACACGAGGGCCGGTCCCATCCGTCGATGCGGGTGGGGCCGGTCCTCGTGGTGTCGGCGAAGCGCCGGGATCAGTGGACCGGTTCGGGGTACGTGGGGTACTCCACGCCGGAGACGTACTGCACGACCCGGATGACCTGGCAGGAGTAGCCGAACTCGTTGTCGTACCAGAGGTAGAGGATCGCGTTGTCGCCGTCGACCTGGGTGGGGCCCGCGTCGACGATGGAGGCGTGGCGTGAGCCGATGAAGTCGCTCGACACCGCGTCGGGAGCGGTCGTGAAGTCGATCTGACGCTTGAGCGGCGAGGTGAGCGACACGTCGCGGAGGTAGTCCAGGACCTCTTCGCGGTTCGTCTCGCGGCCGAGCTTCAGGCTCAGGATGGCGATCGAGACGTCCGGCACCGGCACCCGGATGGAGCTGCCCGTGATCGTCGCTTCGAGGTCGGGAAGGGCCTTGGCGACGGCGGAGGCGGCACCGGTCTCGGTGATCACCATGTTGAGCGGCGCGGAGCGGCCGCGGCGGTCGGAGTTGTGGTAGTTGTCCAGCAGGTTCTGGTCGTTGGTGAACGAGTGGATCGTCTCCACGTGCCCGCGCAGGACGCCGTACTCGTCCGCCATCGCCTTGAGCGGCGGGACGATCGCGTTGGTGGTGCACGAGGCGCACGAGATGATCTGCTCGTCCGGCTTGATCATGTCGTGGTTGACGCCGTGCACGACGTTGAGGACGTCGCCCTTGCCCGGCGCGGTCAGGACGACCTTGTCGATGCCCGGGCGCAGGTGGTTCGAGAGGCCCTCGCGGTCACGCCACTTGCCGGTGTTGTCGATCAGGATGGCGTCGTTGATGCCGTACGCCGTGTAGTCCACCGACGTCGGGTCGTCGGAGTAGATCACCTGGATCTCGTTGCCATTGGCGATGATCTTGTTGTTCGCCTCGTCGACGGTGATCGTGCCCTGGAACTGACCGTGGATGGAGTCACGGCGCAGCAGCGAGGCGCGCTTCACGATGTCCTGGCCCGCACCCTTGCGGACGACGATGGCGCGCAGCCGCAGACCGTTGCCGGAACCGGCCTTCTCGATGAGCAGCCGGGCCAGCAGACGGCCGATGCGGCCGAAGCCGTACAGCACGACGTCACGGGACTCGCGGCGCTCGATCTTGTTGGCACCCGTGGCGCCCGCGACCGCACCGGCGGTGAACTCCGCCTCGGAAAGGCCGCGGTCATCGGCCTTGTACGTCGCGGCGAGCATGCCGATGTCGATCTGGGAGGGGCCGAGATCGAGGGTGGTGAGGGCCTGGAGGAACGGCAGGGTCTCGGTGACCGAGAGCTCCTCGCCGTCGATCTGCCGGGCGAATCGGTGGGTCTTGAGGATGCTCACCACCGACTTGTTCACCAGGGAGCGGCTGTGCAGAAGGACGGTGACGTCCCTCTCGCGGTGCAGCTTCCCGATGATCGGGATCATCGACTCCGCGATCTCTTCGCGGTGCATCCAATTGGTGAACGAGTCGTCATTGACAGTCACAGGTTTATCTTTCGAGCTAGGCGGCGCTCATATGGTAACCCGTCGGTCTTTTGATCTTCCAAACGGTGCCGCCCGACGGTCACGGAGTGCGCGGAGCCAGGCGATGCGGGCGGGCCGGCCGGAGCTCGACCGGGTTCACGCAGCGGACATGAAGTCGTCATACGGGAACCGGAATGTGCCGCCAACACCCCTGGTTCTCCACTGACATGACTGTGGGAGTAGCGCTCAGCGCGACCGGATCCGCCAACCAGATCGACGCCACCGTGCAGCTCGCCGGGGAGGCCGCCGCCGCGGGGCTGCGGTCCGCCTGGTTCGGGCAGACCTTCGGCGCGGATTCCCCCCAGCTCGCGGCGATCGTCGGGCGCGAGGTGCCCGGACTCCAGGTGGGCACGTCCGCGATCCCGGTCTTCGGACGCCATCCGCTGCTGGTCTCCAGCCAGGCCCAGACCGCGCAGGCGGCCACGCACGGCCGTTACCACCTCGGGCTCGCGCTCGGCACGAAGCCGCTGACCGAGGCCGGCTTCGGCATCCCCTACGAGCGCCCCATCGCCCGCCTGCGCGAGTTCCTCACCGCGCTGCGGCAGCTCACCGAGACCGGCAGCGCCGACTTCCACGGCGAGCTGCTCACGGCGACGACCCCGCTCCCCGCGCGCGTGCCCGGGGCGGAGGGCGGCGTCCCCCTGCTCGTGGCCGCGATGGGCCCGCAGGCGCTGCGGGCCAGCGGCGAGCTGGCGGACGGGATCCTGCCCTACCTCGCGGGTCCCCGGGCCCTCGCCGAGCACATCGTCCCGGCGGTCACCGCCGCCGCCGAGGCCGCGGGCCGCCCCGCGCCCCGGATCGTGGCACTGGTGCACGGCGTGGTCACGGGCGACACCGAAGCCGCCCGCCGGACTGCCACGGAGCAGCTCGCGTTCTACGAACAGTTCCCGTCGTACGCGCGGGTCGTCGAGCTCTCGGGCGCCGCACGGGCCGGTGACGTGGCCGTGATCGGCGACGAGAAGGCGGTGGCCGCCGAGGTCCGGCGTTACCGGGACGCCGGGGCGACCGAGGTGGTGTTCTCGGGGACGGACCTGGCCGGAGAGGACGACCGGCGGCGGACCTGGGAACTGCTCGGGGAACTGGCGGGCTGAGCGGGGACGGGCGCGAAGGCGCCGCCGGGGCGCCTTCCGCGCCTCCATCACGTCGGGAGTATTGACGGCCGATGAAACAACTCAATAGTTTCAGTATCTTCGACTCACGAGATACTCCCCGCGAGATCAGGAACAGCGGTCGTCCGCCCTTCGCGTTCCCCGTCAGGAGACCCGATGCCCGACACCACCCCGGTCGCAGCGCCGTCCGTCGCGACCTTCACCACGCACTCCCCCGCCACCGGCGAGCCGATCGCCGAACACCCGCTGAACGGGCCGGAAGAGGTCTCCCGCGCCACGGCCCGGGCCCGGGCCGCCCAGGCCGGCTGGGCGGCACTGCCCGCGTCCCGGCGCCGTGACCACCTGTTGCGCTGGAAGAAGGCCATCGCCACCGACCTGGACGCGGTGGCCCGCACCATCGCCGAGGAGACCGGCAAGCCGGCCGGCGACGCCGCACTGGAGGTCGTCCTCACGCTGGAGCACCTGGCCTGGGCCGCGCGCAACGCCGGACGCGTGCTGCGCCGGAGGAAGGCGGGCACCGGACTGTTCACCGTCCACCAGCGGGCCTCGCTGGTGCACCGGCCGCTGGGCGTGATCGGCGTGATCGGCCCCTGGAACTACCCCCTGTACACCCCGATGGGCTCCATCGGCTACGCGCTGGCCGCAGGAAACGCCGTGGTCTTCAAGCCGTCCGAGCTGACCCCGGGCACCGGCGTCCTGCTGGCCGGGCTCTTCGACGCCGCCGTGCCCGAGCACGCCGGGCTGCTCACCACCGTCACCGGAGCGGCGTCCACCGGGGATGCTCTGGCCCGGTCCGGGGTCGACAAGCTGGCGTTCACCGGTTCGCCGGGGACCGCTCGCAAGGTGATGGCGGTCTGCGCCGAGACGCTGACGCCGTTCCTCGCCGAGTGCGGCGGGAAGGACGCGGTGATCGTCACCGCGGACGCGGACCTCGACGCGGCGGCGGATGCGATCGTGTGGGGTGCGCTGAGCAACGCGGGCCAGACCTGCGCGGGGGTCGAGCGCGTCTATGCGGTGCGTGAGATCCACGCGGCGCTGTGCGAACGGGTGGTCAAGCGGGCCGAGGCGCTGCGGCCGGGCGCCGAGGCGGACGCCGCGTACGGCCCGATGACGCTGCCGGGCCAGGTCGCGATCGTCGAACGTCATGTGACCGGTGCGGTCTCGGCGGGTGCGCGTGCCCTGCTGGGCGGGCCCGAGTCGATTCGCGCCCCGTACGTCGCGCCGGTCGTGCTGACCGGCGTTCCGGAGGACGCGGCGGCGATGACGGAGGAGACCTTCGGGCCGGTCGTGGTGGTCAACGCGGTGGCCGACGTGGACGAGGCGGTGGAGCGGGCGAACGCCTCGCGTTACGCCCTGGGAGCCGCGGTGTTCTGCCGCAGCGGACGCGCCGGTGCGGCGATCGCGGCGCGGCTGCGCGCGGGGGCGGTGTCGGTGAACTCGGTGCTGGGCTTCGCGGCGGTGCCGGCGCTGCCGTTCGGCGGTTCGCAGGACTCCGGCTTCGGGCGGCTCCACGGCGAGGAAGGACTGCGTTCCTTCACCTCCGTGCAGTCGACCACGGTGCAGCGGTTCACCCCGCCGATCGCGCTGACCTCCTTCGACGTTCCGGCCGCCACGCGGGAGCGCGCGGTGCGGCTGGCCCGGGCACTGCACCGACGCCGTTGAACGGCTGCGCCCCGCCGGCCGGACCCTCCGCGCGGGTCCGGCCGGTCAGGCGTCCAGCAGCGGTGCCAGGTAGCGGCGGGCGAAGGCCCGGGCCTGGTCCTCGTCGTCCATCTCGATGCAGCTTGCGGGGTTGAGGAGGAACGAGACGGCGACGCGCACCATGAGCTCGGCGACCGGCTGCGGGTCCTCGTCACGGCGACCCTCGGCCTGCTGGGCGCGGCGCAGGTGGCCCGTCAGGTAGGTGACCGTGGCGGAGAGCGAGAAACCGCCCTGCACGGTCAGATAGGGCAGCACGACCTCGGGTTCGAGACGCAGCAGGCCACCGAAGAGCGGATGGGCCCTGGTGTGGCGCAGGGCCACCACGAAGCCCTCGACGACCCGCTCCTCCATGGTCGGCAGCGCCGCCACCGCCGCGTCCAGCCGCTGGAAGAACCGGTCGAGCTCGCGCAGCAGGGTCGCCTCGACCAGGTTGTCCTTCGTCTGGAACCGCCTGAAGACGGTGACGCGGGAGACCCCGGCGCGCTTGGCGACATCGTCCACGGAGGAGCGGCGCAGGCCCAGAAGGGTGAACTGCTCCAGTGCGGCGTCGAGGATCCGCAGCGCCGTACGGTCCTCCGTCTCCGGCTGGGCGATGGCCCGGGTGAGCCCCGGGTCGTTCGTGTCAGTTCTCATGACCCTCACGATACCGGCGAACCCTTCCCGTAGAGATAATGAAACGCTTACCATAACTTCGTATCACGCATACGGACCACGGAGGACCTGATGGGCAGTCGCCTCACCGAAGAGCAGGCCGATTTCGTCGCGGCCGTCCGAGATTTCGCCAAGCGGGAGTGCGGCACCAGGGAGCAGCGGGACGCGCTGACCTCGCACGGCCGTGAAGCCCACAACCCCGAGCTGTACGGCAGGCTCGCCGAGCTGGGCTGGCTCGGGGTGTGTCTGCCCGAGGAGTACGGAGGATCCGGCGGCGGGCTGGCCGACTCCTGCCTCTTCCTGGAGGAGACCTCGTACGGGATGGTCCCGGCCGGGGGTTTCATCACCACCGTCATCGCCGCGAAGGCGTACGAGAAGTTCGGCACCGAGCAGCAGCGGCAGGAGGTGCTGACCGGCGCCGTGAGCGGTGAGGTGCTGGCCATCGCCATGTCGGAGCCGGGGGCCGGGTCCGACGTCGGCGCGCTGCGCTGCCAGGCCCGGCAGGAGGCGGACGGCACGTGGGTGATCGACGGCCAGAAGACCTGGATCTCCAACGCGCACTGCGCGAAGCACATCCTGCTGGTGGCCCGCACCGGCGAGGACAAGCACGGCGGCCTGACCATGTTCCATCTGCCGGCCGGCACCGCGGGAGTGGAGGTGCGGCGCATCGACACCATGGGCGGCCGGGAGGTCAACGACGTCTTCCTCACCGGCGTGCGGCTGCCCGCCGCCGCGGTCGTCGGCCAGGTGGACAACGGCTGGCGGCAGTTGATGGCCGGGCTGAACCACGAGCGGCTCTTCCTGGCCGCGAACATGCTGGGCCTCGCGCGACGCGCCTTCGACGACGCGGTCACCTACGTCCGCGAGCGCGAGCAGTTCGGCCGGCCCGTCGGCTCCTTCCAGGCGCTGCGGCACCGGATCGCCGACCTCGCCACCGAGCTCGAGTGCACCAGGCTGCTGGTGCGTGAGGTGGCTCTGGACTGCGACGCCCAGCCGGACAAGCTGTTCCCGCGCGAGGCGTCGATGGCCAAGCTGAAGGCGACCGAGATCGCCAAGCGAGCCGCGCTGGAGGGCATGCAGATGATGGGTGGTTACGGCTACACCACGGAGTTCGACATGGAACGCCATCTGCGGGCCGCGGTGGTCTCTACGGTCTACGGCGGGACCAGCGAGATCCAGCGGGACGTCATCGGCAAGAGCTACGGCCTCTGAGGAGGCCGTGTGCGACAGGGCGGTCACCCCGGTGGGTGACCGCCCTGTCGCATGCGGGAAGGAAGCAGGCGCCCCGGCTCAGTCCTCGTAGAGCCCGGTCAGTTCGTCGGCGTACTTGTCCCGGATGACCCGGCGCCGCATCTTCAGCGACGGCGTCAGCTCGCCGGTCGCCGGGCCCCACTCCTGCGACAGCACCTCGTACCGTTTGATCTGCTCGGTGCGGTTGAGCCGGGAGTTGGCCGCGGCGACCGCCCGCTCCACCTCTGCCCGGACGGCGGGGTGCTCCGCCAGCCCGGCCGGTCCCCCCGTCGTGTCGACGCCGTTGGCCGCGGCCCAGGCGGGGGCGGCCTCCGCGTCGAGCACCAGCAGGGCGACCAGGTAGGAGCGGTTGTCGCCGTGCACCATCGCCTGGCCGATCAGCGGGTGTTCCTTGAGCGCGTTCTCCACCAGGGCCGGCGAGACGTTCTTGCCGGTGGAGGTAATGATCATCTCCTTCTTCCGGTCGGTGAGCCAGAGGTAGCCGTCCTCGTCCATCCGGCCGATGTCGCCGGTGGCCAGCCAGCCGTCGGCGTCCACGGGGGACAGCACCGAGCCGTCCGCCTGGAGGTAGCCGGAGAAGACGGACGAGCCCCGCACCAGGATCTCGCCGTCCTCGGCGAGGCGGACCTCCACGGAGTCCACCGGGCGCCCCACCGAACCGAGCCGGAATCCGGCCCGCGGGCTGTTGCTGGTGGCCACGCCCGTGGTCTCCGTCAGCCCCCAGGCGTCCATGATGACGATGCCGAAGCCGGCCCAGAACTTCACCACGTCGACCGACATCGGCGCGGAGGCGCTGGCCGACCAGGTCACCCGGTCCAGACCGCCCGCGGCCAGCATGGGCAACAGCACGTCCTCACGGACACGCGCGTAGCGCTCTTCGAGTTCGGCGGGCGGCGTCTTGCCCTGCTCGCGGTACCCGACGTGCTCCCGGGCGATCTCGAAGGCCTGGTCGATGACCGCCCTCTGCTCGGCCGGCATCAGGGAGAGGATGCCCCGCACGGTGGCCGACAGCTTCTCCCAGATCCTCGGCACCCCGAAGAACTGTGCGGGGCGCACCTTGCGCACGACCGCTGCGACGCCCGTCGGGTCCGCGCAGAGGTAGACGTGCGAGGCCCGGTGGCAGGGCAGATAGATGCCCAGCATCCGCTCCGCGATGTGCGCGAAGGGCAGGTAGCAGATGTGCTCGACGTGCGGGGGCAGTTCCACCACGGCATCCAGCGCCAGGGCGTTGGCCATCACCTGCCGGTGGGTCAGGACGACGCCCTTGGGTTCGCCGCTGGTGCCGGAGGTGTAGACGACGGTCAGCGTGTCCTCGGGGCGGGCATCGTCCAGTTGCCCGGACAGTTCGTCCGGCACCGACTCGGGGAGCAGTGCGGCGTACGGGAAGTGGCTGCCCTCCTCGCCTGGTTCGGCCACCACCAGGCGCTCCAGCGGGGTGTCGGGGTCGGCCAGCAGCGCCTCCCACACCGGCACCTGGGCCGCTCCCTCCACCACGGCGACGCGGGCCCGGCAGTTGCGGGCGATGTGGGTGATCTGCTCGGGGGCCGCGGTGCCGTAGACGCTCACCGGGACCGCGCCGAGCCGGACCAGAGCCAGGTCGGACAGCCAGTGCTCGGGCCGGTTGGACATCAACAGCAGCACGCGGTCCCCCCGGCCCACACCGAGGGCCAGGTAGCCGGCGGCGAGCCTCCGGGTCCGCTCGTGGATCTCCGACCAGGTGAGTGTCGACCAGCCGTCGTCCGCCTCTGCCGACTGCCAGGAGAGGCCGGGGAGTTGGGGGTACTCATGTGCGTTACGAGCCAGGAGTTGCGGCAGGGTCCGGTCGGCAGGGTCGTCGGGCAGGTCGCCGGTGGTGCGGGGCGCTGATGTCATCGGGGCCTCCTTGCGGGTCGGAAGAGAACGTCTGAGGAAAGGAGACCGGGGCGGTGGGGAGCCCCGGCGGGCGTGCCGGCGGAGCGCTTCGGAAGGCCCTGATGGCCTCCCGCGGTCCGGGCCGCGGGGCCCGGCCGGTGCTCGGAAGCTGCGGATTCGGGGTGGGCCCCGTGGGCCCGGGGGGATCAGGCGTCGGTGAAGGTCTCGCCCTGCTCGGCCTTGCGCAGCAGCAGTCCGGGCGGGGCGAAGCGCTCACCGTGCTTCCCGGCCAGCTCGCGCGCGCGGGCGACGAAACCGGGCAGGCCGCCCTCGTAGCCGTTGATGTACTGCAGCACGCCACCGGTCCACGGCGGGAAGCCGATGCCGAGGAGCGAGCCGATGTTGGCGTCCACCACCGAGACCAGCACACCCTCCTCCAGGCAGCGCACCGCGTCCAGCGCCTCGACGAAGAGCATCCGCTCCGCCATCTCGGTCAGGTCGGCAGGCTGCTGAGAGGGATCCGTGAAGTGTTCGCGCAGTCCCGGCCAGAGGCGGGTGCGCCTGCCGTTCTCGTCGTACTCGTAGAAGCCGGCGCCGGCGCTGCGCCCGGGGCGGCCGAAGTCGTCGATCATCCGGTCCACCACGGCGTCCGCCGGATGCGGCTTCCAGGTCCCGCCCGCCGCCTCGACCGCACGGCGGCTCTCCTCGCGGATCCTGCGAGGGAGCGTCAGGGTGAGCTCGTCCATCAGGTTGAGGACCTTGGCCGGGTAGCCGGCCTGGGCTGCGGCCTGCTCGACTGAGGCCGGGGCGATGCCCTCGCCGACCATGGCGACGCCCTCGTCGATGAAGCGGCCGATGACCCGGGAGGTGAAGAAGCCGCGCGAGTCGTTGACCACGATCGGCGTCTTGCGGATCTGCCGCACCAGGTCGAAGGCGCGCGCCAGGGTTGCCTCCGCCGTCTTCCCGCCCTTGATGATCTCCACCAGCGGCATCTTGTCGACCGGCGAGAAGAAGTGCAGGCCGATGAAGTCCTGCGGCCGCTCGACCCCTTCGGCGAGGACGGTGATGGGCAGGGTGGAGGTGTTCGAGCACAGCAGTGCGTCCGGGGCGAGCACCTCCTGGACCTCCTGGAACACCTTGTGCTTGAGGCCGGTGTCCTCGAAGACGGCCTCGATCACCGCGTCGCAGCCGGCCAGGTCCTGGACATCGGCGGTCGGGGTGATACGGGCCAGCAGTGCGTCCGCCTCCTCCTGCGTCGACCTGCCGCGCGAGACCGCCTTGGCACACAGCCTCTCGGAGTGGGCCTTGCCCTTCGCCGCCGCCTGGGCGGAGACGTCCTTCAGCACGACGTCGATGCCCGCCCTGGCGCAGGAGTAGGCGACACCGGCGCCCATCATGCCCGCGCCGAGCACGGCCACCCTGGTCACGCTGCGCGCCTCGACGCCCTTCGGGCGTCCGGCGCCGGAGTTGACCGCCTGCAGGTCGAAGAAGAACGCCTGGATCATGTTCTTGGTGACCTGCCCGGTGACCAGTTCCGTCAGGTACCCGGCTTCCACGACGAAGGCCGTGTCCACGTCGACCTGGGAACTCTCCACGGCCGCCGCGATGATGTTGCGGGGCGCCGGGCTGGGGGCGCCCCCGGTCCTCTTCTTCAGCAGGGCGGGGAAGGCCGGGAGTTGCGCGGCAAGCCCGGGGCTCGCAGGAGTGCCGCCGGGGATGCGGTACCCGGGGGCGTCCCAGGGCTGCGCGGACTGCGGATGGGCGTCGATGAACGCCCGCGCCCTGGCCAGGAGTTCGTCCGGCCCGTCGGCGATCTCGTCGACCAGGCCTGCCTCCAGGGCGCGTGCCGGTCCGTACTGGGCGCCCTCCAGGAGGACCTTCCGCAGGGCGTCCGCCACACCGAACATGCGGACCGTGCGGGTCACTCCCCCGCCCCCGGGGAGCAGGCCCAGGGTGACTTCGGGAAGTCCGACGCGGGCGGCCGGGCTGTCCAGCACCACGCGGTGGTGGCAGGCCAGCGCGATCTCGTAACCGCCCCCGAGTGCCGCGCCGTTGATGGCGGCGACGACCGGCTTTCCCAGCGTCTCCAGGACGCGCAGCGAGCGCTTGACGCGCATCCCGGCCTCGAAGGAGGCCCCTGCGGTCTCGGGGGTGACGGAGATCAGGTCACGCAGGTCACCGCCGGCGAAGAAGCTCTTCTTGGCGGAGGCCACGATGACGCCCCGGATGTCGTCGCGGCGTTCCGTCAGCTGCGCCGCGACGGCGTCCAGCGAGTCGATGAACGCGGCGTTCATGGTGTTGGCGGACTGGTTGGGGTCGTCGAGTACGAGGGTGACGACGCCGGTCTCGTCCTGTTCCCAGCGGATGGTCGTGCTCTCGGTCATGTGTCTGTCTTCTCCGTAGGAAGGGGGACGCTCAGAGACGCTCGATGACGGTGGCGATGCCCATGCCGCCGCCCACGCACAGGGTCGCGAGGCCGTAGCGCTTGTCGCGCCGCTCCAGTTCGTCGACGAGGGTGCCGAGGATCATCGCGCCGGTCGCACCGAGCGGGTGCCCCATGGCGATGGCGCCGCCGTTGACGTTGATCTTGTCGAGCGAGAGCCCCATGTCCTTGACGTAGCGCAGGACGACGGCCGCGAACGCCTCGTTGATCTCGACGAGGTCGATGTCGTCGATGGTCAGTCCGGCCCTGGCGAGCGCCTTGCGGGTGGCGGGCGCGGGCCCGGTCAGCATGATCGTGGGATCGGCACCGGACACGGCGGCGGACACGATCCGGGCGCGCGGGGTCAGTCCGTGGCGCTCACCGGCCTCTTTCGAGCCGATCGCGACGAGGGCGGCTCCGTCGACGATGCCGGAGGAGTTGCCCGCGTGGTGGACGTGGTCGATCTTCTCCACCCAGTGGTACTTCTGCAGCGCCACCGCGTCGAAGCCGCCCATCTCACCGGGCACGGCGAACGACGGCTTGAGCCCGGCCAGGGAGTCGGCCGTAGTGCCGGGACGCATGTGCTCGTCCCGGTCGAGGACCAGCAGCCCGTTGCGGTCCCGCACGGGGACGACGGAGCGGTCGAAGCGCCCGTCCTTCCAGGCTGCGGCGGCCCGCTCCTGGGAGAGCGCCGCGTAGGAGTCCACATCGTGCCTGGAAAGGCCCTCCAGGGTGGCGATCAGGTCGGCGCCGATGCCCTGCGGGACGAAACCGGTGTCGTGGTTGGTACGCGGATCCAGCGCCCAGGCACCGCCGTCACTGCCCATGGGGACACGCGACATCGACTCCACGCCACCCGCGAGGACCAGATCCTCCCAGCCCGAACGGACCTTCATCGCGGCCATGTTGACGGCTTCGAGTCCGGACGCGCAGAAGCGGTTCTCCTGCACTCCGGCCACCGTCTCCGGCAGCCCCGCGAGGATGGCGGCGGTCCGGGCGATGTCCGCTCCCTGGTCGCCGAGCGGGCTGACCACACCGAGGACGATGTCGTCGATCGCCGCCGGGTCGAGGTCCGGGAAGCGGCGGAGGGTCTCGTGGATCAGCCCGACGACCAGGTCGATCGGCTTGGTGGCGTGCAGGGCGCCGTTGGCCTTGCCGCGACCGCGCGGGGTGCGGATCGCGTCATACACATACGCTTCGGTGCTCACCTTGGGTGCCTTCCATGTCGGATCCGGAGGAAGCCGCGAACGCAGCACGGGTGTTGCCGTGGGGAGTCGGCCCGCGCTCAACGGAGCAGGGAGCGGCCGATGATCTCCTTCATGATTTCGGTGGTGCCGCCGTAGATGGTCTGGATGCGGCTGTCCAGGAACGCCCGGGCGACTTTGAACTCGCTCATGTAGCCGTAGCCGCCGTGGAGTTGCAGACAGCGGTCGACGATCCGCTTCTGCAGTTCGGTGGCCCACCACTTGGCCATCGCGGCGTCCACGGCCTCCAGCCGGCCCTCACCGTGCTCGGCGACGCAGCGGTCGAGGAAGCTGCGGGTGACCGCGGCCTCGGTGGCCATCTCGGCGATCTCGAACCGGATGTGCTGGAGTGCGGCCAGCGGTCGCCCGAACGCTTCGCGCTCCTTCACGTACCTCTTGGTGACGTCCAGGATCTCCTCGGCTGCTGCCCCGGCGCCGACCGCGATGGCCAGACGCTCCTGCGCGAGGTTTCCCATCAGGTAACCGAAGGCCTCGTTCTCCTCCCCCAGCAGGTTCTCCTTGGGGACGCGCACGTCGTCGAAGAACAACTCGGCGGTGTCCTGGGCCTTCTGGCCGATCTTGTCGAGGTTGCGGCCCCGCTCGAAGCCCTCCGCACCGCGCTCGACGACGAGCAGGCTCAGCCCGCCGCTTCCGCCGTCGGGGGTCGTCCGGGCGACCACGACGACGAGGTCGGCGAGGATGCCGTTGGAGATGAAGGTCTTCGTGCCGTTGAGCAGGTAGTGGTCGCCCTTGTCCTCGGCGGTGGCACGGATGCCCTGCAGGTCGGATCCGGCGCCGGGTTCCGTCATGGCAATGGCCGTGACGAGGTCACCGGAGACGAACCCGGGCAGCCAGCGGCGCTTCTGCTCCATGTCGGCGAGCCGGGTCAGGTAGGGGCCGACGATGTCGTTGTGCAGGCTCAGGGCCAGTCCGGAGGCGCCGGCGCGGGCGAACTCCTCGATGAGGACCGCGCTGTACCGGAAGTCGTCGGTCCCGCCGCCGCCGTACTCCTCGCCCACCGCCATACCCAGCAGTCCCTGCCGGCCCGCCGAGCGCCAGGTCTCGCGGTCGACGACACCGTCCTTCTCCCAGCGTGCGTGATGCGGGGCCACCTCCTTGGCGAGGAAGGTCCGCACCGTCTCACGGAAGGCCTCGTGGTCGGGACCGTAGAGGTCTCGTTGCAGTGTCACAGCCAGTTCCTCACTTGCTCGATCAGCCGGGCGGGGTCGGGGCCGACGGGAGTGACGTTGAGCATGGTCACGCCCGCCTCGCGGAACACCTCGACACGGTCGCGGACATAGCCCTCGGGACCGGCCAGGCAGAGCTGCTCCAGCAGCTCTGCCGGTACGGCGGCCTCCGCCTCCTTCTTGCGGCCCGCGAGGTAGTGCTCCTGGACGGCGGCCGCGGCGGCCTCGTAGCCGTAGGAGCAGACGAGGTCGTGGTAGAAGTTGCGGCCGGGCGCTCCCATGCCGCCGACGTACAGGGCGACGGTGGGGCGCATCAGGTCACGGACCGCCTCGGCGTCGTCGCCGATGGCCAGCAGGCCGCCCGCCACGACGGAGAGCGGGCCGAGCGCGGGGTCACGCTTGGCGGCGCCCTCGGCCAGGGGCCCGCCCCAGACCTCGGAGGCGTGCTCGGGGACGTACAGGAACGGCAGCCAGCCGTCGGCGATCTCGGCGGCCATCCTGACGTTGGCCGGGCCCAGCGCCGCGACGTGGACCGGGATGGAGTCGCGGACCGGGTGGTTCAGCAGCTTCAGCGGCTTGCCGAGGGTGCCGCCCTTCTCGGGCGGCAGCGGCATGTCCGTGATGCCGTGGTGCTCGATCACCTCGCGCCGCCAGATCCGCCGGGAGAGTTCGATCACCTCACGGGTGCGGCCCAGTGGGCGGTCGTATCGGCGGCCGTGCCAGCCTTCGACGACCTGGGGCCCGGAGGCACCGAGGCCGAGGATGGCGCGGCCGCCGCTGAGGGCGTCCAGTCCGGCCGCGGTCTGGGCGATCAGCGCGGGGGTGCGTGAGTAGACGTTGAGGATGGCCGAACCGATCCGCATCCGCTCGGTCCTCGCGGCGAGGTATCCCATGATCGTCGGCGAGTCGAAGCCGTAGGCCTCGGCCACCCACACGGCGTCGAGGCCCACCGACTCCAGGGCAGCCGCCCGGTCCGCGGTGGCGCGCGGATCCCCGGCGTACGTCAGGGGTGAGGACAGTTCCATCAGCAGTGGTCCTTCAGCAGTTCGGGCACGTCCCAGTCACGCGCGACATCGGGGGTGTGCGCGCCGGGGACGGCGGGCGGCAGCCGGAGCGTGCCGGGGGTGTCGGAGAAGCGGGGGGCGGGGGCGGGCTGGGTGATGCCGTACGCCTCGGTGTAGGTGTCCCGGCCGGCCAGATGCCGGTGACCGGCCGCCTCGTGCAGCGAGAGCACGGGCGCGACGCAGGCGTCGGAGCCCTCGAAGACGGCCGTCCACTCCTCGCGGGTGGCGCTCTTGAACCGGATGGTGAACCGGGCCCGGAGGTCGGGCCAGTTGCTCGGGTCGGCGCGGTCCGGCAGCTCGTCCCCGTCCAGGCCCAGCAGGGAGACGAACACCGCGTAGAACTGCGGCTCCAGCGCGCCGACCGCCATCCAGCCGCCGTCGGCCGTCTCGTACACGCCGTAGTAGGGGCAGCCGCCGTCGAGCAGGTTGCGGCCGCGGGCGTCCTGCCAGGTGCCTTCGGCGAGCATGCCCCAGAACATGGTGGTGAGGTGTGCGGTGCCGTCCACGATCGCGGCGTCCACCACCTGGCCGCGGCCGGTGACGCGGGCGGTGAGCAGTGCGGCGAGTACTCCGGTGGTCAGGTAGAGGGAGCCGCCCGCGTAGTCGCCGAGCAGATTGGCGGGAAGGGCGGGAGGTCCGTCCGGCGCGCCGATCATGGACAGGGCACCGGCGGTGGCGATGTAGCCGATGTCGTGTCCGGCCAGCGGCGCGAGGGGCCCGCTCTGCCCCCAGCCGGTCATCCTGCCGTACACCAGCGCGGGGTTGACGGCCATGCACTCCTCCGGGCCGACACCGAGCCGCTCCGCGACGCCTGGCCGGTAGCCCTCGACGAGGATCTCGGCACGCGCCGCCAGCGCTCGTACGGTTCCCGGACCCTCCGGCGACTTGAGGTCGACCAGGACGGAGCGCTTGTTGCGGTTGGTCACGTCATGGGCAGGATCGCCGCCGAGGGGCGAGGTGACGGGGCGGTCCACGCGCACCACGTCCGCACCCAGGTCGGCGAGCAGCATCGCGGCGAACGGGCCGGGGCCGATCCCCGCCAGTTCGACCACGCGCACGCCGTCCAGGGGTCCCGCCACGGCGCGGCCGGGAGGGCCGGTGGAGTGATGGCTCATGGGTTCCTCTCTCGGTTCTCGGCGCGATCGCCGATTGACCGGGCCTTACTGAGCGTTCGCTAAGAACGTAGAAGTGCAACGGTGCCGGGTCAACTCCTCGCACGACAAGAGTTTTTGTGGTCCCATACTGGGAAGCGAGATCGGACCGGGTATGGATCACCCGGCCCTCCTGATCGATCGCTAAGCAGAAGAATGGAGCAGGCTTCGGACTCACGGCCGTACGATGTCGCCGATCGCCGCCCGTCCCGAGGAGAGCCCGTTGAGCACCGAACCCGGCCAGAACACCACGCCTCCGGCGGAGCACTGGCGCTCCTACGAGCCACTCGACCTGCACCCGATCCTGACGCACGCCATGGAGGCCTTCAACGAGCACGGTTACCACGGCACTTCGGTCCGCGACATCGCCGGGCGGGTCGGCGTCACCGTTCCCGCGTTGTACTACCACTACGAGAACAAGCAGGCGCTGCTGGCCACGCTGCTGGAGACGTCCATCAAGGACGTCCTGGACCGGTGCCGGGCCGCGGCCGGGGAGGCCGGGGAGGATCCGCTGGCGCGGCTCTGCGGCATGGTCGAATCAATCGTTCTCTACATGGCGCACCGACAGCAACTGGCCTTCCTGGACACCGAGATCCGCAGCCTGGAACCTCAGAACAGGGCCCGCTACGTCGCCCTGCGCGACTACCTCGAACACATGCTGCTCGACACGGTCGAGGCGGGCCGCGCCCGGGGCGTGTTCACCACACCGATCCCGGCCGACGCGACGCGTTCGGTGCTCGTCATGTGCCAGGGGGTCGCCAACTGGTTCCGCGCGGACGGCCCGCTCACCGCGGAGGAAGTCGCCGAACGCCATGTACTGCTGAGCCTCGGCACCGTGGGCCACCCCGGAGCGGTCAACGGCGACCTCACGTTCCCGTTCTCACAGCGTTCCTCATTCGCGCAGAGCTCCGCCTCCCGGGGTTCCGCCTCGCACACTTCCTGACGATTCACTCCGTGGTCCAGCACCCCCGACGATCCGTGGTTCAACACTCCGACGAGAGGACACCCTCATGAACGAGCACGAGGCCGGCGCCCGGTTCCAGGAGCTCCGGAAGCAGGACGGCCCGGTCGACCCCGCCGAACTCGACGAGATCTGGGCGGCGTTGGCCACCGTCCGTCCCGAGGAGATACTCGGCGAGTGGAAGGGCGGCGAGTTCCGCACCGGTCACCCCCTCGACGGCATGCTGGACGAGGCCGGCTGGTACGGCAAGACGTTCACCTCCGTGCACGACGCCAAACCGCTGATGTGCCGGAACGAGGCGGGTGAGCTGTACTCCAACCGCGAGCTCGGCCAGGGCGAGGCCAGCCTGTGGACCGTCGAGTTCCGCGGCGAGCAGACGGCCACCATGGTGTACGACGGCCGGCCGGTCTTCGACCACTTCAAGCAGGTGGACGACACGACGCTGATGGGGATCATGAACGCCAAGGGGGTCCCCGCCGAGGGCCCCTTCTACTACTTCTTCCTCGAGCTCGCCCCCGAGGCCCCGCAAGGGAGCGCCCGTACCGAAGAGGACGCGTGAGGCGCGTCCGCGCCGCGGTCACCGAGGCGCCGGGGGCGCCGTTCACGGTCCGTGACGCGGACCTGGAGGAGCCTCGGCCGCGCGAGGTGCTGGTGAGGATGGCCGCGGTGGGCGTCTGCCACACCGATCTGGGGATGCGGGACTCCTGGCCCCGCCACCTCACCCCGATGGTCTTCGGCCACGAGGGCGCCGGCCGGGTCGAGGCGGTGGGTGCGGAGGTCACCGGCGTCGCGCCCGGGGACCATGTCTGCCTCACCTTCGCCAGTTGCGGCGCCTGCGAGCAGTGCACCGCGGGCCACCCGGCGTACTGCCACGCGGCGCAGGCCCTGAACTTCTCCGGCGGCCGCGACGACGGCACCACTCCGCTCTCGCTCGACGGCACACCACTGCGCGCCGGCTTCTTCGGCCAGTCCAGCTTCGCCACGCACGCCGTCGTGAACGAACGCGGCGTGGTCAAGGTGCCGTCCGACCTGCCGGCCGCAGTCGCGGCACCGCTGGGCTGCGGCGGGCAGACGGGCGCGGGCACCGTACTCAACCGGCTGCGCCCCGAACCGGGTTCCTCGCTGGTCGTCGTGGGTGCGGGCGGGGTCGGTCTGAGCGCTCTGATGGCCGCGGTGGCCGTGGGCTGCGGCCCGGTGGTGGCCGTCGACCCGGTCGCCTCCCGCCGCGCCCTGGCCGTCGAACTCGGCGCCGCGGCGGCCCTGGCCCCCGGGGACGGGCTGGCGGCGGCGCTCCGCGACCTCACCGGGGGCGGTGCGCACCACGTCGTCGAGACCACCGGCCGCCCGGAGATGGTCCGCCGGGCCGTCGGCGCCCTGCGCCCGCGCGGCGAACTCGCCCTCCTCGGCATGGGCGGTGAGGTGACGTTCGACGTGATGGGCCTGCTCGCCAAGGGCGTCCGGGTCCACGGAGTGATCGAGGGCGACTCCGATCCCGGCCGCTTCATCCCCGAGCTGGCCGGCCTCCACAGGCGCGGCCTCTTCCCGATCGACCGGCTGGTCACCACGTTCCCGTTCGAGGACATCGGAGCGGCCGTGGCCGCCATGCGGGACGGCAGTGCGGTGAAGCCGGTCCTCACCTTCTGACCGGCCGCGCGGCGGCAGGGCAGCGGCGCACGGCGGCTGCTTCGCAGCACCACCAAGTGATGCCGGAGTCACATCGCGTCCGGTCCGGGTCGAGGCAGCCCGGCCTTCTGGGGGCGTGTGATTGACTGATCCGCATGGCTTCCGCCTCCCGATCCCCCCGTTCGGCCGCGCCCGCCGACCGGACCGCGGCCACCCGGCCCCGCAACCGCAGGCAACTCATCATCGAGGCGGCCGGGCGGGTGTTCAGCGAGCGCGGCTACCACACGACATCCATGGAGGAGGTCGCCGCAGGCGTGGGCATCACCGCCGCCGCCCTGTACCGGCACTTCCCGAACAAGTACGCACTGTTCGCCGAGTGCGCCGACGTCATGGTGGACGGACTGGTCGCCGCGCTGGACGAGGTGCCGTCCGATGCGGCCCTGACGGAGGTGCTCACCGCGATCACCCGGATCACCGTCGCGCACCGCGCGTCGGGCGGCGTGTACCGGTGGGAGGCCCGCTACCTCAGTCACGAGGACCGCCGGCGCCTCGCGGCGAAGTTCGGTCACCTCGTCGAGCGCGTCGACGAGGCGGTGCAGCGCGAGCACCCGCTGCCGGACGAGCGCCTGCGCGCCGTCGCGGCCCTCGGTGCGATCGCGTCCATCACCATGCATCACACCTCCATCGCCCAACGCCGGGCCGAGGAACTGCTGCTGGCGTCCGCGCTGCGCGTGGTGGCGAGCGATCCCGCGGCGGGCCGGCCGGGTACGCACCCCGTCGAACTGCCCGCCCAGCCGGTGCCGCGCACACGGCGCGCGGAGATCCTCGCGGCATCCATCCCCTTGTTCGCCCGGGACGGATTCGCCAGCGTCACGAACGGACAGATCGCGGAGGCGGTGGGACTGACCCCGTCCGCGCTCTACCGCCACTACCCCGGCAAGATCGACATCCTGGCGGCGGCATGCCTCCAGGCAGCGGGACTTCTGGCCCAGGGTGTGGAACAGAGTCTGCGCGAGGTGCGCGACCCCTCCGCCGCCATCGTCGCGCTGGCGGCGACGTACGTGGCCTACAGCTTTGAGTACACCGAGCTCAACAGCGTCGCCGAGGCCGAGGTCGCCGGCTTGCCGGCCGGCCTGCGACGGCCCCTGGTGCTCGCACAGCGCGAACACATCGCCGTCTGGGAGCAGCAACTGCGATTGGCCTGCCCGGAGTTGGATCCACGCCAGGCCCGGGTGCTGGTGCATGCGGGGTTCGGCGTGGTGGTCGAGGCGGGACGCGGACTGCGGTGGCAGGACAGCGCCGGCAACCGTGAGGCCGTGACCGCACTGGTCGTGGGGGCCCTGGGGCTCTGAACGGGCATCGCGACCGCGCACGCGGCCAAGGCGCACGGCACCTCGGTGCCCGCACCTTGACGCAATCCGTCGCGGGGCGGGCACCAGGGGATCGGATCGGCGGCTCAGTCCTTCCTGTTCCCGGTGGGGATCGTGATGGGGGTAGTGGTTCCGGAGTCGCCCTTGTTGAGGAACAGCATGCCCAGGGCGCGCACCATCTGGTCGATCGCGTAGAAGGTCCCGGGCATGACGGGCGACAGCCCCTCACGGAACAGGATGTACGCCGGCCATGCGGTGCGGACCAGGCCCGCCGCCACATAGTCGCGCTTCAGGCCCAGCCAGTCCCCGACCTGGTCGCTGAGGACGTAGCGTACGAACTCGTTCAGGAACCCGCGCGTGACGCCGAGGTCGATCTGCGCGGTCAGGCCGAGCAGTTCCTCGGCCAGCGCGATGCCCTCGGTCGTCGGGGTGAGGATCGGCGTGAGCACCTTCGCCGACTGCGCTTCCGCGGCCGCCCAGGTCTGCGGAATGTACTGGTCCGGCACACCGAGCAGATGGACGGCGACCTGCCACGAGTGCAGGAACGCCTCCTGGTCCGCGACCGGGTACTTGATCTTCCAGTCGAGCAGTTTCCTGTGTACGTAGGTGCCGAGGCTGTGGAAGGTGACCAGGATGTCGGCGGCGCTGATCGGGATGGTCTCGTCGGCGACCGCCTTCCAGTGCGGTGACTGCGGCAGCAGGTGACGCACCGCGGCGTGCACCACGCGCGTCTTGTTGGCCGTGACGATGAACTGCCCCTCCGGCTCGAACGCCTTCAGCTGGGACAGGTCGTAGCCGAACGTGAACGTCTTGGCCGCGCGGTCCTGCATGTCGGAGCCGCCCGCGGCCCAGTAGACGCTCTTGGCCTCACGCGGGATCACGGTGCTCATGATTCCGCTGCCGAGGCCGTACAGCATGAAGAGGTAGAGGTCCCTGCGACGATTGAAGTCGGCGGCGCGGGTCAGCTTGGCGGGGTCGGCCCAGGAGGGCAGCTTGTTGACCTGCCGCAGGTACGCGGTGAAGTCGGCCGGCATGCCGGCGGGCAGCGGGTCGTTGTTGTTCACCCACGACCCCCACGCGGTGTTGATCGCGGGTACATGACCGTTCTCGAGCATCGAAACCATCAGAGGGTCCGCTGCCTCGTCCCAGATCCACTCCGGGCCGGTCCCCGCGGCGGCCCCGGCGTCCGAGCCCATCGACGCCCATGCCTGGACGGGGCTCGTGACGCCCACGAGGCCGAGTGCGACGCCGAGGGAGAGAACCCCTCGCCTGCTGAGATTGTCCATTGACTTACCTGCTTCCCTGAGGGGTCAGTCGGCCCTAGTTTTCTTCGCAGACTTGCCAGTTGTGCGACCGATGCGTGGCGAACACCCGTCGCACAGATGTGATTTTCGATTAACATAGCGAGCTACGTTGCTGTCGGCAATGGCGGTGACCGAAGGACCGGCGCCCGCAGGCAGCGCGGCGCCCCGGCCGGACCGGGAGCGGCGACAGCCGGAGCGCCGGTCAGCCGGAGCAGCTCGCCGCCACAGGGCCACAGGGCCGCCCATCGGGCCGCCGCGGGGCGACGGAGGGCGTCGCCCCGCCGCACACCCGGCCGACAGACCCGGCCCCGCACAAACACCAGCGGATCCTCTTTGACGCTTCCACCGGAGGTAACCCCAATAGCGCGGCGCCCGACCGTCCGGGCGCACGCCCTGACACGCTGAATGCGCCCCGCGCACCACCCCACACCCTGCGCAGGAAATACAGATAACACCAGGTCAGAGCTGCACAACGATCCAGTGAATTCATCATTCAATTAAATACAGAAATTCCCTGAGAGCTCCGTCTGATTTGCGGGTTCGCATTCCGTGCATTCCACTCGGAACGTACGGCAACCCCATTTCCCACAGGACGGGGCAACACCCATGTACACCACAGAATCCACTGCCACCGACATCGAGCTCGACCTCGACGAGGCGCTCAACCCGGGCGAGGCCGAAGGCTTCTACCGCGACTCCCGCGAGTGCGCGTATCTCGCCCTCCTCGGAGGCGGCTCGGCACTGCTGCTCTCGCCGCCGACCCCCCGCCCGAAGAAGGGCTAGTCGGCAGCAAATGGACCAGTCACATGCTTCGTCCCCCCTCGCGGGTGCCGTGCATGACCTGGCAACAGAGGTGGTCCTCGCTCTTCGGAGCGGGGACCACCTCGCCACGGTTTGCGGCGCGGCCGGAATCGACGAGGACAACCGGACGGGAATCGCCGCGGTACGCGTCATCGGTGCCGATCTGCTTCTGCCCAGCGTGCTGCACGGGCGCAATCCGCATCCCGGAGACATCGCCGTTCTCCAGCGCGCCGTGCGGGAGTTCCCGCCCCGGCCCGACGCCTCCGACGCTGCCGTCTGGAGCCACTGGGGCATGATGTCGGCCCTGCACCGGACCGCGTCGGCCGGCGCCCCCGGCACCGACGAGCCGAATGCCGCATGGCTCGAACGGACACCCTGGCAAGCCTTCACCCATCAACTCTCCGTACTGGCCCCGCTCGCCGTCCCCGCCGCCTCGTCGGCGGTGCACCGGGCCGCCGCCCACCGGGTCGTGGACCTGTCCCGGGGGTTCGTCCGCGCGGTGCGGCGGCGCAACTGGCTCCAGGCGGCGGGCGCCGGCCGCTGGCTGGCCGGGCTCGACGGCAGGCCCGACAGCCTGGGCCTGGACCGCGGGCTCGACTTCGTCGAGCTCATGGGCGGCGCGGACCCCCGGGTCGCGTTGCACGTACGGGCGGCCCGGCTGACGGCCGAGGGGCGGGCGCGGTGACGGCGTCGGTGGCCACCGCCCCCGGCGGTACGACGGGCACGGCGCTGTCCGTCCTGCCCGCCGTACTGCACGGGGCGCTCGGCTGGGCCGACGCCCACCGGGCGGGCTTCGTGCTCCCCCCGGACGTACTGGAGCCGCACACCCAGGTCAACCGCACCCTCAAACCCCTCGGCGAACTGGCCCAGCTCTGCACCACGATCCGCCGCAGCACCGCCCCGGACACTCCCGAACACCGGACGGCCGGGGCCCTCATCACGTTCGCGTGGGACCAGGTGCACGCGGGCGACCTGCTGCTGGAACTGCTGCGCGGTGAGCCCTTCGCCGCGTATCCGTACGAGATCTACGCCGCCTTCGCCGGATACGGACTGCGCAACGAGGGCTTCGAGCGTCTGGCCGGGACGCTCTCCGCGACCAGGGGCTGGGCCCACACCGAGCAGCAGTCCAACCGGGAGCTGGGGCTGATCAACTCGGAGCGGCGGGTCGGCACCGCCCCGCACGCCGACGCCGGTGAGGTCCTCGCGCGCACCTGGCTGGGCGGGCTGTCCGAACCGTGGATGTTCGAGGGGCCTTCCGGCTACGCGCTGACCCACACCGTCTTCCACATCACGGACTGGTGCTGTCTTCCCGAGCGGATGCCCGCCCACATCGACACCTATCTGCGGGCCTGGCTGCCGCCCTGGATCGACGGCTGTCTGGAGAGCCTGCAGTGGGACCTGACCGGCGAACTGCTCGCGGTCGCCGCGGCCCTGCCCGGGCCGCCGCCCACCGAGCTGCTGGACGCGGCCTGGCCCGCGCTCGCCGCGGCGCAGGCCCCGAGCGGTGCCGTACCGGAGACGGGCCCCACTGTCGCCCCGGCGCAGGCGCCGCAGGAAGCGGCCTCAGCGGGCAACGCCGGCCAGGAGCCGGACCCGTACCCCTTCCTCGCCTGCTACCACTCCACCCTGGTGACCGCGTTCGCCGCCGCGCTGTCCCTGAAGCGGCTCACCACTCACCAGGCGGAGAACGGGGCCGGCCAATGAGACACACAGGCCTTCGCACCAGGCGCACGAAGGGAATTGCCGCATGAACGGCATCCAGCAGGTCCATGACGTGGGCGCGCGGGCCCTGGGATGGCTGTACGAGCACCGGGCAGGATTCAGGCTGGACGACGACCCGCCGCCCGAGGTGGGTGTCCTGGACCGGTTCAAGCCGCTCGGCGAACTGGCGCTCATCAGCAAGGTCATCTTCCGGGAAGGGGTGGCGGGCTCCCGGCAGGCCGCCCTGGCACGCAAGCTCCTCGACCACGCCTGGCACGAACTGCTGGGCTCGGGAAGCCGACTGGTGGACGGCCAGCGGCGCGAACCGCTCTGTCCCGTACCGATGGAGGTCTACGTACCCTTCCGGGAGCTGGGCTTCCGGGAGCCGTCCCTGGAGGCGGCCGTCCGGCTGAACCACCGGTTGAGCAGCTGGGGCGCGCTGGAGGTCGTACCGGTACGCCGACTCGGACTCAGCGCCATGGAGCGTCGCTTCGGACTGGAGCCGAGCATGCCGGTCGACGAGGCGTACCGGCGCACCTGGCTGTCCCGGCGGCCCGAGCCCTGGACGGTCGAGGGCAATATCGGCTACGACATCACCCACACGGTCTTCCATCTGACCGACTGGGGCGCGAATCCGGCCGGGCTGCCCGCCGACGTGGCGGACTACCTCGCCCAGTGGCTGCCGGTGTGGCTGGACGACTGGCTCGACCTGGGCCGCTGGGACCTGCTGGGCGAACTGCTCGTCGTGGACGCCTGCCTCCCGGAGCCGACTCTCGATCCGGCGGCCTGGGAGGGATTCGCCGGCGCCCAGCAGGCGGACGGGGCGATGCCGGTGATGGGCGGCATGCCGGAAGGTGACGAGGAGTCCGTCTTCGACCTCGTCTACCACCCCACGCTGGTGGCGGCGTTCGCTTCGGCACTGGCCCTGTCCCGCGCCCTGTCGGACCTCGCCGCCCCGGCCCCCGCGTGACGGCCCCGCAGGAGGCCCGCCGGCCCTCCGCCGAGCGTCCCTCCCGGGGCGACGACGAGAGGGCCGGCCTGCTGGCCGATGCGGCCAGGACCATCGACGCACCCGACCTCGTGATCGCGCTCAGCCACCGGGCCCGGCGCACCTACCGGCTCGACGCAGGCATGCGGCCGGGCGAAGCACCCCGTTACGAGCTCGGTTCCGCGTCCAAGCCCTTCACCGGGCTGCTCCTGGCCGCACTCGTCGCGGCGGGCCGCCTGCGGTACGAGGACTCGGCGGCCGAACTGCTGGCCCCCGGCCACCCGGTGCACCCCTCGGTGCGCGCCATCACCCTGCGCCATCTGATCACCCACACCTCGGGGCTCCCCGCGCTGCCGGCCGATTTCTACCCGCAGGCGCTGCCCCGGTGGTCAACCGCGCCCTACAGCCGCTACCCGGCCGACCGCGTCGTCCGGGCCTTTCTCCGTGCCCGCCCGCGCCACCGGCCGGGCACGCGCTGGCACTACTCGAACTTCGCGGTCTCCGTACTCGGCCACACCCTTGCCGCCGCCACCGGTACGCCCTGGGAGACGCTGCTCCGGCAGGAGGTACTGGACCCGCTCGGCCTCCACGGCACGCGGCTGCGCCCGAGCCCCGGGGCCGGCGACGCCGTGGGGCACCGGCGCGACGGCAGACCGCTGCCCGCGCTGGACACCGGCGGCTTCAACGCCGCCGGAGCGGTCCGGTCGACGCCCCAGGACCTGCTCACGTTCCTGGAGGCGCACCTCCCGGAAACGGCCGCGCCCACGCACCCGCCGGCCGCCGCGTTCTCGGACGTACGCCGCCCGCTGCTGCGGCGCGGAGTGCGGCACGCCCACACGCACACGCTCACCTGGTTCCGCCACCCGTCACCGCGCGGCCCGGTCCTCTTCCACGCGGGAGCCACGCTCGGACAGCAGATGTTCCTCGGCTTCCGCCCGGACACGGGTACGGCGGTGGCGGCGATGTGCACCCGGCGGGTGCACAGGGCGGACCCGTTCATCGCGACGGTCCACGAGCTGCTGACGGAGAAGCTCTGACGGCACGGGCGCGATCCGTACGGACCGGCCCGGTGACCTCCGGGAGTGGAGGTCGTGGCACTCCGATGCCCTTCACATCATCGCGGCACCTGCCTTGATCGCTTCCCGGATACGGAAGTAGGTCCCGCAGCGGCAGATGTTGCGGATGCCGTCCAGGTCGGTGTCGGTGATCTCGCGGCCCTCCGCCGCCGCACGACGGACGACAGCGACTGCGGCCATGATCTGGCCGGGCTGGCAGTAGCCGCACTGGGCCACGTCCTGGTCCAGCCAGGCCTGCTGCATCGGGTGCAGGTCCGCACCCGCCGTGGCCGCCAGCCCTTCGATCGTGGTGACCTCGTCCGTCGGTTCCAGGTTCCCCACCGGGATCGCGCAGGGGTTGACCGCCTTGCCGTTCAGGTGGCTGGTGCACGCCTTGCAGACGTTGATGCCGCATCCGTACTTGGGGCCGGTGACGCCCAGGAGGTCACGCAGGACCCACAGCAGGCGTTCATGATCGGCGGCGTCGACGGTGACCTGCTCGCCGTTGAGCCGGAATGTGTGTTCGGGCATGGGGTTCCTTCCCGCCGGTTGGCACGTGGCGGATCAGTAGGCGTGGTCCAGACCGTCGGTCGGGGACTGTGGGACGGGCGGCACCGTCGGTTTGGGCTCGAAGGAGAGCGTGCCGTGGTTGATGGGGAACGTGGTCGGCATCGTGCCGGTGGCCCGGCCGTAGGCGCAGGCGACCGCGGCCATGGAAGCGGCGACGCCCAACTCCCCCGCACCACCCGGCTTTCCGCCGGTGTCCGGCATGATGATGATGTCGAGCTCGGGTGGCGTGTTCCACTGCCGGGTGTAGAAGTAGTTGTCCCAGCTGGCCTCCAGGAAGTACCCGTCACGTACGTGCAGGCCGGCGGTCAGGGTCTGGGCGATGCCGTCCATCAGACAGCCCATCATCTGGGCTTCGAGGCCCCGGGGATTGATCGCCAGGCCTACGTCGACGGCACAGACGGCCTTGGTGACGCGGGGCCCTGTGACGCCGTCGCGGACGGGACGGTTGATCGTCCCGGGCCGGCAGTCGATCTCCACCAGTACGGCGCTGACGCCGTGGTACTCGGTCTGCAGCGCGATTCCCTGCGCGGTACCGGCGGGCATCGCACGCCCCCAGTTCCCCGCCGCTGCGACCCGCTCAAGTGCCGCCCGGGCACGGGCGTCGCCGAGGAATGCGCGACGGAAGGCGTAGGGGTCCTTCCCCATCTTCCCCGCGAGCCGGTCGACGATGAGTTCCCTGGCGCAGGTGACGTCGGGGCCGTAGACGTTGCGCATGCTGCCGGTGTTGAAGCTCTTGTCGGTTTCGTTGAGCAGTTGGCTGTCGACGCCGAAGTTGTACGGCATCGAGCGGGAGAGCTGGAAGTACGTCTCGGAGAAGGTGAGATCGCCCACCGGCAGCTTGGCCGCCATGGCGGTGACGATCTCGCCGAACCCGTGGCCGAAGTCCGTGGCGACGCTGGTGTGCCGTTGTGTGTAGCCGAGCACGGTGTTGCCGACGTAGGCGACGCGCACGCGCGAGGTCGACATCGGGTGGGTGCGACCCTGGCGTGAGTCGTCTGCCCGGTGCCACATGAGCCGTACGGGCTTGCCGATCTTCTTCGACACCTCGACGGCCTCCAGCGTGGCGTCGAAGAACAGCTTGCGCCCGAAGGAGCCTCCGCCCTCCGCGACATGCACGGTCACCGCGCTGAGGGGAAGCGCCAGCTTGGCCGCGATCGTCTGCTGGGCGACGATCGGCGACTTCAGGCTCGCCCAGACCTCCGCGCGGCCGGGGCGTACGTCTGCGATCGCGCAGTTGGGCTCCAGCGCACTGTTGCTGCGGAAGTGGAAGACGAATTCGTTCTCCAGGGTCTGCGCCGGCAGTGGGCGCGGACCGAGCGGCAGTTCGGCGGCACGCAGCTCCTTGAGCACGGTGTCGTCGGACTTGCCCTGGGCGGTTCCGGGTTTCCAGGCCACTCGCAGGGCCCGTACCGCATCGATGCACTGCCCGAAGGTCCGTGCCCGCACCGCCACTCCGGTCGAGATCACCACGGCGTCGGTGACACCCGGCATGCCGAGGATCTCGTCGAGATTGGCCACCGAGCCGACCTTGCCGTTGATGGTCGGCGGCCGGCACACCATCGTCGGCAGGGCATCGGGCACTGCGAGGTCCAGTGTGAACTTCTTACGGCCGGTGACTGCGGCGAGCGCGTCGATCCGGCCGCGCGGCGTGCCGATGACGGTGAACTCATCACGCGCCTTCAACTCCACCGATACCTGCCGGGTACTGCCCCCGGCGGCCTTGCCGGCCAGGGCGCCGATACCGATGCTGCGGCCCGCGCCGTCGGTGACGACTCCGGCCCTCCACGTGAGCTCGCCGACGGATGAGCGGAGTTCGGTGGCTGCTGCCTGCATCAGGCGGCCCCGGGCGACGGCCGCGGCGACCCGGACCGGGGTGTAGGTGGCCATGGTGGTGTTCGAGCCGCCGGTGAGCTGGTTGAAGACCAGTTCCGGCCGGGCGTCGGCCAGGGTCACTCGTACCCGGTCCAGGGGAACATCCATCTCCTCGGCGATCAGCATGGCTGTCGACGTGGTGATGCCCTGTCCCACCTCGGCACGTGGCAGTGCCAGGGCCACGGTGCCGTCCGTCTCCACCGTGACCGTGATCAGGCCCGAGGTCGGCAGCGCCGCCGCGGTCATCAGGTCGTTGAGGTCGACCAGCGCCGTGAGCTCCGCCGAGGGAATTCCGTCCGCCGCGGCTTTCGGCGCCGTACCGATCTCGGCCGCGGTCATGAGAGTCGGGGCCGCGAGAACGTACCCGAGGAACCGGCGCCGGCCCACCGAGCCTGCTCCGGACTGCGGAGGTTCCCCCGGCCCAGGTCCGGCCCGGCGGTCAGTGCTCTTCATCGGCAGCGCCCCTCCCCCTACCTCCATGAGCCCGATACGGGCCTCGCGTGTCGTTCTGCCTGCTGCACGTTCTCGTCGATATGCCCATGGGCGCGGCTCGGCTCCGTGGTGGGTGCTGACGGGTGACGGGTCGAAGGCTGCCGGCAGCGGTGCGGGTACCGCACCGCTGCCGGCAGCAGTACCGGTTCAACGGCGCGGGCCGGTGCCGCGCGGAAGCGGTTGGGTCACGACGGACGGTTCATGTCCGGGATGTCGATGGCGATCGGGCTGGCCTCGGAGAGGAAGAGCAGGACGAACCGGCGGATGGCCTCCTCCAGAGTCCAGGCGATCCCCGGGATGACGGGGAAGGAGATGAGTCCTTCCCTGAAGGCCACCAACAACGGCCAGGCCGTGGCGATGAGCGGTTGCAGGAGGGGCTCCCTGGACAGACCGATCATGTCGCCGACCCGGTCGCTGAGCGTGTACCTGGAGAACGCGCTGATCAGAGGGCGCGTCAGACCTGCGTCGATCTCCGCCACGATGTCCAGGAGGACCTCGGTCAGTGCCTCCCCTTCGTCGGTGCGGGCCAGGATCGGGTCTAGGACCTGCTTGGACTGGGCGTTGGCCGCGTCCCAGCTGACGGGGATGTACTCGTCCCGTACGCCGAGCATGTGCGCGGTCACCTGCCACACGTGCAGGTAGGCATCCGCGTCGGCGGTGCTGACCTTGACGCCCCAGTCCTTCAGCTTGCGCATGACGAACGTGGCCAGGCTGTGCCAGGTGACCAGGATGTCCGCCTGACTGATCGGGATCGTCTGGCCACCGCTGGTCTGCGGCCAGGACGGGGACTGCGGAAGCAGATGCCGCACGGCGGCGTGCACCATCCGCGTCTTCACGGTCGTCACGATCATCGAGCCCTGCGGCAGGTACGCGTACAGGTCCCCGACGTCGTAACCGAGTTTCGCGGTCTTGGCGATGCGGTCCTTCATGTCCGCGCCGCCCTTGGAGTAGTAGACCGCCCGCGCCTCACGGGGAATGGCGGTGCTCAGCATGCCGCTGCCGAGCCCGTACAGGGCACCGACGTAGATCCCCTTGGTCTTGCTGAACTTGGAGGCGCGGTCGAGCTTGGTCCTGTCCGCCCAGGACGGCATCCGGCGGGCGTACTCCATGAACTCCCGCACATCACCGGGGAGCCCGTCGGGCAGCGGCTGGTCGTTGCGGGTCCACTGCTTCAGCAGCCTGTTGACGTTGGGCACATCACCACGTTCGATCACAGCGGCGAGGACCGGGTCCGCCTCGTCGTCCCATACCCATTCCGGATCGACACCCGCTCCCGCGCCCGCCACTGAACCCGCGGGTGACCAGGTCCACAGGGACCGGGCACTGGCCGGCGAGGCCGCACTCAGCGCCCCCATGGCTCCCAGGGCCCCGCCCGCCAACAACATCTTTCGTCTGCTCGGATTGTCCATTGCGTCGAACTCCTCCGTGAGACCTGTAGCTCTGCTGTCACGCAGTCGCTTTGATACGGTGAAACTGTTCGAGCACCTATGACTCACCAGGGGAGCACAAGCACAGCGCGAACGCCAGGGTCCGAACGGAATCAGGAAGACTGCCGAGGAACCTGTCCAGTCGGGCCCGCGGGGCCTGCGGGGCGCCGTCCGGTCCTGCGGCGTCGCGCAGCTTCGGCTCCTGAGCTGCGCAGGGGCGCCTCGGCGATCACCCGCCCACGGCCAGCCGCAGACACCGCCGAGGCGATCCGGCCGGACTCCTCGCGACACCGGAGGCGCCGACTGCTGCCGGGACTTGCCGGCGCCGAACTCCGACCAGCACCCGGGAATGACCAAGGGCCGGTTTCGGATTGCTCCGAATCCGGCCCTGATCTACCCCGTTGGACCGGAAGCCGAGGACGGGCAGCACCTCACTCGGCAGTGAAATGCCGGGCAAGGTGCTACCTGCCGGTTCGGCGGGTCGACTGTTTCCGCGGGCTGGTCCGTGCGGCGGCCCGGCCCTGGGTCAGCTGAGCCGGGTGGTGGCGTACGCCTCGATGGCGTCGCGCTGGTACGCGGCCAGGCCGGGTGCGATCGCCTCGTACGCGGCGCGCCAGGCGTCGTTGTCCACGCAGGAGCGTCCGATGGCGCGGTATTCCTCGGCGGAGACGGTTCGCAGCTGGGCCAGGGCCCGGTACTGCGCGTCGATCTCGGCCTGTACCGGCTCGGCGTCGGCCGGTTGCTCGGCGGCCATCAGCTCCGCCAGCCGGATCATCTGCGCGGTGCGCTCGCGCTGCCCGGCCTCGATGTCCTGCGGGGTCATCACGGCGACCCTGCGGGCGACTTCCTCAGCGTGCTCGGGGAAGCCGTGCAGACTCTCCTGGTACTGGGAGGGCTGGATACCCTCGAACAGGTTCTCCGGTCGGTTGACAGTCATGGGGTTGCCGTCCTTTCTGGACTGTTCCAGATCGGCGATCGTGCGGGAGACGGTGCCTGCCAGGGCATCGAGCCGGTCCCGCTCGGCCAGCAGCCGCCGGTGGTGGCCGCGCAGAGCGTCCACCTCGTCGACCTGTTCAGCCAGGATCCGGCCGACCTCGGGAAGCCCTACGCCCAGCGCCCTCAGCACGAGGATCTGCTGCAGCCGCAGCAGCTGGTGCTCCTCGTAGTAGCGGTGGCCGTTGGACCCGATCCGGGCAGGCGGCAGCAGGCCGACCTCGTCGTAGTGCCGCAGGGTCCGGGCGGTCACGCCCGACATCCGAGCGACCTCCGCGATAGGCCAGTCCATCGCTGTCTCCCTCACGATCGCGTCACCGGGCCGGTTTCTCCGGCCCTGCTCAGGACGGTAGAAGCTGCCGCAGCGGCAACCGCAACCCCGCACCCAGACTCACCCGGATCAAGAACGGATGCTGCCGAAACTCGTGAACACTGCGCTGCGGCCCTTGCTGCCCGGTGCCTCCCGGACCGCGGTCAAAGCGCTGCCCTCTCCCGTGGACAGAGCCAGCTGAGAAGCGAAGACCCCAGCGGACATGTCGAAGGGGGCCAACCACATGGTTGGACCCCTTCGACATGTCGTTCACCGCATCAGCACCCTGCTCCGCCACTCCCGTAGGCGCGGGCAATCCTGCGTCTCCAGAAGGGCAGCCCGTTGTGGCCGCCAGCCTCTGGCGCGAGATCCCGGGCAGCGAGCTCTTTCAGAGTGGCCACCGATCGGGTGACAGGCCGGCCTTCCGCTCGGAGGCGGAAGATACCGGTCCGCCGTTGCCGGGACGATGACGTGTCCCGTGCGGTGCCCGGACGGTGTGACGTCCGGGCACCGCACGGGACGGGAGGGTCAGCGCTTCATGAGGGCGAAGACTCCCCAGCCGAGGTACTCACGCCCGTAGCGCGCGTAGTGGGCGGGCTCGGTGGTGAGCTCCTCCCGTACCTCGGGGGCCATGTCGTCGTCCGGGTTCCCGTCGAGCCAGCGGCGCATGCTGAGCCACTGGGCGGCGGCGTAGCGGTCCCAGCTGTCCTGATCGGCCAGCATCATTTCCACGACGTCGTATCCGAGGTCCTGGAACTGCCCGATCAGGCCGTGGAGTTCCAGGAAGTCAGCGATGGAGGTGGCGTGGCACGCCTTGGCGGTCTCCTCGTCCGGAGGGGTCCGCCGCCAGAACGGCTCGCCGATCAGCATCATCCCTCCGGGGCGGAGGCTGCGCTCCAACAGTTCGACCGTTCCGGCGACGCCGTTGCCGATCCAGGTAGCGCCGACGCAGGCGGCCAGGTCGACCGGCCGGTCCGCGACGTGGCCGGCGGCGTCGCCGTGCACGAACTCGACCCGGTCGGCGACGTCGAGTTCGGCGGCGCGGGCCCGGGCCTGCTCGGTGAAGAGGCTGCTGATGTCCACGCCCGTGCCCGAGAAGCCCAGGCCGCGTGCCCAGGTGCACAGCATCTCGCCCGAGCCGCTCGCCAGATCGAGCACCTGGGTCCCGGCGGGGAGGCGGAGCGATGCGCCCAGGGTGGCGAACTTGTCCGCGGTCAGCGGGTTGTGGATGCGGTGGCCGCTCTCGCGGATGGTGAAAATGCGGGGAAGGTCCACGTCCGGATTCCTTTGCGTCATGCCTTGAAGTTCGGAGATTGCTTGAGGGCGCGAATGTTGCGCGAGATCTGCTTCCTCGGCCGTTCCAGCTCGGCGCGCAGCCGCGCGTCGGTGCGGGAGGCGGCATGGGTGTTCTCGCGCTGCAACCGGTGGTAGCTGTCGAGGCGCCGCTCGTTGAGGCGGCCGTCGTCGACGGCGGCCAGCACGGCGCAGCCCGGTTCAGTGGTGTGGGCGCAGTTGCCGAAGCGGCAGTCCGTCGCCAGTTCGGTGATCTCGGCGAAAGTCTGGTCGAGGCCCTTGTCCGCGTCGTGCAGGCCGACGCCGCGCAGGCCCGGCGTGTCCAGCAGGACCCCGCCGTGGGGCAGTGGCAGCAGCTCCCGCCAGGCGGTGGTGTGCCGGCCCTTGCCGTCGCTGTCGCGCACGGCACCGGTGGCCAGGAGGTCCTCGCCCAGCAGACGGTTGCCGAGGGTGGACTTGCCCGCGCCCGATGGCCCGAGAAGGACGACCGTGCCCGCCAGTACGGCGGTGAGGACGTCCAGGCCCTCGCCGGTGGAGGCACTGGTGACCAGCACTTCCACGCCCGGCGCGACCTCGGCCACCTCGGCCGCCGCCCGCTGGGTGTCCACGCATCGGTCGGCCTTGGTGAGCACCACCACGGGTGTGGCGCCGCTGTCCCAGGCCAGGGCGAGCATCCGCTCGATCCGCCCGTGCCTGAGCGGGTCGGCGAGCGAGACGGCAACCGCCACGGTGTCGACGTTCGCGGCCAGTACCTGGGCGTGGGAGGTGCGCGAGGAGGTGGCGCGGACCACGGCGGTCCGGCGCTCCAGCACCTCCACGACGGTGGCGGTGCCGGCCGGCCGGACGGCCACCCAGTCACCGGTACACGGCGTCAGCCGGTCACTGATGCCTGAGCCTGCGGAGGGCAGGGCCATCGCGCGGACGGGGCCGGTCTCGGCGACGACGTCGCACAGACCGCGCTCGGCCCGCACCACACGGCCCGGGATCAGTCCCTCGTCCCTCGACGGACCGAAGGACCGCTCACGCTCCGTGTCCCAGCCGTAGTCGACCAGAGTCAGGACGCGCGAAGGAGATGGATGTGATGGGAGTGAGCAATGGTGTGGGTGAAACACTTGAAGAGACCCTTGAGAGGGGGTCCCGCCGGACGTCAGACGTGCCGGAACCACTCCCGCGGAGGGAAGGCTGGCAGCGGAAAGGTCAGGCCGAGACCCGAGAGATGCGAACGAGTCGGGCACCGCACACAGCGGTGGTCACCACGACCGTCATCGCGCATCTCCTCCGATCTCCAAATTGAGTGGCTCGGTCGCCACTTCCGCGAAAACCGTAGCATCGTTTGTCAACCTCTGCGTCGGCCCGGGCAATGCCGGGGCTGTCTCATGAGCAGCGCTTCAGCCTTCTGGGACCTTGCGCATGTCGATCCCGACGACTGCCACGATCTCGCGAAGGGACGAGAACTCGGGCAGACATCGCCGGCTTGGGTTCCACACGACGTCTGCGTGCTTCACCGCAGTGGCGGGTCCGATAATCCGTTGACGCCCGCTGATGGGCCATTGCTACTGTCGGGCGTTCCGTCGGAACTACTCGGGCCTGCTGGCCCCGGAAGGGAGTGAGTTTTGTGCCCCGGCCCCTGCCGCGCGCGCCTCGCTGCACGGCTCCAGCCGTCCCGTCCTCCTGACCCGTCCCACGCGGACGGCTACCGGACGCGGCTTTCCGATGCTGTGACCTGCCCACACACCCCGTAGTCCCGCGCGCTGCGGTGTACGGGTCGTCTTTGGCGAGGCCGCTCGGCCTGCTCTTGCTGTCATGACCGACTTCTCAGCAAGGAGCCCTCCGGGTGTCCAGTACCAGCAAAACTCCCTCCACCTCTCCGAACACCGTTCTGGCCGGCACCTTCACCTGTGCCTGGTGCGGCCTGACGGTATCCGCCGCCACCGGCGACGGCACCCAGCGAAACCACTGCCCGTCGTGCCTGCACTCGCAGCACGTTCTCGACCATGTCGAGGGCGGCACCAGCGAATGCCGGGGGCGGATGTCGCCGATCTCCGTCGCCGTGCTGCGTACCGGTGACTGGATGGTCATCCATCGTTGCGTGCGCTGCGACGAGCTGACCTCCAGCCCCATCTGCGCCGACGACAACCAGCTCATCCTGATGCGCATGGCCGTGCGCCCTCTGGCGCAACCACCGTTCCCGCTCGAAGCATTCGGCGACCTGTAAACCGAGAGGGGAAGACCCGTGCCGAGACGAGCGAACAACTCCAGCACACGTACGCGGGGAACACGGCGGCCACAGCGGCGCAAGGACGTCCTGCACCACCAAGGAGGTCACCGGCGACACGACTTCAAGTGCGTGGGCTGCCGACTGATCGTGTCCCTGGACGCGCCGGGCACCACCCACCGAAATCACTGCCCGAACTGCCTGGTCAGCCTGCACGTCGACCGCCGGATCCCGGGTGACCGGGCAGCAGCCTGCCGTGGACGGATGGAAGCGCTGAGCATGTCCGTGCGACCCGACGGTGAGTGGATGATCATTCACCACTGCCAGTCCTGCGGTGAGCTCAGCGCCAACCGGATCGCCGGTGACGACAACGCACTGGCCCTGGTGCGCCTCGCACTGAGACCGCTGCGGGACAGCAGCATCGCCCACCGAACGCTGCTCCAGCTGTGACCTGAGCCGAACGCGCGGCGTGGTGCCGCAGGAAGCGGGGCGAGCGCCGCCCTTTCCGTGCGGCGTTCTGAACCCTGCTCGCGCCGGTGTGGCATCCAGGCCGCACGAAGGGGCGGAGCGTACGAGTGCGGACGTGTTCGTACGCTCCGCCCCTTCTCCGGGTCACGGGGCACCCTTCGTAAGTCGGGGCACCGTCACCCGGCCGAGAGCACGGGAAACGACTCCGTGGGGTACTGCCCCGGCGGCAGCCGGCCCTCGAAGCCCCTCGAAGCGGTGCGTACGGCCGTGGAAGCCTGGGGAGAAGTTGCTCATACCGGTGCGTCCGTCCTTGTGTGCGGTTCGACCGGGGCCCGGTGGCCCGGCCGGGAGCCGGGGGCGCGCCGCCGGGCACGGGGCGGGGTGTCAGCTCTTGAGGAAGTCCAGCAGGTCCTGGTTGAACTTCTCCTTGTCGCCGGGCACCAGGGCGATGCCGTGGGAGCCGCCTTCGTACACCTTGAGCGTGGCGTTCGCGATGAGCTTCGCGGACTTGCGGCCGGTCGCGTCGATCGGGACGATCTGGTCGTCGTCACCGTGCACCACCAGGGTCGGCACGTCGAACTTCTTGAGGTCCTCGTGGAAGTCCGTCGACGCGAAGGCGTCCACACAGTCCACGCCGCCCTCGATGGTCTGGGCCATGGCCATGTACCAGAAGGCGTCCTTGTTGCCCTGGGTGACCTTGTTGCCGTCCCGGTTGGCACCGAAGAAGCCGACCGCGGTGTCCTTCCAGAACTGTGAGCGTTCGGTGAGGATGCCGTCCTTGATGCCGTCGAAGACGGACTGCGGCACGCCCTCGGGGTTGTCGGGCCCCTGGAGCATCAGCGGGGGGACCGCGGAGAGCAGAACGGCGGACTTGATGCGGTCGGTGCCGTGACGGCCGATGTAGCGGGCCAGTTCGCCACCGCCCATCGAGTGTGCCACCAGGGTCACGTCCCGCAGGTCCAGCTGGGTGATCAGGTCGTTGAGGTCGTCCGCGAAGGTGTCGAAGTCGTACCCGTCGTACACCGGCGTGGAGCGGCCGTGCCCCCGGCGGTCGTGCGCGATGCCGCGGAACCCGGCGTCCGCGACCGCCTTCAGCTGGTCCTGCCAGGCGTCGCCGTTGAGCGGCCAGCCGTGGATGAACACCACGGGGCGGCCCCGGCCCCAGTCCTTGTAGAAGATGTCGAGACCGTCACGGGTGGTGATGACCGGCATGTGGATCCCTTTCGTTCCGCGAACAGCCGCCCGCCAGGGAGCGGTCGGGGCGAGGGGTGAAGTCGTCCCAGGCGGCGGGCAGACCTCGGATCGAGAGGGCTAAATCGCGGCACGAACGACCTTTCTCGCTCCCGTCCCATCTTCCATAATCTGGGACTTCTCGCACGTCAGGAGCTTGCGCCCGAGAGTGCTACCTCGGTCTCCGGCTGCCGGTGGGCCGCTGATCACGCCCGCGGACGGAAGCGCGCGCGGGTCCTCTGACCGAGTGCGGCCGGGTGGTGGTCCTCGGCGCAGGGTTCACAGGTGCGGATGGCGAGAGACGGGGATGGATGTGCGGCGGAAGCGCCCGTGCGGGGCGGCCCAATGCGGGTACGCCCGCCACCCGCGTCGGCCGGTGGCCGGATGGCGCTTCATGAAGATCGCAGCAGGTCAGTTCACCTGCGTTCCGGCCGATGTCTCCGCCAACGTGCACACGATGGCCGCCTTGACCGAGAGAGCCAGGGCGAGCGGCGCCGAACTGGTGGTGTTTCCGGAGCCGGCTGTGACCGGATACGAACTCGATGCGGTCCGTGCCGATCCGAGCCTGTGGGCGAGGACCGACGACCCGCGCCTGGACGCGATCCGCGAGAGCGGGATCGCCACCGTCGTCAATTGCGTGGCGGCGACCGAGGGCCCGCTTCCTGCCATCGGGACAAGGGTCTTCGGGGCGCAGGGCGAGCTGCTCACGACCTATCGGAAGCAGCACCTGTCCGAGCACGAGAAGGACGTCTTCACGGCAGGCCGTCGCGATGGGCGGTTCGATTTCGCGGGAGTTCGCTTCGCGCTCGCCACGTTCAACGACAACCACTTCCCCGACCTGACGTCCCGCGGGCCGGCCAACCTCGGTGACGCCGCCACGTGCCAGGATCTGGGGCCGCAGGGGCAGCACTTCGGTCGTCCACGTGCGCGGGCGGGGATCGGGCCCGAGTCTCCATGGAGGGGATGACCTGCTACAAGCCGGGTAAGCGGTTCCGTACGTTCTGCGCGATCCGCGAGTACCGGGGCACTGACTACCACCCAGCGCTACCTGCACCCCGATGTCCACAAGATCACAGCGGCCGGGGCGGCACTCTCGGCCCACTTCACCGCGTTGCGCGCACCGCGCTCGCTACCGAGCCCCCTCGTCATGACCCGCTGACCCGGTCAAGGATGCCGGACCCCGGCTGGTTCCCAACCGGTTCCCAAAAATGATCAAGGGCCGGTTTCGGATTGCTCCGAAACCGGCCCTGACCTCGACTCTTGCAAGTCGGGACGACAGGATTTGAACCTGCGACCCCTTGACCCCCAGTCAAGTGCGCTACCAAGCTGCGCCACGTCCCGCTGACCGTCTGACCTGGGGTTTCCCCCTGGCCGAACGCGCATGAGAACAATACCGCACTTCAACCGGTGGTCACGAACGCCTTTCGCCGCTTGACCTCAACCGCGCTTGATGTTGAACGCTGAGCGGCATGACGAACACGACCGCCGCACCGGCGTCCACTTACACCGACCTGCCCCGCCTGATGAGCCTGATGACGGGCGACGAGAAGCACGGCCCCGCCGCGACCTCGACCCTGGACGCACTGTGGGTGCTGTACGACCGGGTGCTGCGGGTGTCACCGCAGACCGCCGACGCGCCGGACCGCGACCGGTTCCTGCTGTCGAAGGGGCACGGCCCGATGGCGTACTACGCCGTCCTCGCCGCGCACGGGTTCTTCGACGAGGCACTGCTGGCGGGCTTCGGCTCGTACGGCTCGCCGCTCGGTCACCATCCCGACCGGCTGCTGGTGCCCGGCGCCGAGGTCGGCAGCGGCTCACTGGGGCACGGCCTGCCCCTCGCCGTGGGGAGCGTGCTGGGACTGCGGGCCCAGGGGCTCACCGGACCGCGGGTGTGGGTGCTGACCGGCGACGCCGAACTGGACGAGGGCAGCAATCACGAGGCGATCGCCTACGCCGGTCCGGCCGGCCTGGAGCAGCTGCACACCGTGGTGATCGACAACGCGTCGGCAACATACGGACGCCCCGGCGGGATCGCGGAGCGGTTCGCGACCGCGGGCTGGTCGGTCGCGTCGGTGGACGGACGCGACCACGAAGCTCTGTACGCCGCCTTCACCGCGGCGCATCCCGGGCAACCGCGGGCCGTGGTCGCCCGGGTCGCCCCCAAGAACTGAGTCGCGCAGCACACGCAACCGCTCGAAGCCTGCAACGGAAGAAGAGGTACCACCCCCATGGACACGATGCGTGACCGCTTCATCGCCACCACCACACGGCTGCTCGACGAGGATCCCCGTCTGGCACTCGTACTCGCCGAGATCAGCCGCGACGGATTCGGCCGGGCCGAACGGGACCATCCCGACCGGGTCGTGAACGTCGGCATCCGTGAGCAGCTGCTCGTCGGGGCCGGAGCCGGGATGGCGCTCACCGGGATGCGGCCGATCGTGCACACCTTCGCGAGTTTCCTGGTGGAGCGGCCGTTCGAGCAGGTGAAGCTGGACTTCGGGCATCAGGGGGTCGGCGGGGTGCTGGTGAGCGCCGGCGCCTCGTACGACTGGCCGGCCGGCGGGTTCACTCACATGGCCCCGGGAGACGTCGCGCTCATGGACACCCTGGACGGCTGGACGATTCACGTTCCGGGCCATCCCGACGAGGCCGAGACACTGCTGCGGGAGGCAGCCGCCGGGGACGGGCGGGTCTACGTGAGGCTGTCACTGCAGTCCAACGACCGGGCACGCCCGGTGGGCGGGGCGGGCGGGTTCACCACCGTGCGCGAGGGGACGGGCGGGGTGGTGATCGCCGTCGGGCCGATGCTCGACAACGTTCTCGCCGCGACGGAGGGACTCGACGTGACCGTGTTGTACGCGACCACCGTGCGGCCGTTCGACGCCCGCGGACTCCGCCGGGCGGCGGGTGACCGGGCCACCGCCGACGTGGTGATCGTCGAGCCGTATCTGGCGGGTACCTCGACGGGCCCGGCCAACGACGCGCTCGCCGCCCTCCCCCACCGGATCCTGGGGCTCGGCGTGGCCCGCGAGGAGCTGCGGCGGTACGGGCAGATGGACGAGCACCTCGCGGCGCACGGTCTGGACCCGCGCGGCCTGCGGGACCGGATCAGCGGCTTCCTGGGCGGGTGAGGAGGGGGACGCGGGCCGGAACCGGCCCATTGACGCGTGGACCACGCGCGGACCCGCTCGCCCTCGGCAGGCTCCGCTCGGACATCCCGTCGGCGGACAGCGGTCGGGCCGGCGCACCCCTGTACCGTCAGGATGCGGCCAGGAGTTCCCCGTACCACGCAAGCGTCCGGTCGACCGCGGCGTCAAGGGGACGGGGCATCAGTCCGTACGCCTTCTCGATGGCCGAGGAGTCGACGATCTGGGCCTCCGTGTGCTGGTAGAACATCTCCGCGTACTCCGCCATGAACACCTCGTCGAACGGGCCGAACGGACGCGGCTGCGCCACGACGGTCAGGTTCAGGGGGCGCCCGACGCGTTCCTCCACCATGGTCAGGATCTGCCGGGTGGTGAGCGCCGGAGCCGTGGGCAGGTGCCAGACCCGGCCGTCACCGTCCGGGTTCTCGCCCAGCGTCGCAAGACCCGCCGCCACGTCACCGATGTACGTGTAGCTGTGCGGCAGGTCGATGTCACCGAACGCCGGGACCTCTCCCCCGGTCAGCGCGGCCGGGAACACCGCCCCGCCCAGGGTGGAGTGGAGGACCCCCGGCCCCACGAAGTCGGCCGACCGGCCCAGTACGACGCGCAGCCGGCCGTCGGCATGGGCGGCCAGGTAGCGGGCGTCCAGCTCCGCACGCATCCGGCCCTTGCGGGTGGTCGCGTTCCACGGGGTGTCCTCGGTCATCACCGCACCGTGCGTCTCTCCGTACGGATAGAGGGTGTCGAGGACGACGAGGCGAGCGCCGGCCGCCCCGGTGGCTGTCAGGACGGCCTGCTGGATCCGCGGCATGACCTCCACCTGGAGGTGGTAGCCGACGTTCACGCAGTGATACACGACGGCCGCACCCTGTACGGCCGCACGGGCACCCTCCGCAGTAGCCACATCGGCGGCGAACCGGTCGACACCCGTCGGTGCGGCCCCCTCGCCCGACCGGTCGACGAGCCGCACGGGATGCCCGCGACGGGCCAGCTCGGCGGCGAGCGCGGTACCGGCGGGGCCGGCGCCGAGAACCACGTGGAGGTCATGCGTTGCAGTCATGGGGTGCTCCCTGAAATCCGGTCCCGGAGGTGCGCTACCGCCCCTCACTTCTGTTAGAGACAGTAACTCTCGCGATGAGCCATCGCAACCCTGACTGTTAGACTCCGTAACCGAAGTGAGCTTGCCTAGCGAAAGGTGCCAGGAATGGCCGAGGCGCAGCAGGGGCCACGGGCCCGGTACCGGGAGCAGACCCGGGCGGAGATCAAGGAGGCGGCACTGCGGCAGCTCGCCGACGGGGGTGTGGCCGCGCTCGCGCTCACTCGGATCGCGAAGGACATGGGCCTGTCCGGACCGGCGCTCTACCGCTATTTCGCGAACCGGGACGATCTGCTGAACGCCCTGATCAGGGACGCGTACGACGATGCCGCGACGGCGATGGGCGTGGCCGCGGCCCGGTCGGAGGCGGCCGGTCACGGCCCGCGCGAGCGGCTGCGGTCACTGGCCACGGCCTACCGGGCCTGGGCCATCGGCGAACCGCACCGCTATCTGCTGATCCAGGGCTCGCCGGTGCCGGGGTACGTGGCTCCCGCCGACACACTGGAGCGCGCCCGTGCCGTGCTCGGGCCGTTCCTGCCGGTGTTCGCGGGCGGGGTGCCGGGTGCGGGGGTGGCTCCCGTGGTGGCGCAGATGGCCGCCTGGCTGGGGTCGGAGTCGGAGAGTGCCGTGGGCGACTGGGTGGCCGAGTACGCGGCGGACGTCACCGGTGACCCGGCGGCGTCGGCCCGCGCACTGGCCGGCGCGGTGCTCGCGTGGGCGCAGCTGCACGGCTCGGTGGGCCTGGAGGCCGCGGGGCAGTTCGCCGGGATGGGCCACGACGGGGACGTCCTGCTGGCCGCGCAGACCGACATGCTGGCGGACGCGTTCGCCTTGGGGTGAGACCCTCCAGGACGACGCCGGACGCCGGACCGGCCTGAAGGGCCGGTCCGGCGTCCGTGTGCTGTGCCGGGGTCAGGAGTGGATGAGGACCTGGGAGAGGGCCACCCGGCCCGTGCCGGAGGCCACGATCCTCACCGTGCGGGTCCGGCTGTCGAGGTCGATCACGGTGGGGCGGAGCGCCTTGCCGCTGACGTGCACCGTCCCGTCGTCCGTCACGATGTCGAAGTCGGCCGTGGTGGAGGAGGAGTTGTTCCAGACCTCCACCTGCCGCACGTGCCGGACGCTGCCGAGGTCCACCTGCCACCAGGCACCCGCTTCGGCGAGCGTGCGGGTGTCCGTGTTGGTGTCGGCGTCCAGGGCGAGTGCCGCCGTCGCCGTTCCCTCGGTGGAGGACTGGGTGGCCGTGCCGGTGCGCGCGAGGTCGGTGCGCAGCTGCTCGACCGGGCCGCCGCGGGCACCCGCACCGGCGGCGACTGCGACCGCTTCGGCGGGCAGCCGGTCAAGGCCGGTGAGGTTGTCCGTCATGACGGAACCCCGGCCGCCGAGCGCGGGCGCGGCGGTGTCGGTCCAGTTGTTGCGGGCGGTGTTCTCGATGCCGTAACCCGCCCAGTTGGAGACCCACTTGTAGCCGATGCGGGTGATGACGTTCTTCTCGACGGTGATGTGCGAGGACTGCTCGTCGAGGTAGATGCCGTTGCCGTCGCGCTCGGTGTTGCCGTACGCGGAGCGGTTGATGTAATTGCCGCTCAGGACGGTGCCGGGCTGGGCGCCCTGGGTGTAGATGGCGCCGCCGTCGTGCTGCTCCTGGGCGACCTCCATGACGTCGGTGATGCGGTTGTTCGTCACCTTGTTGTCACGCAGTACGGACTTCTGGGCCTCCGGCTGGTTCCAGCCCCAGCCGACGGAGATCCCGGAGTACGGCAGGTGGTCCAGGCTGTTGTGGTCGACCGTCAGCTCCGCCTCGTAACCGGCCCAGATGCCCACCGCGTCGGTGTACTCGACGCCCGTGCGGCTGATGGTGTTGTGGGCGACGGTGTTGCGCTCGCCGGTGAGTTCGGCGCCGGGCATCGGCTCGGTGTCGCCGACGTACACCGCGCCCGAGGACAGGTCGGTGAAGGAGGACCGGGTCACGGAGCTGTCCTTCGTGCCGGCCTCCAGGATCGCGCCGGCCCCGCCGAGGTGGGTGAACCGGGTGCTGTCGATGCTCACCCCCCGGCCTCCGCGGACGGTGACCGCGGCGGCCGGCTTGGTGTAGAAGCGGCCCGCGTGGTCGACGGGTCCGGTGGCTCCGGTCAGGGTGAGACCGGCCTGCATGCCCGCATAGCCCTCGTCGGTGTCGGGCTGTCGGTACGCCGCGTACGCGAAGCCGATCCCGCTGACGGTGACGTCGTGGGCGCCGTCGACGACGAGCAGCTGCTCGGTGGACGGGGTGACGGCCTGCGCGTGGCGCATGTTCTCGCCCTTGCGCGGCAGGTAGGTGACCGTGCGGTCCGTCGAGTTCCACACGAACTCGCCCGGCTGGTCGAGGAGTTCGGGCGCGTTCTCGAAGAAGGCGACACCGCTGTAGCGGGAGGAGTCGACCGCCGTGGTGTCCCAGGAGGGGCCGGTGCGCTTCGTGCCGCTCGCCGAGTTCGTCCAGCAGGGCTGGACGAAGGTCACGACGTCGCCGTTGACGGCGTCGATGCGGCAGTGGTAGTTGCGCCAGCGGACCCGGATGACGGCCTCGGCGTCGGTGGGCCGCTGCCACCGGTCGATTCCGGTGGCGGTGGCGCCCGTCATGCCCTTCTCGGTCGCGTCGCACGTGGCGGCTGCGCAAGCCTCGCCGCGGGCCCGGATCGCACGCTTCCCGCCGATGAAGAGCTGGCGCGGGGTGACGCCGGCAGGGGCGTCGGCGCTCCAGGTGCCGTCGGCGTTATGCCGCCAGCCCGTGATGTCCTGCCCGCCGGACAGGACGGGACGGGCGCCGGGGGCCGCGGCCCAGGAGACGCCCGAGTCGGCGGCGCCGAGCTTCAGGGGTTCGTCGAGCCGGTACGTCCCGTCCTTGAGAAGTACGCGGACATCATGTCCGGTCACCGTGCGGGCCAGATCACGGGCCGCTTCCGGCGTACAGGGGCGGGCAACGGTGCAGGAGGTGCCCCGGCCGTCCGGGGCCGCGAACAGGGTGCGGGTGCCGGGTGCGGCCTGGGCGGCCGGGGCCGCGAGAAGCGCGGTCAGGACGGCGGCGGTGGCGGCAGCGGCTGTTCCTCGTACGACGTTCATGGAGCGGTTCACGCAGAAGCCTTCCAGTCGGGGTGGCCGGGCATGGGAGGGTTGACGGCTCCGAAGAGCCAGTCACGCAGGAACGGGTCGACGGACCGGTCGCCCGTGACGTCGACGGCGTGCCGGATGAAGGCCTCGCTGGTGTAGGTGGAGTCCTTGAAACGCTTCACCCACTCACGCATGACCTGGTCGAACGACGACCGGCCGATCCGCAGGCTCAGGGCGTACAGGACGAGTGCGCCGCCGTCGTAGATGTTCGTGCCGCCGAGCGCCTTGGGCAGTCCGGGCGGTCCGTCGGCGGCGCGGACCGCGTCGAGCTTCTCGTACGTCGCCTTCATCTTGTCGGCGAAGACGGACCAGCCCCGCTCCTCGCCGTACAGGCCCGCGTAGTACACGGCGGGGCCCTCGTTGAGCCAGGCCTGCTGCCAGTCGTTCGGGGTGACGGAGTCGCCGAACCACTGGTGGACGAGCTCGTGGACCATGGTGGTCTCGTAGCCGGGCTGACCGTTGGCGTTGAGCTTGAACCAGTTGGTGGAGAAGAGGGAGAGGGTCTGGTTCTCCAGGGCGTCGGTGTAGCCGTCGTAGATGTGGAGTCCGTAGACGGAGAACGGGTAGCGACCGAACTTCGCCTCCAGCCAGGCGAGATGGTCGGGGGTACGGGCCACGATCGGGGCGTACTTGTCCTCCTGGCCCTGCGGGACGATGTGCCGCAGGGGCAGGCCGCGGTGGCTGCTGCCGTACAGATAGGTGCCCTTGACGACGGCGATCCCGATGAGTTCGGTCGCCATGCGCTCGCGGAGCGCGAAGTGCCAGACGGTGGAGCCGTCGGCGCGCGGGGTCCTGTGGGTCAGCTCGCCGTTGGCGGTGGCGACGAAGCCCTCGGGGGCGCTGATGTGGAAGGTCCACGTCGCCTTGTCGGACGGGGTGTCGTTGCACGGCAGGAAGGTGTCGGCGCGCGAGGACTGGGCGGCCGAGGCGAAGCCGCCGTCGGTGCCGAACTTCCAGCCGGTGAGGCCGAGTCGGGGCGCCTTGCCGTTGCCCCGGTAGCGGATCTCGGTGGTGAACGCCTGCCCGTGGTGGAGGGGGCGGGCGGGTGTCACGGTCAGTTCCTGGCCGCTCTTGCCGGGTGTGAGCGCCCAGGTGGCGGGGCGGCCGGCGACGGTGACGGAGTCGATGGTGTGGCCGTCTGTGTCCAGGTTGAAGGCGGAGAGATCCTGGGTGGCCTTGGCGTTGATCTTCACGGTCGCGGTGAAGTCGTACGTCACCGGGGTGAAGTCGAAGGTCAGGTCGTAGTGGACGACCTGGTAGCCGCCGTTGCCGAGCGTGGGGAAGAGCGGGTCGCCGACGCCGTCGGAGCCGGGCTTCGGGTCGAACCCGTGCGGCCGGGCGGAGGCGGGAGAGCCCAGGGCGGGGACGGCGACGGCCGCGGCGACCGCGGCCCCGCCGAGTGCGAGTACCGAGCGTCGTGTGGTCATTTCTTGCCCTTCTGGAAGGCTTCCTCGAACTCGCCGCGCGCCTGCTCGCCGCCCTTGGCGAGGTAGTCCTTGACCAACTGGTCATAGGCAGACATGGGCTTGCGGCCGGAGATGATGTCCTTCAGCGCGTCCGACTTGAACGTGTAGAGGCTGCCGGAGCCCTTCGAGTCCCAGGTGGGCGAGGAGTACTGGAGCGTCGGGTCCTGCTCCATCATCGGGATCATCCTGGTGAAGGCGTCGTGGACGTGACGGACGCCCTCCTCCGAGTCGGCGCTGAAGACGGCGGGCACGGCGGAGGCCATGAACTTCCAGGGCACGGTGACGTCCTGGGTGCCCTGCTTGGTGAGCGCCGGGTTGCCCTTGGCGTCGCGGGTGAAGTCCTTGCCCTCGACTCCGTAGTTGATGAGGGTGTACTCCTGGCTGCCGAACGGCGAGGCGGCGAAGTCTGCCAGCGCGAGGACCTGCTTCACACGGTCTCCGGACGCCTTCTTGATGTGGGTGTTCTCCAGCTTGACGTTGTCCATCCAGGCGACGGCGTCCTTGCCGACCGGGACGAAGGGGCGGGGGTCGTACTTCTTGTCGATGGCCCCCATGGCCGCGATGTAGCCGACGCCCGGCGCCAGATAGGTGGGCATACCGTCGTAGACGTAGGCGCCCTTGCCGTTCTTGAACATGTCCGTGTACTGGGCCTTCTGTGCCCCGGACATCTGGAGGGTTCCCGGATAGAAGCAGCCCGCCTTGTACAGCAGCCGGGCGGTCTCCACGGCCTTGCGGAACTCCGGCGTCTCCAGGTCGCAGGTGAACTTGCCGGTCTGCGCGTCCAGCCGCCAGTAGTAGGGCGCTCCCGCGGACATCGCGAGCATGGTGGTGGCGCCGGCGATGATCGCGTACTGGTCCTTCTTGGGCCGGGTCAGTTCCTTGCAGACCTCGACGAAGCGGTCGAGTCCGGTGATCTGGTCGAGACTCGTCACGCCGACTTCTTCGAAGAGGTCGTGGCGGTAGACGCCGGCGCCGCCGGTCCCGGTACGCGCGATCGGGATGCCGTAGAGCTTCCCGCCGAAGATGGCGGCCTGCCAGGCGCCCTTCGGGATCGCGGCCAGGTTCGGGTAGTCCTTGATCTTGTCACCCGCGAGGTAAGGCGTGAGGTCGGCACATGTGGCCTGGAGGAAGCCGGACTTGTTGTCGACGCCGCCGACCTCGGGGTACATGAAGAGATCGGGGAGGCTGTCGCTGGCGACCATGGTGGAGAACTTGGTGCCGTAGTCGTCGGCGGGCACGGCGGTGATGTTCACCTCGCCGCCCAGCAGCTTCTCGATCTCCTGCCAGGCGGCGTTCCTGCCCCGCGCGGGCGGCGGCGGGGAGAAGGTCTCCAGCGTGGCGCTGATCGGCTTCGCACCCTTGAGCGGCGTGCCCTTCGTGGCCCGCAGCGGCTGGGCGGGGTAGCTGAAGAAGCCCTGCGGGACACCGGCGGCGGTCCCGGCCAGGTCGGGCTTCAGACCGATGTTGCGGACTGCGGTGTCCGGAAGCAGCGAGGCGCTCTTGGCCTCCGCCTTGGCGGTCGTACCGCCGTCGCCGCAGGCGGCGAGCAGCGGGGCGGCGGCCAGTCCCAGACCGACGCCCGCACCCATGCGGAACAGTGCTCTGCGATTGATGGGGGTGGAGCTCGACACCTGAATCTCCTTGGAAGTGGGAGAGGGGAGGGAAGAAGTGGGGGGCGGTGGCCGCGCTCAGCCCTTGACGGCGCCTGTGAGCACACCCTTGGTGAAGTAGCGCTGGAGGAACGGGTAGACACAGAGGATCGGGACGACGGCGATCACGAGGACCGCCATCTGGACGGCCTGCTGCGGGGCGAGCACCTCGCCGGCCGACGCGGCGTTCAGGCTCTGGCCCTGGAGGACGTAGGTGCGCAGCACCATCGGCAGCGGCCACTTGTCGGTGTCGTTGAGGTACAGGAGCGAGTTGAAGAAGGCGTTCCAGTACGTCACCGCGTAGAAGAGGCTGATCACGGCGAGGACGGCCTTGGACAGCGGCAGGACGATCCGTACCAGGATGCGGAAGTCACCCGCGCCGTCGACCTTCGCCGCGTCGTACAACTCCTCCGGCAGGTTCATGAAGAAGGACCGCAGGACGACCAGGTTGAAGGCGCTGACCAGGGTGGGCATGACGAGCGCCGCGTAGGTGTCGTACAGGCCGAGGCCCTTGACCAGCAGGAAGTTGGGGATGATGCCCGCGTTGAACAGCATGGTGAACAGGGCGGTCATCAGGATGAAGCGGGAGCCGGTGACTTCGCGGCGGGAGAGCCCGTACGCCATGCCGACGGTGACGAGCAGGCTGGCGAGTGTCCCGAACACGGTGATGCCGACGGAGACGAGCAGCGCCCGGGTGACGACACCGCCGGTGAAGATCGTGCGGTAGGCGTCCAGGGTGGGGTGGTCCGGCCACAGGACGAGGCCGGAACTCTTGATGATGTCGGTCTGCGAGGCGAAGCTCGTGCCGATGACGCCGACGAGCGGATAGGCGACGGCCAGGACGACCACCACGACGGCGACCGCCTTGGCGGTCGTGCCCATCCGGGTGGGCCGCTCCATCCACGGCGGCCGGCCGTCGGACCTGCGTACGGGGGCGGGGCGGGGCGCCGGTGCGGTGCTCCGGGTCTTGGCGCGCGTCTTCTCAGCGGTCAGCACCGCGGTACACCCCTTCGTGGCCGAGCCGGTGGGCGAACTTGTTCGCGCCCAGCACGAGTGCGGTGCCGATGACCGCCTTGACGAGTCCGACGGCCGCGGCGACGCCCCAGTCGTTGTCCTTGATGCCGTGGTAGTAGACGTACGTGTCCAGGACCTCACCGGCGTCCGGGCCGACCGCGTCCCGCTGGAGCAGGATCTGCTCGAAGCCGACGGAGAGGATCTGCCCGAGGTTCAGGATCAGCAGCAGGATGAGTACGGGTGCGATGCCGGGCAGCGTCACGTGCCACAGCCGGCGCCGGGGTCCGGCGCCGTCGATGGCGGCGGCCTCGTACTGCTGCCGGTCGATGTTGAGCAGTGCGGCGAGGATGATGATGGTGCCCCAGCCGGCGTCCTTCCAGGCCACCTGGAGGGTCAGCAGCCAGGGGAAGGCGTCGGGGTCGCTCATCATGTCGTAGCGCGGCAGACCCATGCCGCCGAGGACGTCCGGCAGCACGCCGGCGCCACCCAGGATCTGCTGGAAGATCGAGACGATGATGACCCAGCCGATGAAGTGCGGGAGATAGACGACGCTCTGCACGAACCGCCTGATGCGGTCGCTGGCGATGCTGTTGAGGAGCAGGGCCAGCGCGATGGGCACCGGGAAGAAGAACACCAGCTGGACGAGGGCGATCTCCAGCGTGTTGAACGTCGCGCTCCAGAAGGCCGGTTCGGCGAACGCCGCGGAGAAGTTGGCGAAGCCCACCCAGACGCTGTGCATGTATCCGAGGTACGGCTGGTAGTCCTGGAACGCCACCACGTACCCGAGGAGCGGGACGTAGTGGAAGACGACGAAGTAGAGCAGGCCGGGCAGGGTGAGCAGCAACATCACCCGGTCGCGCTTGATCCGCTGCCCGAGCGTCAGCCGGCGTGGGGCGACAAGGGCCCGGTCGGCCGGCGGGACGGGTTCCTCGACCCGCTTCCGCCACTTTCGCCGCTTTTCCCGCGGCAGCGGGGGTGCTGTGTCAGCCATGGTGCGTCCTGTTCGGCTGGGTGGCGCATGGTGAGCCTTCTGCGGCCGCAAGTTAGTAAGCGGTTAACCCAAGCGTCAAGAGATCCAGTCGAACGTCTTTGTTTCGCGATGCCCTCCACAAGGAAGTTCGCCCACCGAAGCCCTGAATACCCTGATAAATAGGGCAGTTGGGTAGCGGAAGAGCTTGACGGTCACCCATCACGCTCCTTAGCGTGCCGGTCATTCCATAGAACGCGATTACTGTCCGGAGGCAGGGTGCGAACCACCGAAGAGGCGCCGGCTCCGTCCGGTACCGATGCTGCGGCCCCGCCCGAAAGGCGCCCGCGCACGGTCCTGGTCATGAGCCCCGGGCTGCTGGACGACGTCTTCCCACCCCCTGTCCGGGCCCGTCTGGAGGAGACCGCGGACCTGATCGACCCGTCGCTGATCAGCGAGTTCGACTCTCCCGACGCCGTGCGGGCGCTGGCCTCGGCGGAAGTGCTGCTCACCGGCTGGGGGTGCCCGCCGGTGGACGCCGGCCTGCTGGAGCGGACACCACGGCTGCGGGCGGTGATCCATGCGGCCGGCACGGTGAAAACGTTTCTGTCACCGGCCGCCTTCGACCGCGGGATCACCGTCTCGTCGGCAGCGACGGCCAACGCGGTCCCGGTGGCGGAGTACACCCTGGCGGCGATCATCATGGGCGCGAAGCGGGTGTTCCCGCTGGCGGGGCTCTACCGCGCCCGCCGCACCCACCGCACCGGCGCCGACCTCGACCGGCAGCACTGGCTCGGTACGCACGGACTGACCGTCGGGGTCGTGGGCGCGTCCCGGATCGGGCGCCGGGTGATCGAGCTGCTGCGGGTGGTGCTGGACGCGGACGTGCTGCTGTACGACCCGTACGTGGGCGCGGCCGAGGCCGAACTCCTCGGGGTGACCCGCACGGACCTGGACACCCTCGTGGCCACCAGCGACGTGGTGAGCGTCCACGCCCCGGACACCCCCGAGACGCGGGGCATCATCGACGCGCGCCGGATCGGCCTGATGCGGCCCGGCACCCTGCTCGTCAACACCGCACGCGGCACCCTGGTGGACACCGAGGCGCTGACCGGGCATCTGGTCAGCGGGCGGCTCGACGCGGTCCTGGACGTCACGGCACCCGAGCCCCTGCCCGCCGGTCATCCCCTGTGGGACCTGCCCAACGTCTTCCTCACCCCGCATCTCGCGGGCGCCCAGGGCAACGAGGTGGGCCGGCTGGGGGCACTCGCCGTCGACGAGCTGACCCGGTACGCGCGGGGGGCGCCCTTCGCCCATCCGGTGCACCGGGCCGACCTGGGGAGGATCGCATGAACACCGTCCCCCGCCAGGCTCTAGGCTCGGCGTCACACAACAGCCACCAGGGGGTGAGCCGGATGCGCCGGCAGAGCACGGCCGCGGACGGACAGCGGCGGGCCACGGTCACCGACGTCGCACGGCGCGCAGGCGTCTCGACGGCCACCGTCTCCCGCGTCCTGAACCGCAACTACCCCGTCGCGGAGGCCACCCGGGAACGGGTCGAGTCGGCCATGCGCGAGCTCGGCTACGTGGTCAACGCGCACGCCCGCGCCCTGGCCGGCGTCTCCAACCGCACCGTCGGCATCATCGTCAACGAGGTCATCGACCCCTTCTACGCCTACATCGCCCGCGGTGTGGAGCGCGAGGCCGCGCTCGGCGGGCGACTCTGCCTGGTCTGCTGCACCCAGGGCGACCCCCAGCGCGAGCTGGCCTTCATCGACCTCATGCACGAGCGCAGGGCGGACGCGGTGGTGGTGGTCGGCGGGTCGATCGCCGACCGCGGCTACACCTCCGAGCTGGCCCGCCGGGCCCGCGAGCTGGACGCGGGCGGCTCCAAGCTGGTGCTGTGCGGCCGGCCGCCCCTGGGCGAGGAGGCTCCCACCGCGGCGGTCGAGTACGACAACGAGGGCGGCGCGTTCGCCATCACCGACCATCTGCTGATGCAGGGCCACGAGCGGATCCTCTACCTCGGCGGACCGCCCAAGCTCTCCACCACCCGTGACCGGCTGGCCGGCCACCGGCGCGCCCTGGAGCTCCGCGGGATCGCCATCGACCCGGAGCTGGCCCAGCCCGGCGCCTTCAGCCGCAACTTCGGCTATCGGCGGATGGCCGAACTACTGCGGGACGGACCGGAGTTCACCGCGGTGTTCGCGGCCAACGACGTGGTCGCCGCAGGTGCCGCCCAGGCGCTGGAGGAGGCCGGGGTCCGGGTGCCCAAGGACATCTCCCTGGTGGGGTACGACGACATCCCCGTCGCCCAGGAACTGCGCCCCCGGCTGACCACCGTCCACGTACCGCTGGAGGAGATGGGCCGCCAGGCCGTGCGGCTCGCGGTCTCGGGCGGGGACGAGGACGACTGGCGGGAGCCCACCACGGGGGCCCTGCGACTCGGCACTCACATCGTGGTACGCGATTCCGTCGCGCCCCGGGCCGGCAGGTCCGGCCGTATGTGACCGGTTACTACCCGCCTGTCCCCAGTCGGCCATAGAAAATCACAGTAACTTCGCGACTCCCCTTGCGGCACGACAGCAACCGCTTACATGCTGACGAGCGCCCCACCTCCGTTCCGCACGCTTCCGCCCCTCATTCGTTTCTGCAGGGAGAGTTCCGCATGCGTAAGTCCAGCCCCTCCAGCCCGGTTTCCCCCGCCGTCGGCCGTCGCGCCGTTCTCGCCGCAGGTGCGGGAGCGGTCGCCGCACTCGGCGCCGGTGCCGTCTCCGCGCAGGCCGCGACCCCACGCCCCGCCGTCCGCCCGGTCTCGCTGACGGTCACCGCCCGTCCGGCCGCCGAGGCCGAGCGCCTGCGCCTGGCACAGGCCCTGCGCGGCTCCGAGTTCCAGCCCACCGGCCTGTACGCCCCCGCAGGTACCCCGCTGTCGCTCACGGTCCAGCCGTACGACGACCTGGTGCCCACGCTGTGGATCGGCGCCTGGGACTACTACGGCGACGTCGCCGAACCGCGCAGCTACCCGCTCGTCTCGGGCACCAACACGGTGACCGACCCGCACGGCGGCCCGGTCTATCTGACGCTCACCGGGCAGGGCGAACGGGCGGGCGTGCTGTTCCGCTCCGGCACCGTGCCCATGCCGGTCTTCACCCTGGGCAGCACCACGGAGTCCGCCTACCAGCACCAGCTCGACACCCTGACCGCCTCGCCGTGGGTGGAGCTGCACGGCCCGAACACCATCATGACGCTGACCCGTGAGGGCGCGCTGCTGTACCGCGGCGAGGACCATGCCGCGCTGCTCCGGCTGGTCGAGACGATCATCGACTCGCACGCCCGGATCAGCGGGCTGGACGGTTCGAAGCCGGTGCACCGGCGCAAGGCGGGCCCGTACCACTTCACCGAGGTCAGCAAGGTGCCCACGGGTGTCGGGGCCTACGCCACACACGGCTACAACGGGTTCCCGAGGGCCTATCTCGACAGGGCCACCACGGTGGAGGGGCTGCGCACGCGCGGCTGGGGGCTCTACCACGAACTCGGCCACCTGCACCAGCAGATGGCGTACAAGCCGGGTGGGCTGACCGAGGTCACGGTGAACATCTACTCGCTGGCCGCCCAGCGCACCCTCGGCCGGCCGTCGAACCTGCTCACGGTCGACCCGAAGACCGGGCTCACCGTCTTCCAGACCTCGCGCGCGAAGTTCGGCACGGACGGTCTGACGTACGAGAAGTCCTTCGGCTCGTACGAGAAGCTGGTGCCGCTGCGTCAGCTGGAGCTCGCGTACGGGGACGACTTCTGGCCCCGGATGCACAAGCTGGTGCGCGAGGAGAATCCGCAGTCCGACTACACGGAGAACGACAAGCGGTACCGGGCACTGGCCACCTACTCCAGCCGCATCGCGGGGTATGACCTCACGGACTTCTTCGTGAACACCTGGGCGTTCCCCATCGATGCCACCGGCAAGGCCGAACTGGCGGCGCTCAACCTGCCGAAGCCGCCGGTCGACCCGAGCACCCTCAGCGACTGACCGAGCAGGAAGAGGGAGTCACCATGCAGTGGAGCAGAAGGGCCCTCCTGGCGGCGGGCGGCGCCGCCGCCTCCGGAGTCCTGATCGCGGGCCCAACCCGGGCTACGGCCTCCGAAGGTGCGGCGCTCGGCGCCGAGAAGGATTTCGACGGGCTGCTCGCCCGCGCCGAACTCCTCATGACCGGCGGCGGGTTCGACCCGTCGGACCCCGACTTCGCCGCCGGTGTCGCATCCCTGGACGGCACGGCGAACGGGCTCTGGGACAGCCTGGACCGCACCGCCGGCCGCACCGCACTGTGGTCCGATCTCGCCCCCGTCACCGCTCCGGGCAACTTCGGGCAGAGCTATACCCGGCTGCGCACCCTCGCCACTGCATGGGCGACCCCCGGCACCTCGCTGTCGGGCAGTGCGGAGGCGGCGGACGCCCTCGTCTCCGCACTGCGGTTCGTCCACGACACCGCCTACCACCCCACCGCCCGGGAGAGCGGCAACTGGTGGTTCTGGGAGATCGGTGCGCCGCGCGCCCTGATGGACACCTGTGTCCTGCTGCGCGGGCGGCTGCCGGCCGCCGATCTCGCGGACTATCTGGCGGTCGTGGACCGCTTCTGCCCGGACGCGGACCGCCGTACCAACTCCCCCGCCCTGGCCGAGACCTGCGCCAACCGCACCGACAAGGCCGTGATCGTCGCGCTGCGCGGGCTGCTCGGCAGGAGCACCGACAAGCTGTCGTCCGCCCGCGACGCGCTCTCCGACGTACGCGACTCCGGACGCAACAGCCTGTTCCGATATACGAGTTCGGGTGACGGGTTCTACGAGGACGGCTCGTTCGTCCAGCACGGCGTGGTCGCGTACACCGGCTCGTACGGCACCGTGCTGCTCGGCGGCGCCGCCCATCTGCTGTCCCTCCTCGCCGGCTCGCCGTGGGCGGTCGCCGACCCGAAGGTCTCGGTGATGTACGACGCCGTGGAGCGGAGCTTCGCCCCGGTGATCTTCGACGGGCTGATGATGGACGCGGTACGCGGACGCGCCGTGTCCCGGGAGCGTGCCGGCGACCACCGGGACGGGGCGACGGCCGTCGCGGCGATCCTGCTCCTGGCATCGGGTGCCCCGGCGGACCGGGCGGACCGGTGGCGGGCACTGGCCAAGGGCTGGCTGACCCGCAACCGCACCACCCCCTTCGCCGCCCTCGCCACGCTCCCCCAACTCGCCCTGGCCAAAGCCGTACTGGACGATCCGGCGATCCCGGCCGGCGCTCGCACGACGGGCAGCTTCGTCTTCGCCGACATGGACCGGGTGGTGCACCGCCGCCCCGGCTGGGCGTTCGCCCTGTCGCTCTCCTCCCGGCGCATCTCCGCGTACGAGGCGGGCAACGGCGAGAACCTCCACGGCTGGTACACCGGCGACGGCATGACCTACCTGTACGACGGTGAGGACCTCGGGCAGTTCAACGACGGCTTCTGGCCGACCGTCGACCCGTACCGTCTCCCCGGCACCACGGTCGACACACGGCAGCGCGCCGATCTCGGCACGGGCGGCGGGACCTCCACCTACCGGCCGGCGAACGCCGTCGCGGGCGGTGCGGTGCTGGACGGCCGGCACACGGTCGCCGCGATGGAGCTGGTGGGTGCCGGGGGCAGCACCCTGCGGGCCAGGAAGTCGTGGTTCCTCCTCGACAACGCGGTGGTAGCGCTCGGGGCCGGCATCACGGCGAGCGACGGCCGGACGGTCGAGACGGTCGTGGAGAACCGCAGCCTCGGTGCGAAGGGTCGCAACCGGCTGCTGGTGGACGGGGTGGAGCAGGGCGGAAGCGGCGCTGTCTCCCGGGCGGACTGGGCGCATCTCGACGGTACCGGCGGCTATGTCTTCCCCGGCGCGACCGCTCTGAACGTCCTGCGCGAGGAGCGCGCCGGCACCTGGCGGTCGATCAACACCGGTGCGGACACCGGGGGAAGCACCGACTCCGTGGCGCGTCGCTACGCCACGCTGTGGCTGGACCACGGGGTCTCCCCCACCGACGCGGGCTATGCCTATGTGCTGCTGCCCGGCGCGTCGGCGGCGGCCACCGCGGTGTGGTCGCGCTCGCGGCCGGTGCGGATCGTGGCGAACGACACCACCGCGCAGGCCGTGGAGGACCGCAGGTCCGGGCTGACCGCGGTGCACTTCTGGGGCGCCGGTTCGGCGGCCGGGATCACCGCGTCCGGTCCGGTGACGCTCCTCGTACGGCGGCGGGGCGCGTACCTGTCCGTAGCCGTCGCCGACCCGGGCCGGACCGGGACGGTGGTCTCGGTCGAACTCCCCTTCCGTGTCCGGTCGGTCGCCGCGGCCGACGACACCGTGACCGTCACCCCGGGGGCCCGGCCGGTCCTCACCGTCGCCGTCGGCGGTTCCCGGGGCCATACCCACTGCGCCGAACTCGTCCGGTAACCACCCCCACCGATTCCTGGGAGCAGCACCACCATGTCCGTCGCCCCGCACCTGCGTCTGCCGCCCACCGACCGAGTCCTGTCGTCACGCACCGGATGGACCCGGGCGCACTGGGAGGCGACCGCCGACCGGATGCTGGACGCGCTGACGCCGTACGCGACCCCGGGTTTCGCCCAGTACCGGCTGCCGGGCCGCGGCAGCTGGTCCGGGGTCGTGTCCGACGGGCTGGAGGGGTTCGCCCGGTCGTTCCTGCTCGCCGCCTGCCGGATCGCGGGCGCGGGCGGGGCGGTCGACCCCGCCCTGACGGAGCGGTACGCGGCCGGTCTGGCGGCGGGCACGGACGCGGCGAGCGGGGAGGCGTGGCCGCGGCTGACGAACTGCTCGCAGCAGATGGTGGAGGCGGCCTCGATCGCGGTCGCGTTGCACGAGACCCGGCCGTGGATCTGGGACCGGCTGGACGCGAGGGTTCAGGAGCGGGTCGTCGACTGGTTCTCCGGGTTCGTCGGCGGCCGCACCTGGGACAACAACTGGCGGCTCTTCCAGGTGGTGTCCGAGCAGTTCCTCGCCTCGGTGGGCGCCCCGTACAGCGCCTCGGACATCGAGGAGGGGCTGGACAGGATCGAGGACTGGTACGTAGGTGACGGCTGGTACACCGACGGGGACGGCCGCAACTTCGATTACTACATCGGCTGGGCGATGCATCTGTACCCGCTGCTGTGGGCACGGATCGCCGGCCCGGGTGGCGACGGCGGCCGGGCCGAGGTCTACCGGCAGCGCCTGAGCAGGTTCCTGGAGGACTACCCGCACTTCTTCGGGGCCGACGGCGCCCCGGTGCACCAGGGCCGCTCCCTCACCTACCGGTTCGCCGCGCTCGCTCCCGTGTGGATGGGCGCGCTGGCCGACTGCACACCGCTCGCCCCCGGCCTGACCCGCCGCCTCGCCTCCGGCACCCTGCGGCATTTCGCCGAGCGCGGGGTGCCGGACGAACGGGGGCTGCTGACGCTGGGCTGGTACGACACCTTCCTGCCGTCCACCCAGCCCTACTCCGGGCCCGCTTCCCCCTACTGGGCGAGCAAGGGCTTCCTCGGCCTGCTGCTTCCCCCCGACCACGAGGTGTGGACCGCGCGCGAACTCCCGCTGCCCGTCGAGGAGTCCGACACGTACACCGCGCTGCCCGCCCCCGGCTGGCTGCTGCACGGCACCCGGCACGACGGCATCGTCCGCCTCGTCAACCACGGCAGCGACCACAACCCGCCCGCCCCGGACCCCGCGGGGACCGAAGCCGGCGCGGACCCGGACCCGGGGGCCGGTGAGGACGATCCGCACTACGCGAAGCTCGCCTACTCGACGGCGACGGCCCCCGAGTCCGCCCCGCACGCCCTGGCCCGCGATATCGACGGCCATCTGGCACTGCTCGCCCCGGACGGCACCCCGTCCCGGCGCCGCCGGATCCATCCACTGCGCTGCGAGGACCGCGTCGCGTCCTCCTGGTCGGCGGCGCGGCTGCCCGGTGACGAGCGCGCCTACCGCATCGAGACGACGAGTGTGCTGCACGGCCCGTGGGAGATCCGGGTGCACCGGGTCGAGGCACCCGGCGGCGCGGTGGTCCGCGAGGGCGGCCACGCGGTCGCGGACACGCAGGCCCCGTTCGCCTCGTCGGCGCCCGACTGGGCGCTCGCTCGCACGGCCGACGGGCTGAGCAGCGCACTGGTCGCGCTGTACGGATGGGACGGGGGTGTGGACGGCGCCGCCGTGGCACGCGATGTCGGGTCCAATGCGTACGGCCCGCACTCGGCGGTGCCGTATCTGCGCAGCGCACCGCATGCGGGCGGCCGCAGCGTGCACGTCTCGCTCGTCGTGCTGTCCCGCGACGGCATCCACCCGGAGGCGTTGCGCACGGCCGTGCGGGTGCGGGTGGACGGTGACACGGTCGTGCTCACCTTCCTGGACGGCCGCACGGTGGAGGCCTGACGGCGGGGTCCGGCGCGGGGCTCAGATGCCGAGGATGTTCTCCTCCCGCTGGTCGATGTGCCCGACGAGCTCCTGCGCCAGTGACTTGATCGTGTCGAGCCCCGCCCGTCCCCACGGGCGGGGCACGATGTCGACGGCGCAGACGGCCCCCAGGGCGATGCCGGTCCGGTCGATGAGCGGCGCCCCCAGGTAGGAGCGGATGCCTATGTCGTCGACGACCGGGTTCCCGGCGAACCGCGGGTAGTCGCACACGTCCTCCAGGACCAGTGCCTTGCGCCGGACGACGACATGCGGGCAGAAGCCGTGGTCGAGGGCCACATAGCGCCCCCGGCGGCCGCTGCCCGCCGCCGCGGCCCCCAGGTCGGAGCCTTTCCAGGTACCCGCCGGGGTGTGCAGTCCGGCGAAGAACTGGCGGTTGCCGTCGATGAAGTTGACCATCGAGTAGGGCACCTCGGTCACTTCGGCCACCCGGTCGGCGAAGGCGTCGAAGTTGTCGAACGAGGCGTCGGGCCGCTCCCCCAGGCCGAGGCTCCGCAGCCGCTGGGTCCGGACGTCGGTGTCGCTGTCGACGGGCGTCAGCAGCAGCCGTCCGAGGGCGTGCGGGGTCGTCACGGATGGACTCCGTAGCTTCCGTGGGCGGTCAGCGGGGCGGGTTCGGCGGTGGCGTTGATGAGGTGCTGGACCAGGGTGACCAGCGCACCGGTGCCCGAACTCGCGATGCGGGCGTCACAGAGGACGACCGGGACCGCGGGTGCAAGGTCGAGGGCCGCCCGGACCTCGTCGGGGCCGTAGCGGAACGCGCCGTCGAACTCGTTGACCGCGACGATGAAGCCGATTCCTCGCCGCTCGAAGAAGTCGACGGCCGCGAAGCACTCCTCCAGTCTGCGGGTGTCGGCGATCACGACCGCTCCGAGCGCACCCTGGGAGAGTTCGTCCCACATGAACCAGAAGCGCTCCTGTCCCGGTGTGCCGAACAGATAGAGCACATGCTGCTCGTCCAGCGTGATGCGGCCGAAGTCCATCGCCACGGTGGTGGAGGTCTTGGACTCGATGCCTTCGAGGCTGTCCGTCGCCGCGCTGACCTGGGTCAGCAGCTCCTCCGTGCTCAGGGGCGCGATCTCGCTGACCGCGCCGACGAACGTCGTCTTGCCGACGCCGAAACCTCCGGCCACCAGCACCTTGAGCGCGACGGGGAAGCCCTCGGGGCTGCCGGGGGCCTCCTCGTAACCGGCCGTGCGGGTGCCGTCCTCGTACCCGGAAGGGGCGGATCCGTCCTCGTACCCGGTGTGGCCCGGCGGAGCCGCGTAGCCGCCGCCCGGGGCGTCCGCGTAGCCGACGTGTCCGGGGCTCGCGGTCCCCGCGTACGGGGCGGAGCCGTCGAAGCCGTCAGAGCTGTCGTCGTAAGCCATCGAGCACTGCCTCCAGCAGGGATCGGTCGGTGGGCATGTCATGGAAGGCGGGCGGGTGTGCGGTGACCGCGCCGCAGTCGACCAGGTCCGAGAGCAGGACCTTGGTGACGACGGCGGGCAGCCGCAGATGCGCGGCGATCTCGGCCACCGAGGTGGGACCGCCGCACAGCCCGAGCGCCACGGAGTGCTCGGGGCCCAGGTGCGTCTGCGGAACCGTACCGGTGGCCATCACCAGGGAGAGCAGGTCGAGCACGGTCGTGGGACGGGTGCGGCCGTTGCTCACGGTGTAGGGGCGGATGAGGCGGCCTGCCGCATCGTCGAGCAACGGCCCGTCCTGCGTGGCCGGCACGGTCATAGTCCCGAGGCGCCCGGCACCCCGGCCGCTTGTCTCGTCGGCGTCATGAGATAGGGCCGGACGCTCTTGACCAGCATCGTCATCTCGTAGCCGAGCACGGCGGCGTCGGCGTTCCGCCCGGCGAGCACGGCCAGACAGGTGCCGGAGCCGGCGGTGGCGACGAAGAGGAGCGTCGAGTCGAGCTCCACCACCACTTGGCGGACCTCTCCGTTGTCCCCGAAACGGGCCCCGGCACTGCGGCCGAGCGAGTACAGGCCGGCGGCCAGCGCGGCCATGTGGTCGGCGCTGTCGGCGTCCATGCCGTGGAGGGATTTCACCAGCCCGTCGGCGGAGAGCAGGACCGCGCTGCGCGTGTACGGCACGCGCTGTACCAGCCCGCTCAGCAGCCAGTCGAGGTCCGAGACCTGACCGGACGGCATATCGGTCGCCATGGTGCATCTACTCCTTGGTGGTGTTCACGTTCGCTTCGAGTGGGTCTTGATCACTGTGGTACGAGCCGTCCCCGAGCAGCTCCACGGGGACGGCGCCACGGACCGGGAGCGGCTCCAGCGGCGCCCTGACCGGTGCGGGGGCCTCCCGGCCGGTCCGCACGTCCCTGGACCCGCCGGCGTCCGCTCCGGTGCCGGCGGGCGCCCCGAACCCGGTGCCGGTGTCCGGTGCGGGATCCGCCTCCGACTCCTGCCGCGCCTCCGCGAGGTCGATCCCCCGCCGGAAGGCCGCCACCAGCCCCGGGTCGTGCAGCGTGGGCTCCTCCTCGGCGCGCGGGGCAGGAGCCTCCCTGAGCTGCGGGACCAGGTGTTCCTGGTTGGCCCGCCTGGGAAGCTGGGGCCGGCCCATCGTGCCGCGCACGACTCCGGTCTCCTGGGGCAGGACGGGGACCGCGTCGTCCGTGGTCCGGGTGCCGGAGCGCTCGTCGGCGGGGGCGGGCCGGTCGAGGCGCTCGGCCCGCAGCGGGAGCGGGGGGCCCTCGCCCTCGCGCGGCGTCTGCTGAGGTGCCTGATGCAGCCGCAGTTGCTGCTGTTTCGGTACGTAGGGGCGCCGCTGCGGTTCGGGGGCGGCGGCCCGTTCAGGGGCGGGGCCGAGGCGTCCCGCGGAGTCGTCCGGGGGCGGTGGGCGGTGCACGGGCCCCAGGGGTGGGGCCGGTGCGCCGGCGGCCTCGGTGTGCGTGTCCTCGTCGGCTCCGAGCAGGGACTGCGGGAGGACGAGGACGGCCTGGGTGCCCCCGTAGATGTTGCTCTGGAGACGTACGGCGATGCCGTGCCTGCGGGCCAGCGACGCCACCACGAACAGGCCGATCCGGCCGTCCTGGAGCAGGCGTGCGACGTTGACCTGGTCGGGGTCGGCCAGCAAAGCGTTCATCCGCTTCTGCTCGTCACCCGGCATGCCGAGGCCCCGGTCCTCCACCTCCAGGGCGAGGCCCGCGGTGACGCGCTGGGCGCGGAGCAGGACCTGGGTCTGCGGGGCCGAGAACACCGTGGCGTTCTCCACGAGTTCGGCCAGCAGGTGGATCACGTCGGCCACGGCGTGCCCGCGCAGAGTGCCGTCGATCGGGGGGACGAGTTTGACGCGGGGGTACTGCTCGACCTCGGCGATCGCCGAGCGCAGCACCTCCGTCATGGTGACCGGGTTGCTCCACTGCCGCCGGGAGACCGCGCCCCCGAGGACGGCGAGGTTCTCGGCGTGCCGGCGGATGCGTGTGGCCAGGTGGTCGACGTGGAAGAGCCCCTTGAGCAGATCGGGGTCCTCGACCTGGTGCTCCAGCTCGTCGAGCAGCTGGATCTCGCGGTGCACGAGCGACTGCAGACGGCGGGCGAGATTGACGAAGACCTCGACCTTCTGGTCCTCGCCGGTGTGTTCGGGCAGTCGGGACAGCCGGGATGCCTGGACGACGGCGGCCACGGCTCCCTCCTGCTGGCGTCCGATCTCCTGAGCGAGCAGCTCGAAGGGGTCGCTGCCGGGGGCGACGGGCTGCGGGGAGCGTCGCGCGGGCACGGGTTCGCCGTTGCGGAGCTGTTCCACCACCCGTTGCAGATCGGCCTGGCCCTGGACGCTGGCCCGGCGCAGGGCCAGGCAGCGGCCGAGGACGGTGGTGGCGACCCGGTTGGCGGCCAGGAAGGCGGCCACCATCGCGGCGGCCGCCAGCGTTCCCGCGGCGCCGAGCGCCGTCCAGAGTTCCCTGGACGGGCGGACGCCGCCGGAGCGGGCGGTGAAGATGACGGCCGCGGTGCCCGCCAGTGCGACGGCGACGGCCGGCAGCACTGCGGTGCGCAGGAGTTGGGGGCGTATGCGCGCCTCGGGAGACGGCCGGGCAGCCCGCGGCCTGGCCGCGGCCGAGTGGGAACGGGGACCCGGTCGGCCGTGCCGCCCGCCCTCTCGTCGTTCCGGTCGCGCGTCGGGTGCGCGAAGTTGAGACATCAGCGTCCTCGGTACGTGGGGCCCCAGGCATCGGCGTTCATGTGGTGGCACCTACGGTGGTCGGTCATTCTCGGGTCATCGGCCGGGCAGGCTCGGAAAATATGAGCCCACCGTTGATCACCGGGCACACACGGTAGTCGCCCGGTACGAGGGCGCGACGGGCAGTTGTGGAACTTGCCCGCCATCCGTCCCGCTCTGGTATGACCTCTCGCACGAGCGACCGATTCGGCCGGCCGGATTCCCGGTGGTCCGGCACCCGATCGGCGGTAGCGCGGCCCGGGGACGCAGTGCCGCTCGCGAACGCGGCAAGCCCCCTCGATCTCCGCCGAGGGGGCTTGCAGGGTGTGCGAGGGCGCTGTGCCTTGCGGAGTGCGCGGGGTCCCTACGCCTTACGGAGTCTGGCGATGATGCCGTCGAGGTCGCGCTGGAACATGTAGTCGCGGAAGACGTGCCCGCCGGGTTCCTCGTGCCACTCGTGCGGGATGCCTGCGGCGCCGAGAAGCGCGCGGAACTCCCGCTGTCCGGCCAGCACCTGGTTCTCGTTGACCTGGTCGAACCAGTTGACCGGGTCGGGGCTGGTGCCCGCGACCAGGAACACCCGCTTGTTGCGGTAGCTCTCGATCCGCTCGACCGGATTGTCGGCACTGACCCGTGCCTCGTCCCACAGCGGAACGCCGTAGACCGTGCCGCCGGCCAGTTCCACCGCGGCCGAGGAGGCGTTGGCCCAGTGACCGACCAGGCCCGCGTCACGGCGCAGACTGGCGGGGCCGGAGTGGGCGCTCACCGAGGCGAAGTGTCCGTAGTACCTGGCCGCGTACTTCAGCGCGCCGAAGCCGCCCATCGAGAACCCGGCCACGGCGCGGCCGTCGTACTCGGCGTACGTACGGAAGTTGGCGTCGATCCAGGGCAGCAGCTGGGCGATGTGGAAGGTCTCCCAGTTCCGGGGACCGGCGTTGGAGCTGACCGGGTTGGAGTACCAGCCCGCGTGTCCGCCGTCGGGCATCACGACGATGACCGGCCTGCCGGCCGTCCACGCCCGGATGCCCGCGCGGTCGAACGTGATGAAGTCCTGGTCCGTGCCGCCCCCGTGCAGCAGGTAGAGCACCGGGTAGCGACGGCCGTCGGTGTGGTAGCCGTCGGGGAGCAGGACGTTGACCGCCGGGTCCCAGCCGATCGCGTCGGTCGCGAAGCGGTAGTACCGCATACGGGGGTCGCTCTCGGCCCGGTCCACGATGCGCAGCCCGAAGCCGTCGCCCGCGGCACTGGCGGCCGTTGCCGTGGCGAGGGCGCTTCCGGCGCCCAGGGCCATGGCGGCGGAGAGGCCACCGGCGGCCCTGAGGAGGCTTCTGCGGGTGGGGCGGCGCTCGTGCGCGCTCATGCCGAGTAGCCCTTCGGCGGGATCAGCGTCGCGAGCTGATCGAAGGAGATCCAGTAGATCTGGTTGCCGCTGAAGGAGGCGGGGTCCGCGATGAGGACGGTGCGGTCCACCTCGTCGTAGCCGAAGACGGTGAAGTAGTGGTAGATCGTCTGGTCCGACGGGTAGCCGGGCGGCTGGTTGCCGGGCGGGGCCACGATGTTGGCCACCAGCGGGTAGTTGCGGTCGATGTCGAAGACGATGTCGTACCACAGCAGGTCCCGCTGGGCCTGGGTGGGCGGGTCGTTCGGCATCTCCTTGGTCTCGTACCAGCCTCCGCCGAGGTTCGAGTTGAGCACGTTCGTGACCTGGCCGATGTGATCGGTGCCGTTCTGGGTGGTGCCGAGCTGCCAGGCCAGATCTCCCTGGCTGGGCGGTGCCATCCGGGCGGAGAGCGCGATACGGGTGGCCGCCGGACCGCACCAGTAGCCGGTCTCCTGGACCTGGTAGTCGATCTGCAGCCAGTGGGCGCTCTGCGTACGGCCGGCGGCGACCTCCAGCCGGGTGCCGGGCTTGTTCTGCCCGCTGACGACGGCCGTTCCCGCCTTCGAGTCATGAGCGAGCACGGACACGGGCGCGGGGTGCGGTACGGGGGATGCCTGGGCCGGCAGCGCGGGCTGGAGGAGGGCTCCGGCGGCGGCGACGACGATCGCGGTGGACACAAGTCTCTTGCGCATGAAGGCTCCTGAGAAGGGTGGGGGGTGGCCTTGCGGGCAGAAACACGTTCGGGAAGCGCCCAGCCGTGCGGGGCGCCGGGAATCAGCGTCGCCGTAGACGCGCGAACGGGGCAAGCGGTGAAAGCCCTGGCTTACGCCGGCACTTGAGCGCCCGTCATACTCCGAAGCCGTTGACCTCCGGGGTTCACGCTCCGGAGGTCACGCTGCGGGGTTCACGCTCCGGAGGTCACGCTCCGCGCTCCGGCGAGCTGCCGGACCGGTCCTCGGCTGCCAGCAGGGCCCTGCCCTCCGCCGTCGCCATATGGAAGGAGCGTCCGGCCTTGCGTACCGTGGCGACCAGCCCTGCCGCCCGCAGTACGTTCAGGTGCTGGCTCACGGCGGGGTGCGTCACGGCCAGGAGCCGGGCGGCCTCGACGGTGGAGCAGCCGGTGCGGGTGGCGCGCAGGATGCCCGCACGGGTGTGCCCGAGGAGCGGCCCCAGGGGCCCGGCGCCGTCTGCGGAACGGGACCCGGGGGCGGGCGCGGCGGGTCCGGCCCAGTCCTCGGCATGATGGATGGGATAGACGAGAACGGGCGGCAGATCCCCGTCGGCCAGGGTGATCGGCGTCGGCCAGCAGAAGAACGACGGCTGGAGTACGAGACCCCGTCCGCGCAGGCGCAGTTGCTGATCCACGGGATACGCCACTTCCAGGACGGGCGGGCGCCAGCGGAACTGCGGTCCGAGTCCGTTCAGCAGGCCCTCGGTCCCGCCGTCGAGCAGGCTGTGCAGCCGGACGGCGCGATCGGCGTCGATGTGTGCGTGGACGCGCTGCCAGTACGGGGCGAGCGCCTCACGCTGGTACGTACCCAGCGCTCCGCCCAGCCGCCGGAGCGCATCGGCGTCGCCTCCGGCCAACGACCCGACCCAGCTGGGCAGTTGCAAGGAGGCCGCCAGGTGCGTCAGGTCGGTCCGCAACCGTGGCCGCGGGGTGCTCATCAAGGTGTCGAGGGCTGCCTGCAACGTGGCGCGGTCGCCGGTCGTGGGCGTGAGGAAATCGGGTGAGTAGCCACGTGGGGGCAGCAGGGAGGAGAGCAGCCGGGGAGTGCCGGAGAGCCGCGGCCGCACCCAGCGGCGCCAGGCGCCGAACACCCTTTCGCCGTCCCGCCGTTGAAGGGTCTGGACGCTGTTGCTGATCTCCCAGAGGAAGTCCGGGCCGGGGGCCACTGTGACTCTCGCCAGGTCCTCGGACGTGAAGTGCACCCGCAGCATGGCCGCTCCCCCGGGATGTGAGCTCCTCCGGGCGCAGCGTACCGCCGTTCGAACCGCCGCCCACCCCGTCCGGGCGTCACGGCACCGGCCGCCCGTGGCGTCCGTCCCCCCACGGACAGCGGGGCGGCCGGCGCGCCCGGCTCACACCTGGGGAGCCCGGTCGAGGTCGGGGGCGGCCGCGGCCTTGGCTCCGCCGGGAAGCGGTACGTGCACCGGGGGCCAGTTGCCCCATCCCGGTGCCGGTTCGGCGGCCACACCGCGCCACCACGGCTCGACCGCCGGCGTATCGGCGGGTTCGAAGGGCTGGCCCGGTCGCGGGGCCGCCATCGTCACTCCGGCGAACTGCGTGGCGCGCATGGACCATTCGGCGGGTTCGGCCCAGGGGTGAAGGGCGAGGTTGAACGTACCCCAGTGGATCGGCAGCATGATGCCCGCCGACGGGTCGTCGCCCTGAAGGTCGAGGTGGGCCCGGACCCCCTCGTCGGGGCTCATGTGGATGTCCGGCCAGGCGCCGGGTTCCGGCCTGCTGTCCGTCCGGTCCTTCGGCCAGTACTGGCTGTACGCGCCGATCTGGATCATGGTCGCGTCGAAGGGGCCGTGCTCGGCGCCGATCTCCCTGAACCCGGGGAAATAGCCGGTGTCACCGCTGTGGTAGATCCGGTGCTCGGGCCCCGCGACGGCCCAGGATGCCCAGAGGGTGTGCTGCTGGTTGCGCAGACCGCGGCCACAGAAGTGCCGGGCGGGTGTGGCGGTGAGGCTGATTCCGGCGACGGTCGTGGACTCGTTCCAGTCGAGCTCGTGGATCCGGTCCAGGGGCACGCCCCAGCGCTCCAGGTGCGCACCGACGCCGAGCGGCACCGCGAAGACCGTGGCGGTGTCCGCGAGCGAGCGGATCGTCGGCAGGTCGAGGTGGTCGTAGTGGTCGTGCGAGATGACCACCACGTCGACCGGGCCGAGGGCGCCGAGCGGCACCGGGGCGGGGTGCACCCGCTTGGGACCGGCGAAGTCGAAGGGTGAGCAGCGCTCGCCCCAGACCGGGTCGAAGAGCACGCGGCGTCCGTCGATCTCGGCGAGCACGCTGGAATGCCCCATCCAGGTGAGCCGCAGACCGGAGGCGGGCGGCTCGGCGAGGTCGGCGAGGGTCGTGGCGTGCACGGGGACGGTCCCGGTCGGCGCCCTGAGCACCCGCTCCTCCTTGCGGAAGTAGACCTTCGCGAATTCCAGGGCCGACCCGGAGGGCCTGATCCTCGCCCCCACCGGGTTCTGGAAGGTCCCTTCGGCGAAGTTGGGGGAACGACGGATGCGCTCCATGCGTGCGCCGGCCGGGTCGGCCCCGAAGGCTGCGGGACGCAGCGCACGCAGTCTGGTGCGGAGCGGAAGCTTGGAGTCAGCGCCGGTCACAAGGTCTCCTGAGGGAGTCGGTATCGTCTCATTATGGACAGGTGGGACGACTGTGCGAGGGCGGAGCACCCAACGGGATGGCGCTCCGGATGGACCCGTTCAGCCACGCTGCTGCCCGTACACGTGCTCGACGTGGAGCCGTAGGACGATCCGCCGGTCCCTGACCATGGCTTTGCGGTAGTCGTCCCAGTCGGGGTGCTCGCCCTGGACGTCGCGGTAGAGCGTGATCAGTTCCGCCACGGTGGCGTCGTCGGGATCGGCGGCCACCGGGCTCAGCTCGGCCGTGCCGTCCACGACGGTCCAGGCCCAGCGGTCCTGGCTGGTCACGTGGTAGCTCGCCCGCGGGTCCCGCGCCAGGTTCCGGGTCTTCGCCCGGCCCTCGGTGACGGAGACGCGGACGATCCGCTCGTCGGGGTAGTAGAAGTGATTGACGTTGGAGAGCTGGGGCCTGCCGTCCCGCCTGAGGGTCACCAGCACACCGCCGTCCTCCTCGCCGACCAGCCGTAGCAGTGCCTGCTGCCGTGCATCGAATCCCGTCATGCCGAATCCAACGTCCGGCTCGCCCGCAGGATTCCGCATCCGGTGGCGGCACGTTCCGCCTACGGCCGGATCCAGCCACCTCCGGGCGCTGCCTGCTCCGGTGCCGGGGGGGCGGTCGGCGCCTGCCGCACCGGCGGACTCCGGCCACTGGGCTGCCGTGGGGCACAGGCCGCATTGACAGTGCACTCCCGGCTCCCAATACTGACTGGCGATTCAGTAAAAGATCGTCGGCCGGCCTCGGGGCGGCGGGTCGGCCGCCCGGAATCCCGGGCCCCGCCCGGTCCCGTCCCGACCGCCGTGACCGAGGAGAGCCCCCGATGACGACACCACCGGTGTCCCCGCCCGCCCCGTTGATCTCACTGACCTGGACGGACCACGTCACGGGCCGCCAGGGACACCTCGTCGTCGACCGGCTGGTGCGTGGCGTGTCCAGCGGCGGTCTGCGCATGCGGGAGGGCTGCACGCTGGAGGAGGTGGCAGGGCTCGCCCGCGGTATGACGATGAAGGAAGCTCTCCACTTCGATGCGGACCGGTCCGGGGTGCGCTACATACCGCTGGGCGGCGCCAAGGGCGGCATCGACTGCGACCCCCGTGATCCGGCGGCGTACGGCATCCTGGTGCGCTTCCTGCGGGCGGTGCGTCCGTACGTGGAGAGCGCCTGGACGACCGGCGAGGACCTCGGGCTCACCCAGGACCTGATCGACCGGGCCACCGCGGAGGCCGGGCTCGTCTCCACCGTCCAGGCGGTCTATCCGCTGCTCGACGACGAAGCCGCGGCGCGCCGGCGGCTGGCCGACGCCTTCGCCGTGGAGGTGGACGGCATCGGCCTGGACGAGCTGGCCGGGGGCTGCGGGGTCGCCGAGTCCGCGCTCGCCGCGCTGGACGGGGCCGGAGTCGCGTACGGGGACGCACGGGTCTCGCTCCAGGGGCTCGGCACCATGGGCGGGGCGACCGCCCGGTTCCTGTCCCGGGCCGGCCTGCGGGTGGTGGCCGTCGCCGACGTCAAGGGGACGATCGCGAACCCGGCCGGTCTCGATGTCGAGGCGCTCCTCGGCGCCCGCGACGCCTACGGCACCGTGGACCGCGGTGTGCTGCGCGGCACGGACCTGGAACTGCCCGCCGACGCCTGGCTGGACCAGGACGCGGACGTCCTCGTACCCGCCGCCGTCTCCTACGCCGTCGACCTGACGAACCAGGCCCGGATCACGGCCCGCTGGGTCGTCGAAGCGGCCAACATGCCGGTCCTGCCGGAGGCGGAGGCACTGCTCACCGCACGCGGAATCACCGTGCTGCCCGATGTGGTCGTCAACTCCGGTACCAACGCCTGGTGGTGGTGGACCCTGTTCGGCGACATCGGCGCCGACGCGGACGAGGCCTTCGCTCACATCCGCCGGTCCATGCGCGCCCTCATCGAACTCGTGCTGTCCCGCGCCGCGACGGACGGCTGCACTCCGCGCGCGGCGGCCCATGCCGTCGTCGCTGACCGGCTGCCGGTGATGGCCGACCGCTTCGGCTGGTACCGCTGACCGCAGGCCCGGGCCAGGGCGTGCGGGGCGGGCTCGGGGGCATTGGTTAGGGTGACGCCGTGGCACGAGTGCGGTTGGGTGTGGCGGAGCGGCGTGAGGAGTTGCTGCGCGCTGCCGTCGAACAGATCGAGGTACGGGGTGTCGCGGCGGTTCGGATCGCCGATGTGGCGTCCGTGCTCGGCGTGAGCAATGCCCTTGTGCTCTACCACTTCTCCACCAAGGAGAAGCTCGTCGCCGCCGCGTTCGCACACGCCGCCGAAGCCGATCTCGCCCATCTGCGCAAGCTCCTGAGCCGGCGTACCACCGCGGTCCGCAGACTGCGCGCCGCCGTGCGCTGGTACGCGCCGACGGGCCAGGCCAAGGGCTGGCGGCTGTGGATCGAGGGCTGGGCCGCCTCCCTCCGCGACCCCGTGCTGCGCAATGTCGCGGGCGACCTCGATCAGCAGTGGAAGGCCGAGCTGGCCGAGGTCATCGAAGAGGGTGCGGCCGCAGGCGAGTTCGAGTGCGAAGACCCGATGTCCGTGGCCTGGCGGCTGACCGCGCTGCTGGACGGGCTGGCGGTGCAGATGACGTCGTACGCGGGTCCGCTGTCCCGGGCCACGATGCTGGAGTGGACCGAGGAGGCGCTCGCCCGTGAGCTGGGCATCGACCACGCGACCCTGACGGCTTGACGCCTCGGTCCACCGCCGGTCCCGCCTGCCCGCCCGGCCGCGGGATGCCGGTCAGGTCTGGCGCAGAGGTGCGTAGGATTCGCCCTCGAGCCCGAACGTCCACGCGACGCCGTCCTTGGCGGTCCTCGTCCTCGGCGGCACGCGCAGCCAGTACGTGCGATGCGTCCCGTCCGGCTCCGGAGTGGAGTTGACCACTTCGACCATGGCCACGTCCTCGTCGCCGTCGAGAGATATCCGCCAGAGGATGCCCGTCTCGTCCCGGTGGACCGGTTCGGCGCCGGACTCGGTGAGGTAGCGGTCGTATCCGTAGAACTCCAGCATCACGCGGCGGAGTTCCGCGTTCTCCTCGGCACGGATGCGCTCGGGGGTCAGTGCGCCCAGTTCCGCGAGGAAGTCGGCGGGTACGGGCATACCGCGCCAGGCGTACAGGGCGAAGCCGTCGCGATAGGCGAGCGCGGGGCCGTCCCCGCTGTCCAGTCGGCCCGCCTCGTCGCGGTGGAGCACCTCGGGGCGGTCGCTGATGACCACCGTGCGCTCGTAGGGCCACCACCAGCCCGCGTTCCTCGCCACTGCCGCGAGCCCTTCGAGCCGGTCGCCCCGCCCGTCGAAGGCGGCGAGCCAGGCCGCGTCGTGCTGGCCCAGGACCGCGTCGAGCAGAACCAGCCGGACATCCGACTCGTCCTCGGGCTTCACCGCAAGCTCCGCCACGATCCCCGCCCGTATGCGGTCGGCGAGCGCCGACGTGGTCTCCCAGAGCTGGGCGCCGGTGGCGGACCACAGCGCGGACCAGCCGGACGGGCCCAACTCGTCGTACATCCGGCGTCGTTCCTCGGCCCAGGGCCGGGTCCGTACGTCGTCACGGACCGATCGCCCCGCGTCGGTCAGTTTCTCCACCGCCTCGACGGCGGCCCGCGGCGAATCCGCCCACACGAACTCCACCGGCTCGGCCAGGCCCGCGCTGCGGTAGGCGAGCCGCACCCCCTCCTCGGCCGCCGCCCGGTCCGCCGCACCGGTCGCCGCCGCCACGGCCCGCCATGAGTCCACGTACTGCATCGGTTCCCCGTCCCCTGTTCCTGTGTTCCTGTGTTCCTGATATTCGGTACGTCCGGATGTATCCGGTTTCTCAGTCCGCGACGACGCGGAACGCCCCCGGTGTGTACTCGCGCTGGCGCACCACCCGGAACCAGCCCTTCGGCAGCGAGATCACCGCGTGTTCCTCATGCACCACGCGCCCGCCGTCGGGGAGGTGGAGCAGCATCGGGCCGAACACCCCGCCCTCCCTGATCAGCCGGCCCGGCCCCGGCACCGCGTGCGCGTGTCCGGTGACCTCGCCGAGCGCGAGCACCAGCCGGCCGCGCCCGTCGCGCAGTTCGCCCGGTGCCTCCAGGAGGTTCGCGGGCACCGCGGACTCCTCCAGCGCCATGATCAGTACGTCGCCCTGCCGGTACACAGACGTCTCCCCTCCGCGGCGGCACCCGCTGTGCCGGCCACGTGGAAAACGCTACGGCGGGGGTCTGACAATCGGCCGGTGAGCGTCGGCGGGCGGGGCCGGTCGTCCCGTTGTCAGTGGGCCTTGATAGACCTTGCGGACATCAACCGTCGCCGTCATCAGGAGCTCAGGGCCATGTCCGATGTGGACCACCTGCACGAGTTGCTCGGCCTTCCGGCCGTCGATTTCCAGTCCGGGTCGAACGACAGCTCCCGGCCGGCCGCCGACGCGGCGGCCTGGCGCGTCTTCGTCGAGCCGTACGAGGACGAGGACCGTACCTGGGAGCAGGAGTTCGCCGCGTTCCTGGAGGAGGTGGACCCGGCCGGTGTCCGCGCGCTGATCATCGGGCAGTGGGGCGAGTCGTACGAGGAGAAGTCGTCGTACCCGATCGGTCTCGTGATCGCCGCCGCCGAGCGGCTGACGTCGCTGGAAGCCGTGTTCGTCGGCGATCTGACGATGGAGGAGGCGGAGATCTCCTGGATCGAGCAGAGCGATGTCACCGCACTGCTCACCGCCTTTCCCGCGCTGGTGGAGCTCGGGGTACGCGGCGGTTCCGAGCTCGTCTTCCCCGCCACGAAGCACGAGCGGCTTCGTTCTCTCACCATCGAGACCGGCGGGCTGCCGGTGCAGGTCGTGCGCGGGGTGCTGGACAGTGAACTGCCCGCCCTGGAGCGGCTCGACCTCTGGCTGGGGGTCTCCGCCTACGGGGGCGACACCGATGTCGCGGATCTCGCCCCACTGCTGTCGGGGACGCGATTCCCGGCCCTGCACCATCTCGGCCTGCGCAACAGCGAGGTGGAGAACGAGATCGCGGCCGCCGTCGCCTCGGCCCCGCTCGTGGCACGACTGCGCACCCTCGACCTGTCCTGCGGCACCCTCGGTGACGAGGGGGCGGCGGCGCTGCTGGAGGGGCAGCCGCTGACACATCTCGACGTCCTCGATCTGCACCACCACTTCCTCACCGAGCCGATGGAGCGCCGGGTCACGGAGACCCTGGAGCCGCACGGCGTGCGGGTGGACCTGTCGGAGCGCTGCGAGCCGTGGGGCGACCGCGGGGCTGCGGGCCGGTACGTCACGGTGTCGGAGTGAGGGCGCAATGACGGATATCGAGCACCCCGAGACGTTCCACGGTCTTCCCGTCTTCACCCTGCCGGTGCCGGCCGAGGACGGTTCGGCCCCGGCGGCGCTGCCCGGGACGGGGTCCGTGGCCTGGCGGCTGGACTGTGCCTGGGAGGGGCCTGCGTTCCCGGGACTCTGGCAGCACTTCCTCGACACGGTCGACCCTGCCGAGGTACGTGCCCTGCTGATCGGTCCCTGGTGGCCGGAGGAGTACAGCTCCTTCGCCCCTGTGGCAGAGCTGGTCGCCTCGCACGCGGGCCGTTTCCCGGCGCTGCGCGCGCTGTTCCTCGCCGATGTCGTCGGTGAGGAGTGCGAGGTGTCCTGGCTGGAGATGTCGGACGTCACCTCGCTGATCGAGGCGTTTCCACGCCTTGAGGAGCTGGTGGTGCGCGGCGGCGGGGATGCCGTCCCCGAGAAGGAGAAGCTGCAGCTGCGACCGGTGCGGCATCTGGCCCTGAAGTCGCTGAGGTTCGAGTCCGGGGGGCTGCCCGGCCATGTCGTCAGGGCGGTCGGTGCCAGCGAACTGCCCGCTCTGGAGCGGCTGGAGCTCTGGTTCGGCGCTACGTGGTACGGCGGCGACGCCACGGTGGAGGACATGAGCCCTGTCCTCTCCGGCGGCTCCTTCCCCCGGCTGCGCCATCTCGGTCTGCAGAACAGCGAGATCCAGGACGAGATCGCCGCAGCGGTGGCGTCGGCTCCGGTCGTCGCGCAGTTGGAGTCGCTCTCGCTCGCCATGGGGACGCTCAGCGACGCCGGGGCCCTGGCGCTGCTCGACGGCCAGCCGCTGACCCATCTGACGTCGCTGGACCTGCACCACCACTACCTCACCGATCCGGTGATGTCCCGGGTCCGGGAGATGGGCGCCCGTGAGGGTGTTCACGTCGATCTCGGCGCGGCGGACTACTGGGACCCCGAGGACGACGAGCCCCGCTATGTCGCCGTCGGCGAGTAGCTCGCCGCGTCTGGCGGTCGTCGGCAATCCCGGCAGCCGCCGGACCGGCCTCTTCCAGGACGCCGTGCGCGCCGCCGGGCTGCCGCGGGCCCGCACGGTGTCCTGGCTCGACGTGCTGAAGGGCGAGGCGGACTTCCTGCCGGGGGAGACCGTGCGCATCGACTCGCCGGGCGAGGATCCGGAGGTCGACCACCTGCTGCGCGGGGTCGACGATCCGACGCGGGTGGAGGGCTCTGCCCTCTGGTACGCACGGTTCACCTCCGCCGTGAGGGACGTGGCACGGGCCGCGTCGACGGCCGGCGCGCTTCTGCTGGACGGACCCGCCGACATCGCGGTGCTGTTCGACAAGCGTCTGTGCCACGGTGTCCTGGACGCCGCGGACATCCCCGTACCCGCCTCACCGACGTCGGGACCGGGCGCGCGTCCGGTGCGGGGCTGGGCGGATGTGCGTGCGCTGATGGCCGGGCACCGGATGCCACGCGTGTTCGTGAAGCCCGCGCACGGGTCCTCCGCCTCCGGGGTGATGGCCGTGGAGACGGCCGGCCCCGGCCGGATCCGGGCGGCCACCTCGGTCGAGCGGGACCCGGCCGGCCGGCTCTACAACTCGCTCCGGGTCCGCCGCCTCACCACCGAGCGCGAGGTCGCGGCGATCGTCGACGCACTCGCGCCGGACGGTCTGCACATCGAACGCTGGCTGCCGAAGGCCTCGCAGCGGGGCCGGATCGCGGATCTGCGGGTGGTGGTGGTCGACGGCCGCGCGACTCATGCGGTCGTTCGTACCAGCCGCTCCCCCATGACCAACCTGCACCTCGGCGGTGCGCGCGGCGATCTCGACGAGGTGCGGGCCGCCGTCGAAGCCGCGGGCGGGAGCTGGAGCGAGGCGTTGGCCGTGTGCGAGAGGGCGGCCGCCGCCTTCCCGGACATGCTGTGCGTGGGCGTCGACCTGCTGCCCGCCACCGGCTGGCGGCGCTTCGCCGTCGGCGAGGTCAACGCCTTCGGTGACCTGCTGCCGCGACTGACCGGTCTGCCGGGCAGTGGCGCCGAGGGCCTGGACACCTACGCGGCGCAGGTCGCCGCCGTACTGAACCGAACAAGGAACCACCGTGTCAGCGCAACATCCTGAACCACCCTCCGACCGCACGGACGCCGTCGCCCCCGACATGAGCGAGGTCGTGGGCAGCCACGATCTGCTCCTCGTCACTCTGGACACGCTGCGGTACGACGTCGCGGTGGAGCTCGCCGCCGACGGGCGCATCCCGAATCTGGCCCGGCATCTGCCCGGCGGCGTCTGGGAGGAGCGGCATGCCCCGGGGAGCTTCACCTACGCCTCCCACCAGGCGATCTTCGCGGGGTTCCTGCCCACCCCGGCCGCTCCCGGACCGCATCCCCGGCTGTTCGCCGCACGCTTCGCGGGCAGTGAGACCACGGCGGAGCGCACCTTCGTCTTCGATGCGCCCGATCTGGTCTCGGCACTCGCCGGTGCGGGATACCGCACGGTGTGCATCGGCGGCGTCGGGTTCTTCAACCGGCAGGCACCGCTCGGCTCGGTGCTGCCCGGGCTGTTCCAGGAGGCGCACTGGGAGCCGGAGTTCGGCGTGGCCTCGCCCACGTCGTTCGAGGCGCAGGTGTCCCGCGCCGAGCAGGTCGTCCGGGAGCTCCCGGACGGTCAGCGGCTGTTCCTCTTCGTCAACGTGTCGGCGCTGCACCAGCCGAACTGGTTCCACCGGCCGGGGGCCACCCGCGACGCGGGCGACAGCCGCGCCACCCACGCGGCCGCGCTGGAGTACGTGGACGCCCACATCGGGCGCCTCTTCGCCGCCGCGAGCAGCCGCCGCCGCGCCTTCGCCATCGTCTGCTCCGACCACGGCACGGCGTACGGCGACGACGGCTACACCGGCCACCGGCTCGGTCACGAGTCGGTCTGGACCGTTCCGTACGCGCATTTCTTCCTGGAGCCGGGAGCCACCGCACGATGACCAGTCCGCACACCACCCGCCCGTACCAGAGTTACGTCTACGCCTACCCGCACAAGACGGCGTACCGCAGGCTCTCCGGGCGCCCGGGCGGGCGGCCCGCGTTGAGTGACCTGTGGGCGGGCGAGAGCAAGGACGCGCTCTCGCTCTACCTCCACATACCCTTCTGCGAGGTCCGCTGCGGCTTCTGCAACCTCTTCACACGCATCGGCGCGCCCGACGAGCTGACCACCCGCTACCTCGACGCGCTGGACCGGCAGGCGACCGCCGTCCGGGACGCGCTGGGCGACGGGGAACCGGTGCGCTTCGCCGCGGCCGCGTTCGGCGGGGGCACGCCGACCTTCCTGACCGCGGGTGAGCTGGAGCGACTGTGCGACATCGCGGAGAAGCGCATGGGCGCCGATCTGCGGTCCGTGCCGCTCTCCGTGGAGACCTCGCCGTCGACCGCGACGGCCGACCGGCTGGCCGTCCTCGCGGACCGGGGGACGACCAGGATCAGCATCGGTGTGCAGAGCTTCGTCGAGGCCGAGGCCCGTGCGGCAGTCCGTCCGCAGCGGCGCGCCGATGTGGAGACGGCCCTGGGCCTGATCAGGGACAGCGGCATCCCGGTCCTGAACATCGACCTGATCTACGGCATCGACGGCCAGACCGAGCGGAGCTGGCGCACCTCGCTGGACGCCGCGCTCCAGTGGCGGCCGGAGGAGCTGTACCTCTACCCGCTCTACGTCCGTCCTCTGACCGGGCTGGGCCGGCTCGGAGCCGCCGACGAGGCCGCGGCGGACGCGGCCTGGGACGAGCAGCGGCTGCGGCTGTACCGGGCCGGCCGCGATCACCTGCTCGCCCGCGGCTACGAGCAGGTGTCCATGCGGATGTTCCGCCGCGCCGACGCCCCGCGGGCCGGGGGCCCGGACGACCACGCCTGCCAGACCGACGGCATGATCGGCCTGGGCTGCGGCGCCCGCTCGTACACGTCGCGGCTGCACTACTCCTTCGACTACGCGGTGGAGATGCGTGAGGTGCGGGCCATCATCGACGGCTACACCGCCACCGAGGACTTCTCGCACGCCGAGGTGGGCCGGTTCACCGACGACGACGAGGCGCGCCGCCGCCATCTCCTGCAGTCCGTCCTGCAGGCCGAGGGGCTGCGCGTGGCCGAGTACGGCGAGCGGTTCGGTACGGACCCGGACGAGGACTTCGCCGAGGAGCTCGCCCGGTTCGACGCCCGGGGCTGGCTCGACCGCGACGCGTCGGCCACCGGCCTGCTGCGCCTGTCGCCCGAAGGACTCGCCCACTCCGACGCGCTGGGCCCCGATCTCTTCTCCCCTGCCGTACGGGCCGCGATGGCCGCGTACGAGCTGAAGTGAGCCCCGCATGGACCTCACGATTCTCTACCGCGGTCCGCTCGCGTCGTGCGATTACGACTGCCCGTACTGTCCGTTCGCCAAGCGCCGCGACAGCCGGGAACAGCTGCGGGCCGACCGGGCCGCGCTGGAGCGCTTCACGGCGTGGGTGACGGCGCAGAGCGCTGACCGGATCTCGGTGCTGTTCACCCCCTGGGGCGAAGGGCTGGTCCGCTCCTGGTACCGCCGTGCGGTGGTCGAGCTGGCCCGGCTCCCGCATGTCCAGCGGGTGGCGATCCAGACGAACCTCGGCGGACGTACGCAGTGGCTGGCCTCGGCCGGTGCCGCCGGTCGCGACAAGATCGCGCTCTGGTGCACGTACCACCCGGGCCAGACACCGTACGAACGCTTCCTCGGGCGGTGTGAGGAGCTGGTGGCTCTGGGGATCCGCCACAGCGTGGGAATCGTCGGCCTCGACGGCCACCTCGACGAGGCGCGACGGCTGCGGGCGGCGCTGCCCGAGCAGGTCTACCTCTGGGTCAACGCCGCCGAGGGCCACACCTATACGGACGAGGAGGCGGACCGGTGGACGGCGGTCGACCCGCTGTTCCCGTACAGCCGGCATCCGCACCGTTCGGCGGGGCTGCCCTGCCGGACCGGTGAGTCGGTGATCTCGGTGGACGGCGACGGCACGGTGCGCCGCTGCCACTTCGTCCGCGCGGAGCTCGGCAATCTCTACGACGGCAGCTACCGCGCGGCGCTGGGTCCCCGGGCCTGTCCGCTCGCCGTCTGCGACTGCCACATCGGCTATGTGCACCTGGAGACGCTGCCGCTCTACGACGTCTTCGCCGGCGGAGTGCTGGAGCGCATACCGGCGCGGCCGGTGTCCTCCGTCGCCCCGTTCGCCCGGGGCGACTGAGGACTGCGAGCCTCTCAGAGAGGCAGCAGGTCGGGCCGCTTGGCCTCCACGTGGTCCCCCGAGGACTCACCGCGCAGCCGCCGGCCGATCCACGGGACCAGGTACTCGCGTGCCCAGTGGATGTCGTCGCGCCGCACTTCGAGCGTTCCGCGCTGGGCCTGCGGCGGCCACTCCTGGTCCGGATCGGCGGGTACGCCGAGGCCGAGGACCTGGGCGGCGCGCAGCGCGACCCGGGTGTGGCCCTCGGGCGACAGGTGCAGCCGGTCGTCGTCCCAGGCGCGCCGGTCCTGGACCGAGCGCAGGGACCACAGGTCGAGGACCGGGCAGTCGTAGCGGTCGGCGATGGACCGTACATGCGCGGTGTAGGTGGCGATCTTGCCGCGCAGATGGCGCAGCACGGGCACGTTGCGGGTGTCGAAGCCGGTGGTGACCATGACCGTGCCGACCGACCGGGTCAGGTCGGCGACCGCGCGCTCGAAGCGCTCGGCCACGTCGTCGGGATCGGTGCCCGGCCGGATGATGTCGTTGCCGCCGGCGCAGAAGCTCACCAGATCGGGGGCGAGTTCCTTGGCGCGCGGCACCTGCTCCTCGACGATCTGGTCGAGGAGACGTCCTCGTACGGCGAGATTGGCGTACCTGAAGTCTGCGTGAGCGGTGCCCGTCGCCGCGCCCGGGTCCGGGAGCTGGTCCGCGAGAAGGACCGCGAACCGGTCCGCCCAGCCGACGAACGTTCCGTCCGGGCCGGGGTCACCGACTCCCTCGGTGAAGCTGTCGCCAATCGCCGCGTACGACCCGATGGCGCCCTGTTGGTTGATGACGCCCTGCTGGATGTTGTTCGAATCGTCTGCCACAAGGGCATATCCTGCACCGCCGAATGTGACCTACGCGACCGTAATAAGGGGTTGACGGGTGGTGAGATAGACCACCCGGTCAGTTTTTGGTAAAGGGGGAATAAGAGTGGCCACCACCCACCGCCACCATTCACCGCCGCCGCCCCGGAGCCGCGCGCCTCTTCCGAGCACGGACAGCCAACGGCAGAGGGACGGTGCGCCGCCGCGCACCGTCCCTCCATGCATTGCTCAGGCCCGGTTCACCGGACCGGTGTTGCCCGGATCAGACGTTGATGCCGTGCGACGCCAGGTAGGCGATCGGGTCGATGTCCGAGCCGTACGCCGGACCCGTGCGGACCTCGAAGTGGAGGTGCGGGCCGGTGGCGTTGCCGGTGGAGCCGGACAGGCCGACCTGCTGGCCCGCGGTCACGGTCTGGCCGGCCGAGACGGAGAGCGAGGACATGTGGCCGTACTGCGAGTAGTGGCCGTCGGCGTGCTTGATGACGACCTCGTTGCCGTACGCGCCGCCCCAGCCGGCGGTGACGACGGTGCCGGAGGTGATCGCCTTCACGCTCGTGCCGGTGGACACGGGGAAGTCGATGCCGGTGTGGCTGCCGCTGGACCAGTTGGCACCGGAGGCGCGGTACGCGGTGGTGTGGTTGCCCGGGACCGGGTGGACGTAACCGGAGTCGTTGCTCTGGGTGGCCGGCGCCGAGGTCTCCTTGGACGACGAGTCGTCGGAGGAGGACGAGTCGGAGGCCGTGGAGGCCTTCGTCTCGGTCTTGGCCGGGGCCTTGGAGGGGGCCTTCGACGGGGTGGTGGTGCCCGTGGAGGTGGTCGAGGCGTGGCCCCAGGCCTTGCCGCCGAGGGTCAGCTTCATGCCCGGGAAGATCAGGCTCGGGTCGTCGCCGACGACCTTGCGGTTGTCCTGGTACAGCTTCTCCCAGCCACCCTTGAGCTTGTGCTCGGCAGCGATCTTCGACAGGTAGTCGCCGGAGACCACGGTGTAGGAGGTGGCGCCGGCCTGCTTCTTCGCGACCGGCTTGGCCGGGGTGGTGTGAGCGGCGGCCGACTTCGAGGTGACCGGAGCGGACTGCTCCGCGGCGTGGGCACCGGTGGCGCCGAGCAGCGGAAGCGCGATGACGGCTCCGCCGGCGCTCGCGGCGACGACGCCACGGGCAATGGTGCTGGACTTGGGACGACGGTGCTTACCCGATATGGGCATGAAGGTTTTCCTCTCCGGCGCCTGCGAGGTGAGCTGTCGGGTTCGGACTGGAGATGTCCGGTCGCGGCTGGCGCGACTTCACCCCGAGCCGTCCGGTTTCCCGGCCGGCGGCTTACCTGGTTCCCCCGCTCCTGCCACGCGGTGAGTGGGTGCGAATTCCGGGCGGCGGCAGGATTAGGCGGTCCGTCCGGATTGCAGCGAACGTAAGCGAGCCGGGACGGCGGAAACAAGCCACGGGTTCCGTGCGGGATTCCGTGCCGGAAATTCGGCGAGGAATTCCGGTCACACTCCGTGGATTACGGATCTTGGATTTCCGCGCCGCGCACGGAATACCCAGCGGCCCCGCCGCCACACACCGTCACGGATATGATCCCGCTCACGAGAGGGCGATCATCTACCGTAGAAGTAGGGCATGTTCGACTAAAGCCCTAATACGGACATGTCATGCCCATCGCTTCCGCTCCGTCGCATCGTCCGCGTGGATCCAGGGCCGCGCGGCCGTGCGGAGAGATCCGCCCGGCGGACTGCCACAGGGGCCCGAAGTGCGGGTACGACCAAGATGATTGCCTGAGGAATCAATGTCGTATCGTCACGAGAGTGGACCCGCGGGCGACACGCGCCGGCGGCAGAGCCCCCAGGAGTGACCGTGACGCAGCAGCTGCCGCAGACCCCGTCGACGGAGCCCGAGCTGGCGGGTGTCCGCAATTTCCGTGACGTGGGCGGCCTGCCCACCTCGGACGGCCGCCGGGTGCGGTACGGGCGGCTCTACCGCAGTGGTCACCTGGCACACGCCACGGCCGAGGACACCGCGTTCCTCACCGGTCTCGGTCTGCACACCGTCTTCGACTTCCGCAACGGCGCCGACCACAAGCTCGACGGCCTGGACGTGGAACTGCCGGGCGTGCGCAATGTGAACATCCCGCTCAGCGACCCGGCGGACGGCGCGGAGTTCTGGCGGATGGTGCGCGACGGCAACATGAACGAGCTGCGGTCGATCCTGGCCGACGGCAAGGGGACCCACCGCATGGTCGCTTCCTACCGCCGGATCATCCTGGACCGCACGGCAGAGCACAGCCGGGTCCTGCACGCCCTGGCCGAGGACAGCGTGCCCGCCCTGATGCACTGCGCCGCGGGCAAGGACCGCGCGGGTCTCTCCATCGCGGTGTCCCTGCTGGCCGTCGGCGTCGAGCGCGAGGCCATCGAGGCCGACTACCTCAAGTCCAACGACGCGCACCGCCGCTACAAGGTCCGCCGCAGCGACACCTCCGCCGCCGGGATGTCGCCCGAGGTGATGGAGCTGCTCAATCCCCTCTTCGGCGCCCACCCCGACTATCTCGCCGCCGCCTTCACCACCATCGACGAGACCTGGGGCGGCACCGACCGCTATCTCGCCGAAGGCCTCAGGATCAGCCAGGAGACGCGGGAGCGGCTGCGCGAGCGCCTGCTCGACGCGGGCTGACCGCCCGGGCGGTCAGCCCGCGTCCACGCCTGCCCGCCCGGCGGCTGCCCGACTCGCCCGTCCGCCCGCCTACTGGTTGTGCATCCCCACGGCGAACAACAGATAGAGGAAGCCGGCGATGACGTGCCCGGCCACCAGGTAGGCGAAGAGCCTGATGACGAGCCCGCGGGGCATCTTCTTCTCCTGCGGGTCGTAGTTCTTGGGCCGGCCCGGGCCGAGCGGGTCGTAGTTCTCGGAATCGGACATGACAGGTCCTCTCTGGCGACCGGCTGGCCGGTGGCGACGACAGCGCCTCAGCGACGGTGGATCCCGCTGCCGAGACACAGCTCGGCAGCGGGGCTCTGCAGCAGGGTGTGGACGAAGAGCAGCTCGGCACCGTCACGGTCGAGGGCCGCGATCCGGTGCGGAGTGAGCGAATCGAAGTGCGCGCTGTCGCCCGGGGCGAGGTCATGGACCGTCTCGCCGAGGGTCACCCTGAGGTGCCCGGCCAGGACGTAGAGCCACTCCTCGCCGGGGTGCACGCGCACCAGGTCCCCCTGGGCGCCGTAAGGGACCCGGACGCGCAGGGCCTGCATCGCCCGGCCCGGGCCGCCGGCCTGCTGGTACATCCAGCCGTCGGCCTCGGCGCCCTCGAACCTGCGGCCCCGGACGATCGCGTCACGTTCCGGGGGGATCTCGCCGAGCAGCTCGGAGACCGTCGTACCGTAGATCCTGGCGAGCCCGAGCAGCATCGGCAGCGAGGGCTGGCGCCGGCCCGTTTCGAGCCGGGACAGGTGGGCGGGCGAGAGTCCGGCCCGTTGGGCGGCGGTCTCCAGGGTGAGACCACGGCTGCGGCGCAGCTCGCGCAGGCGTGGTGCGACCCCGGGCAGCTCGTCGGCCGCCCCGCCTTCTGGAGGATTCATGTCTCCATTGGGCCAGGACCTTTCCTCGGAGGCAAATTTCTTGCCTCCGAGGCAATCTTTGAAGGGGCCGGCCCATCGGGCGGGTCAGCGGTTGGCGACGGCCTGCTTCACCAGGGTCCGCCCGAAGTCCCACATCAGTCCGCCGCCACTGTGTGCGTCGTCCATCACCGCCGTGAACGCGGCCACAAAGCGGTCCACGTCCGCCTCGTCGATCACCAACGGCGGAATCAGCTTGATCACTTCGAGGTGGTCGCCGGAGACCTGCGTCAGGATCCGGTGCTTCTGGAGCAGCGGCACCACCACCATCTGCGCGAACAGTCCCTTGCGGGCCGCCTGCAGCATGGTCCAGCGGCTGCGCAGTTTCAGCGAGGACGGCCGGCCGAACTCGATGCCGATCATCAGCCCGCGCCCCCGCACCTCGTGCAGCAGCTCGTACTGCCCGACGAGCGCGGCCAGCCGATCGCGGAGCAGGTCACCGGTGCGGCGCGCGTTCGCCACCGTCTCCTCGTCCTCCATCACGGCGAGGACCGCGAGTCCGGCCGCCATCGCCTGGGCGTTGGAACCGAAGCTCGCGGAGTGGACCAGGACCCGGTCCATCGACGAGTAGACGCGTTTGAAGATCCAGTCCTTGCCGAGGGTCGCCCCGACGGGCACGTAGCCGCCGGAGAGCGCCTTGGCGACGCACACCAGGTCGGGTTCCACGCCCTCCTCGTGCTGGTACGCGTAGAAGTCCCCGGTCCTGCCCAGGCCGGTCTGCACCTCGTCCGCGATGAGCAGGGCCTTGTGCTTGTGCAGCAGTTCCTGGGCCTGGCGCAGGAAGCCGGGCGGCGAGGCGTGCACGCCCTTGCCCTGGATCGGTTCGACGACGAGACCCGCCACGTCGCCGCGCTTCAGCTCGCGGCGCAGGGCGTCGAGGTCACCGAGCTCGATGGCGGTGTCGGGCAGCAGCGGGGCGAAGCCGTCCCGGAAACCGGCCTCGCCGTTGACGGAGAGCGAGCCGGTGGTGAGCCCGTGGAAGGCGTGCGTGCAGTACAGGATCCTCGGTTTGCCGGTGGCGTACCGGGCGAACTTGAGGGCCGTCTCCACCGCCTCCGTGCCGCTGTTGCCGAAGAAGACCCGGTCCAGGTGCGGACTGTGCGTGAGCAGCTTCTCGGCCAGCAGTCCCGGCAGCGGCTGGCAGTCGAAGCGGGTGAGGTCGGCCAGCGAGGCGTCCAGGACGTCGTGCAGCGCCTTGCGTACGACGGGGTGGTGCCGGCCGAGCCCCATCACCCCGAAACCGGCGAGCATGTCCAGGTAGTCGTTGCCGTCCGCGTCCCAGAAGTGCGCGCCCTCGGCCCGTTCGTAGACCTTGTCGAAGCCGATGGTGTGCAGCATGCGCGGGAGCTGGTGGTTGAGGTACTTGGTGTGCAGCTCGTAGCGTTCGGCGCCGCGCTCCGCGAGGAGCCGCGCCACATCGAAGCCCTTGGGCCCGTCGTCCTTCATGCCCCGCTCTCCTTGTGCCCGTTGCCCCGGGCGTGGTGTCCCCTGCCGGCGGCCGTGTCCCCGGTGGCCAGCGCGGCGCTGATCCGGCCCGCGATCTCGACCGGTGTGAGCCCGATGTCGGCCAGGATCTCGGCCCGTTTCCCATGGGCGAGGAACTGGTCGGGAATCCCGAACGTCCGCAGCGGTACGTCGACCCCGGCGTCCCGCAGCGCCTGCCCCACGGCCCAGCCGACGCCTCCGGCACGGCTGTTGTCCTCGACGACGGCGACGAGGCGGTGCTGTGCGGCAAGCGGCGCAAGGTGTTCGTCGACCGGCTTCACCCAGCGGGGGTCGACCACCGTGCAGCGGATGCGGGCGCCCGTCAGCAGATCGGCGGCCTGCAGGCAGACCGGCGCCATCACGCCGACCGCGACCAGCAGCACGTCGGCGTCCTGTGCGCCGTGCAGGACGTCCATGCCGCCGATGGTGCCGATCGCGGGGACCGGCTCCCCCACCGATTCCTTGGGGAACCGGATCAGGGTCGGTGCGTCGTCGACGTCGACGGCCTCGCGCAGTGCGGCGCGCAGCCGGTCGGCGTCGCGCGGCGCGGCGATCCTGAGGCCCGGCACGACCTGGAGGACGGACATGTCCCACATGCCGTTGTGGGAGGCCCCGTCGGGCCCGGTGACCCCGGCCCGGTCGAGCACGAACGTGACGCCGCACCGGTGCAGGGCGACGTCCATCAGCAGCTGGTCGAAGGCCCGGTTGAGGAAGGTGGCGTACACGGCGACGACCGGGTGCAGTCCCCCGGTCGCCAGTCCGGCGGCCGAGACCGTCGCGTGCTGCTCGGCGATCCCGACGTCCCAGACCCGGTCGGGAAACGCCTCGGCGAACTTCGTCAGCCCGACGGGATGCAGCATGGCCGCCGTGAGGGCCACGACGTCCCTCCGCTCCGCGCCGATCGCCGCGATCTCGTCCCCGAACACGGAGGTCCAGGACGGACCGGCAGCGGGTGCGAGCGGGGCACAGGTCAGCGGGTCCATCGCGCCGACGGTGTGGAACCGGTCGGCCTCGTCCCGGAGGGCGGGGAGGTAGCCGCGGCCCTTCTCCGTGATGCAGTGCACGAGCACGGGGCCGTGGAAGCGTTTGGCACGGTGGAGTGCGGACTCGACGGCAGCGGTGTCGTGGCCGTCGATCGGTCCGACGTACTTCAGGCCGAGGTCCTCGAACATGCCCTGCGGGGCGAAGGTGTCCTTGAACCCCTTCTTGGCGCCGTGCAGCGACTCGTACAGCGGCTGCCCGATGACGGGTGTCTGCTGGAGGACTCCCTTGCCCCAGGACAGGAAGCGCTCGTATCCGTCGGTGGTACGCAGGGTGGAGAGGTGGTTGGCGAGGCCGCCGATCGTCGGGGCGTAGGAGCGCTCGTTGTCGTTGACGACGATGACCAGCGGGCGGTCCCCGGCGGCGGCGATGTTGTTCAGTGCCTCCCAGGCCATCCCGCCGGTGAGCGCCCCGTCACCGATGACCGCGACGACGTGGTCGGGCCGGCCGAGGAGTTCGTTCGCCTTGGCGAGACCGTCGGCCCAGCCGAGCACGGTGGAGGCGTGCGAGTTCTCGATGACGTCGTGCTCGGACTCGGCGCGCGAGGGGTAGCCGGAGAGGCCGCCCTTGCCGCGCAGCTTGGAGAAGTCCTGCCGCCCGGTGAGGAGCTTGTGTACGTAGCTCTGGTGACCGGTGTCCCACAGGATCCGGTCCACCGGGGAGTCGAAGACCCGGTGCAGGGCGATGGAGAGCTCCACCACCCCGAGGTTGGGGCCGAGATGGCCACCGGTCCTGGCCACTGCATGGACGAGGAACTTCCTGATGTCCTCGGCGAGTTCGCCGAGCTGCGGTTCGTTCAGTGCCTTGAGATCGTGTGGCCCCCGGATGGACTGCAGCAGCGTCATGCCCGGGCCCCCTCTCTGGTCCTGTTGTCGGCTCACGATGACGGCTGGGACCCCCGGTGCGCGTTCCCACCGACTGCCGCCGGGCCCGGCCCGGACGCGCCGCACGGTGCGTCCGGGCCGGGCCGGCGGAACGGGGAGAGCCGGTGCGTGCCGGCTCTCCCGCGGTCATCACGTCACCGGTTTCCGCCGATGGTCTCCCGCGCCGCGCGCAAGGACTCCTTCAACGACCCCATGGTGGCGAGGACGGCGGTGGGCTCGTAGCCGCAGTGCGCCATGCAGTTGGCGCAGCGCGGGTCCTTGCCGCGGCCGTACTTGTCCCAGTCCGTCTCCTCGATGAGCTGCCGGTACGTCGGCACGTAGCCATCGCTCATGAGGTAGCAGGGCCGCTGCCAGCCGAACAGGGAGTAGTTCGGAATGGCCCAGGCCGTGCACGGGAAGTCCGCCTTGCCCTCCAGGAAGTCCAGGAAGAGCGGCGAGTGGTTCAGGCGCCACCTGGCCCGGTTGCCGCCCGCGAAGGACTTCTTGAACAGCTCGCGGGTCTGTTCGACACCCAGGAAGTGCTCCTGGTCGGGTGCCTTCTCATAGGCGTAGGCGGGCGAGATCATCATCTCGTCGACCTTCAGGTCGTCGTTGAGGAAGTTGAGGACCTCGATGATGGTCTGGGGTGTGTCGGTGTTGAAGAACGTCGAGTTGGTCGTGACGCGGAAGCCGCGCTGCTTGGCCTCCTTCATGGCCGCGACCGCCTCGTCGAACACCCCTTCCTTGGCGACCGATTCGTCGTGACGCTCGCGCAGCCCGTCGATGTGGACGGCGAACGCGAAGTAGGGCGACGGGGTGAACTTCTCGAGCTTCTTGCGCATCAGCATCGCGTTGGTGCAGAGGAAGACGTACTTCTTCTTCGCCACCAGCTGCCGGACGATCTCGTCGATCTGCGGATGCATCAGCGGCTCGCCGCCCGCGATGGAAACCATCGGGGCGCCCGATTCGAGCACGGCGCCGACGGCCTGAGCCACCGGCATGCGCTGCTTGAGGACTCCGGCCGGGTGCTGGATCTTCCCGCAGCCCTCGCAGGCGAGGTTGCAGGCGAACAACGGCTCCAGCTCGACAATCAACGGGAACTTCTCCCGCTTTCGGAGCTTCTGTTCAATGAGGTACGTCGCAACCTTGATGGACTGACGGAGCGGCATGGCCATCTAGCTCACCTCCTGGGGAGCAGCAAAGATCGGTGCCATTCATAGAAAGCCGGCAGGACGGCACGGAGAACGCGGAAAGCTGATATTCCACCGCGGACCGTGCCGATGCGGACGAGCTCATGCTCCGGAGCGTCCACGACCACCCGTACGGCCGCAACCGGGCGTGGCCCGGACCGCAGGGCGATGCGCAGGGTCGCGGCGGACTCCATGTCCACCGCGATCGCTCCGGTGGCCCGCAGACCGGCCCGCTCATGCCCTCGTACGACATGGTCGGAGCCGGTCAGCGGACCGGTGTGGACGGTGCGTCCGGGTACGGCCCTGGCAAGTGCGTCGGCAAGAAGTTCCGTACCGGTGCAGGCGTCCGACTGCCCGGCTGTCCGGGTCTCGTCGGCCACCACCAGGTCGCCGGGGTGCATACCGGGTGCGAGCCCGGCGCAGAATCCCGAGGCGATGACGGCGGCGCCGGCTGCCCGGCCCTCGCCGAGCGCCCTCGCCACCGCCGTCTCGGCCGCCTTCGGCCCCATGCCCGTACGCAGTACGGTCACGGGGCCCGGGGCGGTGCCCGCCCTGGCCCTGCCGGTGCGCAGGGCCAGGTGTTCGATGCCCAGCGCGCAGGCGATGAGCAGCGGGGCGGTGGGGCCGGCCGGCCCCGGGGCATCGCCCATCAGGCCCCCTCGCGGACCGCCGTGCGGCCGGCGAACGGGTCGCCGTGCACGTACCGTCCGAGTGCGGTCAGGGGGAAGACCTGCCGGTAGAGGTGGTAGTTGATGGAGAAGTCCCAGGGGAAGCCGGTACCGGTGAAGTACGGCTCGTCCCAGGAGCCGTCGGCCAGCTGGGTCTCGGCCAGCCAGGCGATGCCCCGTGAGACGGCCACGGTGTCCCGCCGGCCGGCCGCGAGGAGCGCCAGCAGTGCCCAGGCGGTCTGGGACGCCGTCGAGGCTCCGTGGCCGATCCACTTGTCCTCGTTGTAGGAGCGCAGGTCCTCGCCCCATCCGCCGTCGTCGTTCTGGACGGATTCCAGCCAGCCGACCGCGCGCCGGATGGAGGGGTGCGAGGCGGGCAGTCCCGCGGCGACCAGGGCGGGCACCACCGACCCGGTTCCGTAGACGTAGTTGACGCCCCAGCGACCGAACCAGCCGCCGGCCGCGTCCTGTTCGGCGAGGAGCCACTCGATGCCCCGCCGGGTCGCGGGGTGAGCGGAGTGGCCCTCGATGGCGAGCATCTCCACCACGTGCCCGGTGACGTCGGCGGACGGGGGGTCGATGACCTCGCCGAAGTCGCAGAACGGCAGCCGGTTGGGGAACGCGCTGGTGTTGTCGGCGTCGAAGGCACCCCAGGCGCCGTTACGGGACTGCATCCCGACGTTCCAGCGCACGCCGCGCTCGATGGCGGCCTCGACCCGCGCCTGGTCCGGATGGCGGACCCGGCGCAGCGCGAGGACCACTTCCGCGGTGTCGTCGATATCGGGGTAGTTGTCGTTGTGGAACTCGAACGCCCAGCCGCCCGGGGCCAGTTGGGGCCTGCGCACCGACCAGTCGCCGGGCCTGGCGATCTCCTCGCCCAGCATCCAGTCGGCCGCCTTCACCAGCGCGGGGTGGTCGGCGCCGACCCCGGCGTCGGCGAGTGCGATGGTGGCGAGGCAGGTGTCCCAGACCGGGGACTGGCAGGCCTCGATCATGCGGGCGCCGTCCTCGCGCCAGACCGCGAACCGGTCGAGGGACTCGAGTCCGGCCCGCATCACCGGGTGGTCGAGGTCGTATCCGAGCAGGTGCAGGGCGATGACGGAGTACACGGCGGGTGGCTGGATGCCGCCCCAGCAGCCGTCGTTCTCCTGGCGTTCGATGATCCAGCGGGCGGCCGCGTTCATGGCGACCCGGCGCAGTCTGCGCGGGGCGAACCGGTGATAGACGTGCAGCGCCTTGTCGAGGCGCTGGAAGACACCGTCCCAGCTGGCTGCCGGGGCGGGGCGGCGGGCGGGGTTCGGTTCGTCCGGATCGGTGTGCAGCTCGTCCAGGGCGAAGGGCGCGGGCCGTACCGGCCGCTTCGCGGAGACGATGGTGAGCGGCACGATGGTCTGGCGGGCCCAGCAGCCGAAATCGTAGATGTTGAGCGGGACCCACTTGGGAAAGAACATCAGCTCGGGCGGGAGCTCCGGCAGGTCGTCCCATTTCCACCAGCCGAAGAGGGCCAGCCAGATCCGGGTGAACACGCGGCTCGCCGCGATCCCGCCCTGCTCCCTGACCCATCCCGCGGCGCGGGCCATGTGCGGTTCGTCCGGGCGGTCCCCCGCCAGACGCAGCGCGACGTAGGCCTCGATGGTGGCGGAGAGATCTCCGGGGCCGCCGTGGAAGGTGGCCCAGGTGCCGTCGCCGAGCTGTTCGCCGCGGATGAAGCGGCCGGCCGCCTGGACCGTGGCGGGATCCTGAATACCGAGGAACTGCCGGAGCAGGAGGTCCTCGGCGTCCATGGTGACGTTGGTGGCGAGGTCGCCCTTCCACCAGCCCTGCTCGTCCTGCCTGCCGAGGAGGTGCTCCACCGAGCGTTCCGCGGCCCGCCGCGCGACGGCGAGTACGTCGTCCGCGGCGATGGTTGATTCGGTTGTCGGACTACTGGCCGAGGCTGCCCGGGGGTCCACAGCCCCGGAGCTTCCGTCGGTCGTCGCTGTCATGGCTTCCCCTTCGTGCAGTTGGTCCTCTGCTGTGCTGGGGTCTCCGTCGGCCGGCGCCCGTGACGGGCACCGGCCGGCGACTGCGAGTCATATGGAGCAGATGGTCATCATCTCTTTCGTACGACGACGAAGTCCGCGAGCGCCGTGAGCTGCGCCCGCACGGTTTCGGGCATGTCCACACCATGCAGCGCCTCGATGGCGACCGCATGCTGACGACGGGCCTCCTGGGCGGTCCACTCGCGGCCGCCCGCCTCCTCGATGAGCGCCGCACGGGCGGCGAACTCCTCTTCGGAGAAGCTGTCGAAGTCGTTGCTCTTCGCGTCGGCGGCGAGCAGTTCGCCCAGGCGCTCCGAGGCCGGTCCGCCCGCGGCGAGCGCGGCGACGACCGGCAGGGACTTCTTGCGCTGGCGCAGATCGCTCCAGGTCTGCTTGCCGGTGGACTCCGGGTCGCCCCAGATCCCGAGCAGGTCGTCGACCGCCTGGAAGGCGAGGCCGAGGTGGTAGCCGTACGCCTCCAGGACGTCGGCGGTCCGGTCGTCGGCACCGCCGAGCACCGCGCCGATGGAGCAGGCGCAGGCGAGCAGGGCGCCCGTCTTGTTGCCCTCCATCTCCAGGCACTCCTCGACGGTGACCCGCTCGCGGTGCTCGTAGGAGATGTCCTGGGCCTGGCCGTCGATGAGCTTACGGGTGGCCGTGGTCAGCCGGCGGGCCGCGCGGCCCGCCTCGACGGTGCCGAGCTCCAGCAGGATCTCGTTGGCCAGCGCGAACAACGCGTCGCCGACGAGGATCGCCTGGGCGGGGCCGTGCACCTTCCACACCGTGTCACGGTGGCGCCGCTGCTCGTCGCCGTCCATCAGGTCGTCGTGCAGCAGCGAGAAGTTGTGCACGAGTTCGACGGCCACCGCGCCGGGGATGCCTGCCTCGGCGGCGGCGCCGGCCGCCTCCGCGGACAGCAGGGCCAGCGCCGGGCGGACGGCCTTGCCGCCGTCGCCGTCGGAGGGCCTGCCCTGGGCATCGATCCAGCCGAAGTGATACGCGGCCACGGTGTCCATGGGCGGTGCGAGCCGGTCAACGGCGGCCCGGAGCACCGGCGCGGAAAGGGCCCGTCCGCGCTCCAGAAGCGCGGTGACGTCCGTGGTGTCCGCCACGGTGTCGGAAGCCGGATTCGCCGGGGTCACTGACTCTCCTCTTGTTCCGGTGGTACTGCTCATGCCGCCTCCTGCAGCGGATGTTCGTGGGGGCGGCCGAGCGCCAGGAGTGCGGCGTCCGCGGCGCCGGCACCGCTACGGACGGCGCCCTCCATGGTGGCGGGCCAGCCGGTGGCGGTCCACGCGCCGGCCAGGAAGAGGCCGGGGGCGCGGGTGCGCGTCCCCGGTCGCAGCCGGCCGACGCCGGGCGCGGGGGCGAAGGTCGCCGTCCGCTCCCGGGTGACGAAGAAGTCCCTGATCCCGGCCCCGCGGGCGGCGGGCAGCAGCCGCTCCAGCTCGGGCAGGTAGCGCGCCCGGAGCTCGGCGACGGGCAGCTCGATCTCCTCGTGGGCGGCGGACTGGGAGACCGCGAGGTACTGGCCGGGCCCGGTGAGGCCGGAGGCCGCGGTCCGGTCGAAGACCCACTGCACCGGCGAGCCGAGCGCGGCGAAGAACGGCTGCCTGAGCACCTTGCGGTCGTAGACCACGTGCACGTTCAGAATCGGCGAGGTGCCGATCTCCAGCAGCCGCTCCGGTGCGTCGAGCGCGCCCTCGGGCAGCAGGTCGTGGGCCTCGCGCTGGGGCACGGCCAGCACGACGGTGTCCGCCTCGATCCGCTCGGCGCCGGTGTCGACCACCCAGCGTCCGTCGTCGGTGCGGGTCAGCGCGCCGGCCTTCGTCCGCAGTTCGGTGCGGACGCCGGCGGAGTCCAGGGCCTTGCGGCTGAGGGTGTCGTGGACGTCCCCGAGCGGCACGGAGGCCCAGCCGATGTCGGCTGCGCCGGGCTCGGAGAGGAGGCCTGTCTTGAAGACCTTCGCGGCGAGCGCGAGCGAGGAGTTCGGTGCGGTGGCGTTCAGCGTCGCCACGCCGACGAGATCCCAGAGTGCCTCGACGGTGCGGGGCGACTGGCCGTGCCGGGCGAGCCAGCTGCCGAAGTCGGTGTCGTCGAGTGCGGGGTCGTCGGGGTCCAGCCGGCCGAGGGCCAGCGCGGCCCGACCGACGCTCGCGCGCTCGGCGAGCGAGAGGTGCGGATAGGCGGCGAGTCCGGCGGCGAGGTGGAGCGGGACCGGGAGGCCGTTGCGGCGCAGCCGTCCGAGGCGGGGGCCCGCAAGCCGTCCCACGTCGAGAACGGGCACGTCCAAACGGTTTTGCAACGGCGCCAGCGCCGCCCCGTCGACCCGGTCGAGGAACCAGCGGTAGGCGGTGCAGCAGCGCAGATAGACATGCTGGCCGTTGTCGACCGTCAGCTCGCCGCGCCGGAAGGAGAAGGCGAGGCCGCCGAGCCGGGGCCGTCCTTCGAGCAGGGTCACGTCAAGCCCGGCGTCGGCCAGCCGCAGGGCCGCCGTCATGCCCGCGAGCCCGCCCCCGATCACGACCGCGCGCGAGGAACGCGGGGCGTCGTCCGTCATGCGTCCCCCTCTTGCCAGGTCTTTTCAGTCAGGGACGCATGCACACGGCAGAGGGTTGCCCGCGGCACGGAGTGATCATCCATGATGCACATGGTGCGCGAAATGTCCGTGTGAGGCACTCAGACACGCCCCCTGATCGTGCGGCGCGAGATGTGGCGCGCATCGAGGCCCGACAGACCGCGCACCGCCACGTACGCCTTCTCGTGGCCCGGCAGCGAGACCCGTCCGCGCAGCACCGCCTCGGGGTCGCGCTCGATCCGGTCCAGGAGCCGCCGGTAGATGCCGGCCATGGCCGCCACACAGGCGCCGCTGCGCCGGTCGAGCATCGGCAGCAGACGGTAGCCCTCGGCGAAGAGGGCCCGGGCACGCCGGACCTCGAAGTGGACGAGCCCGGCGAAGTCGGAACCGGGCGGCGGGGTGGCCCGGTGGAAGCCGGCGGAGCAGCCGAACTTGGCCAGGTCGTCGGCGGGCAGATAGGTACGCCCGTTGCCCGCGTCCTCGCGCACGTCGCGCAGGATGTTCGTCAGCTGGAGCGCGAGGCCGAGCGTGTCGGCGTACTCGGCGGCGCGCTCGGCGCCCGGGGCGCCGGGTTCCGTACCGAAGACGCCCAGGCTGAGGCGGCCGATGGCGCCCGCGACGCACCGGCAGTAGATCTTGAGGTCGTCCCACGTCTCGTAGGTCGCGCCGCGCACGTCCATCAGCACGCCGTCGATGAGCTCGTCGAGCCCTTCGAGCGGCAGCGGGAAGCGGCGGGCGGCGTCGGCGAGCGCGACGGCCACCGGGTCGGTGTCGTCCTCGTCGACCGCTCCGCCGCGGATCCGGTCCAGCACCGCGCGGGTGCCCTCCAGGCGGACGCGCTTGGTCTCCGGCTCCAGTTCGCCGTCACCGATGTCGTCGACCCGCCGGGAGAAGGCGTACAGGGCCGACATGGCCTGCCGCTTCTCGACGGGCAGCAGCCTGATGCCGTACGCGAAGTTACGCGCCTGCTGTCCGGTGACCGCCTCGCAGTAACTGTATGCGGCCTGTACCGGTGCCGACATGTACGTCGTCTGTCCCTCCACGGTCCGGCTCACCCCTCTCTACGCGCTCTTCGCAAAACAACTCCCACCTCGCGCAGCAGGCTGGGCTTGGTGGGTTTGGGGGGTCCGGGCAGTACGTCGAACCCGGCGGCCGCGATCGCGGTGAGGGCGGCACGCCCCCCTCCCACGAATCCGGCGAGAAGCAGCTTGAGCCTGCCGTGGACGCTACCCACCAGAGGGGGGCCTTCATTCAGCAGGTACCCGGCGCGTTCGGCCTCGTACGCGATCAGCGCCCGCACCGCCGCGCCCCCGGAGGGAGCCGCCAGGTCGGATTCGGTGACATGGAACCTGGCCATGTCGTCGGCCGGCAGATAGATCCGGTCGCGGCCGAGGTCCTCGGTGACGTCCTGCAGATGCTCGACGATCTGCAGCGCGGTGCAGACGGCGTCGGAGCGGCGGACGCGTTCGGGACTGGCGGTGCCGGTCAGCTGGAGGACCAGGCGGCCGACGGGGTTCGCGGAGAGCTCGCAGTAGGCGAGGAGCTCCTCGTACGTCCCGTAGCGGCGGATCTTCTGGTCCTGCCGGTTGGCCTCGATGAGGCCGAGAAAGGGCTCGGGGGTGAGTGCGCGGCGCCGCACGGTGGGACGCAGTGCCTGCAGGAGGGGGTGGTGCGGGGTTTCGCCGGTGGTGGCGAAGATCCTTCGCAGGTCCTTCTCCAGCGCGTCGAGCATCGCGAGCCGGTCCTCGCCCTCGGCCGGGTCGAGACCGAGGTGCCGGGCGTCGGCTCCGCCGGGAGCGAGGTCACCGTCGCCGATGTCGTCGACGAGCCGGGCGAAACCGTAGACGGCCATCAGGTCGTCGCGCCAGGCGCGCGGCAGGAAGAAGGGGGCCACCGGAAAGTTCTCGTCGGCGGCCTTGTCAAGGGTTCCGGGTACGGCGGAATCAAGCCGCGTCTGCGGGGTACGGGTCACTGCGGACCGCCCTGCGCGAGGACGGCGTGAGTACCTCGGAGCTGGAGATCTTCCGTCATAGCCGTCACATCTCCCGTTCTACACTGCCGACCCAAAACATCCCATTCCGGACACGCCGCCCGCTCTCCCGAGTGCGGAGGACGACGACGAGCCGTCCTCCCAGGCGGTATCGCCCCACTTGCCACGAATCAGCACCGGTACAGCTTACGTTGTACAACGCTCATCCATACGCCGGGGTGTGGGGCGCGCAACACCTGCGCGCTTCGCCCTGTCAACTTTCCCCTTGTGCAAGGAAATTGACGTCATCCGGCGGGAGGAGATCGTGCCGGTCGCCGTACGACGAGCCGTGGACGTCCGGGAGGCGGCCGACGATCCGGAAGCAGCGCAGCGGCCTTTGCCGGAAGGCTCCGGCAAAGGCCGCTGCGGTACGCGACTTCGGTGACGCCCTACTTGCCCGTCTCGCGCTCGTACGCCTTCAGGACCTCGTCGGTCGGACCGTCCATCAGCAGTTCGCCCTTTTCCAGCCACAGCACCCGGTCGCAGGTGTCCCTGATCGACTTGTTGCTGTGGCTGACGAGGAAGACGGTGCCGGCCTCCTTGCGGAGCTCCCGGATGCGCTCCTCGGAGCGGATCTGGAACTTGCGGTCACCGGTCGCCAGCGCCTCGTCGATCATGAGGACGTCGTGGTTCTTGGCGGCGGCGATGGAGAAGCGCAGCCGCGCCGCCATGCCGGAGGAGTACGTCCGCATCGGCAGGGTGATGAAGTCACCCTTCTCGTTGATACCGGAGAAGTCGACGATGCTCTGGTACCGCTCGCGGATCTCCTCGCGGCTCATTCCCATGGCGAGCCCGCCGAGCACGACGTTGCGCTCGCCCGTCAGGTCGCTCATCAGCGCCGCGTTCACGCCGAGCAGCGAGGGCTGCCCGTCCGTGTACACCTTGCCGCTCTCGGTCGGCAGCAGCCCGGCGATGGCCCGCAGCAGGGTGGACTTGCCGGAGCCGTTCGTTCCGATGAGACCGATGGCCTCGCCGCGGTAGGAGGTGAAGGAGACGCCGCGCACGGCGTGCACCTTGCGGACACCCCGCTCCTCGCCCTTGCCGCGGCGCAGTATCCGGCTCAGTGCCGCGGTGGCGCCGCCCTTGCCACCGCCGCCGCCGTTGACGCGGTACACGATGTGCACGTCGTCGGCGATCACGGTGGGGATGCGCCCCGCGGTGTTGTCCTCAGCCACGGCCGTACCGCTCCTCTGCCTTCCAGAAGTACACGAAGCCCAGGGCACCCACCAGGAGCGCCCAGGCCAGACCCGCCACCCAGACGTGCGCCGGCAGGTTCTCGGAGCCGTACCCGTCGATCATCGCGAACCGGATCAGGTCCATGTAGATGGCTGCCGGGTTGTACTGCAGCACGTCTGCGATCCAGGCCGGCTTGTCGGCGAGCATGATCGGGATGGAGAACATGACGCCGGAGGCGTACATCCAGGTCCGCATGACGAACGGCATCAGCTGCGCCAGGTCGGGCGTCTTGGCCCCGAGCCTCGCCATGATCAGCGCCAGTCCGGTGTTGAAGAGGAACTGCATGGCCAGCGCGGGAATCACCAGCAGCCAGGAAAGGCTCGGATAGCTGCCGAGTCCCGCGGTCACCGCGACCAGCACGATCATCGAGTACAGCAGCTGCTGGAGCTGCTGGAGGGAGAACGAAATGGGCAGCGAGGCGCGCGGGAAGTGCAGCGCCCGCACCAGGCCGAGGTTGCCGGAGATCGCGCGGACCCCGGCCATCACCGAGCTCTGGGTGAAGGTGAAGACGAAGACCCCGGTCACCAGGAACGGGATGAAGACCTCCGGTTCCATCCCCTTCTTCGTGCCGAGGATCACTCCGAAGATGACGAAGTACACCCCGGCGTTCAGGAGCGGGGTGGCCACCTGCCACAACTGGCCCAGCTTGGCCTGGCTGTACTGGGCGGTCAGCTTGGCCCTGGAGAACGCCATGATGAAGTGGCGTCGCCCGCGGAGCTGGCGCACGTACTCGAAGAGCCCGGGCCGGGCGCCGCTGACCGTCAGGCCGTACTTCGCGGCCAGATCGGCTGGGCTCAGGCCGTCGTCGGCCGAGGGCGGGGTGCTCAACGCAACAGCACCGTCATGGGTTGTGTCACTCACCAGATGAAACTCTCGTATTCAAAACGCGCGGCCAGTCGCGGGCGCGGCTCAGGGCGGACAGGTCCCGACAAGAAAATTTACGCCTCATGCTCCCAGAGGCGAACCCTCTCAGATCACCGGAGGCCGGCCGAGTCTGGTCAGCCGCCACACCGTACGCCACTTCATCGGGCGCCGCGGTCCGCAGGGTGTCGACCAGCCTTCCCGGAAGCCGCCGAACCATGCCTTCAGCGCCGGGCCCGAGGGCTTGCGGAGCAGGGTCAGCAGCAGCCACACCCCGAGATACACGGGGACCAGGGGCGCGGGGAGGTTGCGCCGCGCCAGCCAGACCCGGTTCCGGGCGACCATGCGGTGGTAGACGGCATGGCGGGACGGAGCGGTCGTGGGGTGGTTGAGGACCATGTCCGCGCGGTAGTCGATCAGCCAGCCGGCGTCCAGTGCCCGCCAGGCGAGATCGGTCTCCTCGTGCGCGTAGAAGAAGTCGCCCGGCAGCGGGCCGACCTCGGCGATGACCCGGGTGCGTACGGCGTTGGCGCCGCCGAGGAAGGTCGTCACCCGTGACGAGCGCATCGGGTCCGCGGCACGCAGCCGCGGCACATGGCGGCGCTGGGTCTCGCCGGTGTCCGGGTCGGCGATCCGGAAGCTGATGATGCCGAGCTTCGGATCGGCCTCGAACGCCTGCCGGCACAGCTCGGCGGTGTCGGTGAGCGGCAGATGCCCGTCGTCGTCGAGGAAGAGCAGGGCGTCGACGTCGGCACCGGACGGGCCGAAGGCCTCGATGCCCACGTTGCGTCCGCCGGGGATGCCCAGGTTCTCGGGCAGCTCGACGGTCCGTACGCCTACGGGCACCTCCGGGACGGCGGAGCCGTTGCCGACGACGACCACCTCGATCCGGTCGCCGTCCTGCGCGGCGACCGAATCGAGCAGGGCGCGCAGCTCGGCCGGGCGGTTGCCCATCGTGATGATGACCGCGCCGAGTTTCATGGGGGAGCTCACTTCAGCCTGCTCGATGCCAGGACCGACACGAGGTGGAGGAGGGTCTGCAGCAGGGCGATCCCGGCCAGCACCGCGACCGCGAGGCGGCTGAAGAAGAGGTCGTCCCTGACCGCGTCGAGGACGGCCGCGACCAGAATGACCAGCGATGCCTCGACGCACAGGATCAGCCGGTGGAACTTGAGCGCACCGGCGGCCCGGCGGGCGAACGCCATGCCGGAGGAGCGCGGCTCGGATGCGGACTCCTTGACCGGCGGCAGCCCGCCCTGGTGGCGTGCGACCCCTACCAGGTCGGTCTCGGCCTTGATCAGGATGGCGCCCAGCGCGGCGAGCGTACCCAGGAAGGCCCACAGCCAGTCGATCCGCCCGGTGCCCCACAGGTCGGCGGCGCGCAGGCCGAAGCCGACCAGCACGGCGGCGTCACAGAGATAGGCGCCGACCCGGTCCAGGTAGACCCCGCCCAGGGAGAACTGCTTCTTCCAGCGGGCGAGCTCGCCGTCGACACAGTCCAGCAGCAGGTAGAGCTGGACCATGAGGACGCCGAGCAGCGCGCCGGGGATGCCCGGGACGAGCAGGGCCGGAGCGGCGAGCACACCGGCGACGGTCATCAGGTAGGTCAGCTGGTTGGGCGTCACCTTGGTGTTCACCAGGTACCGGTCCACACGCAGCGAGACCTCGCGCATGTATATCCGGCCCGCCCAGTGTTCACCGCTGCGCCGGTCCTTGACGCCCGGGGGGTGAACGACAGGGCGGAGTTCAGCTACTGATGGTCTTGGCATAGTCGGCGTACGCGTCCCTGATCTGGTCGGTGGACAGGTTGAGGTGCTCCAGGACCGTGAAACGTCCCGGACGGGTCTGCGGGGCGTAGTCGACGGCCTGGACGAACTCGTCGACGGTGAAGCCGATCTCCTCGGGCACGACCGGCAGGCCGTGCCGGCGCAGGACCTCGGCGAAGAGGCCGGACTCCTCGCGGGCGCCGCGCAGGTGCATGGCGAAGGCGGCGCCGAGGCCGACCTGCTCGCCGTGGCTGGCGGCCCGCTTGGGGAAGAGCAGGTCGAAGGCGTGGCTGATCTCGTGGCAGGCGCCGGACGACGGGCGGGTGTCTCCGCTGATCGAGATGGCGATGCCGGAGAGCACCAGCGACTCGGCCAGGACCGTGAGGAACTCGTCGTCGGCGACGGTGCCGGGGTGCCGCAGGACGGCTTCGCCGGCGGTACGGGCCATGGCGGCGGCCAGTCCGTCGATCTGCTCGTTGTTGACCTGGTGCGAGAGCTCCCAGTCGGCGATCGCGGAGATGTTGGAGATCGCGTCGCCGACGCCGGAGCGCACGAAGCGGTCCGGGGCCTGGCGGATCACCGAGAGGTCGATGACCATGGCGATCGGCATCGGGACCCCGTAGGAGCCCCGGCCGTTGTCGTTGTCCAGGGTGGCGACGGGCGAGCAGAGACCGTCGTGGGCGAGGTTCGTGGCGACCGAGACGAGCGGCAGGCCGACCCGGGCCGCGGCGTACTTCGCCACGTCGATGATCTTGCCGCCGCCGAGGCCGACCACGGCGTCGTAGCGCTTGCCCTTGATGTCGTCGGCCAGCTTCACGGCGGCGTCGATGTTGCCGCCGGCGACGCAGTACCAGTCGGCGCCCGGCAGGGCCGGGGCGAGCGTCTCGCGCAGGGCCTGCCCGGAGCCGCCGCTGATGGCGATCGCGAGCTTGCCGGATGCGGAGATCCGCTGGTCGACGAGGAGACCGGCCAGGTCGTCCATGGCGCCCCGGCTGATGTCGACGAAGACCGGGGACGGAATGAGTCGGGTCAGTACTGGCACGCGATCTCCCTGCCCTTCGCGAGGTCGTCGTGGTTGTCGATCTCGACCCAGGTGACCTCGCCGATGGGGGCCACGTCGACGGTGAAGCCGCGGTTGACGAGTTCCTGGTAGCCGTCCTCGTAGTAGAGGTCCGGGTCGCGTTCGAACGTCGCCTTGAGTGCGTCGGCGAGCTCCTCGGCGGCCTCGGCCTCGATGAGGGTGACGCCGATGTACTCGCCCGTGGCGGTGGCCGGGTCCATCAGCTTCGTGATCCGCTGCACGCCCTTGTCACCGTCGGTGATGACCTTCATCTCCTCGTCGGCGAGGTTCTTCACCGTGTCGAGGGCGAGGATGATCTTCTGGCCCTTGCCGCGCGCGTCCAGCAGGGTCCGCTCGACGGAGACGGGGTGGACGGTGTCGCCGTTGGCGAGGATCACTCCGCGCTTGAGGACCTCACGGGCGCACCACAGGGAGTAGGCGTTGTTCCACTCCTCGGCCTTGTCGTTGTCGACGAGGGTGAGCTTCAGGCCGTACTTCGCCTCCAGCTCCTCCTTGCGGTCGTAGACCGCTTCCTTGCGGTAACCGACGACGATCGCGACCTCGGTGAGCCCGATCTCGGCGAAGTTGGCCAGCGTGAGGTCGAGGACCGTCTTCTCGCCGTCCACCGGCACGAGGGCCTTGGGGAGCGTGTCGGTGTAGGGGCGCAGGCGCCGTCCTGCGCCGGCTGCCAGTACGAGGCCGATCATGCGGGTTCTCCTTCGTCGTGAACGGCGGGCGCCCCGGAGGACACCCAGAAACGGATGGATTCCACGAGCACGACCAGTGCCACGGCAACCGCGAGGGCGGTGAGGGCCACGGTGAAGTCGGAGGCCCCCGTGAGTACGGCGGCGAGTACGGCCACCACCAGGGTCCGGCCCTCGTGACCGCCGATCGTGCGCACCAGCCACTGCGGCGGGGCGCCGGTGCCGCCTCGGATGCGGTACACCGTGTCGTAGTGATGGTAGGCGACCGCCGAGACCAGGCCGAAGGCCGCGGGAAGCGCACCGTCGACGTCGCTGCGCGCGGCCAGGATGAGGATCGTGCAGTACTCCGCCGCCCGGAAGACGGGGGGTACGAGCCAGTCGAGTGCGCCCTTGAGCGGGCGGGCGACGGCTACGCCGGAGCAGATCGCGTAGAAGACGGCTGCGGCGATCATCTGCCGGCTGCCGAAGGGCTGCTGCAGTGCGGCCGCGATCAGTGCGCCGGTTCCGACGACCGCCACCACGGGGGCGCTCCAGGCGCCGGGGATCCGGGGGCCGCGGGCCGCCACGAGTTCGGCGACCGGACCGGAGTCGGCGAGGTCGGCGAGTGCCTGGGCGGCGCGGTCGGTGCGGCGGGCCTTGCGGGTCAGGGACCGCAGCAGCCGGCCGGCGGTGGTGTAGCAGGCCGCGAAGGTACAGCCGACGAGCAGCGCGTAGAACACGATCCGCGGGGTGGTCACCGCGGTCAGCACCGCGATCATCGCCCAGCGCTCACCGATCGGGAGCACGATCATGCGGCGCACCCAGACCGTCCAGCCGACGCTGTCGAGCTTGTCGGAGAGGGCGGCGGTGGGGCTGGAGTTCGCGACCGCGTCGTGGTTCGCCTCGTTGAACGAGAAGTCGATCACGTGGCGGCAGGACTGGAGCACCATCGCGCCGAGCGCCAGCGCCCAGACGTCGTCACCGCCGCGTGCCGCGCCGAGGGCGAGGCCCGCGTAGTAGGCGTACTCCTTGGCCCGGTCGAAGGTGGCGTCGAGCCAGGCGCCCATCGTCGAGTACTGCAGCGAGTAGCGGGCGAGCTGCCCGTCGGTGCAGTCCAGCACGAAGGAGAAGAGGAGGAGCAGCCCGGCGGCGACGTAGCCGCCGCGGGTGCCGGTGGCGGCGCAGCCGGCCGCGACCAGCGCGGTCAGCAGGGACGCGGTGGTGACCTGGTTCGGGGTGAACCCGCGACGCGCGCACCAGCGGGCGATGTAGCGCGAGTACGGGCTGATGCAGTACGTGGTGAAGAAGCCGTCGCGGGCCTTCACGGCGCCGCGCAGCCGGACCGCCTCGTCGTCGACGGCGGCGACACCGGACTGCGCGGTGGCGCGTGCGGCCTCGTCCGCCGGCACGGTGGCGACGAGCGAGCCGAGCTCCGGGCGCTGGACCGCGGTGCCCTCGGCGTCCATGGTGGCGGCGAGCCGGCCGGGCACGGTGCGGTCGGTGACCGTGACGGTGCCGCCGGGCGGGCCTGTGGGAACGCCGGCGCCGACCGCCTCGGTGGTGGTGCGCAGGGCGCGGACCAGGGCGGGACGCGCCTCGGGCTGCGCGGTGAGCGCTCCGGGAACGGTGGCGGCGGGGAAGCGGGGGTCGGTCAGTCCGAGCCGTAGGGCGTGAACATGACCGACGAAGCGGGGATCGACGAGGGCGACGCGGCTCTCGGCCGGCACCGCGGACAGCAACCGGGCCGCCTCGGTGACGTCGGCGGCGGTCTGTACGTCGAAGCCCAGTGACCTCAGATCGTCCTGGAGCGAGGATCCGGGTACCGGAGCACCTGTGAGAATGGCGGTCGACAGACGAACTCACTCCTTGGTGCTGACACGGGTCGGCGCGCGACAGTGCGGCCCTGAATACGGCCGGCGGCATGTCGGCAGAGGCTATCGGATGAACGGAAGCGGGAGTTCACTGCCCGTTTGTGCTCCGTTCTGGGCGGACCGGCATCATCCGGCGCCGTCCGCGATCATCATCGTCGATGGCCGCCCCGCCTGACAAAACACGGGTCCCGCGTCACAGGAGGCGGGCGTGCGACGCCGTGCCCCCGGCGCCCGACCCTCTACCCTGGCCGCCATGACATGGCTGATCACCGGCGGAGCCGGATACATCGGGGCCCACGTGGTGCGGGCGATGACGCGAGCCGGGGAGCGGGTGGTCGTGCTCGACGACCTCTCGACGGGCAATCCGGACCGGCTGGCGGACGACGTCCCGCTGGTTCGGGGCTCGGCGGCCGACCGTGCGCTGCTGGACCGGGTGCTCGCGGAGCACGAGGTGACCGGTGTGGTGCATCTCGCAGCGAAGAAGCAGGTCGGTGAATCCGTCGAGAAGCCGCTTCTGTACTACCGGGAGAACGTCACCGGACTGAACGTCCTCCTGGAGGCCGTCGCGGCCGCCGGGGTGCGGCGCTTCCTGTTCTCGTCGTCGGCCGCGGTCTACGGCGTACCGGAGGCGGAGATGATCACCGAGGACGAGCCCTGCGCCCCGATCAATCCGTACGGCGAGACCAAGCTCGCCGGCGAGTGGCTGGTGCGGGCGGCCGGGCGGGCGCACGGCCTGTCCACGGGCTGTCTGCGCTACTTCAACGTGGCGGGCGCCGCCGAGCCGCGGCTGTCGGACACCGGTGTCTTCAACGTGATCCCGATGTTCTTCGACCGGCTGACCCGCGGTGAGGCGCCGCGGATCTTCGGTGCCGACTACCCCACGCCGGACGGCACCTGCATCCGCGACTACATCCACGTGGCCGATCTGGCCGACGCTCATCTGGCCGTGGCCCGGCAACTTGCTGCGCAGGACGGTCCCGGGGACCTGACCGTGAACATCGGCCGCGGCGAAGGCGTCTCGGTGCGCGAGCTCGCCGGTCTGGTCGCGGAGGTCACCGGCCACGAGCTGAAGCCGGAGATCGAGCCGCGCCGGGCCGGGGACGCCGCCAAGGCGGTCGCCTCGTGCGAGCGGATGTCCGGGGAGCTGGGCTGGACGGCGGGGCGCGGGGTACGCGAGATGGTCGAGTCGGCCTGGCAGGGCTGGCAGCTGCACCACCCCGGCGCAGCGGCCCGTTAGGCCCTCGAACGGGCTGGTCCGCCGCTCTGACCTGCAAGCATTTCCGCAGGTCAGAGCAGTTGACAACGGTGTTCAGTGCCGTGTTGCCCGATACCCCCCACCCGTAGTTCACTGACAGTGCCCGGGCCGTTCGCGTCCGGGCCCGCAGACGACCGGGAGGCGTCCCCATGGGGGCAGGGCACGATCACGGACATGCGCACGGAGGGCCCGCGCCCACCGGCACGGCGGCCGCCGCGTACAAGGGGCGGCTGAGGATCGCGCTGGGCATCACGCTCGCCGTGGCGGTCATGGAGGTCGTCGGAGGAGTGCTGTCGGGCTCCCTCGCGCTGATCGCCGACGCCGCCCACATGGCGACCGACGCCCTCGGGCTGGGCATGGCGCTGCTGGCGATCCACTTCGCGAACAGACCGGCCGGGCCGAACCGGACCTTCGGATACGCCCGTGCGGAGATCCTCGCCGCGCTGGCCAACTGCGTCCTGCTGCTCGGGGTGGGCGGCTATCTGCTCTTCGAGGCGGTGGAGCGTTTCATCACCCCGGCCGAGACCCGGGGCGGGTTGACGATCGCCTTCGCCCTGGTCGGCCTGGTCGCGAACATGGTGTCGCTGTCCCTGCTGATGCGCGGACAGAAGGACAGCCTCAACGTGCGCGGCGCCTACCTGGAGGTGCTGGCGGACGCCCTGGGCTCGGTGACCGTGCTGGTCTCGGCCGGCATCATCCTGGCGACGGGCTGGCAGGCCGCGGACCCGGCCGCATCCCTGCTCATCGGGCTCATGATCGTCCCGCGCACGGTGAAGCTGCTCCGCGAGACGCTGAACGTCCTGCTGGAGTCGGCGCCGCCCGGGGTCGACATGGGCGAGGTGCGCGACCACATCACGGCTCTGCCCGGGGTGCTGGACGTCCATGACCTGCACGCCTGGACGATCACCTCGGGCATGCCGGTCCTCTCCGCCCATGTCGTGGTGCACCAGGAGTTCCTCGACTCGATCGGGCACGAGAAGCTCCTCCATGAGCTGCAGGGCTGCCTCGGCGACCACTTCGACGTCGAGCACTGCACCTTCCAGCTGGAACCGAGCGGCCACGCCGAGCACGAGGCGAAGCTCTGCCACTGACACGGGGCCCGGCGAACCCGCGGTGTAGGGTTTTCGCAGCGATGTACGAATCACTCAAGGGCTGCCCACGTTGACCGACGACGACCACTCCCTGAACGACTCGCCTTCTCCACCCCCGCAGGACCGCGATTCAGGGCGTCCGTCCGCCGAATCCCGCTGGACCACCCGCCCCGGGACCGCTGCCGACTTCGCCGCCGTGCACGCCGTCAACGCCGCCGCGTTCCCGACGGAGGCAGAAGCCGGCCCGGTCGACGCCCTGCGCGAGGACCCGTCGGACCGGTTGCCCGGGCTCTCGTACGTCGCCGAGGCGCCCGCCGGATCCCTCGCCGCCTGCGCCCTGCCGACCCGCTGTCCGGCCGGGGGCGTACCGGCACTCGCACCGGCCCCGGTGGCCACCGCCCCCGCGCATGAGCGGCGCGGCGCGTCTCCGGCGGCGTTCGGGATCTGACGAGCCGTCCGGGTCCCGGCGCGCGCGGGTGGTGCGGCGGAGCCGGACATGCCAGCACCCGAAGTGCGGACAAGCCGCTTTTGTACGGCAGACTTGAGCAGACTCGACGGGACAGGCCCTGGGGGCCGAGTCCATAGCGAAGGATGGGTATGCCGACCACACCAGCCACCGCGGCGAACAACTCGTCGAACGGCGCAGCAGAAGCGATCATGCTCGAACTGGTCGACGAGAACGGCACCACCATCGGCACGGCGGAGAAGCTCGCCGCCCACCAGGCACCGGGTCAACTGCACCGGGCGTTCTCCGTGTTCCTCTTCGACGAGCAGGGCCGGCTGTTGCTCCAGCGCCGCGCACTCGGCAAGTACCACTCCCCCGGTGTCTGGTCCAACACCTGCTGCGGCCACCCCTATCCGGGTGAGGCGCCCTTCGCCGCCGCCGCCCGGCGGACGTACGAGGAGCTCGGTGTCTCGCCCTCGCTGCTGGCCGAGGCGGGCACAGTGCGCTACAACCACCCGGATCCCGCGTCGGGTCTGGTCGAGCAGGAGTTCAACCACCTTTTCGTGGGCATGGCCCAGGAGCAGCTGCGGCCGGATCCCGAGGAGGTGGGCGAGACGGCCTTCGTGACGGCCGGGGAGCTGACCGAGCGGCATGCCCGGGCTCCCTTCTCCGCCTGGTTCATGACGGTTCTGGACGCCGCCCGCCCCGCGATCCGGGAGCTGACCGGACCGGCCGCGGGCTGGTAGGCGCGACCCGCCGGCGCGGAGGGGTCACAGCCGGGTGCTGAGCGGCAGGGCCGCCCAGATGACCTTTCCGCCGCCCGCGGTGTGCTCCACGTCGCAGGTGCCGCCCGCTTCCCGGGTGATCTCACGGACGAGCAGGAGCCCGCGCCCACCGGTCTGCGCGTAGTCCGTCTCCAGCGCCGTCGGCCGGTAGGGGTGGTTGTCCTCGACGGACACCCTGATCCACTCGGCGCCCACGGCGACCTCGACCGCGAGCTCCGGCGAGAGCAGTGCGGCGTGCTTCACGGCGTTGGTCGCCAGTTCGGAGACGATGAGCAGCAGACCCTGGGCGATGTCGTCGTCCAGGGGGACGCCCTGGCGCTCCAGCAGATCGCGTACGGCGTGCCGGGCCTGGGGTACGGAGACGTCCGTGGCCGGGGCGGTGAACCGCCAGACCCCTTCGTACGACACGGGCCGGGCGGGGACACTCCCGCGGCTCTCCATTGTCCGGTACCCGCTCTCCACTCGATGGTGACTGCACGTCGAGTACAGGGTGCGGGGCGTAGTCGGCTCGGTCCGTACCACTGAACAGAAGTCGACTCCAATCGACGGAACTTGACCGAATCGGTGCGGGTCCGTCAGCTTTCGGACCGCTTCTACCCTTCCTTCGAGAGGCCGTCCGCGTCGGCGCCGGGTGCCATCTGGTCCGAGACCATCGACACGATCCGCCGGCCGCCGACACCGATCGCGATGAGCCCCAGCCCGTCGAAGAGCAGCGCGAGCGAGAAGAAGCAGCCGAGTACGTAGAGGCTGCTGTGCGGCCAGTCGAAGAGGACCAGCAGCCCGAGCAGCAGTCCGAACGCACCCTGCAGCAGCGTCCAGCCGAACTGGGGGCCGCGCACCACGACGCTGCCGACGAGGCGGAACACCCCGCCCGTGAGGAACAGCAGCGCGGCGAACATGGTCAGTGCCTCGGCGGTGCCGTGGGGGTGGCGGATGACGACGACTCCGGCGGCGATGTTCAGTGCCGCGACCACGACGCCCAGCCAGAAGTAACTGGTGCCGCGCGACTGGATCGCGTGGAGCAGCCCGACCAGTCCGCCGATGAGCAGCAGCCAGCCGAAGAGGATCATCGAGGTGAGCGTCGCGACGCCCGTGTAGACGAGGCCGACCAGGCCGGCGACGACGAGCAGGATGCCGAGCAGGGCCAGACCGCTGAAACTGCGGTGGAGCTTCCTGCCCTCTTTGACGGGATCGGCCACCGGACACTCCTCGGGGTGGGTACCTGCTTCGCGACCCCTTCTTGATCATAGGTTCGAACAGCATGGATAGCATCCGGCGTATGGACCGTACGGAACCCCGCCTGGAGCACACTGTGGCGGACGGCGTCGCCACCGTCGTCATCAGCAACCCCGCCAAGCGCAACGCGATGACGGCCGCGATGTGGCAGGCGCTGCCCTTGCTGCTCGAAGGGCTGGCCGCCGACCCGACGGTGCGCGCCCTGGTGCTGACCGGCGCCGGGGACACCTTCTGTGCCGGCGCGGACATCTCCTCGCTCCGCGACCCCTCGGGCGCCCCGCAGGGTCTCGCCCTGGCGGCGGAGGAGGCGCTGGCCGCCTTCCCCCGGCCGACGCTCGCCGCGGTGCGCGGCTACTGCGTGGGCGGGGGCAGTCAGCTGGCGGCCGCCTGCGATCTGCGGTTCGCGCAGGAGGGGGCGTCGTTCGGCGTCACCCCGGCGAAGCTGGGCATCGTCTACCCCGCCTCGTCGACGCGGCGGCTGGTCGCGCTCACCGGGCCGGCGACCGCCAAGCACCTGCTGTTCTCCGGTGAGCTGATCGGGACGGACCGGGCGCTGCGGACCGGTCTGGTGGACGAGGTGCTGCCCGCGGGCGAGCTGTCCAAGCGGGTCGAGGCGTATGTACGGACGCTGGTGTCCCGTTCGCAGCTGACCCAGGCGGCTGCGAAGGAGTTCGCCGCCGGGCGTGTGGACCGGGACGCGTACTGGGCGGAGCAGGCGCGGGGCAGCGGCGACACCGCGGAGGGGGTCGCCGCCTTCCTGGAACGCCGCTCGCCCCGCTTCACCTGGCCGGCCGGAGCGTAGGGCCCGCTGCTCGCGCTACTCGAGGATGAAGCGGCTCCTGGCCCGCCACTGCTCGACCATGGCGGCCGGGGCCTTCTCGGGTGATCCCGTGTCGTAGGGCGGCTGCGGGTCGTACTCCGCGAGCAGTTGCACGGCCTGGGCGTGCTCGTCACCGGCGATCCGGCCGAGGAGGGTGAGGCCCATGTCGATGCCGGACGAGACGCCCGCGGCGGTGACGTACTTGCCGTCGGTGACCACGCGTTCGCCGGTCGGCTCCGCGCCGTACTCCTTCAGCGTCTCCAGCGCGAGCCAGTGCGAGGTGGCGCGCCGCCCCTTCAGGAGTCCCGCGGCCCCGAGCAGCAGCGATCCGGTACAGACGGAGGTCGTCCAGGTACTGGTGGCGTCGACCCGGCGCAGCCAGCCGAGGAGGGTCTCGTTCTCCATCTGGGCGCTCTGCCCGGGGCCACCGGGGACGATCACCAGGTCGGGTGCCGGGACGTCGGCCAGTGTCCGGTCGGCGACCAGCGCCAGGCTGCCGCCGCTGTCGTTGCGCACCGCGCCGGCCGACTCGGCGACGAACACGGTCTCGGCGCCGGGCGTCCGGCTCAGGATCTCGTACGGTCCCACGGCGTCCAGCGCCGTGAAGCGGTCGAAGAGGACGATGGCGATCTGCATGGGTGCCTGCCTTCCGGTCAGTGGGTGAGCTGCCTCGTGGTGGTGCCGGGGTCGCCCGCCGGGCGTGGGCTGAACCGCCGCCGGTATTCGGCGGGTCCCGTGCCCAGCGCCTTGAGGAACGCCCGGCGCATCGCCTCCGGGGTTCCGTAGCCACAGGCGCGCGCGATCCCGGTGACGCCGTCCGTGGTGTCCTCCAGGAGCCGGCGGGCCTGTTCGAGGCGCACGCGGTCGACGTACCGGCCGGGCGTCATGCCGGTCTCCGCCTGGAACGCGCGGGCGAAATGGCGGGGCGAGAGCCGGGCGCGGGCGGCGAGCGATTCGACGGAGAGGTCCCCGCCGGGATGTTCGGTGATCCAGTGCTGGACCTCGCGCAGCGGTTCGCGACGGGCCGTCTGGGCGGTGAGCTGGGCACTGAACTGGGACTGGTTCCCCGGTCTGCGCAGAAAGACCACCAGGTGGCGGGCGACCGTGAGGGCCACCTCCCGGCCGTGGTCCTCCTCGACGAGGGCGAGCGCGAGGTCGATGCCCGCGGTGACCCCGGCGGAGGTGGCGAGCCGGCCGTCGCGTACGAAGATCGGCTCGGGGTCGACCTCGACGGCCGGGTAGGTGCGCGCCAGGTGGTCGCAGACGTTCCAGTGGGTGGTCACCCGGTGCCCGTCCAGCTGTCCGGCCGCGGCGAGGAGCAGGGCGCCGCTGCACACGGAGACGAGCCGTTCGGGGCGCGGGCCGTGCAGGCGCAGCCAGTCGACGAGGTCGGGGGCGGGTTCCCGGGTGCCCTCACCGCCCGGGACGAGGAGGGTGTGGGGCGTCGCGGCGTCGGCGAGGCTGCCGTCGGGGACCAGCACGAGACCGCTGGACGAGCGCACCGGCGCGCCGTCCAGCGAGGCGGTGCGCAGCTCGTACGTGACCTCCGGGAACCGGGAGGCGCCGGCGAAGACCTCCAGGGGCCCGGTGACATCGAGGCTCTGGATGCCGTCGAAGAGGACGACGAGGACGGATCGCTGCTTCATGTCAGCCATCCTGGGCAGCCGGGCAGAAGGCCGCAATGACGGGTTACCCACCTTTCCTGCCATCCAGGGATGCGGCGTGATTCACCGGGCCCTGGGGTTCCGGCACGTACCGACCAGTCGGTAACGTGCGGGTATGAGTACTCTTCCGCCCCGTGCCGGACGCCGCTGCCACAACGCCCTCAACCCGCTGCACTCCGCGCTCTACTTCTCCCCCGACCTCGGCAAGGAGCTCGGCGGGATCGGTATCGACGATCCTTCCGCCGCCTACTTCGCCGCGCGTGCGGCAGCCATGGGCGCGGTCGGCCCGGGCACGGTCACCGCCACGTTCTACAACTTCAACCACGAGCTCGTGGCCAGGCACGTGCCCGCCGTCTGGGACATCGCCTCGCCCGAGGCGGTCCTGAAGGCGCGGCTGCGTGCCGCCGACTCGACGCTGCGCCGGCTGCTCGGCGAGGAGGTCATCGCCTCCCCCGAGATGGCCGAGGCGGCCGAGCTGGCCCTGCGCGCCACCGAGGGCTGCACGCGACACGCCCGGCCGCTCTACGCGGCGCACGCCGACCTGCCGGTGCCGCAGCAGCCGCACCTGGCGTACTGGCACGCCGCGACGCTGCTGCGTGAGCACCGCGGCGACGCGCATCTCGCCGCTCTGCTCGCGGCCTCGCTCGACCCGATGGAGGCCCTGGTGAGCCACACGGCCACCGGCAAGGGCATGGCGCCGCGCTGGATCCTGGCCAGCCGCGGCTGGCGGCGCACCGACTGGGAGGACGCGTCCGCGCGGCTGCGCGAGCGTGGACTGCTCACCCCCGAGGGTGAATTGACGGACGAGGGCACCGCACTGCGGGCAGGTCTGGAGGAGACCACGGACCGGATGGACCTGGCACCGTACGAGCATCTCGGCGGCGCGGGCGTGGCCCGGCTGACGGAGCTGGGGCGCGGATTCCTCGGCATCGCGCTGGCGGCCGGCGCGTTTCCTGCGGAAGCGACCGGCTGACCTGCCGGAAAACGGCGGCCGGTATCTGGGGTGGTCGGGCGACACGGCACGCGGCCACCCGGCACAATGCAGGCGAGTGGCTCCGGTGCCCGCCCGAACGGGCGGTCCCGGGCCCGACCAGCACAGCCAGCAGGAGAAGGCGAGTCGGTAGAACCGTGACGACGTCCATCGAAGGCAGGATCGCCGAGGAGCTCGGCGTACGCGAGCGACAGGTGAAGGCGGCCGTCGAGCTGCTCGACGGCGGATCGACCGTGCCGTTCATCGCGCGCTACCGCAAGGAAGCGACCGAGATGCTCGACGATGCGCAGCTGCGCACGCTCGAGGAGCGGTTGCGGTATCTGCGGGAGCTGGAGGAACGCCGGGCGGCGATCCTCGAATCCGTACGGGAGCAGGGCAAGCTCGACGAGGCGCTGGAGGCGCAGATCCGGGCCGCCGACACGAAGGCCCGGCTGGAGGACATCTACCTGCCGTTCAAGCCGAAGCGGCGGACCAAGGCCCAGATCGCGCGTGAAGCGGGTCTCGAACCGCTCGCCTCGGGCCTGCTCGACGACCCGTCGACGGATCCGCTCGCCGCGGCCGCGGCCTTCGTCGACGCGGACAAGGGGGTCGCGGACGCCTCGGCGGCCCTGGAGGGAGCCCGGGCCATCCTCACCGAGCGCTTCTCGGAGGACGCCGACCTGATCGGCGACCTGCGTGAGCGCATGTGGTCGCGCGGGCGGCTGGTGGCCAGGGTGCGGGAGGGCAAGGAGGAGGCGGGCGCCAAGTTCGCGGACTACTTCGACTTCGCGGAGCCGTTCACCGCGCTGCCCTCGCACCGGGTACTGGCGATGCTCCGGGGCGAGAAGGAGGACGTCCTCGACCTGGTCCTGGAGCCGGAGGAGCCGTCCGAGACGCCGGGCCCGTCGTCGTACGAGAACATGGTGGCCCGCCGCTTCGGGGTGAACGACCGCGGGCGCCCCGGCGACAAGTGGCTGGCGGACACCGTGCGCTGGGCGTGGCGGACCCGGATCCTCGTCCACCTCGGGATCGATCTACGACTGCGGCTGCGCACCGCGGCGGAGGACGAGGCCGTGCGCGTCTTCGCGTCCAACCTGCGCGATCTGCTGCTGGCGGCGCCGGCCGGCACGCGGTCCACGCTGGGGCTCGACCCCGGCTTCCGTACCGGGGTGAAGGTCGCCGTCGTCGACGCGACCGGCAAGGTCGTCGCGACCGATGTCATCTACCCGCACGTCCCGGCGAACAAGTGGGACCAGGCGCTCGCCAAGCTGGAACAGCTGGCGAAGGCGCACGATGTCGACCTGATCGCGATCGGCAACGGCACGGCATCCCGCGAGACGGACAAGCTCGCCGGTGAACTGTGCGACAGGCACCCGGAGTTGAAGCTCACCAAGGTGATGGTGTCGGAGGCCGGCGCCTCCGTCTATTCGGCCTCGGCCTTCGCCTCGCAGGAACTCCCCGACATGGACGTCTCGTTGCGCGGCGCCGTCTCGATCGCGCGCCGGCTCCAGGACCCCCTCGCCGAGCTGGTGAAGATCGACCCGAAGTCCATCGGGGTCGGGCAGTACCAGCACGACCTGTCCGAGGTGAAGCTGTCGCGGTCGCTGGACGCGGTCGTCGAGGACTGTGTGAACGGCGTCGGGGTCGACGTCAACACCGCGTCCGCGCCACTGCTTTCACGGGTCTCCGGGATCGGTTCGGGGCTCGCGGAGAACATCGTGGCGCACCGCGACGCCAACGGACCGTTCCGTTCCCGCAAGGGCCTCAAGGACGTGGCCCGGCTTGGCCCGAAGGCGTACGAGCAGTGCGCGGGCTTCCTGCGGATCCGGGGCGAGGACCCGCTGGACGCGTCCAGCGTGCACCCGGAGGCGTACCCCGTGGTCCGGGCGATGGTGAAGCGGACGGGGAGTGACGTCGCCTCGCTGATCGGCAACACGAGTGTGCTGCGGTCGATCCGGGCCGACGACTACGTGGACGAGAAGTTCGGGCTGCCGACCGTCACCGACATCATCAAGGAGCTGGAGAAGCCGGGGCGCGACCCGCGTCCGGCCTTCAAGACGGCCACCTTCAAGGAAGGCGTCGAGAAGATCGGCGACCTCGCCTCCGGGATGGTGCTGGAGGGCGTCGTGACCAACGTCGCGGCGTTCGGGGCGTTCGTCGACATCGGGGTGCACCAGGACGGCCTGGTACATGTGTCGGCCATGTCGAGGACCTTCGTGAAGGACCCGCGGGATGTCGTGAAGCCGGGTGACATCGTGAAGGTCAAGGTCATGGAGGTCGACATCCCGCGGAAGCGGATCTCGTTGACGCTGCGGCTGGACGACGAGGCGGGTGCGGGGGCGGGCTCCGGTGCGGGTTCCGGTGCCGCTGCCGGTGAGCGCGGCGGGCGTCCGCCGCGGCAACGGCAGGGCCAGGGCGAATCGGGTGCGCGGGGCGGCCAGGGCGGCCAGGGGCGTGACCGGCGCGGTGGCGGGGGCGGCAACGGTGGCGGTGCTCGTCAGGCGCCGGCCGCGGCTCCGGCCAATGGGGCGATGGCCGACGCGTTGCGGCGGGCGGGGCTGCTGGATCCGAAGCAGGGCGGCAAGAAGCGGTAGCCCCGGCGGGGTGGAGCGGGGAAGGGGTGCGCCTGCGGCGGGCCCTCTCCCCGCCCCTTCCCGTAACCGGGGCTTCGCCCCGGACCCCGCTCCTCAAACGCGGGACGGGCTGGACTGCCCGTCGGGCCGGCGGGGTCCGGCGGGTCAGATCTCCGTCAGGCGGCCCTCCGCCACCTCCACGCGGCGCGTCGTGCGGACCGCCTCCAGCATCCGGCGGTCATGCGTGACCAGCAGCAGCGTCCCGGTGTAGGAGTCGAGCGCCGACTCCAGCTGTTCGATCGCGGGCAGGTCCAGGTGGTTCGTGGGCTCGTCCAGCACCAGGAGGTTGACGCCGCGGCCCTGGAGGAGCGCAAGCCCCGCGCGGGTCCGCTCGCCCGGGGAGAGCGTGGTCGCCGGGCGCATCACATGGTCGGCGCGCAGGCCGAACTTGGCGAGCAGCGTACGGACCTCGGCAGGTTCCGTGTCCGGGACGGCGGCGCAGAAGGCCTCCAGGAGCGACTCCGAGCCGTGGAACAGCTTCCGTGCCTGGTCGACCTCGCCGACCACCACACCCGAGCCCAGGCTCGCGTGCCCCGAGTCCAGCGGAAGGCGCCCGAGCAGGGCGGCGAGCAGGGTCGACTTGCCGGCCCCGTTGGCGCCGGTGATGGCCACCCGGTCCGCCCAGTCGATCTGGAGCGAGGCAGGCCCGAAGGCGAAGTCGCCGAGGACGACCCGGGCCTCGCGCAGGGTGGCGACGACGGAACCGGAACGGGGCGCGGAGGCGATCTCCATCCGCAGCTCCCACTCCTTGCGCGGCTCGTCCACGACGTCGAGGCGCTCGATCATGCGCTGGGTCTGCCGGGCCTTCGCGGCCTGCTTCTCGCTCGACTCGCTGCGGAACTTGCGGGCCATCTTGTCCGAGTCGCCGGCCTTGCGACGGGCGTTCCTGACGCCCTTGTCCATCCAGGAACGTTGCATCAGGGCCCGGCCTTCGAGCGCCGAGCGCTTGTCCGCGTACTCCTCGAACTCCTCACGTGCGTGCCTGCGGGCCCGGTCGCGCTCCTCCAGGTAGGCCGCGTAGCCGCCGCCGTACAGGTTGATCTGCTGCTGGGCGAGGTCGAGTTCGAGGACCTTGGTGACCGTGCGCATCAGGAACTCGCGGTCGTGGCTGATGACGACCGTGCCGGCACGCAGCCCGGAGACGTACCGCTCCAGCCGTTCCAGACCGTCCAGGTCGAGGTCGTTGGTGGGCTCGTCGAGGAGGAAGACGTCGTAGCGGGACAGCAGGAGCGAGGCGAGTCCGGCGCGGGCGGCCTGGCCGCCGGAGAGCGCGGTCATCGGCAGGTCGAGTCCCACGGTGAGGCCGAGGTCGGCCGCGATCTCCTCGGCCCGCTCGTCCAGGTCGGCGCCACCGAGTGCGAGCCAGCGCTCCAGCGACTCGGAGTACGCGTCGTCGGCCCCGGGCGCCCCGTCCACGAGGGCCTGCGTGGCGGTGTCCATCGTCGCCTGGGCGTCGGCGACACCCGTACGGCGCGCCAGGAACGCGCGCACGGTCTCGTCGGGGCGGCGCTCCGGTTCCTGCGGCAGGTGGCCGACCGTGGCCGTGGGCGGGGAGAGCCGCAGCTCGCCCTCCTCCGGCTGGTCGAGCCCGGCGAGCAGCCGGAGCAGCGACGATTTACCGGCGCCGTTGACTCCGACGAGACCGATCACGTCACCGGGCGCGACCACGAGGTCGAGTTCGGCGAAGAGAGTGCGGTCGCCGTGTCCGGCGGCGAGGTCCTTGGCGACGAGAGTGGCAGTCATCAGGGTGCCGATCCTAATCGGCCGCCGGACCGCCCCGGGCGGTCAGGCCCGCCGGTGCCCCTCGTGGGCGGCCGGCGGCCCCCTCAGCCGTGCGCCACGGGCGCGGTCAGCACGCTTCCCGTCGTACGTGCCACGAGGCAGGCGCGGCCCTTCACCGACCGTGCGTCCAGCGGGATCCGGTGCTCACCCGGTTCCAGGAAACCACTGAACACCTCCTGGGCGCGGGGCCGGGACAGCCGGTCGATGCGGTACGCGACCAGGCTGACCCGGCAGGCCGATGTGACCTCCACCGTGGCCGTGCCGCCGTCCGTGGCGTCGAGCCGGACCAGCCGTCGCTGGGCGGGGGCGCCCCGGTCCAGGGCGTGCTCGACCTGGGCCACGAGGACGGGGACGACCGGAAGTAGCCCGTCGACGTACGCGGTGTCCGCGCCGATCCGTTCGAAGGCCTGCCGCACGGCGGTGCGCTCCGGCCCGCTGACCGCGGGGCCGAAGACGACGGCCGGGTAGGCGCGCAGTTCCTCTGCGGCGACCCGGTCGGCGTCCGTGGCGATGTCGGCGCCGATGCCGATGGTGCGCAGCGCGGCGGCGAGCCGTGCCAGGACGGCGACGCGGGCGCCGACGAGCAGGACGCGGCGGGCGACGGGGGCAGGTGCCGGGGCGGCAGGGCCGGAGGGCGGGAGGAGGCGTTCCAGCTCCCGGCGGTACTGCTCGCCGTCGAAGCGGTACGGCCCTATGCCCCGGTAGCCGCCCCGCTCCGGATCGACGGACTCGTACGTCTGCCAGGCGAAGTCCCGCCACACGACGTCCGTGCCGTCGCGTTCGATGACGGCGGTGACCGCGCCGCATTCGATGCTCTCGCACTCGGGGCAGCCGTAGATCACATAACGTCCGCCGGCGAGCGGTGCCTCGGCTTCGAGGAGCAGCCGGCGCACATGGGTGGTGAAGATCGCCGGTGGTACGTCGGAGGCGAGCGGGGAGACGGCGTCGAGGTCGGAGAGACGGAACAGCAGCGGGCGGCCGTCGACGAGGAAGTCCATGAAGTCCCGGTGCACCTGGTGGTCACCGTTGGCGAGGACGCCGCCGGCCCGCATGGCGGGTGCCAGGCCGAAGGTCGCGTACGGGGCGGACATGACGCAAGTATTCCCGCCCGGAGACCCTTCTGAGCACGCAAGGAGGGAATTCCGTTAGCGTCCGGCCATGAGTGCGGACAGAGCGAGTGGGAACGGCGGGGCGGCAGTGGCGGATGTGATCGTGGTGGGCGGTGGGATCAGTGGCCTCACCACGGCGATGGTGCTCGCGGAACGCGGTGACCGGGTGCGGGTCTGGTCCGCGGCACCGGCGGCGGCCACGACGTCGGCGGTCGCGGGCGCTCTGTGGTGGCCCTACCGGATCGAGCCGCAGGACCGGGTGGGCGACTGGTCGCTGACCTCGCTCCGGTGGTACGAGGAGCTGGCCGCCCGTCCGCGGGAGACCGGCGTGCGGCTCGTCGAGGGGATGCACCGGGGCGAGCGGCTCGACGGGCTCGGGCCGTGGGCGCGGCAGCTGAAGGGTGTGGTGGAGACCGCCGAGGGGCTGCGGTGCCGGCTGCCGCTGATCGACATGCCGGTCCATCTGGCCTGGCTGGAGGAGCGGATCGGGGCGGCCGGCGGATCGGTGGAGCGGCGCGACGTCACCTCGTTCGCCGAGCCGGCCGCCCAGGCGGCGACGGTGGTCAACTGCGCGGGGCTCGGCGCCCGGGAGCTGGTCCCGGACGCGGGGATGCGGCCGGTGCGCGGTCAGTTGGTGCTGGTGGAGAATCCGGGGATCGAGGAGTGGTTCACCGAGGCGGATCCGGCGTCGAGCGAGACGACGTACTTCTTCCCGCAGCCGGGCCGGCTGGTGCTCGGTGGCACGGCGGGCACCGATGACTGGAGCACGGTGCCCGACTCCCGGACGGCGCGCGAGATCGTGGCCCGGTGCGCCCGGGTCCGCCCGGAGATCGCCCGGGCGCGGGTCCTCGGGCACCGGGTGGGGCTGCGGCCGGCCCGGGACGCGGGGGTGCGGATCGAGGCCGGGTCGCTGCCCGGCGGCGGGCGCCTGGTGCACAACTACGGGCACGGGGGCGCGGGTGTGACGGTGGCCCTGGGGTGCGCGCAGGCGGCGGCCCAACTGGTGGGCTGAGCCGCCGCGTACCGGGCAGGACCCGGTTCGATCGCGTCGCCGGGTGGCGGGCAGGACGCGGTTCAGTCGCCTGCGGCCGTCGAACCGCCGGGCTTGTCGTGGTGCTCGGTGGTGATCTGGCTGCCGCCGGGGCCGATCCGGATCTCGAAGTCGCCGTCGTACTTGGCGTGCCCCTCGATGACCGCGGACTCGACGGCTTCCACGCCGAACTCTCGACGCACGATCAGCGGGTCCTCGCGCAGGTCCCGCATCAGGGCCACGCACATGCCGATCATCACGATGGTGAAGGGCGCCGCCACCAGAATGGTCAGGTTCTGCAGACCCTCCAGCGCGTTGCCCTTGCCGTTGCCGATGAGCAGCATGATCGCCGCCACGGCACCGGTGACGACGCCCCAGAAGATGACGACCCACTTGCCCGGTTCGAGGATGCCCTTCTGGGAGAGGGTGCCCATCACGATGGAGGCGGCGTCCGCGCCCGAGACGAAGAAGATGCCGACGAGAACCATCACCAGGACACTCATCACCGTGGCGATCGGGAACTGGTCCAGTACGCCGAAGAGCTGGGCCTCCGGAGTGTCCGCCCCACTCAGCCTGCCGGCTTCCTGAAGCTTGATCGCCGTTCCGCCGAAGATCGCGAACCAGACGAGGCTCACGGTGCTGGGCACCAGGATGACGCCTCCGATGAACTGGCGGATCGTCCGGCCCCGGCTGATCCGGGCGATGAACATACCGACGAAGGGCGTCCAGGAGATCCACCAGGCCCAGTAGAAGACGGTCCAGCTGCCCAGCCACGTGGCCACCTTGCCCTCGCCGGTCGCCTCGGTGCGTCCGATGAGCTGGGGCAGATCACCGAGGTAGGCGCCGAGCGAGGTGGGCAGCAGATCCAGCACAATGATCGTCGGACCCGCGATGAACACGAAGACGGCGAGGATCAGGGCGAGCACCATGTTGATGTTGGACAGCCACTGAATGCCCTTCTCCACGCCGGAGATGGCCGAGGCGACGAAGGCGACGGTCAGCACGGCGATGATCAGGACCAGCAACCCGGTGCCCGTCTTCTCCTGCCAGTTCAGCTCCTGGAATCCGCTGCCGATCTGGAGGGCACCCAGGCCCAGCGAGGCCGCCGAGCCGAAGAGGGTGGCGAAGATGGCGAGGATGTCGATCAGGCGGCCGAAACCGCCGTGGGCGTGGCGGGCACCGATGAGCGGTTCGAAGACCGCGCTGATCGTCTGGCGCCTGCGACGCCGGAAGGTGCTGTACGCGATGGCCAGCCCGACCACCGCGTAGATCGCCCAGGGATGGAGCGTCCAATGGAAGAGGGTGGTGGCCATCGCCGTCTGCATCGCCTCTGCGGCGTCGGCGGGGTGGGTGCCGGGCGGCGGGTCGGTGAAGTGCGCCAGCGGCTCGCTGACCCCGTAGAACATCAGGCCGATGCCCATGCCGGCGCTGAACATCATCGCGACCCAGGACACGGTCCTGAATTCCGGCTCCTCACCCTCCTGGCCGAGGGTGATGTTTCCGTACCTGCTGATGGCGAGCCAGAGGGCGAAGACCACGAATCCGCTGGCGGCCAGCATGAAGGCCCAACCACCGTTGTGGAGGAGCCCGTTGAGCAACGTGTCGGACACGTCCTCCAGCGAGTCGGTGGCGGTGGCTCCCCAGACCACGAAGGCGAGGGTGAGGGCCGCGGTGACTCCGAACACCACCCGGTCGGTCGTGGGGCGCCGGCCCTGGGTCGGATCGCCGGGCAGATCCGCCGTCACCGACAGATCCCCCCTGCCGCCCGTTCTCTGATCGTCCTGCGACACGAATGGCACCTTTCACGGAAGCTGAGAATTTCGCTCTCCGTAGGCAGTACCACACGTGGTGTGCATCTCCCGGGATCAACAAGCGGTATCGGGTTGACCGTTTGTGAGGTGATATGTCGCCCTGCGGTCCAGGAGGAGCGGAATCAGCCTCCGGGCGGGCTGCCGCAGGGGTACGTACACACCGTCACCGTCGGGCCGGGACGTGACGCCGTGCAGGGCCAGTTCGTCCCGCACCTCGGCGTAGCGGGCAGCCGTGAGCCGGTAGCCGCAGGGCGGGTCGGCGAGGATCTCACCGGGCTCCGCCGCCTCGTTGTCCGCTCCCCCGAGGAACACCGGCCCCCGGTCGGCGAACCCTGCCGCACGCGACCGCGCGGTGGCGGCGCGGATGCGGTCGCGCTCTTCGTCGGCGTAGGCGAAGAGTGCGGTGAGTGCGGCACGTTGGGACCGGACGCGCCGGCGCTGTCCCACGGCGGGATCGGCCCGCTCGGCGCCGGAGAGCGCGTCCGCGCGGGACTCCACCAGCAGGCCGACCGCGTGCTTGAGGGCTGCGGTGTTGCGCAGGATGCGTTCCTGTCCGTCCCCCGCGGTCTGCTTGAGCGGACCGCCGGTCAGCGGGTCGGTCCAGACCCCGTAGCGGCCACTGCTGAACCCGGCGTCCAGCACGGCCGGCCGCACATGGCGTTCGACCAGACGCTCGGATGCGTCGTGCACCCGTTCGTCGGTGTTGAGGTTGCGGGGCCAGAGGACGTAGAGGTCCTTGTCGTAGTACGGCGGGGTGGCGTCGTACTCGTGGAGGTCCTCGACGACTTCGGGGGTGCGGTCCCTGATGACGGCGGCGAGGGCGCGGGCCTCGGCGGTCCGCAGGGCGATGTGGTCGCGGTTGACGTCCAGTCCGTCGGCGTTGCCGCGGGTGCCGGCGGCCAGGCCGTCGGGGTTGGCGGTGGGCAGGACGAGGATCTCGGTACGGGAGAGGAAGGCGCGGGTCGCCCGGTCCGTGGCGTAGGCGAGGTCGCGGATCGTCGTCAGGCACGCCTCGCGGCCGGCGGGTTCGTCGCCGTGCTGGCCGCAGACCAGCAGCACGGTGAGCGTGGCCGGGCGGCCGCCGCCGATCCTGACGAGGCGCAGGGGCCGTCCCTGCCCGGTCGTACCGATGCGGTCCACGCTCACCCGGTCGCTGTGGCGGTCGGCGGCGATGAGCAGCGAACGTTCCTCGTCCGCGCTGGTCCACCGCGCACCGGCGGCCGACTCGAAGCCGGTACGGGGCGGGGTGTGCGCCGCCTCGGAGGGCGCGGCGACCAGGGCGACGGCGACGGTCGTCAGGGTGAGGGCACGGACGACGCGGGCCCGGCCGGAGGGCCTGCGGGGGCGGTTCGGCCCGGGTCGGGTCATCGGTCCGTTCGCCGGGCCGCGCCCCGTACGCGTATCGGCATGCGCGGAAGGTACCCCTTACGGTGGCCCGCGCGACAGACCTGCGCGGGGTTCAGCCGCCCGCCGGTCCGCAGAAGGCGTCGCGCGACCGTGTACGCGACGCCTCTCACGCGGGATGGCAGACTGCCCGGATGATCGATGACCTTCCCGCCGGCCTGGCGGCCCGGCATCTTGCCGAGGACGACCATCTCCGCGTACTCGCCGTACTGGACTCGTGGTGGGGCGGGCTCAAGGGGGAAGCGGGGGCGACAGAACGCGCGTTGCTGCTGCCCCGGCTGTACTTCCAGCACTTCACGACCACGGGTTTCCTGATCGCGCGCGACGGTGGCGAGGTGGCCGCCTTCCTGGTCGGTTTCCTGTCGCAGACCGAACCCGAAGCCGCCTATGTGCACTTCGTCGGCGTCGACCCGGCCCTGCGCGGACAAGGCGTGGGCCGCGCCCTCTACGAGGCCTTCTTCGCAGTCGCCCGGTCCCACGGGCGCCGTTACGTGCACTGCATCACCAGCCCGGAGAACACGGCCTCACAGGCGTTCCACACCCGGCTCGGCTTCACGGCCTCCGCGGTGAAGCCGGACTACGACGGCCCCGGACTCGACCGGGTGGCGTTCACCATCGACCTTTCCGCTGACCAGGTGGCCGCGCCCTGGCTAAGGTGACGAGGTTCGCGCCCACCGCCGCCCCCGCCTCGTCCCGCGCCTCCCAGGAGCGTCCCTTGCCCGGTCCGACCCCCGGTCCCCCTCACGACGCGCGCCCCACACTGGAGGGGGTGGCGGCCCGCGCCGGAGTCTCCCGGGCGACCGCCTCACGGGTGGTGAACGGCGGCGCGGGGGTGCGGCAGCCGCTCGTGGACCGGGTCCGCAAGGCGGTCGAGGAGCTCGGCTACATTCCGAACCACGCGGCCCGCACCCTGGTGACGCGGCGCAACGGCGCGGTCGCCGTGATCATCGACGAACCCGAGGCCCGGATCTTCTCCGACCCGTTCTTCTCCCAGCACATCCGTGGCATCAGCCGTGAACTGGCCGTTCATGACGCTCAGTTGGTCCTGCTACTGGTGGAGGGCAGCGGCGACTTCGAGCGGGTCACCCGCTACCTGGCCGGCGGGCATGTCGACGGGGTGCTCGCCTTCTCGCTGCACACCGATGACGAACTGCCCTCGGTCATCCGCCGGTTCCGGGTACCCGCCGTCTACGGCGGCCGCCCGGGACGGCCGGGCGCGGCATCCGAGCTCGCGGTCCCCTATGTGGACTGCGACAACCGCGGCGGCGCCCGTGAGGCAGTGCGCCATCTGGTGTCGCTCGGCCGCCGGGCCGTCGCGCACATCGCGGGCCCGCGCGACCAGACGTCGGCCCTCGACCGGATCGACGGCTACGCCGACGTGCTGCCCGGCGGGGACCCCGCCCTCGTCGCGGACGGCGACTTCACCACCGAGGGCGGGGCGCGGGCGATGGCGCAACTGCTGGAGCGGCGCCCCGGACTGGACGCCGTCTTCGCCGCCAACGACCTGATGGCCTCCGGCGCACTGCGGGTGCTGCGCGAGCACGGGCGCCGGGTCCCGCAGGATGTGGCCCTGGTGGGGTTCGACGATCTGGAGTCGGTGGCCGAGGCCACCGATCCCCCGCTGACGACGGTCCGTCAGGATGTGGAGGGAATGGGGCGGTTGATGGTCCGGCTCCTGATGGAGCGACTCAACGACGGGCACACCGCCGCCGATTCGGTGATCATCCCGACCGAGCTGATCCGCCGCGCCTCCGCGTGACAGCACTGCCGCGCGCCTGCGCTGCCACGCCTCCGTACGACAGCGCCGCCGCACACCCGCGCCGCCCCGTGGCCGATGAGCCGGCCCAGCACGCTCAGCGGCCACCGCGCCGCATCGCTTCCCGGCGGGCCGCCCGGGCCCGCCGCGCCCGCGGCAGATACCGCAGCCTCTCCGGCAGCACCGGCACGACCACCCGCACCACGGCACAGAACCGCCGCAGCCTGCGCTCCTGGGCCTCCGTCCACTCCAGGCCGATCGCCTCGCGCGCGTCCGGCGGCATGAGCCCGACCGTGAGGAACCCGCGGAAGCGGGCCAGTGGCGGAAGGAGCACCGGCCACAGGGCCCTCAGCAGCAGCCGGAGAGCCAACGGGCCCCGGTCCGGCGGGGGCACCGGGGCGCCGGTGTCGACGAGTTCCCCGACGACGGCGGTCCGCTCGATCTCGTCGGCGAGCATGCCGCGGTAGTAGGGCCAGAACTCCTCGATCGTCTGCGGCATGTCCCGGTCGTGGATCCCGAGCACGCGGCCCACCTGGAGCCACTCCCGGTACAGGGCCCGTTCCTGGTCCCGGCCGAGCGGCCGCAGGAGGTACCGCGCCCCGTGCCGGTACACGGGGAACCCGGTCGCGTGCACCCATGCGTAGTTCGCCGGTGACAGGGCGTGGTAGGGGCGGCCGCGGGTGTCGGTGCCCTGGATCGTGCGGTGCAGCCGGCGGAGCCTGCGCCCCTCCTCCGCGGCCTCCTCGCCCCCGTACACCCAGAGCTGGAGCGAGCTCAGCGAACGTTCCCCGCGGCCCCACGGGTCCGTACGGAACACGGAGTGCTCGTCGACGCCCGCGCCGACCGCAGGGTGGGCGACCTGGAGGGTGAGTGCGGCCGGCAGCATCAGCAGGGCCCGGATGTCACCGGACAGGCTCCACAGCACACCTCCGGGCGGGGGCGGTACCGGCTCAGCACCCCTGGCGCTCTCACTGATCATGCGGTGCTCCCGACGGTCGGCGGGCGCACGGTCCGGCGCCCGGCCCCCTGCGTGATCCAGTATGCGAGCGCGTCCGGCGCCCTGCGCACCGACCCCGTGGAACAGTCCACGTCGGCCGTGTTGACGAGGTCGGTGAAACAAGTCAATAGTATTTGTAACTTTGACTCCCACCGACCGAACGGGCCATCACATTCCTTAGAAATCAAGGGCGTTGATCCGTACGACAGCAGCAGCACAAGGCAGCGGTCCCCGCAGGGAGTCGGTACACGGACAGGAGAGCGCACCATGGGCCGATACAGCCGCCTGCACGAGATACGCCGGATGGATCCGGCACGCGACTATGCCGAGATCCTTCGGCTGATCTCCCAGTACGAGTTCCCCTGGGACTACCGGCAGGGCGTGAGCGTCGCCTTCCTCCGGGACTACGGCGTCCCCCGGATCTCCGTGCTCCTCGACCGGACCCAGGAGTTCGAACGCGCCGGGCAGAAGAGGTACGACGACACGGTGCTGATGGGGTACGAGATGGCGGCCGACGGCTTCGACTCGGAGCGCGGGCGGGCGGCCGCGCGCCATCTGAACCGGATCCACGGGAAGTACAGCATCCCGAACGAGGACTTCCGCTATGTCCTCGCGACCACCGTCGTGGGGCCGAAGCGCTGGATCGACCGGTACGGCTGGCGCCCCCTGTGCCCGCAGGAGATCCAGGCGCTGGTGGAGACCGGCCGCAAAATGGCGGCGGTCATGGGGATCGAGGGCGCGCCGGAGACGTACGAGGGGTTCGAGGCGTTACTCGACTCGTACGAGGCGGAGATGTTCGCGTACGACCCGGCGAACCGGCGGGTCGCCAACGCCACCTTCCGCACCATGGCGAGCTGGTATCCGCGTCCGTTACGGCCCCTGGTGGCGAGGTTCTCGCTCGCGCTGCTGGACGAGCCGCTGCTGACGGCGCTGGGCTTCCGGCCACAGCCGAGGTGGGCACAGGCCTCGGCGTCGGCGGCCCTGCGCCTGCGCGCCCGGTGCGTACGAAGGCTTCCGGCCCGGCCGCGCCGCTTCCCCTCGCGACCACAGCCCCGTTCGTACCCCTTCGGCTGGCGGCTCGACGACCTCGGGCCGCACTGGGCCCGCAACCGCCCGCTGGAACCGCTGGCCGACGAGACGGACGTGCCCGCCGGTGGTACTAGCCGGCCCCGAGCAGCGGCACCAGATAGCAACGGGCGAACTCCCGCACCTGGGTCTCGTCGTCGAGCTCGAAACAGCTGACGGGGTTGAGCAGGAAGGAGACGGTGATCCGCACCATCAGTTCGGCGACCGGGGTCGGATCACTGACCGGGCGGCCCTCCGCGCGCCGGGCGTCGCGCAGCCGGTCGGCCAGGTAGTCGCGAATGGCGAGGAGGGCCGGTCCGCTCTCCAGGGTCAGGAAGGGCAGCATGGTCTCGGGCTCCAGCCGCAGCAGACCGCCGATGAGCGGATGCTCCCTGATGTGGCGGAGAACCGCGGCGAAGCCCTCGACGAGCCGGTCCTCCGTCGTCGGCAGCGCGGCCACCGCGTCGTCCACCTCCAGCAGGAAGCGGCGGTACTCGCGCAGCAGACAGGCGGAGACGAGGCTGTCCTTGTTGCCGATCCGCCGGTACACGGTCACCCGCGACACCTTGGCGCGCTTGGCGACGTCGTCGACGGTGGAGCGGCGCAGCCCGAAGGTCATGAACTGCTCGCGTGCGGCATCCAGGATCTGCTCGCTCAGCGCGTCGGAGGGCGGCGTCGCGCCGAGCGTCACGGCGAGCCCCGTCCCGTCGCTGCTCGTGCTCCGTGCCGTCATGGGCCCTCCCCGTGCCGCCGTCTGCCCCCACCATAGGAGTTGCTACGGAGCGACTTGCCCCGTAGCCCTGTATCAACGCGAGCGGGGCGCCCACCGGAGTTCCGGTGGGCGCCCCGCCGAAGGGCGTTCTGCGGCTACTCGCAGGTCCCGGCGAACGTCTCGCGGGTCACCACGTCGGTGTCCGCGGCGCTCGTGTCCAGCCAGGCGACGCGCTGGCCGTCACCGAGCGACGGGGCCAGCTGGGCGCCGGAGGAGCAGGAGACCCGGCTGAAGTTGTCGAGGCCGGCGAGGAGGTCGGCGGTGGTGGAGACGTACGCCTTGCCCGGCCCGCTCCAGGAGCCGAGGGCACCCCACACGTCGTAGGTCGAGTAGGCGAAGTAGTCGTCGCTCACCGAGAACTGGGCCATGGCGGTGCCCTTCGGGAAGGCCGGCTCCACCGCCTTGGACAGGTCGTCGAGGGGCGCTGCCCGGAAGTGGGTGCTCGGGAGGAGGAAGCCGCCCGTCTCGCGCCAGAAGACGCGGTCGGACGTGAACTGGATGTCCGAGACGTAGTTGAAGAGCCAGCCCGGAATCCGCTTCGTCTGCGTGGTGCCCGTGGCAGCGTCGTACAGGTAGATCGTGTCGCCGTCGCCACCGGCCCAGGCGACGTGGCCGTTCTTCATCGTGAGCCGGGCGGCCTTGGACCCGGCCTCCGGAGTCACGTTGACCGTGGTTCCGTCCGCCTTGCGGAGCATGACGTCCTGCTCGCCGTCGGCGGTGGTGCTGATGTAGGCGAGCGCGCCGTTGTCCGTCACCGGCTCCGTCTCGTCCGCGTCCGGGGTGTCGACCAGCTTCTTGATCGCGCCCTGGCCCTTGGAGCCGGACTGGTACACACCGATGGAGTCGCCGGTGATGCGCGTGAAGACGATGCGGTCGTCGTCCAGCGACGGGTCGAGCAGGTAGGCGTCCTTCTCGGCCAGCTCGTGCGTCGGCTGCTTGTCGAAGCGGCCCACCGTGATCCCGAAGGCGGCACTGCCCTGGTCCCAGGCGATGGCATCGCCGTGGCTGATCGCGTAGACGTCGCCGTTGATCTGTGCGGCCTGCTCGTCGACTCCGCTGTAGACCTCGTACGCGGGCAGGACGCCGGTGCCCAGGACGGTGCCGTCCTGGGTGCTTCCCTTGTGCTCCCAGCCGTCCTCGATGCCGTGGCCGTCGAACGCCTTGCCGATGGCGGCGAGATCGGCCGCCGAGACGTCCAGCGACTCGGCTGCGAGCACGACCGCGTTCCGCATGTCGGTGAAGCCGGACAGCGGCGTGAGGTAGTTCTGCGCGGACCGGTAGATGATCCGGTCGGCGAGCTTGCTGTCGATGCTCTTGCGCATGTCCCACAGCGCGCCGCCGACGATGGTGGAGTTGTAGTGCACTCCGCCGTTGTCGATGTCCAGCGTGATGGGCTCGTAGTCCTTCTGCGCGTTGCGGCCGTCGTTGAGGTCGCGCAGCGCGCAGTCCTCCAGCGGCTTGGTGCCGTTGCAGAGGTACTCACCGATGAGTCCGGAGGTCGGGTCGCTCATGGCGATGCCCTTGTCCGCGGTCTCCATGGCGTTGCCGAAGTAGTCGGATATCGCCTCGTTGAGCGCGCCCGACTGGTTGAGGTAGACGAGCCCGGCGGAGTGCTCGGTGACGCCGTGCGTCATCTCGTGACCGACGACGTCCAGGCCGACGGAGAGCGGTACGCCGTCCATGTGGCCGTAGACCATCTTGGAGCCGTCCCAGAAGGCGTTGGCGTAGTCCTTGCCGCCCGAGGCGACGTTGACGACGGAGTAGATCGTTCCGCCCTTGCCGTCGACGCCGTCGCGGCCGATCTGGCTCTTGTAGTACTCGTACACCTTCTGCGCGTTGAGATGCGCGTCCACGGCGCCCGACGCGGTGTTGGCGCCGTCGAAGCGGTCGGTCGCCGAGGTGCCGAGCGGGATGTCGTCGGTGACCGGACCGTTCGCGACGAGCGTGTAGTTCTTGCGCTTCGCGTCGTACGTGCGGATCTGTCCGCCGGTCAGCGGGTACATGGAGCGTGTGGAGTCGACGAGCGTGTACGAGCCGTCCGTCTCCTTGTTGACGTCCAGCCTCGTCTCGCTGCCATCGACACGCACGCCCGTTCCCTCGGCAGGCGAGGCGTCGGCAGCGTCGATGTTGTTGTACGAGAGCGCGATGCCGCCCACGCGGGCGTCGACGTACACCTCCTGACGCACGGGGCTGCCGTTCGTCTTGCCGCCGGTGACGGTGAAGTGCCAGGCGAGCCTGCCGCCCTGGGCATCGGGCAGCACGGACAGTCCATGCGCCTCGGTCTTCGCGTCCTGCACGTCGGACAGGCCCCGGTCGAGGGTGAACATCCGATGCTTCGCGTCGGATTCGCCCACCGTGGGCGTGGTGGAGACCGTGAGGTCCGTGTAGAGCGTGCCGGTGGCGGAGGTGATCCGCTGGCCGCCGTCGGCCGCCTGCGTCTGCACGGCGTACTGGGCGCCGAAGACGGGAACACCCTCGTGCTTCTGCTGGAAGCGCACCGAGGACTGCTTGCCGTCCTTGGTGGTCCTCACCGTCTGCAGATCGGCAACGGGGACCTTGTACGTGTCCTGGTGAGCCTTCAGGTGGGCCCTGGCGGCCTCGGCGGGTGTTCCCGCCCTCGGCGCCCTGTCCAGGCCCCTGGTCATCGCGGGGGCGACAGCCGCCGGGTCCGCCACCGGCGCCGTGGCGGTGTCGTCCGCCCATGCCGGCGCACCCATCAGTGCCGCGCCGGTCGCGGCGGCGACCACCCCCGGTCGCCAGCACCCGCAGCATGCTCGTTCGTCTCACTGGACCTCCCCATCGCACACCTGCGTCCAAGGCGTCGGGGCGCCTCGAACGTTGACGTGCCGATCGTTCGTCATGAGACGCTGCGTGAACAGGGGTTAACAGTGGCGTGAAAGCGCCTTGGCACAATTACGCCTCAAGAATGGGGCCGCACGACCTAGTTGTCCGATGTTTCGGGCAACCAGCCGGCCCGGGCGGCGTACCAGCCGAGCTGAAAACGCGTCGCCGCACCGACCTCGTCCATCAGCGCGTGCAATCGGCGCTGCACGGTGCGATGCCCCATTCCCAGCTGGCGGGCTATGGCCGCGTCGGTCAGACCGACGTGCAGAAGAGCAACGATCTGCCGGTCGATCGCCGCGACCGGGGAGTCCTCGCGGTCTTCGGTACCTGTCGCACTCAGCCGCCAGCCCTTGTCGAAGTGCTCCTCGAACAGGGAGACGAGGGCCGTCAGCAGCCCGGTGCGATGGACGACGAGCGCCACCGGCTCCGCCTCGCGATCCGGGTCCAGCGGCAGCAGGGCGACGCTGCGGTCCATGATGGCGAGCTTGATGGGCAGCCGGTCCGTCACAGAGATGTGCTGGCCCTGCGCCGCACACGAGGCCAGTATGTCCGCGGTCGCCGGATGCTCCAGCCATTCCCGTTCGACGACGCTGCGCACGGTCACCCCGCGACTCATCATCTCGGTGTCCACCTCGTCGTGGTTGTCCTCGAAGCTGAGAATCGCCGGGACGTGTCTGGCCGGCACCATGGTGCACACCTCGCTCCTGGCCTGACGCTGCATGGTCAGCAACCGTCGCCGGATCGCCGCCGGACCGGACAGCACCTCCACCGGTGCACCCGCCCCGTACCTCTGCGCGGAGCGGTGCCGTTCGGAGAGGTCCCCCACGAGCGACTCGACCCGGTGCAGCGCGGAGCGCCGGGCCTCCAGGAGCGGTCCGAGCGCGAGGACGGGCGAGGCGGCCCGGTAGCGGACCGCACCTCCAGGATCCGACAGATGGGCGCTGGCGAGCCCGCGTTCGACGAGTTCATCGAGAGCGCCGGCCACCGCCGCACCACTCAACGGACCCACGAGCGCGTCCGGTTCACAGTCCGGGCGGTCCACGAGCAGGCGGTAGACCGCGTCCTCTTCCGGTCCGAGCCCCAGCAGCGTCAGCAGGGCCGCGTCCACCTGCTCCCTCGGCCCGCCCGACTCGGCCCGGCCCGGCTCCCCACCCCGCGCGTCGGCACCCGTCATTCCCCACCCCTTTTCGGCCCGCCGCGTTGACGGCGTCAGGCTATCCGCGTGATCCGGACGAACGGCCTCAGCCGAAGTCGTACACGGTCACCGTTATGCCCCGTCCGGCCAGCCGCTTCTCGACCAGGGGCTCGATCCGGGACCATGTCCCGCCCGCCAGCCCGCAGCCGATCCGCGGCATGTGCACCGAGGCCCCCATCTCGGCCGCCCGGTCCGCCACCGCCCCCAACGCGCGGTCGATCGCCTCGTAACGCACCGGGACCCCGTTGCTCCCTGTGCGCATCCCCCGCTGGCCCACCGCGTTCGCCACCCAGACGTACGGGCTCACCTGCACGAACTGCACGGCGCCGAGGCCGAAGTCGTTGCCCGCGCGCTCCCGGTGCCATCGGCGGTAGGCCGCTTCGGGTTCCGGCCAGCGGCGCGAGAGGGCCAGGACGAAGCCCTTGCCCCAGCCACCGAGGTCGTTGCAGACATGGACGATCAGCTTGACGCCCTTGCCATGGGGGGAGGTCGCGTCGCCGCGTACGTAAGTGATCTCGGACATGGGATCAGGCTAGTGGGACCCACTGACAGCCGGGCTCTTTCACATCATTGGTGAGACAGCAATACTGTTGCACCGGAGGGCGCATGCACCGGGCAGCCCTTCAGCAGGCGGACACGAGGAGCGGACATGGCGACCGAGGGCGAGGAGCCGAAGCTCACCGTCGACGAGCTGGCGGCACGCGCCGGCGTGACCGTGCGCACGGTGCGCTTCTACAGCACCCGGGGGCTGCTGCCGCCCCCGGTCATCGGCCCGCGCCGGGTGGGGCACTACGGGCACGAGCACCTCTCCCGGCTGGCGCTCATCGAAGAGCTCCAGCACCAGGGCATGACGCTCGCCGCGATCGAACGATATCTGGAGCAGTTGCCGCCCGACCTGAGCGCTCACGATCTGGCCATCCACCGGGCCCTGGTGGCGTCGTGGGCGCCCGATTCGGCGGAGGACGCGACCCGTGCGGAGCTGGAGCGGCGTGCGGGGCGGCCGCTGTCGCAGGAGGACGTCGACCGGCTGGCCGCGATGGGGGTGCTGGAGCGGTCCGGAGCGGACGACGGTGTGTACCGGGTGGACCCGGGGCTGCTGCGGCTCGGCGTGGAGCTCCTCGACGTGCCGATCGCCCACGAGACGATCCTCGCCGCCCGCACGGTCCTGCTGGAACACACCCGCTCGGTCGCGCACGAGCTCAGCCGGCTCTTCCGGGACGAGGTGTGGGGTCCGTACCGGGAACGGGAGTCCGATCCCGAGCACCTCAAGGCGATGAAGTCGCTGTCCGCGCACATGCAGCCGTTGGTGCTGCAGGCGCTCGTGACCGCGTTCCAGCGCTCGCTCAAGGAGGAGCTGCGGGCCGCCTTCGCGGCCGAATGACAGCCTTACGGGCCGCACCACCGCGCACGAGGTGGTGCGGCCCGTCGGGAGCGTCGTCAGTCGTGGAAGGTCTCGCCCTTCTCCGCCTTCTCCACGAGCAGCGCGGGCGGCAGGAACCGGTCCCCGTACCGTTCGGCGAGTTCCCGGCTGCGGGCCACGAACCCGGGCAGGCCGCCCTCGTAGCCGTTGATGTACTGGAGCACGCCGCCGGTCCATGCCGGGAAGCCGATGCCCATGATGGAGCCGATGTTGGCGTCGGCGACGGTGATCAGGACGTTCTCCTCCAGGCAGCGGACACTGTCCAGGGCCTCGGAGAAGAGCATCCGCTCCTGCATGTCGGTAAAGGGGACGTCCGCGTCCGCCTTCGTGAAGTGCTCGCGCAGTCCGGGCCACAGGCGGGTCCGCTTGCCGCTCTCGTCGTACTCGTAGAAGCCCGCGCCGCCGCTGCGTCCGGGGCGGCCGAACTCGTCGACCATGCGGTCGATGACCGCGTCCGAGGGGTGGCCGGGCCAGGTGCCGCCCGCCTCCTCGACGGCCCGCTTCGTCTCGTTGCGGATCTTGCGGGGCAGGGTCAGCGTCAGCTCGTCCATCAGGGAGAGCACCTTGGCCGGGTAGCCCGCCTGGGCTGCGGCCTGCTCGACGGACGCGGGCTCGACGCCCTCGCCGACCATGGCGACGCCCTCGTTGATGAACTGGCCGATGACGCGCGAGGTGAAGAAGCCGCGCGAGTCGTTGACGACGATCGGCGTCTTCTTGATCCGGCGGACCAGGTCGAAGGCGCGGGCCAGTGCCTCGTCGCCGGTCTTCTCCCCCTTGATGATCTCGACGAGCGGCATCTTGTCGACGGGCGAGAAGAAGTGCAGCCCGATGAAGTCGACGGGGCGCGAGACCCCTTCGGCCAGCACCGTGATGGGCAGCGTGGAGGTGTTGGAGCAGAGCAGGGCGTCCGGCTCGATGATGTCCTGGATCTCCTGGAACACCTTGTGCTTGAGCGCGGTGTCCTCGAACACGGCCTCGATGACGGCGTCGCAGCCGGCGAGGTCGGCCGGGTCACCGGTCGGGGTGATGCGGGCGAGCAGCTCGTCGCGCTTCGTCTCGGTCGTACGGCCCCAGGAGAGCGCCTTGTCGAGCAGCTTCTCGCTGTACGCCTTGCCCTTCGCGGCGGCCTCCGTGGAGACGTCCTTGAGGACGACGTCGATCCCGGCCCGGGCGCAGGAGTAGGCGATGCCCGCACCCATCATCCCGGCGCCGAGGACGGCGACCTTGCGGACCTGGCGCTCCTCGATGCCCTTGGGGCGGCTGGCGCCGGAGTTGACGGCCTGGAGGTCGAAGAAGAACGCCTGGATCATGTTCTTCGAGACCTGGCCGGTGACCAGCTCGGTGAAGTAGCGGGCCTCGATGGTCAGCGCGGTCTCGAAGTCGACCTGCGAGCCCTCGACGGCAGCGGCCAGGATGTTGCGCGGCGCGGGCATGGGCGCACCGGCCAGCTGCTTCTTCAGGTTGGACGGGAAGGCCGGCAGGTTGGCGGCGAACTTGGGGTTCGACGGGGTGCCGCCGGGGATCCGGTAGCCCTTGACGTCCCAGGGCTGCTGGGACTCGGGGTTGGCGTCGATGAAGGCGCGGGCCTTGTCCAGCATCTCCTCGCGGGTGGCGGCGACCTCGTGGACCAGGCCGTTCTCCAGGGCGCGCTGCGGGGTGTACTGGGTGCCCTGGAGCAGCACCTTGAGCAGCGCGTCGGCGATGCCCATGAGGCGCACGGTGCGGGTGACACCGCCTCCTGCGGGCAGCAGGCCGAGGGTGACCTCGGGCAGGCCGATGCGGGAGCCGGGGGCGTCGAGGGCGACGCGGTGGTGGGAGGCGAGCGCGATCTCGTAACCGCCGCCGAGGGCCGCGCCGTTGATGGCCGCGACGACGGGCTTGCCGAGGGTCTCGATGCGGCGCAGCGACCTCTTGATCGCGGTTCCGGCGTCGAACGCGGCCTGCGCGTTCTCGGGGCCGATCCTGATCATGTCCTTGAGGTCGCCGCCCGCGAAGAAGGTCTTCTTGGCGGAGGCGTAGATGATGCCCCGGATGGAGTCCTTCTCGGCCTCGGCCCGGTCGGCGACGGCCTCGATGGAGTCCCGGAAGGCCTGGTTCATCGTGTTGGCGGACTGGTTGGGGTCGTCGAGTACGAGGGTGACGACGCCGGTCTCGTCCTGTTCCCAGCGGATGGTCGTGCTCTCGGTCATGTGTCTGTCTTCTCCGTAGGAAGGGGGACGGTCAGAGACGCTCGATGACGGTGGCGATGCCCATGCCGCCGCCCACGCACAGGGTCGCGAGGCCGTAGCGCTTGTCGCGCCGCTCCAGTTCGTCGATGAGGGTGCCGAGGATCATCGCGCCGGTCGCACCGAGCGGGTGCCCCATGGCGATGGCGCCGCCGTTGACGTTGATCTTGTCGAGCGAGAGCCCCATGTCGCGCGCGAACCGCAGGACGACGCCGGCGAAGGCCTCGTTGATCTCGACGAGGTCGATGTCGTCGATGGTCAGTCCGGCCTTGGCGAGCGCCTTGCGGGTGGCGGGCGCGGGCCCGGTCAGCATGATGGTGGGCTCGGAGCCGGAGACGGCGGCGGAGACGATCCGGGCGCGCGGGGTGAGGCCGTAGCGCTCGCCGATCTCCTTCGAGCCGATCGCGACGAGGGCGGCTCCGTCGACGATGCCGGAGGAGTTGCCCGCGTGGTGGACGTGGTCGATCTTCTCCACCCAGTGGTACTTCTGCAGCGCCACCGCGTCGAAGCCGCCCATCTCGCCGACCGCGGCGAACGACGGCTTCAGGGCGGCCAGGGAGTCGGCCGTGGTGCCGGGACGCATGTGCTCGTCGTGGTCGAGGACGACGAGGCCGTTGCGGTCCTTGACCGGGACGACGGAACGCGCGAAGCGGCCGTCCTTCCACGCCTCGGCGGCGCGCTCCTGCGACAGGGCGGCGAACTCGTCGACGTCGCGGCGCGAGAAGCCCTCGATGGTCGCGATGAGGTCGGCGCCGATGCCCTGCGGTGCGAACCCGGTCTCGTAGTTCGTCATCGGGTCCATGGCCCAGGCGCCGCCGTCGGAGCCCATCGGGACACGGGACATCGACTCGACGCCGCCCGCGAGGATGAGGTCCTCCCAGCCGGAACGGACCTTGGCGGCAGCCATGTTGACGGCCTCCAGACCCGACGCACAGAAGCGGTTCTCCTGCACACCCGCGACGGTGTCGGGCAGCCCCGCCGCGATCGCCGCGATGCGCGCGATGTCGGAGCCCTGGTCGCCGAGCGGGCTGACCACGCCGAGGACGATGTCGTCGACGGCCGCCGGGTCCAGGCCCGGGAAGCGGTCGCGGAGTTCGTGGATCAGGCCCACGACGAGGTCGATCGGCTTGGTGCCGTGCAGGGCCCCGTTGGCCTTGCCGCGGCCGCGCGGGGTGCGGATCGCGTCGTAGACGAATGCTTCGGTACTCAAGACAGCTGCCTTTCGAGGGTGGTTGCGCAACAGGGTGACGGGGGCCGGGTCAGGCGAGCAGCGAGCGGCCGATGATCTCCTTCATGATCTCGGTCGTGCCGCCGTAGATGGTCTGGATCCGGCCGTCGGTGAAGGCCCTGGCCACCGGGAACTCCGACATGTAGCCGTATCCGCCGTGCAGTTGGAGGCATCGGTCGGCGACACGCTTCTGCAGTTCGGTCGCCCACCACTTCGCCATGGAGGCGTGCACGGCGTCGAGCGTCCCTGCCGAGTGGTCGACGATGCACCGGTCGAGGAAGGCCCGGGTGACGGCGCACTCGGTGGCCATCTCGGCGATCTCGAAGCGGATGTGCTGGAGCTTGGAGAGCGGCCGCCCGAAGGCCTCGCGTTCCTTGACGTACGTCGTGGTGATCTCCAGGAGGTGCTCGGCCGCGGCGATCCCGGCGACTGCTATGCCCATCCGTTCCTGGGCCAGGTTGGTCATCAGGTGGATGAAGGCGCCGTCGAGCTCGCCGAGGAGGTTCTCCTTGGGGACGCGCACGTCATTGAAGAACAGTTCGGCGGTGTCCTGGGACTTCTGGCCGATCTTGTCGAGGTTGCGGCCGCGCTCGAAGCCCTCGGCGCCGCGCTCGACCACGATCAGCGAGAGGCCCTTCGCGCCGCCGTCCGGGGTGGTCTTCGCGACGACGACCACCAGGTCGGCGAGGATGCCGTTGGAGATGAACGTCTTGGATCCGTTGAGCAGCCAGTGGTCGCCCGTGTCCTCGGCGGTGGTCCGGATGCCCTGGAGGTCCGAGCCGGCGCCGGGTTCGGTCATCGCGATGGCGGTGATGATCTCGCCGCTGCAGAAGCCGGGCAGCCATCGGCGCTTCTGCTCCTCGGTCGCCAGGCCGGTCAGGTAAGGGCCGATGATGTCGTTGTGCAGCCCGAGCGCGAGACCGGGGGTGCCGGCCCGGGTGAACTCCTCGGCGAGGACGGCGCTGTAGCGGAAGTCGGTGTTCCCGCCGCCCCCGTACTCCTCGGGTACCGCGAGGCCGAGCAGACCCTGCCGGCCGGCGGCGCGCCAGGCCTCGCGCGAGACGATGCCGTCCTTCTCCCACTGTTCGTAGTGCGGAAGCACCTCCTTGGACAGGAAGGTGCGGACCGTCTCACGGAACGCGTCGTGCTCCTCGGTGAAGATCTGCCGCTGCATCAGTCGGTGGTTTCCTTCCGGGTGTTCCGCAGGGCCGGTACGCCCCAGTCGGCGGCGACGGCTTCGGTGTCCGCGCCCGGCCGCGCCGGTCCGCTGCGCACCGAGGATGGCGTGGCCGAGAAACGGGGGGCGGGCGCGGGCTGGGTGAGTCCGCCGTGTTCGACGAAGGTGGAGCGGGCTGCCAGGTGCGGGTGACGGGGTGCCTCGCGCAGGGAGAGGACCGGGGCCACGCAGGCGTCCGACCCGTCGAAGACCTCGGTCCATTCGGCGCGGGTACGGGTGCGGAACCGGGCGGCGACAAGGGTGCGCAGCTCGTCCCAGCGGGCCAGGTCGCCCCGGTCGGGGGCCGTATCCGCGATGCCGAGAAGCTCGGTGAACTCGGCGTAGAACCGCTTCTCGAGCGGGCCGACGGCCATGTACGCGCCGTCGGCGGTCTCGTACGAGCCGTAGAAGGGGCAGCCTCCGTCCAGCAGGTTGGAGCCGCGCCGGTCCTGCCAGCCGCCGGCCTGCAGCATGCCCTGGATCATCATGGTGAGGTGCGCGGTGCCGTCGACGATCGCCGCGTCGACGACCTGTCCGCTGCCGCCCGGCGTCCGGGCGTGCTGGAGTGCGGCGAGGACGCCGACGACGAGGTAGAGCGAGCCGCCCGCGTAGTCGCCGAGCAGATTGGCGGGAACGGTGGGCGGCTCCTGCGGCTTGCCGATCATGGAGAGGGCGCCGGTGACGGCGATGTAGGCGATGTCGTGCCCGGCCCGTTCGGCGAGCGGGCCTTCCTGGCCCCAGCCGGTCATCCGCCCGTAGACGAGTTGGGGGTTACGGGCGAGGCAGGCGTCCGGACCCACGCCCAGGCGTTCGGCGACTCCGGGCCGGTACCCCTCGATCAGTACGTCGGCGCGCTCGGCCAGGTCCAGGACGGTGTCCGGACCGGCCGGGTCCTTGAGGTCGACGAGGACGGAGCGCTTGTTGCGGTTGGTGAGGTCGCGGGCCGGGTCGATCCCGAGACCGGCCCCGCCGGGCCGGTCGACGCGCACCACGTCGGCGCCGAGATCGGCCAGGAGCATCGCGGCGAACGGGCCGGGCCCGATGCCCGCCAGCTCGACCACGCGCACCCCGGCCAGCGGACCGTGCGAGCCGTTCCCTGTCGTTGCCATCGAGCCCCCAGCGGTATGACACAACTGATGTAACATCGATGATGTTAAGAACGCACCGCGCTCCGCACAACCCCCTGGGGCGAGCAAGCGCTTAGTTCTTTCCCCTGGATCCTCTCCCATGAAGCCCCCTCGGCCGCAGAGCGCCACGTCACGAAGCCTCCCCGGCCGCACACCGTCACGTACGCCTCCGCTACCCTCTGCCTGCTACATCGGCGCCGGCCCCTGCGGAGGCACTCGTGAACAGGCAGAACGGGGCATCACGCCCCTATGACGTAGTCCTCTTCGGCGCCACCGGCTTCGTGGGTGAGCTCACGGCCGGGTATCTGGCGGCCCACGCCCCGGACGGCTGCCGCTGGGCTCTGGCCGGCCGCAACCGCGCCAAACTGGAGCAACTGCGCAATCGGCTCACCGCACTGCATCCGCACTGCGCGGACCTCCCGCTGCTGCACGCCGACGCCGCCGACGCGGACGCGCTGCGCGAACTGGCCCGGTCCACCCATGTGGTGGCCACGACCGTCGGCCCGTACGTCTGGTACGGCGAGAAGCTGGTCGCGGCCTGCGCGGAGGCGGGAACGGACTACACCGATCTCGCGGGCGAGCCGGAGTTCGCCGACCGGATGTACCTGGAGCACGACGCCCGGGCGCGGGAGACCGGGGCCCGGATCCTGCACGCCTGCGGATTCGACTCCGTACCGCACGATCTGGGGGCGTACTTCACGGTCCTGCAACTGCCCGAGGACGTCCCGCTGCGCATCGACGGATTCGTCCGCTCCAACGCCGTCTTCTCGGGCGGCACGTTCGCCTCCGCGCTCAACACTATGGGCCGCGGCCCACAGATGCTGAGCGCCGCCAGGGAGCGCCGGCTGCACGAGCCCCGGCTGGTCGGCCGCCGCGCCGCCGCCCCGTTCGGCGGGCCGCGCTTCAGCACGGAGACCGGCACCTGGGCGCTTCCGCTGCCGACCCTCGACGCGCAGATCGTCAGACGCTCGGCCCGTGCGCTCCCCCGCTACGGCCCCGACTTCCGCTACCGGCACTACGCCTCGGTCAAACATCTGCCGGTGGCCCTGGGCGGCACGGCGGCCCTGGGCGCCCTGCTCGGCGCGGCGCAGCTGCCGGCCGTACGGAACTGGCTGATGGACCGTTACGAGCCCGGGTCGGGTCCGGACGCGGAACGCCGCCGCCGGAGCTGGTTCACGGTCCGGTTCGTCGGCGAGGGCGGGGGCCGCCGCGTCCTCACCGAGGTGTCGGGCGGCGATCCGGGCTACGACGAGACGGCGAAGATGCTGGCGGAGTCGGCGCTGTGCCTGGCGCTGGACGAGCTCCCGCCGACCTCGGGCCAGGTCACCACGGCGGTCGCCATGGGTGACGCACTGCTGGAACGGCTGCGCGGGGCGGGTCTGCGCTTCCGCGTGGCGTCCGTGCGCTGAGGCGTCACCGGGCGGACGGGGCTCAGAAGATCCAGGAGGCCAGGGTGTAGAGCATCGCCCCGGCCCAGACGAAGCCGACCGCACCCCCGATCAGCATGCCCGCCGCCACACGGCGCTGAGCAGGGTGAAGGGGGGCGGTTCGAGCGGTTGAGCGAGATGCGTTCATGCGTCCAGACTGCCGACCATGATCGGCGGGCGCTATCCGTACGGATACTCAGACGCCCGGCCCCCGCACGCGCGCCGGCCCTCAGCCGGTGGCTTCCCGGAGCGCCCGCCGGCACAGCGCGTCGGCCCTGCGGGTCGTCTCCGGCTGGCGGAAGCCGCGGGCCAACAGCAGCGTGTGCGCACAGGCGTTGTCCAGGCCGGTACGGTGCCCGACCGAGACGAACACCGGTTTCGTGCCGTCCCGGGTGCGCAACGCCTGCCCCACCACCTCGTCCCCGTCCAGCAGCGGCGACCGGTCGCCGCGGTGGGGGCCGGGCTGTTCGTACGAGAAGGTGAACGGGTTCTTCGCGACGCCGATGACCGGGAGCCCGGTGAGCACGCCCAGATGGCTGGCGAGGCCGAAGCGGCGCGGGTGCGCCTGTCCGTAGCCGTCGCAGACGACCAGCCCCGGGTCGACGGTCAGGGACTCGAGCGCCGCCAGCACCGTGGGGATCTCGCGGAAGGCGAGGAGTCCCGGGACGTACGGGAAGGTCACCTGCCCGGTGGCGGTGGCCTCCGCCACCACCTCCAGCGTGGCCGCGTCCAGGACGACGGCCGCCGCCACGACGACATCGCGCTCGTCGTCGTAGGCGACGTCCACGCCCGTCACCGTGCCGCTGCCCGGCGGCGGCCCGGGCTCGTCGAGCACCACCCGGGTACGCAGGGTGTCCTGGAGGGCTCGCGCCTCGGCCTCGTCGGCGGGCATCCGCAGTGTCGTCATGATGCCGGTCAGTTTAGGCGGGCCGCTCCCGTAGCCTCTGGATCATGTTCGTTCTCGATCTGTCGTACACCGCCCCGCTGGACCGCGTCGACGCGCTGATGGAGGATCACGTCGCCTGGCTCGACGCGCAGTACGCGGCCGGGGTGTTCATCGCCTCCGGCCGCAAGAACCCCCGTGAGGGCGGGGTGATTCTCGCGGTCGGGGACGACCGGGCCGCGATCGCACGGCTCGCGGCGTCCGATCCCTTCGTCGTGCACGGCGTCTGCGCGTACCGCATCACGGAGTTCATCGCGACGAAGACGTCGGACGCCCTCACCCCCTACCGTCAGCAGGTGTAGGAGCCTTTCAGCGGACGAACGCGCGTGCGGCCCGCCCCTTTTCGCCGGCCGCCCAGCAGGCTCCGTCCGCGGTGCAGTCGACCGTGTCGTACGACCCGGTGTCGACCGAGCGCCAGGTACGGCCGCCGTCCGTCGTGAGGTCGGTGCCGGCCGGGCCGACCGCGAGTGCGGCCGAGCGGCTGTGCGGCAGCCAGGCGACTCCGGAGCGGTAGGCGGCGGGCGGCGTACGGGACGGCTGCCAGCCACGGCCCCCGTCGGAGGTGACCGCCGAGGCGCGGGGCGACGCCTGGTCGGCGCGGAAGTCACCGCCGACCGCGATGCCATGGGTACGGTCCCGGAAGGCGAGGCCGAAGACGCCGCGGGCCGGGTCGCCGGCCGGGATCGGCGACTGCGTCGCGGTCCAGGTCAGGCCGCGGTCGCCCGAGTGCAGGACCCGGGCGGTGGCCGCCCCGCCGGTCGCCAGCCAGACGTCCTTGGAGCCGGCGCTGACCAGGCACTGCCCACTGGCCGCGAACCCCGCCTCACCGGTCTGCGCCTGCGGCATGCCGGCGCTGGGCAGCACGTTCCAGCTTCGGCCCCCGTCAGCGGTGGACAGGATGCGGAACCGCCCGTCCACGGGGTCGCTCATGGCGAGGCCGTGGCGGCTGTCGAAGAAGGTGAGGCAGTCGTAGAACGCGCGGGCGTCGGTGTTGCGGAAGGACTCGGTCCAGGTGGCCCCGCCGTCCTCCGTGCGCAGGACCCGGGAGGCCTCTCCCTCGCCGATGGCCAGGGCCACCGCCCGCCTGGCGTCGAAGGCCTCGATGTCACGGAACTCCAGTGCCTCGTCGGCCGCACCGGGCGGCGAGACGTCGCGCCAGTTCCTGCCGCCGTCGGTGGTGCGCAGCACGGTGCCCTGCGAGCCCGCGAGCCACGCCGTTCGGCTGCTGACGGCGGCGAGGCCCCGGAAGCGGGCGTCGGTGCCCGTATCGGTGGGCGTCCAGGCCGGACCGTGCCGTTCGCCGGGTGCCGCCTGGGCCGCGGGTGCGGCCAGCGCGGCGGCCAGCGCGGCCCCGCACAGTCCCAGTGACATCAGTCGTCGCGTCTTCCCCATGGGCTTCATGGCGCTGGAAGCTAATCCACGGACCGGGCCCCGTCCAGGGTGCATCGCCGGGAAACGGGCACGTGTGCAGGCGACGGTGCGCGGTGACGTAACTCACGCCGTGCTCCGATGCACGGATCGGCTGGTTCCGTCGTCTGTACAAGAGCGTCGCGAGAGGGAGCAGGTCTTGTCCACCGTTATCGAACAGTCCGTGCAGGCCCGCATGGTCGCATCCGCGCCCCGGATGGAAACGCTTCCCGCAGTGCTGAGCTACGACCGCACCGACCCCTTCACGGTACGCATGGCGTTCCCCGCGCCGGCGACGCTGGAGGGCACCGATGTGTCCTGGGAGTTCTCCCGTGAACTGCTGACGGCGGGGATGGACGCGTCGGCGGGGGTCGGGGACGTACGCATCAGGCCCTTCGGGTACGACCGCACCGTGCTGGAGTTTCACGCCGCCGAGGGCATCGCCATGGTGCACGTGCGCACGGCGGAGCTGCGCCGGTTCCTGCGGCGCGCCCAGGAACTCGTCCCTGCCGGGGAGGAGCACCGCTTCCTGGATCTGGACCGGGGCCTGGCGCACCTGCTCGGCGGGTCCTGCTGACGCCGTCGCGTCGGGGGCCGGGCCGGTCCCGGTAATTCGCTTGCCCCGTCCCGGGGACCGCCGTACCTTCGTTGATGTCCTTGTTGTCGCCGATAGGAGTAGGACGTTGCTCGTCTGAGGTCTTGAGACACCGTGTCGCACGCCATGTCATGTCTGCACATGTCCGCGTGCCCGAGTGTGACCTCAGCTCTTCGAGCCGTCCTCCGCGACCAGGGCCTTTCCTCTTCTCGTCTTCCGGAATCTCTTCCGTGGAAAGCCAGTGACCGGTGTCTCGCCCCGTTGCCCCTGTCCTTCCTCGCAACCGGGAGTTCCTTGTGTCTACCCCCCTCACCCACATCACCTGTTCGTCGCTGTCCTTCGCCTGGCCCGACGGCAGCCCGGTGCTCGACGACTTCCACCTCACCGTGGGACCCGGCCGCACCGGACTCATCGGGCTCAACGGCTCGGGCAAGTCGACCCTGTTGCGGCTGATCGCCGGTGAACTCACCCCCTCCGATGGCCACATCAGGGCGGCGGGCGAGGTCGGTTACCTGCCGCAGAACCTGGTCCTGGACACCACGCTGCGCGTCGACGCCGCCCTGGGCATCGACGGGACCCGTGCGGCGCTGCACGCCATCGAGGCGGGCGACGTCACCGAGGAGCGGTTCGCCGCCGTCGGTGACGACTGGGACGTGGAGGAGCGGGCTCTCGCCACGCTCGACCAGCTCGGCCTCGGCCACATCGGGCTCGATCGCACGATCGGTGAGATGTCGGGCGGCGAGTGCGTGCTGCTGCGCCTGGCGGCGCTGCTGCTGGCCCGGCCCGACGTACTGCTGCTGGACGAACCGACGAACAACCTGGATCTGTACGCACGCGGCCGCCTCTACGCGGCGGTCGACGCGTGGAACGGCGTCCTCGTCGTCGTCAGCCACGACCGGGAGCTTCTGGAGCGCGTCGACCAGATCGCCGACCTGCGGGAGGGCTCGGTCACCTGGTACGGCGGGAACCTCTCGGCGTACGAGGAGGCGCTCGCCGTGGAGCAGGAGGCCGCCGAGCGCATGGTGCGGGTCGCCGAGGCCGATGTGCACCGCCAGAAGCGCGAACTGGCCGAGGCCCAGGTCAAGCTGGCGCGGCGCAAGCGCTACGGACAGAAGATGTACGAGAACAAGCGGGAACCGAAGATCGTCATGGGTGCCCGCAAGCGTTCGGCCCAGGAGTCGGCGGGCAAGCACCGCATCATGCACACGGAGAAGCTGGCCGAGGCGAAGGAGCGCCTCGACGACGCTGTCGAAGCTGTGCGCGACGATGCCGAGATCAGGGTCGAACTGCCGCACACGAAGGTCCATCCGGGCCAGGGCGTACTGCTGCTGAGCGATCTGGAGCTCGCGTACGGAGCGCGGGTGCAGGGTTCGTTCGAGGTACGCGGTCCGGAGCGCATCGCGCTGGTGGGACGTAACGGGGCGGGCAAGACCACGCTGCTGCGGACACTGGCCGGTGACCTGGCACCCGTGTCCGGTGAGGCGTCGGTGCACCTGCCGATGCGCTTCCTGCCGCAGCGGCTGGATGTGCTGGACGACGGCCTGAGCGTGGTGGAGAACGTGGCGCGGTTCGCGCCGGATGCCACGGACAACCGGATCAGGGCGCGTCTGGCCCGTTTCCTGTTCAGGGGCGCCCGGGCGGACCGGGCCGCGGGGACGCTGTCGGGCGGTGAACGGTTCCGTGCCGCTCTTGCCTCACTGCTGCTGGCCGAACCGGCACCTCAGCTGCTGATGCTGGACGAGCCGACGAACAACCTGGACATGGCGAGCGTGCGCCGGCTGACGGCGGCACTCGACGCGTACGAGGGGGCGCTGATCGTGGCGAGCCACGATGTGCCGTTCCTCGAATCGCTCGGGATCACGCGCTGGCTGCTGCTCGACGGCGGGATCCGGGACACCACGGCCGAGGAGGTGCGCGCCGGACTGTGAGGTGCGTGGCGGGGCCGGTTCGCGCGGGTGGCGAGGGCTAGCGGTGGAGTAACGCCCAGGTCTTGGAGCCGCCGGAGGCCGTCAGCGCGGGGGCCAGCCCCCAGTCACCGCCGTGTGCGTCCACCGCGGCGGCCAGCAGCCACATGCTGGCGCTGCGGTGCTCCCGGCACTCCTCGGACTTCTCGGGCGACGCATGGGCAGGGTGCTGGTCGTAGAGGGTGATCCGCAGCGCGTCGTACTGCCAGTGGACCCGCAGGAGCATCTCCCGGTCCGGCGTGAAGCGATAGGCGGCTGCGACGAGTTCCGAGGTGGCGAGGACCGCCGTCTCGGCGAGTTCGGCGAGACCGTGCCGGCTGAGCAGTTCATCCACGGCGCGGCGGGCGAGGCCCGCGCAGAAGGCACCGCCCGGCAGGGCGAACGAGTAGCTGAGGTTGTCCGCCGCCGGTGGTTGTGGTCCGGCGGGTGCGAGGGCCGGGAGACAACGCAGTGCGCCCTTCATCAAGTGCTGCTCACATTTCTGATACGTGTGGTGACGATCACACACAAGGGCGCGGTCGCCCCGTGTGAGACTTGCGCTACCGACCGTAGCGTACGTCCGGAGCACAGTGCTACTACTTGTGTGGTTCCGGTCATTTCGCCGCCCGCCCCGTAAGGACACACACCGTGCCACCCAGGACCACTCCGACCGCACGACAACAACGCCTCGGGTACGAACTGCGCAAACTGCGCGAGCAGTCGGGGATGACGGCACAGCAGGCCGCGGCACTGCTGGGCGTCGACCGCACCCGCATCCCCAACATCGAGTCCGGCCGGTTCGGCATCAGCGCCGAGCGGGTCCGCACCCTGGCCTTCAACTACGGCTGCCCCGACACGGGCCTCGTGGACCTGCTGGCAGAGATGGCGACGGAGCGGGCGAGGGGCTGGTGGGAGGAGCATCGCGGCCTGCTGCTGCCGAGCCTGCTGGACATCGCCGAACTCGAGTTCCACGCAGTGGAGTTGAACACCGCCACCACCACCCACATCCCCGGCCTGCTCCAGACCGAGGAACACGCGCGCGCGGTCTTCGACACCGCCGACCCCCGGCTGCCGGGCCCCGATCTGATGGCCCGGCTCTCCCTGCGGCTGCGCCGCCAGGAAGTGCTCGAACGGGACCGGCCGCCACTGTACGAAGCGGTGATCCACGAGGCCGCGCTACGGATGCAGTTCGGCGGCCCCAAGGTCACCCGGGCCCAGCTGGAACACATTCTCGACCAGTCCGAGCGCAGCCGGATCACCGTCCGGGCCATCCCCTTCGCCGCAGGCGGTTTCCCCGGCGCCGGACAGTCGTTCACCTATGTCGGCGCGGCGGTCCCGCAGCTCGATACCGTGCAACTCGATTCCTCGCACGGCTCGATGCTGCTGGACGCCGATATGCAACTGCGCCGGTACCGGGGCCTGTTGGAGCGCCTGCGTACGCTCGCGCTGCCCGTCGAGGAATCACGCGCATTCATCCGATGCATAGCCCAGGACCTCTGAGGAGAGAGACCATGAACGACATCTGCTGGGACGAAGCCTTCTGCAGCGAGGGTGCGAACTGCTTCCGCTTCGGACTCGACGACCAGGGGCGCGCCTACATCGGCTCGACGACCGACCAGGCCACCTACGTCAGTGACTCCGTGGAGGCGCTACAGGCGCTGATCTTCGCGGTGAAGGCGGGTGCGGCAGACCACCTGCTCTGATCCGGCCCGCCCCGACCGCGCCCCCTGACGCGTTGCGCTCCGAGTACGCCGACTGTTCAGAGCTCATCGCCACGGGGGCACGGCCCGGCCGATCATTCCATTCCCCCCGGTCCCGCGCGGTCACCCACACACCTTCCTGACCCTCTGTATACACGCGTGACCTGCACTTATGACACTGCGTGAACGACTGTCGCCCGGAGGGGCTTGGCTGCGGCCTTACTGCCGCTTTAACCTACGGTCTCGTAACCTACGAAGCCGTAGGTAATTCTCCCGTCCCCAGGAGCCCCCGTGACGATCACCTCTCCCCACCTCGGCAGTTCACAGGCGTGGACCGACGCCCAACTGCTGTACGCGCTGGAAGAGGTGGTGGAGAAGGAACTCAACCGCCATCTCAAGGTCGCCAAGGACTGGATGCCGCACGAGTACGTGCCGTTCTCCGACGGCCGGAACTTCCCCGGCATCTTCGACGACGGCCAGGCCTGGGAGGCCGAGCAGTCCAAGGTCACCGACATCGGCAAGATCGCCCTGGTCGTGAACCTGCTGACCGAGGACAACCTCCCCAGCTACCACCACGAGATCGCCTCGCTCTTCGGCCGTGACGGCGCCTGGGGCACCTGGGTGCACCGCTGGACGGCCGAGGAGGGCCGCCACGGCATCGTGATGCGCGACTACCTGCTCACCTCGCGCGCCGTGGACCCGGACAAGCTGGAGCAGTTCCGGATGGCGCACATGGCGGAGGGCTTCGAGTCCGACAACCGCCACTCGATGCTGCACTCCGTCGCATACGTGGCGTTCCAGGAACTGGCGACCCGGGTCTCGCACCGCAACACCGGACATCAGTCGGGCGACCCCGTCTGCGACCGCATGCTGGCGCGGATCGCGACCGACGAGAACCTGCACATGGTCTTCTACCGCAACCTCCTCGGCGCGGCCTTCGAACTCGCCCCGGACCTGACCATGCAGTCCGTGCGCGATGTCGTCGTGAACTTCCGGATGCCCGGCCACGGCATGCCCGGGTTCGAGCGGGCCGCCGCGCAGATGGCGATCGGTGAGATCTACAACATGCGGATCCACCACGACGACGTGATCCAGCCGGTGCTGCGCTACCTGAAGGTGCTGGACATCGACGGTCTGGGCCCGGAGGGCCTCCAGGCGCAGGAGGAGCTCGGTCTGTACATGAACGGGCTGGACAGCGAGGCGTCGAAGTTCGACGCGAAGCTCGCCGCGCGCAAGGCACGCATGACGGCCCGCGCCCAGGCCTGACCGCCGGCACCCAGGTCCCCGGGCGGGGGCGGACTCCCTCGGTGCGCGCAGCCCGGGGGTGAGCCCTCCCCCGGGCTGCGCGGACCGTACTCTGTGCCGGTGAAACCTGTGACCCGTGTGGTGCTGTTCGGTGCGCCGATAGCCATCGTCGTTTCCCTGCTCTTCAACAGCGGCGGCGACGCGGAGCTGCCCACGAGCTCTCCCACCGCGAAGGCGTCGGTCACCCCGTCCGCACCGGCCGACCCGTTCGCCGCCGCGGACGAAGACGAACGGCGCGAGCTCAACGCCCGCGTCGCCGCGATGCCCCCGGGGCTGGCCGAGCCGAAGATGCGCGAGATCGCCTGGCAGCTGCTGGCCAGCGCCGAGGGGTCGACGCTGGACTGGCGCAGCCAGTACGGCACGATCGAGGACACCGGCGACGGCACCGGCTACAACGCGGGAATCGTCGGTTTCTGCTCCAGTACGCACGACATGCTCACGTTCGTCGAGTCGTTCACCGCGGAACACCCGGACAGCCCCCTGGCACCGTTCGTCCCGGCGCTGCGCGAGGTCGACGGCACCGCCTCGCACGAGGGGCTGGACCCCGGTTTCACGGCCGCGTGGAAGAAGTCGGCCGAGGACCCTGCCTTCCGCGCCGCCCAGGACCTGGTCCGGCTGAAGCAGTACTTCGAACCGGCCGTCCATCTGGCGAAACTGGACGGTCTCGGCACCCTGGGGCAGTACATCTACTTCGACGCCATGGTTCTCCAGGGCCCCGGCTCCGAGGCGGACTCCTTCTACGGCATCCGGAAGGCAGCCGCGGAAGAGGCGGACACGGTCGCGGAGGGCGGCGACGAGTCGGCCTATCTGGACGCCTTCCTCGAAGCGGCCCGGACCGTGATGAAGTCGAAGAAGAACCAGCAGGACACCTCGCGCCTCGACACCGCCCAGCGGGTGTTCCTGGAGGACGGGAACCTGGCCCTCGAACCGCCGCTGACCTGGAAGATGTACGGCGAGACGTTCCGCGTCCCGTCCTGATCCGGCGTTGCCTCCCGGCATCCGGATCCCGTCCGGCGCGGCTGCCCCCGCGCGTCCGGCCCATCGGACCGGAGGCGTGCGGGGCCGGGGCCGGGGAGGCGGAACAGGGTGCACGCAACCGGCCGGACCGCCCCCGACGACGACGTAGTCGTACGCGCGCTACTCGGCTTCCTCCCCTGGTCCACGCGGGTTCCGCAGCGTTCACGGGGACCCTCAGGCCGGTGTACGGAACGCCGAGGTCTCCAACGGTGAGGGCGCGCTCACGCCCGGTGGCGGTCGACTCTGCGGAGCCTGTCGCGCTCCTTCTCGGAGAGACCGCCCCAGACGCCGAAGCGCTCGTCGTTGTCGAGTGCGTACTCCAGGCAGGCCAGGCGTCCCTCGCAGGCGTTGCAGAGCTGCTTGGCCTCACGGGTGGAGCTGCCGGGGGCGGGGAAGAAGAACTCGGGCCCCGTCTGTGCGCACAGCGCTGTCTCCTGCCAGGCGAGAGCGGGGTCGGTCGCGGTGTTGATCAGCATGGGCCACACAGTGCCCTGCCTCGATAAACGACTGATCAACGATCCATCAATCGTCAGCGATCCAGCAGTCCTCAGCGATCCATCAGCCGGCCGGGGCGAGAGCCCTTGGCGACGCACCGGTCACTGGACGCTCCTGATCACGGCGAACGCGGCACCGTACGGATCCTCGACGTTCGCGAAGGTGCCCACGCCTTCCATCTCCGTCGGTTCCAGCGTCAGCTTGCCGCCCAGCCGCTCGACCGATGCCGCAGCGGCGTCGCAGTCCTCGACCTCGATGTACGGCAGCCAGTGCGGCCCGGAGGCGGCCCTGACGGGCACGGCGTCCAGCGGGACGAGTCCGCCGAACGAGGTCTCCTCACCGCCACCCGCCGTCCTGATCACGGTGTACGCCCCGCCGCCGCCGGGGTAGGGCGTCTGCGTCGTGTCCCAGCCGAAGACGGAGTCGTAGAACGCCGCGGCGGCCGGCACGTCCGGGGTGTACAGCTCGGCCCAGCAGAGGCTGCCCCGCTCGTTCACGACGCCGAGGCCCGGGTTCTGCTTGGGCTGCCAGACGCCGAAGTAGGCCCCGGCCCGGTCGGTGAAACCGCCCATCCGGCCGTACTCCAGGACGTCCATCGGCTCGAACGGCACCGTCCCGCCGGCCTCGCGCACGGCCTGCGCGGTGGCGGTGACGTCCGCCGACCGGAAGTACACCGACCAGGACGGCTTCGCCTGCTCCTCGGTGACCGTCATCGCCCCGCCGACCGTCTTCCCGTCCAGCAGGAACATCCCGTAGCCACCGGTCTCGGGGCCTCCGGCTTCGAAGTCCCAGCCGAGGAGAGCGGTGTAGAACGCCTCGGCCCCCTCGATGTCCGGTGTACCGAGATCCATCCAGTTGGGGGATCCGTCAACAAAACGGGTGGTGAGCATCGTGCGCTCCTTCGGTGTCCCGTTCTCGCACAGCAGGAAGTCCTGACTCTCCGAGTCTTGCACCGGGCACTGACAACCGCAGTCCCTGCGCGCTCCGGCGCCGCGGCCGGAGCACGCGGGCAACGCCGGTCAGCGGGTGATGCCCAGGGCCGGCAGGACCGTCTCCGCGACCCGGTACGCCTCCTCCAGCAGCGGGTTCCCGGAGAGGATGAAGGTGTCGACGCCCAGGTCTTCGAACTCCTTGAGCCGCTCGACGACCTGAGCCGTCGATCCCACCACCGCGGTGCCCGGTCCCGGCCGGAACAGGCTCATGCCCGGCCACATGTTGGGATGGACCTCCAGTTCACGGCCGTGGGCGGGCACCTTTCCGCCGTGCTGGCGGAACTGCCGCTGCCAGCCGACGCCGTCCTCCCCCGCCCGGTCGCCGAGCTGACGGGCGTATGTCGCGTCGCTGGTGACGTCCAGGAGCCGGTCGGCCGCGGCCCAGGCCTCCTCCTCCGTGTCCCGGACGATCAGGTGCAGCCGCAGCCCGATCCGGAGTGTGCGGCCGTACGCGGCGGCCCTCGCCCGGACCTTCTCCAGCTTCTCCTTCAACAGGTGCGGCGGCTCTCCCCAGGTCAGGAAGACGTCCACGTGCTCGGCGGCCATCTCGATACCGGGGTCGGACGAGCCGCCGAACCAGAGCGGGATGGGCCCGTCCTGGACCGGCTTCAGCTCGCGGAAGGAGGCGCCGGCGTTCTTCAGGTCGTAGAAGCGGCCCTTGTGGTCGAAGACCTCGCCGGCCGTCAGCCGCTTCACGATCGACCAGTACTCCGCGCTCAGCTCGTACCGTTCGTCGTGCTCCACGTGCAGTCCGTACTCCCGCAGCGACTTCGTGGAGCCGTTGACCACGTTGAAGCGGAGCCGGCCGCCGAAGAACGTGTCGAAGCTGAGCGCCATCTTGGCGAGCAGCGTCGGCGGGACGAGCCCGGGGTGGACGGCCAGCAGGGGCTTGAAGCGGGTGCTGGTCGAGGCGGCCAGTGCGCTGCCGAGCGGCCAGACGTCGTACAGGTCGGTGGCGAGCAGCGCGCCGCTGTAGCCGAGCCGCTCGACCGTCCCGGCCAGTTGGGTCAGGTACCCGAGGTCCACGGGGCGCCGGCCCTCGGGCTCCCAGGGATAGGCGCCTTCGCGCGGAATGATGTACCAGAGGACTTCGGTCGCCATGTCGTCATACCGCCTTGCCGGCCGCGGCACGGGCACGGGCGTGGGCGACGGTCACCGGCCGGTCGATGAATCCGGTCCGGTGGAAGATGTCGGCGGCCTCCTGCTGCTCGGCGATGAAGGCGTCGGAGACGGGCTCGATCGTCCAGGGCAGCGAGGCGAGGGCGGTCTCCCAGTCGTCGGCCGATCCGCCGAGGTCGGCGGCGGCGATCTCGGCCGCCTGCCGGGGGTGGGCCGCGGCCCACTCGTCCGCGCGTCGCAGCGCCCGGGTCAGGGCCTCGATGACGTCGGGCCGGGATTCGGCGAGGTCACGGCGGGTGAAGAACACGGAACGGTCGCTGATGACGTCGCCGGTGCGGACCAGGGTCCGCAGTCCGCCGGTGCGCCGGGCGGCCGCCAGGTCGGCGCCCTGGGCGACCCAGGCGGCGATCGCGCCGGTGCGCAGCAGTTCTTCGCTGTCGGCGTCGCTGCGGACGGCGGTGATGTCCTCGGCGTAGGACAGCCCGGCGTCGTCGAGCGCCTTGGCGATGAGATGGGTCTGCCAGGATCCGACCGCCAGGTGCACGGTCGTGCCCTTGAGGTCGGCGACGGTGCGCACGGGGCTGTCCTCGGGGACGAGGAGCGCGCCGTGTTCGGGGCGCGGCGCGGAGACCGCGGTGTAGACGATGTCGTGCCCGGCGGCCTGGGCGGTGACGGGCGGGGTGGAGCCGGTGCCGCCGAAGTCGATGACGCCCCGGGTCAGGAGTTCGCCGGTGCGCACACCGTTGGTGTACGGGTGGAAGACGACGGTCTCGCCCAGCGGGGCCAGTTCCTCCTGGGCGAAGCCCAGCCGGGAGAGGTGGTACAGGTGGTAGAGCGACGGGTTGCTGCTGTGGACACCGATGGTGAGGGTCATTCAGATCACTCCGGCTTCGGCGGGTACGGGGAACGGATGGGAAGGTGCGGGGGCGTCGACGCCGAGGTCGGCCAGGAGCCGCCGGCGCAGAGCGGCGAACGCGGGGTCGCCCGGGTCGCGCGGCCGGGCGATGTCGACGGTCTCGTCGGTGACGAGGCGGCCGTCGCGCAGGACGGCGACCCGGTCGGCCAGCCGTACGGCCTCCTCGACGTCATGGGTGACCAGCAGCACGGCGGGGCGGTGCCGGCGGCACAGCTCGCCGACGAGATCCTGCATCCTCAGCCGGGTCAGCGCGTCGAGGGCGGCGAACGGCTCGTCGAGCAGCAGCAGTTCGGGCTCGCGGACCAGGGCGCGGGCGAGAGCGACGCGCTGGGCCTCGCCGCCGGAGAGGGTGGCCGGCCAGGCCTCGGCGTGGCGTTCCAGGCCGACTTCGGCGAGCGCGCGGAGGCCGTCGGCGGAGCGGCCGCGGGGCAGGGCGACCGTCACATTGGCCAGGACCCTCTTCGACGGGACGAGCCGGGGCTCCTGGAAGACGATGGTGCGGGCCTCGGGGACGAGGACCTCTCCCCCGTCGGCGCCGTCGAGGGCCCCGAGGATGCGCAGCAGCGTCGTCTTGCCGCTGCCGCTGGCACCGAGCAGGGCGACGAACTCACCGCGGGCGATGTCGAGTCGGAGGTCGTCGAGGACGGCACGGTCGCCGAACGCCCGGCGCAGTCCCCGTACCCGGACGGCTGGTACGGATGTCGGATCGGTGGTCATCGGGTCGCTCCCCGGGGAGTGCGCCACGGCATCAGCACGCGTTCCAGCAGCCGCACGAGAATGTCGGCGGTCAGTCCGAGGAGCCCGTAGACGAGGATGCAGACGGCGAGGATGTCGGTGCGGGCGTAGCTCTGGGCCTGGGACATCAGATAGCCGATGCCCGCGGTCGCGTTGATCTCCTCGGCGGCGATCAGCGCGATGACGCTGAGCGTCATCGACAGGCGCAGTCCGGCGAGCAGGGACGGCAGGGCGCCGGGCAGGACGACTTCGCGGACGAGGGCGAGGCGCCCCATGCCGAAGCTCCGCATGGCCTCGACGAGTTTCGGGTCGGTGTTGCGTACCCCGCTCGATGTGGACACGTACATCGGGAAGGTGGTGGCCACGGCGATGAGGAGGATCTTCGCCGTCTCGTTGATCCCGAACCAGACCATGAACAGCGGTACCAGGGAGAGGAAGGGGATCGTGCGCAGGGTCTGGAGCGAGGAGTCGAGCAGTTCGTCGCCGAGCCGGGTGAATCCGGTGGTGATGCCGAGGGTCAGCCCGGCGGCGAGCCCGATGAGGAGGCCGAGGCCGGAGCGGGTGAGGGAGGTGGTGAGCGCGTCGGGCAGCTGACCGTTGCCCCACAACTCGCCGACGGCACGGAGTACTTCGGCGGGAGAGGCCAGGACGTCCGGGGTGAGGAGTCCGGTGGCGGAGGCCACCCACCACAGGGCGAGCAGCGCGAGCGGGCCGAGGGTGCGGACCGTGAGCGCGTGGCCCCGGCTACGGGCCCTGTCGGACCTCGGGCGCGGCCGGACCAGTCCGGGAGGCGCGGCAGCGGTGTCGCTCATGTCAGCTTCCCGACATCGAGCAGGTGCGCGGCCACGTCGACCCGGTCCTTGGTGACCTTCTGGTTGGCGTAGAACGCGGCGACGTCCTCGAAGCGTGCGATGTCCTCGGGCCCGATGGGATCGACGGTGCCGCCCTGCGCGGTGAACCCGGTCTGTACCTCCTTGGCCTTGCCGGTCACGGCGGTCGGGCCGACGTCCGTGAAGACGTTGAGGTACGCCGCCGGGTTCTGCTTCTCCTTGGCGCTGGCCTCGTGGAGGTACTGGTAGAGGGCCTGTACGACCTTCGGGTGCTGCTCGGCGAACTCGGTCCGCACGGCGTTGAGGCTGTAGTTGTCGGAGCCGATCGCGGCGCCGTCGGCGACGAAGTGCGCCTTGCCGCTGCCGATCTCGGCGACCGCGTACGTGGCCCAGACGGCCCAGGCGTCGACCTTGCCGGCGTTGAAGACCGCCGCGGTCTGGTCGGGGCGCAGATAGACCCGGGTGACCTCGTCCGCCGGGATGCCGGCCTTGGCGAGGGCCTTGAGCAGCAGGTACTCGCCGGTGCCGCCCTGGTTGACGGCGACCTTCTTCCCCACGAGGTCGGCCACCGAGCCGATGTCCGACCCGTTCCTGACCAGGATGCCCTCCCCCGCTGCGTCCGGGTCGACGGCGGTGAAGAACTTGAAGCCGGGCCGCTGGGCGAGCGAGGTGATGCCGGAGGTGATGGAGCCCGTGGCGATGTCCAGCTGGTCCGCGTTCATGGCCTGGGCTGCGGGGGCGAACGGGCCGGCGCTGCCGGTCCACCGCACCTTGGCACCCGCCTTGGACAGCGCCTTGTCGAGGCTGCCGTCCTTCTTGCCGAGGGCGAGCACCCCGGAGTTCCCGGGGTCGGGGATGCGGACGGTCACCGTGGCCTTCGATCCCCCCGCGGCGCTGTCGGCCTCGGAGGTGCCGCAGGCCGTGAGGGCGACGAGCGCCGAGACCGTGAGGAGCGCCGGAACGGCGGTGGTGCGCAGTGGTCGGGCGAGATTCATGACGAGGGTTCCTCCGGGATCGGGGGTGCGGTGGTGCGGCGCACGAGGGCGGCGGCGCGGCGCAGCGGTTCGGGGTCGGCCCAGGCCGCCACGTCGACGGGTTCGGGCAGGAAGCCGTGGGCGCGCAGCCCGGCCTCCTGTGCGGCGAGCAGGGCGAGTCGTTCGGCGGACAGGTCGGGGTGGAGGGTCAGATGGGTGCCGGGGCGGTAGGCGCCGGCGACTCCGTCGGCGCCCGCTCCGGTCTCGGCGCCGAGGATGCGGTCGACCTCATCGGGCCGGCCGGCCGCCCAGTCGGCCGCCCTCAGCAGGACGGCGAGGAAGCGGTCGACGAGGTCGGGGTGGTCGTCCAGGAGCCGCTGGTGGACGGTGATGGGGCGTGGGGTTCCGTTGTTGACGCGGAAGCGACGGTCGGGCAGTTCGTCGAGCTCCACGGCCACCTCGGCACCGGCCCGCCGGGCCGCCTCGACGGCCACCGCGCCCTTCACGTACACGGCGTCGGCGTCGCCGCGGCGCAGTGCCGCGAGTTCGGCCGCCCACTGGCCCTCGTGTCCGTCGGCGGGTACGTCGACGAACGAGGCGTCGTCCAGGGCGAGTCCGGCGGAGGCGAGCGCCCCCTCGAAGCCGCGCAGGGCCATGGCCCGCCAGAAGTCGATGGCGATGTCGTGCTTCGGCACGGCGAGGCGCAGCCCGCGCAGTGCGGCGGCGCCCCGGATCCCGGAGCCGGGCGCGACCAGGACGGTCTGCCGTTCCTCGATCCAGGTGAGTCCGACCAGCCGGGTGTGCTCGCCCCGCGAACGGGCCCACAGAGCGGGTACGTTGCCGCCCTCCCGGAAGAGGCCGGGCAGGGCGTGGGTGTAGTGGGCGGCACGGTCGGCGTCCGGGGAGGCGTCCTGGAGGGAGCGCACGGAGATCCCGTCGGCGGCGAACTCGTCGGTGAGCCACTGCCGGTCGGCGGCGATGCCGGTGGCGGTGGGGACGGGACAGCGGGTGAACCAGAGGGTCCGGGGCAGGACGGCAGACGTCATGGAGTCTTCCCGAGGATCGGCGGAGCAGGGGGGAGCCCACGGGCACGGCACGTACGTCCCGGAGCCGGGAGATGCGTACGGCACGAGCCCGTGACGCGTCGGAGCGACGCGTCAGGCGTGAGGAAGAACGTGCGGGGAGGGTCAGCGACAGGCAGCGCTGGAGACGCGGGCCAGGTCGATGTGACGGCGCAGCGTGAGGGCGAGCAGGACCGGAGCGGTGCGGTCGGGGGACGCGGATCGGCGGCCGGCCATGGCACTGCTCCCTTCAGCTCGTCGGTGGTGAGGGCTGCAGCCTGCCACGGGGCGTCGTCCGCCCACAACTCGCTTCCCATGATGTGGGATTGGGTATGAACGGCATGTTTCACCAGGCGATTTGGGCCCGGCTCGGCTCCCGCAATGTGGCAAGGTCGGGTCCCGCACCCCCACGAGCGGAGAGTGAACCCCATGACCGAGGCCGCAGCGGTACGCGCTCCCGGTGGGGCGCAGGCGGTACAGCGCGCCCTGGACGTCCTGCACTGCTTCCACGACAACGGCCCCGATCTGAGCGCCTCCGATCTGGCCCGCCGTCTGAGGCTGTCGGTCTCCACCGCCCACCGGCTGGCGCGCACCCTGCTGGGTGCCGGGTTCCTGGAGCAGGACGCCCGGACGTCCCGTTACCGGCTGGGGCCCGCCGTGACCGAGTTGGGCCGGCTCTCCTACCACCAGCGCGGTCTGCATCTGGCCGCCCCCGAGCTGGCCGATCTCGCCGAGCGCACGGGCGCCACCGCCGACCTGGCGCTGCGCAGCGGCCCGCACGCGGTTATCGTCGCGGGCGGTTCGGTGACCCCCAAGGTGGGGCTGCGCCGGCCGCTGCACTCCACGGCTCTGGGCAAGGTCCTGCTGGCCTGGGCGAGGCCGGGTGAGGGCGGTCCTTCCTCGCTGCCGCCGCTGCCCGCCTTCACCGACCGGACGATCGTCGAACCGGCGGCCCTGGAGGCGGAGCTGGCCCGGGTGCGGTCCGACACCTATGCGGTCAACGACGGCGAGTCGGCCCACGGGGTGCGGACCCTGGCGGTGCCCGTGCTGGACGGCGCGGGGTACGCCCGTTTCGCCCTGGCGGTACGGGCCACCCCGTCCGTGATCACCGAGGAGCGCGGCGACTGGTTCCTGGCGCAGGCGCGTTCCTGCGCGCGCGCTCTGGAGGTACTGCTTCTGTCGCCGGCGGAGCGTCGCCCGCCCGCGCCCTGAACCGTCCGCCGGGCCGGCCTGTCAGTCGCGCATGGGACGATATGAGTCGCTCCGGGCGGAAGCCGGGCGCAGCGGCGCAAGGCGGCGGGGACAGAAGGTACGACATGACAGAGGCCGGGTCCACGGAGGGCGGGACGCCGACCGGGCGGGCGGCCCGTGAACTGCTGGCGCGGGCCGACGGGCTGCTGGAAGCGGCGCGCGGCGTCCTGGCGGATCACACCCGCGCGGTCGGTGCCGTGCGCGCGGCGCTGGACCCGCTCCTCGACGTCCTCGTCCGCAAGGAGCTGTCGGCCATCCCGGTGTCCCGCCTCAAGGACGTCACCGAGGGCCGGCTGCGCCTCGGCGCGGTCGAGCAGGCCGGGTTCACGACGGTGGAGCAGGTGTACGGGGCCGGCCGGTACGAGCTCCGCCAGATCCCCGGCGTCGGTGCGCAGACGGCCGACCAGACCCTGGCCGCCGCACGCCAGATCGCGCACGCGGTACGGGACACGGTCGCCCTGCGGATAGACGTGGACACCCCGGACGATGCCACGACGGCCCTGGTCACCGCGTTGTACCGGCTGGTCGAGGCCGGTCCTGACGTGCGGCGGGCCGTGGACGCGGCCCGCCGGCTGGCCACCTGCCTGGAGCCGCTGCTGACCGCTGCCGGACCGGCCCGGGGGCGGCTGCGGATGGTCTTCACCCGGCGGGAGGCCCGGGCGCGCGTGCTGGATGCCGTCGCGTCCGTGCGCGTGGCCGTCGCCGATGCGGTGGAGCGCGAACTGCCTCCGCTGTTCGCCCAGGTGTCGGTGGACCTGCTGCGGGACCCCGGGTCCGACGTCGCGGCCTGGGTCGACTTCGAGCTGCGGTCCGCGGAGTACTACAGCCTGCTGGCGGAGATGTCGGGAACCGGTCCCGACCGGGACGCGGCGGAGGGGTTCCTGCCGTCCGGGATCGCCGACCGGGTGCGCGGGCTGCGGCTGGACGACGCCCGGCTGCGGGTCTCGCTGCGCGGCTACCAGTCGTTCGGCGCGCGTTTCGCTCTCGCGCAGAAGCGGGTGATCCTCGGGGACGAGATGGGGCTCGGCAAGACCGTGCAGGCCATCGCCGCGCTGGCCCATCTCGCGGCGCGCGGGGAGACGCACTTCCTGGTGGTGTGCCCCGCGAGCGTGCTGATCAACTGGACGCGGGAGGTCCGCGCCCGCTCCACGCTGAGGCCCCTGCCGGTGCACGGTCCGGAGCGCCAGGAGGCGTTCGCCGAGTGGCGTGAGAGCGGCGGGGTCGCGCTCACCACCTTCGACGCCCTGCACACGCTTCCCGGCGCGGGCGAGAGCGGGGTGCGGCCCGGGATGCTCGTCGTCGACGAGGCGCACTACGTGAAGAATCCGGCCACCCGTCGCGCCCGTGCGGTGTCCGGCTGGTCGGAGGGGACCGAGCACGTGCTCTTCCTCACCGGCACGCCCATGGAGAACCGGGTGGAGGAGTTCCGCAGCCTGGTCCGCCATCTCCAGCCCGAACTGGCCCCGTCCGTCAGCACCACGCACGGCGTCGCCGGTTCGCACGCCTTCCGCCGGGCCGTCGCCCCCGCCTATCTGCGCCGCAACCAGCAGGACGTGCTCACCGAACTCCCCGCGCTCGTGCAGGTCGACGAGTGGGAGGAGTTCAGCGAGGCCGATCAGCAGGCGTACCACGAGGCGGTGGCCGCCGGGCACTTCATGCGGATGCGCCGGGCCGCGTACGCGCACCCCGCCACCTCCGCGAAACTGAACCGGCTGCGCGAGCTCGTCGCGGAGGCCGAGGACAACGGCCTGAAGGTCGTCGTGTTCTCCTACTTCCGCGAGGTGCTGGACACCGTCCGGCAGTCCCTGGGCGAAGGCGTGTTCGGCCCGCTGTCCGGAAGCGTGCCGGCCGCGCGACGCCAGGAGCTGATCGACGGCTTCGCCGCGGCGGACGGCCACGCGGTGCTGCTCAGCCAGATCCAGGCGGGCGGGATCGGGCTGAACATGCAGGCCGCGTCGGTCGTCATCCTCTGCGAGCCGCAGATCAAGCCGACGATGGAGCACCAGGCCGTGGCCCGCGCGCACCGGATGGGCCAGATACGCACGGTCCAGGTGCACCGGCTCCTCGCGGCGGACAGCGTCGACCAGCGGATGCTGGACATCCTGGCCCGCAAGGAGCGGTTGTTCGACGCGTACGCACGGCGCAGCGACGTCGCCGAGACGACGCCGGACGCCGTGGACGTGTCGGACGGTTCGCTGGCCCGCCGCATCGTGGAGGAGGAACAGCAGCGCCTCGCCGCGGTCGCGGACGCGCCCTAATGTCCCTCGTGCGCCGATGCCTTCGCCGAGGAGTCCGCCTCCGGCGCTGACGGCATGGTGTGTCCGTCGTACCCCGGCACCGTCCCGTCCGCCTTGGCGACCAGCAGCATTCCGGCCATGCCCATGTCGGAGTGGCTCTGCACATGGCAGTGGTACATCCAGGCGCCGGCGCCCACGTGTTCACCCGCGATGACCTGGAAGCCGAAGGAGTCCGCGGGCCCGACGATCTTCGTGTCGATGACCCGGCTCGGGTCGTCCGGCCCGGTGAGCAGGCCCGTGCGGTTGTCCGCCCAGCGGTGACCGTGGATGTGGAACGTGTGGTAGTACTCGCCGTGCGTGATCATGACGACTTCGAGCCGGTCCCCCACCGTGGCCTCGAAGTCGGGGCTCTGGTCGGCGGGCCTGTTGTTGATCGTCATGTCGTTGAAGACGATCGTGATGGTCTTGTCGGGCAGGATGTCGCCCTTGCGCCGGACCACCACAGGCCCGTACAGCCCCTTGCGGATGCCGCCCGTGCCGTGGTCCGTACCGACGACGTGGTCGTGGTAGTGCCAGTAGCCCGCACTGCCCGGCTGCCAGGTGCCGTCCTTGCGCCGGCCCGGGGCGTGGGTGCGCCAGGTGTACGTACGGGTCTCGCCCGGTTCGACGATGCTCCGGTTCATCCGGGTGCCGTCGCTCGCGATGTCGTAGTCCACGCCGTGCGCGTGGAGGCTGGCCGCCACGTCCATCGTGTTCTCGAACTCGATGTGCAGGGTGTCGCCCTCGTTGATGTCGATCAACGGCCCGGGAACCGATGCCTTGCCCTTCTCGAACCCGTAGCCCATCCGGCCGTCCGCCAGTTTCTCGGCGTACAGCTTGAGATGGCGGACCACTCCTCCCGCCGGTGCCGTCCGGGGTGGGTTCTCCGCCGACGTGGCCTCGATCGCACCGAGAGACAACGATGTCACTCCGGTCGCCGCCGCCACCCCGCCGCCCATCAGAACCCGCCGGTTGAAGCTCCTTCGGTCCATGTCGAACTCCCCACTGTGGGATGGATGTTGCGGAGATCGGGCCATACCGTAGCCCGGGCGGCTTCGTTTATCCACACCAAGGACAAAGTTGGTGTCATTGCTGCCATAGCTATTGGCGAGTCGCGAAAAGAGGTCTAGCTTCATGCGCTGTTGCAGTGACCGAAGCTGTGGCAGCGACCAAAGAGGGGTGGGTGACCACATGCAGCGCACACCACATCACAGGTCCGGATCACGACGCGGACTCGCGGCGGCCGTGGCGGCCGGCGCATTGACCGCATCCCTGCTCGGCGGCAACGCCGCCAGTGCCAGAACGGATCCCGGCGCGCCGGAGTCCATGGCGACAACGTTGTCCCTGCCGTCGCCGCCGGGCGGCGCCAACGTCAAGGTGCTCGTCTTCCACGCCTCCGCCACCGAGGAGTCCCCGACCGTCGACGCCGGGATCGCGGCGATCGAGAAGATCGGGCTCAGCGGGCCGGAGGCGGGCCGTTTCAGGACCGTGGCGTCCGACGATCCGGCCGTGTTCACCAACGGCAAGCAGCTCGGGAAGTACAACGCCGTCGTCTTCCTGACGGGTGGCGGCGACGTCCTCGACCCGGAGCAGGAGGCCGGTCTCGAGGCGTACATGGAGGCCGGCGGCGGCTTCCTCGGCATCCATGACGCGGCGCGCACCGAGCCGTACTCGGACTGGTTCACCGGACTCGTCGGTGCCCGTCCGGCGGCCGGCAGCCCCACCTCCGTACAGCGTGCGACGGTGGAGATCGGCGACCGGCAGCACCCGGCGACGAAGAACCTGCCGCTGGAGTGGAAGCGCCCGGACAAGTGGCTGAACTGGAAGGACAATCCGTCCGGGGACGTCCACACCGTGGCGCGGGTCCGGGAGATCACGTACAAGCCCGGCACGAGCGCCAACGGCTGGGATCACCCGGTCTCCTGGTGCCGTGACTACGACGGCGGCCGGTCCTTCTACACCGCCATGGGCGGCACGGTCGCCAGTTTCGCCGAGGCGGACTTCCGTGACCATCTGCGGGGCGCCCTGGACTGGACGACCCGGATCTCCCAGGCCGACTGCAAGGCGACGATCACCTCCAACTACACGGCGGAGAAGGTCACTCAGCCCAACCAGCCGGGCAAGAACGACCAGATCGGCGAACCGCACGGCCTGGTGACCGCCCCCGACGGACGGGTGATGTACATCGGCCGCGGCGGCGCGGACAGCAGCGTGCCGGTCGTCACCGACTGGACCGACCCGAACGTCGGCAAGGGGCTCGGCCAGATCCACGTCTACGACCCGAAGACCAAGAAGGTCACCCTCGCCGGTGAGCTGACGGTCTTCGGCAACAAGGGCGGCGGAGACGAACTGGTCAAGGTCGAGGAGGGTCTGCTCGGCATCGAGCTCGACCCGGACTTCGAGAAGAACGGCTGGGTGTACCTGCACTACACACCCCACGACAAGCTCGACCGCGACAAGCAGATGGCGGTCCGTCAGGTCTCCCGTTTCACCCTCGACCTGGCGACGAACAAACTGGACCTCTCCTCCGAGAAGGTGCTGTTGCAGTGGCCGGTCCAGGTCCACAGCTGCTGCCACGCCGGCGGCGGCATGGCGTGGGACTCGAAGGGCAACCTGTACATCGCGACCGGTGACAACAACTCCTCCGGATTCAGCGACGGTTACTCGGGCAACAACCCGCAGCCCAACTACAAGGGCGTCTCGTTCGCCGACGCCCGCCGCACCGCGGGCAACACCAACAACCTCAACGGGAAGATCCTGCGGATCCACCCCGAGGACGACGGCACGTACACGCTCCCCGCGGGCAACCTCTTCACCGGCAAGGAGCCGGACGAGGGCGGCGGCAAGACCCGCGGCGAGATCTATGTGATGGGCGTGCGCAACCCGGCCCGGATCTCCGTCGACAAGTCGACGGACACGCTGTACGCGGGCTGGGTCGGCCCCGACGCGGGTGCCCCGAGCACCACCTGGGGCCCGGCCAAGTACGACACGTTCGCCGCGATCACCCAGGCGGGCAACCACGGCTGGCCGTACTGCATGGGCAACAAGCAGCCCTACCGGGACCGCAATCTGCCGGATCCGGGCAAGCCGCTCGACTGGTACGACTGCGACCACCCCAAGAACGAGTCGCCGAACAACGACGGTCTCGTGAAGTTGCCGCCGATCACCTCCAACACCATCTGGTACTCGCCCCAGGGCGGTGGCGTGGACTACCCGCGCGACGAGAACGGCATCCCGAGCTACAAGGTCGAGGACCAGAAGGAGCTCCTGCCCTGGCTCAAGGGCGGCGGCCAGGCCACGATGAACGGCCCGGTCTACCGGTACGACGCGGCGAGCACCAGCGCCGACAAGTGGCCGTCGTACTGGGACGGCAAGTGGTTCGTCGGTGACTTCTACGACGACACCCAGCCGCGGCACGCCGTGCTCACCGATCCGAGGACGGTCGGCAAGGGCGGTCTGCCCACGCACGCCGAGTCCCTCAAGGAGATCATCCCGGTGGGCGCGGACGGCATCCGCAACCTGATGGACTGGAAGTTCGCCCCGGACGGTTCGCTGTACGTCCTGGACTACGGGCGCGGCTTCTTCACCTCCGACTCCAAGTCCGCGCTGTGGCGTGTGACGTACAAGGGCGGCGCGGCAACCCCGGCCGTCAAGGATCTGGCCAGGAAGGCGGCAGTGCAGTGAGTCACCGTTCGATCTTCTTCCGAAGGCGCTTGCGGCCGGCGCGGCTGTGGCTCGCGCTGCTGGGGTCGTTCCTGATGGTGCTGGGGCTCACGTCGACGGCGGCGTACGGCCGTACGGCGGCGCCGGCGGACGCGGCGGCCGACCAGGTGCTGACCTGGACGGCCGGCAATCCCATCGACCACTACCTCTCCGCGCCGAAGACGGCGGTGGCCGGCAAGGCGACCATCGTCTTCGAGAACAGTGAGGCGACCGGCAACACCACGGGCATGCCGCACACGCTGACCTTCAGCGTGTCGGACCCGGAGTTCAACAACGACGTCCCGCTGAACCTGCTGGCCAACCCGGGCGACGACCAGGGCGGCAAGCAGACGGCGGAGGTCACCCTCTCCCCCGGCCGGTACTTCTACCACTGCACCATGCCGGGGCACGAGGCGATGCAGGGCATCCTGACCGTGACCGACGGGGGCGGCGGTGAGGACACCACCGCGCCCGAGACCTCGGCGAAGGTCGACGGCGACAAGAACGCCGACGGCGCCTACATCGGCCAGGCCACGGTCACCCTCGCCGCCACCGACGAGGGTTCGGGCGTCGACACCGTCGAGTACGCGGTCGGGGCGGACGGTGCCTGGCAGCCGTACACCGTGCCGGTCGTCGTGAACGAGGTCGGCGCGCACGTCATCCGGTACCGCGCCACCGACAAGGCGGGCAACGCGGCCGCGGAGAAGACGGCCGAGTTCACGGTCGCCGCTCCGCCGACGGATGACGAGACCCCGCCCGAGACCTCGGCGACCGTGTCCGGGGAGACGGACGACCAGGGGCAGTACCTGGGCATGGCGACGGTCACCGTCACCGCCTCCGACACCGGTTCGGGTGTCAACACCATCGAGTACGCCCTCGGGGCGGACGGTGCCTGGCAGGCGTACGCCGGTCCCGTGATGGTCCACGAGGTGGGGGCGCAGAAGGTCCGCTACCGCGCCACCGACAAGGCCGGCAACGCGGCCGCGGAGAAGGCGGTGGACTTCACCGTCGTCGAGCCTCCGACCCAGGACACGACGGCGCCCGAGACGTCCGCGAAGGTCGAGGGCGACAAGAACTCGGACGGCGCCTACCTCACCAGCGCCAAGGTGACGGTCACCGCGACCGACGCCGACAGCGGCGTGGACAAGGTCGAGTACTCCCTGGACGGCGGCCCGTACCTCGCGTACACCACCACCGTCATCGTCGACCGGATCGGCTACCACACGGTCGCCCACCGGGCCACGGACAAGGCGGGGAACACCTCCGAAGCGCAGCAGGTGTCGTTCACCATCGCGCAGAGCGGCGGCGTTCCCGCGCCGAACTGCCCGGAGTTCGACGAACGCCTCACCGTCATCGTGGGCACGGTCGACACCGGGGTTCCCAACCGCATCACCGGGAACCGCTGCACGATCAACGAGCTGATCGAGGACGAGAAGGACTGGTCGTCGCACGCGCTGTTCCTCAAGCACGTCGACACGGTCCTCGACAAGCTGCTCACCGCCGGGGTGATCGACGCCCGCGAGCACAAGAAGATCTACCGGGCGGCCAAGCAGTCCGGCATCGGCAAGCCGGGCCAGGACGAGGGCTACAGCAAGCTCTTCGACGGCACGGCCGCCTCGCTCGCCAAGTGGCAGCAGGTGGGTGGCGGGCAGTTCGCGCTCAACGAGGCGGACAGCGCGATCACGAGCTCCACCACGGTGGACGGCATGGGCATGCTGTGGTTCCCGGGCCGTCAGTACGGGGACTTCTCGCTGAAGCTCCAGTGGCGGGACGACGCCCCCGGCACGGGCAACGCCAACGGCGGAGTGTTCGTGCGCTTCCCCGACGTCCACGACAACCCGGAGGAGCCGCGTCCGGAGTGGGCCGCCATCAAGTTCGGCCATGAGATCCAGGTCAACGACCGGCCGGACGGCGACATGTACAAGACCGGTTCCGTGTACGGATTCGACCGGGTGGGTCTCGCCGGCGCCGGGGTCACCCCCAAGGGCACCTGGAACGACTACGAGATCCGGGTGGTGGACCAGCACTACTCGATCTACCGCAACGGTGTCCTGCTCAACGAGTTCGACAACACCGGCGGTCAGGCCTTCGAGCCGCCGCGGGACGACGACCCGGGCACCGACGGACGGCGGTACGCCTCCGGCTACATCGGGCTCCAGGTCCACAGCACCTCGGACGTGATCTCCTACCGGGACATCCGCATCAAGGAGCTGTAACCGCACCGTTCGGCATCAGGTGGCCGCGGCCGCATGCTCGGGCATGTGGGCGCGGCCACCAGGGTGCCGGTGGCGCCATACCCAGAAGACCGTGATGGAGACCAGGCACCAGACCGCGAGCACCAGGAAGGGGAAGAGCTTCTGGTGGCCCTGGTAGTAGACGGCGGTGTGCTGGGCGTTGACGGAGGCGCCCGGCGGCAGCCAGCGCCCGATGTGCCCGAGCACCGAGGGCAGCAGCGGCCAGGACACGGCTCCGCCGGAGGAGGGGTTTCCCAGAATCACCATCAGGCCCCAGGTCGGGAGCATGGCCCAGCGCCCCATCATGGTGTTGAACATGGTGAAGACCATGCCCGAGGTGAACATGGTGAGCGCCAGGATCAGCCAGGACTCGGCGAAGGGCAGATCGACGGCGCCCAGCAGCCAGTCCACCACCGCGGCAATGGAGAAGGCTCCCAGCAGCGAGTAGAGAACCGTGAACGCGATCCGTTCCAGCGGGATCAGCCCCTTGGCGTGCACGCTCAGCTGGATGGAGCCGACGAAGCCGATGATCACGGCGGCGAGCGAGATGTAGAAGAGCGCGAGTCCGCGGGGGTCGCCCTTCTGGAGCGGTTTGACGTCAGCGACGGCCACCGGGAGGCCGAGCGCGTCCCCCACCTTCACCGCGGATTCCGCGAGCAGCTGGGCGACGGCCGCGCCGGAGGCACTGGCCACGTCGATCTCCACCCCGCGGCTGCCGGACCGCACGATCGTGAAGACCTCCTGCTCCTCCAGTGCCTCACGCGCCGCGGCCGGGGTCTCGTAGACGTGGATGACGAGGGAGGCGTCGAGGGCCTTGTCCATCGCGGCGACGAACTCCTTGCCGCGGGCCGTGTCCGGCTGGCTGACCACGGCGGTCGGAATCCGGTGGGGGGTCGGATTGGCCATCGCGTACGTGTACGAACCGGCGAAGAGTCCGGCGGCAGCCGCGAGGATGAACACCAGGACCGTCGCCGGGAAGTAGGGCGACTCCTTGTACGCCGCCCATTTCTCGCCCCTGGTCAGCGGCCTGCTGTGTGCCCCGCGGTGTGCGTCGGCGTGCGCCTCGGGCTCCTGGCCGGATGTGCTCATGCGTCGTCGTCCTCGTCGTGGCGGGCACGGCTGGGCTGTACGCGTTTCGGTTCGCCCGGCATCTTGGGGTACTCCGGCGGGTAGGGCAGGTCGCCGGGGCCGCCGTCGCGCTCGTGGCGGTCGGCGAGCTCCAGCAGTGAGTCGAGGCGGTAGGCCTCCTGGTCCATGTCCTCGTGCACATCGCCCAGTTCCGCGTAGCGCACCGGCATGGTCCTGATGTCGAAGTCGCGCGGCTGGGCGTCGTCGATCTCGTCCCAGCGCAGCGGGGCGGAGACCGGGGCGTGCGGGCGGGGGCGTACGGAGTAGGCGGAGGCGATCGTGCGGTCCCTGGCCGTCTGGTTGTAGTCGACGAAGATCCGCTCGCCGCGCTCCTCCTTCCACCAGGCGGTCGTCACCCGGTCGGGCATCCGGCTCTCCAGCTCGCGCCCCACCGCGATGGCCGCCCGCCGGACCTCGGTGAACGTCCAGCGGGCCTCGATGGGCACGAAGACGTGGATGCCCCGGCCGCCCGACGTCTTGGGCCAGCCGCGCAGCCCGTGCTCGTCCAGGACCGACCGCAGCTCATGGGCGGCCCGGACGGCGTCGGAGTAGTCGGTGCCGGGCTGCGGGTCCAGGTCGATGCGCAGTTCGTCGGGGTGGTCGGTGTCGCCGCCGCGGACGGGCCACGGGTGGAAGGTGAGCGTCCCGAGGTTGGCGGCCCAGATGACGGCGGCGACCTCGGTGGGGCACATCTCGCGGGCGGACCGGCCGCTGGGGAAGGAGATCTCCGTGGTGGGGATCCATTCGGGGAGGTTCTTCGGGGCGCGCTTCTGGTAGAAGAACTCGCCCTCGACCCCGTCCACGAACCGCTGGAGCGTGGTGGGCCGGTTGCGCAGGGCACGCAGGATTCCGGGGCCCACGGCGAGGAAGTACTCGGCCACGTCCCGCTTCGTGTAGCCCTTCTCCGGGAAGTAGATCTTGTCCGGACTGGACAGCCGTACGGCCCGTCCCGCTGCTTCCAGCTCCACCGCTTTGCCCGCTGCTGCCATGTCGGCCACGGTAGGCCGGGCACACATATGCCGCATATCGGAAGACTCCGGTCGTCGCACGGTTCACAATCGGGGCATGGACCTGCCGGTGATGCCACCCGTGAAGCCGATGCTCGCGAAGTCCGTGAAACGCATCCCGCCGGGGATGCAGTACGAGGCGAAGTGGGACGGTTTCCGCGCGATCGTGCACCGGGACGGGGACGAGGTGGTGATCGGCAGCCGTACCGGCAAGCCCCTGACCCGCTACTTCCCCGAGCTGGTCACCGCGGTCCGGGAGAACCTGCCGCCGCGCTGTGTCGTCGACGGCGAGATCGTGGTGGCGTACGACGGCCGGCTGGACTTCGACCGGCTGAGCGAGCGCATCCACCCCGCCGACTCCCGGGTACGGCTGCTGGCCGAGCAGACCCCGGCGAGCCTGGTCGCGTTCGATCTCCTCGCGCTGGGCGACGACTCGCTCCTGGACACCCCGCAGTCGGACCGGCGGACGGTACTGGAGGCCGCGCTCGCCGATGCCTCGGCCCCGGTTCACCTCGCTCCGTCGACCACCGATCCGGCCGTCGCGCAGGAGTGGTTCGAGCAGTACGAGGGGGCGGGCCTGGACGGGGTCGTCGCCAAGCCCCTCGATCTGCCGTACCGGCCGGACACCCGCGCGATGTACAAGATCAAGCACGAGCGGACCGCCGACTGTGTGGTGGCGGGCTACCGCTTCCACAAGAGCGGCCCGATCGTCGGCTCGCTGCTGCTCGGACTCTACGACGACCGGGGCACCCTGCAGCACGTGGGCGTCTGTGCGGCCTTCCCCATGAAACGACGCGCCGAACTGGTCACCGAACTCGAACCCCTGGTGACCGATGTCGCCGGGCATCCGTGGGGTTCCTGGGGGGACGCCGAGGCACACGAGGGTTCCCGGATGCCCGGCGCACCCAGCCGCTGGTCGGGGAAGAAGGACATGTCCTGGGTGGCGCTGCGTCCCGAGCGGGTCTGCGAGGTGGCGTACGACCACATGGAGGGCGACCGCTTCCGGCACACGACCCAGTTCCGCCGGTGGCGGCCGGACCGCACCCCCGCCGGCTGCACGTACGAGCAACTGGAAGAGGTGGTGCGGTACGACCTGGCCGAGGTGCTGTCGGCGGGCGGCTGAGACCACCGACCGCCGGTGCTCAGTCGGCGGCCGGCGGCACCGACGCCGTGGAGCACGGCTCCTCGGTGTCCGTCGGGTCGGGCGACGGTGTCTCCGTGCCACCTGTCGGGTCCGTCGGGTCCGTCGGGTCCGGCGAAGCCGGGTCCGTCGGGCAGCCGGGCTCCCCCGGGTCGGGCGGTGTGGTGGTCGGGCCGGGGTCCGGGGTGGTGCCCGGGTCGGGGGTCGTCGTCGGGTCCGGGCTCGCGGAGCCGGTGTCGGTGGGGTCGGGTGTGCCCGGGTCGGTGGATCCGCCAGGGTCCGGGGACTCGGTGTCGCCCGGCGAGGGGCTCGGGCCCGGGTCCACGGTTCCCGGTGTGGTCGGGCGCGTGGAGTGGCTGGGCTGCGGGCCGACCTCGATGCCGCCACCGCCGTTGTTGTCGTCGCCGCCCGTGCCCGGCCCGCCCACGGGGCGCTTCGGCTCGTTCGGACTGCCGGCGCCGGGGCTCCTGGGCACCGCCCCCTGGCCGTCGGGCACCACGTGGATGCCGTTGCGGTAGAACGCCAGCCAGGACAGCACGGTGCGCAGATAGGTGTCCGAGTGGTTGTAGCTCAGGATCGCCCGGTCGAGGTCGGCGCCCACCGTCAGATCGCGGGTGCCTGCGCAGAGATAGGACCCGGCGGCGAGGGCCGCGTCATAGATGTTGCTCGGGTCGCTGCGCCCGTCACCGTTGCCGTCCTTCGCCCAGTGCGCCCAGGTCGAGGGGATGAACTGCATCGGGCCGACCGCCCGGTCGTAGGTCCTGTCCCCGTCGTAGGCGCCACCGTCCGTGTCGGGGATGTTCGCGAACCCCGCACCGTTGAGCACCGGTCCCAGGATCGGGGAGAGCGTCGTGCCGTGGGTGTCCACCCGGCCGCCGGCCGCGTGCCCCGACTCGACCTTGCCGATCGCCGCCAGTAACTGCCACGGCAGCCGGCAGCCGGGGTCACTGCGCCCCAGCGCGCTCTCCGCCTTGCGGTAGGCGGCGAGCACGGTGGACGGGATGCCCGCCTCGGCCCACGACTGGACCGCGGCCTTGCTCTGCTTGACGCCGGGCTTCGGCGGCTCGGGGCTCTTCAGGGGCGGGAGTTCGGTGTGGTACGAGTCGTCGTTCGGCACCTGCGACCACGTGACCTCGTCCGTCTCCGTGTTCCGCTGCTGCGCCTCGTCGTGCGCGACGAGCCCCGGCGCCTGGGACGCGGTGAGGGCTGCCATCGCGGCGACGGCGGCTGCGGTGCCGCCGATGCCACGGCGCATGGTGCCGTTGAACCTCATGCGTGCTCCTCTCCCCGGGTCACCGGGTGAACGTGTCGATGGCAGATATCCGCCAGGTGCCGCCCCGGCGAACGGCGTCCACGGCGAACATGGCCGCGGCGTACGTGGTCTCATCGGACTTGCCCGTACGGGTGTTGCTCTGGTCGGCGAAGATGATCAGCCGGGCCCGGTCGCCGTCGAGCAGCTCCACACCGCTCTCGGTGACGGTCGTGGTGAGGACGAGCTTCTGCTTCGGCGCCTGCGCCCGTACCTCGGCGAGCATGTCCTCGTGCTGAGAGACGGCCTTGCCCGTCAGGTACTTCTTCACCGCCGCGTCGGCCTTGGCGGGCGAGGCGTAGTTGTACGAGAACACCGCGCCGACGGCCTCGGTGATCTGCCCCTTCACCTCGCTGGTGCGGGCGATGTCGGTGAGCGCGGTGTTCTGCCGGCCCGGTTCGTCGTTCAGGGTGGCGGCCGAGGTGAACGCCCAGGCGGCGAAGGCGCCGAGGAGGACGGTGAGGGCGCAGAGCACGGCGGGCAGCGTGATCCGGAGACGGGGGCGGGGACGGGGTGGCCGGCCGCCGGCCGGCTCCTTCTCCTCCTTCTCCTCCTGCTGTTCCGGCTCGTCCAATGGCTCCTCAGCGCCCGTCCCGGGTTCCACGGGCTTGCGTACGGGCGTGGGGGCGGCGGTGCGTTCGGCGGCGACGGTGGCCAGGCGGCGCTGCCGGTTGACGAGGTGACGGGTCGTCGACATGTCCGGGGTCCTCTCGGTGCGGGGTGGGAGTCGGTGACGTCAGCCGTCAGCCGGCGGTGTTGCCGACGGGTGCCTGGCCGAGGGCGCTGAGCTTCCACCCTTCGGAGGTACGGGTGAGCTGGCCCAGCATCCGGCTCTCCTTGACCGCGGGCTTGCCCTTGGGCGCGGTCACGGTCACCCGCAGCGCCACCATCACGCCCGCCTTGCCGGCCCGGTCGTCGAGCTCGGTGACCGCGCCGGACAGCACCTTGGCCGTGCTGACGGTCTTCGCCTCCTGGATCTGCTTCACGAACCCGTCCCGTCCGTCGACGAGTTGCCGGTGCAGGTCCCCGGTCGTGGAGTCCTCCCAGCTGTCGAGCCCCTTGGCGAGCTGCTCGTGATCGAGCGTGTTCATGTTCTGCACGGCCTGCTCGCCGGCGGCCAGCGCGTCGTCGCGGACCTGGGCGTACGCCGCCGAGTCGTCGTGCGCCGCCTGGTACCGGGACACTCCGCCCCAGCCCGCGGCGCCGGCTGCCGCGACGGTCAGCACGATCGCTGCCGCCACCAGCGGGTTCCTCGTCATCCGTACCCGTGCCATCGCTGCCTCTCCCTGCCGGCCTGTCCGTGCTGTGCCTGCTGCCTCGTGGTGCGGTCGTACGTCGTGCGGTCGGGGTGCGCTATCGGGCGTCGATCTCCACGATCGTCCAGCGGCCTTCCCGGAGTTGGGCCGTGACGGACAGCTGCGCCGCCGCGGTGCTCGCGGCCTTGCCCTTGCGTTCGTAGACCTGGTCCATGAAGACCAGGAGGTGCGCGCTGTCGTGGGTCAGCCGGGTCACCCCGGCGCGCACGACATGGGTGGTGAGGGTGAGCTTCTGGTCGGCGGCCTGCTTCTCGACCTGGCCGAAGAGCGCCGCGTACTGCTGGAGGGCCTTGCCCGCCAGCAGTTGCTGCGCGGCGGCCTTGGTGGCGGCGGTGGCGCCGGGACCGTAGGAGAAGACCTTGCCGAGCGCGTTGGTCACGTCGCCGGCGACCTGTGTGGTGGCCGCGCTGTCCGTCAGCGCCCTGTTCGAGGTGGCGGGGGTGTCGCGGAGTTGCCGGCCCGCGACGTAGAACGCGCCACCGGCCGCGAGCAGGACGACGACGAGCACCGCGGCCAGCACGCGGGGCCACCGCCGGGCGGGCCCGGCTTCGGTCTCGTCATCCCCGGACGAACCCGCACCGGAACCGGTGTCGTCGCTCGGACGCCCGGCAGTTCCGGGCACGCGGGGTTCCGCCGCGGCCTCGGCGTCCGTCTCGTCGGTCACGACGTCCGTCGTGGTCCCGCTCCCCGGCTTCATGCGCTGCCTCCTATGCCGAGCGCCGTGAGCGCCTTGACCTTCCAGCCGTCCCCGGTCCGGACGAGCGTGGCCTCGAAGCGTTTGCGCTCGGTGCCCGCCTTTCCGGTACGCGGGGTGACCTCGACGTCGACGGTGGCGATCATCAAGGCGGTGCCCGTCCGTTCGTCGACCTCGGTGAGCGCCGCGTCGGTGACCTTCCCGCGCGCCGTCGAGCCGGACTTCTTCAGCTCGGCGGCGTCCTTCGTGCGGGTGCGCTTCAACTGGTCGTGCAGCGGGCCGGTGGACGCGTCGAGCCAGGCGGCGAGGCCGGCGTCGACGCTCGGACCGTCCTTGCCGTCCAGAGTGTTGAGCCGGGCCAGGTCCTGCCTGCCGTCGGCCAGTGCGGCATCCCGGCTCTTGGCGTACGCCAGGTCGTCGTCGCCGCGCGCCCGGGCGTACGACCAGCCGCCCAGGGCGCAGATCAGCGCGGCGACGAGCAGGACGGCCCAGCCGCTGAGAGTGCGGCTACGTGAGGTCATGCGCCGCCTCCCAGGCCCAGCAGCCCGGCCATGCCCTCAGCCGCGGGTGCGTTGTCCGCCGGGGCACCGAGCGCTCCGGGCAGCCGGTCCTCGGTGTCGCCGCCGAGAAGCAGCGTGCCGGGTTTCGCCGGTGGTGCCAGTGGCCCGCCCTTCGGGGCGTTCGCGCTGCCGCGGACGTTGATCCCGGTGCCGGGCGACGAGGTGCAGCGGGCCTTGGTGTTGAGCGCGGGCGCGGGTGCGAGATCGCGCCCGTTGCGGTACTTGGTGGCACCGTAGCCGGCGGTGCAGGGCAGCGGTTCGAAGAAGGTGACCGACATCCCGAACCGGGCACCGTCCTCGTCGACCGCGCTGGCACCGGCCGCCGCGACGGCCGGGAGTTTCACCAGGAGTTCCTCCAGTCCGCGCTGCCGGGTGACGGCGACGTCCGACGTGGTGAGGAGGTTGGCGACGACGACCCCGAAGCTCGGGTCGAGGTCGCGCAGCAGCCCGCTGATCTGCCCGGTCGCGTCGGGTCCGGCGGCGATGAGCTTGCGCAGGTCGGTGTCCGAGCCCTTCAGCTGGGCCGCCAGTTCCTTCGCGCCCGAGGCGAAGCCCTTGAGGGCCTCGCCCTGTTCGACCTGGGTGCGCAGGACGGTCTCGCCGTCGGCCATCAGCTTGGTGTTGACGGGCAGCGCCTCGTCGGCCGCCTCGACGAATTCACTGCCGGTGTCCAGGAGGACCTGGAGGTCGTCGCCGCGTCCGGAGAACGCGGTGCCGAACTCGTCGACCACGGTGCGCAGCGACTCCAGGTCGACCGAGGAGGCCAGGTCGTTGACGCTGGTGAGCACATTGGTCACGGGTGCCGGAACGGTGGTCTCGGCCTGGTCGATGACCGAGCCGTTCCCGAGGAAGGGGCCCTCGGTGCGGGTCGGCCGCAGGTCGACGTACTGCTCGCCGACCGCGGAGAGGTTGGCCACGACGGCCTTGAGGTCGTCGGGGATGGACGGCGCGGACTTCTTGATGCGCAGCTCGGCCTCCACGCCGTCGTCGGTGAGTTCGATGGGACCGACGCGGCCCACGGAGACGCCCCGGTAGGTGACGTTGGAGTGAGTGAACAGGCCGCCGGTGCGCGGGAGTTGCATCTTCACGGTGTAGTAGTCGCGCATGCCGACGTAGTGGCCGAGGTCGGCGTAGCGCACGCCCAGATAGCCGAGCGCCAGCACCGCGATGATCAGGAACGCGATGTTCTTCAGCCGGATGGCGAGGGTGATCATCGGCTGCTCCCCTCAGAGGCCGGGCCCGTCCTGGGCGCCGAGGTGGCGGGAAGGGGCAGGGGCAGTCCCGCGCCGGCGACCGTCGTCGCCCCTGCCGGGGGCTGCGTCTCCTCCGGTTCGTAGGCGGGAATGATCTGGGTGCCGGGTGCTGCCGTCATGTCCAGGTACACGTTGAGGTAGTCGCCCTTCACGCCGCGCAGCACCTCGTCCGTGAACGGATAGGTGAGCAGCACCTGGAGCGAGTCGGGCAGGTCGTCGCCGGAGTCGGCCAGGGCCCTGAGGGTGGGGGCGATGGCCTTCAGGTCGGCGATCGTGTCCGCCTTGCTCTTGTTGATGGTGGTGACGGCGACGGTGGAGAGCGTGTCCAGGGAGCGCAGCATCGTCAGGAGCGAGCCGCGCTGCTTCTCCAGGACCTTCATCCCGGGGCTGAGCTTCGTGAGGACCGTTCCGACGTCCTGCTTGCGGGTGGCGAGCGTGGTGGAGAGCCGGTTGACGCCGTCGAGCGCCGCGGTGATGTCACCGCGGTGGTCGTCGAGGTTGGTGACGAGGGTGTCGACGCGCCGGAGCATGGCCCGGACCTGGGGTTCCTGACCGGTCAGCGCCTTGTTGAGTTCGGTGGTGATGGTCTTCAGCTGGTTGATGCCGCCGCCGTTGAGGAGCATCGACAGGGCGCCGAACACCTCCTCGACCTCCGGGTTGCGGTTGGTCCGGGTGAGCGGGATCCGGTCACCCGAGGCCAGGGTGCCCACCGCGGTGCCGCTCGCGGGGGGCGAGAGCTGGATGTACTTCTCGCCCAGCAGGCTCGACTGCTCCAGGTGCGCGTAGGCGTTGGCGGGCAGTTTGATCTTCCCGTTGACCTTCATGGTGACCCGGGCCTGCCAGGTGTCCGGGGCGAGCGAGATCCTGGTGACGCGGCCGACGGCGACGTCGTTGACCTTCACCGAGGACTGCGGGGCGAGGCTGAGCACGTCCCCGAAGTCCGCCGTGATCTCGTACGGATGGTCGCCGAGGTCCGCGCCGCCGGGCAGCGGCACGTCCTCGATCCCCGAGAAGCTCGGAGCCCCGCATCCGGTGACGAGGAGCGTGCAGCAGAGGCCGAACGCGATCAGGGTGGACGCGCCCGTGGTCGCGAGGGCGCCGGGTCTGCGCAGGTTCCGGCTCACTGGTTCGCCCCCTTCTTGTCGTTCTTGCCGTCCTGCGTCGTGCCGTAGACGGTGCCCACGGCCGGCAGGGGCAGCGAGGGCAACGCCTGCTGCTGTTCCGCGTCGACCGGCGAGAGTCCTTCGAGGCCGATGGACGGCTCCAGAAGAGGACCGCCCATGCTGAGCTCGTTGAGGTCGGTCCGGCCGTTGAGCGTGCGGTTGGCCGGGTCGTACGCGTTCAGGACGTTGCCCGCCGCCAGCGGCAGGGTGTCCATCGATTCGGCCAGTGAGGCGCGCTGGTCGACGAGGGTCTGCGTGATCGGCACCAGGGCGTCGACGTTCGCCTTGAGCGCGCCCCGGTTGTCCTTGATGAACGTCTTGACCTGACCGAGGGCGGTGCCCAGCTCCTTGAGCGCGGCCCCGAGGTTCTTCTTGTCGTCCGCCAGGAAGCCGGTGACGGAGTTCAGCTGGTCCTCGGCCGTGCGTACGTTGCTGTCGTTGTCCTTCAGCATCGTGGTGAACGTCTGGAGATAGGCCAGCGTGTCGAAGAGGTTCCCGCTGCTCCTGTCGAGGGTTTTCGTCGCCTTGCCGAACTGCTCGATGGAGTCGCCGATGTCCTTGCCGTTGCCCTTGAGGTTCTTCGCGCCGGTGTCCAGGAGCCCGGCGAAGGCCCCCTCCGCGTTCGCCCCGTCCGGGCCGAGCGCGGCTGAGATCTCGGTGATGGACTCGTAGAGCTGGTCCACCTCGACCGGTGTGGCGTTCTTCTCGGCGGGCAGTTCGGCTCCCTCGGCGAGAACGGCTCCCCCGGTGTACGCGGGGGCGAGCTGCACGTAGCGGTCGGCAACGAGGCTGGGGGCGACGACGACGGCGTGCACGTCCTTCGGGACCTGAATGTCCTTGTCGACGCGCAGGACGACCTTGACGTCCTTGCCGCGCGGCTCGACCGACTCGACGGTTCCGACCCGCACTCCGAGGATCCGCAGGTCCGATCCGGCGTAGACGCCGGTCGCCTGGTCGAAGTACGCGGTGACGGTCGTCGTGCCCGCTTCCTCCATGGCCATCACACCGGTGGTGGCCGCGACGGCCACGACCGCGAGGCCCGCCCCGATGCCGATGATGCGGGTGAGTCTCATCTCAGCTCCCGCCTTCCTGCTTGGGAGGCATGCATCCGGTCGCCGGCGGGGTGCCGGCGGGCAGGTAGTTCTTCGGGACGACGCCACAGACGTAGTTGTCGAACCAGCGGCCGTTGCCGAGGGTGTTGCCGACGAGCCTGTTGTACGAGCCGGAGAGCGCGAGCACCTTGTCGAGACTCTTGCGGTTCTTGTTCAGCACCGCGGTGACCCGGCCCAGCGCCTTGAGCGTGGGCTTCAGCTGCTTGTTGTTGTCGGCGACGAGACCGGTGAGCTGGATGCCCAGGTCGCGGGTGCCGGTGAGCAGCAGGTGGATGGAGTCGCGGCGGGCCTGGATCTCGCCGAGGAGCAGGTTGCCGTCCTCGAGGAGGGTCTCGAAGCTGCTCTTCTTGTTGGCGAGGGTCTTGGTGAGCTGCTTGCTGCCCTTGAGGAGGGTCGCCAGCTGTGCGTCACGCTCGGACACGGTCTTGGAGAGGGCGGAGAGCCCCTTGGCGGCGCTCTTCACGTTCGGCGGCGAGTCCTTGAACGTGGCGGAGATCGTCTCGAAGCTCTTGGCGAGCTGCGCGGTGTCGATCTCCTCGATGGTCTCGCCGAGTCCGTTGAAGGCCTGGGTGACGTCGTACGGGGAGGTGGTGCGGCCGGCCGTGATGCGCTCGTCCGGGTTCTGCGGCGACTCGCCGAGCGGGTCCACGGCGAGGTACTTGTCGCCGAGGAGCGTCTTGATGGCGATGCCGACGGTGCTGGCGTTGCCGATCCAGGCGTCCTTGACCTTGAAGGTGACCTTGACCTTGGCGCCTTCGAGGGAGACCCCGGTGACCTTGCCGACCTTCACTCCGGCGATCCGCACCTCGTCACCCTCGTCGAGCCCTGCGGACTCGGTGAAGTCGGCGCTGTACGTGGTGCCGTCGCCGATGAAGGGCAGGGAGTCGGCGCGGTAGGCCCCGTATCCCAGGAGGGCGAGCACGAGCAGTCCGACGATGCTGACGGCGACGGGGTTGCGGTCGCGTACGGGCTTGATTCTCATGACAGGCACCTCGGCTGGGTGATCTCGATGCCGGTCGGCGGGGTGCTGCCGTCGCTGGTCGTCACTCCGCTGACCTTGGCTTCGCAGAGGTAGAGGTTGAGCCATGAGCCGTACGAGGCGAGCCGGCTGATCGCCTCCATCTTGGCCGGGGTCTTCTGGAGGAAGTTCTCGATCTTCGGGGAGTTGTCGGCGAGCCGGTCGGAGAGCCGGCCGAGCTGCTTGATGTCCTCCTTGAGGGGCGCTCGCCCGTCCTTGAACAGGTCGGCCGTGACCGTGGTGAGGGCGCCCATCGCGGTGACGGCCTCGCCGAGCGGCTTGCGGTCGCCCGAGAAGCCGGTGACGAGTGCCTGGAGGGTGTCGACGAGGTCGTTGAACCCTGCCTCGCGGTCGTTGACGGTCTTCAGGACCGTGTTGAGGTTCTTGATCACCTCGCCGATCACCTGGTCCTTGGCGGCGACTGTGCCGGTCAGCGATCCGACGTGCTGGAGGATGCTGTCGATGGTGCCGCCCTCGCCCTGGAGCACCTGGACGATGGAGCCGGCCAGCTGGTTGACGTCGGGCGGGGACAGCCCTTCGAAGAGCGGCTGGAATCCGTTGAAGAGCTGGGTGAGGTCCAGGGCCGGCGTCGTACGGGAGAGCGGGATGGTGGCGCCCGCGGTGAAGCTCTTTCCGACGGGCCCGGCGCCCTGGTCGAGGTCGATGTAGCGCTGGCCGACCATGTTGAGGTACTTGATCGACGCGGTAACCGACGCCGGCAGCTTCCGGCTCTTCTGCACGTTGAAGCGGACCTCGGCGAGCCGTCGGTCGGCGACCTTGATGGACTCGACCTGTCCGACCTTGACGCCGGCGATCCGGACGCTGTCGCCGACGATGAGTCCGGTCGCGTCGGTGAACCTGGCGCGGTACGAACGGGTGTCGCCGACACCGGTGTTGGCGATGGAGAGACCCAGCACCGTGGTGGCGAGGACCGTCACCAGGATGAAGACGATCGATTTCGCGAGCGGTCCCGCGAGGGAGCGGCGCTTCACTTGAGCTTCACCTCCACACCGCGGAAGGCCGGACCGATGAGCACGCTGCTCCACTCGGGCAGGGCCTGCGGCCGGACTTTCAGTGAGGGAGCGACCAGCTCGTTGACGAGCCGGCTCTCCTGCGGGGAGTTGGGCATACCGAGGGACGGGTCGGCCGCCGGTACTTCTTCGGGGGCGGTCGTCTCCGCCTCGCCCGTGCCGCCGGTGTCGGCGACGGTCCTGGCGTCGGCGGTCGGCACGGTATCGCCGACATAGGGGACGGAGTAGCAGTGCGGTCCGCCCGTCGCGTTGTAGACCGGGGTGTCCTTGCCCGCCACGTACTTCCCCTTGGAGGGCACGGCCTTGACCGTGACGTGGAGCCCCGGCCGGTCGGTGCCCTTGCCGAGCGCCTTGTCCATGGCCGGCACGAACCCGGCGATGGTGCGCAGGGTGCAGGGGAACTCCGAGGAGTACTTCGCGAGGGTCTCCAGCGTCGGCCTGCCCGAGGTCGCGAGCCTGATGAGGTTGTCCTTGTTCTTCTCCAGGAACGCGGTGAGGTCCCGGGCGGAGGCGGTGGTGGAGCCGTACAGGTCGGCGAGTTCCGCCTGCTGTTCGGCGACGGTTCCGCTGGTGGTGGTGAAGTCCGTGAGGGCGTCCAGGACATCGGGGGCGGCGTCCGCGTACAGCGCGCTCACCTTGACGAGTTCCTTGATGTCGGCGTTGAGCGTGGGGAGTTGCGGGTTGAACTTCTTCAGGTGGGCGTCGAGGGTGACGAGGGTCTCGCCGAGCTTCTCGCCGCGGCCCTGGAGCGCCTGGGAGACCGCGTTGAGCGTGGCGGAGAGTTTCTCCGGCTTCACCGCGGTCAGCAGGGGAAGGACGTTGTCGAGGACCTCTTCGAGTTCGAGGGCGTTGCTGGAGCGGTCCTGCGGGATCACGGCCCCTGCCTGCAGTGTCTGCGCGGACGGCACGGCGGGCGGCACAAGGGCCACGAACCGTTCGCCGAACAGGGTGGTGGGCAGCATCTGGGCGGTGACGTCGGCCGGGATGCGGTCGAGCTTGTCCGGCTTGATCGCCAGGGTGAGGCGGGCGCCTTCGCCGTCGGCCGCGATGGAGCGGACCTGCCCGATGACGACACCGCGCAGCTTCACGTCGGCGTTGTCGTGCATCTCGTTGCCCACGCTCGACGTCTGTACGGTGACGGTCGCGTCGTGGACGAAGTCCTTCTCGTACACGGAGACCGAGACCCAGATGAGTACGGCGGGCACGAGGAAGAACGCGACCCCGGCGGTCCTGCGGCCGGCGGTCCTCGCGGCCCTGGTGCTCCTTGTGGTCCGGGATGTCATCAGCCGGCCACCTTCACGGTCGTCGTGGCGCCCCAGATCGCGAGCGAGAGGAAGAAGTCGGTGACGCTGATCAGCACGATCGCGTTACGCACCGAGCGGCCCACGGCCACGCCCACCCCGGCGGGCCCGCCGGTGGCGTGGTAGCCGTAGTAGCAGTGCGCGAGGATCACCATCACGCTGAAGATCAGCACTTTGAGCACCGACAGCAGGACGTCCTGCGGGGAGAGGAAGAGATTGAAGTAGTGGTCGTACGTTCCCGCGGACTGCCCGTTGAACAGGACGGTCACGTAGCGGGAGGCGACGTACGAGGAGAGCAGCCCGATCGCGTACAGCGGGATGATGGCGACGACCCCGGCGATAATGCGGGTGGTCACGAGGTACGGCATGGACCGCACGCCCATCGACTCGAGACCGTCGATCTCCTCGTTGATCCGCATGGCACCGAGCTGCGCGGTGAAGCCGGCGCCGACGGTCGCGGAGAGTGCGAGCCCTGCGACGAGCGGGGCAATCTCGCGGGTGTTGAAGTACGCGGAGATGAAGCCGGTGAAGGCGGCGGTGCCGATCTGGTTGAGGGCGGCGTACCCCTGGAGTCCGACGACCGTGCCGGTGGCCAGGGTCATCGCGATCATGACGCCGATGGTGCCGCCGACGACCCCGAGCCCGCCGCTGCCGAAGGCGACCTCGGCGAGCAGACGCTGCACCTCCTTCAGGTAGCGGCGCAGCGTCCTGGGTATCCAGACCAGTGCCCGTACGTAGAAGGTGAGTTGGTCGCCGGATCTGTCGAGCCAGCTGAGCATGGACATCGGTCAGCTCCCCTTCGCGGGGACGATCTGGAGGTAGATCGCCGTGAGGACCATGTTCACGAAGAACAGCAGCATGAAGGTGATGACGACGGACTGGTTGACCGCGTCGCCCACGCCCTTCGGACCACCGCGCGGGTTGAGGCCGCGGTAGGCGGCGACGATGCCGGCGATGAAGCCGAAGATCAGGGCCTTGATCTCGCTGACGTACAGGTCCGGCAATTGGGCCAGGGCCGAGAAGCTGGAGAGATAGGCGCCCGGGGTGCCGTCCTGCATGATCACGTTGAAGAAGTAGCCGCCCATCGTGCCGACGACGGAGACGAGGCCGTTGAGCAGCACGGCCACCAGCATGGTGGCCAGGACCCGCGGGACGACGAGGCGCTGCACGGGTGAGACGCCCATGACCTCCATCGCGTCGAGCTCCTCACGGATCTTGCGCGATCCGAGGTCGGCGCAGATGGCCGAGCCCGCGGCCCCGGAGACCAGCAGCGCCACGATGATCGGGCTGGCCTGCTGGATGACGGCGAGGACGCTGGCGCCGCCGGTGAAGGACTGGGCGCCGAGCTGCTGGGTGAGCGAGCCGACCTGGAGGGCGATGACCGCGCCGAACGGGATGGAGACGAGGGCGGCGGGCAGGATCGTGACGCTCGCGACGAACCAGAACTGCTCGATGAACTCCCGCACCTGGAAGGGCCGTCGGAAGGTCTCCCGGCACACGGTCCCGGCGAGCGCGAACAGCCGGCCGGTCTCGCGCAGCGGGGCGAGGGCCCTGCTGGGGCGCGGGGCCTCGGGCGCCTTCTTCGGGAGCGGGGCCGGAGTCGGGGGCCGGTCCCCCGGCGGCCCCGGGGGTATCACCGGCATGGGAGCCGTCATGGGCGCCCACCGCCCGCGGCGGCCGGGCTGTAGCTGTTGAGGATGGCGGTACGGGCCGCCTCCGGCAGCTGCCCCATCATCGACATGACCCGCTCCCGGCGGCGCAGGGCGCCCTGGCGCACCGGGAGGCCCGGCGAGGGCTCCAGTTGCGGGACGACGGTGCGCGGGGCGTTGGCCGAACTGATGCCCTGTCCGTAGCCGTTGAGCTCCTCGGCGGCGAGCGTGGCGGCGTCCTTCTCCTCGGACATGCCGATGGGCCCTTCGCAGCGCCCGGCGAGGAACTGGTTGACCACGGGCAGATCGCTGGTGAGCAGCACCTCGCGCGGCCCGAAGGTCACGAGGTTGCGGCAGAACAGCATGCCCATGTTGTCCGGCACGGTGGAGGCGATGTCGAGGTTGTGCGTGACGATGAGCATCGTCGCGTCGATCTGGGCGTTCAGGTCGACGAGCAGCTGGGAGATGAACGCGGTGCGGACCGGGTCGAGTCCGGAGTCGGGCTCGTCGCAGAGGATGATCTGCGGGTCCAGAACGAGTGCCCGGGCCAGGCCGGCCCGCTTGCGCATACCGCCCGAGATCTCGCCGGGCAGCTTGTCCTCGGCACCCAGGAGGCCGACCACGTCGATCCGCTCCATCACGATGCGGCGGATCTCGGATTCCTTCTTACGGGTGTGCTCCCGGAGCGGGAACGCGATGTTGTCGAAGAGCGACATCGAGCCGAAAAGCGCACCGTCCTGGAACATGAGGCCGAAGAGCTTGCGGGCTTCCATGATGTCCCGCTCGGAACCGTTCACCATGTCGACGCCATTGACAAGGACCCGGCCCTGTTCAGGCTTGAGCAGGCCGATGATGGATTTGAGGAATACGGTCTTTCCCGTACCCGACGGGCCGAGCATGACACTGACCTCACCTGCGGGGAGAGTGAGGCTGACGTCCTGCCAGATGTTCTGCTTTCCGAAGGATTTCGTCAGGCCTTCCACGATTACTTCGATTCCCATCGGCCCTCCCTCGACGTGTCGGTGAACGAAGTCATCAGTCAGCACTCCGGCTCTGAGAAATCCAATGGCGGCTCGTCACACATGCACCAGGAGGCGCACGTTATGTCCGCCGAAACCGCCAGGACAAGCCGTTGAACAGCGGAAATCAGCGGATCGATGACTCGGGTCGGACCACTTGTCACTGATTGACAATCCCACCCGGTGGGCTTGTCGGAATCTGCGCAAGTGACCCCGGCGTACGGGCCTGCGGCCCGGGGCCCGCCAGGAGCCCTGGTCTCACGCCTTTCGGGCAAGACGGCCGTCTCCCCCTCAGTGCGGACGCTACGGCCCGGTAACCTGAGTTCGCAATACTGGTTCATGAAATTTCTTGACCAGCATCTCCGGGTGCCGATTCCTTGTCCCGCAGTGAGCAACTCGCTTTTGAAACCTATCCGGATGTGAGTTGCTCCGAAGGGGCCGGCGGCTTCGGATCGGAACAATTTCATCAGCCCCGGACAGGACGCAGCCCGCCCCGGCCAGGAGTGACCTGACCGGGGCGGGCGCGAACGCGGGACGGCAGGGAGCACGCACGAAGTGACAAATCCGCTTCGGCCTGCCCGGAAGGGGACGGTTCCGAGGTGGGAGCCGCCGGAACCGGCTACTTCACAGCAGAGTGCCAGTTGTCGGACAGAACCTTGCCGGCGTCGGGTACGACGGCCCCGGGCGCGGTCAGCCCGACGGTGTACGTCGAGGCGTTGTTCAGCACCAGGTTGTTCTTCCCGGATCCCGCGGGCAGCCCGGTCTTGAGGTCGAGCACACCGTTGAGGAGGCCTCCCAGCCCACAGCCGCTGGACTTGGGTACGGAGAAGGTGCTGTCACCCTGGGAGGCGCCGGTCAGCGCGAACTGGATCAGCGAACCCTCCGGGTTGGTCGTCCCGTCGGGGTCGAACAGCGTCACGCCGAGCTCCGGCTGGCTCAGGTTGCCCGGGTGCAGCACGATCGGGTTCGAGGACGAGCCGAGGTAGCAGCCCGAGCCGAGGAACGGGTTCTCCAGGTGGATCCTGATCGGCAGGGAGACGATCGGCCCGGAGCTGAGGCCCGCCACCAGGTCGAAGTCCTTCGGCGCGCCCGCCGACTCGACCGTGGCCGTGACCTTGTTCAGCGTGTTGCTGGTGATCTGGTTGCAGATGCCCGTCACGAACGGGATGTCGCTCGGGCACATCAGCCCGAGCAGACCGCCGGGGATGGTGGTCCGGTCACTGATGATGGACCCGGCGGCCGGCGGCACGACGCTGTAGGTGCCCTCGGCCGGGTGCTGGATCACCCCGAACTGGAGATTGGTCGCCCCGGTCGTCGCGGTGGTGTTGCCGAGCTTGATCGTGCCGTTGGGGGACGTCGAGGTCACGCACAGCGCGATGTCGGTTTCGCCGTCCGTGGCCAGCATGGCGGGATCGTCCACCGGACACCGGTTGAACGGCGCCCAGTTGCCGTTGAGCTGAGGGGCCGCCGCTGCCGCCCCGGCGGGTGAGGCGACCACCGGTACGACCAGTGCTGCGGTGGCCGCGGCTGCGAGAAGGCCGGTGCGCCAGCTCTTCGGGACAGGTCTCATTGTTCCCTCGATTCGTTTTGCGCATGAGTAGGAATGCCGGGCTCGGTGCGAAGTGGGGCCTGCGTGGCGCGGTGCGAGCCGGTTCAGCGCTCCGCGACGGGTACGTTGACCGGCTGCCCGTCAGGTGTGCAGTACGCGGGGTCGGCGCTCACGGTCGCGCACGGGGCTCCCTGGGTCTGCTTGACGTAGCCGGACTCCCCGGAGATGGACGCCGTGAACAGGCTGTCGAGGTCCTCACCGGCGGTGCCGCATCCGCTGAACGGCGGGATGGTGACCGAACCGGTCAGCACGCCACCGCTGACCAGGGTGTATCCGTCGATGACACCTTCCGGCGTCATGGTCATCCGCCCCTCGAGCGAGAGCCGGAACGGCTTGCTCGTGCGGCAGGAGTCCCCGACGTCCATCGGTACGCCGTTGACCTCGACGTCACGCAGCCGCAGCATGAAGTCCATCGTGATGACCGTGATGTTCTTGCTGGAGTTGTCCGAGAGATTGATCGCGATGTCGGACTTGATGTTGGGGACGGGGATACCGTTGGCGTCGATCTTCGGCGGTATCTGGGTCATCTCCATGACCGCCGTGGTCGGCATGAAGCCGAAGGTCAGGAACGTCCCGGAGGCCGGTGGGAGCTGCGGTTTGCCGTGGTAGTCCAGCACCACGGCGGAATCCTGGTACACGTGGAGGAAGCCGGGCTCGGAGAAGTCGGGACGGGTGTCCCCCTGGGTGATCTGCGCACAGGCCAGCGGGAACCTGGTCGCGCTCCTGAGTTTCGTCACGTCGGCGTAGCCGGTCACGTAGGCGACCATGTTCAGCCCGTCGTTCGGGTCACCCACACAGGGAGGCGCCGCGGCGGCCGCGGCCGCCGGTTCCTTGCGCGCGCCGACCTCGGGCGCGGCAGAGTCCTTCGGCTTCGCCTTCGCCCTACTGCTCTCGGCGTCGCCGGGCCAGGTGGGCTCCGGTGCGGCGGTCTCGGTTTCCTCACCCGTGATCCGCACTTTTCCCAGGCCGGTCGGCTGATCGGCTTCGGGGGTGCAGGCGAGTGCCGTGGCGGCCGGTTCGACCGCGGTTCCGTCGGCCTTTCTGGGCGTGAGCACAGTCGTGAGCCCGACGGCATCGAAGGTGAGGTCGCCCACCGCCAGGGGCCTGACGAAGGGGACTTCGCCGGCCGATGTCAGGGTCAGCGGCCCCGAGGCGGGAACCGGCACAGCGGTGCCGGTCGTGCCGATCCACTCGGTCTCCGTACGGTGGTCCTGCTGCCCGACCCGGGTGGTGAGCCGGGTCTCGGCGCTCAGCGTCGTCGCGCCCGCTCCGGCCAGTTCCCTGACCAAGGCGTCCGGAAGGGTCACCTCCGTCACGACGTCGGCGGGAGTGATCCGCTCACCCGCCTTTGCGGAGTCGGGGACCGTCGCGGTGACACCCACCTCGACCTGCTGCTTGCTCGCGGCGAAGTCGCAGGTGTAGACGAGGTGGGCATCGATCTTGTGATCCCCGGCCGTCGCCTGGGCTCCGGGCAGCATCCCGCCCAGAAGCACCGCGGTCGCCACGACCGCGCCGCGCGCCGTGGTTCGGCGCCGGACCCCCGGCGCAAGGATGGGCATCACTGACGATGTCTCCCTTCGGACGGACCGGACGGCGGCTCGCACGACGGGGAACCCCCGCCGCGCGAGCCCGTTCCGGCCGGATCGTGCGGTGGCCGGATCAGCTGTAGACGATGGTCGGCTTGGTCGTGCCGCCGGCCGGGGTCACCGCGGAGTAGGAGGAGGTGAACGTCGGAACGTCACCGACCTTGGCGATGCCGGTGCAGCCGCTGGCGCTGATCGACGCGACGGACAGCTTGTAGGTGGCGTTGTTGGAGACCGCCAGCTTGCCGGTGGAGTTGGTGTACGTCGCCGCGACCCGGCCCGTCACCGTGAAGGTGCAGGTGAGCACCTTGATGGTGGCCTGGACACCATCGATGTAGCCGCTGGTGACGCCGGCGCTGTAGGTGTTGGCCACCAGGCGCCACGCCGGCGAGGTGTTGGTGGTCGGCGTCACGGTGCCGAACGGGCTGGTGCAGCCACTGAACGTCAGCGGGGCGATCGTGCCCACCTGGACGTTCGTGGTGCCACTGGCCGAGGTCAACGTGCCGGCGGCAGCGGATCCCGTACAGGTCATCGGGATGCTGTTGAGGGTGAGCACCGCACTGGTGGCGGTGGCCGAGAACGTCTCGGGCGAGGTGGGACCGACAGTCCAGACAGCCGTCGCACCAGCCGTTGCGGCAGGGGCGGCGAGGACGACGGCAGCGACGGTGGCGCCTGTCGCGACCGCGAGCCTTCTGAGGGAGTTGCGCACAGTAGTTCCTCCGATTCGACAATGCGGATGCACTGTTGCGGGGACGCACCGGGAATCCTGCGCCGAGGCAGGAAGTGCGGGATCAACCGTGTTGCGTGGGGGCCGTGCCCTGTTCAGCCACACACGTTCTGTGACAGGCCGTGACGTTACTTGCGGGAAACTTCGAGCACAATCCTGCCGGTCAAGATTCTCCGTAAGAGATTTTTTCCTCGTCCGCAGGTCAGTATTTCGAGCCAACGGCTTAGCATTTACTGCGCAGTTTCCCGGCCACGGACGAGGACCGGACCCGGCCACCCGAGCCGACGCATACACGTACGCTTCGCCATTTCGCGCGGCCAGGGGCTCGCGGGCCATTGGACGGTCGAGGCCGAACTCACCCCCTGCCGAATGCGCGCAGGCCCGCACCCGGGAGCCGCCCGCCCGGTATTGCGGGATCCGCCGGGGACCGACCGCCCGCGGCGGACCGCCGATCAGGCTGCTCCTCTTCCGGCCGCCGGGCCCAGGCCGGTGACGGACAGTGAGGTCGGTGCGCCGGGGGCCGGTTCGGTGCGGATATCGGAATGTGCGCCTCCGATAGCTCTCCCGGCGCACGGCACTCCCTGCCAAGACATCGGAAAGCCCCGAGCGCACGGCGGTTGCGAACCGAACAGGACAACGGCCTCGGCCTCTCCATGGAGACGCTCCGGAAGCACGCGGTTTCCCGGCTCCCGGAGCAGTCGACGACGAATCGGGCCGAGCCCTCCCAATTTTCCCGTTACCCAGGGTTACTTCATTGTCGCGAGAAGAGTAAACGGCCGGAAAACATTGTCTTGAAGTGAGCATTGGCGCCCGACCTGCACGGAAGGCCCACAACGCGGCCGAGATGTGTGGCCCCTGCACTTCGATCTTGTTCAAGTGGTGTGCACAATGCCTGACTTGGTCTATCTTCATCGCGGACTTGGTACGCACCTGTCGGTTCGTGGGAGCGCTTTCCCCCACTGCCTCACCCCCACCGGGCGCCGGAGAGCAAGGGGAACGTCATGCCGCACCGCATTCATCCGTCCGACGCCGACGATCCGCTGGGGCCGCTCCCGCAGGAGTTCGCCGCAATCATGCGACCCGAACTTCCCAGCCTCATCAAGGAAATAGGCGTCGAGGTGACCCGGGCATATCCGGAGTACGCGCGTCTGCTCGACGGCCCCAACGGGCAGGCGTTGCGGGTCGGTGTGGAGCAGAGCCTCGCCTCCTTCGTCGACCTGGTCGCGGAACCCTCCACGTCCACCAGCCTGCGCGACGACATGTGCCGGCGCTTCGGCCGGTTCGAGGCCTACGAGGGCCGGAGCATGGAGGCGCTGCAGGGGGCCTACCGCCTCGGCGCCCGGGTGGCGCTGCGCCGGGCGAAGAAGGTCGGCCGGAGCTACAGCTTCTCGCCCGCGCTCATGCTCAGCTTCGCCGACGCGCTCTTCGCCTATGTCGACGAACTGGAGTCGCTGTCGCGGGAGGGCTTCCTCGAGGTCCAGTCCCAGTCGGGCGAGCAGAGCGAGGCCACGCGCCGGCGCCTGCTCCATCTCATCCTCGCCGGACGGCCGGTACCGCGCACCGCCATCGCCGAGCTCTGCGAACAGACCGGCTGGCCCTTACCCGACCAGGTCACCCTGGTCGCCGCGCGGGCCCCCGCCGGACTCGACCGGGTCGACGCGGACCGCGACATGCTGGTCGACCTCAGCAGCCCGCAGCCTCACCTGCTGATACCGGGACCGCTGAACGAGGCACGCAGACAGATGCTCGAGCGGGCACTGATCGGCACCCGGGTCGCGATCGGCCCCACCGTTCCCACGGCACAGGCGTCCGACTCCATCCGCTGGGCCCGCCGGGTACTGGAACTCATCGACAGCGGGGCCATCGACGACGCGCCACTCGTGCTGTGCGAGAACCACCTGGTGACACTCTGGCTGCTGTCCGATCCCGCACTGCTCGACCAGCTGGCACAGCGGGAGCTCGCCCCGATCGCGGGTATCACCGCCACCCGGCGGGACCGGTTGATCGAGACCTTGCGCATCTGGCTCGACACCCGTGGCACAGCCGCGCACATGGGCGCCCTGCTCGATGTGCACCCGCAGACCGTCCGTTACCGCATGCGCAACCTGGAGACGATATTCGGCGAGCAACTCATCGATCCGGAAAGCCGGTTCTCGACGGAGGCGGTACTGCGCGCGCTCCAGCTGCGGTCACGCGGTGAGAACCTCCCCCTCTGAGCAGAGCTCCGGCCGCGCGAGGCGCGGGCCGGGGCGGGTACGTCACGACAGGTCAACTTACCTATGGGTAAGCGGAAATAGCCGGTCAGTCCCGAACGGTTGCCACACGGAGACGTTCTCAACGAGAAACCCGGAACTGCGTCCCGTACATATGGAGGAGTCGGCCGCCCACCCGGCGGCCGCGACGCCCGACCTCCTGGCCACCATTCGAGAGGGAACCCCATGACCGCCTCGCACCTGCTCGTCCCCGTACCGATCCCGGACCGCATCGCGGCACTGATCGGCTCCTGCATCCCGGCGCACATCCTGGAGGCGGAGTTCGACGCGGAGTGCGCCGCGCGCGAGGTCCGCAGCTTCCGCGGCCCGCGGCTCGACATCGAGGACCAGGCCGACCGTGAGCAGGCCCTCTCCCAACTGGCCCGCGCCAACAAGGTGCTCTCCGCCCACCATCCCCGGCTGGCGGTGCGCCCCGGCAGCTCCTGGTGACTCCCCCGCCTTGACTCCATCTTGCGAAGGCGCCGCACTGCGCTTACCTTACTCGGAAGTAAGTTTACTCCAGAGTAAGGAACTGGCGTGGCCGACAACAGCAGCGGCAACCTCACCGACGAACTGACCGCCCTCGACTTCGCGGCCGTGTCCCCGCAGGAGTTCGCACGGATCGTGAAGGGCCTGTCCGCCAAGCAGCTCGGCGAGGTCATGCACGGCGAACTGCGCACCCGGGTGCTAGGCGAGGTCTTCGGCCGGATGAAGCAGCAGTTCCGCCCGGAGGCGGCGGGACAGCTCAAGGCGCTGATCCGCTGGAAGATCACCGGTGACACGGACACGGTCTACGAGACCGCGATCGCCGACGGCGCCTGCACCATCAGCGAGGGCCGCTCCGACGCCGAGCCGCGCACGACGCTGGTGATGGCCGACGCCGAGTTCCTCAAGCTGGTCTCCGGTAACGGCAACCCCGTGACGATGTTCATGATGCGCAAGCTGAAGGTGGCCGGCGATGTCGGCCTCGCCTCGGGCCTCACCCGCTACTTCGACATCCCGAAGGCCTGAGGCCGATGAGCTACTTCTCCCTCGCCCTCACCGAGGAACAGCAGGACCTGCGCAACTGGGTGCACGGCTTCGCCGCCCAGGTGGTGCGCCCGGCGGCCGCCGAATGGGACGCCCGCGAGGAGACGCCCTGGCCCGTCATCCAGGAAGCGGCCCGGATCGGTCTGTACGGATTCGAGTCCCTGGCCGACATGTACGGCGACCCGTCAGGGCTCTCCCTCCAGATAGCCAACGAGGAACTGTTCTGGGGCGACGCCGGCATCGGCATGGCGCTCTTCGGCACCTCCCTGGCCGTCGCCGGCATCTTCGCCTCCGGCACACCGGACCAGCTCGCCGAGTGGGTGCCCCAGTGCTACGGCGACGAGGACGACCCGAAGGTGGCGGCGTTCTGCGTCTCCGAGCCGCAGGCCGGCTCCGATGTCTCCGCGATGGCCACGAAAGCGCGTTACGACGAGGCCAAGGACGAGTGGGTGCTCTCCGGCCAGAAGGCGTGGATCACCAACGGCGGGATCGCCGAGATCCACGTCGTCGTCGCCTCCGTCGACCCGTCGCTCGGCGCCCGCGGACAGGCCGCGTTCATCGTGCCGCCCGCGACAAAGGGGCTTGAGGCGAGCCGCACCATCAAGAAGCTGGGCCTGCGCGCCTCGCACACGGCGGACGTCTTCCTCGACGACGTACGCGTGCCCGGCCACTGCCTGCTCGGCGGCAAGGAGAAGCTCGACGCCCGGCTCGCCCGCGCCCGCGAGGGCGGCAACGCCAAGGGGCAGGCGGCGATGGCGACCTTCGAGGTCAGCCGCCCCACCGTCGGCGCCCAAGCGCTGGGCATCGCGCGCGCGGCGTACGAGTACGCGCTGGAGTACGCCGGACAGCGCGAGGCGTTCGGCCGGCCCATCATCGAGAACCAGTCGATCGCGTTCGCGCTGGCCGACATCCGTACGGAGATCGAGTCCGTACGGCTGCTGATCTGGCAGGCCGCGTGGATGGCCCGCAACGACCGCACCTTCGACGCGGGCCAGGGCTCCATGTCCAAGCTGCGCGCGGGCGAACTCGCGGTGTCCGCCACGGAGAAGGCCGTCCAGATCCTCGGGGGCGCCGGGTACAGCCGCGAGCATCCGGTGGAGCGGATGTACCGCGACGCCAAGATCTACACGATCTTCGAGGGCACCAGCGAGATCCAGCGCCTGGTCATCGCGCGGGCGATCTCGGGGCGCCACATCCGCTGACGCGGGATCGTGGGCCGAGGACCGGACACTGACACACGGTCAGGGCCCGGCGACCGGGGTGAACCGCACCGGCAGCGACGCCGGGCCCCGGGTGAAGACACCCTGCTCGGACGGGGTGAACCCGTCCGCGAGCCGTACGTCGGGCATCGCGTCGAGCAGCATGTTCACCCCGGTCCGCACCTCGGCCCTGGCCAGCAGCGCGCCGACGCAGAAATGCCGGCCGAGGGCGAACGCCAGATGGTCGGCCGCTGCGGAGAACGCCGTGGTGCTGGTCAGGTCGGTCCGGAAGAGGTCGAAACGATCGGGGTCGCGGTACCGGGACGCGTCCCGGTTGGCCGAGCCGATCAGACAGGTGACGGTCGACCCGGCCGGCACCCGGCCGCCGCCGAGCTCCACATCGACGGCCGTCTGCCGCATGATCATGTGCACCGGCGGGTTGAGCCGCAGCGTCTCGGCGAAGGCCCGGTCGATGAGAGTGCGGTCCTCCCGTACGGCGGCCAGCTGCTCGGGGTGGGTCAGCAGGTTGGCGAAGATCGAGGCGATGGCCTTGTCGGTGGTCTCGCCACCGGCGGCGAGCAGCAGGCTGCAGAACGCCTTGATGTCCTCGTCGCTCATCCGGACACCGTCGACCTCGGCGGCGCAGAGCGCGGAGAGCAGGTCGTCGCCGGGTGCCTTCCGCCGCTCCTGGACGACCGGAATCATGTACTCGGCGAATTCCTGCCGGGTCCGGTCACCGGCCGCCGCCACCTCCGGGTCGCCCGCGAGGTTGCCGAGGAAGGCGATGACGGTGGTGTACCAGCCGTGGAAGCGGTCGTGGTCGGCCTTGTCGAGGCCGAGCATGTCGGCGATGACGAGGACGGGGAAGCGGGTCGCGAACGCGTCGACGAGATCGGCCTCTCCGGTGTGCCGGAAGGTGTCGATCAGCTCACGTGCGTTGCGCTCGATGACGGGGAGGAACTTCTCCTGGAGGTCGGTGCCCCGGAAGGCCGGGGCCACCAGGGCCCTGCGTACGGAGTGCTCACGGCCGCTGAGCTGAAGGATGGTCTTGCCGTGGACGGGCTCGATCTGCCAGTCGTAGTTGTCGGTGGTGAACTCCCCCGCCTTGTCCCTGAAGACGCGCTCGACGTCCTCGTACCGGGAGACGATGTAGCTGTTGGTGGCCTCGTGCCTGATCAGCGGGTGGCTCTCGCGCATGATCCGGTAGGCCCCGTAGGGATCGGCGGCGAAGGAAGGCGAGAGAATGTCCGGCACGGGCGGTGCTTGCGAGGCGAGTGACTCTTGTGGGGCAGATGTCATGACGCTCCAGGGTCGTTGACGGGCAACGTCGCTCAGGTTATTGACCCACCGTCCGCTCTTGAACCCCCTGGGGGAACCATGCCCGCCGGCCCGCGCCCGTCCGTTCTCTTCGTCACCGATCTCGCCTACGAGGCGCGCGGGCGCCGCTACTGCGACGAGGACATCCACCTGACGTCGCGGCTGCGCGAGGACTTCGACGTCGCTCTCTGCCACCCCCGTGACGCCGCCGCGCTGCTGGAGGGATTCGACGCCGTCGTCGTACGCAACAGCGGCCCGGTGCTGCACTACCAGGAGGCGTACGACGCGTTCTGTGCGCGGGCCCGGAAGCTGGGCACGCGGGTGTACAACCCGCTGACGGGCCGTGGCGACATGGCGGGCAAGCAGTACCTGGTCGATCTGAGCCGGGCCGGGTACCCGGTCATCCCCACCGTGGACCGGGCGGCGGATCTGGGGCTGCTGCCCGAGGCCGAGGGCTATGTCATCAAGCCGAAGCTGGGCGCGGACTCGGTCGGGCTGCGGTTCGTCCGTACCCCTGAGCTCCCGCCGGGGGCGGACGGCACGGAGCTGGTCCAGCCGCGCATCGACTTCCGCTACGAGGTGTCCTTCTACTTCGTCGACCACGACTTCCAGTACGCGCTGTACGCGCCGCACCCGGAGCAGCGGTGGGTGCTGGAGCCGTACGAGGCCGACGCCGCGGATCTGGCGTTCGCGCGCGCGTTCGTCGACTGGAACACCCTCGACCACGGCATCCAGCGGGTCGACGCGTGCCGGACGGAGGCGGGTGAGTTGCTGCTCGTAGAACTGGAGGACCTCAATCCGTATCTCTCGCTGGACCGGGTGGGCGAGCCGGTGCGGGAGGCGTTCGTCGCACGGATGAAGGCCTCACTGAAGGACCTGCTGGGCTGACACGTCCGGCCGCCTCCCGCATGCGGGTGACAGGGGGCGGTGTGAGGGTGCAAAGGTGACCACTGCCAGCGAGATCGCCCCCGCCGCGCAGGCCGCCGGCGCACCGCCCCTGCTCGATCCGCGCCGCCGGAACATCGTCTTCGCCACGATCGTGCTGGGCATTCTGCTGGCCGCCCTCGACCAGACGATCGTGGGCACGGCGCTGCCCACGATCGTCTCGGACCTGGGCGGCGCCGCCCATATGTCGTGGGTGGTGACCGCGTACCTCCTGGCGGAGACCGTGGCGACGGTGCTGGTCGGCAAGTTCGGTGACCTGTTCGGCCGGAAGATCGTCTTCCAGGTCTCGGCGATCATCTTCATCACCGGTTCGTTCCTCTGCGGTCTCGCGACCAACATGACGCTGCTGATCGTGTGGCGCGGTCTCCAGGGCATCGGCGCGGGCGGTCTGATGGTCACGTCGATGGCGCTGATCGCCGATGTGATCCCGCTGCGCGACCGCGGCAAGTACCAGGGTGCGATCGGTGCGGTCTTCGGCGTATCGACCGTCATCGGGCCGCTGCTGGGCGGCCTCTTCACCGACCATCTGACCTGGCGCTGGGCGTTCTACGTCAACGTCCCGATCGCGATCGTGGTGGTCATCGCGGCAGCCAGGACCATTCCGTCCGTGAAGGCGGCGGGACGTCCGGTGATCGACTACCTGGGCATCGCGATGGTCACGGTCGGGGCGAGCTCCCTGATCCTGGCGACGAGCTGGGGCGGCAACGAGTACGCCTGGGGCTCCCCCGTCATCATCGGCCTTTTCGTCCTCGGCCTGGCCGCCCTCGCCGCGTTCTGCTTCGTCGAGTTCCGGGCGAAGGAACCGATGCTGCCGATGCGGCTGTTCAACAATCCGGTCTTCACGGTCTGCTCGATCCTCAGCTTCATCGTGGGCTTCGCGATGCTCGGCGCGATGATCTATCTGCCGACCTATCTGCAGTACGTGGACGGGGACTCGGCGACGCTGTCGGGGGTCCGGACGCTGCCGATGGTCATCGGACTCCTGGCAGCCTCGATCTTCAGCGGCAACGTGGTCAGCAAGACCGGCCGCTACCGGATCTTCCCCATCGTGGGCTCCCTCGTCATGGCGGTCGGACTGTTCCTGCTCTCCCGGATGGGGCCGGACAGCGGGGTGTGGCTGGAGTCGCTGTACATGCTGGTGCTCGGGCTCGGCATCGGGCTGTGCATGCAGGTCCTGACGATCGCGGTGCAGAACACGGTCGACTACGCGGACCTGGGCACGGCGACATCGGGGGTGACCTTCTTCCGGACGCTCGGCAGCTCGTTCGGCACGGCGGTGTTCGGGACCATCTACGCCAACTCGCTCGGGCCGAACCTCGAGGACGGGGTGGCGGCGGCGGTGCGGGCGGGCGGAGATCCGGCGGTGGTGGCGAAGGCCTCGCAGAGCCCGGAAGGGCTGCACTCACTCCCCGACGCCCAGTCGGCACCTCTCGCCCAGGCATACGCCGACACCCTGCACACGGTGTTCCTGTGGACGGTGCCGGTCGCGGTGCTCGGATTCGTCGTGGCGCTGTTCCTGAAGCAGGTGAAGCTGCGGGACACGGCACGGGCCTCCTCGACCGACATGGGTGACGGGTTCGCGTCGCCGAGCGCCGGGGACTCGGCCCGGCTGCTGGAGTTCTCGGTGGCCAAGGTGCTGCGCCGGGTGGACCCGGACACGGCCCGGCGGATCGTGGCCTCGTCCGACACCCGGCTCGACATGGCGGGGGCCTGGGCGGTCATGCAGGTCGAGCTGTTCACCCGGATGGTCGGCCACGCGGGACTCCGGCTGATCGCGACGCGGCACAGGATCCCGCCGGAGGTCCTGGTGCCCGTCTTCGACCGGATGATCGAGGAGGGCTATCTCACCGGGGACGGCCATCTGTTCACCCACACCGAGGCGGGCAGCCGGGAGGCCAGGACCATCAACGACGCCTGGTCCCACTGGCTCACCGAGCAGCTGGGCGACCAGGGAGCACAGGCCGACGACACCCGGCTGCGCGCGGCGGTCGACGTGATCGCCAAGCGGCTGCTGGCGGAGGACCTCACGCAGGAACTGGCTCCGGTCGCCCCGGCAGGGGCGCCGGTCTGACGCCTACGTCCTCCCCGCCGCCTCGTGCGCCGCGCGGGCTTCGAGGAGCGCGGGCAGATGGTCCTTGCTCCAGCTCCTCGCGGCTTCGACGAGGAGCATCAGGGAGTGCCCGAGCGGTGTCAGCTCGTACTCGACCCGGGGCGGGTTCTCGTCGTAGGCGGTACGGGTCACGAGTCCGTCCCGCTCCATCGCCCGCAGGGTCGCCGCGAGCACTTGGGGGTGATGGCACCGAGCGGCACGCCGACTGGCTGATGCTGACGCCGCCGGCGCTGCTGGAGGCGGACGGGGTCAGGACGGGCCGCTACCGGATCGGTGGGGACCGTGTGCCCGAGTCGCCGTCGGCCCGTCTGTCGTACGCGGATCTGGCCGTGGCCCTCGTCGACGCGTACGAGAAGCCGACCCTGCACCGGAAGCGCGTGTCCGTGTTCAGCTGACGGATACCGATTCCGCCCTGTCCCCCGCGCGACGGTTCACTCGGCGAAGACGGCCGACTCGTAGACCCAGGCGCCCTCGTGGCGGACGAAGCGGCTCTTCTCGTGGAGCGAGTCGCGGTCACCGCCGATCGTGTAGTGCGCCCGGAAGGTGACCGTTCCCGTGGTGTGGAAGGCGCTGCCCTCCGTCGTCCCCAGGATCTCCAGCCCCTGCCAGCGCTGCCCGGGGTCGAGGTCAAGGACGGCCGGCCGGTGGTCCGGGTGCCAGGTACGGAGCAGGTACGCGACGTCCCGGACGACGAAGGCGGCGTATCGGGAGCGCATCAGCGCCTCGCACGTCGGTGCGGACGCTCCGGCGTGGAACCGGCCGCAGCACTCGCCGTAGGTGGCGGGCAGCCCGCACGGGCACGGCAGGGCGGGGGTGACCTGGAAGACGGGGGCGGCGGAAGGCCGTCGGGGGCGTGCGGTGCGTCGGGACATGGCTCCATTGTGGCCTGGGGCCGCACCGCTCCGAGTGCCGGGCGTCGTCGGTCGCGCCTTCGGAACATGCGCGGGCCACTTGTCATTCCTGCGCGATGTTGATCAGATCATTTCATCTTCACGCGGCATCAGCCGTTCATTGCCGGGGGGCATCATGGATTCCGACCAGCACGGCCGACCGGCGAGCACCTCACGGGTCGGGTGCGCGAAAGCGGCGGTCGCGTACGCCGTGGCCGGGGTGGTCCATCTCGTCACAGCCGGGCTTTTCCTCACCGGCCTGCGATTGACCGTTCTCGGATTTCGCACGTTCTTCCAGCCGTGGATCGGCCTGTTGCTCCTGGGCATGGCCTTTGCCATGCGTCCGCGGCCCGGGCGACTGGATCCTGACGCGCCGACCGTGCGGGAAGCCGATGCACCGGCCCTGTTCGCGCTGTTGCACCGCACGGCGGACATCGCCGGAGTACGACGCGTCGACGCGGTCCAGTTCACTCCGGACTTCTCCGTGAGCGTCATCCACTACGGCCTTCGTCGCCGACGCTGCTTGGTCCTGGGCCTCCCGCTCTGGGCTGTCTCCCCTCCTCAGCAACGTGTTGCCGCCCTGACTCAGGCCCTGGGCCGGAGCGCTCCCCGCAACGTCCGGGACGGTGCGTTCGTCGGCACGGCCCTCAGGTCGCTGACAGCCGGGTCGCGGGCCGTGCAGGAAGGCGAGCCCTCCGCCACGCCACCACGCATCAACGCTGTTGCCCTGGGCGCTGCCGCCGTGGCAGACGGAACGCGACGCTTCGACGCACGGTCGCGGAAGAGCGAGTGGCTGCTGTGGATTCCCCGGACGGCGCTGGCCGCGACGGCCCGCCTGCTGCTGTGGCTCACGGAACCGGCCGCCCGGCGTGCGCTGTTCGAGGCGGACGACGCGTCGGCCCGTGCTGCTTCCTCGCAGGCCGCTCTCGCCGCTCTGCGTGACGGGCGCCTCGCACGTGCGGTCAGCATGGAGATGCACCGGCTGGCCGTCGAGAAGCGCACCGTCGTCAGGACTCACCGGCCTGCGGCCCCGCAGGAGGATCTCTGGGACATGCTCCACGCGCATGCGGCCCGTCTGCGCGCACAGGACATGCCCCAGCCCTCCGGACCGGACGCACCGGTCTCCACCGGCAACGGTTCCAGCGCCCTGCGCATCGAACGACTGACCCGGGCCCCGCAGTGTCCCGCGGCGATCACGCTCGCCGAGCCCGACCTGGCCCGCATCCGGGAGGAGCTGCGCGTGCCTCGGCAGACAGTGGCGCAACAGGTGCTGCGTGACGGCGTGCGGCTGTAGGACACCGAGCGGGGTGAGGCGCCGGCCTCACCCCGCTTCCGTCACCGTTCAGGCCTTGCGTGCCACGCTCGGCGAGGTCATCGACGTCCCGGGCGACGAACCGATCCCGGGCCACGGGGGTGGAGAGTGAGGCACCCGGGTCGACGGGTTCGAGACCGTGGAGGAAGGCGGTGGGTTCGGCGCGGCTGCGCGGGTGCGGGGCCATGCCCGGGGCCTGCCCGCCCAGTACGCCATACGAGTGAACCGGGCCTTCGACGCTTCGACCTGACCGCTGTGCGGTCGGAAGGGCCGTCTGCCCACTGGGTTCTACCGCGCCGGGAGGAAGTGCATCGGCGGTGCCTGGGCGAAGCGGTCGGTGACGTCTCCGACGAGTCCGCCTTCGAGGCCGGTGTCGTGGGCCAGGTCGAGTTTCAGCGCGGGGGCACCCTCGGAGAGATCGAGTCCGGACATCCGTGCCCACACGATGTTGGGCCGTGATGTCGACTCAAAGACGTAGACGCCGTTGGTCAGGTCCGCGAGTGTGCGCCAAATGGTCTGCGAGGCGTAGGGCTTGTGCGGATCGGCGACACGGAACGGCTGGGCTGCGTTACGCATCACACTCAGCAGTGAAGCGACCCCTTCGGTGATGCCACCGGGCTGCGGAAGCCTGGTCAGGTAGTACGCCGCACGCGCGAAGCGGTCCTCGGGGTCGGTCCCGCCCGGCAGGGGCTCGTTGCCGCCGAGGCCCTCGATCGTGCGCAGGTGCGCGAGCTGCTCGTCGAACGGGGGCGAGTTGGTGACCACCGTGTAGGCCTGGTCGTGGTGCACCCGCGGCTTCCCGTCCAGGTACTCGACGATCGCCGAATCGCCCGAGCTGTCGTCCAGCACCATGTGCAGGGTCACCGACTTACCGCTCGACGGGTCACTCTGTGTCACGATCTGCAGCTGGGAGCTCTCGATCCAGGCCGCCGCGTCAGCGACGGTCGCGAAGTTGTCGAGTACGTACTGCATCCAGACCGCCACGCTCAGAGCCGGCCGGCTCTCGTCCCGCTCGCCGTAGTCGGACTCCGGGAGGAACAGCTGGTGTGCCGCCAGGCCGGCCTCGTTGAGCCCGTCGACGGTCATGAGGTCGTGCGCGCCGGCGACCAGGCTGCCGTACACAGAAGTCCAGGTCAGCGTCCCGCCGAGCCCGTCATCGCGGGCCATGCCGCGTGGGAACGCCCAGAGGTTCGTCCCCATCTCCTCCATCCAGTCCATGTTGCGCCCGACCAGAACAGCCCCGCCCGCGCCAGCCCAGAGTGCCCGCGTGCACATAGATTCTCGCCTTCCGGACGTCAGTGATCCGCACCATCCCGTGCGGATCGGACGCCTGCGCTCGTTGAGAGCCCCATTATGGCGAATTGGGTAAGAATCAACCTCTCGGACGAGTCGCCGCACGGCGGGCGGGGCCACTTCGGTGCCGCTACGCGCCGAACGCTCAGCCCTTGCGGGCCACGCCCGCGTAGCCCGGGATCGGTTCGTCGCCCGGGACGTCGATGACCTCGCCGAGCTCCGGGTGCCAGTCGGCGGAGAGCGAGACACCCGGATCGACGAGTTCGAGACCGTGGAAGAAGGCGGTGAGTTCGGCCCGGCTGCGCGGGCGCAGCGTCATGCCGCGGGCCTTGTACATGGCGGCGGCCTTGGCCGCGCCCTCCGGGTCGAAGTCGCCGGTGGTCTGCGAGAGGATGAGGTAGCTGCCGGGGGCCAGTTGGTCGACCAGGCGGTCCACCAGTTCCGCGGCGCCGTCCTCGTCGTCCAGGAAGTGCAGCAGCGCCAGCAGGGACAGGGCGATCGGCTTGTCGAAGTCGAGGACCTTGCCGGCCGCTTCCAGGATGACCTCGGGCCTGCGGGCGTCGGCCTGGATGTACTCGGTGGCGCCCTCGGGGGTGGAGCGCAGCAGGGCCGCCGCATGGGCCAGGACGATCGGGTCGTTGTCGCAGTACACGACGCGCGCGTCCGGCGCGGTCTGCTGGGCGATCTGGTGGAGGTTGGGCTCGGTCGGTATCCCGGCACCGATGTCGAGGAACTGCCGGATGCCGTTCTCCGCCAGCCAGCGGGTGGCGCGGTGCATGAACGCCCGGTTGACGCGGGCCATGTCACGGCCGCGCGCGTCCACGGCGAGGAGCTGCCGGGCCATCTGCTCGTCGATCGGATAGTTGTCCTTGCCGCCGAGGAACCAGTCGTACATCCGGGCGGGATGCGGCTTACTGGTGTCGATCTCGACGGGGGGCTCGTGCCCGGTCATAGCGCGCTCCTTGGATCCGTGGTCGGCGAACAGAGAAACGACGTCGGTGCGCGGCGACCGGGAACCGCCCGCGCAGTGGGGTCAGGTCAGGAGGAAGTCTGCCTGACCGGCCTTGGCGCCCTGGATGAAAGCGGCGATCTCACGGTGGGTGTAGATGAGGGCCGGGCCCTCGGGGTCCGCGGACTGGCGCATGGCGATTCTTCCGTCGGAGAGCTTCATCGCCTCGACGCAGTTGCCGCCGTTGCCACCGCTCCACGGCTTGTACCAGCCCTCGGAGCCGAGATCGGCGGCCGGCATGCCGTTGTATATGGGTGTCATCACAGCTCCTTGCGGAAGTCCCGGAGGATTTCCTTCGTGCGTTGTGCAGTCGCGGCCTGGGCCGCCATGCGGTCCATGACCTCGAGGTAGGAGGCCACCTCGGGGCGCGCGTCGAAGTAGACGGCCCCGGTCAGGTATTCGCTGTAGACCATGTCGGGGAGTTCGGGGACGGCGAACCGGAAGAGGACGAACGGCCCGTAGGTGCCCGGGTGATGGCCGGTGGAGAACTCGGCGATCTGGAGGGTCACGTTGGGCAGCTCGGTCGCTTCCAGCAGCCGGTCGGTCTGGGCGCGCATGGCCTCGGGGCTGCCCACCGGGCGGCGCAGCACCGTCTCGTCCATGACCACCCACAGCCTCGGGGCGTCCGGCCGGATCAGCAGGGACTGCCGCTCCATCCGCAGTGCCACATGGCGTTCGATGTCCTCGGGCCTGGTCTGGCCGACGGCTCCGGTGCGCATCACCGAGCGCGAGTAGTCCTCGGTCTGCAGGAGCCCGGGAACGAAGTGCGGCTCGTACATCCGCAGGAGGCTCGCGGCGCCCTCCAGGCTGACGTACATGCTGAACCAGTCGGGCAGCACGTCGTGGAAGCGCTGCCACCAGCCCGGCTTGTTGGCCTCCTCGGTGAGGTCGACGAAGGCGTCGGTCTCCTCCTCGGCGATCCCGTAGGCCCTCAGGAGCGACTGCACATAGGGAACCTTGAGAGCGACCTCGGCGGTCTCCATCCTGCGGATCGTCGCCGGAGCGACACGGAGCACCTTGGCTGCCTGGTCCCGGCTCAGGCCGACACGCTCCCGCAGATCCTGCAGGCGCTTGCCGAGAACGACCTGACCCACGGTCGGGGCGGACCGCGGTTCGCTCACTTCAGACCTCCCCATGCGCTGTTTGGCAGCAGTGTGCCATGCGCGTGCCACCAAGAACACTGCCACTCTGAATTTTTCAGAGTGCCCCTTGCCAAGTGTTCACGACAGGGGGAGAGTTGGTGAGTGAACCAGTTCACTCGTCATGCCCGCCCTTTTTCAGGAAGATCGCGAAGCGTGACACAGCCCCCACTGTGAGGATTCGGTCGTGGCACCTGGCAGTGCGCTCATCCCCCGGCTCATGGACCTCAGCCCCGGGACGGAAGCGCTCCGATACTGCTTCGCGCTGCCCGCGCAGCCCGAGTCGGTCGCCGGAGCCCGGCGGCTGACGCGGGCCCGGCTGGACGAGTGGCGGCTCGACGACGACGCCCATGACGCGGCGGTCCTCATCGTGTCGGAACTGGTCACCAACGCGGTGGTGCACACCGCCAGCGCGCGCGTCGTGTGCGAGTTGCGCTGCCTCGAGACCCGGTTGCGCATAGCCGTACAGGACCAAGGACACCAGCCCGGCGGGCCACGTCTGGGCGCCGGCGCCGACGACGAGCACGGACGCGGCCTGCTGCTCGTCGACGCGATGTGCAGCGCCTGGGGGTCCCGCGACGCCGGGAACGGCTCGGGCCGCATCGTCTGGGCGGAACTGCCGCACAGCTCGGAGCACTCATGCTGAAGAACGCCATGTCCCATCTGCTCGGAGCCAGGCGCTCCCGTGAACCCGGCTGCCCCAACGGTGCCGGCATGGTGCGACTGCCGCTGCCCCCTGCCCTCTCGGCGAGCCTGGGCTGCGACGCGGTGGGCGTGCCCGCGCGCTACGGCTTCCGCCTGATGTCCCATCTTCCGCGTACGGGCTGCGTCTTCGCGGACGCGGACCGCTGGTGGTGGATCGTGCCGTCCGGCTCCGACCTCGATCTGGACTGGCCCGTGCAGGCCGCGTACGCGCGCGGGGGGTACGTCCCCGCCGTACGGCCCCGGCTGATCCACCAGCCGGACAGTCGCACGCCGTACACGCCGCCCATTCCGCTGTTCCTGATGGTCTGCCAGGTGACGGGTGTGACGCCCTCGTGGGCGCCCGCGGGCGGACGGCGCGTCGTCTCCGCTCCCTGAGCGCGTTTCCGTGCGGGTGGGGCGGGGCATCGTCCGATGCCCCGCCCCACCCGTCTGCTCACTTGCGGAAGGTCAGCCAGTCGACCGCTGCGGTCTTCTCGCCCCCGGCCGCCACGAGGTACACGTCGTGCGCTCCGGTGACGGTGTGCGGCAGCTTCGCCGACTGCTCCTGCCAGGTGTCCGCTCCGCCCGTGGCGCGCACCGGAAGCACCCCCCACGACCCGCCCCTTCGGGCTGTCCAGGCGCACCTGGAGCACTCCGGTCGCGCCCCGGCCCGGAGCCGCGACGCGGACGGTGATCCGGTCCGCTCCCGCGCCGAACCGGACCTGGCGGAAGCCCAGGCGGTCGCCGGAGCCGAGCAGGCCGGTGGCCGCGTTGCCACGGGTGACGCCCTTGACGTCGGTGGCCTGTTCGGCCTGGAGGGTGGTGGCGGCGTCGGGTCCGTCCGCGTACAGCCGGATCTCGTTCACCGCCCACCCGGTGTCACCGGGCGCGGTCAGCGTGATCCGCAGATGGCGGACCGTCTCCGGTGCGAAGACGGCCTCCTGGGTGAAGGAGCGGCCGCTGACCTCGGCGACCGGCTCGCCCCACTTCCTGCCGTCGGTGCTGGTGGAGACGGTGAAGCCGGACGGGTGACCGGTGGCGTCGAGACCGGCGTCCAGGGCGAGCCTGCCGACGGTGCCGGCTACGGCACGGGCCGAGCGGGAAGCGGCTGTTGCCCACAGCGCACGTCTACCCACCACCACGAGTGCTGGACGGCCCTTCCCGGCGCAGGTACGACAGCCCCGGATGGACCTTCGTATAGCCGTCGACCAGCCGGCGCGCCACCGAGACCGAGTCCACCAACGGGTGCAGCGCGAAGGCGCGGACCGCGTCGGCGCGTGATCCGCTCGCTGCCGCGTCGAGTACCGCACGTTCGACGGCCTTCACCGCGGTGACCAGCCCGACGGCGTGGTACGGGAGCGGATCGACGGCGACGGGACGGGCTCCGTTCGCGTCGACGAGGCACGGGGCCTCGATCACGGCGTCCGCGTCGAGCACCGCGAGGGTGCGCCCGTTGCGGACGTTGAGGATCAGGGACGTCTGCTCGTTGCGGGCGACGGCCCGCATCAGGGCCAGCGCGACCTGCTCGTAGCCACCGGAGTCCAGATCGCTCTCGTCCCGCTCCCCCGCCCCCGCGACATCCCGGTTCTCCGACATGTACGTCGCCTCGCGCTCGGCGCGGGTGCGGTCCCAGGTGGCCAGGGCCGGTGTGGCCGGGTCCTTCATCCGGCCGTAGAAGCCCTCCTGCTGTTCACGGAGGAAGGCGCCACGGGTCTGCTCGGCGTCCTGGTAGGCGCGGACCGCCTCGCGGTTGAAGTAGTAGTAGTGCAGGTATTCGTTGGGGATCGCGCCCAGGGAACGCAGCCAGTCGGCGCCGAAGAGCCGGCCCTCCTCGAAGGAGCCGAGCAGCTCCGGGTCGGCGAGCAGGCGCGGGAGTTCGTCGCGGCCCTCGACGTACAGCCCGCGCACCCAGCCGAGGTGATTGAGGCCGACGTAGTCGATCCGGGCCCGGTCGGGGTCGGCGCCGAGCACGCGGGCGATGCGGCGGCCGAGGCCGACGGGTGAGTCGCAGATCCCGATGACCCGGTCGCCGAGGTGACGGGACATGGCCTCGGTGACCAGGCCTGCGGGGTTCGTGAAGTTGATGACCCAGGCCTGCGGGGCGAGCCGGGCGATGCGGCGGGCCAGATCGACGGCGACCGGTACGGTGCGCAGTCCGTAGGCGATGCCACCGGCGCCGACCGTCTCCTGGCCGAGGACGCCCTCGTCGAGCGCGACGCGTTCGTCAGCCGCCCGGCCGGCGAGGCCGCCGACCCGGATCGCCGAGAAGACGAAGTCGGCGCCGCGCAGCGCCTCGTCCAGTTCGGTGGTCGCGGCGACGGTGGGCGCGTCCGGGATTCCCTCGGCCTGTTCGGTGAGGACCCGCGCCATGGCGGTGAGCCGGTCGACGTCGGTGTCGTAGAGGGTGACGGCCGAGACGCGGCCTTCGGCGTGGTCGGCGAGCAGCGCCCCGTAGACCAGGGGAACCCGGAACCCGCCGCCGCCCAGAATTGTCAGCTTCACGCTTCCGCATGGTACGTGGGGTGGTGGAGCGAGGCGCGGACGACCGGCCGGTGACCGGCCGTCCGCGCCCGACTGCGCCGCCGGTCAGTAGCCGTTCCACCAGCGGGTCACGACGCGCCACAGCCTGGCCGGGGCCGCGGGCCTCCGCTGCTGCGGGATCATCCCGGCAGCGGAGCCCTCACCGGTCCGCGCGTCGACGGATCCGTCGACGGCCACGGTCACCCCGGCCGGTGGGACGCCCGGCGCCGTGCCTGCCGGTTCCGGCGGGGCGGGGGCCCGTACCGGGGTCGGCGCCACGTGCCGTACCGCGGACTGCACCTCCCAGTCCTGGCGCGTCGGGTTCGGCTTGCCCATGGACGGCGGTTCCCGGTCGTCCTGCGGGGCGCGCGGCGCGAACTCGGCCGGCAGCTCAACGAGGTGGCGGCCCATGAGGTTGCCGACCCACCTCAGTTCGCTCTCGTCGACGGCGAGTTCGAGGTCGGGCAGGCGCATCAGCAGGGCGTCGACGCCGACGTCCGCGATGGCACGGCCGATGTCCTGGCCCGGGCACTCGTGGGGGCCGCCGCTGAACGCGAGGTGGGCGCGGTTGCCCTCCATGTTGGCGTCGAGGTCGGGACGCACCACCGGGTCGATGTTGGCGGGGGCGATACCGACGATCAGCGCGTCGCCCGCCTTGATGCGCTGCCCGCCGAGTTCCGTGTCGCCCACCGCCCAGCGGCCGAAGACCGCGGTGAACGGGGGCTCGTCCCACAGGGTCTGCTCGACCGCCTCGGGGACCGTCATGTGCCCGCCGCTGAGCCGGGCCCGGAAGCGCGGATCGGTGAGCACCATGCGGAGCACGTTGGCGATCAGGTTGGTGGTCGCCTCGTAGGACGCGATCAGGATGAGCCGCAGATGCTCGGCCACCTCCTTGTCGTTCATGTCGGCGGGGTGCTCCACCAGCCAGGTGGCGAAGTCGTCCGCGGGTTCGCGGCGGCGCCGCTCGACGAGGCGGTTCAGCGCGTCCAGCACATAGGCGTTGCTCTCGACCGCGGTCGCGGTGCCGCGGGTCATGTCGCGGGCGGCCTGCACCATCCGGTCGTTGTACTCCTCCGGCATACCGAGGATGGCGCACATCACCATCATGGGCAGCCGTTCGGCGAAGGCGGTGACCAGGTCGGTGCGGCCCTCGCGGCAGAAGTCGTTGACGAGCCGGTTGCTGTAGCGGTTGACGTGGCGCCGCACACCGCGGGTGTCGATCCGGCCCATGGAGTCGGTGACCGCGCCGCGTTGGCGCTCATGGGTGGCGCCGTCGGCGAAGACGCAGATCGGCTGCCAGGTGAAGATGGGCGCCAGCGGGTGGTCCGGCGCGACGCTGCCGTCCTGCAGGGCCCGCCAGCGGCGCGAGTCCCGGGAGAACTGTGAGGGCGTACGGGTCATGTGCAGGTTCTCGCTGTGCCCGAGGACCAGCCAGGCGGGTACGTCCCCGTGCAGCAGCACCGGCGCCACCGAGCCGTGTTCGGCGCGCAGTTTGGCGTACAGGCCGCGCGGATCCTGTTCGGCCTCGGGGCCGTAGAGGCGTCGCACGCCGCCGGGGCCGATACCGAGGCCGTGGGCCGGGCACTCGGGGGGCGGAACCGGCCCCGTGGCCTCGCCGGGTTCGTAGTGGAATGGGGATGTCACGATCGCTCCAGGGATCAGTCTGCCAAGGGCCGGACGGATGGGTGCGCGATGGGGGCGCGCGGATCGGGTGCGGGCGACGTCAGCCGAGCGGGACGGCCAGGCTGTGCAGATAGCGCATCAGGGTCATCAGCACATCGCGGCTGGAGGCGCGCAGCCGGGCGTCGCAGTCGATCATCGGGACCTCGTCCGGCAGGTCCAGGGCGCTGCGCAGCGCCTCGACGGGGTGTTTCGGCGCGTCGGGGAAGGTGTTGACGGCGACGACGAACGGCACGCCGCGCTCCTCCAGCCGCCCGATGACGTCGAAGCTGACTTCGAGCCGGCGCGTGTCGATGAGCACGACGGCGCCGAGTGCGCCCTCGAACAGTCCGTTCCACAGGAACCAGAAGCGCTCCTGCCCCGGGGTGCCGAACAGATAGAGGATCAGCTCCTCGCTGATGCTGATCCGGCCGAAGTCCATGGCGACGGTGGTGGCGGTCTTGCTCTCCACCCCGAAGTTGTCGTCCACGCCGACGCCGGCCTGGGTCATGGTCTCTTCTGTGGTCAGCGGTCGGATCTCGCTCACCGAGCCGACCATGGTCGTCTTGCCGACCCCGAACCCTCCGACGATCACGACCTTCACCGCGGCGGTGGCCGTGGTGGGGAGGACGTCCTCGCTGCGGGGGCCCGTGATCGTGTCAGAGTTTCTGAAGTCCATGCATCACCGCTTCGAGGAGGGACCTGTCCGGGAGGGTTGCGCGGACGATCGGGGCGCGCGATTCGATCAGTTCGGTGGCGAGGAGTTCGGTGAGGAGCGAGGTCACCACGCTGAAGGGCAGGCTGAGGTAGGCGGAGATCTCTGCCACGGATAACGGCGCCTGGCAGAGCCGCAGGATCACGGCCTGCTCGGGCTGGACCGTCGGTGTCGGCTGCGACTTCGAGACCACCATCGTGACCAGGTCGAGCGCTGCCCGCTCGCTGCCGTCGGGATCGCCGGTGATGACGTACAGCCGTTCCGGATCGCTCAGTGCCGGATCGGCCTTGCGGCGTTCTCGTCGGGAAGAACTCATCCGGCCTGCCCGTCGTGTCGGGGCGGGCTCGTCAGATGGGCGCCGATCCGTACGACCATGTCGCGCATCCGTGATCCGACGAGGCCCGCGTCGACCGTCTCACCGGCGAGTACGGCGAGGTACGCGCCGGCTCCCGCGGCCATCAGGTAGAAGAATCCGCCGGTCACCTCGATGACGACGAGCCGCATCCTGCCGTCGCTGTACGGGATTTCGGAGGCGACGGCGGCGGCCAGGCTCTGCAGCCCGGCGCAGGCCGCGGCGAGCCGGTCGGCGACGTCGGGGTCGCCTCCGTGCCGGGCGATGCGCAGTCCGTCCGCGGAGAGCACGACGATCTGGTGGATGTCCGGAACGTCGTCGGCGAGCTCTTTGAGCATCCAGTCCATGTTGCCCCGCTGCTGGATCACTTCAGGTCTCCCTTGTCCCACGCGTCGTCGGAGTCGTCGTCTGCCCCGGGCTCCCGGGGCACGCCGTTGGCTGCCTTGGTGAACGCCTCCAGCCAGATCCCGGGAGGCGGTTCCTTGCCATTGGCCTGACCGTGGCCGTTGCCGTAGGCGTTGCTCCGTCCGGCGCCCGTTTCGGTGGACTGGGCGGGAAGGTTGTGCGAACCGAGCGGTGCGCGGCCCCGGCTGCGGCGCTGCGGGAGTCCGCCGGAGGTCCATTCGGTGACCACGGGGACGTCGTCCTCCATGGCGACGGCCGGGGTGACGGGCCGGGGTTCGGGAGCGACCGGTCCGGTGGCCGGGCGGGAGGCTACGGGGCTCGGCTTGCGGCGGGAGCTGCGGGCCGGGACGACGTGCTTCATGTCCGCGAGGTCGATGTCGCTGGTGGGCCGCGACGTGGCGCCGATGCCGTGGGCGATGCCGGGCGCGGGGCCGGTGGTGATCATGGAGCGCGGCACGATGAGTACGGCGCGGACACCGCCGTACGCGGACTGCCGCAGCGACACCTGGAGGTCGTACATCCGCGACAGCCGGCCGACGACCGCCATGCCGAGCCGGGGGGACTCGCCGAGGTCGTTCATGCTGGAGCCGGCCTGGGCCCTGGCGAGCATGTTCTCGGCCCGGGCGCGGGCCTCCTCGCTGAGGCTGACGCCGCCGTCCTCGATCTCGATGGCGATGCCGGTCTGGACCTCGACGGCGGTGACGTGCACGCGGGTCTGCGGCGGCGAGTACCGGGTGGCGTTGTCCAGGAGTTCGGCGCAGGCGTGGATGAGCGGTTCGACCGCGGTGCCGATGATGGCGACCTTGGCGATCGAGTGCAGATCGACGCGCGGGTACTCCAGGATGCGCGACATGGCACCGCGCAGCACGCTGAACAGCGGTACGGGCTTGGGCCACTGACGGCTGGGCCGGGCTCCGCCGAGCACGGCGATGGAGTCGGCGAGCCGGCCGATCAGCGCGGTGCCGTGGTCGATGCGCAGGAGGTCGTCGAAGACGTCGGGGTTGCGCCCGTGGTGCTCCTCCATCTCCCGCAGCTCACTGGCCTGCCGGTGGACGATCGCCTGGACACGGCGGGCGACGTTGACGAAGGCGCGCTGCGCGGAGTCACGCGTCGCCTCCTCGTTGTCGATGATGTCCAGCACCGTGTAGACGAGCGCGCGCTGGGCGTCGGGGAGGTGGCGGTATACCTCGTCGCCGTCGACGACGTCCCGCAGCACCTCGTCGGGCGAATTGCCCACGCGCAGCCGGTGGATCGCCGCAGGGAGGAGCTCCTTGCTGATCCGTACGCTCTCTTCGTCGTGACTGGCGATGCGCCGCTCCAGCGCGGTGATGCGCTGTTCGTAGTGGGCGCGCTGCCGCCGGTTCGTGCGTGAGCGGCGGGCGAGTTCGGCGGTGAGCACGGCGACCACGACGGTGGCGACGGCGCCGCACCAGACGACTGGTATCCGCGCGGCCTCGGCAACCAGCGCGACGGCGGCGGCGGTTGCGCCGGCCATCACGACGACGGGCAGCAACACGGCACGGACGACAGGTGTTTCTCGGTCGATCGGTGGTGATTCAACACGAACCATCTAAAACCTCTGGCGGTTGATTCGGGAGGTAATCGGGAGGTACAGCGCTTGCAGGGCAGTAGGGAACAAGCGCTCGAATTCATATCAACTCGACTTCACTGCGCGTGAGCTTAGTCAGATCGAAACAGTGCTTCGGCACATTCACCCAACCCCCTGCGCGAGCGCTCCCGCGGTAATACACTCACGAGTTTTTACACGCACCGCCAACAGTCGTGCGCGAGGAGTGACGAACGGGAGAGATGAGCGAAACCCACGCCCGCCCGTCCTGCCCTGCGGGACGGAGATGCCGCATCCCGCCTTCGACCGGCAACACCCTCCCCGCAAGTCGTACGGTGACCGGGCGAATCATCGGGCTGCTCCGATGGGGGACGCCCCTTCGCGTCCCGCAGAGAAGGACAAGGGCACATGTGATCGAAGCGGATCGAAAGAAGCGGGTTGATGACCACCGCAAGGGTGGATGCCCATCGCGGACACGAAGGGGAACAGACATCTGATGGAGCCGGCGCGGGACTACACCATCGAATCGCTCGACACCGGCCTGCGGCTGATGCGGCTGTTCCTCACCCATGACGCCCTGACCGTCTCTGAGGCGGCCGGGCTGCTCTCCATCGGCCGCTCCACCGCCCACCGGGTCCTCAGCACCCTGGAAGGACGCGGCTTCGCCACCCGGGAACCGTCCGGGCGGGGCTACTCGCCCGGTCCCGAACTGGTGCGGCTGGGCCGCCCGGCCGGATTCGGCGCCCCGGTCCGGGAACGGGTGGGTGCGGTACTGGAGGACGCCGCGCGGCGCACCGGTGAGACCGTGCTCAGCACCGCGCTGATCGGCGACGAGGTCCTGGTCACGGACGGCCGCGAGTCCGGTCATCCGGTACGGGTGATGCTGGAGCGGGGCGGCACCCGTCCCGCGCACGCCACGGCGGGCGGCAAGCTGCTGCTCTCCCGGATGACCGCCGAGCAGATCCGCGTCCTGTACCCGCGGGAAAGGCTCGACGCGGTCACCCCCGACACGCTCACGTCCCGGCCGGAGCTCCTCGCCGAGCTGGGCCGGATCCGTGACCGCGGCTACGCGACCGCCCGCGACGAGTCGGTGCCGGGCCTGCACGCGGTCGCCGTACCGCTGGCCGGTGCCACCTGGCGTGACCGGCTGGCACTGGTGGCGTGCGCGCCGGCCTGCCGCGGCGACGAGGCCGCGCTGGAGCGTCGCGCCGGGGAACTCCTCCGGTCGGCGGCGCGGTTCGGTGCGCCCGGGTAGCTGTCCCAGGGCGCCGGGGCCCTGCTACGGGCCCCGGGTACCGCGGCCCGTCAGCGGCGGCCGCCGCCGATGCTGCCCTCCAGCTGGACCAGCAGTTCGCTGAGCTGTGCGCTGAGCCGGTCGCGGGACTCCGCGTCGAGACCGGAGAGCACCGCGCGTTCGTACGCGAGCTGCTGCGGCAGGAGTCCGTCGACCAGCTCCCGCCCCTCGTCGGTGAGTCCGACATGCGCGACCCGGCGGTCCCGCGCGTCGCTGCGGCGCGCGATCAGGCCGCGCTCCTGCAGCACCCGGAGCCGTTTGGTGACCGCTGCGCCGGAGGAGAACGTCTCCCGGGCCAGCTCGCCCGGGGTGAGTTCACGGTCGGTGCGTCGTACGGCGCCGAGCAGGTCGAACTCGGCGCGGGTCAGTCCGGCACCCCGCAGCGGTGCGTCCTCGGCCTGCTGGAGCAGGGCGGAGCAGCGGTTGATGCGGCCGATGAGTTCCATCGGCCCGGTGTCGAGTTCCGGGTTCACGGCCTGCCACTGCCGTACCACCGAGGCGACGATGTCGTCGGTCACACCGCTCCGTTCTCCTGGGCCGGGGCGATCGTCCCCAGCCGTTTCGCTGTCGCCGCGAGCGTACGGTGTCCGGCCTGCTCGGCCGCCAGCACCGCCTCCTGCGGCAGGGCGCGCTGCCACCATTCGCCGGCCGCGGTGTCCTCCGCCTCGCGCAGTTCGACCAGTGATCCGGTGAGCCTGCGGCGGGCCGCGTCCAGGGCGGCGTGGGTGGGCGCGGGGGCGGCCAGGGTCTGTACGGCGTGGGCGCGGGCCTGCTCGGCGTCGGCGAGTGCCTGCTCGACGCGGCCCGTGGCGCGGCGGTTGGTGACGAGCACGGCCGCGAGGAATCCGACTCCGGCACCGATGACGGTGTCCAGGATCCGGTCGCCGATGAGCTCACCGGCCGGGTGGCTGCCTGCGTACTCCAGGACGAGCAGCGCCATCGGGGTGACGGCCACGGAGCCGAGCCAGTAGTTGCGGGTGATCAGGGCTTCGGCGGCGAACCCGAAGAGGAGGCAGAAGCCGATCAGGGCCAGCGGGTCCATCCGGGCGGCCGGCAGGACCGCGGCGAAGACCAGGACCCCGAGGAGGTTGCCGAGGGTGCGCTGCAGCGTGCGGTTCCACGAGAGCATGACGTTGGCCTGGTAGAGCGAGGCGGCGGTCACGATGGCCCAGTAGGGGCGGCCGACGCCGACGGCCGAGCAGATGTACCCGGCCAGGGCGCAGCCGATGAGCGTGCGCACGGCCACCGGCAGCAGCGGGGAGCCCGGGGCGAGGCGGTGCAGCAGAGCGCGTACGGCTCCGTCGCCGGGGACCCGGCGCCGGGCGGTGCGTTCGGCGTCGACGCCGAAGATCTCCGCGGCGGTTCCGGGGGCGGGCGGGGGTGTGGGGACGGGCCCGCGGGCCCGGGTCTGCCGGGCCCATTCGCGGAGCCGGCCGGCGTCTGCGGCGGTGTCCCCCGGGTGTGCGGTGAGTGCCGTCTCGGCGTGGACGACGAGGCGTTCGAGTGCGGTGCGTACGGGGGTGGGGCGTCCGGCCGCGAGGAGGGTCTGCCAGGCCGCGTGCACGGCGGCGACCGCGGCGCGGCGGGTGCGGTGGCCGGGCTCGGCGACGTAGGCGGCCGCGGCGTTCAGCGCGCGGGCCGTGGCGCGGCGCTCGGGTCCCTCCCGGCGGACCAGCGCGGGGGCGACGGTGACGAGCCAGGACACCGCGCCGGCGCCGAGGGTCAGAGCGAGGTGGCCCGGCACCTGGCCCATCTCCTGCGGGCTGAACAGGGCGGCCGAGCTGACGAAGGTGAAGATCACCGGCCCCGGGGGCCCGATGCGGGTGGCGTCGCAGAGCAGCTTCTGCCCGGCGGCCAGGAGGGCGCCGACGGCGATCAGTACCGCGGTCGAACCGGTCAGCGAGGCCGTGACCAGGGAGACGGCCAGCCCGGCGAGCATCCCGAGGACCACTCCCACGACGGTTCCGGCACGGCGCGCGTACGGCAGGTTGTGGCCGTACAGCGCACAGAGCGAGCCGGCCATCGTGTACATCACGAGGTCGAGGCGGTCCAGGGAGTAGAGCACCAGGTTGGGGATCGCCGTGGCCACGACCACGCTCGTCGCCGGCTTGAACCACATGTCCGAGGGCCTGGCCAGACGCAGCGGGGCGGCCAGCGGGATTCTGCGGAAGGAGGACGGCCGGGGCCTGATGCTTGTATGACTCACGCACATACTTTAGCAGGTATTACACACGTAAACGATTGGGTCGGCTGCGCGTGCCTGATGGCCCGCTCCGGCACACGGTCATAGCGTTCAGCCGGACCGGCGAACCCGGCGCGCATCCACTCACGACGGAGGAATCCGAATGAAGCTCACCGCACCGGTGCCCGGCGGTCCCTGCTGGATCGAGCTGAGCACCTCCGACGTTCCGGCGGCCAAGTCGTTCTACACCGCACTCTTCGGCTGGCGGACCGAGACGGATCCGCGCGAGGAGGCGGGCGGCTACACCATGGCGCACCTGGGGAACGCCCGGGTCGCAGCCCTCAGCCCCACGTACCAGCCGGGGCAGCCGCCGGCCTGGACCGTGTCGTTCGCCGTCGAGGACGCGGACGCGACGGCCCGGAAGGCGACGGCGGCGGGCGGTTCGCTGCTGGTCGGTCCGATGGACGTGTTCGAGGAGGGCAGGTTCGCCGTCCTGGCGGACCCGTCCGGCGCGGTCTTCTCGCTGTGGCAGGGCCGCGCCTTCGCCGGCGCCGACCTGTTCAACGAACCGGGCACACTGGGCTGGACGGAGCTCGCCACCCGCGCGAGCGAACCGGCGCTCGCCTTCTACCCGGACGTCTTCGGCTGGACGGTCAAGGCCTCGGAGACGTACCCGCAGTGGGGCATCGCCGGGGAGGACTTCGGCGGTCTGCTGACGATGGACGAGAACATCCCGTCCGAGGTGCCGCCGCACTGGCTGCCGTACATCGCCGTCGCGGACGTCGACGCGACGGCGGCCGCCGCGCAGAGCGGAGGCGGCGATCTGCTGATGCCCCCGACGGACATCGCGAGCAGCCGCAGGATCGCGGTGGTACGCGACCCGCAGGGGGCCGCGTTCGGCGTCTACCGGGCGGGGGACGAGGGGTAGCCCCTCGGGCCTCCCGCCTGGATCGTGCCGGGGCCCGCGGGCCCCGGTGCGCACATCTGCGGCGTTGCCGTCGGTCGCCAATGCTCCGCAGCGACTCCCGCCTCCGCCCTGCGGCTGCACCCCCGCTCCCCGACCCGGTCCGATCCGAAGGAGAGGCCCGAGGTCAGCCGCTCCCTGATCCGGTCCGATCCGACCGAGTGGCCCGAGGTCAGCCGCTCTGCTCGTCCGTGACCTGGACGTGGTCCCCGATGCCGACCACGAGGACCCGGGTGCCCTCTTCGATCGGGCGCCAGCGGTGGACGAGGCCGCCCGCGCAGTAGAGCGTGTCGCCCCGCTCCAGGCGATAGAAGCTGCCGTCCGCCTCGACCTCCGCCGAACCGTCGGCGACGTACAGGATCTCGTCGTTGCGGTGCCGGAACTCGCGGCCCCAGTCGTGGTCCCCGGTGAACTCCAGCGCATGCAGCCGCTGGTGGCCGCGGACCAGCGGCCGCATCCGGCCGTCCCCTTCGCCCTCCGCGCCCGTCTCCCGCACGGACGCGGAGGTGCCGCGCACCACGTCGACGGGGCGGGGCGCCTCGGCTGTGGAGAGCAGCTGGACCGCGGTCGTGTCGAGCGCGTCGGCGATGCGCTGGAGCGATCCCATGCTCGGCCGGGAGCGGCCGTTCTCGATCTGGCTGAGGAAGGGGGTGGAGAGTCCCGCCCGTCGCGCGACCTCGGCGAGGGTCAGTTCCAGGGCGCGGCGCCGTCGGCGAATCCCCGGGCCGACCTGTGGGGCGTCCGCCTCGCTCATCTCATTCACTCCGTGTCCCTGCGTGCCGCACACCACAGGCGGCTGGGCAAGGAGCAGCCTACCGGGCCGGTTAACCTCTTAAGTCCCACCTAATAAAGTTAACCGGGAGGACCGATCCATGCCCCTCGTGGACCAGAACCAGCGACGGCGACGCGGTACCGGGCTCATGGCCCTGGACGAGGACGCCAGCTACGGCGGCTACACCCTCTTCGCCCCGCTGACCGGTGGTGGCGAGGTGTATCTCATCGACCTGCGCGGTGAGGTGGTCCACCAGTGGAACCTCCCGTACCGTCCCGGCCGTCACGCCCGGATCCTGCCCAACGGCAACCTCGCGTACAGCGGTGTCCTCCCGGACGAGCCGGCGCTCTTCCCGATGTGGCACAAGTACCGCGGCGGGATCATGCAGGAGATCACCCCCGACGGCACGGTCGTACGCGAGCACCGCGACCGTTTCCAGCACCACGACGCGTACCACTACGGCGACGGCCGGCTGTTGTACGCGGCGCTGGAGCCGCTGACCGGCGAGGCCGCGGCAGCGGTCCGGGGCGGGGTGCCCGGATCGGAGCCCGAAGGAACCGTCTGGGCGGACACCATCATCGAGGTGGACGCCGACGGGAACACCGTCTGGGAGTGGAAGGTCTCCGAACACCTCGGCCGCGAGGCGTTCCCACTGCACCCCGACTACTCGCGCGAGCACTACCCGCTGATCAACAGCGTGCTGCCGACCAGCGACGGCAACATCCTGGCGAGCTTCCGCTCCGTCTCCGCCGTGGTCGTCATCAGCCGGGAGACCGGCGAGATCATCTGGCGCAGCGAGCCCGGTGCCGTCTCGCAGCAGCACTGCCCGACCGAGCTGGAGAACGGCAACTTCCTGGTCTTCGACAACGGCGTCTTCCGGCCGCACTGGGACGTCCCGTTCAGCCGGGTCATCGAGATCGAGCGGTCGAGTGGCACCATTGCGTGGGAGTACCACGATCCGGCGCGCGAGTCGTTCTTCGCCCCGTTCATGGGCAGCGCCCAGCGCCTGCCGAACGGGAACACGCTGGTGACGGACTCCCCCGCGGGACGCCTCTTCGAGGTGACCGCGGACGGCTATCTGTGCTGGGAGTACATTGTGCCGTTCTTCGGCGGCTACCAGGAAGAAGAAGTGCGCAAGCTGTTCCCGTCCGAGCCCAACGCCGTGTTCCGCTCCTACCGCTACTCGGCCCGGGAACTCCCCTGGCTCGACGTCCCGAAGGGCTGAGCCGGACCATGGCCTCCCCTGTCCCCGACACGGCCGCCCCCGCCGCCGCACCGTCCGCCGCGCCGGCCCCGTCCGTCGCGCCGGTCGACGAGCGGCTCCCGCTCCCCCGGCTGGTCCCGCTCGCGTTCCAGCACCTGCTGGCCGGGGTGGCCGCCCCGGTCTCCTCGGTCATCCTGATCGGCACCACGCTGTCGCTGAGCGCCTCCCAGACCGCGTCGCTGCTCAGCGCCACGCTCGTGCTGTGCGGCATCGGCGCGCTGCTCCAGTCCCTGGGCGTCAAGGCGTTGCGCATCGGGGCCCGGCTGCCGTTCCTCATGCTCCCCGGCGGGGCGGCGGTAGCGATCTTCCTCCAGGTCGCCAAGGAGCACGGACCGGCCACCGCCTCCGGTTCGGTGCTGATCGCGGCGGTCTTCCTGATCGCCGTGCTGCCCCTGTACGGACGGCTGGTGCGGTTCTTCCCGCCGCTGGTCATGGGCACGACGGTGGTCCTGATCGGGATCAACATGATCAAGATCACCGCGCCGATGATCGCCTCGGGGCCGGGCCTCGGCTTCGCCACGCTCGGCATCACCGCCCTGTTCTTCCTGTTCATGCGTGGTGTCTGGCGGCAGATGTCGGTGCTGTTCGGACTGGCGGGCGGCACTCTGGTCGCCGCGCTCAGCGGTACGGCGTTCCACATGGCGCACGGCAGCACGTTCGCGCTGCCCGACCCGTTCCCGTACGGCACACCGCACTTCGATCTGCTGGCCGCCGTGCCGCTGCTGGTCTTCGCGCTCGCCTCGCTGGCGGAGGCGACCGGGCAGACCGTGCTGAACAGCGAGGCGGTGGGCCGTACTCCGGACGCCGCGCGTGACGTGCCGAGGATCTCCCGCGCGGACGCCGTGACGTCGCTGGGTGCCGGCGTCTTCGGTACGTCGCTGATGGTGACCAGTGCCGAGAACATCGGGATCGTCCAGCTCACCCGGGTGCGCAGCCGGTTCGTCACGGCGGGCGCGGGTGTCCTGCTGATCCTGTGCGGCCTGATCACGCCGCTCACCCGGCTGCTCGCCGCCATCCCGGAACCGGTGGTCGGCGCCGCGGGGCTGATCATCTACGCGGTGATCGCGACGATGGGGTTCGGCATGCTCAGCCGCGAGAACCTCAGCCACGGCACGAACGGCATCGTGGTCGCCCTGGCCCTCTGCGTCGGTCTGCTGCCGGTCTTCGCTCCCGAGATGTACGCGGGTCTGCCGGTGTGGGCGCGGACCGTCTTCGGCAGCGGTGTGGCCGCCGGGGCGCTGGCCGCGGTGATCCTCGCGGCGGTGTTCTCCCGGCTGGGACCGCCGGACGGTAAGCCGCCGGAGTGAGCACCGAGGAGGCCCGCACCCCCGGCCGGGGGTGCGGGCCTCCTCGCGTACGCGGGCGGGGGCGAGGGCTCAGCCGAGGCCGCGGGCGTCCTGCTTGAGGGCGGTGTCCACGGTCAGGGCCGTCGCCACGACGAGGCTCAGCAGCGGCTCGGGCAGCTGGTAGTGGATCTGCAGCACGTAGTTGTCCGCCGTGGTGAACATGGTCTTCGCGAGACCTTCCCAGGTCTTGGTGATCCGGGCGATCTCGGCCTCGTTGTGGTCCACGATCGCGAAGTTCCAGGCGCGCCAGTTCTCCGCCTTGATGGCGCCGACCTGCTGACCGTCGACCATGATCGCGAAGTTGATCTTGCCGATGGCGTTCTGCTGGACGATCTCGCCGACCGGCTGCCCGTCGGGCCGCTGCACGATGACCTTGGACTTGATGAACTTCGCCGGGCGCGTCAGCAGCAGCTGCGGCTGTCCGTACGCGTCGCGGATCTCGAGCCGGTGGGTCAGGTACTGGTCGATGCTGCTCACGAAGCGCAGCACCTTGCGCATCGCGCTCTGGCCGACCTGGATGACCGAGCCGATGGTGTTGCCGTGCTGGTCGAAGACGCTGTACTCGTTCGTGACCTCGATCAGCTTGGCCTTCTGGTTCACGACCAGGACCTGCTGATTGAAGAGCGTGCCCGCGCCGGGGGCACCGCCCTGCTGGGGCACGCCCTGCTGCGGAACGGCCGCGGGCTGGTGCTGCTGAGCCTGCTGATGGGCCTGGGCCGCCTGCTGCTGATACGGCTGCTGCGGGGCCTGCTGCGGCTGGACCTGCTGCTGCGGAACCTGGGCGGGTGCCTGGGCCTGCTGCGGCTGGGCCTGCTGCTGTCCGCCGGCCGGATTGGTGTGCTCGGTCCACTGGGAACCGTCCCAGTAGCGCAGCAGCTGGGGGGCGCCGTGCGGATCCGGATACCAGCCCGCAGATACGTTCGAGTGCGTTGTCACCGGGGCACACTATCCCGCCACGCCCTCAGCGGAAGCCCTTCCCCCGGGATCCACAGGTTCGCCGGCCCCGGCCCCGCTTCACCGATCCGGGTCCGGGACTCATTGAAACTTCACACACCGATACGATGCCGGAATGAACTGGCTGAGCGATCGCACGGACCGGCGGCGGGGTACCCGCGCGTCCGTGCTGCTCGGCTGGGCGTTCGTCCTGATCGCCCTGGCCTCGTGCTGCTGGCCGACGCCGGGGGCCTCCGCCGCCGCGCACGACGGCCACGCCTCGGCGGCCGCGCCCGGGGTCACCCTCGCCGTTCCGGTGCCCGCAGCGCGGGTCGTGGTGGCCGACGCGCCGCGCGATCGCGGGGCCGGAAGTTCCTGCCACGGCGACTCGGAGCACTCGGACCCCGTCGTGGTGCCCGGCCAGCCCGCCCCGGCGGCGCTCCCGTCCGCCACCTCGCCCCTCCCCCCGTCCCCGCTCACCGGCGCCGCCGCCATCCGCGGCCCGTCGAACGACGCGGTGGGCGATGTGGACCGTCTACGCCTCCAGGTTCAACGGATCTAGGGCCTCACCGGCCGTTCCCGGACGTCCCGAGAACGTTCCCGCGCGCCCGCAGCCCATCCGTTTCACGAACCGAAGGACCCACCATGGCCTCCGCCAAGAAGCAGAACACCCCCGCCGCCGCCCGCCGCGCCAAGCTGGAGGAGGCCCGCCGCAAGGAGCGGGCCCGCGAGCGCCGCAGCCGCATCATCACGATCACCGCGGCGGTCGTCGTCGTGGCCGGTCTGGTCGCCGGCGGCGGCTACCTGATGAACGAGGCCGACGAGCAGGAGAAGGCCGAGACGGCCGCCAAGTCCTCGCCCGTCGAAGGTGAGAAGAGCTGGGACAAGCTCACCCAGGAGCATGTCGAGAAGAAGGTCGACTACCCGATGAACCCGCCGGTCGGCGGCGACCACAACCCGGTGTGGATGAACTGCGACGCCGATGTCTACACGGAGGAGATACCGAAGGAGAACGCCGTCCACTCGCTGGAGCACGGCGCCGTCTGGGTGACGTACACCAGCAAGGCGAGCCCGGCCGACGTGAAGAAGCTCGAGAAGAAGGTCGAGGCCACCCCGTACTCCCTGATGAGCCCGGTGGAGGACCAGGGGTCCCCGCTGATGCTCAGCGCCTGGGGCAAGCAGCTGGCCGTGAAGAGCGCCTCCGACGCCCGCGTCGCGCAGTTCTTCACGAAGTACGTCCAGGGCCCGCAGACCCCGGAGCCGGGCGCCGCCTGCTCCGGCGGGATCGCCAAGTGACGTCCCCGGCCCGTGTGTCACGGCCGATGGTGCTGGCCGGCGGGGCCGTGCTGCTGCTCGCGCTCGGTCTGGTCGCGCTGATGCTCGTACGCCCTTCCTCCTCGGCGCCCTCCGCCACCGCGTCCGCCGCGGCTCCCGCCGAGGCCTCGGCCGATGTCGGATTCGCGCGCGACATGGCGGTCCACCACCAGCAGGCCGTCGAGATGTCGTTCATTGTCCGGGACCGCACCTCCGATGTGGCGGTGCGCCGGCTCGCGTACGACATCATCAACACCCAGGCCAACCAGCGCGGCATGATGCTGGGCTGGCTGGAGACGTGGGGCCGTGCGAAGAGCTCACCCGGGCCGCCCATGGCGTGGATGGGCCATACCGTCACACCGCGGGACGGCGCACTGATGCCCGGTATGGCGACCGACACCGAGCTCGACGCGCTCCGCGCGGCCAAGGGCCGGGACGCCGAGGTGCGCTTCCTGAGGCTGATGACCGCGCATCACCGGGCCGGGGCTGAGATGGCGCAGGCGGCCGCCACCGCGGCGGGGACCGACGAGATCCGGAACCTGGCCTCGGGCATGGTCCTGGGGCAGCGGTCGGAGATCGCCCTCATGGCCGACATGCTCAAGGCGCGCGGGGCCACGGCCTGAGTGCCACCCGGTCCGGCCGCTCCCCGTGAGCGACCGGACCGGGACATCGCGACCGTACTGACGTACGGGATCGCATAGGCTCGGCACCGATATGAAGAGCAACCTCACGCCGCTGGGGCCCAAGGCCGACAAGGACACCGTCCGGCGCAGCAACCTCAGCCTCGTGCTGCGAGCCGTCCGTGACGAGGGCGAGGGTGAGGCGACCCGGGCCGGGGTCGCCGCGCGGGTGGGGCTGACCCGGGCCGCCGTGTCCTCGCTCGTCGAGCAGCTGCTCGACAGCGGGTTCCTCACGGAGTCGGGCAAGACGTTCAGCGGCCAGGCCGGCCGGCCGGGAACCGCGCTCAAGACGGCCCGCACCGGACCGGCCGGGCTCGGCGTCGAGGTCAACATCGACTACGTGTCGGTGGTGGTCGTCGACCTGGCCGGGACCGGCCGGGTCCGGCTCACCGAGCATCTCGACAACCGCGGCGCGCCGCCCGCCGAGGTACTGGCGCGGGCGGCCAGGATCGCCGCGCGCACCCTGGACTCGGCGCGCGAGCAGGAGCTGTTCCCGGTCGGCGTGGCGCTGGCGCTGCCCGGTCTGGTCTCCGGCGGCTCGGTGCGTCAGGCGCCGAACCTGGGCTGGAACCAGGTGCCCGCCGAGGAGCTGTTCGCCGCCGCCCTGGCAGCCGAGCGCCCCGGTCACGAGGCGCTGACGGTCAGTTCGGAGAACGAGGCGAATCTGGCGGCGCTGGCCGAGCTGTGGTTCGGCGGGCTGGGCCGGATCCGGACCTTCCTCTATCTGACCGGTGAGATCGGCGTCGGCGGCGCCCTGGTGATCAACGGCGAGCTGCTGCGCGGTGCGCACGGTTTCGCCGGGGAGATCGGGCACGTGGTGGTGGACTCGGAGGGGCCGCAGTGCCGGTGCGGGTCGCGCGGCTGCCTGGAGCAGTACGCGGGGCAGGCGGCGCTCCTGCGGTCGGCGGGGATCGAGGAGAGCGGCAGCGGGATCGGGGTCGCCGAACTGGAGCGGCGTACCCGGTCGGGGGACGAGCGGGCGGTGGCCGCGGTCGCGGACGCCGGCCGGATGCTGGGGCGGGTACTTTCGGGGGCGGTGAACCTGCTGGACCCGGACGCGGTGGTGCTCGGCGGGGTCTACCGGAACCTGATGCCGTGGCTGGCACCGCCCGCCGACGAGGAGCTGACGGACCGGGTCGTGTCGGGACTGTGGGCCCCGGGCAGCGGCCGGCTGCGGGCCTCGTCCGTCGCGGGTGACGCGGCACGGGGTGCGGCGGCGCTGGTGATGACGGATGTGCTGGCCGACCCGGTGGCGTACGCGGGGCGGCCGACGGCCTGAAGGTACGCGGGGAGGGGGAGGGACATCGGCGTGTCCCTCCCCCTCCCCTGTTCCCGTGGTGTCAGCGGACGCCGAGCAGGTGGTCCATCGCCAGCTGGTCCAGCGCCTCGAACGCCATGCCGCGCTCCGCCGCCGCGGTCACGTCGAAGTCCTCGAACGCCGAGCGGTCGGCCAGCAGGCCCGCCACGCCGTCCTCGGCGGTGCGCTGCGCCAGCTCGTCCAGGCGGGACGCGCGCAGCGCCTCCTGGACGGCCGGGTCGGCGCGGAAGGCGGCGGCGCGCTCCTTGAGGATGAGGTAGTTGCGCATGCAGCCGGCGGCCGAGGCCCAGACGCCGTCGTAGTCCTCGGTGCGCGGCGGCTTGAAGTCGAAGTGGCGGGGGCCGGCGTAGTCCGAGTTCTCCAGGAGGTCGACGAGCCAGAAGGCCTGGCGCAGGTCGCCGGCGCCGAAGCGGAGGTCCTGGTCGTACTTGATGCCGGACTGGCCGTTGAGGTCGATGTGGAAGAGCTTGCCCGCCCACAGGGCCTGCGCGATGCCGTGCGCGAAGTTCAGCCCGGCCATCTGCTCGTGGCCGACCTCGGGGTTCACACCCACCATCTCGGGGCGCTCCAGGCGCTCGATGAAGGCGAGGGCGTGGCCGATGGTGGGGAGCAGGATGTCGCCGCGCGGCTCGTTGGGCTTGGGCTCGATGGCGAACTTGAGGTCGTAGCCCTGCTCGGTGACGTAGTCGCCCAGCAGGTCGAAGGCCTCCTTCATGCGGTCGAGCGCGACGCGGATGTCCTTGGCGGCGCCCGACTCGGAGCCCTCGCGGCCGCCCCAGGCGACGTAGGTGGTGGCGCCGAGCTCGACGGCGAGGTCGATGTTGCGCAGCGTCTTGCGCAGGGCGTAGCGGCGGACGTCGCGGTCGTTGGCGGTGAACGCGCCGTCCTTGAAGACGGGGTGGGTGAAGAGGTTCGTCGTCGCCATCGGAACGACGAGCCCGGCCGCGTCCAGCGACTGCCGGAACCGCTTCACGATGCCTTCGCGCTCGGAGTCCGTCGAGCCGAACGGGATCAGGTCGTCGTCGTGGAACGTGACGCCGTACGCGCCCAGCTCCGCGAGACGCTGAACGGAGTCGACCGGGTCGATCGCCTCCCGCGTCGCGTCCCCGAACGGGTCGCGGCCCTGCCAGCCCACGGTCCAGAGGCCGAAGGTGAACTTGTCCTGCGGGGTGGGCGTGAAGCGATCCGTCATGGTCCTGCCGCCTTCGGTGCCGTGGGTCCGCAGCCGGTCGAACGGCCGAACCTCAATTTGTTCACTGTCATGACTAATCATGCACGGACCACCCCCGCGACGTAACCCCCCGTCCCGGAAAATCCGGAGCGGCCCCTGTTCGGGAGGGGATCCGTCGCGTAATTTGTTCATCGTACGATCAAATCCCGGCGGGATGAGAGCCCGCAGTGCGAGGGTCCACGGCCGGGAACCATCTGAACCAGAGATCGAGGTCAGCCATGCCGCCGCATGAGGTCGTCATCGGTGTGGACAGTTCCACCCAGTCCACCAAGGCCGCGTTCGTCGACGCCGCCACCGGCCGGCTGCTCGCCGTCGGCCGCGCTCCGCACGTCGTCACGGGCGAGGGCGGAGCCCGCGAGACGGATCCCGAGGTGTGGTGGCAGGCGCTGCGCGACGCGGTCGCCGCCGGGCTGAAGGAGTCCGGCGCCGCCCCCACCGACATCACCGGGATCGCCGTCGCCGGGCAGCAGCACGGACTGGTCGTCCTCGACGGTGCGGGTCGCCCGCTGCGCCCCGCCCTCCTCTGGAACGACACCCGTTCCGCCCCACAGGCCGCCGCGCTCACCGCGGCCCTGGGCGGCGCCGACGCCTGGACCGCGCGCACCGGCTCGGTGCCGGTCGCCTCGATGACCGCGTCGAAGTGGCAGTGGCTGCGGGAGAACGAACCGGAGACCGCCGCCGCGACTGCCGCGATCCGGCTCCCCCACGACTTCCTGACCGAGCGCCTCTCGGGCCGCGCCGTCACGGATCCGGGCGACGCCTCCGGCACCTGCTGGTACTCCACCGCGACCGGTTCCTACGACCCGGAGCTCCTCGCCCTCCTCGCCATCGACCCGGCGATGCTGCCCGAGGTGGCGTCGAGCGGGGCGGCGCGCGCCGGTGTGCTGACTGCCGCGGCCGCGGAGGCGCTCGGCCTGCCCGCCGGGATCGCCGTCGCCGCGGGCACCGGGGACAACATGAGTGCCGCCGTCGGCCTCGGGCTCGGTGGCGCGGGACTCCTGGACCACCCCGTCCTCAGCCTGGGCACCTCGGGCACGGTCTTCACCGCGTCCCGGGCCCGGCCGGCCTCCCCGGCGCTCGCCGGATTCGCCGCGGCGGACGGTACGTACCTGCCGCTGGCCTGCACCCTCAACTGCACGCTCGCCGTGGACAAGGTGGCCGCGCTGCTGGGCCTGGACCGCAATGACGCGACGCCGGGCGGCGAAGCCGTACTCCTGCCCTACCTGGACGGCGAACGCACCCCCGACCTGCCCACCTCGGCCGGCCTCCTCACCGGCCTGCGCCACGACACCACCCCGCAGCAACTCCTGGGCGCGGCCTACGAGGGCGCGGTCGTCACCGTGCTGCGCGCCCTCGACGAACTCCTGCGGGCCTGCGGCCTCGACCCGGACGACCCCGAGGTGGCGAAGCGGCCGCTCCGGCTGATCGGCGGCGGCGCCCAGGGGCGCGTGTGGGTGGAGACCGTGCGCCGTCTCTCCGGGCGGCCGGTGACCGTGCCCTCCAGCGGGGAACTGGTCGCGCTGGGCGCCGCCGCGCTCGCCGCCGCCGCGGCCATGGGCGCGGACCCGGTCGCGATCGCCACCGGCTGGGACACGGGCGAAGAGGTGCACCTGGAAGCCGTCGAAAGGGATCTGACGACCTGGGAGCGGGTCGGTTCGGTGCTGGAACGGGCGGCCGTCCCGCTGCTGGGAGCCGGCCGGCCGATCTGACGGAACGAGCGCACCGGCCGAACCGACCGCCGTACACGCCCGGCCGGTTCGGCTGACCGTCTGTCATGTCCCGTCGCACGCCGCACACAAGCGCGTGCGACGGCCACCGGCCGTTTTGGTCAGCGAACAGATGTTCACTACTATCCGGCGATGATCATAAGAAGAAGGCTGACGGTCGGGGTGGGCATTCTGCTCGCCACCCTGACCGCCGGGCTCGGCTCGGCGCTGCCCGCCTCGGCCGATGAAACCCCCGCCAACGCCTCCCCCAAGGTCGAGCTGGTGCTCGACGTCAGTGGCTCCATGCGGACCCGCGACATCGACGGCCAGTCCCGGATGACCGCGGCGAAGCAGGCGTTCAACGAGGTCCTGGACGCGGTGCCCGAGCAGGTACAGCTCGGCATCCGCACCCTCGGCGCGGACTACCCGGGCGACGACCGGAAGGTCGGCTGCAAGGACACCAAGCAGCTGTACCCGGTCGGCCCGCTGGACCGCACCGAGGCCAAGACCGCGGTCGCCACCCTCGCCCCCACCGGCTGGACCCCGATCGGCCCGGCCCTGCTGGGCGCCGCCGACGACCTGGAGGGCGGCGACGCCACCCGCCGGATCGTGCTGATCAGCGACGGCGAGGACACCTGCGGTCCGCTCGACCCGTGCGAGGTCGCCCGTGACATCGCGGCGCGCGGCATCCACCTGGTCATCGACACCCTCGGCCTGGTGCCGAACGCGAAGATCCGCCAGCAGCTCACCTGCATCGCCGAGGCCACCGGCGGCACGTACACCGCCGTCCAGCACACCGATGAACTCTCCGGCCGCGTCAAGCAGTTGGTGGACCGTGCGGCCACCCCCGTCGTCACCCCGGTCGCCACCGAGGGCGCCGACAGCTGTACCGAAGCCCCGCAGCTCAAGCCCGGCCTCTACACCGACCGCGAGAAGATCGCCGAGCACCGCTGGTACCGCGTCGACGTGCTGCCCGGCCAGGAACTGCGCGCCTCGGTCAGCGTGTTCGCCGACCGCGCCGTCAACAACGACTACGGCATGCTGCTGCGCGCGGTGACCGTGCACGGCAGGGAGATCGTCCGAGGTGCGGAGTCCGGTACCGGACGCACCGACGCGATCTCGTCCGGGCTGCGCTACCCGAAACCCGAACAGGACACGGACGGTGACGTGAAGCCGGCCGCGGAGACCGTCTGTCTCCAGGTCTCCAACTCCTTCTCCGCGCCCGCCTCGGTGAAGACCACTCCCGGCATGCCGGTCGAGCTGACGATCGACCTGGTGGACGCGCCCGACGCGGCGGACGACGCCGCGGCGTTCGGTCTCGGGCGCGGCTGGTGGCTGCTGGGCGTGCTCGTCCTGACCGGACTGATCGCGGGCCTGCTGACCGGCTGGATCTCACGCTGGCGCTTCGCCGTCTGGAGGACCCACTGATGTTCCGTACGAGACGCGTGCTCGCGGGCGCGCTGCTGGCCGGCCTCACCCTGCTGACCGGGGCGGGTGCCGCCGTCGCGGACGACCCGTCGCCGAGCCCGAGCACCTCCGGTGACGGGTCGGGCCCCACGGAGGCGGGCACCACCTTCCGCACCGCCACGGCGATCCGGCCGGACCAGCTCGCCACCGCGGGCGCCTCCACCGGCGACTACCTGTACTGGGTGTTCCCGGCGGACGCCGGACAGCGGGCCACGGTCAAGGCGAAGATCACCCTTCCCGAGACCGCGACCCGGCACGGCGCATCGACCTGGCAGGTCGATGTGTACGACGGGCTGCGCCGCCGCCAGGCCTGCATGTACGGGAAGCAGACCGGCAAGGCCGCGGCCGATGCCGCCACGGTCGAGCTCACCTGTGTGCTGCGTACCGTCAGGGCGTGGTCCGAACCGTGGGCCAACGACCCGCTGCCCGGCAGCTACTACGTACGCCTCACCGTCGTCGACCTGCCCTCGGCGGACCTCGGACTGCCGGTGCGGACCGAGATCGAGGTCTCGGCCGACGGCAGGGGCGGCGCCGCCGATGTCGACGGCACGCTCTCCGAGCCGCTGGTTCCCGGCGTGTCCTCGGTCGAGCAGGCCGCCGACGGCTCGTCGGCCGCCCCGGTCGCCCTCGCGGGCGAGCCGGAGGACGGCTGGGCCTCCGGCTGGTGGACCGACCGCTGGCTGTGGACGGTCGGCGGTGGCGTGCTGGGGGCGATCGCGGCCGTCTTCGGCTACTCGCTGACGCGCGGCAGCGGCCGCCCGTCCAGGGTCCCGCCGGGCGTCTGACGACCCGCGCGTCGGGCGGGCCGGACGACCCGGTCTGCCCGACGCGCGGTCATATTCCCCCGAGTGGCGGCCTCCCGTCATGTCGAAGATCATGGCCCGGTCAGGATCGGCCCGCTCTTCGCTACGGGAGGCCCACCCCGTGTGGCAGTTCTTCGCGGACAACCCCTGGGTGGCCGTGTTCGCCGTCATCACCGTCGGCGCCCTGCTCGGAATGGTCCGGTTCGGCCCGGTGAAACTCGGCGCGGCCGGCGTCCTGTTCGTCGGCCTGCTGGTCGGGGCACTCGACAAGGACATCGCACCCGCCGTGCCGGCCGGGATCTCGGCCCTGGGCCTTGCCCTGTACGTGTACACCGTCGGCCTGGAGTCCGGGCCCGCGTTCTTCCGTGAACTGCGCAGCCAGCTGCCGGTGATGGCCGGTGCGGTGGTCGCGCTGGCGCTCACCGCGGTCGTGGTCGGCTTCGTGGGACACAGCGGCTTCGGGATCAGCGGACCGTTCCTGGCCGGCGGGTACGCGGGCATCGGCACGACCACGCCCGGCCTCGCCGCCGCGCAGGAGGCCTCGGCCGATCCGGCACAGCCCGCGGTCGGGTACGCGATCGGCTATCCGCTCGCCGTCGTCATCACCATCCTGTTCATCTCCGCGATCGCGGCCCGCCGCCGCTGGGTGGCACGCCGCGACCCCGACTCAGGGCTGCCGCCCGTCCTCGTCACCCGTACGGTCCAGGTGGAGCACGAGACGGCGTGGGACGAGGTACCGGGCGTCGCGGACCACCGGGTGCTGGCCAGCGAGTACCGCCCCGAGGGCGGCGACGTACGGGTGGCACGCGGACTCGGCCGGCTGCGCCCCGGCGACCTGATCGTGCTGGTCGGCGGCGAGGACGACGTGCGCACCGCGACCGAGCGGCTGGGCTCCACCGCCCCCGTCCATCTGCTCGACAACCGGCGGACGGTCGACTACCGCCGCATCCTGCTCACGAACCCGGCGCTCGCGGGCCACACGATCGCCGAACTCGGATTGGGCGAGCGGTACGGGGCGGCGGTCAGCCGGGTCCGTCGCGGCGATGCCGACATGCTCGCCCACGACGACCTGGTGCTCCAGCTCGACGACCGCGTACGCGTGGTGATGCCGCGCGAACGGATCACCGAGGTCTCCACGTACCTCGGCGACACGGAGACGAAGGTCAGCGAGGTGAGCGCGGTGAGCCTGGGTCTCGGGCTGACCCTCGGCTTCCTGATCGCCATCCCCTCCGTCACCTTCGGCTCCACCACCCTGGCGCTCGGGACGGGCGCCGGTCCGCTGGTGATGGGCATGGTCCTGGGCTGGCGCCGGCGCACCGGCCCGCTGGTCTGGACCCTGCCGACCCGGGCCAACCTCACGCTGCGCCAGATCGGTCTGCTGCTCTTCCTGGCGGTCGTCGGCCTGACCTCCGGCTACTCCTTCCGCCAGAACGCGTTCTCCCTGTTCGGTCTGAAGCTGGCGGCCGTCCTGGTGATCGGCGCGGTGGTCAGCTACACCCTCATGGTGCTGATCGCCAAGGCGCTCGGGCAGAGCCGGGAGCGGACGATGGGTCTGCTGTCGGGGTACGTCGGCAACCCGGCGATCACCGCCTACGCCAACAGCCGGGTCAGCGACAGCCGCGTCAACCACGGGTACTCGACGCTGTTCGCGCTCGCCATCCTCGTCAAGATCGTCTGCATTCAGCTGATCGTCGGGCTCTGAGTCCGGTGGACGCTCAGCCGGCCGGCTGCGAGGCGGCGAACGGGCCGTCGCCGTCGAAGACCATCCCGGCGAAACGGTCGCCGATACGGCGATGGGTGGCCGCGTCCGGGTGGAGCTGGTCCGGCAGCGGCAGTTCGTCGAGGTCCTGCTCGCCGTAGAGGCTGCGGCCGTCGAGGTGGTGGAGGTTCGGGTCGTCGGCCGAGCGCTGCGTCACGAGGCGGCTCAGTTCGTCCCGGATGACGTTGAGCGTCAGCTTCCCGGCGGCACGTTCCGCCGGATCGCCCATCGCCGTGAACCGGAGCCTGCCCTCGGCGAGGTTGCTGAAGTCGGGGGCGCTGGGGCCGGGCGTGTCCTCGTGGATGGGACACAGGAGGGGCGAGACGACCAGGAGCGGCGTGTCCGGGTGCCCGTCCCTGATGGTGTCGAGGAATCCGTGCACCGCCGGGGCGAAGGCGCGCAGCCGCATCAGGTCGGCGTTGACGATGTTGATGCCGATCTTGACGCTGATCAGGTCCGCGGGGGTGTCGCGCATCGTACGGGCCGTGAACGGGTCGAGCAGGGCGCTGCCGCCCAGGCCCAGGTTGATGAGGTCCACCCCGCCGAGCAGGGCGGCGCGTGCGGGCCACGTGGACGTCGGGCTCGCGGCGTCGGAGCCGTGGCTGATCGAACTGCCGTGGTGCAGCCACACCTTGCGGCCGCTGTCCGGTGCGGGCTCGACGGCGGCGTCGGTGCGCAGGGCGACGAGCTCGGTGGTCTCGTTGTACGGCAGCCAGATCTCGATGTCCTTGGCGCCCTCGGCCAGCCCGGCGAACCGGACGGTGCCGACCGGGCCCGTCCGGGTCTCGACGGATCCGGTCATCATGTCCACCACGAGGACGTTCCCGCCGGTGGCGCCGGCCCGGCCGGCGGGGCGGCCGTCGACGAGCAGGTCGTACACGCCGTCCGGCCGGGGCGGCGCGCCCACGTAGGCCGTCCTGGTGCGCAGGGCGTCGAGCTCGATGGTGGTGGCGCGGGTGCGGAACACCAGCCTTACGCCGGAGGGCTGGGCCTCCGCCATGGCCAGCTGGCCGTCGGCGCACTGCGCGCGGGCCCATGCGGGCAGCCGGTGCGGGCGCAGCCCGTGGGCGGTGTGCTCGATGTCGAGCGCGCCGCGCAGGAGGGCGGCGGTGATGGGGGTGGTGTGCATGTCTCTCCGCCTGTTGTTCGGAACGTCCGGGGGGTGGGAGTCGGCGTCAGCGGGCCGGCGCTCGCCGCGGGCCCGCAGGGTTCGTGGTCAGGGCGCGGGCCATTTGCGCAGCAGGGCGTCCAGGGCGTCCACGATCCGTGACCAGGACTCCTGCGAATCGGGCGCGCTGTGGCTGAAGCCGCCCTGGGCCTCCAGGCTGACGTAGCCGTGGAAGACGCTGCCCAGCAGCCGGACAGCGTGTGTCTGGTCCGGTTCGGTCAGGGCGTAGCCGCGCAGGATCGCCCGCGTCATCTGCGCGTGCCGGCCCCCGGCACTGGCGGCGGCCGCCTCCGGGTCGAGCCGGTACTGCGCTGCGGCGTACCGGCCCGGATGCTCGCGGGCGTAGTCGCGGTACACGTCCGCGAAGGCGCCCAGGGCGTCCTTGCCGGCCCGGCCGGCCAAGGCGGCCGCCCCCCGGTCGGCGAGCTCCTCCAGGGCGAGCAGGGCGATCCTGGTCCTGAGGTCGTGGGAGTTCTTCAGGTGCGAGTACAGGCTGGCGACCTTGACGTCGAACCGCCGGGCGAGGGCCGAGACGGTCACCTGGTCGAAACCGACCTCGTCGGCCAGCTCCGCCCCCGCACGGGTCAGACGTTCCGGGGTCAGTCCCGCACGCACCATGAGCCACTCCTCTGTTCCGACTACACCCATCATGCATCTACCTAAAACCTTTAGGCAAATAGGTACTCGACATAGGCGCGGCTGATCACGGCGTCGAACCGGCCGCACACCTGTGCCCCGCCCCGACTACTCTCGACAACTCACGTACTCCACAAGGCCGGTGACGCCCGACCGCCCGGCCGGACCCTCAGAGCGGAGACTCTTCATGTCCACGGAGACCGGCCCGGCCGTCGATGCCGGACCGCGCGGCCACAGGATCGTGCCGGGCCCGAAGGGCCTGCCCTTCCTCGGGAACATGCCGCAGTTCGGAAAGAACCCCCTCGCGTTCTTCGAGCGGCTGCGCAGTCACGGAGACCTGGTCCAGTGGCGCTTCGGCCCCAACTCCTGCGTGTTCATAGCCGATCCGGAATGCATAGGCGAACTGCTCACCGAGACGGAGCGCACCTTCGACCAGCCGGCGCTCGGCATCGCCTTCCGTACCGTGATGGGCAACGGCGTCGTGGTGGCACGCGGCACCGAGTGGCGGCGCAAGCGGTCACTCGTGCAGCCGTCCGTACGGCCGAAGCAGGTCAGGTCGTACGCGTCGACCATGGCGGGCAGCACCGTGGAGCTCGCGGACAGCTGGTCGGGCGGCGAACGCATCGACATCAAGCGGGAGATGGCGGCACTGACGCAGAAGATCGCCGTCCGCACGATCTTCGGAGTCGACACCCCCGCCGACGCCGAGGCCATGGGCCGGGCGATGGACGTGGCGCAGGCGGAGATCGGCAAGGAGTTCGCGGGCATCGGCGCACTGCTCCCGGACTGGGTGCCGACTCCCGGCCGGGCCAGGATCAAGAAGGCCGCCGCGGTCATCGACGCCGAGGTGGGCCGGGTCGTCGCCCGGCACCGCGACGGCGGCGACGAGCGTCCGGACCTGCTCAGCCGGCTGCTCACCGCCGTCGACGAGACGGGTGCGAAGCTCGACGACCGGGAGATCCGCGACGAGACGGTCACGCTGTACATCGGCGGCCACGAGACGACGAGTTCGACGCTGGTGTGGGCCTGGTACCTCCTGTCCCGCAACCCCGGGGCGCGGGCCGCCCTGGCCGAGGAGCTGGACCGGGTGCTCGGTGACCGCGAGCCCGGATTCGACGACTACGCGCAGCTCACGTACACCCAGGCGGTGGTCAAGGAGACGCTGCGGCTGTACCCGACGATCTGGCTGGTCACCGGGGTCGCGAAGGAGGGGGCCCGGATCGGCGGCCTGCCGATTCCGGAGGGGACCAGGGTGTGGAGCAGCCAGTGGGCCACCCAGCGGGACGAGCGGTGGTTCCCCGAGCCGGAGGAGTTCCGTCCGGAGCGGTGGGACGCGGAGACGGGCGACGAGATCGCGGAGTACGCCTGGTTCCCGTTCGGCGGCGGCCCGAGGGTCTGTCTGGGCACCCGGTTCGCGATGGTCGAGGCGGTGCTGATCCTGGCGGTGCTCGCGCGGCGCTTCGAGCTGGACGTCGACCCGGGCACGGTCAACCCGGTGCCGACACTGACGCTGCAGCCGGATCGCGAGGTGATGGCCACGGTCCGGGCGCGGTAGCGGATCCGCGGGAGCGGGGCAGGACGACGCGCATCACGGCAGATGCTGAACCGATATATCCGATCTATCGCCATGAACCGGGCATACCGTTCAGAATGTCCCTGTCGGCCGTACCGGCCACCGGGGCCCTGTGGCCACGACCGCAGGCTGTCGATCCAAGGGGAGAAACATCATGCGTCCGAGTTCCGCTCTCACCGCCGCGCTCACCGCGGCGGCCGCCCTGGCCCTGACGGCCACCGGGGCGTCGGCCACAGCCGGCGCGGCCACCCCCGGGGCGTCGGCCCGCCCGGCCCACTGCCAGGAGAAGGCCCTCAGGATCTCCGCCTCCCCCGGCGACCGGCACCACGTGGCGCGGATCGCCGTCACCAACCGGGGCGGCCGCACCTGCGTCGTGGACCGCATCCCGACGGTCACGTTCCGGGGCCTCGACGGCTCGGCCCAGCCCGTCCCGCCCGCGACCAGCGGGTCGTACGTGCTCTCGCCGGGTGAGCGCGGCTACGCGGCCGTGCGCACGGCGGAGCGCGGCACCCGCCAGGGGCATGTCGTCCGCAGCCTGTCCGTTGCGGCGGACCCCGCGCACTACGGGGTCACCTTCGGTGCGGCCACCGTGGGCATGGACCGCGGGATCCGGGTGTGGGAGCCGGTGACCACGCTGTGGCACACCTCGCGCGGCGCGGCGGACCGGGCCCTGGCCGCGGCGACGCGCTGAGCCGCGGCGCACCGGTGCGGGGCGGGGCAACAGCCGTGCGACGCTGCCCCGCCCCGCCGACGCCTACGGCGTCACCGTCACCGTGCCCGTTCCCTCCGCCGTGGTCCCCGTCGTCTCCGCGACCACGCGGTAGGGACGGTCCGTGCCCTCGGCGGTGACGGTCAGGGTCTCCCCGTCCCGCACCACCCGGAAGGCGGCGGCGGTCGCGCCCGCCAGGTCCGGCACGGTGACGGACGTGCCGTCGTCGCCTCCGGGCTCCGTGGACGCCCCGCCGAAGACCCGCAGGGTGAGCCCGTCGAGCCAGTCGCTGTCGGGGCGCTGGTCGTCGGCCCCCCACGGGAGCACCGCGCCGGGGCGCACCAGGATCGGCAGGCTGTCGAAGCCGTGGGTCTCATGGCGCCAGACCGGTCCGGTGACGGTCTCGCCGGTCAGCAGCACGGTCCAGGTGCCCTCGGGGACGTAGTACTCGACCTGCCCGTCCTCGGTGAAGACCGGCGCGACCAGCAGGTCCGGTCCGAGCATGTACTGGCGGTCCAGCATCCGTGTCGTCGGGTCCCCGGGGAACTCCAGCAGCATGGGGCGCATCATCGGGATGCCGGTGCGGTGGGCGGTGACTGCCGCCCCGTACAGGTACGGCATCAGCCGGTGCTTGAGCAGGGTGAACTTCCGGGCGACGTCCACCGCCTCCTCGCCGAACGCCCACGGCACCCGGTAGGACACGTTGCCGTGCAGCCGGCTGTGCGAGGACATCAGGCCGAAGGCGAGCCAGCGCTTGAAGACCGCCGGGTCGGGGGTGCCCTCGAAGCCGCCGATGTCGTGGCTCCAGAAACCGAAGCCGGACAGCGAGAGCGAGAGACCGCCGCGCAGCGACTCGGCCATCGCCGTGAACGAGGCGAAGCAGTCGCCGCCCCAGTGCACGGGGAACTGCTGACCGCCCGCGGTGGCGGAGCGTGCGAAGAGGACCGCTTCGCCGTGGCCGCGTTCCTTCTCCAGGAGTTCGAAGACCGTGCGGTTGTAGATCTGCGCGTAGTAGTTGTGCATGCGCTCCGGATCGGAGCCGTCGTGCCAGACGACATCCGTGGGAATGCGCTCGCCGAAGTCCGTCTTGAAGCAGTCCACCCCCTGGTCGAGCAGCAGACGGAGTTTGCCGTTGTACCACTCGCGCGCGGCGGGGTTGGTGAAGTCGACCAGGGCCATGCCGGGCTGCCACAGGTCCCACTGCCAGATGTCGCCGCCGGGACGGCGCACCAGATAGCCGAGTTCGGCGCCCTCCGCGAAGAGCGAGGACTTCTGCGCGATGTACGGGTTGATCCACATGCTGATCCGCAGCCCGCGTTCCTTGAGCCGGGCCAGCATGCCCTCCGGGTCGGGGAAGACGTCCGGGTCCCAGAGGAAGTCGGACCACTGGTACTCGCGCATCCAGAAGCAGTCGAAGTGGAAGACGGAGAGCGGGATGTCGCGCTCGGCCATGCCGTCGACGAACGAGGTGACGGTCTCCTCGTCGTACGAGGTGCAGAAGGACGTGGTGAGCCAGAGGCCGAAGGACCAGGCCGGCGGCAGGGCCGGGCGGCCGGTGAGCGCGGTGTAGCGGGCCAGGACCTCCCTGGGTGTCGGTCCGGCGACGATGTAGTACTCCAGCGACTGGTCCTCGACGCTGAACTGCACCTGGCCGACGGACTCCGAGCCGACCTCGAACGAGACCTTGCCGGGGTGGTTGACGAAGACGCCGTAGCCGCGCGAGGAGAGGTAGAACGGGATGTTCTTGTAGGCCAGTTCGCTGCTGGTGCCGCCGTCCGCCTGCCAGATGTCGACGGTCTGGCCGTTCTTGACGTACGGCGTGAACCGTTCACCGAGACCGTAGACGTTCTCGCCGACGTCCAGGGCGAGTTGGGCGACCATGTGATGGGCGCCGTCCGGGGTGGTGGCGAAGGCGGTGCCCTTGGTGTCGACGCCGGTGAGGCGCCGGCCGTCGGCGTCGAGGAAGGTCAGGCCCCAGGGCCCGTCACCGTCCGTGCGCAGGGTCAGCGGCCCGCTGGTCAGTTCGGTGACCGACCCGTCGCGGCGGGTGCGGGCGCCGGCGGCTGCCGGGTCGAGGCCGGGAAGGGCGAAGTCGGGTCCGCGCTGCACCCGTCCGGCGTGGTGGGTGGTGCGCACCCCGATGATGCCCTCGGCCGGGGAGAAGCAGTCGACCGTGATGAGGGGGCTGTTGAGCGTGTCGCCGCGCTCGGCGACACGCTTGACCGACGCGTAGGCGGTGAACCGGTCGGCGCCGACGCGCAGATCGCGGATCTCGGTCGCGTAGGAGGCGCGTACGCCCTCACGCATGAGCCAGAAGCCGTCGGTGAACTTCATGCGGACTCCTTGCCGGGGGCAACTGGAGGGACGGGGGCAGGGGTACGGACGGGGCCGCTCATGCGTCGTCGCCGGTGAAGGCGATCCGGGCCAGGCGCACCGAGCCGCGCAGGGTGACCCGCAGATCGGCGGTGCCGGAGGCGTTCAGGGAGGCCCGCACGGTGCGGTAGCCGTACGGTCCGTCGGTGGCGGCGACCGGGACGGTGACCGTGGTGTCCGCGACGGAGATCAGTACGGCCCCCTCCCCTGCCGCGCAGACCTCGACGCCACTTGCTCCGGATGCGAAGTCGCAGCGGCGGTAGAGGAGTTCATTGCCCCCGGTGACGGCGGTGACCGCGTCACCGTCCACCTTCGTCCGGTCGACGATCTCGGTGCCCAGCTGCTCGTCGTAGTCGGCCGCCTCCAGACCGCGGGTCAGAACGGGGCGCGGTCCGGACGGTTCCCCGTCGAGGGTGACGACCGCCACGAGGCGGATGTCCGCGCTGGAGGCCCCCGCCTGAATCTCGTACGCGCCCGGGTCGACGGTCCAGCGGCCGTGCGCGACGTCCCAGTGGCCGAGCTCGGTGACGGGGACGAGGAAGTCGACGCGCTCGGCGGCGCCCGGTGCCAGGTGCAGTCGGTGGTGCCCGGCCAGCTGGCGCAGCGGCCGGACGACGGACGGCGCCACCGCGCGCACGTACAGCTGGGCGACCTCGTCCGCGGCGACGGGCCCGGTGTTGGTGACGGTCAGCGAGACCCGCACCAGCTCGCCGTCGCGTTCGGCGTTCAGGGCGCTGTAGGTGAACTCGCTGTACGAGAGGCCGTGGCCGAACGGGTAGAGCGGGGCGCCCTCGTAGTAGAGGTAGGTCTGGCGGGAGCCGATGATGTCGTAGTCCAGCAGCCCGGGCAGCTCCGCGTCCGAGGTGTACCAGGTCTGCGGCAGCCGGCCCGCCGGTGAGACGTCGCCGGCGAGGACGCGGGCGAGCGCGGTTCCGGCGGCCTGTCCGCCGTGCGCGGTCCACAGCAGTGCGGGGAGCGTGGCCGCCGCGTCGGTGAGGGCGTACGGGTAGGCGGAGGTGACCGCGAGCACGGTGCGCGGGTTGGCGGCGTGGGCGGCGCGCCACAGGCGCTCCTGCTGGGCGGGGAGGTCGAGGGTGGTGCGGTCCTCGGTCTCGCGGCCGTTGATGTGGGCGTCGTTCCCGGCCACGACGATCACGACGTCGGCGGCCGCCGCCGCACGGGCGACGGCGTCCTCCCCGCGCTCGGCCACCTCGATCTCGAAGACCGCTCCGAGGGCGTCGGCGGTGCCGGAGTCTTCTTCGCCCTGAGCGGCAACCTTTACACCGTCGGCGGCAACAGAGACATACCTACCCGTTCCCACGTGCAGAAGGCGGTGACCACCGGCATGACCCTCCACCGCTTCCCAGCGGAAGGTCTCCTGGACGATCCAGCCGCCCGGCTCGTCCGCGGAAGCGCGTACGAAGCCGTCCTCGGCGACCGACAGATAGCGGCCGGCCGGATCCCGCAGGGTGATCACGCCGTTGCCCCAGTCCACGAGGGCCAGATCCGACGGGGTGTCGCCGCAGGTCAGCGGCGGCAGGTCGGTGCGGCCTGCGAGCAGTGCAGGGTCGAGGGCACCTTCCGCGCCGCGCACCGGCTCCCGGCTCTCGTCCGCCGCCGGAATCTGCAGCCAGCCGTCCGCGCACTTGAGCCGGACCAGGTCGACGCCTTCCGCGTGGACGACGTGCTCCGCGCCGAAGCGTTCCCGCAGTCCGTCGAGCGGGGTGGAGCGGTGGATGAGGGAGCCGCTGTACCAGTCGAGTTTGCAGGCGTCCGCGAGGAGGCCGACGACGGCGACGGTCCTGCCGGCGGCAGGGTCGAGCGGCAGCAGCCCGTCGTTCTTCAGCAGCACGACGGCCTGCTCGGCGGCTTCCAGGGCGAGTGCCCGGTGACCCTCGGTGTCGAAGGCGTCGGTGTTCGCGTACGGGTCGAGCTCGGGGTCGAACTCGCCGAGCGAGAAGCGGAGTTCGAGCAGCCTGCGGACGGCGGTGTCGATGTCGTGCTCGTCGAGGAGGCCCTGCTCCAGGGCGCCGCGGATGCGGCCGGTCATGACGGCGGAGTCCTGGCCGTGGTCCGTGAAGCTGTCGACACCGGCGCGCAGGGAGGCGGCCGTCGCCTCCTCGTGGGTGTCGAAGTAGTGCTCGGAGTCGACGAGGTTGGACGGCGCCCCGGCGTCGGAGCAGACCACGAGGGACCGGTCGGTCCAGGACCGCAGCTGCCGGGACAGGTGCGGCGAGACGTGGTTGGGACGCCCGTTGACCAGGTTGTACGCCGGCATGACCCCGGCCACCGCGCCCGCCTGCACGGCGTCGCGGAAGGCCCTGAGGTCGTACTCGTGCAGGACCCGCGGGCGGACCGAGGAGGACGTGGTGTCGCGGTCGGTCTCGTTGTTGTGGGCGAGCCAGTGCTTGAGGACGGGGGCGGTCCGCCAGTAGAGCGGGTGGTCGCCGCGCAGTCCCCGGGTGTACGCGACCGCGATGGCGGAGGTCAGCCCGGCGTCCTCGGAGTACCCCTCCTCGCCGCGTCCCCACAGCGGGTTGCGCAGCAGATTGACGGTCGGGGCCCAGACGTTGAGGCCGACGCGGTCGTCCTGGGCGCGCTTGGCGCGGACCTCGTCGCCGACGGCCTCGCCGACCCGGCGGACCAGTTCACCGTTCCAGGTGGCGCCGAGTCCCACGGCCTGCGGGAACACCGTCGCCGGGCCCATCCAGGCCACGCCGTGCAGGGCTTCCTGGCCGGTCCGGAAGGAGCCGATCCCGAGGCGGTCGACCGCCGGCGCGAACTGGTGCAGCATCGCGATCCGCTCGTCGAGCGTGAGCTGCTGAAGCAGATCGTCGACGCGCTTGGCGAAGGGGAGCTGCGGGTCGCGGAAGGGCTGCGGTTGTTCCGTCACGTGCGGGTCCCCTTGGAGAGGTGGGAGGTATTCCGGTGTCTGCGCCTCGTTCGAGCACACGAGGAGCCTCGGAAGATCTTTCGAAGCGCTTCGATGCTCAACGGACGACCCCTCAAGTGTCAAGGCCCCGCACGTGACCTCCGTACGCGACAGCGTCGCATTGCGCCAGGAAACGGTTCGGAAACAGGTCGGAGGAATCTGGAAACGGACTCTTGTGCGCCCGGGGCCCTTCACTTAACCTCGCTGCAACATCGAAGCGCTTCGACAGAGCTTCGATGGGGCGCCCGGCGCCCGTGATCTCCCCCGGGACTGCGACACGTTCTGCCGCTTCCCTGTTGAACCGCTTCACCTGCGGCCGGTCACGCCGGTCCAGTCAGCAACGCTCCACCTCAGACACAGGAACCGAACGGCGGTCGCCCGCCACGTGTCGTCCTGGTGCGCCTCGAAGGGTTGACGCAATGACGCCGAATTCCACCCCCTCCTCCACGGCTCCGAGCCGGAGAAGCTTCCTCGCCACGGGCGCGGTCGCCGCTGTCGCCGTGGCCGGCGGGGTACCGCTGCTCGCCGCGTGCGGTGGCTCCGGTTCCGGTTCCGGGAGCAAGGAGGGCACGACGACGGGCAAGGCCCTCAAGAAGGTCGTGCCGTCCTACGCCCCGCTGAACCTGGTCCAGCCCGATGTCGCGAGCGTCAACGGTTCGAGCCCCGGCTTCACCAAGCTGCCCGACCCGCTGGTCGTCTCGGTCAAGTCGGTCCCGGGCAAGGGCTCGTCGTTCCGCGTCATGACGCCCCTGTGGGGCACCGTCCCGAAGAAGAACAACCCGTACTACGCGGCGGTCAACAAGGCGGTCGGCGCCACGCTCAACTTCGACCCGCAGGACGGCAACACGTACCAGGACAAGATCGGCGCGGTCCTCGCCGGTTCGGACATCCCGGACGTCATGACCATCCCCGGCTGGAACATGCAGGGGCAGATCCGCAACGCGATCACCGCCAAGTTCGCGGACCTGTCCCCCTTCCTGGCGGGCGAGGCCGGCAAGAAGTACCCGAACCTGGCGAACATCCCGACGGGCGCCTGGCAGTACTCCGTCTTCGGCGGCAAGCTGCGCGGCCTGCCCATGCCGACGTCGATCATCGGCAACGCGCTCTTCTACCGCAAGGACCTGATCGGCTCCGGAGCCGTACCGGCCAGCGCCGACGACCTGCTGGCCTTCGGCAAGGAGCACACCGCCCCCAAGCAGAAGGTCTGGGCGTTCGACGACCTCTGGACCTGCATCCAGATGATCTTCGGTGTGCTCCCCGACGCGCCGCACTACTGGCAGCTGGAGAACGGCAAGCTGGTCCACAAGATCGAGACGAAGGAGTACCGCGAGGCGCTGGCCTTCGCCCGCAAGCTCCACGACGGCGGGTACGTCCACCCGGACGCCGAGGCCGGCAAGGACGCCGACGCCAAGATCCGCTTCACCAGCGGTCACACCGTGATGTACAACGACGGCACCGGTGGCTGGAAGGGCATGGTCACCGAGCAGGCGGCCGCGAACCCGAAGTTCGACATGCAGGCGCTCGACTTCTTCAGCGCCGACGGCGGCAAGCCGACCCTGTGGCAGTCCGACCCGGCCAGCATCTTCACCTTCCTCAGCAAGAAGCTCCCCAAGGAGAAGATCGAGGAGTTCCTCGCGATCGCCGACTACGCCGCCGCGCCGTACGGCACCGAGGAGTTCATGCTCACCAACTACGGCGTCAAGGGCACCCACTACACGATCAAGGACGGAACCCCGACCTACACCCCGCAGGGTGTCCAGGAAGCACAGCCCTCCACCTTCCTGTTCCTCGCCTCACCTCCCCACGTCATCGCCTATCCGGACCAGCCGCAGCTGGCCAAGGACTACGCCGGCTGGATGGCGCGCCAGGCCCCGAACACCAAGAAGCCCCTGTTCTTCGGCATGCAGGTCGTCGAACCGCAGCGGTACGCCTCCCTGTACACACCGTTCGACGACCTCCAGAAGGACATCCGCCGCGGCCGCAAGAAGGTCAGCGACATCGACGAGGCCGTGAACACCTGGAAGAAGAGCGGCGGCGACAAGCTGCGCGCCTGGTACCAGGAGATTCTCGACAAGAACGGCTCCGGCGTCTGACGCGTACGACACACACCGACCGTACGCAGCACGGCACAAGGGCCGCCGGGCGCACCAAGTCCGGCGGCCGGGGCGGAGAGCACGACATGGGGAGCACACGGTGAAGCCACGGGCCACGGTCACGACCGACCCGGACCGCACCGCCGACGGGGCCGGCGCCCCGGCCGGCGGCGATGACGGCGGGGACGGAAGCGGCACACGGACGGACAGGTCCCGCGCGATCGGCACACGCGGATCCCGTACGGCGAAAAAGGCGAAAAGGGCGAAGAAGGGGTCGGCGAAGAGCCGGCCAACGGACACCGGACCGCAGCTGGGCGGCATCACCCGGCGTCAGCGGCTGTACCGCGACCGCACCCTGGTGCTCATGACGGTCCCGGCCATCGCGCTGTTGCTGATCTTCAACTACATCCCGTTGCTCGGGAACATCGTGGCCTTCCAGGACTACGACGTGTACGACCTGGGCATCACCGGCAGCCCCTTCGTCGGCTTCGACAACTTCACCCGGATCTTCGAGGACTACCGCTTCTGGGAAGTCCTCATCAACACCCTGGTCATCTTCGTCACCCAGCTCGTCCTCTTCTTCCCCATCCCGATCGCCATCGCGCTGCTCCTCAACACGATCATGAGCGCGCGGATCCGGGCCTGGGTCCAGGCAGTCGTCTATCTGCCCCACTTCTTCTCGTGGGTGCTCGTCGTCACCGTGTTCCAGCAGATGTTCGGCGGGGCGGGACTCGTCGCCCAGTGGCTGCGCGACCACGGTCACGAGGGCTTCGACCTGATGACCAACCCGGGCTTCTTCAAGTTCCTGGTCTCCGCCCAGGCCGTGTGGAAGGACGCCGGCTGGGGTGTGATCGTCTTCCTCGCCGCGCTCGCCGCCGTCAACACCGACCTGTACGAGGCCGCCGCCGTCGACGGCGCGGGCCGCTGGCGCCGGATGTGGCACGTCACGCTGCCCGCCCTGCGTCCCGTCATCGCGCTCCTGCTCGTCCTGCGGGTGGGCAGCGCGCTCAACCTCGACTTCGAACAGATCCTGCTCCAGCGCGATCAGGTCGGCTCCGGGGCTTCGGAAATCCTGGACACCTACATCTGGTGGACAGGCATCAAAACCGGCGACTTCGGCTATGCGGCCGCCGCCGGCGTCTTCAAGGGACTGTTCAGCGTCGCCATGGTGCTGGGTGCCAACAAGGTCGCCCACATGCTGGGCGAGCAGGGGGTGTACTCCAAGAAATGACAACTCTCCTGGAACGTGAGAAGGGCCCGGCAGAGCCCGCGCCGCGCGCGGAGACTCCGCTCCAGCGCGCCCTGCGGATGGAACCCCGCCCGGTGTGGGAGGAGGAGCCGACCAAGGCGGGTCTGGCCTTCAAGGGGGTCGGACTCGTCGCGATCTGCGCGATCGTGATCGTCCCGATCTGGGTCGTGCTCGTCACCAGCCTCTCCGACACCAAGGCGATCAACGACGCGGGCGGCCTGGTCGTCTGGCCGAAGAGCATCACCTTCGTCGCGTACAAGGAGCTCCTCAGCGGTGGCGCGGTGACACGCGCGGCAGCCGTGAGCGTCGGCCTCACGGTCGTCGGCACCGTGGTGAGCATGGTGGTCTCGATCCTCTGCGCGTACGGGCTGAGCCGCCGCGACTCGTACGCCCACCGTCCGCTGCTGATGACCCTGATGGCGACGATGTTCTTCGGCGCCGGCCTCATCCCCACGTACCTGCTGGTCACGGGCATCGGGCTGAGCGACAGCTACTGGTCGATGATCCTGCCCAGTGCGATCAGCGTCTTCAACGTGCTGGTCCTGCGCGGCTTCTTCATGGACACCGCACCCGAACTCATCGACGCGGCCCGCATCGACGGCGCCGGTGAGTGGCGCATCCTGCTCCAGATCATCATGCCGCTGTCGCGCGCCGTGATCGCCGTGATCTCGCTGTTCTACGCGGTCGGCTACTGGAGCCAGTGGTTCAACGCGATGCTGTACATCCAGGACAGCGACAAGTACCCGCTGCAGATGATCCTGCGTCAGCTGGTCCTCCAGCACCAGGTGCCCCCGGGGGCCATGGGCGCGGCGGTCAGCAACGGGTCGATCAACAGCCTCGCCGTACAGATGGCGGTCATGATCCTCGCGCTGATCCCGGTCGCGATCCTGTCGCCGTTCGTCCAGAAGCACTTCCAGAAGGGCATGCTCACCGGCGCCGTGAAGGGCTGATTACCGCACCGCCTCCGCTCGTTCGTCCCCTCCCCCTTGTCCGGAAGGTGTTCTCGCCATGCGCGCTTCCTCCGCGCCCACGCCCAGTCGCAGAACCGTGCTCGCGGGAGCCGCCGTCGCCGCGGCAGCCGTGGCCCTGCCGACCGCGGGCCCTGCCGCGGCCGAGTCGAAGCACCACTCGGACGGCCGCACCGAACCCCACCGCTGGCGGACCGCCGCCATCGGAGGAACGGGATTCGTCACCGGGGTCCTGTTCCACCCGGCGGTCAAGGGCCTCGCCTACGCCCGCACCGACATCGGCGGCGCCTACCGCTGGGACGGGCACAAGGCCCGCTGGACGCCGCTCACGGACCACCTCGGCTGGGACGACTGGAACCTGCTCGGCATCGAGGCCCTGGCCGTCGACCCGGCGCACCCGGACCGGCTCTACCTGGCCTGCGGTACGTACGCCCAGTCCTGGGCGAGCCCCGGCGCGGTGCTCCGCTCGGACGACCGGGGCGCGACCTGGCAGCGGGCCGACCTGACGGTGCGTCTGGGGGCCAACGAGGACGGGCGCGGCGCCGGCGAGCGGCTGCTCGTGGACCCGCGGAACAGCGACACCCTGTGGCTCGGCACCCGTCACGACGGGCTGCTGCGCTCCACGGACCGGGGCGCCACCTGGGCGCCCGTCGACTTCCCCGCCACGGCGACGGCGAGCGGCCAGGGCGTGATGTTCCTCGCCGCCGCCGGCCGGGTGGTCTATGCGGGCTGGGGCGACGGCGGCAGCGCGCTCTACCGTACGGACGGTTCCGGCGGCTGGGAGGCCGTGCCCGGGCAGCCGTCGGGGAGCGCGGCGACGAAGGTGCCGGTGCGGGCCGCGTACGACGCGCGCGGCCGTGCCCTGTACGTCACCTACGCCGACGCCCCGGGCCCCAACGGGCAGTCCGCTGGCTCGGTGCACCGGCTCGACACGGTGACGGACACCTGGAGCGAGGTGACCCCGGTGCGGCCCGACGCCGCGGCCGGTGACGGCTTCGGCTACGGCGGTGTCGCGGTCGACGCGCGCCACGCCGGGACGCTCGTCGTCACGACCAACAACCGCTGGTCGCGGATCGACACGGTGTTCCGCTCCACCGACGCCGGCGCCACCTGGACATCGCTGAAGGACACCGCGGTCCTCGATGTCGCGGAGACCCCGTACCTGCGGTGGGGCGGGGAGCCCAAGTTCGGCTGGTGGATCCAGGCCGTGGCGGTCGACCCGTTCGACTCCCGGCACATCGTGTACGGGACCGGCGCGACGCTCTTCGGTACCCGCGACCTCGTCCACTGGGCCCCGGAGATCCGGGGTCTGGAGGAGTCGTCCGTACGGTTCCTGCTCGCCCCTCCCGGCAAGGGCGCCCGGCTCCTCAGCGGCCTCGGCGACATCGGCGTCATGTACCACGACTCGCTCACCGCCTCCCCGTCGCGCGGCATGGCGTCGAACCCCGTCTTCGGCACGGCCACCGGCCTCGCGCTGGCCGCGCTGAAGCCCTCGTACGTCGTCCGGACGGGCTGGCCGTCGGGGTCGGACTCCGCCGGCGCGTCCTCGGACGACGGCGGCAGGACCTGGCAGCCGTTCGCCGCCCAGCCGGAGATGGCCGCATCCGCTCCCGGACCGGTCGCGGTGTCCGCCGACGGGTCGGTGCTGCTCTGGTCGTTCGTCCACTGGGACGGCACCACGTACCCGGCCCACCGCTCCACCGACGGCGGGGAGAGCTGGGCGGAGGTCGCCACGTTCCCCAAGGGCGGCGCCCCGGTCGCCGATCCGCTGGACCCGCGGCGCTTCTACGTCTACGACACCGGCACCGGAGCGGTCTTCCGCTCCGCCGACGGCGGCGCGACGTTCACCCGCGGCGCGACCGGACTCCCGTCCGGTGACGTGCAGTTCAAGGTGGTGGCGGCGCCCGGCCGCAGTGGCGACCTCTGGCTCTCCGCGAAGGACAACGGACTGTTCCGCTCGACGGACGGCGGGCTGACGTTCACCGCGGTGGCCGGCTGCCAGGCCTCGCACGCCCTGGGCTTCGGCAGGGCCGCGCCGGTCAGGGACCGCAAGCGCCCGGGCGCCGGCTACCCGGCGGTCTTCCAGACGGGCCGCGTCGCCGCGACGCACGACGGCGTGGCGGTGCTGCGCTCCGACGACGCGGGCGCCACCTGGGTCCGGATCAACGACGACTCCCACCAGTGGGGCTGGACCGGCGAAGTGATCACCGGCGACCCCCGCGTCCACGGCCGTGTCTACCTGGGCACCAACGGCCGCGGCATCCAGTACGCAGAACCCGCATAAGCAAGAAGGAACGAGAGACGCCATGCCGTCCCTGCGCGACGCAGCCCGTGGCCGCATCCTCTTCGGAGGCGACTACAACCCCGAGCAGTGGCCCGAGGAGGTGTGGGAGGACGACGCCCGGCTCATGAAGGAGGCCGGGGTCAACTCCGTCACCCTCGGCGTCTTCTCCTGGGCGAAGATCGAACCACGCCCAGGAGCCAGGGAGTTCGGCTGGCTGGACCGGCTGATGGACCTGATGCACGCCCACGGCATCGGCGTCGTGCTCGCCACCCCGACCGCGTCCCCACCGCCCTGGATGGGGGCGCGGCACCCGGAGACCCTGCCGCGCACGGAGGACGGCTCGGTCGTCTGGTACGGCTCGCGCCAGCAGTTCTGCGCCAGCTCCCCCGTCTACCGGCGCTATGCCGCGGCCCTGACCGAGGACCTCGCCGCGCGGTACGCGGACCATCCCGCGCTCACCGTGTGGCACATCAACAACGAGTACTGCACCCACTGCTGGTGCGACGAGACGGCGGCCCACTTCCGCCGCTGGCTGCGCAGCCGGTACGACACCGTCGACACGCTCAACGAGGCGTGGGGCACCGCCTTCTGGAGCCAGCGCTACGACTCCTGGACGGAGATCCTGCCGCCGCGCAAGGCGCAGTACATGAAGAACCCGGCGCAGGTACTGGACTTCAAGCGGTTCACCTCCGACGCGCTGATGGAGTGCTACGTCGCCGAGCGTGACATCGTCGCCCGGCACACCCCGCGCGTGCCGGTGACGACGAACTTCATGCCGATGTGGTCGGGCCAGGACGCCTGGGCCTGGTCGGCGCAGGAGGACATCGTCTCCGTCGACATCTACCCGGACCCCCGGGACCCGCAGGGCGGCCAGTACAACGCGATGCTCGCCGACATGACGCGTTCGCAGGCCGCCGGCCCGTGGATGCTGATGGAGCAGGCTGCGGGCCCGGTCAACTGGCGGGGCGTCAACCACCCCAAGCCCGAGGGTCTGAACCGGCTCTGGTCGCTGCAGGCCGTGGCGCGCGGCGCCGACGCCGTGTGCTACTTCCAGTGGCGGCAGTCCCGGCAGGGCTCGGAGAAGTTCCACTCCGGAATGCTCACCCACGCCGGTGAACAGGGCCGCACGTTCCGCGAGATCAAGCGGCTGGGCAGGGAACTCGCCACGCTCGGACCGGCCGTCGGGGGCAGTGACGTGCCGGCCGACGTGGCCGTCCTGCACGACTGGGACGCGTGGTGGGCGGGCGCGCAGGAGGGCAGGCCGTCCTCGCTGCTGGACTACACCGAGGTCGTGCAGCGCTGGCACCGCGCGCTGTGGGAGAACGGTGTCGTCACGGACTTCGCCCGCCCCGACGCCGATCTGAGCCGGTTCAAGGCGGTCGCCGTACCTCATCTGTATCTGCTCACGGACGAGGCGATCGAGAATCTGGTGGCGTACGCGCAGGAGGGCGGGACCCTGGTCTGCGGCTTCTTCAGCGGGATCGCGGATGTGGACGACCGCATCCGGCCGGGCGGCATGGACGAGCGGCTGCGCGAGCTGTTCGGAATCCGCACGCTCCACGAGTGGTGGCCGCTGGACGCGGGCTCGGTCGTGGCGTGCGACGGCTTCGACGGCACCCTGTGGTCGGAGGAGCTGGAGACCACGGAGGGCACCCAGGTGGTCGTCTCCTACCGCGACGGCGAGCTGGCCGGCCTGCCCGCGGTGCTGCGCAGGGGCCGGGCCCACTACTTGTCGACGCTGCCGGAACCGGCGGCGCTCCGCGCGCTGCTCGGTGACGCGGTGCGGGAGGCCGGCGTGACACCGGTCCTGGCCGGACTGCCCGACGGTGTGGAGGCGGTCCGCCGGGGCGACCTGCTCTTCCTGCTGCACCACGGCCGGGACACCGTCACGGTGACGCTGCCGGGCTCGTACGAGGACCTGCTGACCGGCCGCACGGCCGAGGACCGGGTGGAGCTGGGCCGCCACGGGGTCGCCGTGCTGCGGAGCGCCGCCCCATGACCGCCCGCACCCTCGTCGACGGCACGTGGGAACCGCGGCCCGCCACCCGCTGGGAGGACGCCTTCCTCGGCGGCAACGGCCGGCACGGGGCGATGGTGTACGGGGACCCCGCCGACGACCGGGTCATCGTCAACCACCACACCCTGGTCCGGCCCAACGGCTCCGAGCAGCTGCGTCCACCGGAGCTCGCGGACCGGCTGCACCGGTTGCAGAGCGCGCTGCTCACCGGGGACACCACGGCCGCCGAGCGGTTCGGGGTGGGCCGGCCGCTGGTCTGGGTGCAGCCCTTCCATCCTGCGTTCCAGACGCGGATCCGCCCCACTCCGGACGCGTCGCCCGCTTCCGACGGCACGGAACCTCCCCCGGGGTACCGCCGCACGGTCGACTTCGCCACCGGTGAGATCACGGCCGTGTGCGAGGGCAGGCGCAGCCAGGTCTTCGTCTCCCGCGCCGACGACGTGATCGTCCAGTACGTCACCGGCCCCGGGCTCGCGGTGGACCTGACCCTGGACCACGCGCTGCCCGGCGCCCCGCCGAACCTGGCCATCGGCCGCAGCACCGTGCTGACGCCCGCCGGCGGCCGGCTCACCCTGCGCGTGGGCTACCCGGACAGCGAAGCCGCCTACACCGGGATCACCGTGGTCCGGGCGGACGGCGGCAAGGTGTCCGTCTTCGGCGAGGGCATCCGGATCGAGGGGGCTCGCAGCCTGCTGCTGCTCACCCGGGTGCGGCGCCACACGGGCAGCCCGGACCTCAGGGCCGAGTGCGCCGCCCTGCCGCACGACGACTACCCGGCCCTGCTCGACCGGCACCGCGCCCTGCACCGCCCCGCCTTCGAGCGGGCTTCCCTGACCCTGGACGCCGATCCGGCGGAACGCGCACTGCCCGGCAGCGAGTTGACCGGCAAGCCGGGCAGCCCCGCCCTGCTGGAGCGGCTGTTCGCGGCGGGGCGCTACCACCTGTACTCGTCGTCCGGCATCCTGCCGCCCCGGCTGACCGGCCTGTGGACGGGCACCTGGGACACCGCCTGGTCCGGGGCCTTCACCACCAACGCCAACCTCAACCTCCAGATCGCGTCGGCGGCGGCCGGTGCACTGCCCGAGGTGTCCGAGGCCCATGCCGGCCTGGTCCACGGCCAGTTGGCCGACTGGCGGGAGAACGCCCGGGCGATCTTCGGGGCGCGGGGCATCGTCGCCCCGTCCCACACCGACGGCGAGTCCGGACTCACCCGCCACTACCAGCGCGCCTACCCGTTGCATCTGTGGACGGCCGGTGCGGACTGGCTCCTGGAACCGCTGATCGAGCACGCCGAGACGAGCGGGGCGACGGACCCCCGGCTGGTCGACGCGCTCCACGAAGTCGCACTGTTCTACGAGGACTTCCTGACCCGCACCGCACCCGACGGCACCGTGGCCGTCGTGCCCTCGTACTCACCGGAGAACCGTCCGGCCAACGCGAGCTGGGGCACGGTGAACGCGACGATGGACCTCGCGGCGGCCCGCCACGCCCTCACCGCGTCGGCCGACCGCTCCCCCACCGCACCGGCCTCCGCCCGGCGGCGGGCGCTCGCGGACCGGCTTCCCGCGTACCGGGTCAACGAGGACGGCGCGCTCGCCGAGTGGGCGTGGCCGGGGCTGGAGGAGACGTACGACCACCGCCACCTCAGCCACCTCTATCCGGTGTGGCCGCTGGACGCGATCAATCCGTACGACACCCCCGCTCTCGCGGCCGCCGCACACCGCGCACTGGAGCTGCGCGGATCGGAGAACGACTCCGCGCACGGGCACCTGCACCATGCGCTGATCGCCGCGCGGCTGCGGGACGGGGTGCGGGTCTCGGCGGCGCTGAAGGCCGTACTGGCGGGTGACTTCTTCCACGACTCGCTGATGAGCGCCCACTATCCGTCCCGCAACGTGTACAACGCGGACGCCGCGCACGCGCTGCCCGCAGCGGTCATCGAGTCGCTCGTCCAGTCGACGCCCCGCCGGCTGGTCCTGCTGCCCGCACCGCTGACCGGCTGCCCGAACGGTGAACTGCGCGGTGTGCGCACCAGGTTCGGCGCGGGCCTGGATCTGCGCTGGTCCGCCGACGGCACCGCGACCGCGGTGCTCCGTCCCACCCGTGACGCCCGGATCGACGTCCGTACGGGCCACGGCAGCACCGTCACCGATTCCTCCGCCGGCACCCCTTCGGCTCCGCTGGAACTGAAGGCCGGCGTGGACCGCGTCCTCGAACTGGGGCCGCGGTAGCACTCCCCCACCCAGTCCCCCCACCATGGAAGGACACCCATGGCACCTCGCACCCGCACCCTCAGCAGGTTCGTACTGGCCCCGGCCACGGCAGTGGCGGCCCTCATCGGCTTCGCCGCCGCCCCCGCCCAGGCCGCGATCTGGTCCTCCTCGGACCAGTGGGGCAACTACACCACATCCGACGGATACACCCTCTACAACAACATCTGGGGCTCCGGCGCAGGTTCGCAGTCCATCTGGGCCAACTCCTCCGGCAACTGGGGCGTCTGGGCCGACCACCCGAACACGGGCGGCATCAAGTCGTACCCGAACGCGAAGAAGGTCGTCAACAAGTCGATCACCTCGCTGCGGTCGCTCACCAGCACGTACAACGTCACCGTCCCGTCGTCGGGTGCGTACAACACCTCGTACGACATCTGGGACAGCGACTACGACTACGAGGTCATGCTCTGGGTCAACTACAACGGCGCCGTGGGCCCGCTGGGCTCCCCGCAGGGAAACCTGACGCTCGGCGGCCACACCTGGAGCGTCTACAAGGGTGACAACGGGGCCAACCAGGTCTTCTCGTTCCTGCGCACCTCGGACTCCTCGGCGGGCACGGTGGACATCCTGCCGATCCTCAAGTGGATCAAGGACACCAAGGGCTGGTGGGGCAACGAGACGATCGGCGACGTCCAGTTCGGCTACGAGGTCACCTCGTCGGCGGGCGGACTGGACTTCACGACGAACGGGTTCAGCGTCTCCTCCGGCTGACCCGCGCTTCCTCCGGCTGGTCCGCGCCTCCCGCGCTGATCCGCTCCTCCCCCGCTGATCCGTACGCACAAGGAGCCGGCCCCCGCACGGGGGCCGGCTCGTGCGCGCTCTGCGCCGGGCTCTACTCCGGGGCGGGCCCGGTGCTCTCCCGTACCGTCAACTCGGGTGCGAGCAGCTCCACTTCGTCCGTACCGCGACCGGAGAGCTTGGCGACGACCTGCTCGACCGAGCGGCGCCCCATCTCCTGTGCGGGAATGGCCACGGAGGTGAGCCGCACGGAGGCCTGGGAGGCCACCTGCTCGGGGCAGATCGCGACCACCGACACGTCCTCGGGCACCGCCCGGCCCTGCTGCCGCAGGAGGTTGAGCAGCGGCTCCACCGCCGACTCGTTCTGCACGATGAAACCGGTGGTGCCGGGGCGCTCGTCGAAGATCCGCGACAGGGTCTGCGCCATCGCCGGATATCCGCCCTCGCAGGGGCGGTGCAGCACACGCACACCGGCCTCCTGCGCCTTGGCGCGTATGCCGTCGATCGTCCGCTCGGCGAATCCGGTGTGCCGTTCGTACACCGCGGCCGCCTCACCGATCACGGCGACCTCACGGTGGCCGAGGCCGGCCAGGTGTTCCACGCAGAGCGCCCCGGTCGCCTCGAAGTCGAGGTCCACACAGGTCAGCCCGTCGGTGTCGGCCGGCAGTCCGATGAGCACGGCGGCCCGGTCGGTGTCGCGGAGCAGTGGCAGCCGCTCGTCGTGGAGTTCGACGTCCATGAGGATCATCGCGTCGGCGAGCGAGCTCCCGGCGATGCGCCGCACCGCGGCGGGCCCCTCCTCCCCGGTGAGGAGAAGGACGTCGTAACCATGGGTGCGGGCCGTGGTGGCGACCGCGATGGCGATCTCCATCATCACGGGGACGTACATGTCGGTGCGCAGCGGCACCATGAGCGCGATGATGTTCGACCGGCTGCTGGCGAGGGCACGCGCGCCTGCGTTGGGGTGGTAGCCGAGCTGCTGGATGCTCAGCTCCACCCGCTCCCGGGTGGACACCGAGATGGACCGCTTCCCGCTGAGGACGTAACTCACCGTGCTCGCGGAGACTCCGGCGTGCTGCGCGACCTCGGCAAGGGTGACCATTCAGCTCTCCATCAAGGAACGTCGTCGGACACCGGCACGGAGACCGGCCTGCACCGGCTGCTTCGACCGGATGAGGCGAAGCGCTTCGACTTCGCCTGCCCCGCCTGCGACATGCCCGGATGATACGAGCCTAGACCTGCCCGCACAACGTGTCCATAGGCCTGTCGAAGCGCTTCGACTCGCTCCTGCCGGTGGTCGGTTCCGGAACGGAGCGTGGCGGCAGCCGTGTCGGCTACCGCCACGATATGCCCGGACCCGGAACGGAACATCAGGGGGACCAGGAGTGCCGCCGGCTCAGGACGCCGACGGGGTCCAGCCCTCCAGCCAGTCGGCCACCTCCTGTCCCGCCGCCCCGGTGTCGCTGAGCTGGGGCCGGTCGCCGCTCGCCGTTCCGGCGCCCGGTCCGTCGTTGCGGTACTCCGCGAACCGGTCGTCCTTCCAGGAGAAGCCGCTCATGTCGGTCCACGGCGCCGGCCGGATCGCGGCGCTCAGGGTGCTGTCACGGACGGTGGTCATCGGGTCGAGCGTGGCGTCACCGCCGGCGTGCCAGGGGCGCCCGAGGTAGAAGGTGGAAGCGGAGACGTCACCGTTGACCGTGGAGTTGTTGATGAGGAAGCCCTTGCGGCCGGCGGCGGTGCTCGGCGCGGTGACGTAACCGGCGGAGCTGCCGTTCCACCGCTTCTTCAGGGTGATGACCGAGGCGTCGATGACGGCGCTCGCCCGGCCGAAGATGAAGTCGACGTTGCCGACGACATAGGAGTTCTTCATGTAGACACGGCCGAGCCTGTCCTTGGCCGCGGTGTCGAGCAGCAGGGTGTCCTGATCACCCTCGGTGATGATCGAGTCGAGGAACACCTTGTCGGCCGCGGTGCGCAGGGCGACTGCCTGAAGACCGTTCATGTCCTGGTGGGCGGCCTCGTCGAAGTCGTTGGCGATGGTGAGGTTGCGGGCCTGGAAGCCGTCCCCCTCGGCCGCGACGGTCGCGCTGCCACCCGTCCCGTACGGCCCCGACCCGTCGGGCTTCTGGGTGCCGGAGGCGTTGCCGTACACGATGACCGTGCTCCTGCGGCTGGACCCGGTGCCCTGGAGGGTGACGTTCTGCTTGGTCGAGGGGACCTTCACCAGCTCGCGGTACGTGCCGGGCGCGATGGCGATGACGGTCCGGGCCGTGTTGCCCGCGGGCACCGCGTTCACGGCGGCCTGCACGCTGCTGTACCGGCCGCTGCCGTCCTTGGCCACGGTGAGCGTGGTCGCGGCGGCGGTGGACGCCGCCGCGACGGAGGAGCGCGGCCCCGCGTCGGCCTTCACCAGCGCGGGCACGTCCGCGGCGTCGTCGAGCGTGTAGGCGTAGTAGCTGTGCGGGTCGAAGGAGGCCGCCCCGCCGCCGCTCTCGTTGCGTCCGCTCGTACCGGCGAAGATGCTGCCGCGCTGGACGAGGGTGGCGGTGCTGTCCCGGGTGACGGGGTTGTTCAGTCCGTCGAAGTAGCTGTTCTCCAGGACCATGTTCGTGCGGCCGCGGGCGTAGTTGCCGTAGCTGCTGGTGATGTCGGTGCCCGGGTCGTCCTGGAGGAAGTTGTTGTACAGGTGGGCGTGGGCCACGTTGTCGGTCGAGGGGTTGCGCTGTTCGGTCTCGTGGAACCAGTTGTGGTGGATCGTGATGTCGGCGGTGGTGTTCTCGGTCCAGCCGATGCCGAACGCCTTGTTGTCGTGCTGGAGCCGGTTCCAGGACACCGTGAGGTAGGTGGTGTCCTTGCGGCTGTCGATCAGCCCGTCGGCCATGTTCCGCAGGTCGTTGTGGTCGATCCACACATGATGGGCGCCGTCCATCTGGATGGCGTCCCAGTCGTGCTCCTTGTCGTTCCAGGTCCCGGCGTACGAGTCCCGGATCGTCAGATTGCGGACGATGACGTTGTGCACGCCCTGGCCGAGGAAGAAGCCTCCGCCGACGATGTGCCCGGAGGTGCCGGAGCCGATGATCGTCTTGTCGGAGGCGACCTTGATCTCCTTGCCCTTGGGATCCATGGTGATGGCCGCCGCGACGACGATGACGTAGGGCTCTGCCGCCGTCGCGTACTTCTCCAAATCGGCGAGGGTGCGCACGGTCACGGTCTCGCCGCCGCGTCCGCCGTACGTTCCGTCCTGCCCCAGGGCGTGGACCGAGGCGAAGCCGTCGGCCGCCTCGTCGGCCCGGACCGGGGAGGCGGCCGACGAGGCGGGGTGGGGGGTGTTCCGCGGCTCCGTCGCACCGTTCGCCGAGGTGGCGGCGAATCCGGCCGCCAGGGCCGTGCTGACCGCAATCGCCACACCCAGCCGTGTTCTGCGACTGCGGCGGCTGCTGCCTGCGGGCATGTGGGGGGTGTGCTGCGCCGTTCGGCGTTCCGCTGTCATGACCTGAACCATTCCGTCGAGGAAGGATGCCGTTCAGGTACTGGTTGCCGCCGCCCGGCCGAAAGGTTGCTGCCCGCGCCTGTTCAGACGGGCTTCAACCGCCATTGCTGGCAGTGGTTGCCGAGCCACGACCACTGCCGGATGTCCGCCCCGTCGGCCGCCGAGCAGTCGGCCACGTCGGCGACCTTCCCCGACGCCTGGTTCACGACGCGCACCCAGCCGCCCGCGTCCGTGACCAGGAACCTGAAGCGCTGACAGGTGTTGTCCAGCCAGGACCACAGCCGCAGGTCGGCTCCGTCGGCCGTGGAGCAGTCCGCGGTGTCCAGGACCTTCCCGGTGGCCGCGTTGACGATCCGGCTGGTGTCGTCACCCCGGTCCTCGATGCGCCACCGCTGCCGGCTGCCGCCGTCGCACGTGCCCTGCAGGACGCCGGTCCCGTCACCGCCCGAACCGGCGGCCACAGCCATGCACTTGCCGGTGGCCCGGTTGACGACGGTGTAGGCGGTGGGGGTGGCTGCCGTCTCCCCTGCGGGCCCGGCGGCCGTGGTGCCGAGCGCGACGGGTGTGCCGAGGTTCGGTGTGCCGTCGGCGTTCCAGGTGAACTTCTGCGCCCGGGCCGTACGCCCGTTGTCGCAGCCGTCCGAGGCGGCGTCGTTGGCGTGGTAGACGATCCAGCTCTCCGTCCCGTCGGGCGAGGTGAAGAACCCGTTGTGTCCCGGCCCGTAGACCCCCGCCGCGTCCTTCCGCTGAAACACGGGATCCGCCTTCTTCGTCCACGAGGACGCGGACAGCGGATCGGAACCGGTGAGCGTGAGCAGCCCGAGCTTGTAGTCGGGGGTCCAGCAACCGCTGGCGGAGTAGACGAGGTACGTCCTCCCGCCCCTTTGCAGCACCTCGGGCCCCTCGTTGACGACGGCCCCGGACTTCTCCCAGCCGTACACGGGTGTCGAGATCGTCGAGAAGGGCCCGCTCAGCGTGTACGGGTTCGCCATCGGCGCGATCACCAGGTTCTGGGTGCCGCCGCCGCTCGCGCTGCCGAGGAGGTACAGCCTGCCGTTCACGGTGAGCACGCTCGGATCGAGCATCCAGTCGCTGCCCAGCCGGCCCTTGTACGCGTACGGCCCCGTCGGGTCCGAACCGGCGCTCTCCAGGACGTGCACCCGCTGGGTCGGGTTGTAGTCGGCGATGTTCTGCCCCGCGACGTAGTACAGGTACCAGCGGCCGCCCGAGTAGTGCAGTTCGGGCGCCCAGATGTTGCAGCAGCGCGAGGCCGCGTCGCCCTTCCAGACCTGCACGCTCGGGGCGGCCGCGAGTCCGGCCAGCGTGGGCGAGCTGCGCATGGTGATGACGTCGGTCCAACTCGTCGTCACCAGGTAGTAGTTGCCGTCGTGGTACGAGATCCAGGGGTCGGCGCCCTTCTGCGCCTTGACCGGGTTGGCGTACGGGCGCCCCTCGGCCGCCGACGCGGGCGCCGGCTGCGCCAGGACCAGGGCGAGGAGGAGGGCGCTCAGCAGGGTCAGTAGGCGACGGGCCATCCGCTGCTCCAGTTCAGAAGGTTGACGCCGAGCTTCGGGGTCCCGTTGTCCTGGCCGTCGTAGTAGTGGTAGACGAGCAGATCACCGTCGGAGTCGGCGAGTACCGACTGCCCGCCGGGCCCGATGTAGCGCCCGTGCGACTCCAGCACGGGCGTCCCGCCGTTGCTGAGCATGTTCACGCCGTTGCGGTCCTTGTACGGCCCCGTCACAATCGTCGCGCGGCCCACCTTGACCTTGTACGTGGAGCTTGTACCGGCACAGCAGGTGTCGTACGAGGCGAAGAGGTAGTAGTAGCCGTTCCGCTTCACCACGGTCGGCGCCTCCACGGCCTTGGTCCCGGTGGGGCGGGAGGCCAGCGAACGGCGTGCCGTGTCACCGGCGTACTGCTTCCCGGTCGAGGGGTCGATCCGGATCATCTTGATCCCGGTCCACCAGGAGCCGAAGGACAGCCACCACTTACCGTCGTCGTCCACGAAGAGGTTGGGGTCGATGGCGTTGTAGTCGCTCGACGCGTTCGAGGTGTACACCGTGCCGTAGTCGGTCCAGCTGCCCGGCTGCCCGGTGGTGGAGCCGGCGAGCCCGATGGCCGAGGTGTTCGACCCGAACGACGAGACGGCGTAGTACATCAGGTACTTGCCGCCGCGGAACGAGATGTCCGGCGCCCAGGGGTCGGATGCCGAGGAGTAGTTCTTCCACCAGCCCGGCGGGGTGCTGAAGGCCGATCCGGAGCGGCGGAAGGCGGTGCGGTCGGTGGAGGTGCGCAGCTGGAGGTTGTCGCCGGTCGAGTAGAGCAGGTACTGCCCCGAGGACGTCCGGACCATCGAGGGGTCGTGGACGACGATGTCACCGGTCACCGTACCGGGGTTGGGGTAGGCGGAGGCGCTGCCCGGCACGAGGGCCAGGAGCAGTGCGGCGGGGAGGACCGCGAGGGTCCTTCTGCGGGTGGTGCGGCTCATGAGGGGACCTCCTGCGTTCGGTTACGGGAGGAGCGTGGGCTCGTACAGCAGTCGCCGCCGGACAGCGGTTGGTTGCCATGCTCATGTCAGCAAGAAGGTCTACCCCTCCACGACAGACAACGTGTTCGACATATCGAATAGCGCTCGTAACTTCGAACGGGACCGTAGAGTCGAACAGCTTGCGCGTCAACGGCCGGCGCACACCCGGAGAGGAATCTCACCGCATGGGCCGGGGTGGAGTGCCGATCCCATCGGTCCCGGTGCAGAACCTGCTCGCGCGGGACCCGGCGGGCCGGCTCGAACTCGGTGCCGGTGGTGAAGGCCGGTGTGACGTCGTCGTACGGAACGCCGAGCACTTCGGCCGACTCCCGCTCCGCGGCCCCTGCGCCTCGTCCAGGTGGTACCCGGGCCCGCCCGGTCGGCCGCCGTGAAGCTCCGCACCGCAGGCAGGATCGAGCCCCGGCCCCCCGCCCGCACGCCCGACCGGGACATGGCCGGTGCGCCCTTCTCCAGCCCTGACCCGACCGCGCCGAGGCCGAGCGCCGCCCGGCCGTGGGAGCCGCGCTCTCAGTTCTGCCGGGGCAGCAGTTCCGCCTCGAACCGGTCCACGAACGCGTCGAGGGGCCCACCCCCTGCGGAGTAGACCACGAACTTGCTGAGCCCGGCCTCGACATATCCGTCCAGCAGCCGGTGGAGTTCCGGCCATCCGTCGGCCACGAGGTCCCGTGGGTCGCTCTCCGGAGCACGCCGGCGAATCGCCTCGGCCAGCTCCTGCGGGATTCCGTTCTCCGCCACCGTGAGACTGATCCCGAAGTGGTCGGGCTCGATCTCCCGCCCAGCTTCCTCGGCCGCGGCCTGAATGGACTCGCGGGCCCGCCCCGCCGCACCGGGTGTGAGGAAGGACCCCAGCCAGCCGTCCCCGTACCGCCCGACCCTGCGGAGCCCGGCGGGCGCGCTTCCGCCGAGCCAGACGTCCAGGGGCTTCGCGGGCAGCGGCGCGATCCGCGCGCTCGCGACCTTCAGGAACTCCCCGTCGAAGCCTGCGACTTCCCCGCCGAGGGAGGCCCGCAGCAGTTCCAGGGACTCGTCGAACAGCGCCCCGCGCCGGCCTTCCGGCGCGGGGAACAGCTCCCGTTCACCGGGCCGTGCCGGCTGGAGACCGAAGACCGGGAGCACGCGCCGGGGCGAGAGCCCGGCCAGGGACGCCAACTGCTTGGCGACCAGGACCGGGTGCCGCCCCGGGAGCACCGCCACCGAGGTACCGACCTTGAGCCGGCTCGTCCTCGACAGGGCGTGGGCCATGCCGACGAAGGGGTCCACGGCCTCCGAGCAGATGTGTTCGGACAGCCAGAGCGAATCCACGCCGTCGCGTTCGAGGCGGTCGACGATCCGGCTGAAATCCGACAATGCCGCACCTGCACCGAGCCCGACTCCGAAGCGGATCTTCATGACATCCACCCTACGCGCGCTGCCCGCCGGCGGATTCGGGCGTTGAGCCGGGCGAATCCAGGCGTTGAGCGAGCGGACTCAGCCGTTGAGCAGAACGGGAAAGGCCTCCATGTCGTTCTGTGTCATCACGGGCAGCTTGCGGATGTCCGCGTCCGGCACGGCGAGCCGCAGCTGCGGGAACCGCCCGAAGAGCGCCGGCAGGGCGATGCCCGCCTCGACGCGGGAGAGCGCCGCGCCGGGGCAGATGTGCGGACCGTGGCCGAAGGTCATGTGCCGGATGGGCGTGGCACGGGTGATGTCGAACGCGTCGGCGTCCGGGCCGTGCTGCTCGGGGTCGCGGCCGATCACCCGGTAGGAGATGACCACGCCCTCGCCCTTGGCGATGACACCGTCACCGACCTGGATGTCCTCGGTCGCGAACCGCATCAGCAGATGGGTGGTCGGGGTGTCCCACCGCAGCGTCTCCTCGATCACGGTCTCCCAGGAGACCTCGCCGTCGAGGACCATCCGCAACTGGTCGGGGTGGGCCAGCAGGGCGCGTACGGCGTTGAGGATGAGCCCGATCGTGGTCTCGTGCCCGGCGGCGACCATCGCCTTGAGGTTGCCGACCACTTCTTCCTCGGTCAGCGGCTCGCCGCCCTCGTCGGCGAGGATGAGCGCGGAGGTCAGGTCGTCGGTCGGCTGCGCGGTCTTCTCGCGTACGAGCCCGGCGTAGAAGACGTCGAGGTCGGCGAGGAGGGCCAGGCGTTCGTCCTGCGGGGTGAGCATCGAGAAGAAGGCCTTGTACTGCCGGGTCAGCATGGCGTTCTCGGCGGGATCCACACCCATCAGCATGCCGACGACCCGCATGGGCAGCGGCTGCGCGAAGACGGCCTTGAGGTCGACGACGGCCCCGTCCCTGCCGCCCTCGGCGAGCGCGTCGAGCAGTTCCTCGGTGAACTTCTCGATGTCGGGGCGTATCGCCTCCAGCCGGCGGGGCGTGAGCGCCTGGGAGGTCTTGGTCCGCAGCCGGCGGTGCTCGTCGCCGTCGACGGTGAACATGGACCGGCCCGCGTCGATCATGCCGATGAGCGGCCACGCGTGCGTCACCTCGCCGCTCTGCCACAGGCCCCAGGCGTCGAGGTCCTTCACCAGTCGCGGATCGAGCAGGAGCTGCCGGGCGTCGGCGTGCCGGGTGAGGGCCCAGGCCGGGACACCGAGCAGCTCGATCCGGGCCAGCGGTCCGGCGTCGCGCAGCCGCGCCGTCTCCCCGTCCAGGTCCTGGACCATCGGATCGATGACGACGGTCCCGCCGTTCCGGGCTGCTGCCTGAGCGGCGGCGTGGGGGCAGTTCACGAGAGGTCTCCTGTCGTACGAACGGGGGTGAACCGAACGGGGAGCGAAGTGGTGCCGCGCAGGAACGCGGAGGGCCGTCGTACGAGGTCGTCGACGGGGACGGCGAGCTGGAGATCGGGCAGCCGGTCGAGCAGGACCTCGATGCCGGTCCGGGCGATGATCTCGGCGATCTCCTGGGCGGGGAAGGGACACCGGTACTCACCGTGGCTGAACGCGAGATGGGCGCCGTTGCCGCCCTGCGCGGGTGCTCCGGTGCCGGACATGCTCTGCCGGATCAGCGGGTCGGTGTTGGCGGCACCGAGCCCGAGCAGCAGCATGTCCCCCGCCTTGATCCGCTGACCGCCGAGCTGGGTGTCCCGTACGGCCCAGCGCCCGGCGAGGATCTGGGTGGGCGTGTCCTCCCAGAGCACCTCGTTCATGGCCTCGCCGATACTGCGCCGGCCGCGCGCCATGGATTCGGCGAACGCGTCCTCGGTGAGCATCAGCCGCAGGGAGTTGCTGACCCAGTCGGCGGTGGTGAGGTGCCCGGCGGCCGTGATGGCCATCAGGTCGAGCATGTACTCCTCGTCGGTGAACGCCTCGGGGAAGGCGAGCATGCGGGAGGTCACGTCGTCCCCGGGCACGGCCCGCTTCGCGGCCACCAGCCGGGCCATGTGTTCCCCGAACCGCAGATGGGCGCTCTGCGCGTCCGGGCCGCCGTCGGCCAGGTCCTTCAACACCTGGGCGATGTCGGCGCCTTCGTCGTCGGGGAACCCGACCAGGCGGGCGAGGACGAGGACGGGAAGCGGCTCGCAGAAGTCGGCGACGAGGTCGGCCGTGCCGCGGCTGCACACGTCGTCGATCAGCCGGTCGGCCAACTGCTCGCAGTGGCTGCGGATCTGGAACGGATCGGCGCCCTCCAGGGCCGGCCCGACCATCCGGGCGTGCCGCCGGTGTTCCTCCCCGGCACTGAAGTAGATGGACGGCAGAGGTCGCCCCACCATCGGCAGCAGCGGCCAGTCGTCGGGGATGTGGGGCCACTGGTTCCACAGGCCGACATCGCGCGGGAACAGCTCGCCGTCACTGGTGACTTGATGGAGTTCGCGGTACCCGATGACCAGCCAGGCCGGGAACCCGCCCGGCAGCTCCACGGGGACGACGGGTCCGTGGTCACGCCGCATGGTGCGGTACGCGGCCTGCGGCTCGGTCTGGAAACCGGGCCCGCCGAGCGGCACGGCTCCGCTGTGCGCCGGACAGCCGGGGGGCGGAGGCGGAGAGGTCGGCGCGGGCTCTGTGGAAGAAGGGCGCGTCATGAGTCCTGACTCCTGTGGCGACAGCTGCACGCGTCATGATCATGCGATCAACGCATGTTCACTATAAGGATTTTGTGTGACCTCGGAACAGTCAACGGCGATCAATCCCGTGCCCTGAACGGAACAACAGGACGACCATGCAGGTAATCGCCGCGGGTGGCGCAGGTGGTCTCGCCGACCAGCAGGTCCGCGGCGGCCTCACGTCGACAGCCAGGACACCGGACTCAGGAACGTGGCACTTCCCGTGACTGGGTGGCCACGGCCACCAGCGCACTGCGGTTGCCGGAGCGCCGGCCTTCGCCGGATCAGGCCGGATTGTCAGGTCGCGGCCGATTCCCGCCCGCCGGCCGGCACATCATCGCTGCGAGGGCCAGGAAGACCGAGAGGTTCTCGACCATCTCCACGGGGAGCCCGGCCCACGGCTCTCCGTCGCCGTGCCGATGGATCTCCAGCCGGCCTTGTTCGACCGTGACCCGCTCGACCTCGCGCCAGCCGAGCCGGTGTTCGAGGTATCCCACACCGGCGGGATCGAGGTGGGCCCCGAGGAAGTCGACCCGTTCGCCCGCGTTCAGCCGGTCCCTGTCCAGCGGCAGCCGTACGCGCGTGAAGGTCTTGTCCAGTTCGTCGATGAACCGTGCGACCCCCTTGTACGCGTCGGTCACCGTGATCTCGGCACCCTCACGGGGACGCACCCGGAGTTCGTGCGTGGTCACGCTGGTGATCCCGTTCGTCACTTTGGTACTGCTCCGCCGAATGCCGTCGATCTCGTCCCACGCGTAGGCCTCCGGCACGTGCCCGGCCACCTCCCGGACGATGCCGTGCCGGTAGTGACCTACCCACACCTGCGGCTGCCGTCTCGTGAGCGCGAGGAAGAGGAAATACACGGCTGCGGCGACTATGGCGGTCCCCAGGACGAGCAGCGGCAGCCCGTAGTACCAGGCGCCGTCGCTCCGTTGGCCCTCCCGTGCGGCAGAAATCCCGAGCCGGAGCACCGGCAGTCCGACCAGTGTCGGCAGCAGCACCACGATCCACGGGAAGCGCTTGGGATCGGTCCACACCAGCCCCTGGTGCGCCCCGAGTTCGAAGTCCCGCGCGACTCTGCGCATGGCGGGTGGAACAGGATGGGAACCACGATCCGACACAAGCCCCCCAAGGCCAGACAGCGGAGGGCCATTATCGGGGAGGGAAGCCCGTTCGGGAAGGGCGCCCCGGCCCTGCGCATCGGCCAGGCGGAGCGGTCCCGAGCTCTCGTCGACGTCACCGCTTGGACCAGGAGCGGTCGCCGTCTGCGGCCCGGAGGGACGCAACCACTGCTGCGGCCTCGACCTGCGACGGCCTCGTCAGTCGGCCCGTATGCCGGTCCCGACGCACGTCAGGGCCGCGCAGCACTGCTGCTGAGCGGCCCTGTCACTTGTGCTCCCCGCACCATCCGCTGCCGGTCGACGCCCGGTGTTCGTGCGAGCCGGCCGGAGCGGGGGCGGGTGGGGCAGGCGGTGCTGACGGGTGGCCCGGGGCGCCGCCAGGTGTGTGCAGTACCCGGCGGGGACGTGCCACCTCAGCTCGCGGTCGCCTGATTCTCCGCTTCGGCAGCGTGGCGGTATTGGGCGTTGATGCGCTGAGCTTCTTCGAGCTGGTCTTCCAGGATGACGATGCGGCAGGCGGCCTCGATGGGGGTGCCCTGGTCGACGAGTTCCCGGGCGCGGGCTGCGATGCGCAGCTGGTACCGGGAGTAGCGGCGGTGGCCACCCTCGGAGCGCAGCGGGGTGATGAGGCGGGCTTCGCCGATGGCGCGGAGGAAGCCCTGGGTAGTGCCGAGCATGTCGGCTGCCCGGCCCATGGTGTAGGCGGGGTAGTCGTCGTCATCGAGACGGCCGAACGAGTCGTCTGCTGTCATTTGCACCTCTCTGCGGAACGCGTGGAGGGGCCCGAGTGCCATGTGGCACCCGGGCCCCGAAGGAACTGCTACACCATCTGCCGGCCTTGATACTGTGCCGGCCTTCTGTTTCCGCCGACCCGACCTGGAACGCGTCGGGGTTGCGGGGATCGCGGTTGCTTGACCGGAGACCACCTCACTATCGATGTCCTGCGGTACCCGGGCTCAAGGCTTCCGCCCGGGCGATCCTGATGGCGCCTGGTCCTCCGTTTCTTCCCTCTGGGATCAGTCACTTACCTGTTACTGGTACTGCTGGTGATGCGAACTGCTTCGTGGCCTGCGACAGCGCCACTCTTCGGCAGCCAGCCCCGTTGCCCGTCCTGCGTCTGCTCTGGCTTGGAACCCCACTGCCGAACCTCCCGGCACGCGCGCCCGCAGCCGACGCCTTCACCGAGGTGCTGCTCACTGACTTCACTGCTGGGTACTGCGCTTGCCGAACTACTACTGCGTGAACTGCGGTCCTGCTCACGGCAGCCCCTGATCACTGCGGGCCGCCCGGTGCGGTCGTCAGTCCCGTCGCCGTCCTGCAACAGCCTGGCTTCGAAACTCCACCACCGCACCGTCGTGCGAACTGCGGATACTGCTGCCCGGCAGTTCGTCTCTGCCGGGCCCTGCTGTCTCTCTGGGCTACGAGAGAAACCATAGCCACACCACAACCCAATGTCTACTCCCGCCAACATAGATTTCCGTGTGTCAGGTCGAGCGGTAGTCGGCCTTGGTCACCGACCGGGTACGCGGCGGTCACGCGTCGGCCGACTCACCCGCGCTGACCAGGTACGTCATGCCGGATCGATGCCGCCGACACCGGAGCCGCCGGCCGGCGCGGCAGGGACAGCCGACACGGCGACCCGCCCGATCGCCTCGGTGGGGGCTATGCCACGGAGGCGTGGCCCCCGGCAAGGTCGCCCTCGTCCCCCGCCTCGACCTCACAGAGCCGGCCGCCCTCGTACCCGACGTTGACCAGCCCGGCCGCGCCCCGCGCTCCGGCTCCCCCGGACACCGCGCCCTCGCCATTGCCGTACTCGAGCTTCAGCGCATGCCAGCGCGCCAGCCAGTACACGCGCCCGCGGTGACCGGCGAGGGTGTCCCGCAGTGCGGCGGGGGCATGGGTCCACACCGGAGGGAGGTCACCCGCGTAGTCGAAGGCGGCCCGCAGTTCGATCCATCCGTCGTCGCGGACATCACCGGAGGTGAGCAGGACCTCGACGGCCTGCCCCGGCTCCTGGCGGCACTTCTTCGCGTGGATCCAGTGCACGCGGTGACCCGCGGCATAACGCGAGCAGTCGTCGCTCCGCACGGAGTCGTTCTGGGTGAGGTGACGCAGCATGGTGAGGTTCGCCTTCCGGGCCGAGGACCCGGAGCGCCTGCACCGTGGTCCGCTGTTCCCCGTGCCCTTCGCGCGGGGCAGGTCGTCACCCGGAGCACCCGCAGCGGAGCGGGGTGCCGTCCAGCAAGCCGGGGCTGTGCACTGGAACTCATGACCCGTGCAGGACTCTAACGCACGCAAACCAGCCGTCCCGACGGGTGGTCAGGAGCGAGCGGACGCCCGCGGACGCCCACCGCCCGCCCCCAACCTCCTCCCCAGACAGGGCCACTCACCCGGTGACGAGGCCCGGGTCGCTCGTACCGGCCTGACCGGTCTCGACATGTCCGGCGAAGCGCCGCAGGAAGGTGGCGTCCACGTCGGAGACGACGGTGACGTCGTACCAGTTCCCGCTTCCCCGCAGGTCGAGCACATGCTTGACGGTGGCGCCCGCACGGACCTCGAAGGTCTGCACGCCGCCCCCGTACCCGGCCGCGCTGCGTACGGTCAGCCGGACCGTGGCGGAGCCGCCGTGGACGAACGTGAGCTCAAGCCCTCCACCGGACGCGACATGACGAGCCGTCACCTCCGGTCCCGCCACCTTGCCCCCGGCCCGGAAGGTGCGCAGGAAGCCGTTGGGGCCATGGACGGTGAGGTCGGTCACTCCCTTGGAGTAGGCCGTGTTCCAGCTGTCCGCGAGGGACTTGCCCGCCTCGGTGGTGTACGTCCACGGCCCGTCGGTGCGGTTGGCGGAGGTCACCAGGAACTGCGCCCCGGCCGCGGCGCCACCGCTGAAGGTGAGGCGGTACTTGCCGGTGGCCGGATCGGCCGCACCGTCGACGAAGGGCGCGTAGCGCAGCGGCCGGGTGGGCCGGGCGCCCTTCTCCTGCTTGGGCAGGCTGCCTGCGGCGGGCGGCGCGGGAGTGTAGTCGGGATGCCGGAGGCGGTCCGGAGGCTCGTAGGCGTCGGTCGACGGCAACGACACGTCCGAGACGTCCGCACGACCGAAGTCGAAGGCGGAGGTGAGATCGCCGCAGACCGCGCGTCGCCAGGGCGAGATATTGGGCTCGTGCACACCGAAGCGCTGTTCCATGAACCGGATGACGGAGGTGTGGTCGAAGACCTCGGAGCACGCGAACCCTCCGGTGCTCCAGGGGGAGACGACGAGCATGGGCACCCGCTGACCGAGCCCGTACGGCCCGGCGGCGTACCGGATGTCACCGGGGAAGTAGTCGGCGGCGGTGTCCACGGTGGACAGCCCCTGCGCGGGACCCGAGGGCACGAAGGGCGGCACCACGTGGTCGAAGAAGCCGTCGTTCTCGTCATAGGTGATGAAGAGGGCGGTCCGGCCCCAGACCTCGGGGTCGGCGGTCAGTGCGTCCAGTACCTGGGAGATGTACCAGGCACCGTAGTTGGCGGGCCAGTTGGGATGCTCGCTGTACGCCTCGGGCGAGACGATCCACGAGACCTTCGGCAGCGCGCCGGCCCGGACGTCGGCCTTGAGGTCGTCGAGGAGCCCGCCGCCGTTCTTGATGTCGGTACCGGTGCGGGCCTTGTCGTGGAGCGGATCCCCGGGCTCGGCGTTGCGGTAACTGTTGAAGTACAGCAGCGAGTTGTCGCCGTACGTACCCCGGTAGGCATCGTTGATCCACCCCCAGGACCCGGCGGCGTCCAGCCCGTCGCCGATGTCCTGGTAGACCTTCCACGACACCCCGGCCCGCTCCAGCCGCTCCGGGTAGGTGGTCCACCCGTAACCCGCCTCGTCGTTGCCGAGCACGGGACCGCCTCCGGAACCGTCGTTCCCCGTGTACCCGCTCCACAGGTAGTAGCGGTTGGGGTCGGTACTCCCGATGAACGAGCAGTGGTACGCGTCGCAGACGGTGAACGCATCGGCCAGGGCGTAGTGGAACGGTATGTCCTCACGTGTGAGGTGCGCCATCGTCGTCGCGGTCTTGGCCGGCACCCACTGGTCGTACGCGCCCTTGTTGAACGCCCGGTGCCCGCCTGCCCAGTCATGGTTCAGGTCGCGGAGGAACTGCAACCCGAGCTCGTCGGCGGGCGGCCGGAACGGCAGCACCTCCTTGCCGAGGAGGTCCTTCTGATGCCAGACCGGCTTTCCACTGGGGAGCGTGACCGGTCGCGGATCACCGAAGCCGCGAACGCCGTTCATGGTGCCGAAGTAGTGGTCGAAGGAACGGTTCTCCTGCATCAGGACGACAATGTGCTCGACGTCCTGCAGGCTGCCCGTACGCCCCTTCGCGGGCAGGGAGGCGGCGCGGGCGATGCTGCTCGACAACGCGGTGTAGGCGGCTGTCCCTCCGGCGAGTTGCAGGAGGCGGCGACGGTTCAGTTCTGCCATGGGTGGGGGCCTCTGTGGGGTGAGGGGATATGGGGCGAAGGCGACTGGAGTGTTCCAGAACCGACGGTGCCGGCGGAAGGCCCGTGCGGTGTGCACGGGGTGTCGATCGACCGAACTCCCGGCGGCGGAGCCGACTGCGCACACCGCTCGCGCGCCACACCCAACGCGCGATCACCCCGGCCACCCCACACCGGCCGGCGTCCTACGCCTTCACTCCCACGCCTCCGAACGCGTCCACATCGGCCGCCACCGTCGCGCTGTCGGCATCGGGATACCACTCGCTGAGCCGTACGAAGCCGGGCTCGATCATGCTCAGGCCGTCGAAGAGGGTCTCGATCTCCCTGGGCTCACGGACGTAGTACGGGACGGCACCGCTCTCGATGTACGCCTTCTCCGCGGCGATCATGCCCTCGCTGGTCCGCGTGCCGTCGTACACGACGAGGAGACTCCCGGACGGCAGCCCGTCCATGAGCGCGCGCACCACGTCACGTGCCTGGGCGAAGTCACCGGCATGGCCGAGTATGCCGAGCAGCATGAGCGCGACGGGCCGCTCGAAGTCGAGGGTCTTCGCCGCCTCGGCCAGGATGACGTCGGGCCGGTAGAGGTCGGCGTCGATGTAGTCGGTGACCCCCTCCGGCGTGCTGGTGAGCAGGGCCCGCGCATGCGTCAGCACCAGCGGGTCGTTGTCGACGTACACGATGCGCGCGTCCGGGGCGATCGCCTGCGCGACCTGGTGGGTGTTGTCAGCAGTGGGCAGGCCGGTCCCGATGTCGAGGAACTGCCTGATGCCCCGTTCCTGGACCAGGTGACTCACCGACCTGCGCAGGAACTGCCGTCCGGCCACGGCCACATCGACGAGGCCGGGAAAGAAGGCCTTGATCTGGTCTCCGACTTCACGGTCGACCTCGTAGTTGTCCTTGCCGCCCACGAAGTAGTTCCAGAACCGGGCCGAATGAGGGCGTGTGGTATCGATCCGCGCCGATATGCCGACTCGGGCAGGCACTTGGTTCTCGCTCACGGGTGCCTCCTGGCACAAACGGTGTTGAGGGACGCTCTCAACCTAACCCGGTGCCGTGCCCGCCTCTCGGCGCATCAGCCACGGAGACTCGGACAGAACTCCTCGGCCGTCTCACGTCACCGCACCAACTCACCCGGGTTGGGGGACTTGCCCTGCTTCACTGCGAAGTTCGCGTCCTGTGGGGAATCATGCGGATCATGGCCCAACTCGAAGCGCGCGAAGTGCCGCTGCACAAAGTCTTCTGCAGTGACTACGACTTTCGGATCCCCGACTACCAGCGCCCATACGCATGGCAGCCCGAACAGGCCCAGCAGCTCCTGGCCGACCTGGAGGAAGCCCTCCTGCGGGGCGACGGGGAGCCCTACTTCCTCGGCTCTCTGGTCCTCGTCAAGGACAGCGGATCCGCCGAGGCCGACGTCATCGACGGTCAGCAACGTCTGACGACGTTGACCATCCTGCTGGCCGTGCTGCGCGATCTGGCGCAGCAGCCCGATGTGGTGACCAATCTGGTAGCGATGATCTCCGAGCCCGGGAACACGGTCCTGGGTCTGAAGGCCAAACCCCGTCTCACTCTGCGTCCCCGGGACGCCGACTTCTTCCAGCAGCACATTCAGACCGCCGGTTCCATCAGCACACTCCTGGTGCTGAACCCGCACAATCTCAGGACGGACGCGCAGAGGGCTGTCCAGGCCAACGCGCTGGCACTGCACACCGCCTTGGCCTCCTGGAGCGACGAGCAGCGACTCTCCCTGTGCAAGCTGATGGGGGTCCAGACCTTCCTGGTCGCGGTCAGCACCCCTGACCTGGACAGCGCCCACCGGATCTTCAGCGTCATGAACTCCCGCGGCCTCGATCTGTCGCCTGCTGACATCTTCAAGGCGCAGATCATCGGGGAGATCGACGAGGAGGTCTCGGAGACGTACGCCAGGCGGTGGGAAGATTCCGAGGAGAGCCTTGGCCGCGAGGACTTCTCCGACCTCTTCTCCCACATCCGCATGATCTTCTCGGGCGAGCGGGCACGACAGGAACTGCTCAAGGAGTTCCAGAGCCAGGTCCTCGTCCACTACAAGGGCGGTCGCGCCAAGGAGTTCGTGGACCAGGTACTCGTGCCCTATGCCGAGGCGTCGGCGGTGATCCGTGACAAGGCGTACGCGGCCGGAGACGGGTCGGATCAGGTCAATCTGTGGTTCCGCAGGCTCCTGCTGCTGGACAACAACGACTGGTGGCCGGCCGCGCTGTGGGCACTCAGGTCACACGGAGACGATCCGGTGTGGCTGGGTTCCTTTCTCCGGTCACTGGAAAGACTCGCGGCAAGCATGTTCGTCCGACGTGTCTACACCACTCCCCGTGTCCTCCGCTTCGCCGAGTTGCTTACCGAGCTGAAGGAGCTGACCCCGGACAGGAGCCTCGAAGCCCCGGCCTTCCAACTGACCGAGACCGAGCGGGCCGAGACACTGCGCCGGCTCGACGGCGAGGTCTACCACGAGTTGAGGACGCGGCGATACATCCTGTTGCGGCTCGACGAGTTGGTTTCCGAGGACGACATCGTGGCGACCTACGACGCTCCGCGCATCACGGTCGAGCATGTGCTCCCCCAGAATCCCGATCCGCAGTCGCAATGGCGTGCGGACTTCACCACGAGCGAACGCGCTCTGTGGACGCACCGCCTGGCCAACCTGGTGCTGCTCAGCCGTGCCAAGAACTCCCAGGTTCAGAACCTCGACTTCACCGACAAGAAGGAGCGGTACCTCAAGCGGGGCGTCGTCACGTTCCCCTTGACCACACAGGTACTGGGGCAGGAAACCTGGACGCCCGAGCACCTGGAGAAGCGCCAGGTGGAACTCATTGGCCTCCTGGCCGAGGAATGGCAGCTGTAGCACCCCGGGCACGACGTTCGGATTCGCCGACCCGATCGGAGTCCGGTCGCCGCTCGGACTGCCCGTCGCTGCGACGGGCAGTCACAGGTGGCCGCACCTGGCATCGTCCGCGTCGGTTGCCGTGATCCGGCGGTAGAGGGTGAGGAAGAACTCCAACTCTTCGCTCTCCACGGCGCTCGCACGCCCCGAAGCGAGGCGGCTCCGGGCCTCCTGACTCACGCGGCTCAGGTGACCCACGTGGTCCAGGTGGTGCCAGAGCAGGCGGAACGCCTGCTGATGGTCGTAGAGGCTCGTCTCGTACGACCGGCTCGTGATGTGACGGGCCTGAGCCATGAGGGCTCGGAAGGTCTCCCTGTCGCCGGACGAGAGCAGGCCCTTCAGGTGGCGGTGATACACCGCCAGTTCGGGCTCTTCAGCCGCGTCCATACGGATTCCCCCCGATGTGTTCGTCGTCGTTCCTTCACCTGGCCTTCGGCCGGCGCTCGGGGTCACCCGGCCTTCTTCCACTCCGCGCAGCGCTTCGTCTGGAAGTACTCGCCCTTGTTGAGCGTCACCCGGCCCGGCCCCTCCAGGTTGTTGTTGGCGATGATCGCGTCGAACTCACCGCTGGCGTCCTTCAGCCGGGCCCAGTAGCAGCCGAACGATCCGTCGCCGCCCGCGGTCTTGTACGTTCCGGCCGCGATGTCCTCCCCGACCAGGTACTCCCCGTCCCCGCTGAACGTGCTCGGGGGCCCGGGCTTCTCCGTCTTCTTCGGCTTGGCCGTCACGGTCTTGGTGACGGTCGGCGCGGGAGCGGCCTTCGCCGTCTCCCTCGCGGTGGCAGTCGCGGTCGCGGTCACCGTCGGCCCCGGCTTGGCGGAGGCGCCGGCCTTGCCGTCGGCGTCGGCCTCACCGCTGGAGCCGATGCCCGTGCCGACGAGCAGGGCGACGAAGGCGACCGCCCCGTGGGTGACCCACGCCTTGGCACGCGAAGGCTTCCGCGGCGACGGGGCGGGCGGGAGCGGGGCGGTGTACTGGGGGGTGTTGTACGGTCCGGGGCCCTGGTACTGGGGAGAGTTCATGGCGTGCTCCAAGTGAGTGGTGTACGAGTGGCGTACGAGCTGAGTGGGTTCGGGTGGCCGTGCCGGTCCGGATGCGCGGACCGCTGTCACTCCCCGCGGATCCGGCGTCCCGTTTCCGTCGCGGGGTAGAGGATCGCGTCGGCAACGCGGCCGCCGGAGTCCTTGACGCCACCGCTGAAGTTGAGGCGTCCTGTGGCACTCGCCTTGGCGGCGACGCCGTGCCAGTAGCGGGGCTCGCGGTCCCACCGGATGTCGGCGAGAAGCCGGTGCAGGTCCTCGACGCCGAGCGCGTTCATCGGGTCGGCCCACGGGGTGGTGTGGTGCACGGCGATGCCGAGTCCCGCGAGCACCGCCGGGGCGGTGATGGCACTGCGCGAGGCGAAGTGCGGGAAGTGGTCGGAGATGAGCCGGGCCAGTGACGGGACGACGCTCCCCTCGACCTGCGCGGCCCCCGTCCCGGCGGGAAGCTCGTCCTCGTGGACCGTCTCCGCCGAGCGTGAGAGTCCCGTGCGCCCGTAGATCGCGGTGATGACGAGGGCGCGCAGCGCGGAAAGGGTGATGACCTCCGGGTCCGTCTTGCCGACCTGCCGCTTGCTGGCGTTGACGAGCTTCGTGAACGGGACGACCTTGTCGTCGACCTCGACCTTGACGGATTCGGCGAGGCGGTGCGCGAGCCGGGTCGCGAAATCCCGCTGGTCCATGGACATGGCCAGGTTCTTGGCGACGATGACGCCCTGCACGTTCCGGTCGTAGAAGATCTGCCGTGCGTCGGCGACCGACAGATCCACGTACAGCTCGAAGGGGACGCGGATGGTGGCGAGTTCGGCGTACGTGAGCCCGTAGTGCCCGGGGTCGTCGTAGAGCTCGTGCCAGGCCGTCGTCTGCGTCTCGCCGTCGATGGCGACGACGCAGGTGCCGGGCGTGATGGTCAGCGTCCGCAGGCCCGTTCCGGGCAGCAGTTCGTCACTGAGGGCTGCGAGCGGGCCGGCGTGCCAGAAGGTGATCGGCGGTGTGGACCAGCCGGCGCCCAGTTCGCCCTTCACGCCGTCGGCGATGTACTCGGCGTAGGAGCCGACGTTCTTCCCCTTCTGCGTGGACTTCAGCGCCCGCTGCACCAGGGAGCGCAGTTCGGCGTGGCGCCGTACGGCACCGGACGCGGCCTTGAGCGTCTTCGTGTCCTCCTCGCGGCGGGGCGAGGGGACGAGCTGGACGAGGGTCGCCACGGACATGGTCCCGATCACGGCGTCGGTCCGGAACGGCATGACGGTGAGCTGGATTCCTTCGACGACGGTGGTCGGCAGGGTGATCTGCATGGGTGTCTCCCTCGGGATCAGAGGAGCGGTGCGTGGCGTGGCGCGGCACCGCGTCGCAGGCAGGGGCAACGGCACATCAACGGTTCACACCGCGAGGAGCGCGCTGCCAACCGGAAGCTCCATCAGATAAGCACCGCAGTGAAAGCACTGTCAAACCCCTTGAGAGATTTGACGAGCGCTGTAGTCTGTTTACTGTTCACTCCCGAGAGGCCAGGAACCCCCATGCCCCAGCCACCCGCTCAGGTGACCGCCGCCGAGATCTCACGGATCGCCGGGGTCACGCGTGCCACCGTCAGCAACTGGCGCCGTCGGCACGACGACTTCCCAGCCCCGTCGGGCGGCACCGACAGCAGTCCGCTCTACGACCTGGAAGCGGTGCGGGGATGGCTGGAGGCACGCGGCCAGTCGTCCGCTGCCACGCCCTCGGAAGAGCTGCGCACCGTATTGCGACTCCACGGATCCGGGGCCGGCGTGGCAGCCCGCCTGTTCCCTCTCGTTCTGGCGGCGTCGCGCCGAAGCGCGGACGATCTCGCCGCGCTCGACGGCCTGCCCGACTCCGACGTCATCGCCCAGGCCGACAAAGCTGCGGCAGAGCTCGCCGGGGCGGTCCCCGGGGCCGAGGCCACTGGTTTTGGTCCGGATGACGTGGCCGCGCTCCGGGCCCTGGTGCGGTGCGTCTGCGGCGAAGGTGCGCAGAGCGCCCTCAATGTCCTCGCCGAACGCGAACTGGACGACACCGCCTCCAGCGGCACGTACCGCACGCCGCCGAAACTCGCGGACCTCATGGCCCGGCTGCTGCCGGATCGCACGACGCGCGTTCTCGATCCGGCGTGCGGCAGCGGCAGCCTGCTCGCGGCGGCGGCCCGCCGAGGCGCCACGGAGTTGTACGGCCAGGACTCCCTGCCCGTGCAGGCCCAGCGCAGCGCGGTACGCCTGCTGCTCGCGGCCCCCGACGCGCAGGTCACCGTCCGCGCGGGCGACACCCTGCGCGCCGACGCCTTCCCGGACCTTCGGGTCGGCGGCGTGCTCTGCCACCCGCCGTACGGCGACCGCGACTGGGGCCACGAGGAGCTCGCGTACGACCAGCGGTGGGCCTACGGCGTGCCGCCGCGGATCGAGTCGGAGCTGGCCTGGACGCAGCACGCCCTCGCACATCTGGAACCCGGCGGCTATGCCGCGATGCTGCTCCCGCCGGCCACGTCCACCCGTGCCTCGGGCCGCCGCATCCGTGCGGAGCTCGTACGCAGCGGAGCACTGCGCGCCGTTGTCGGTCTGCCCGTCGGCGCTTCGGCGCCACTGCACATCGGCCTGCACCTGTGGGTGCTCCAGCGCCCTGAGCCGGGGGGCACGGGTGGTGCGTCGGTGCTGTTCGTGGACGTGAGCGGGGACCAGCGCGACGGTGCTGCGGGGTCGCCGCAGGACACGCACTCCCGGCCCCGGACCCGTCGAGGCGGGGTGGACTGGGACGCGCTGTCGGCCGAGGTCCTGAGCCACTGGTCCGCGTACAGGCAGGCCCCGGACTCCTTCACCGATACCCCTGGCACGGCACGCGCCGTCGCGACGATCGACCTGGTCGACGACCTCGTCGACCTCACGCCAGCCCGGCAGGTGCGCACCGCGCCCGCCGACCTCGACCCGGCGGAGGTGGCGGGGCGCGCGCAGGAACGGCGCGCGCTGCTCGTCGCCTCCCTCCCCCAGTTGGAGAGCGCGGCGGGCGTCGGCCCCTGGGAGACGGTCGCCGAGTCCTCCCGGGCCTGGCGCACGGCGACGGTCTCCGACCTCGCCCGAGGCGGCGCGCTCTCCTTGCTACGGGCGGCGGTCCCCGGGACCCGCGGTGAGACCGGGGCCGGGGGCAACGGGGAACGCCTGGTGCTCACCGCGTCCGACATCAGCAGCGGCACCGGCCCCTCGGGCACACCGGAGGACCTGCGCACCGACGCGGCGCACACGGTCGCCCCGGGCGATGTGCTGGTACGCGGCGTAGCCGGCGGCAACGGCTTCATGGCCCGCGTCGCGGACGAGGCGGACGCCGAGGCCCTCCTCGGCCACCACATCCACCTGCTCCGCCCGGACCCGGCGCGGCTCGACCCCTGGTTCCTGGCGGGGTTCCTAGGGGCCGAGGCCAACATCGCCGGAGCCTCCACGGGCAGCACCATCCTGCACGTCTCCCCGGGCCGGCTGCGCGTACCGCTGCTTCCGCTGGAGGAACAACGCCGCTACGGGGCCGCGTTCCGCCACACCCACGAACTCCGCACCGCCGCCCGCCGGACGGCCGAGCTCGCCGAGGCCACGGCCCACGCGCTGCTCACCGGCCTGACGGCGGGGGCGCTGCGCCCGCCGCCGGAAGACCCGTTGGCCTGAACGGCAACGCGGCCTTCACACATCCACCACACTGAAGCGCAACCGTCCCGGCCGGTCCGGGTCCATCGAAGGGAACGCGTTGAACAGCAGTAAGCACACGGAGCTGGCGAACCACGCCTGGTCCGTCGCCGACCTCCTGCGCGGCGATTACAAGCAGTCCGACTACGGCAAGGTCATCCTGCCGTTCACCGTGCTGCGCCGCCTGGAATGCGTCCTGGAGCCGACGCGCGAGAAGGTCGCGGAAGCGGTCGTCCGGTGCAAGGAGCAGGAGCTCGACCCGGACTACTTCCTGCCACGTGCTGCGGGCCACTCGTTCTACAACACGAGCAGCCTGACACTGAAGTCGATCGCCGGTGACCCGGACAACGCGGCGACGAACCTCCAGATCTACATCGGCGCCTTCTCGCCGAACGCCCGCGAGGTGCTGGAGAAGTACGAGTTCGCCCAGCAGATCCGCAAGCTGGACAGCGCGAACCTGCTCTATCAGGTCATCGGCAAGTTCACGGACCTGGACCTGCGCCCCGAGGCCGTGTCCAACCACAACATGGGCTACATCTTCGAGGAGTTGATCCGCCGCTTCTCCGAGCAGTCCAACGAGACCGCGGGTGAGCACTTCACCCCGCGCGAAGTCATCAAACTGATGGTCAGCCTGCTCATCGCCCCGGACGGCGACGCGCTCAGCATGCCCGGTGTCGTGCGTACGGTCATGGACCCGGCCTGCGGGACGGGCGGCATGCTCAGCGCGGCCGAGGACCACATCAAGGCGTACAACAAGGACGCCACGGTGGAGGTGAGCGGCCAGGAACTCAACCCGGAGTCCTGGGCGATCTGCCGGTCCGACCTGATGATCAAGGGCCAGGACCCGGAGAACATCGCGTTCGGCAACTCCTTCTCGGACGACGGCCACAAGCGCGAGAAGTTCGACTACCTGCTGGCGAACCCGCCGTTCGGCGTGGAGTGGAAGAAGGTCAAGGAGGAGGTCGAGTACGAGCACGCGAACCTCGGCGACTCCGGCCGCTTCGGCGCCGGCCTGCCTCGTATCAACGACGGCTCGCTGCTCTTCCTCCAGCACATGATCTCGAAGATGAAGCCGGTGGACGTGAACGGCGGGGGCGGCTCGCGCATCGCGATCGTCTTCAACGGTTCACCCCTGTTCACGGGCGCGGCCGGCTCGGGCGAGTCGGAGATCCGCCGCTGGATCCTGGAGAACGACTGGCTGGAGGCGATCGTCGCCCTGCCGGACCAGCTCTTCTACAACACCGGTATCTCCACGTACTTCTGGATCCTGACGAACCGGAAGGACGCCCAGCACAAGGGCAAGGTCGTGTTGCTGGACGCGCGCGACCAGTGGGTGAAGATGCGAAAGTCGCTGGGCGACAAGCGCAAGGAACTGGGCGACGGTACGGGTGGCAAGCCGAACCACATCGGCGACATCACCCGCCTGTACGGGGAAGCGGTGGCAGCGGCGGCGGACGCGGAGCACCCGCTGCACGCCAAGGTGAAGGTCTTCGACAACACGGCGTTCGGCTACCAGCGGATCACGGTGGAGCGCCCGCTGAAGCTGCGGTTCGAGCTGACGGAGGAGACCCTGGCCGCGCTGCTCGCGTCGAAGCCGGTGCAGAAGTGGGCCGAGGAGCGCTTCCTGCCGCGTGAGCCGGAGCTCGCTGCCAAGGCGAAGGTCCGGCGGAAGCTCACGGAGGATGAGGAGGCCCAGTTCCAGAAGCTGGCCGATGCGGAGGTGTCGGTCCTCGGGGGTGCGTTGAGGCCGCTGCTGGGTAGCGAGTGGGCCACCAAGTCCGAGGCTCAGGTGGCGGTGCGGAGCGCAATGGCGGAGGCCGGCGTGCCGGGGCCGACGGGGGCACCGTTCGCCAAGGCTTTTCGGGATGCGGTGGGGGTGCGGGATCCGGAGGGGGAGGTTCAGCTCCTCAAGGGCGGTGCCCCGGAGCCGGATGCGGATCTGCGGGACTACGAGAACGTGCCGTTGGGTGAGGACGTGGAGGAGTACCTGAAGCGGGAGGTGCACCCGCATGTGCCGGATGCGTGGATTGACTACACGAAGACCAAGGTGGGGTACGAGGTTCCGGTAACTCAGCACTTCTACACATACGTACAGCCGAGACCGCTGGCAGATATCGATGCGGACCTCAAAGCTCTGGAGGCTGAAATTCAGACTCTTTTGAGCGAGGTGACGGGGTGAACACCACCGCACGGCCCTTCCCTCATGACGGCGCTCCACTCAGGCGCTTCGTGACCAGCATCACTGATGGACCATTCGGCAGCTCACTAACCAGCAGCCACTATTCCGATAGCGGCGCAAGAGTGATTCGGTTGGGCAACATCGGAACGGCCAGCTTTCGGAACGCTGACGCTGCATACATTCCGCTCGACTACTTCGAATCCCTACGACGACACGAAGTGAAGGCAGGAGACCTCCTCATTGCAGGGCTCGGAGATCTCAATAACCCTGTTGGCCGCGCCTGCCTGGCACCTAACACTGCGAGTCCCGCAATCGTCAAAGCGGACTGCTTTCGCGTCCGCCTGGACGAATCACGACTCTTGCATCGTTACGCGGCATGGGCTCTAAATTCCGCTCCAGTGACTCAGCGAGTGTCATCACTAGCACGGGGCTCCACCAGGTCAAGGATCAACCTGGAAGCAGCACGGGATATCCGAATCCCAGTACCCTCGATCGAGGAACAATTCCGCATCGCAGACTTCCTGGACACCGAAACGAGGAAGCTCGATAATATCGTCAATAAAAAGCGTCGCCTGCTGCACGTCCTGAATGAACGCATCGATAGCAGAGTGCTTGGGCACGTTGGCAGAAGCCGCCTGACGCTGCCGGAGACGGGCGATCCCACGCTTCCGATTCGCCGTCTGCTAACCAAGGTAATTAGACCACCCGTCGCAAACGAGGGTGTTATCACCGCCTTCCGTGATGGGCAAGTAACCGAGCGAAGTCTCCGCCGCTCAGAGGGCTATACCTTGTCAGCCACTACTGAGCCTCAGGGGCAGCACGTCCAAGTTGACGATGTTGTCGTGCATGGCCTCGATGGATTCGCGGGCGCCATCGGCGTGTCCGAGGCCAGTGGAAATTGCAGCCCTGTCTACCACATCTGCGTCCCTGCCTGCGGGGGCGATGGTCGCTTCCTCGCGAGACTTCTCCGACTCCTGGCGTTGCAGGGCTACCTTGGCAATTTCGCCACCAGCACTCGGGAACGAGCCGTAGACTTTCGAAACTGGGATCTTTTTGGGCGAATCAACGTCCCCGTAGTTCCTGCCGCCGAACAAGTCGAAATCGGGGCATGGATCATGCAGTTGCAACCCCTCTGCACTGCAATCGAAAGCTCGGAGAGACTCGCCTCCGAACGCCGCCAAGCCCTCATCACCGCCGCCGTAACCGGCCAGTTCGACGTCTCCACCGCCAGCGGCCGCAACGTAACGGACGGAGTCCCGGCATCGTGAGCCCCATACACAGCGAGTCCGCCTTCGGCGACGCCATCGTCGCAGCCATGACCGAGCGCGGCTGGCACGAGGCGCGACCCGAGGACTATCAGGCCGACCTCGGCCTCGACACCAACGAACTGTTCACGTTCCTCGGCGAGAGCCAGATCCGCGAGTGGGACGAACTCCTCGCCGTCTACGGCAACGACGTCAACGCCGCCCAGCGCGGCTTCGCCCAGCGCCTCGACAAGGCCATCAGCGAAGAGGGCCTCCTCAAGGTCCTCCGCAACGGCGTAAAGGACCGGGGCGTCCGTCTCCGCGTGGCCTACTTCAAGCCGAATCTGGTCGCCGACGACTCCGTGCTCGACGGCTACCGGGCCAACCGCCTCACCGTCGTACGCGAACTCGCCTACGCCACCAAGCAGGCCGACTGGAACAACCGGCTTGACCTGACCTTGTTCCTGAACGGCATCCCCGTCGCCACCGCCGAGCTGAAGAACCCGCTCACCCGGCAGGGCGTCGAGCACGCCAAGGAGCAGTACCGCGCCGACCGCGACCCCACCGAGCTGATCTTCACCCGCCGCGTCATCGCCAACTTCGCCGTGGACCCGGATCTCGTCTTCGTCGCCACCCAGCTCCGGGGCAAGAACACCCGCTTCCTCCCGTTCAACACCGGCTCCAACGGCGCTGGCCTGCCCGGTGGTGCCGGAAACCCGGCCCCGACCGCGTACGGCACCTACGCCACCTCCTACCTGTGGGAGCAGGTCTGGGCGCGGGACAACTGGCTGGACCTGCTTCAGCGTTACGTGCACCAGCAGAAGACCAAGACGCCTGGCGGCGGGACCACCAAGTCGACGATCTTCCCGCGCTTCCACCAGTGGGACGTCGTCAAGAAGCTGACCACTCATGCTTCCATCCACGGCGTGGGCCAGAACTACCTCGTGATGGCGTCCGCCGGTTCCGGTAAGTCGAACACCATCGGGTGGCTCGCCCACCGCCTGAGCGACCTCCACGCCGACACCGATCCCCGCACACTCGACCCCGACGCGCTCGCGACCGGCCGGATCAAGCCGGGCTCACCCGTGTTCGACAAAGTCATCGTCATCACGGACCGCCGCAACCTCGACGCCCAGCTCCGCGAAACGGTCGGCAGCTTCTCGCAGACCGAGGGCCTGGTCGTGAAGGTCGACGAGAAGCACGGTTCCAAGAGCGAGCAGCTCGCCCGCGCGCTGTCCCGCGACACGGGCAAGATCGTGACGGTCACCCTGCACTCGTTCCCGGCGCTGCTGGACTACATCCAGCGCAACCCGACCGAGATCAGCGGCACCAGCTTCGCGATCATCGTGGACGAGGCCCACTCCTCCCAGTCCGGCGACGCCGCCACGGCCGTGCGGGCTGCTCTCCGGGACCTCGGCCTGGACTCCGACTCGGACGACCAGGGCGCGACGGCCGTCACGCTCGACGAGAAGCTGAAAAAGAAGGCCGCGGAGCGCTCGCAGGCCGCCAACCTCTCCTACTTCGCCTTCACCGCAACCCCGAAGGCCAAGACGCTCGAACTCTTCGGCACGGAAGACACCGTGGACGGCAAGGCGGCCTACCGCCCCTTCCACACGTACTCCATGCGGCAGGCCATCGAGGAAGGGTTCATCCTCGACCCGCTGCGGAACTACGTCACGTACAACACGTACTGGAAGCTCGTGAACGAGAACCCGGACGAGCGCGAGGTGGACCCCTCCAAGGCCAACACCCTGCTCGCCCGGTACGCACTCACCCACGAGAGCACCGTCACCCAGCACGCCCAGGTGATCGTCGAGCACTTCCTGACGCACTCCCGCGGTCGGCTCGGCGGGCGGGCCAAGTCCATGGTGGTGACGGCCACGCGGCAGTCCGCCGCGGAGATGGCGCGGGCGATCAAGAGCTACATCAAGGACCGGGAGTACGACACCAAGTACCCGGACCTCGGCGTCCTGGTGGCGTTCTCCGGCTCCCTCACGGTCGGCGACGACACGGACGAGACGACCGAGGCCAAGGAGAACGGCGGCATCCCGGAGAGAGCACTGCCGAAGGCGTTCGCGTACACCCGGGCCGACGACAAGGCGGTCAGCGCGGGCGGGCGGGGGCAGCAGGAGTACAAGATCCTGGTCGTCGCGGAGAAGTACCAGACCGGCTTCGACCAGCCGCTCCTCACCACCATGTACGTCAACAAGACGCTGACCGGCATCTCCGCCGTCCAGACGCTCTCCCGCCTCAACCGCACGGCCGACCGCAAGACGCAGGCGGACCTGGCGGTCCTGGACTTCGTGAACGACGCGCAGGACATCCAGGACGCGTTCCGTCCGTACTTCGAGGAGGCCAACACCCTCCCCTCCGACCCGAACCTGCTCTACACCGCACAGAGCCGGGTCATGTCGGCCCCGATCATCTCCGAGTCGGAGATGGACGAGTTCGCCACCGCGTACTTCGCGGCGAAGGAGAAGGCGGCCGGCTCGCAGGCGAAGTGGGAGAAGCTGCACGCCGAGCTGTACCGGCTTCTCTCCCCCGCCGTCGCCCGCTTCACTCCCCTCCTGGAGAGCGAGGAGGACGACGATGTGGAGACGGCCGAGGACTTCCGCGCGGACCTCAACGACTACGTGCGGAAGTACGGCTTCCTCGCGCAGATCGTCCCCTACCGCGACCCCGAGCTGGAGCGGTTGCACCTCTACGGCCGCTACCTCCTCAACCGTCTCCCCCGCCGCGCGGACGGTGGCGTCGACATAGGGGAGATCGACCTCAGCCACCTGCGGGTGGAGAAGACCGGCGAGCACGACGTGTCGCTCTCACCCGAGGGAGCCGCCGAACTCCCCGGCTTCGGCGACGGCACGGGCGGTGCGGCGGAGGCGGAGAAGTCGCTGCTGTCTGAGCTGATCGACGCGTTCAACGCCAAGTTCGGCACGGAGTTCACCGAGGACGACGTCCGCAAGCCGTTCAAGAAGACGACCGAGGACCCGAAGGTACGGGCCGCGGCCGTCGTCAACGACGAGGCGAACTTCGGCAAGGTCTTCGACCGCGCCTTCGCCGACAACATGGCCGATCACATCGAGTCGACCGCCGGCATAGGGCGCCAGTACTTCGGCCCCGACAAGGACTTCCGGTCCAGCCTGGACCGCAGTGCTCGCCGGGCGGCGTGGCGGATGATCCGCCGCGAGGAGAACGTGGACGAGTAGTCCCGCCCCGCACGGACACGGGAGGGTCCTCCGTTGCGCCTACGCGGCGCGCGGCGGGACCCTCCCGTCGTCGTGTGGTGTTGGTCAGCCGGTGACGAGGCCGACGAACCCGGCCCACGCTTCTGGACCAACGGTCAGCATAGGGCCGCTGAGCTGCTTCGAGTCGCGGATGTGTACGTGGGTGGCTGCGGCGGCTACCTCGACGCACTCGCCGCCTTCGGCCCCGCTGTAGCTGCTCTTGAACCAAGCCAGCTCCCGCGTGGCAGGGCTACCGGTGGTGTTCATAGTTCTCCCAGCAACTTCTCGATGAATCCCAGCGACTCCCGCGGAGTGAGAGCCTGCGACCGGATGATCCCATAACGCGCCGCGACGGAGCGCACCTCATCCTTGTCGGTCAGCAGGATGCTGCGCCCCTGCACCTCCAGATACGCAATTTGGTCACCACTCTTGCGAGTAAGCAAGGTGAACGGTCCATCCAGTCCGGCATTGTCCTCCCGGTCGGTCGGCATGACCTGAACCTCGACACTGCGGTGCTGACCAACCTGCAGAATCCGCTCAAGGACGCCACGAAGCACTGGCCTACCACCGAACGGCCGGCGCAGAACGGCCTCCTCGACCACGAAGCTCACCAAGGGGGCCGGCCACCGAGTGAGAATCTCCTGACGCGCGATGCGAGCTGACACGCGCAGCTCGATCGTGTCCTCGTCCAGAAGGGGCCGCCGCATCGCCAGCAGGGCACGGGTGTACTCCTCAGTCTGGAGCAGTCCGGGCACGGCACTTACCGCGTACAGAAAGAGCTCCAGCGCTTGGGCCTCCAACCGTGCCGCGTCCCGGAAGAACGGCGGGTACTGCGCCCGCGCAAGCTCATCCTTCAACGCCAGCAACAAGCCCCCGGCGTCCAGCACCGGGTCCGCCTTGTCGATGAACGCCGGCTGCGGGATCCGCCGCCCCTGCTCGAACGACGCGATCGACTGCGCCGCGTAGCCCACCAGCTTGCCGAACTCGGTCCGGTCCAGGCCCGCTCGGAGCCGTAACAGCTTCAGCTGCCGTCCGAACGCCATCATCACTCCGGACCCCGGCTCGCCCTCCGGCCGTTCCCCGGTCTCCGCGCCCGTGCCCGGCTCCGCGTCGCCCCGTACCACCGTCATCGCCACCGCCTGTCCCACGCACCCACGTACGTACACGCAGACCGCCTCCGCGTACAAGCAGTCCGCGACGGCGCGTCACCCCTGGTCACGCTACGCCACTGAGGGCCACCGTGGAGTCATGACCAGCAATCCCTCACTCCCCGTGCGCCCACTTCCGACCGCCCAACGCCGCTTCCCGTGGCACCACTTCTCGATGCGCTTCAGCTCCACGCCCCGCGGCGCCCGCCTCGCCCGGCGGCTGGCCGGTGAGCGGTTCGACGCGTGGGGCATCCCGTACGGCAGCGACACGCATGACGCGCTGACGCTCGTCGTCGCCGAGCTGAGCGCCAACGCGGTGTGCCACGGGCTCGTCCCCGGCCGCGATTTCCGGCTGTGCGTGTCCGCCGAGGGCACCGCTCTGCGCATCGAGGTCACCGACACTCGCGGCGAACGCATCCCCGTCCCCACCGAACCGTCGGACGACTTGGACGGCGACGGCGGCCGCGGTCTCGTTCTGGTAGCCGCGCTGGCGGATCGCTGGGGCTGGTACCCGTGCACGGACGGGCCCGGCAAGACGGTCTGGGCCGTTCTGGGAACGGGGCCGGCGCGCCGACTCGACAGCCGCGCGCACCCGTTGCCCCCTGCGGCGCTCGGCCGCGGATCAGTCCTGCCGGGCGTCGGCGAGGGTGTGTAGCCCCCGTCGTCGCCCGTGCGGCACGCCTCCACGAGCTCGGCCGTGCCCTCGACTTGCCCGGGCAGCCGGATCACGGCGACATGATCCGGCTGCAGGCACACCGACAGCACCCACCCGCGTACTGCGAGCTCGCCTACACCGACGCGGACAGCGCGGGGAACACGACCACCGAGCCGTCCTTCTCGCGGGCGATCTCAATGGCCACATCCGTCGTACGGCTGTCGGCCGCCGCGCCGTCACCCAGCCTGCGGATCCGGTTGGCCGCGCGCATCAGGCGATCGACTTCAGCGTTGGTGAAGACGGGCCGCAGACCGCTCGGGCGTCCCAGCTCCAGCGTCGAAAGGCGTTCCAGGACACCGGTCATGCCCGACTCCAGTTCGTCGAGGCGCTGCTGGTCCTTCTTGAGGGCGCCGGCGAAGTTCCTGAACAGGTTGTCAGGGTCACTCTGGGCGTGCTCCACGGCCTGAAGGACGACGACGCGCCGCTTCAGCGCGATGGCCAGGGCGGCGAGTTCGAGGTGGGCGCGGAATCTGCCGCCTTCCTCGTCGATGCCGGGGAAGGACTTGGTCAGTGTGCCGATGTCCACGACCTTGCCCTCGGGCAGATTGTCGAGGGCGCTCCGCCACCGGGCGAGGCGGCGGTCAGCGGCGCCCAGTGCCGTGTTGATGGCGTGCACCGCCGAGTCCAGACCCAGCGAGAAGCCGAGCTTGCCCTGGTCGAGCAGAAGGGCGGTGGCCTTGTCGATGGCGTCGCGGCAGCCGTCGAGTTCGCTGTGCTCGTCGTCGAGCTTCTGTTCGTGCAGTTGCTCCAGCAGCTCCGTGATGTGCTCGATGGCCTGCTGGCGCTTCTGATCGACGTGCGCGCTCACGCCCACCGCCACGGCCATGAGCACGAGCGGCGCGGCCACGGTGAGCGCCACGCTGCCGCCGACCGCGACACCGGCCGCCGCACCGGCCCCACCGGCCGCGCCCGCTGTTGCCGTACCGACCGGAACGAACGTCGTGCCGGCGACGATCTTGCCCGTGGTGGAGTTCACGAGGGGGCCTCGGAAGCCGCAGACAATCCCCTTGGCCGCCATAGGACGGACGGCGCCCTGGCCGTACTGGGCGGCCACCTTCGCCGGGACCACCATGCGGAACAGGCACTCACCGGAAGCGGTCGCCCTGGCCGCCGCGGAGGATCCGCGCGCCGACTGCGTGATGAGCTGCGACAGGTGCTGCGCCAGGGGACTGACGGCGTCGAGCGACATGCCCTTGCTGCGGTCCAGTTGGCCGGGGAGCGGATGCGCCTCAAGTGTGGCAATCGGCTGGTCCGCCAAGCCGGCCAGTGCGCTGCGCAGTTCGCCCAGGCGCGCCGCTGTCATCGGCTCGTCCCCGACCACTTCGGGCACCCGTACGTCACCGGTCGCCAGCGTCCACACCGGAACGCTCGCCTTGCGGTAGTCAATCATCGTCTCCCCCAATTTTCCGACAACAGCGTACGGCCGACCTCCGACAAGAACGGCATGAACCTTGCGGATTCAACCACGGGGGACCGTTCCCACCCACCTGACCGGAAAGAGGCGTTCCGGACACTCCTGCACCGCCGGCGCTGGACTGAAGATCTCCTCACCAGGGACACTTGCCCTTCACCCTGCCGAAAGCCGGTCCATCCAGCCGCGCGCACCGGCCAGCACACGCACACACGGGGGCAATGTGCCGCAGCAGCAGCCGATCGCAGGTCGGTACGAGCTCCTGGAGCCCCTCGACAACGGCGGCATGGGGGACGTGTGGCGCGGCTACGACACCGTGCTCGACCGGCCCGTCGCCGTGAAGCTGATCCGGCAGCAGTCCGTCGGCGGCTCGCAGCAGCTCGCGGAGGAGTTCGCCAAGCGCTTCCGCCGCGAGGCGCGGATCACCGCGCGCATCCAGCACCCCGGTGTGCCGCAGGTCTACGACGCGGTGCTCGATGACACGTACGAGCGGCTGTTCCTGGTCATGGAGCTGGTGGACGGGGTGTCGCTGTCCGCGTACATCGCCCCGGACCGGCTGCTTCCGGTCAGTTGGGCGGTGGCCGTGGCGGCGCAGGTCGCCACCGTGCTCTCCTACGCGCACGAGGTGCCGGTCATCCACCGCGACCTCAAGCCCGGCAACATCCTGGTCGCCCGCGACGGGACGGTGAAGGTCCTCGACTTCGGGATCGCGGCGATCCTGCGGACCGATGTCACCAAGCTGACCGCGACCGGCACGCCCATCGGCACGTACCAGTACATGGCACCCGAGCAGGTGCGCGGCGGGCGGACCACACCGCAGACCGATCTGTACGCGCTCGGCTGCGTGCTGCATGAACTGCTCAGCGGGCGGCTGCTGTTCACGGCTGACAGTGAGTACATGGTGATGCACCAGCACGTGAACGGCGCTCCCACTCCCCTGCGTGTACTGCGCCCCGAGGTGCCGCAGGAGCTGGAGGATCTCGTCCTGCACCTGCTCCTCAAGGCGCCCGAGGCGCGGCCCGCCGATGTGCAGGACGTGTACGAGCGACTGCGTCCCTTCCTGCCGCCGCCCGGCCGGACGCCCATACCCGGCGAGGCCGGACCGGCGGGGGCGCCGGACCCGACAGGGGTCTTCCGCAACCCGTACGCGCCCCGGGCCCGCGCGGGGGCGGGCCGGCCCGCGCCCGTGACCGCCGATCCGGCTGCCGTACCCGCCGCGCCCGTCCCCGTTCCGGCGCAGTTGCGTGCCGAGATCGAGGAGGCGTACGCGCACTCCGACGCGCTCCTGGAGGAGGAGCGGTTCGCCCAGGCCGCCGAGGTGCTCGGGGAGATCATCGAACCCGCCGCCCGCGCGCTCGGCTCGGAGAGCCGGAGGGTCCTGGAGCTGCGGACCGGACGGGCCGCGATCCAGCTGCTCGGCGGGGACTACCGGGCCGCCCTGCCCGAGTTCGACGCGCTGGCGGACGCCTACGCACGCACCGACGGCCCCACCGGCGAGCGGGCCCGCGCCTGCCGCGCCCAGGCCGCACGCTGCCGTGCCAAGATCGGCCAGGTCACCGACGCGCTCGCCGCGCTGCGTGGCCTCCTCGACGTCGTACGCAATGTCGACAGCGATCTCAGCGAGGAGGCCGTCGAACTGCGCCGCGACATCGGCATGCTGCTGCTCGCCCAAGGACAGGCGACCGAGGCCGGCCGGATACTCCGGCCGTTGCACGACGACCTGTGTCTCGTCTTCGGACCCGCCGACGAAATGACCCAGGAGGTCGGCGAGGCACTGGCATTGTTGGGCCTCGGCCTCGGCCTCGACGATTCCGAGTAGTCGGAAATCTCTAGTACGTCCCGGTGGATGTGGAACGATCTTGCTGGTCAGTCGGTGCGGCGCGCCCAAGCGTGAGGGGTCGGGCCATGGGAGGGGCAGAGCATGAACAATCGGAATGCCGACAAGAGCGACGGCGACGTCATCCTGCAGGTTCGCCAGGTGGAGCAGGCACTGCGCACCGTCTACTTGGAACCGGGGCTGCTCGATGCCAGTGACCTGGAAGGGATGCGGCCGGACGAGCGGGAGCCGCGCCTGTTGTCACGCGCGCTGACAGCGCAGGCCGTGCGCATGGTTACAGGGTTCAGTCCGCGGGAAGCAGCCGGCACGGTTATTGACGGCCAGGCCGACAAAGGCATCGATGCCATCGCTGTCGTCGACGGGCCAGATCCGCACGTCTATCTGGTTCAAGGTAAGTGGAGCAAGAAGGGCGCAGCAAAGGGTGAGCGACTGGCTGTCATGGAGCTGCTGGCTGGTCTGCGGCTCATCGACGACGAGGACTTCGCCGCGTTCAATCCGCGCGGCCGCCAGCTGGCGGAGCTCGCCAAGACCGTCATGTCCAAAGGCCCTGTTCCGGTCACTCAGGTTGTCGTTCTCATGCGGGCAGACGACGTGGGTGAGGGGTTCCGTCATGCCTTGATCGATGGAGAGAAGGAGTTCAACCAGCACGGGGACGTGCTGAACCATCGCATCATCCTTGCCCCGGAAGTCTGGGCATCGGTCCGCAAGGACCTAGCTCCCCGGCCGGTTGAGCTCACGGCCGATCTGTTCCCATGGTTCGCGATCAGCGCTCCGTACGAGTCGTATCAAGGTGTCATCGAGGCTGAGCAGGTAGCCCAGTGGGTAGATCACGGATCTGACCTCTTCAACCTCAACATCCGCAATCCGCTTGGCAGAACTCCGATCAACAACGAACTGATCGACACCCTCAATGAGCAACCGGCTCACTTCTGGTACTTCAACAATGGCGTCACCGTGCTGTGCGAATCGGTTGAGAAGACGCAGCAATCCATGCGAACGCCCCACACGCGACCGCTCAGTCTGACGCTGCACAACGCCAGTGTCGTCAACGGCGCTCAGACCGTCAGATCCGTCGCCGAGGCGGTCGCCGGAGATGATGCCGCCGCTTCGGCGCAGGTCGGCGTACGGATCATCGTGACGGGCAAAGCCGCAGACTTCGCCAGACAGACAACTCAGGCCAACAACCGTCAGAACCGTGTGGAGGCGCGTGATTTCATCGCGCTCGACTCGGTGCAGGCAGCCATCCTTGACGAGATGCGAGCCGAACTCGGGCTGGAGTACAGCGTCCGACGCAGCGAGCTGGACCCGCATCCGGACACCGGCTGCTCGGTCGTCGAAGGGGCGTGTGCACTAGCCTGCGCGCATCCTGACAGCCAGTACGCGGCTCGCATCGCATCAACCCTGGACGTGTTGTGGGAGCGGGGAACGCAGGGGATCTACGACACCCTGTTCCGCCCGCAGCCGAGTGCCTACCTCCTGTGGAACACGGTGCAGGTCCTCAGAGAGGTCCGTCGCAACCTTCATCAACTACGGCCTCGCTACGAGGGACGAGGCGTCGCCCTCACCGAGCATGGGGCCTATCTGCTCACGCACTTGGTCTTCCGCAGGCTCGACACCGAAGCCATCGACGAGCCTGACCCAAAATTGGAGTGGGCCGCTCAAGCGATTGCGCGGACTCCGCAGCTGGTGGGTGAGCTACTGCCCGCCGTAGCCTCCACGATCGACGAGCTCTATACCGAGCGCTCGCAGATCCGGGCCGTGTGCGCGGATGTCGACCGCTGCCGCGAGATCGCGGATCAGGTACTCGGCGCCGCTACGGCGGCGGACGGAACCGCGCCTCCGGACAAGTACCGCCGCACACCTGCGCAGCGCAAGCGTCGGCGCCCAAATGCCGTCTCCGTCCTGATCGACAAGGCTGTGCTCTCCGAGGGTGACCCGCTCACCCTCACGACCGGGTACCCGCTGGAAGCCGAAGCCCTCCGGGATTGGCTGGCTGAGGACGAGAAGCGGTCGCGAGCAACGTGGCGCCCGCACCGCACCAAACCGATTCTCTGGGCCGCCGACGGCAAACCGTACTCACCCTCCGGACTGGTCTCCCTCATGTGGAAGCTCGCGCAGTGGGAGAAACGGCCCGTGGCCAACCAAGGAACAGCACGGTGGTCGACTGCTTCGGGCGAGACGCTCGCCGACCTGGCCTGGCGGATTCTCGACGAACTGGACGAGCCGGACGAAGGTTCGGAGCGCGTCGACTGAGTCTGACGGACGTCCCTGGGTGAGCCGCGGCGCTCCGTCCACATCGCGGCCGCCCAGGCGACCCCACCCGCCACCGCGCCCCGTACTTGAGTATGGAGAACTGAACCATGCCCCACCTCGCTTTCGACGTCGGTTTCTGCGCTCAGCTCGGCAAGCTCCAGGGGAGCGTGAAAGAGGGTGTGTTCAGCGCGTGGGAGAAGTTCGAACACCTCACCCTGGACCAGCTGTTCAAGGACCCCGGGCTGAAGCTGGAGAGTCTGAAGCGCGCCCGTGATCCTCATATCCGGACCATCCGGATCGACCAGGGGACGCGGGGTGTCGTCCTCGCGCCTGACAGCGGCGACACGTTCGTGCTGCTCCGCGTGATGCCGCACGACAAGGCGATCGACTGGGCCGTCAAGCAGAAGGCCAGCATCAACACCGTGACCCGGGCCGTCGAGATCCGCGACATCGCGATGCTCGACGAGCTCACCCCCGCGTACGAGCGCATCGCGCCCGCTCCCGACCAGCGGCTGTTCGCGAAGGTGTCCGACGGGGACCTGACCGCGCTCGGGATCGACGGGACGACGCTGCGTCAGGCCCGCGCCCTCACCAACCTCGAGCAGCTGGAGGTCTTCGCGCCGTACTTTCCACAGGACCAGCGCGAGGTTCTCGAATATCTCGCCGCGGGCTTCACCGTGGAGGAGGTGTGGCGGGACGTGGTGTCGGTCGGTCTCTCTGCCGCCCCCGCGGACACCACGCCCGTGGACACCGCAGACTTCGCGACCGCGATCCACCGCACCGGCACCCGCATCGCCCTCATCACCGCGTCCGACGAGCTCCGCGACATCCTCGACAAGCCGTTCGCCGCCTGGCGGGTCTTCCTGCACCCCTCCCAGCACAAGGTCGCCTACCGGGCCAGCTACTCAGGCCCCGCCCAGGTCACCGGTGGCCCCGGCACTGGCAAGACCGTCGTCGCGCTGCACCGCGTTCGCCATCTCCTCGGGTTCCTGCGCGACGGCGAGCGCATTCTGCTCACCACGTACACCAACGTTCTCGTCGACGCGCTGCGCAGCGGTCTCGCGGCCCTAGTAGAGGACCCGCACCTGCGCGACCGGGTGGACATCACCACCGTGGACGCGCTGGCAAGCCGGGTCGTCGCCACGTCGCGCCGCCCACTGCGGGGTGGCGAGGAGCAGACGCGCTGGGAACAGGCCGCGCGAGCCGCCGGCTTCACCGGCACGGCACAGTTCCTCGCCCAGGAGTACAAGCACGTCGTCCTGGCCCAGAACCTGCGGAGCCTGGAGGAGTACGAAGCCGCCGACCGGCCGGGGCGGGGCAGCCGGCTCCCCGTCGCCCAGCGGCTCGTCGTGTGGCGCACGATCCAGGCGTTCTCCGACGGCCTTGCCGCCGACGGCCTGCGCACCTACCTGGGTACGTGTGCGGAGGCCGCCGACCTCCTCGAAGGGCGGCAACCGCTCTACCGGCACATTGTCGTGGACGAGGCCCAGGACCTCCACCCGGCACAGTGGCGGCTGTTGCGCGCCGCCGCCCCGCCACGCCCCGACGATCTGTTCATCGCCGGCGATCCCCACCAGCGGATCTACGACTCGAAGGTGTCGCTGAAGGCGCTCGGCATCAAGGTCACGGGCCGTTCGACGAAGATGCGGAAGAACTACCGCAGTACGCACGAGATCCTGAGCTGGTCCACCGCACTGCTCGTCGGCCGACCCTTCGCACAGCTGGAGGACGACGACCGCAACGAGACGCTGCTGGGCTACCGCTCCGCACTCCACGGGAACGGTCCGGTGGTACACGGGGCCGCTTCGGCAGACGCGGAACTGGACTCGCTCGTAGCGCAGATCCGTGCCTGGACGGAGGCCGGTGTCAGCCCCGGCGACATCGGCGTCAGCGCACGCTTCAACAAGAACTGCGCCAAGGCGATCGAACGGCTGACGGCCGCAGGCATCCCCGCAGCGCCACTGCGGTCCGGAGCCGCCGAGGACGCGCCCACCGTACGCATCGGAACCATGCACTCCTTCAAGGGGCTGGAGTTCCGCTGCGTGGCAGTGATCGGCGTGCACGACGGGGCCCTGCCCTACCCCGGGGCCGTCACGTCGGCCGATGTGGACCGGCTCCAGCACGAGGCCGATCTCATGGCCGAGCGCTGCCTGCTCTTCGTCGCCTGCACCCGGGCCCGGGACGGGCTGTACGTGTCCTGGTCGGGGAGTCCGAGTCCGTTCCTGGTCGAGGCGGGGGCGGTGGCCTGAGTGACGGGCGTCCCTCCCCGCAGGGCCCGCGCGTCGTGCCGTCCAGGATCGGCCGCTGTCACGTGGTGGGAGACGTTTCGACCTTGAACATGGCGTGCTCCAGAGCCTCGTCGAACTCGAGGACCCCGGGCTGATCGTCGGGCACCATGAGGACTGTCGTGGCACGGACGAACTCTCCGGGCCTGGGTTCCGGCGCGTCGAGGAAGCTCTTCTTCTCCAGCCCTAGTTCGGCGCAGTCGACCCCGATCGCCTGGTCGACGTTCTCGGTCTCGCCGTCCTTGCCGGTCCAGCGTGCGTCGGCGAGGTACGTCGTCTTGAACGTCTGGTTGCTCGTGTTCTTCACTTTGAACTCAAGGCAGATGTACGTCGTCCCCGGATCGGCCGTCGCCGGTGACAGGTACTCACCCTGCGGGATCCGATGCGCCTGCTTCACGTCCGTCAGTGTCACCTCGGCTGAACTCGCCGGGATGTCGAGCACCTCGTTGGGCGTGACCGCCACAGGCAGGGTCTTGCCCTCCTTGAGCGTCCGCACGTCATCCGGGGGCGGGGTGGCGGAGGATGCCTCGGCCACCGGAGCGGCCCTCTCGGTTCCTGGCGCTGGTCCTGCGGCAGCCTCCGGCCCGCCGTACCCGACCAGCATGCAGCTTGCGGCGGCCAGCGCCATCAGCAGCGGGACACGATTACCGGGCCTGCCTCGTCCTTGGTACATGGCAAGGTTCCTTCCGACCATCCACCAGTCTGCGCCTGTGAGGCGCTCGCCGCAGTTCGGAGGCTCGACTGTCCGAGTCCGATCCCGTCCGGTCCCGCCGCTCGGGTGGGGGTTGTCCCCCAGGGCCCCTGGGGGACAACCCCCACGAAGGTAGGGGAGAAACCGGGTCGTGCGGAGGACGCCTGGTCCGTAGGTTCTGGAGTGGAATAGGCGCACCGCTTCACACAGCCTTCGGAGGCCCACTCGTGACCGCCCCTTCGCCCCACCCGACGCGCACGCTTCACCCGGCCCTGACGGCCTTCGTGCGCTTTGTCATCTGTGGTGGCGGGGTCGGGGTCGCCTCCAGTGGTGTTCTGGTCCTCCTCCACGACCGGATGCCGCTGGTGCTCGCCAACGCACTCGTCACCGTCGTGTCCACCGTGATCGCGACCGAACTGCACAGCCGGATCTCGTTCCGCAGCGAGCGCCGCGGGTGGGGTGTCCACCTTCAGTCGGGCTTGACCGTGGCGGTGAGTTACGCGTTCACGACCGGGGCCCTGTTCTGCCTGTACGCGGTCCGGTCCGAGCCTTCGGCCCTCGTTCAGCAGACCGTCTACCTGTCCGCGTCGGGGATCGCCGGCGCCGGGCGGTTCGCGTTGCTGCGGGTCGTCGTCTTCGGGGAGCGCACGGCGGGCGGGACCCGGAAGGCTCCGTTCGGCAAGGCTTCCGTGGCGATGGCTGCCTGAGCGCGACACCGGTCGGTGGATCAAGCCGCCGGCCACCTCGGGCGCATCCCCTGTCCTCGCCGCCGTTCGCGTCAACGAGGCGGTCGAGCGAGGCGAAGGAAACTCCTGTGCGTCAACTCGTACACCTCTGCGATCATCCACGGATGACGCACAGTCTCGAATCGCTGGTGATCCGGCACACCCACCGGCTCCCCCTCCCCAAGGCCTCTACCGGGGAAGGGCGCGCCGCCGCGCGAAGCCTCGATGCGGCGCTGACGTCCGTGGGCTTCAAGCTCTCGGCGGAGTTGCTGGAGCGGCTGTCGGAGCTGCCCGAGGCCACGGTCGTGCGGACTGCCGAGCAGACGCTGCTCGCCGTGTGCGAGATGGCGGGCGACCACGTCCGGCACAACGCGTACTTCATCGACTTTCCGGCGAACGTGCCGGGCACCGAAGAGTTCTGGATGTCGTGTGTGGCGAAGGCGCTCGGCGATGACACGACCCGCGAGAACGTGCTGACGCAGCTGGCGAACGGCGTGCTGGACCTGCTCAGTCTCCCCACGTACGGCCGCTACCAGCACACCTACGAGGAGATGCTCGCGGCACAGGACGAGCTGATCGCGTCCGCCGGTGACCGGGTGACCGTTCTGCACCTCGGACGGGAGCTGGAGGAGGAGGTCACAGGCCTGTACCTGGCCCTGGCGGGCAGTACGACGCCGCTGGGCGAGGAGCACCTGCGCGACCTCAGGACGCTCGCCGGGCATTGCGCACGCGGCCCCCAGCCGGAGTCGATCCCGGTCCGGGAGAACCGGGCGGTCGTGAACGAGGCCCGTCTCGCCGTCGGTTCCGACCTCCTGCTGGACACCGTCGTCGATGTGCTGCGGCTGGCCTGCGCGCTGTCGGGCGGCGATGTGACACTGCAGCAGCCGACCCGGTTCCGGGCCCTCTCACGGCCGGTCCGCCGTGCCCTGCTCGCCGGCCTCGACGCCGTGATCGCGGCGAACCCCGCGAAGCTGGCCGATGTGCACGCGTACCGCGAACCCTTCAAGCGGCTCGGCGAGCGCCTTCACCCGCACGAGTACCCGCGCTGGCCGCACGCTGCCGACGTGTTCGCGGTGGCGCGGGGCGAGAAGGAAGCGCGGACCTTCGACAGTCGTGTCGAAGAGCTCCTCGACTCGTACGACGTCCTCGGGGCAACGCGGTTGCTGAAGTCCGCACCCGGCAGGCTGTTCCGCGCCCTCGACCTCCTGCTGCGCATCGCCGCCGACCAGGAGGTACGGGACGCGGTGGTGGCCGCCGCGGTGGAGGTCGCTCCCGAGGTCTCCGGGCGGGTCGTGCTGTCGGTCCGCGAGCACTTCCAGAACCGGGAACACGAGACCGCCGCGCCCCGGATCTTCGTCAACCGCCGGGGTCGCGGCTGGGTCGATCACGACTTCCGGCCGCCGGTCCCCGCCGCCGACCGCGATCGGCTGATCATCGCGCTCGACGCCGAGATACGCCGCAGGCTCCCGGCACCGGGCCGGCTGCTGGTCGACCCCGACGTGCTCGACGTGGCGCTGCCGCTCAGCGGCAGGGCGACCGCGGGCGGCCTCGGCGTGCTGCCGCGCGGTTCGGTCTCGGCGGTCGACGGCGACCAGTTGCGCTTCTTCGTGTACTGGAAGGAGACCGGGAACCGGACCGACTACGACCTCTCGGCGCTGCTCCTCCACACCGACTACAGCACCGACTCCTGGCTCTCCTACACCTCTCTCACGGCTGTCGGGGGCGAGCACTCGGGCGATGTCACCGAGGCGCCCGAGGGGGCCTCGGAATTCATCAGCCTGTCCCTGGACCGGGTACGCAGCGCCTGCATCGTTCCGCAGGTCAACATCTTCTCCGGCGAGAACTTCGAGGAGGTCGAGGAATCGTTCTTCGGCTTCATGCTGCGCGACGGCGAGCAGAAGGGCCGGCCGTTCGAGCCGCGCACGGTACGCATGAAGTCGGACCTCCGTGGTGCGGGCCGGGTGGCGCTGCCCCTGGTGTTCCGGCGCGAGGACGACGGCCGCTGGCGTGCGAAGTGGCTGCACCTGTACCTGAGGGGCATCTCGTCGGCCAACCGGGTCGAGGAGAACCAGGTGTCGGTGTCCAAGGTGGTGCGCGCCGTCGTGGAGCGCGAGTACCTGACCGTGAGGTATCTGATCGGCCTGAGGCCGGCCGGCTCCCCGGCCGTGGATCTGTGGGACGCCGGGCGGCCTCCGGAGGAGCCGGTGACGTACATCGGCCTCGAACGCCCCGAAGGACTGCACCCGGACTCCCTGGTCATCACCCCCGAGAATCTGCGCGACTTGATCCCGGGCTGAGTGCTAGCGTTGGCCACGGCCAGGCCATGAAGGGGCTTCCTTCTCACTCCTCTCTGACACCGAGTTCCTTCGCTTTCCCGGCCCTCGACATCGCTCCGGGCGGCGTCCGCGTTCACCGCGCGAGCGCCGCCCGCATCGTTTTCCGCCCCGCTGCCCGCAGCGGGGACGGCCTCTCCGCTCCTGGACCCGTACGGCACCGTCACAGCCGGACCGGGCGGCGTGTGTCTGCCCCGCGCGCGACGGACACGCGCAGGAACCCGACGCGCGCACGTTGTTATCCTGACCAGCGTTCCAGGTCATCAGGGTGGGCCCCGTCGGCCGCCGGAGCGGGCTGCGCGCCCGTCGAGGGGAGAAGCCAGTGCAGGGTCCAGCCGCGAGCCGGGGTTCGGTCAGGAAGGCCGAGCAGGCGTGGAGCCAGGCGATGGCCCTGATGCAGCGCGGGGACACCGCGGGCGCCGGCGCGCAGTTCGCACTCGCCGCGACCCACGATCCCTCCGCCGCCGACGCGTGGCTGGGGCTGCACGCGACCGGTCAGCGGCAGGAGGAGGCGCTGGAGGGCATGCTCCGGTGTTCCGGGTCCTTCGGTGCGTTGCGGACGAAGTTCGGGCTGCCGCTGCGGTCCACGTTCCAGATCGGCCACTACGTCACCTTCCGTCTGGAGAACGCACGCGACCTGTGGCTGGCGGCCATGTCGTCGCTGCTGGACAAGAAGCGGGTCGACGAGGCGTGGGACGGCCTCAGGACCGCTCAACTCGACTGCGACGAGACCAAGTTCGTCTGCACGCGCTACGCGTTCGTCAAGGAGGACTGGGCCCTCGTACTGCGGTTCGCGACCGGGATCGGTGACGCGTTCCTGTACGACGAGGCGCAGTTGTACGTCGGCGCGGCACTGTTCGCCCAGGGCGTCTACCACGAGGCGCTGAACGTACTGGCGCCGCTGCCGCGGAAGCTGGAGACGGGCAGCAGGTTCGACGCCGAGACCAAGTACTTCATGGGGCGGTCGCTGGAGGAGCTGGGGCGTCAGGAGGAGGCGCTCAAGCGGTATCAGTACGCCTTCCGGTGTGCGCCGGGGCTCTTCGACGTGGATGTTCGCGCCCAGGCCCGGCCGGCTCCCGCCCCCGCAGCCCCGGCTCCCACGGCTCAGGACCTGGTTCCGCCGAGGCCGGCGCAGCCGGCCGCCCCCTCGCCCACCGTCCCGGCCCCGGCGGGGCCCCAGCCGTCACAAGGGAGTTCGGACAGCGCGGAGCCCGACGCCGAGGCGCGGGCCAGGCTGCTCGCCGAGGCGCAGAAGTCGCTCGACGGCATGATCGGCCTGGAGCCCGTGAAGCGCCAGGTGCTCACGCTGATCGCCCAGTTGCGCATGGCCGCGCTCCGTGAGGAGCAGGGGCTTCCCGGCGGGGCGCGGCCCCGGCACTTCGTCTTCGCAGGTCCGCCCGGGACGGGCAAGACGACCGTCGCCCGCATCATCGGCAAGGTCTTCGCCGGGCTCGGGCTGCTGAGTTCGGGGCACGTCATCGAGGCCCAGCGCGTCGACCTCGTCGGGCAGCACCTCGGGTCCACGGCCATCAAGACCAGCAAGGTCATCGACTCGGCGCTGAACGGGGTGCTGTTCATCGACGAGGCGTACGCCCTGTCCAACAGCGGGTACAGCGGCGGCGACGCGTTCGGTGACGAGGCGTTGCAGGTGCTCCTGAAGCGGGCCGAGGACGACCGGGACCGGCTCGTCGTCGTGCTCGCCGGATACCGCGAGGAGATGGCCGGCCTGCTCGCCGCCAACCCCGGGCTCGTGTCCCGCTTCACCACGCGTGTCGACTTCCCGTCCTACTCCGCGCAGGAGCTGGTCCTCATCGCCCGCTCCGTCCTGGCCTCCCAGGGCGACGAACCGGATGAAGGGGCGGTCGAGGTCCTCGGGACGTTCTGCTCGGCGATCGTGGACGGCGGGATGGCCGACACGGTGGGCAACGCCCGCTTCGCGCGGGAGCTGTGCCAGAAGGCCTCCGCGCAACGGGATCTACGGCTGTACGCCACGCATGCGAACAGCACGCCGACCCGTGCGGAGATGGTGACCGTGCTCACCGAGGACGTGGTGGCCGCACACCAGGAGCTCATGGAGTCGCACGAGAACAGCGGCGCATAGGGCTGCCGAGGTCGAGGATCCGCGCCCGTGTGTTCACTTCGCTCAGGGCGCCGTGAAGTACGCCGGGAACCGGGGCCCGAGCCACGGCTTGCGGCCCCACGCGAAGACGCGCCCCCGGGCCATGGCAGCCACCGGCGAGCTGCGGCCGAGCCCCATCAGCAGGAAGGTGACCGGCTCGATGGAGATCGTGCAGTCCGGGCGGTCGGGCAGCTCGTGCCCCACGGCCGCCGTGCCGTCGGTGAACGTCACGCCGAAACGGCCGCCGCCCCACAGCCGTACCGCGTAGCGGGCGTTCAGTCCTGCCGTGGTGGTGGCTTCGGTCACCCGGGGCATGGCCCGGACCATGAACGGGAGCGTCAGACGGACCCGGGCGGCGTCGACCATGTGCGGGCGCTTCAGTGCGCGGGCCAGGTCGTAGCCGTGGCCCAGCATGTGCGTCAGGAGGTACGAGCCCAGGACCGCGCGGTTCATCGGCCCCATCGGTGTCATCAGCGTCTCGTCCGCGGGGTGTCCGGTCGCCGCGTCCAGGCAGGCGGCCGCCTGCGCCACGATCATCGCCGCCAGGGGTTCCGCCGCGCGCTCACCGAATGCCGCGAGGGCCTCCTCGTTGGCCGCGGCGATGCTCTGTGGGCTGCCGTCGCCGTGGGCGTGCGGGTGCCCGGCCGCCACGTCGGCCATCAGCGCGTTGGCCTGCGCGAGGTGCGCGGCCACCTCCCCCACCGTCCAGGTCAGCCCCGGTACGGGAGCGCCGGTGTCGGGAGCGGTGCGCAACAGCTCCGCGATCTCCTCGGCCGTCGTGCGTATCGCGTCGGCCAGTCCCTCGGGCAGCACTCCACCCCTCTTCTGCCCCGCCTTCGGCTCCACCGCTCCACCGTCCTTCCGACGCCGCCCACGCGTCCGCCGTCCACTGCGGTTACCTGCGGGTACACAAGAGCAGTTCGCGGGTCCTCCCGGCAAGAGGTCGACGCCCACCGTTCGAACCCCTCTACGATCGGACGCGTGTGCGCCCATGTGATCATCGCCGAGGACGACGTGAAACAGGCGGAGCTTCTCCGCCGCTACCTCGAACGGGAGGGCCATGACGTCACCGTCGTCGGCGACGGCCTCGCGGCCCTCGACGCGGTCCGGCACCAGGAGCCCGACCTGCTGGTCCTCGACGTGATGATGCCTCGTGCCGACGGTCTGGACGTGGTACGCGTCCTGCGCGCCGAGCACCGGGAGTTGCCGGTGCTGATGCTGACGGCGCGCTCCACGGAGGACGATCTGCTGCTCGGCCTCGACCTCGGCGCGGACGACTACGTGACCAAGCCGTACAGCCCGCGCGAACTGATGGCCCGGGTCCGCACGCTCCTGCGCCGCAGCCGGCGTGCGTCGGACGCCGGGGAGACCGCGCCGGTGGACGCTGCCGTCCTGACGGTGGGGACCCTGGTGGTCGATCCCACCCGGCACGTGGTGTCGGTCGGAGGCGAGGCGGTGGAATGCACTCCGGGTGAGTTCAGGATCCTCGCCGCACTGGCGGCCGAGCCCGAGCGGGTCTTCACCCGCCAGCAACTGCTCGCGGAGCTGCACGGCTTCGACCGGTACATCAGCGACCGCACCGTCGATGTTCACGTCATGAACCTGCGGAAGAAGATCGAGCGCGCGCCGCGCCGGCCCACCCGGCTCCTGACCGTCTTCGGTGTGGGATACAAGCTGACCGACCCGGCGAAGGCCACGGCACGTGCGTCGTCGTAGCGAGGGGCGCCCCCGGCGCGGAACGCGCGGAGCGGCAACGGAGTCCGGGGCGTCGCGGGAGTCCGTTGCCGCACCGGAGTCCGGTGGAACCCCCGCCCCCGCCACGTCGCGGGCACGGCTGCCCTTGCGCAAGAGCCTGTTCGCCCGGCTGCTGGCCGTATCGGCGCTGGTGGCGGCGTGTTCGGTCGCCGCCACGGCTTGGCTCGCCGTACAGACGACGTCCGGCGCGATCCTCAAGGAGCAGGGGCAGAACCTCACCGCCGACGCCCGGATCTACCACAGCCTGCTCGGCTACGCGGCGGCTCATCCCACCTGGGAAGGTGTCGAAGGGACCGTGCGCGACCTGGCCGAGCAGTCCGGCCGGCGGATCGCGCTGACCACCGAACAGCGCACGCCGCTCGCCGACTCGGCCGCCCCGGAGAAGGCCGCGGCGCTGCCGGCCCAGGCGTCGGCGATCGTGGACCCGCTGTCGGTGGACACCGCGCTGGCCGCCGAGAACGCGGGCCCGTCCGGCACGCCGGCGGACCGGGTCGATCCGCGAGCCGTCGGGCCGTTCCGGCTGCCGGCCGCGGAACGTACGGCGTTGCGGCAGATCGCGGACCGGGGCGTGGCCTGCCTGAACGAGGCCGGGATCGCCTCCGACGTCGTCCGGACCGAGAGCGGGCGCCCGGTGATCCAGGTGGTGGGCAACGACCCGGAAAGGATTCAGGGAAGCCGCTGCACCACCGATGCCCTCGACGCACCCACCGCCACGGAAGAGCGGGCCCTGAAGGCCCTCAACCAACTGGCCGACGCCTGTCTGAAGCGTCAGGACCGCAGCGGCGTCCACCTGAAACTCGACCTCTCCTGGGGGCAGAGCGCGGAACCCGTGCCCACGGCGGTCCCCACCACGCCGCCGAGCGAGGCGCCGGGCCCCGTCAGCGGCATCGAACCGGAGGCCGCGCCGAGCCCCGCGCCGACCGAGACACCCAGCGTCATGGCGAGCACCGCGCCCTCGCCCGCCGTCGGCACCGGGGAGGACGACCGGGCCATCGCCTCCTGCGTGGGCACCGCCCGCCGGGAACAGCTCAGCTCGTACGTCGCCTCGCCCGCCCTGCTGTTCATCAGCGACACCGGCGGCACCACCGTCCCCGGTTTCGACCTCTCCCCGGCGAACACCGCCAGGATCGCCGGAGCGGCCGCCCTCGTCCTGGCCCTCACCGTGGGCGCTTCGGTACTCGTCGGCGCCCGGCTCGTCCGGCCCCTGCGCGCCCTGACGGGCGCCGCCCAGCGGATGCGGGACGGGGAGGACACCGCACCGGTACGGGTCACCGCGGACAACGAGATCGGGCGGCTCGCCGCCACGTTCAACGACATGTCCGCCCACCGCGCACGGCTGGAGTCCCAGCGCAAGGCCATGGTCAGCGACGTCGCCCATGAACTGCGCACCCCGCTCAGCAACATCCGGGGCTGGCTGGAGGCGGCGCAGGACGGGGTCGCCGATCCGGACCCGGCGTTCATCGCCTCCCTGCACGAGGAGGCCGTGCAGTTGCAGCACATCATCGACGACCTCCAAGACCTCGCCCAGGCCGACGCGGGCGCCCTGCGGCTGCATGCGGAGCCGGTACGGATCGAGGAGCTGCTGACCCAGGTCGCCGCAGCGCACCAGGCCCGCGCCGAGACGGCCGGGGTGGCCCTGACCGTGCCGCCGCCGTCGCGACCGGACCGCCCCGTGCCGGGGCTGACGGCCGATCCGGTCCGGCTCCGCCAGGCCATCGGCAACCTGGTGTCGAACGCGGTGCGCCACACCCCGGCCGGCGGCCGGGTGACGCTGCGCGCATACGGCTCCGCGTCGGGCGACTCGGTCCTCGTGGACGTGGCGGACACGGGCACCGGCATCCCGGCCGAGGACCTCGTCCATGTCTTCGACCGCTTCTGGCGCGGTGAGAAGTCCCGCAGCCGCCGCACGGGCGGCAGCGGGCTCGGTCTGGCGATCGTACGGAAACTGACGGAGGCTCATGGCGGGACGGCGACGGCGGCCAGCGTGCCGGGGGAGGGCTCGGTGTTCACCCTGCGCCTTCCGGCCGATCGACCGGAACACGCCCCCGTGGACGGTCCTGGCGCTGCCCCCGCGGACCGTCCCGGGCAGCCCTGATGCGATGACCACAGCGTTCTGACAGCTTCTTCATAACTTCGCGCCAGCCTGTCGGCACGCCTCGCGCCGCGGTGCGCCCCGCACCGCGGCGCCGTCGAGGCCGACCTGGAACGGAGCCATGTTCATGCCCCTGCGTACGTCTCTGCGTACCGCCGTCCTCACCGCTGTCGCGGTCGGCGCGGTCTGTGTCCCCGCCACCTCGGCGTTCGCCGACTCCTCCCCCACGCCCACGGCCACGCCCTCGGTCGCTCCCGCGTCGCCGAGTTCCGAGCCCTCCACCGCCCCGGCACCTCCCACCGCCACCCCGTCGGCCATGCCGTCGGAGGCCCCGTCAGTCATGCCCCGGGGCGGAGTCGCCGCCGGTGAGGAACCGTCCGGTGGCTCGGGCGACAACACCGCCACCGTCATGGGTTCCGCCGTGGCCGCCCTGCTGATCGGTGGCGCCGGAACGGTCGTTCTGCGCCGCCGCCACGCCGGCCGCAGCAACGGCTGACCACACCCGCAGCCGAACAGCCCGCAGTGGCGCCGCCCTTCACCTGGGCGGCGCCACTGCCGTCACCCGATCGTTTCAGGAGCCCGCTCTCATGTCCCGTACGTTCTCGTCCCTTTGGCGTGTGCGCGCCGCGCTTCCGGTGTACGCCTGCCTCGCGCTGGCCACGCTTCCCGCACTGACGGGCTGCTCCGACACCTCGCCGTCCAAGTCACCGGCCGCCGTCGCGCAGTCCCCCACCACGGCCGGCACCTCTGGCGCCGAAGCCACGGACACACTCCCGGCCAAGAAGCCCGCTCAGCCGCCGGCCCACGTCTCCATACCGTCCCTCGGGGTGGACAGCGACATCATGCGCCTCGGTCTCAACACCGACGGCACGGTCGAAGTACCGCCCGCCGAGAAGGGCATGACGGTCGGCTGGTACACCGGAGGCTCCGTACCCGGCGAGCCCGGGCCCGCGATCCTGATCGGCCACAACGACACCCATCTCGGCCGGGCCGTCTTCCACGACCTCAAGAAGATCACCAAGGGTGCGGACATCACCGTCCGCGACGAGGCCGGCGCCACGGTCCACTTCAAGGTCACCGGCCGCGAGACGGCGAGCAAGAACGCGTTCCCGACCGCCCGGGTCTACGGACGCACCGAGGACCGGGCCCTGCGACTGATCACCTGTGACGGAGCGTTCGACGCCCAGGGGCACCCCGTGGACAACCTCATCGTGTACGCGAAGAGAGTGTGACGGGTGAGGGGGCGGAGGCAGGCATCTGATGGACAGCGGTAGGAGGAGTGCCCGGCACTCGCCGTCTACCCATCGGTAACTCCCCCTGCTTTCATGGGGCCCGTACCTCACCACCCCCCAACTGCAACAGCAGAATCAGGAGTCCAGGTGCCCCACTCCGCGCTTCGCCGCATCTCCGGCGTGACCCTGTCCGCCGCGCTCGCCGCCGTCACCCTGACCATCGGCGCCCCGCACGCGTCGGCCGCCGCCGGCACTCCGTCCCTGCGGGTGCTCACGTACAACACGTTCCTGATGAGTACGAGCCTCTACCCCAACTGGGGCCAGGCCCACCGGGCGGCCGAGATACCGAAGACCGCCTTCTTCCGTGGCAACGACGTCGTCGTGCTCCAGGAGGCGTTCGACAACGCCTCGTCGGACGCGCTGACGGCCGGCGCCTCGGACCGGTACCCCTACCACACCCCGGTGGTCGGCCGGAGCAGGAGCGGATGGGACGCCACCAGCGGGTCCTACTCCGCCGCGACGCCCGAGGACGGCGGCGTCACCGTCCTCAGCAAGTGGCCGATCGTCCGGCAGGAGCAGCACATCTACAAGGACGCCTGCGGCAGCGACTGGTGGTCCAACAAGGGCTTCGCCTATGCCGAACTGGACGTGAACGGTGCCCGGGTGCACATCGTCGGCACCCACACCCAGTCCACCGATCCGGGATGCGGTGCGGGCGAGGCGGCGGAGATCCGGGGCCGGCAGTTCCGGCAGATCGACGTGTTCCTCGACGCGAAGGACATTCCCGCGTCCGAGCAGGTCATCGTGGCGGGCGACCTCAACGTCGACTCCCACTCCCCCGAGTACGCGTCGCTGCTGGCGAACGCCGGGCTGACCGGGGCGGACGCCCGCACCGGGCACCCGTACTCCTTCGACACCCAGGACAACTCGATCGCCGCCGACCGCTACCCCGACGACCCGCGCGAGGACCTCGACCACGTGCTGCACCGTGCGGGCCATGCGAAGCCGTCGGGGTGGACGAACGAGGTGGTCAAGGAGGACAGCGCGCCCTGGACCGTTTCCAGCTGGGGAACGGACTACACGTACACGAACCTCTCGGATCACTACCCGGTCGTCGCAGCCGCGCGCTAGGCGGCCGGACGGATCCGGTGCCGCCCCCGGCCCCCCGCTCCCCCGGCTCGCCGCCCGTTCGGCGTGGGGCGACCATGGAGGAGGGACCGGCAGGGGGCGAGGCGCGGGAGGCATCCATGGCGCACGACCACACCACTGACGTGATCGTCGTCGGCGCCGGACCGGTCGGGCTGAGCGCGGCCGCCGAGCTGCGCCGTCGCGGGGTGGCGTGCCGCGTCGTCGAGCGGCTGAAGGCCCGGCTCCCGTACGCCAAGGCCGTCGGCGTCCAGCCGCGCACGCTGGAGATCTGGGACCGGATGGGTCTGGTGCGGACCGTGCTGGAGGCGGCCGTTCCGATGCGTGGCCAGCTGATCCACGTCAACGGGAGCGAGGTGGCGCGGATCGGTCTCACGTTGCCTCCCGAGGTGCCCTACGGCTTCGCCGCGCTTCCGCAGTACGAGACCGAGCGCATCCTCGAGGAGTACGTGGCGGGCCTGGACACCCGCGTCGAGCGCGGGACCGAGCTGGTGTCGTTCACCCAGGACGCGGACGGGGTCACGGCACGGCTCAGCAGCGGTCCCGGGGGCGACGAGGAGGTCCGCTGCCGGTTCCTCGTCGGCTGCGACGGCGCGCACAGCACCGTGCGCAAAGGGCTGGGGCTGGCGTTCGAGGGCGGGGCGTTCGCCGAGGAGTACATGCTGGCCGATGTCGTGGCCGACTGGGACCTGCCGTACGGCTACGGGGTGCGCGCGAGCCACACCGGCGACGACGGTTCCACCGATGACCTGCTGGTCTGCATCCCGCTCCCGGGCGACGGCCGCTACCGGATGTCCATGCTGGTGCCGCCCGGACTCTCCGCCGGGGCGACGGGCGGAAGCGAGGTGGCGCACGGGCTGGAGGGCGGACGCGTGCCGGCGCTCGCCGACATCCAGGCCGTCGTCGACCGCCTGGCTCCCCGGCCGGCCTCCCTGTCCGGGATGCGCTGGGCCTCCGTCTTCCGCATCAGCCACCGGATCGTCGACCGGTACGGCGAGGGCCGGGTCTTCGTCGCGGGCGACGCCGCCCACATCCATCCGCCGACCGGGGCGCAGGGCATGAACACCGGCATCCAGGACGCCTGCAACCTGGCCTGGAAACTCGCCCTCGTCGTGCGCGGGGAAGCCGGTCCCGCCCTGCTCACCAGCTATGACGCCGAACGCCGCCCGGTCGGCGAGGAGGTCGTCGGCAGGACCGTCCGGCATGCGACCCGGGGCATCGAGAACGACGCCGACGACATGACGACGCTGATGCTCCGCGAGGCCCAGCTGCTCGTCGGCTACCGGGACGGGCCGATCGTGGGCGCCCCGTACGGTCCCGCCGACGCACCCCAGCCCGGCGACCGGGCCCCGGACTGCGCGGGGCTGACCACGCCGGTGGCCACCTACCCGCTGCGCCTGTTCGACGTCCTGCGCGGACTCACGGGACACGTGCTGGTGCGGTACGTGCGGGAGTACTCGGACATCGGGGAAACGGACGCGGGCGCGGCGGGCGGACTCCACACGGTCACCGTCGTGGGGCGTGACTCCCCGCCGGACGCTCCTGCGTACCGCGATGCCGCCGGTGAGTTCGCCAGGCTCTACCGCCCCGGAGGCCCGACCGGCTTCATCGTGCGCCCGGACGGGCAGCTCGGCGCACGCTTCCCGCTCCCGGGCACCGCGAAGGCCGTGTCCGGCTACGTCGCAACCCTCTCGGACCCCGCGCGGTGATGTTCCCGGGCCGGCGTACCCGAACGATCTTCCCGCCGTTCCCCTCCTGTTAGCCCTGCCTGGCTACTGTCCAGTCGCCCGGTCCGGCACAGGAGAGGTACGTCATGAACACCCCGGTCCACCGCACTCCGACCCGGCAGTCCGTGGCTGCCCCTGCTCCGACCCGGCAGAGCGGGAACCCGAGCCGGGCCGGAAGCGCGTCCCGCGTCCCGCTGGAGCGCCCGCTCCTCGAGATCCAGGCCGGGATAGGCAACCGGGCCGCGACCGCGGCGGTGCAGCGCGCGAAAGACGCGGCGGAGGGCAAGGCACCGGAGAACGCCGGCGCGTCCGCCGGTTCCCAGGGTTATCGCGACCGGATCGCCGCCGCCCTCGACAAGGCCAAGAGGCATCTCGAGTTCATCGACACCTTCGTCAAGGGCGTCCATGTCCCCGCCAACGCGGGCTTCTCCCAGCAGGCCTCCGCGACGGCGAACGACGGGCTCAAGCACTCCGCGGGTTCCTCGGGGGCCGCCGCCGCGTCGGAGAACCTGGTCACGGAGACCGCAGGGGCCGTGCTCAGCGGCATGGAGGCGGCCAAGTCCAGGAAGGACGCCGCCCAGCACAAGAGCGGGGCGGCCTTCCACGTCGCGGACAAGAAGGCCAACACCAAGACGGCTGACGCGGTCATCGGGGCCGCCGGGGCGGCAAACTACGCCCTCGGTATCGCCAAGGAGCTGACCAAGGCCCAGAAGGCCGCGCATGCCATGGGCGTCTCCGAGGCCGGCGGCATCGGCTCCGGTGTCGTCGGCGCGGTGAAGGGCGCCCGTGCGGCAGGCCGCGTCGGTCTCACGGCCCGCAAGTACCGTGCGTTGAAAGGGCTGGAGAAGCCCGACCGTACGGACGAGGGGGCACTGGCCCGGCTGAACCAGGCCCGGCAGACGGCCGAGTGGGCCGCGGCCGAGGCATACGTCACGATGGATGCCCACTGGGACCACGAGGGCGAGGACCGGGCGGAGCGCGTCTCCGAGGCCATCGAAGTGGCCTGGGCGGCGATGGGCACCGTCCGGGACGCCGCCAGGGAGCTCCGGCAGGCCGAGGACGCGAACACGCTGAACACCGTGCACACGTACGCGCTCGGCAAGCAGCGCAACAAGATGGGCAAGCAGGCGTTCACCGCCGTGGGCGAGTCCACCAAGGCCGCGGGCGGCATCGTGACGGCGGTCGCCGCCACCGCGGGAGGAGCCGGACTGGCGAGCAATCCGGTCGGCTGGGGCCTTGCCGCAGGTGCCGCGGGCCTCATCCTCGGCGTCACCGCCTACAAGGCCGGGCGCGCCGGCATGAAGCGGTACGAGGGGGCCCGCCACCCCGAGCGCTGGGCAGAAGGTGAGAACCAGAAGGAACCCGCCTCCCGGGAGGACGCGCTGAAGGAGGCCCTGAAGTTCTGGAAGAAGGTGGAGAACGGTGAACGCCAGGCCATGGCGCGGAAGATCTACGGATTGGCGGCGGGAGCGGACATCGCCGGGAGCGGCGACACGGCGGCCGGCCTGCGCGACTCGGCCAGGGCCCTTCTCGTTGCCCTCAAGGCGGGCCCCGCCCAGCAGCGGCTGACACCGGAGGAGTGGGCGGACTCTCTCAACGATCCGGCGAAGAGCGCCGTTTGGATCAAGGAGATCGCAGAACAGCTGTCCTCGGCCTGAGGGCAGGGCCAAGCCCCGGTGAAGCCGCCCCGCCCCGAACCGTCCCCGGGCGGAGCCGCCCCGGACCGGACCAGGAAAAGCAGAAGGACCCCTGACGAACAGGGGTCCCAGCTGGTGTCCGAGGGGGGACTTGAACCCCCACGCCCGATAAAGGGCACTAGCACCTCAAGCTAGCGCGTCTGCCATTCCGCCACCCGGACCAGGTGGTCGGCCCCGGTTTCCCGCGGCGACAAAGAAAACAATACCAGGGGTTCGGGGTCGCTCTCACCTGCTTATCCGGTGGTCTTCGCCCAGGTCAGTGCGGTGCGGGGGCCCCGGCGGGAGACAGACGGGATCCCCGGGCCTCGGTGCGCACCCTGCGTCGGCGGTCGCGCACAGACAGTACGACCGGAGGGTCGGCGACGGCGTCCGCCGTCGAGCGGCCGGGCCGGGTTACGTTCGCGGGCATGAGTGATCGCGGCTACCGGCCACCCCGCGCGTTGTCGCCCTTGCGTGAGCATCTGCGTGAAACGTTCTGGTTCGCTCCGACCCTGACGCTGATCTGCGCCGTCGTGCTCTGGCTCGTCGCCTCGGCCGTCGACGAGCAGATCGTGGCCTACCTCCAGGACCAGCGGGCGTACGACGAGATCTCGGACCTGGTCTCGATCGCCGAGGACACGAAGACGATCGTCGTCACCGTCAGCTCGGCGATGATGACCTTCATCGGTGTGGTCTTCAGCATCTCGCTGGTGGCCGTGCAGATGGCGAGCGGGCAGCTCACCCCCCGGGTCGTACGGATCTTCGTACGCAGCCGGATCAGCAAGCTCACGCTCTCCGTGTTCCTGGCGACCTTCGTGTTCTCGCTGCTGGTCCTGAGCTCCTACGAGAGCACGGTCGATCCGCGCCGCGTCGTGTCCGTCCCCTTTCTGCAGAGCATCCTGACCGCCCTGCTCGTCGGGCTCAGCCTGCTGCTCTTCATCGCCTACGTGAGCTCCACGCTGCGCCTGATGCAGGTCGGCCCCGTCGTCGACCGCATCACCCGGGACTCCTTCCATGTGCTGCGGCGGATGCCCGTCGGCGGGCCTCGGGAAGGGGTATTGCCCGCCGAGAGCGGGCAGATCCCGCACGAGGGACAGGCCGGTGTGCTGCGGGATGTGAACGTGGCGCGGCTGGTCCGGGTCGCGCGGAAGCAGGGTGTGGTGCTCCGGCTCATCCCGCGGCTCGGGGACTTCGTCGTGCCGGGCAATCCGTTGCTGGCGGTGCACGGAGGGGCCGCGCCCGCCCGGCGCGCGTTGCGGTACACGGTGTGGGTCGGGGTCGAGCGCACGCTCCACCAGGATCTGGCGTTCGGGCTGCGGCAGCTGTCGGACATCGCGCTGCGGGCCCTGTCGTCGGCGGTGAACGATCCGACCACCGCTGTGCAGTGTCTCGACCGGATCGTCCAGTTCCTCGCGGCCGTGGCGAAGCTTCCGCTCGGCGTCGTCCACCACCGGGACCGCCGGGGGGAGGTACGGCTCGTGCAGGACGTACCGGGGTGGGCGGACCTGGTGGATCTCGGGTTCGAGGAGATCCGGCGGTGCGCGACGGACAGTCCGCAGGTCACCCGGCGGCTGCTGGCCGGGATCGACGACCTGGTGGCACTGGCCGGCCCGGAGAGGCAGGGGCCGCTGCTCCGGCACCGTGCCCTGCTGGTACAGGCGGTGGAGCGCACGGTGCCGGATGCCGCCGAGCGGGACTTCGCCCTGCTGCCCGACCGGCAGGGGATCGGCTGAGGGGACGGGGTGCGGGTGCGGCCCGCCCCCCCCATGGGAGGGGGCGGGCCGCCGTCGGTTCTACTTGCGCAGTGCCGCCATGCCCTCGTAGCTGATCCGCGCCTGCTTCAGGGACTGCGCGGGGTCCGTGGAGCTCGGTGCGGTGTCCTGCTCGACCATCGGGTTGCGGTACTGCGCCTGCCCCACGCGTCGGAAGAAGGTGCGGTAGTCGATGACCCCGGTGCCGAACGGGACCATGTCGTAGCCCTGGCCGTTGGCCGTGTTGATGATGCCGTCCTTGGCGTGGAACAGCGGGTAGCGCTTGTTGTGGCTGCGGACCACGGCCGCGGGGTCGAAGATGTTCTCCTGAACCGATCCGTCGAGCGCGGTGTAGGTGTGGAACTTGTACTGGGCGACGTGCGCCCAGTAGACGTCCATCTCCAGCCATACGGTCTTGGGGTCGGTGACCTTGAGGAAGTACTCGAGCTTGCGGATGCCCGAGCTGCGGGTGGGCCGTCCCTGGGCGTCCAGCGGACCGCCGTCGAGCAGGAAGCCGTAGGCCGCGTCGTGGTTGTGCGTGTACAGCTTGATCCCCGCACGGTGGGCGATCTGCCCCAGCGCGTTCCACTTGTCGGCGGCCACGTCCCAGTCGGCGCGGAAGGCGCTGCCGGTGGGGTCGCCACCGGTGCCCATGTGGTCCATGCCGAGGATGTTGGCTATTTCCAGGTGCCGCTTGAACTGGTCGAGGTCGCTGGAGCTCAGGGGCCAGGACCCCGGGATGAAGCCGTGGTTGCCCTGGGCCCGCAGTCCGTACTCGTCGAGCCAGGAACGCAGCAGCTTCGCGCCTTCCACCGATTCCAGGTTGTTTCCGCCCGGTGCGTTGGCGTGCTGGCCGTACCCGGCGAACTCGACCTGCTTGTAGCCGTAACGGGCCAGCTCCTTGAAGACCGCGCGGAATCCCGAGGGAAGAGCGGTGCTGAGCGGGTCCCGGCCCGTGGCGTCGCGCACGGTGTACAGGATGATTCCGCGCTTGTGCGCCGGGACCAGGTCCTGACCGTGACCGTGACCGTGGTGGTGCCCCGGACCGGGTGCGGGCTGGGCGAAGGCCGGCGATGCGCCGAAGACGGGTGCGGCGATCGCCGCCGCGCCGACGGCGGTGCAGGTGCTGAGGAAGCGACGGCGGTCGATGCCGAGGCTGCGGCGCAGGGCGCCGTCCGTTCCGGATGCGTCGTTGTACACGGTCACGGTCTCTCTCCTTCTCGAAGATGCTCGCAGCGCTGTGAACGGGCCGGTCTCATTCGAGGCCGGCCAGCGTGAGGAGCAGGGACTTCACTTCGGTGGCCCGGACGGGTCCGGTGAACGCGTGGGGGGTGGAGCAGAGGATGAGCGGCCCTTCTTCGTCGCTCGGGGGGAGGCGGCCGTGGCTGCCCCGGATGGGTGACGGGTCGAGCGGTACGACCGCCATGCGGTAGCGCATGCCGAGCTTCTTGCGGGCGACGGCCGTGACCGCCTTGACCCGGACATAGGGGTCCTGGGGGTCCATGAAGAGCTCGACGGGGTCGTAGCCGGGTTTGCGGTGGATCTCGACGAGCTGCGCGAAGTCGGGGGCGCGGTCGTCGTCGAGCCAGTAGTAGTACGTGAACCAGGCGTCCGGTTCGGCCACGGCGACCAGCTCGCCGGAGCGCGGGTGGTCCAGGCCCTGCGCCTTCTTGCCCTCGTCGTCGAGGAGTTGCTCGATGCCGGGAAGGCCGGCCAGGGCTTCGCGGGCCGCTTCGAGGTCCTCGGGACGGCGTACGTAGATGTGCGCGATCTGGTGGTCGGCGACAGCGAAGGCGCGCGACGCCATCGGGTCCAGGTACTCCATGCCGTCCTGGGTGTGGACTTCCAGGAGTCCGGCGCGGCGCAGCGCCCGGTTGATGTCGACGGGCCGGTCGACCCGGGTGATGCCGTACTCGGACAGCGCGACGACGGTGCGTCCCTCGCGGCGGGCGTCGTCCAGGAGCGGGGCCACGGCCCGGTCGAGGTCGGCGGCGGCCCGGAAGGCGCGGGGGTCGTCGGGGCCGTAGCGCTGGAGGTCGTAGTCCAGGTGCGGGAGGTAGCACAGGGCGAGGTCGGGGTGGCGGCTGTCGAGGATGTGGCGGGTGGCGTCGATGATCCACTGGGAGGAGACGAGGTCGGCGCCGGGTCCCCAGAAGTGGAAGAGGGGGAAGGTGCCGAGTTTTTCGGTGAGTTCGTCGTGGAGGGCCGGCGGCCGGGTGTAGCAGTCGGGTTCCTTGCGGCCGTCGGCGTAGTAGACGGGGCGCGGGGTGACGGTGTAGTCCGTGTCGGCACCCATGGCGTACCACCAGCAGATGTTGGCGACGGTGTAGCCGGGGTGGGTCCGCCGGGCGGCGTCCCAGAGCTTGTCGCCGGCGACGAGTCCGTTGTGCTGGCGCCACAGGAGGACGTCGCCCAGCTCGCGGAAGTACCACCCGTTGGCGACGATGCCGTGTTCGGCGGGGGTGGTGCCGGTGAGGAAGGTGGACTGGGCGGCGCAGGTGACGGCGGGCAGCACCGTGCCGAGCGGGGCCTGGGTGCCGGACTGTCCCAGGGCCTTGAGGTGGGGCATGTGGTCGAGGAGGCGCGGGGTGAGCCCGACGACGTCGAGGACGAGGAGAGGGGTGGGTTGGCCGGCCGCCCAGGCGGTGGTCATGGCAGCTCCTTGAGACCGAGGTCGACCAGGAGGTCGCGGGCGAGGGTGAGTTCGGCGGCGATGCCGTCGGCGAGCTGGGCGCGGGTGCGGGGGCGAAGTTCCGACGGGAGCGCCTGCCAGGTGTACGTCTCGACCTCCAGGTGCCGGGTGAGTGGGTGCGCACCGCCGACGAGCCGGCTCAGCGTGGCGCGCAGGACGGGAAGGGTGGAGGTGAGCGGGGGCGCGGGCGGTGCGTGCAGGGGTACGTGGAAGTGCGCGCGCCACGGTGCGCTGTCGGGCAGGGCCTCGCCGGTGACGGCTTCGTCGAGGTCGTCGGTGCCGCGCAGTCCGGCTGCGGTGGCGATCCGGGTCTGGTGCAGGAAGCGGGGTTCGGCGAAGGCGGCGAGGGCGGTGCGCACTTCGGGGAGGTGGGGGTGTTCGGCGTGCAGGGCCGCGGAGAGCTGGGCCTTGACGGCGGGGATGCCGGCCGCGGTGAGCGCATCGACTGCGGTACCCGGGTCCTCGAAGGAGGTGGCGAGGTGGCAGGTGTCGATGCAGACGCCGATGCGGGGGTGGCCGACGGCGGTGAGGGGGGCGATGGCGTCGGCGGTGGTCTCGACCGTGCATCCGGGTTCGGGTTCGAGGCCGATCCGGATGGACTTGCCCGTGAGTTCGGCGAGTGCGTCGAGGCGTTCGCCGAGGGTGGTGAGTGCGGCGAGAGCGGTGCGGGCCGCTTCGGGGTCGCCCGTGTACGGGGTGCGCCAGGCGAGCGGGAGGGTGGAGATGGTGCCCTCGGTGACGTCGTCCGGCAGGAGCGTGGCGAGGAGCCGGGCGAGATCGGTGGTGTGGGCCAGGCGCTCGGGGTCGGTCCAGTCGGGCTTGTACACCCGGTACTTGACCTCCTCGGCGCCGAACCCTTCGTACGGGAAGCCGTTGAGGGTGACGACTTCGAGGCCGCGGCGGTCGAGTTCGGCGCTCAGGGACCGCAGCTGGGAGGGGTCGTTGATCAGGGTGCGGGCGGCGTCCCGGGCGAGCCAGAGGCCGATGCCGAGGCGGTCGCGGCCGAGCCGTTTGCGTACGGGTTCGCAGTGGTCGCGCAGTTGGGTGCGGACGCCGTCGAGGGTCTCGGCGGGGTGCACGTTGGTGCAGTAGGCGAGGTGTACGACGGAGCCGTCGGGGTGACGGAAGCGCATGGCCTCACTCCCCGCCGCGGAGAATGGAGTTGCCCTCGTGGAGCGGCTGGGGGGCGGCCGTGTCGAGCTGGAGGCGGCCGCTCTGGCCGTAGAAGGCGACGGGGTTGCGCCACAGGACCTGGTCGACGTCGTCCTCGGTGAAGCCCGCGGCGAGCATCGCGTCACCGACCCGGCGGGTCTTCAGCGGATCGCTTCTGCCCCAGTCGGCGGCGGAGTTGACGAGGACCTTCTCGGTGCCGTGGAGCCGGAGGACGGCGACCATGCGGTCCTCGTCCATCTTGGTGTCGGGGTAGATGGAGAACCCGGCCCAGCACCCGCTGTCGCGAGCGTCCTTCACGGTCGTCTCGTTGAGGTGGTCGAGCAGCACCCGTTCGGGGGCGAGGCCGGATTCGCGTACGACGTCGATGGTGCGGCGCAGGCCCGCGAGCTTGTCGCGGTGCGGGGTGTGGACGAGCGCGGGCAGCCCGTGGTCGGCGGCGAGCTGGAGCTGGGCGGCCAGTGCGTGGTCCTCGGCCGGGGTCATCGAGTCGTAGCCGATCTCCCCGACGGCGACGACGGAGTCCTTGACGAGGTAACGGGGCAGTGCGTCGAGGACGGGGGTGCAGCGGGGGTCGTTCGCCTCTTTGGGGTTGAGGGCGAGCGTGCAGTGGTGGGCGATGCCGTACTGGGCGGCGCGGAACGGCTCCCAGCCGAGCAGGGCGTCGAAGTAGTCGAAGAAGCTGGCCGGCGACGTACGGGGCTGGCCCAGCCAGAAGGAGGGTTCGACGAGCGCGCGGACCCCGGCGTCGTACATCGCCTGATAGTCGTCCGTGGTGCGGGAGGTCATGTGGATGTGGGGGTCGAAGATGCGCATCAGGACTCCTGCGTCGAGGCCGTGGGGACCGTGGGTGCGGCGGGGCCGGGGGCCGTGAGGGCGAGTACGTGGTGCAGACCGGCGGGGACGGGGCGGCCGGCCGCGATGCGTTCGGACGCGAAGTCGCCCAGCATCCTGGCAAGTTCGGCGTCGCCCCGCGATCTTCGGGCCAGCTCGGCGACGGCCTCGACCGGGACGCCGGTGAACAGGCACTTGAGGACGGCGTGGCGCCAGCTGTGCGGGTCGAGGTGGGCGGCGGCGTAGGGGCCGACGGCCGCGGCGATGAGGGTGGTGTCGTTGGTGCGCAGGGCGTCCTCGACGAGCGGCAGGGCGGTCGGGCCGAGGTCCAGTGCGGGCAGGGTGCGCAGGACGGCCCGGCGTTCGGCGGCGGTGCCCTGTTCGTAGAGGCGGGTCAGGGCGGGCAGCCCGGCGTGGGCCTCGGTGAGCAGCAGGGCGCGTACGGAGTCGGCGTGTTCGAGTCCGCAGTGCCGGCCGGCGGCGGCGTACCGCAGCTCCCACGGCGGTACGGCGTAGCTGTCGGAGGGTTCGGTGTCCGCGTGGGCTGCGGCGTGGGCGGCTTCGGCGAGGGCTTCGTCGAGCCAGGCGCGTGCGGCTCCGCCGAGCGAGGTGTCGAGTTCCTTGCGGGACAGGAGCGGGGCCGTCGGGTTCTGCGTCATGGTGTGCTCCCTTCGGCGGTCTCAGTTCGGTGGGCGGTGCTTGTTCAGGAAGTCGAGCGAGGTGCGGGCGAGTTCGGGGCCCGCGTGGGAGTGGCGGGGCAGTTCGACGACGGTGAGGCCGGCGTATCCGCTCCTCCCGAGGGCGTCGAGTGCGGCGAGGACGGGCGGGAAGTCGATCTCGCCGTCGCCGAAGGGCAGGTGCTCGTGGACACCGCGGCGCATGTCCTCGATCTGGACGTGGCGCAGCCAGGGGGCGGCGTCGCGTACGCAGTCGACGGGCAGCGCGGGCTCCAGGCACTGGCAGTGGCCGATGTCGAGGGTGAGCCCGAGGGGTTCGGGGTCGCCGCTCAGGACCCGGAGGTGGTGGAAGTCGGCGAGGTTGGCGAGGAGGTGTCCGGGCTCCGGCTCGATGGCGAGGGGCACCCCGGCCCGGTCCGCCGCGTCGAGGACCGGGGCGAGGGAGCCGGTGAGCCGCTGCCAGGCGGTGTCGGGTGCGGTGTCCGGGGGCGTGACGCCGCTGAAGCAGTGCACGGCGTGGGCACCGAGGCCGGCGGCGACGTCGACGGCCCGGACGAGCATGGCGGTCCTGGCCGCGCGGGCGTCGGGGTCCGGGTCCAGGAGCGAGGGGCCGTGCTTGCGGCGCGGGTCGAGGACGTAGCGGGCCCCGGTCTCCACGGTGACGCCGAGCCCCAGCTCCTGGAGCCGGGCCGCGACGTGGCGGGTGCGGGCGGCGAGGTCCGGGGCCATCGGGTCGAGGTGCATGTGGTCGAGGGTCAGGCCGACGCCGTCGTAGCCGAGGTCGGCGAGGAGCCCGAGGGCGTCGTCCAGGCGGAGGTCGGTGAGACCGTTGGTTCCGTAGCCGAGGCGGAGGGTCATGTGGGGCTCACCTTCCGGGAGAGAGCGCGGGCGAGCGGGACGAGGCCCATCACGGCGAGCGCGGAACCCGCTGCTCCGGCGCGGGCGGCGAGCGCGGCCTGGAGCGGGATCATCGCCCGGATGCCGCTGCCGACGGCGCGCTGGGTGAGGGGCGGCGACGGGTTGAGCGCGGCGTGCACGAGGGGGCGTGCGGCGGTGCGGAGGTAGGCACCGGTGAGACCGGTGAGCAGGAGCCGGCCGGGGGCGTTCCGGGGGCCCTGCCGCTCCTGCACCACGGCGCCGCCGATCCCGGCCACGGCCGCGAGTGCGGCGAGCGGCGCGGTGGTGGAGCCGCCCTGCGTCTCGTGGCGCGAGACGGCGGTGACCGCGTAGGTGTGGGTGCTCAGCAGGGCGGCGGCGGTCAGCGCGGCGCGGGCCGATCGGGCCGACGGGGCAGCTCCCGTGGCCGCCGCGCCCAGCAGCAGGTCCAGGCCACGCGCCGCCGCCATGGCGGCCGGGCCCGCCGGGGTGTGCTTGAGGCGCAGGTCGTACGCCCAGACGGTGGCCGCGAGGCCGGTGGCCGCGGCGAGGGCCGGGCGGCCCGCGCGGGCGGCGAGCACCAGACCGGCACCGGTCAGGGCGCCGGCCGCCGTGAGGGCGGCGCGGGGCGAGATCCGGCCCGAGGGAATCGGCCGGTGCGGGCGGTCGATGGCGTCCTCGTCGCGGTCGGCCCAGTCGTTGAGGGCCATGCCCGCCTCGTACAGGCAGAGCGAGGCGCCGACGGCGAGGGCGGTGGAGCGGTTGGGCCGCAGACCGACGGCCGCCGCGCCCGCGAGGGCGTCGCCCGGCACGGTGAACAGGGCGGAGATCCTGAGCAGTTCCGCCCAGGCGCGTACGGTCACTGCTCGCCGCGCAGCTGTTCGGCGAAGGCGAGCAGCGCCAGGTACTGCTCGGAGAGCGCGGCGGGACCGCCGTCCGGGTCCTTGAAGTAGAAGCCGAGTTCGGGCCGCGGGCCGGTCAGGCCCATCTCGTGGGACCGGGCCAGCAGCCGGGCCAGGTCGAGCACCAGGGGCGCGGCGAGGGCGGAGTCGCAGCCCTGCCAGGTGGTCTGGAGCACCATGCGGGCTCCGAGGAACCCGTCGAACGCGATGTGGTCCCAGGCTGTCTTCCAGTCGCCGAGCGCCGGGACGTCGTCGATGTGGACCTCGCCCTCGGGGGCGGCGCCGAGGGTGTCGGCGAGGACGCGTTCCTTGCCGGCGTTCTTCGCGGCGGCGGCGGCCGGGTCGGCGAGCGCCGCGCCGTCCCCGCCGCCCAGCAGGTTGGTGCCGGACCAGGCGCGTACGGGCAGGGCGCGCTGGACGAACATCGGGGCGAGAACGGAGCGCAGCAGTGTCTGGCCCGTCTTGCCGTCGCGGCCCGCGTGAGGAAGTCCGGAGGCCGCCACGGCGTCCTGGAGGGCGGGTGCGTGCAGCCCGGTGGAGGGGGTGAAGTTCACGTACGGGCAGCCGGCCCGGAGCGCGGCGGCCGCGTAGAGCGAGCTGGCGGGCAGCCGTGTGGCGTCGGGGGCGGGTGCCGGTTCGGTCGAGGAGACGTTGACGACGACGGTCCTGGCCAGGCGGTTGCGGCTGCCGAAGTCCATGAGGTCGGCGGCGAACGCCGCGATGAGCTCCTCGTCGGTACGGGTGTCGCCGGGGAGGGGGCCGCCGGTGCGTATCTCCGCGTCGGCGGAGGCGAGTTCGGACCGCACGGCCGAAGGGAGACCGTGCGGGAGCACTCCCCCGGCGGCGAGCGCCTCGGCCCGTTTGGGGAGGGGGCAGTCCAGGGTGTCGTGGCCGCCGAAAACGAGGGAGGCCACGGGTGGCAGGCCGCTGTCGGCGAACGGGGCGGTCTCCGTGACCATGCCGGCGGCCGGGTGGAGTCCCGCCGCGACCGCTGCGCACCCCGCCGTGGCGGTGGTGGCGACGGAGCCGCGTGCTCCGATGAACCAGACTCCGGTACGAACGGCGTGTGCTGACACGGGCTGCCTCCCTGGCTGGGGGTCCTGGCTGGGCAGAGCTGGTGGCGCTGTACGTGAGGGCCGCGGGCGGCGGGCGGGGTGTGCTGTACGTGAGGGGCCGCGGGCGGCGGGCGGGGTGTGTGTGCCCCGCCCGCCGCCGGCTGGGTGGGTGCCCTACGCCGAGGGCAGTTCCTTCAGCTGGATGTTGCGGAAGGACGCCTGGTCGTCCGCCCCGTGGTTCTGGAGGCCGATGTAGCCGTCCTTGAGGCTGCGGACCGGGTCGGTGTTGGTGAAGTCGTTGATCTTCACTCCGTTGAGGAAGATCTGGAGCCGTTCACCCTGGACCTTGATCTCGTAGCTGTTCCACTGGCCGGGCGGCCTCAGCACCTGGTCGCGTGCCTTGATGTTGGCCGCCTTGAAGGTGTAGATGGAGCCGGTGGTGCGGTCGACGGCGTCGGAGGCGTCGATCTGGACCTCGTAGCCGTTGTTCACCGCGGACCAGGGGTCGTCGGACTCCGGGAAGCCGACGAAGACGCCGGAGTTGGAGTCGCCCGTCAGCTTCCAGTCGAGCTTCAGGGAGTACGACTTCAGCTCCTTGGCCTGGTAGGTCAGCAGGCCCATGCCGCCTTCGGAGCGCAGTTCGCCGTCGACGACGTTGAACTTTCCGGGCCCTGCCTGCTTCCAGCCTTCGAGCGTCTTGCCGTTGAACAGGGACCGGTAGCCGGTGTCGGGCTTGCAGTCGCCCTTGACCTGGCCCGCGGCGTAGCGCACGCCGCCGAGGAGGAGCTGCCGGAAGTCCGCGTCGGCGTACGACTCCTTGGTGTGGCCGAGTCCGGTGTAGAAGGAACGGCCGCCCTCGTAGGCCTGGCACCAGGTGATCGGGTGGTCACCCTTCATGGTGCCGCCGGTGTAGGTGGTCTCGTCGAGTGTGGCGAGGACCTTCACCTTGTCGCGCGGGTTGGTGCGGTAGTTGTACAGCTCGTCGGTCCGCTCCCAGGCGTCGCCCAGGTGGGCGGTGGCGGGGTGCTTGTGGTCCTCGACGCGGACCGTGACGGGCTGGATGGCGGGGTGGCCGGCGAAGTACGCGCCGACGAGTCCGCCGTAGAAGGACCAGTCGTACTCGGTGTCGGCGGCGGCGTGGACGCCCATGTAGCCGCCACCGGTGGCGATGTAGTTCTCGAAGGCCTTCTGCTGGTCGGCGTTGAGGACGTCACCGGTGGTCGACATGAAGACGACGGCGTCGTAGCGGGCGAGGTTCGACGTGGTGAACTGCCCGGCCTCCTCGGTGGCGTCGACCGTGATGTTGCTGCTCTTGCCGAGTTCCTTCAGTGCGGCGATGCCCTCGGGGATCGCGTCGTGGCGGAAGCCGGCGGTCTTGGAGAAGACCAGGACGCGCTTGGCCGTCTTGTCGGGCGGGGTGTTGGAGAGCTCGAAGTTGTCGATGTCGTAGAGCGCGCCTTCGCCGCCCTTGAACACCAGGAAGAGCTCGGTGGCCTTCTTCGGGACGCCGCGCAGGGGGACGTCTATGTCCTGGAAGGTCTCCCAGCCACCGGTGACCGGCACGGGTGCGGAGCCGAGGATCGTCCCGGTCGCCGAGCCGGAGCGGACTTCGAGGAAGCCGCCCACGCCGCCGGAGGAGATCCGGGCGGTGAGCTTGGTGGAGTCCCCGAGGATGTACGGCTTGAAGGAGATCCAGTCGTCGTTGTGGATGTCGCCGACGGTCTTGCCGCCCTCGGCGTTCGCCTTGTCGAAGGTGTTGATGCCGGACGAGTTGCTGAAGTGCTCCGCCTGGCGGTGGCGCGGCTGGAGCTGTGCCTGGTCGTGGCCGGTCAGTGCGGCCTGGCCGCCGCCCCCGCCGTCGGTGTAGGAGGCGTCGATGACTCCGAAGATGTCCGCGTTGGGGTCGTGCCCGCCGTCCATCTTCGTCGTGATGGTGCCGGTGCAGCCGTGTGCCGTGGTGATCGGGTGGCCGTGGCTGTCGTGGCCGAGGACGAAGCGGACCTCGACCTTGGAGCAGTCGATCGTGCCGTCCTCGGGATCGGTGACGGTCACCTTGAACGGGACCTCGTCGCCGAAGGCGAACAGCTGCCCGTCACCGGGGAGCTCCAGGTTCACCTTGGGTGCCGTGTTGCCGACGGTCACATGGACGCTGGCCGCTCCGGTGCGCCCCGTGGGGTCCTTCGCGGTGACGGTGGCGGTGTAGGTGCCGTTCTTCCTGTACGTGTACGCGGGGTTGACGGCCGTGGAGGTTCCTCCGTCGCCGAAGTCCCAGGCGTACGTGAGTGCGTCGCCGTCACCGTCGGTGGTGCCGGCGGAGGAGAACTGCACCTTCAGCGGTGCGACGCCCGAGGTCTTGCTGGCCGCGGCCTCCGCGATCGGAGAGCGTCCCCCCGTGGCGTTCTCGATGCGGTAGAGCGCGGAGTTCTCGTCGCCGCCGAACCAGGAGAGGCCGTAGTCCAGGACGTACAGCGCCCCGTCGGGTCCGAAGGCCATGTCCATGATCTGGGTGCCGGACCACGGGATGTCGTTGATGGACTGGACCTTGCCGTCGGCGTCCTGCTCGATCCGCTTGATCCACTGGCGGCCGAACTCGCCGGCGAAGAAGTCTCCGTCGTACGCCTCGGGGAACTTCACGGGCGAGTCGAGGTCCGCGTCGTAGTGGTAGACGGGTCCGCCCATCGGGGACTCCGAGCCGGTGCCGAACTCCGGGACGGACGCGCCGTCGTACGGGATCCAGGCGGCCTGGGCCGGGGGCAGGTCGACGAGGCCGGTGTTGTGCGGCGAGGTGTTCTTCGGGGCCGCGCAGTCGAAGGCCGCGCCGGAGGTCTTGGTGGCGAAGTCGTAGTCCAGGTAGGGGTCGTTGTCGCCGGTGCAGTACGGCCAGCCGAAGTTGCCGGCCTTGGTCACCCGGGCGAACTCGACCTGCCCGGCCGGTCCGCGCTTGGGATCGGCCGCGCCGGCGTCCGGCCCGTAGTCACCGACGTAGACGATGCCGGTCGCCTTGTCGACGGAGAAGCGGAACGGGTTGCGGAAGCCCATCGCGTAGATCTCGGGGCGGGTCTTGTCCGTCCCCGGCGCGAAGAGGTTGCCGTCCGGGACGGTGTACGAGCCGTCGTCGGCGACCTTGATGCGGAGGATCTTGCCGCGAAGGTCGTTGGTGCTGCCCGCGGAGCGGCGGGCGTCGAAGGCCGGGTTGCGGTCCGGGCGCTCGTCGATGGGGCTGAAGCCGTCGGAGGCGAAGGGGTTGGTGTCGTCGCCGGTCGACAGGTACAGGTTGCCGTCCGCGTCGAAGTCGATGTCGCCGCCGACGTGGCAGCACATGCCGCGTGACGTCTTGACGTCGAGGACCTTCTTCTCACTGCCGAGGTCGAGCGTGCCGTCCTCGTTGAGGACGAAGCGGGAGAGCCGGTTGACTCCGTCGAACGGGGCGAAGTCGGCGGCGGAACCGGTCTCGGGGGCATCCCCGGCGGGTGTGTCCAGCGGGGGCGCGTAGTAGAGGTAGATCGCCCGGTTCTCGCTGAAGTGCGGGTCGACCCCGATGCCCTGGAGGCCTTCCTCGTCGTGCGAGTAGACGGGGATGACACCGGAGATCCGGGTGTTGCCGGCGCTGTCGGTGATGCGCAGCTCGCCGCTGCGCGAGGTGTGGAGGACGCTGCGGTCGGGGAGCACGGCCAGCGACATGGGCTCGCCGGTCTCGGCTGCGCCCTTGGCGAGGGTGACCTGCTGGAAGTCCTCGGCCTCGGCGGCCTGGGCGGGATGGTCGTCGTGGGCGGCGGCTGTGCCCGCTGTGGCGCTGATGCTGAGAGTGGCGGCGGCGAGGAGGCCACCGGTGAACAGGGCGAGGGATTTGCGGAGGCGGAGCCTTGTTCTGGCCTTGCTGCGGGTTCTGTGCACGAGTGTCCTCCGGAGAGTGCCGGTGGTACGGGCGGGTACTGCCGTGCCGTTAGCGCGGGGACTGCCGCGCAGGTCAGCCGGTCAATGTCATGTACACGTCTTGGACGGTAGACCTGTTCGTCCTGGACGGAAAGCCCTTGTGCAGCGGTGTTGTTGAACTTTTTCCTTGCCCAGGACAAAGAGCGGCGTGGGCAGGGGGGAGCGGCCCGGCGGCGTGTACGGGTGCCGCCGGGCACGTCCGAGCCGCTCCGGCGATCGAGGAACGGGGGTGCGGGGGTGCGGGGGTGCGGGGGTGCGGGGGTGCGGGGGTGCGGGGGTGCGGGGGTGCGGGGGTGCGGGGGTGCGGGGGCGGAGCCCCGGGAGGGCCCGCGCCCCCGGGGGCTCAGTCCTTGCCGCCGAACGCCGCGTCGAACGAAGCGCTGGGCGGGTCGAAGTCGAAGCGTTTCAGCGAGGTCAACGCCTCCGGCGCGCCCGCGAGGCGGTCCATGCCGGCGTCCTCCCACTCCACCGAGACCGGCCCCTCGTAGCCGATGGACCGCAGCATCCGGAACACGTCCTCCCACGGCACGTCCCCGTGCCCGGCCGAGACGAAGTCCCAGCCGCGGCGCGGATCGCCCCACGGGAGGTGGGAGCCGAGCCGGCCGTTGCGGCCGTCCAGGCGCTTGCGCGCCTCCTTGCAGTCCACGTGGTAGATCCGGTCCCGGAAGTCGTACAGGAAGCCCACCGGGTCCAGGTCCTGCCAGACGAAGTGGCTCGGGTCGAAGTTCAGCCCGAAGGCCGGACGGTGGTCCACCGCCTCCAGAGCGCGGTGCGTCGTCCAGTAGTCGTACGCGATCTCGCTCGGGTGCACCTCATGGGCGAACCGCACACCCTCCGCGTCGAAGACGTCGAGGATCGGGTTCCAGCGCTCCGCGAAGTCCGCGTACCCGCGCTCGATCATGTGCGGCGGGACCGGCGGGAACATCGCGACCAGATGCCAGATCGACGAGCCCGTGAAGCCGATGACCGTGTCCACACCGAAGGCCGCGGCGGCCCGTGCGGTGTTCTTGATCTCCTCGGCGGCCCGGCGGCGCACCCCCTCGGGCTCCCCGTCCCCCCAGATCCTGGCGGGCAGGATGCCCTGGTGTCGCTCGTCGATCGGACTGTCGCAGACGGCCTGGCCGACCAGGTGGTTGGAGACCGCCCAGCACTTCAGCCCGTACTTGTCGAGCAGTTGGTGCCGGCTCTCCAGATAGCCGGGGTCGGCCAGAGCCTTGTCGACCTCGAAGTGGTCTCCCCAGCAGGCGAGTTCGAGTCCGTCGTAGCCGAAGTCACGGGCGTACCGGCAGACCTCCTCCAGGGGCAGATCGGCCCACTGACCGGTGAACAGGGTGAAGGGACGGGGCATGCGCAGGACCTCCTAGAGCTGTACGGGGGTGAGTACGGAGTTCTTCGCGGCGCTCTCCTCCACCGCCGCCAGCACCCGCTGCACCTGGAGCCCGTCGGCGAACGACGGTACGGGGTCGGCGCCTTCGGCGATCGTCCGCACCGCGTCACGGGCCTGGTGGATGAACGTGTGCTCGTAGCCGAGCGCGTGCCCCGGCGGCCACCAGGCCTCCAGGTACGGATGCTCGGGCTCGGTGACCAGAATGCGCCGGAAACCGGCCGTGGTGGCGGGCTCGGTGTGGTCGTGGAAGGACAGTTCGTTGAGGCGTTCCAGGTCGAAGGCGAGCGAACCGAGCTCGCCGTTGATCTCCAGGCGCAGCGCGTTCTTGCGCCCCGCCGCCATCCGGGTCGCCTCGAACGAGGCCAGCGCGCCCGAGGCGAGCCGGCCGGTGAACAGCGCCGCGTCGTCCACCGTCACCGTGCCGTACTCCCCCGCGGCCGCGACGCCGCCCAGGCCCCCCGAGGGGCCGGCGAGGAGCGGGCGTTCACGGACGAAGGTCTCGCTCACCGCGGAGACACCGACCAGCAGTTCCCCCGCCAGGTACTGGGCGAGGTCCACGATGTGCGCGCCGAGGTCGCCGAGCGCGCCGGAGCCCGCGTGCTCCTTCTTCAGCCGCCAGGTGAGCGGGGACGCGGGGTCGACGAGCCAGTCCTGGAGGTAGGTGGCCCGGACGTGCCGCAGGGTGCCGAGCCTGCCCTCCGCGATGAGCTTGCGGGCATAGGTGATCGCGGGCACCTTGCGGTAGTTGAAGCCGACCATCGCGACCTGGCCGCGGGCGGCGGCGCGCGCCGCCGCCTCGGTCATGGCCTCCGCCTCCGCGACCGTGTTGGCGAGGGGTTTCTCGCACAGCACGTGCTTGCCCGCCTCCAGGGCCGCGATGGCGATCTCCGCATGGCTGTCGCCGGGGGTGCAGATGTCGACGAGCTGGACGTCGTCCCGGGCGATCAGTGCCCGCCAGTCGGTCTCCGCCGCCGCCCAGCCGTGCCGGTCGGCGGCGGCCTCCACCGCCGTCCGGTCGCGGCCGCAGATCGCGGCGAGCACCGGCCTCATCGGCAGCTCGAAGACATGGCCCGCGGTGCGCCATCCCTGCGAGTGGGCGGCGCCCATGAACGCGTATCCGACCATGCCGACCCCGAGCGTCGGTGCGCTCGCCATCGGCCGGTACGTCGGCGGCACGGCCGCCTCCTGCTCCGTCTCTTCCCTACGGGCCATCCGGGCTTCCTCCTCGTCGGTGGTTCGGTGGGTGCGGCGGGAGGGTCAGTACCCTCCCGCGAGACGGCTCAGCTGAAGCCCGTCGGAAGGTACTGGTCGATGTTCTCCTTGGTGACCACGGCCGAGTACAGGGTGAGATTGGTCGGGATCTCCAGCTCGGCGAGCCCGGCCACCCCCTTGGCCTGGCCGAGCGCCCGCGCGAGGTCGATCGCGGACGCCGCCATGGTCGGCGGGTAGAGAACGGTGGCCTTCAGCACGCTGTTGTCCGCCTTGATGGCGTCCATGGCGGACTTGGCCCCGGCGCCGCCCACCATCAGGAACTCGTCGCGGCCGGCCTGCTGGATGGCGCGGAGCGCACCGACGCCCTGGTCGTCGTCGTGGTTCCACAGGGCGTCGAACTGCTTCTGGGCCTGGAGGAGCTGGGACATCTTCGCCTGGCCGGACTCGACGGTGAAGTCGGCCGCCTGACGGGCCACCAGTTCGATGTTGGAGTAGTTCTTCAGCGCGTCGGCGAAGCCCTTGCTGCGCTGCTTGGTCAGCTCCAGGTTGTCGATGCCCGCGAGCTCGACGACCTTGGCGTTCGGCTTGTCCTTGAGCTGTTCGCCGATGTACGTACCGGCGTTGAGCCCCATGCCGTAGTTGTCCCCGCCGACCCAGCAGCGGTAGGCCTGGGGCGAGGCGAAGATGCGGTCCAGGTTGATGACGGGGATGCCCGCCCGCATGGCCTCAAGGCCGACCTGGGTGAGTGCCTTGCCGTCGGCCGGGAGGATGACGAGGACGTCGACCTTCTTGTTGATGAGGGTCTTGACCTGGCCGATCTGGGCGGCGGTGTCATTGGAGCCCTCGGTGGTCTCCAGGGTCACCTCGGAGTACTTCTTCGCCCGCGACCTGGCGTTCTCGTTGATGGCGTTGAGCCAGCCGTGGTCGGCCTGCGGTCCCGCGAAGCCGATGGTGACGGGCTTGCCCGGCTTGTCGTCCGCGGCGGGCGCGTTGCTCTGCGCGGCGGTGTCCTTCTCCTTGGGGTCGTTGCTGGTGCAGGCGGTGAGCAAGGCGCCTGCGGAGATGGCTGCGGTACCGAAGAGCAGTCCTCTGCGGCTGGTTTCTGGCATGGCTGTCAAACCCTTCATCCGGTGTGCGGCGTGGGAATGCGTAACAGGCGGGGATCGGGCGGGTGGAGACGGAGGGTCAGGTCTCTCCGTGGGCCGACGTCCGGCGCTGGACGAGGACGGCGGCGACGATGATCGCGCCCTTGGCGATCTGCTGGACATCGCTCTGCAGGTTGTTGAGCGCGAAGATGTTGGTGATCGTGGTGAAGACGAGGACACCCAGGACGGAGCCGACGATGGTGCCGCGGCCGCCGCTGAGCAGGGTGCCTCCGATGATCGCGGCGGCGATGGCGTCGAGTTCGTACAGGTTGCCGTTGGTGTTCTGGCCGGAGCCGGACAGGATGATCAGCATGAAGGCGGCGATGCCGCAGCACAGCCCGGACAGCAGGTAGAGGTAGAGCCGCTGCCGGCGTACGTCGATCCCGGCCAGCCGGGCCGCTTCCGCGTTGCCGCCGACGGCGACCGTGCGCCGGCCGAAGGTCGTACGGTTCAGCACCAGCCAGCCGACGACGGTGACCACGGCGAACATCATGACCAGCGGAGGGATACCGAGGACGTACGCGTCCGGCAGTCCCAGGTCGAGGACCGACTTGACGGTGACGATCTGCGTCTTGCCGTCCGTGATGTTCAGCGCCAGTCCGCGGGCGGACGCGAGCATCGCCAGCGTCGCGATGAACGGCACCAGCCTGCCGTACGCGATCAGCACACCGTTGACGAGTCCGGCGCCGAGGCCGACCAGGACGGCGGTGAAGAGGATGCCCGCGAAGCCGAAGTCCTGGGTGGCGAGCGTCGTCGCCCAGACGGAGGCGAGGGCGACCATGGCGCCGACGGACAGGTCGATGCCGCCGCCGATGATGACGAAGGTCATGCCGACGGTGACGACGCCGATGACGGACGCCTGGGTCAGGATGAGCTGGAGGTTCCCGGTGTCCAGGAAGCTGTCGGGTTCGGTGATGCCGCCGACGACTATCAGTGCGGCGAGGACGCCGAGCAGGGAGAGGTTGCGGACGTCCGCGCGCAGCCCGAAGGCACGCGGGGGCCGGTCCTTCTTCGGGGACGCGGGGACGGACACGGGCACGGCGCCCTTGTCCGGCCCGCTCTGCTGCGCCGAGGAGACGGGCTGCGTCATGACGTCGGGCTCCCTTCCATCACGAGGTCGAGTACGCGGTGCTCGTCGAGCTCCCCGGCGTCCGCCGTATGGACGACGCGCCCTTCACGGAGGACCAGCACCCGGTCGGCGAGGCCCAGGACTTCGGGCACTTCGCTGGAGACGAGCAGAACGGCGAGGCCTTCGTCGGCCAGCCGGCGGATCACGGCGTAGAGCTCGGCGCGGGCGCCGACGTCCACTCCGCGGGTCGGTTCGTCGAGCAGCAGCACCCGGCAGCCGCGCAGCAGCCAGCGGGCGAGGACCGCCTTCTGCTGGTTGCCGCCGGAGAGCGTGCGAACGGGGGTGTCCGGGTTGTCGGGGCGCAGGGAGAGTTCGCGGGTGGCGGAGCGGGCCGCCTTGCGTTCGGCTCCCCGGTCGACCCAACCTGCCCTGGAGAAGCGGGACATGGAGGACACGGAGACATTGCGGGTGACGGATTCGAGCATCAGCAGGGCCTGTGCCTTGCGTTCCTCGGGGGCGAGGCCGATGCCGGCGGCGACGGCGGCGCGTACGCTGCCCGACCGCAGCGGCCTGCCCGCGACCGTGACCCGTCCGGCGGTGGCCTTGCGGGCGCCGTAGATGGTCTCCAGGATCTCGGAGCGTCCCGAGCCGACGAGTCCGGCGAGGCCCACGATCTCGCCGGGCCTCAACTCCAGGTCGACGGGGTCGAACTCGCCCTTCCGGGTGAGGCCTTGGACCGTGAGGACCGGAGCGGGCACGGGCCTGCCGTCCTCGGGGGCGGCTTCGGGCCGGGGCGGGAAGACGTACTCGACGTTGCGGCCCGTCATCATGGCAACGATGTCGCGTGTAGGTGTGGACTCGGCGGGGAGTCCGACCGCCACGGCCCGACCGTCCTTGAGCACGGTCACCCGGTCGCCGATCCGGCGGATCTCCTCCAGGCGGTGCGAGATGTAGACGACGGCGACTCCGTCCGCGGTCAGCGAGGCGACGATCCTGAAGAGGTTGTCGACCTCGTCGGGGTCGAGGGCGGCTGACGGCTCGTCCATCACGATGAGGCGTACGTCGTGGGAGAGCGCCCGGGCCATGGACACGATCTGCTGCTGGGCCGCGGAGAGTTCACCGACCGCGCGGGCCGGGTCGATCTCCGGGTGGCCGAGCCGTTTCAGCAGGGCGGCCGCCGACGTACGGCCTTCGCGGGTACGGACGACGAAGCCGGCGCTGGTGGGTTCATGGCCCAGGAAGACGTTCTCGGCGACCGACAGCCCCTCGACCAGGTCGAGTTCCTGGTAGATGGTGGCGATCCCGAGACGCATCGCGGTGATGGGCGACTTGAGTACGGCAGGTGCGCCGCACCAGGTGATCTCGCCGTCGTCGGGCTGGTGGGCCCCGGCGAGGACCTTGATGAGCGTGGACTTGCCGGCGCCGTTCTGGCCGAGGAGGCAGTGGACTTCGCCGGCCTGGACCTCCAGGTCCACGCCGTCGAGGGCGCGCACACCGGGGAAGGACTTGGTGATGCCGGACATGGTGAGCAGCGGTGGTTCTGGAGCCATGACAAATCCCCTCGGCGGATGGGGTGCCCCTGCGCGGGCGAGTCCGGAAGCAGGGGAAGGGCCGGTGAGCGGGCAGGGCGCAGTGCGGTCCCGGGGGTGTTCCCCGGACCCCGGCCTGAGCGCGGGGCGGTGCCTTGGTGCCGTCGGGCCTCGATGCGGGCCGGTGAAGGGTGGGGCGGGTGCGGGATCGTACGAGGTCAGGAAGGTGCGGGAACAGGCAGGTGAAGGATCAGGCGGGTGAGAAGAGGTGGTCGCTGATGAGCCTGGCCGCGCCGATGACTCCGGCTGCGGGTCCCAGCTCGCCCAGCACGATCGGGAGGTTTCCGGTGGCCAGCGGCAGGGACTGCCGGTAGACCTGGGTCCGGACGCTGGCCAGCAGCGTGTGGCCCAGTCCGGTCACCCCGCCGCCGATCACCACCAGACCGGGGTTGAAGAAGCTGACGAGTCCTGCGATGACCTGTCCGACCCGGTTGCCGCCTTCGCGGATCAGGTCGAGCGAGGTGGGGTCGCCGGCGGCCGCGGCGGCGGCGACGTCGGCGGCGGTGAGTTTGCCTGACGCCTCCAGCCGGGCCGCGAGCTCCAGGGACTGACCGGCACGGGCCGCGTCCTCGGCGTCGCGGGCCAGTGCGGCGCCGCTGAAGTGTGCTTCCAGGCAGCCCCGGTTGCCGCAGGCACAGGGACGGCCGTCGGGTTCGACCTGGATGTGGCCGATGTCGCCGGCGCTGCCCGTCGTACCGCGGTGGACCTCTCCGCCGACGACGATGCCGCAGCCGATACCGGTGCCGATCTTGATGCACAGGAAGTCGCCCACGGAGCGGGCGACGCCCGCGTGCTGCTCCCCCATCGCCATCAGGTTCACGTCGTTGTCGACCATGACGGGGCAGCCCAGTTCCTGGCTGAGCGCCTCGCGGACCGGGAAGCCGTCCCAGCCGGGCATGATCGGCGGTGCGACCGGGATGCCTTCGGGGAAGCGGACCGGTCCCGGTACGCCGATGCCCGCGCCGTCGAACCCTTCGGCGAGCCCGGAGGCCCGGAGCTTGGCCGCCATGGACAGCACCTGCTCGAAGATGGCGACGGGGCCTTCGCGTACGTCCATGGGGTGGTTGAGGTGCCCCAGGACCTCCAGTTCCGCGTTGGTGACCGCCACATCGACCGAGGTGGCGCCGATGTCGACGCCGAGGAAGCGCAGCGCCGGGGCGAGCCGGATGTTGTGCGAGCGACGCCCGCCGCGGGATGCGGCGAGTCCGTCGGCCACGACAAGGCCGGTCTCCAGCAGTCTGTCCACCTCGACGGCGAGCTTGGAGCGGGAGAGATCGACCTGATCCCCCAGCTGTGCCCGTGAGTTGGGCCCGCCGTCGCGCAACAGCCGGAGCAGTCGCGCCTGATGCGCATTCGCGGGTCGTGCCGTCATTCGTCTCACGCGCCCCTCCCCGCCACATCGGCCTGTCCGTCGGGCTTTGGAGGGGAACGTAGCAGCGGTTGCCGGGAGTGGGAAGAAGTTGCGCAGGAATCCGCTACAACTTTCTCCACCCTGAGGACAAAGGGGGATGCCGGGCCCGTCCGCCGGGCCGGGACATGGAAACGTCCCCGACCGCGGCGGCGCCGGCGATCGAGGACGTGAGCGGTGAGGTTCTACGCCTCTTCGCGCTGGTGGTACGTCTGGCGGGTGTGCTCGGTGTGGGCCCGCATGACCGCCGTCGCACGCTGCTCGTCGTGCGAGGAGATAGCGGCGATCAGGGAACGGTGCTCGATCCAGGACTGCGTACCGCGCTGCCGGGCGACGGGGGTGTAGTACCAGCGGACCCGTCGGTCCACCTGCCCGGCCAGTTCGGCGAGGACGACATTGCCGGCCAGCTCCATGACCTTGGCGTGGAAGGCGGCGTTGGTCGCCACCGCCAGGTCCACGTCGTCGTCGGCGACGGCCCGTTCACCCTTGGTGCAGAGCTCCTCCAGCGCGGCGATGCCCGCCGGGGTGGAGTGGGCTGCCGCGAGCCGGGCGGCCTCGGCCTCCAGGAGCATACGGACCGAGAGCAGCTGGTCCGCCTCCTGCTCCGTGGGCTCGTGGACGAACGCACCCTGGGCGGGACGCAGATCGACCCATCCCTCGGTGTTGAGCCGTTGCAACGCCTCACGCACCGGCTGCCGGGACACGCCCAGATGCCCGGCCAGCTCGCTCTCGACCAGATGCTGGCCGGGACGGAGCGCCCGGGTGGTGATGAGTTCGAGCAGCGCCTCGTAGACGCGCTCGCGCAGCGGACCGGGCCGTTCCAGCTTCGGCACAGCCCCCTGCGGCAGTCCTGTGGACAACATCGCGGTCCCCCTCCGGGCGACGAGCAATTGCTTATCGTCTACAGTCTACCGATCTCACCGTTCCTCAGGGACAGCGGATGACCTGTCCCGCGTAGCTCAGGTTCCCGCCGAAGCCGAAAAGCAGCGCCGGAGCACCGGTGGCGACCTCGCCCCGCTCCACCAGTTTGGACAGGGCCATCGGGATCGAGGCCGCGGACGTATTGCCGGAATCCACCACATCCCGGGCGATGACCGCGTTGACGGCACCGATCTTCCGGGCGACGGGTTCGATGATCCTCAGATTGGCCTGATGCAGCACCACCGCGGCGAGATCCTCGGGGGTGATCCCCGCCTTCTCGCACACCTTGCGCGCGATGGGCGGCAGCTGGGTGGTGGCCCAGCGGTAGACGGACTGCCCCTCCTGGGCGAAGCGGGGCGGTGTGCCCTCGATCCGTACCGCGTCCCCCATCCCCGGCACGGAACCCCACAGGACCGGCCCGATCCCGGGCGAGCCGGCCGCCCCGGAGTCGGCGACCACGACCGCGGCACCGGCGCCGTCGCCCATCAGCACACAGCTGGAGCGGTCGGTCCAGTCGACGATGTCACCCATCTTGTCGGCGCCGATCACGAGCGCACGCGTGGCGGCCCCCGCCCGGACGGCGTGGTCGGCGGTGGCGAGGGCGTGGGTGAAACCCGAACAGACCACGTTGATGTCCATCACCGCGGGCGAGGACATGCCGAGGCGTGCTGCGACCCTGGCCGACATGCTGGGCGAGCGGTCGATCGCGGTGGACGTGGCCACCAGGACCAGATCGATGTCGGACGGCTGGAGGCCTGCGGCGGCGAGCGCCTTGGCCGCCGCGTGCGCCGCCAGCTCGTCCACCGGCTCGTCGGGGCCGCCGAGGTGCCGGGTCTTGATGCCGACGCGGCTGGTGATCCACTCGTCACTGGTGTCGACCATGGCCGCCAGATCATGGTTGGTGAGCACCTTGGCGGGCTGATAGTGGCCGAGCGCCACGACACGTGAGCCGGTCATATTCAGGTTCCCCTCGCTACATATGGCAGGAACCATCCAGTCTTGGTCGCTACCGTCCGGTACAAGGGCACGTGATCCCACAGGAATACCGCCCGGAGGTTGGAGGCTTGACAACAGCCCCGGCCGAGGCATCGGCATACTGTAGGCAGAATTCTGTCGACTTCAGGGTGCTGCCGACCCCCCGCTCGTGCAGGACAATGACATCGTCGAGGTCACCTCGCCGCACGGGACCCGTGATCACGGCATCCTCTGCATCAAGGGCCGTTTCGGCTTCCCTCACGCACAGAATCGGGGCTGACTGTCATGGGACGGGTCACCGAGCGCCGCCGCACCCTCCGCATCCGGGACGGAGCCGTCTCCACCCGCCCGGACACCCTCGTCGCCGAGGAGCCCCTGGAGATCCGGCTGAACGGCAAGCCGCTCGCCATCACCATGCGCACCCCGGGCGACGACTTCGCGCTCGCGGCCGGCTTCCTGGTGAGTGAGGGCGTGATCGGTGAGGGCTCCGAGGTGCAGTCGATCGTGTACTGCGCCGGGGCGACGGCCGACGGGGTGAACACGTACAACGTGGTGGACGTGAAACTCGCGCCCGGCGTCGTGGTCCCCGACATCACGCTGGAGCGCAACGTCTACACGACGTCGTCCTGCGGTCTGTGCGGCAAGGCCAGCCTGGACGCGGTCCGCACCACGACCCGGCACCCGGTCGCCGACACTCCCCCGGTCCGGGTCGCACCCGAGCTGCTGGCCGCCCTCCCCGACCGGCTGCGCGCCTCGCAGCGGGTCTTCGACCGGACCGGGGGCCTGCACGCGGCGGCGCTGTTCTCCGAAACGGGCGAGCTCATCGACATACGGGAGGACGTCGGCCGGCACAACGCGGTCGACAAGCTGGTCGGGCGGGCCCTGACCGACGGCCGGCTGCCGCTGTCCCGGGCGATCCTGCTGGTCTCGGGCCGGGCGTCGTTCGAGCTCGCACAGAAGGCGGTGATGGCCGGTATCCCGATGCTGGCGGCCGTCTCGGCGCCGTCGTCCCTGGCGGTCGACCTGGCGGCCGAGACAGGACTGACCCTGGTCGGATTCCTGCGGGGGCCCTCCATGAACGTGTACGCGGGAGAGCACCGCATCGCGCTGGAGGAGCCGGCCGTCCAGGGCTGAGGCGCCCGGTGGCCGTGCCCGGCCACTCAGCCCACCGGGGCGGTCTCCCGCGACTCCGCACTGCCGGAGGTGTCCTCCAGGGGATCCCGGGCCCGACGCTTCGCGATCACGGCGCACACCATGAGCTGCATCTGGTGGAAGAGCATCAACGGCAGCACGGCGAGGCTCGCCTGGGCGCCGAACAGGACACTGGCCATCGGCAGTCCCGAGGCGAGGCTCTTCTTCGAGCCGGCGAACTGGATCGAGATGCGGTCCTCGCGCCCGAAGCCGAGCCGCTTCGCCCCGTACCAGCTCAGCGAGAGCATGGCGGCCAGCAGCACCGCTTCGACGGCCAGCAGGGCACCGAGCCGGGCCGGGGTGACCTGGTGCCAGATGCCCGCGACCATGCCCTCGCTGAACGCGGTGTAGACGACCAGCAGGATCGAGCCCCGGTCGACGAGGCCCAGGACCTTCTTGTGGCGGGTCAGGAAGCCACCGATCCAGCGGCGCAGCAGCTGTCCCGCGAGGAACGGCAGCAGCAACTGGACGCCGATCCTCACCAGGGCGTCCGCGGAGAAGCCGCCACCGTTGTTGCCGAGGAGCGCCGCCGCGAGCAGCGGGGTGACGAAGATGCCGGCGATCGAGGAGAAGGAGCCCGCACAGATCGCGGCGGGCACGTTGCCGCGGGCGATCGAGGTGAAGGCGATCGACGACTGGATGGTCGAGGGGACGAGGCAGAGGAAGAGGAGACCACTCTGCAGCTGAGGTGTCAGGACGTACGGCACCAGCCCCCGGCTCGCCAGGCCCAGCAGCGGGAAGACGACGAACGTGCAGGCCAGGACGGTGAGGTGGAGCCGCCAGTGCTTGAGGCCTTCGACGGCTTCGGCGGTGGAGAGCCGGGCGCCGTAGAGGAAGAACAGGAACGCGACCGCCCCGGTGGAGGCTCCGCCCGCCACATCGGCCGCGGTGCCCGAGGCCGGCAGCAGGGCCGCCAGTACGACGGTGCCGATCAACGCCATGATGTACGGGTCGACCGGCAGCCAGGACGGCAATCGCGGGGTTCGGCGGCTCATGTGCTCCACGTGTCTCTCGTTCAGAAGCGTGCGCCCACCATCCTGCGCCCGATCACCCGTATCGGGAATCCCGTATACCGCTCTGACTGTCATCACGGTTCGCGATAGCGTGGCGCCATGTACGACCCGGCGCAGTTGCGCACCTTCCTCGCCGTCGCCCAGACCCTCAGCTTCACCGCGGCCGCGCGCCGGCTCGGGGTGCGGCAGTCCACGGTCAGCCAGCACGTGCGGCGGCTGGAGGACGCGACCGGGCGTCAGCTGTTCACCCGGGACACCCACCGGGTCGATCTCACGGTGGACGGCGAGGCGATGCTCGGCTTCGCGCGGACGATCCTGGAGGCGCACGAACGGGCGTCGGCGTTCTTCACCGGTACGCGGCTGCGCGGGCGGCTGCGCTTCGGGGCCTCGGAGGACTTCGTGCTGACCCGGCTGCCGGAGATCCTCCAGTCGTTCCGCCGCGACCATCCGGAGGTCGAGCTGGAGCTGACCGTCGAGCTGTCGGGGACGCTGCACCAGCAGCTGGCCGCGGGCCGTCTCGACCTGGTGCTCGCCAAACGGCGGACCGGGGACACCCACGGGGAGCTCGTCTGGCAGGACGCACTGGTCTGGATCGGTGCGCCGCGGCTGCGGATCGACCCGGACGGGCCGGTACCGCTGGTCCTCTTCCCGCCGCCCGGCATCACGCGGGCCCGCGCACTGGAGGTACTGGAGGAGCAGGGCCGCTCATGGCGGGTCGCCTGCACGAGCGGCAGCCTCAGCGGGCTGATCGCCGCCGCCCACGCGGGACTGGGAGTGATGGCGCACAGTCGCGGTCTGGTCCCGCCGGGGCTCGTTCCGGTACCGGCCAGGGCGGGGCTGCCGGACCTCGGCGACGTGGACTTCGTCCTCCTGCACGGGCGGCGGCGGGGCGGGGCGCAGCAGGCGGCGGACGCACTGGCCGCGGCAGTCCTGGCGGGCGGCGACCGGCTGATCCGTCCGCGCGGCGGTGTGGGCGTGATCGGTCCGCAGGACCGCGCATGACGGGGTGCGGGGAGGGGGAGAATGAACGGGACGCGGCGGCACGCCCCCAGGCGACCCGCTCCGGGCCGACCCGGCAATGACGGGTGAATCACCTGTATCCGTACACAACCGCGTGATCGCGGCGTACAGATTCGGTGGAGATTCCCGCGCGAGCCACTTACTCCGTGGTCAGAAGCGTGCCCGGGCCTTGCCCATCTGGCCTGATTTCACCACCTGACCCGTGCATGTCGAACCTGGTACGGGCCGCTCCCGCCACTCCCGGCGCGGCGTCCGGTGGGGTAGCGTCACGGCGCTGTGCGGAGCGCCACAAGGAGCAGGTCATTGCGTGAGTTCACTGTCCCACCCATGGCGGCCGCGCCCCACGTAGGCGGGCTCGCCGATGTCGTGTTCGACTACGCCGACGAGGATCCGCACCGGGTCGCGCTCGGCCGGAAAGGTGCGGACGGACGCTGGCGGGACGTCACCTCGGCGACATTCCGTGACGAGGTGCTGGCGTTGGCCAAGGGGCTCATCGCGCACGGCGTGCGGTTCGGCGACCGGGTCGCACTGATGTCGCGCACACGGTACGAGTGGACCCTCTTCGACTTCGCCCTGTGGTCGGTGGGCGCCCAGTCCGTGCCGGTCTATCCGACGTCGTCGGCCGAACAGGTCCTGTGGATGCTGCACGACGCCGAGGTGTCGGCGGTCATGGTCGAGCACGAGGACCACTCGATGACGATCGCGTCGGTGATCGACCGGCTGCCGCAGCTGAAGCGGCTGTGGCAGATCGACGCCGGAGCGGTGAGCGAGCTCGTCGAGGCCGGCGCCCATGTCGAGGACGAGGTCGTGCACCGGCACCGGCGCGCGGTGACCCCCGAGTCGGTGGCCACCGTCATCTACACCTCGGGCACCACGGGACGCCCGAAGGGCTGCGTGATCACGCACGCCAACTTCATGTTCGAGACGGAGACGATGGCGTCCCGCTGGGAGTCGGTCTTCCACTCCAAGCCGGGTGACGAGGCGGCGACGCTGCTCTTCCTTCCGCTGGCGCACGTCTTCGGGCGGATGGTGGAGGTCGCGGCGATCCGCGGCCGGGTGAAGCTGGGGCACCAGCCGGAGCTGTCGGCGAAGGCGCTCATGCCGGACCTGGTGACGTTCCGCCCCACGTTCATCCTGGCGGTGCCGTACATCTTCGAGAAGGTCTTCAACGGTGCCCGGCGCAAGGCCGAGGCGGAGGGGCGGATCGGTCCCTTCGACAAGGCCGTCGACATCGCGGTGAAGTACGCGGAGGCGATGGAGGCGCGGGCGTTCGGCACCGGTCCCGGCCCCTCCGCCGGGCTGCGGATGCAGCACCAGTTCTTCGACAAGGTCGTGTACAAGAAGGTGCGCGAGGCGATGGGGGGCCGGATCCGGCACGCCATGTCGGGCGGTTCGGGGATGGACCGGCAGCTCGGGCTGTTCTTCGCGGGCGCGGGCGTCACCGTGTACGAGGGGTACGGCCTGACCGAGACGACGGCCGCGGCCACGGCCAACCCCCCGGAGCGCACCCGGTACGGCACGGTGGGGCAGCCGATCCCCGGCACGAGCGTGCACATCGCCGACGACGGCGAGGTGTGGGTGTACGGCGCCAATGTGTTCGGCGGCTACCTGGGCGCTCCGAAGGCCACGGCCGCGGTCCTCAATGACGGCTGGCTGGCCACCGGCGACCTGGGCGCGCTGGACGAGGACGGCTATCTGACGATCACCGGGCGCAAGAAGGAGATCCTGGTGACGTCCGGCGGCAAGAGCGTCTCGCCCGCCGGCCTGGAGGAGCGGGTACGGGCCCATCCGCTGGTGGCGCAGTGCATCGTCGTCGGCAACGACCGGCCGTACATCGCGGCGCTGGTCACCGTCGACCAGGAGTCCGTGGAGCACTGGCTCGCGATGCAGGGGCGGCAGGCGCTGACCCCGGGAGAACTGGTGCGGGACCCGGACCTGGAGATGGAGGTACGGCGCGCGGTGGTGGCCGCGAACACGGCGGTCTCCCAGGCCGAGTCGATCCGTACGTTCCGGATCCTGGCCCACCAGTTCACCGAGGAGCACGGCCTGCTGACACCGTCGCTGAAGCTCAAGCGCAAGGCGATCGAGACGGCGTACGCCTCCGAGGTGGACGCGCTCTACCGCTGACCGGGCCCGGCCGGTGCGCGGCTCGGGGAGGCGCCGCGCGGACGGTACCTGCGGCTCGGTGCGCGTGCCGCTCCTGCGGCACGTCGCAGGAGTACGGTTTCCGGTGAGAACGGCGCGCCTGCGGGAATGTGCGGGCCGCCTTGATCGTTCACCCTGGGAGTCCCACCCCACAACGTTAGGATCGACCGCTCGTGAGCCAGGTCCCCTCCCTCACCCTCAACAACGGCGTCGAGATGCCGCAGCTCGGTTTCGGAGTCTGGCAGGTGCCGGACGACGAGGCCACGGCGGCGGTCGCCACGGCCATCGAGTCCGGGTACCGCAGCATCGACACCGCCGCGATCTACCAGAACGAGGTGGGCACCGGAAAGGCGATCACGGCCTCCGGTGTCGCCCGCGAGGAGCTCTTCGTCACCACGAAGCTGTGGAACTCGGAGCAGGGCTACGACGCGACGCTGCGCGCCTTCGACGCCTCCCTCGACAAGCTCGGCCTCGACTACGTCGACCTGTACCTGATCCACTGGCCGGTGCCGGCCAAGGACGCCTACGTCGACACGTACCGGGCGTTCGAGAAGATCTACGCCGACGGCCGCGCGAAGGCCATCGGTGTGTCGAACTTCCTCCCCGAGCACCTGGAGCGCCTGCTGGGCGAGACCTCCGTGGTGCCGGCCCTCAACCAGATCGAGCTGCACCCGCAGCTCCAGCAGGCCGAGTCGCGTGCGCTGCACGCCCGGCACGGCATCGCGACCGAGGCGTGGTCCCCGCTCGGTTCGGGCAAGGGCCTCCTGGAGGTCCCGACGGTCGTCGCGGTCGCGCAGAAGCACGGCCGCACGCCCGCCCAGGCGGTGCTGCGCTGGCACCTCCAGACGGGCAACGTGGTGATCCCCAAGTCCGTGACCCCGTCGCGGATCGCGGAGAACATCGACGTGTTCGGCTTCGAGCTGGACGCCGACGACCTGGCCGCGTTCGCGGCGCTGGACGAGGGCAAGCGGCTCGGCCCGAACCCGGGCGAGTTCAACGCCGGCGCGTAACCACCGCCGATTTCCCTGTGACCGCCGCCCGGCCCGGAGCCGGGCGGCGGTTTCGCCGTACGAGGCGCACAAGGCGTGCACGGCGTACCAGACGTACGAACAACACATACACAGCGCGAGCTGCACGAAGGGACCGGAGATGGCCGGGGACACCGCTCCCGTTGTCGGGGCAGGCCTTTACCGGCTGCGCAACGTGGGCAGCGGGCTCGTGCTGGAGGTGCGGGACGCCGCGAAGGGCGGCGGCGCACCGGTGCAGCAGAACGACGCCGACGGATCGGCCGCCCAGCACTGGGAGTTCACCCCCGTCCACGAGGGCGCGGCGCTGCACCACGTGGTCAACGCCCACAGCGGCAAACGGCTCGACGTGCGCGGAGCCTCCACGGAGAACGGGGCGGTGATCCAGCAGTGGCGGGCGAACAACTTCGGCGCCCAGGAGTGGCTGGTCGAACGGCACCTGGAGGCACCCGGCACGGTGACGCTGGTGAGCTTCGTCAGCGGACTGGTCCTGGAGGTCGCCGACGGCAGTACGGCGAAGGCGGCGCCCGTCCAGCAGTGGGAGGACACCGACTCCCCCGGCCAGTGGTGGCGGCTGGAGCCGGTGTCGGGCACGGCTTCCCCGTGAGCTCTCCCGCTCAGGCGCGACGGCCCAGGTGGACCGTGCGGGCCAGCAGCAGGTAGGTGTCGGGGCGCCGGTGCAGTCCGGCCGGGTCCTCGGGGTCGAGCAGCCGGTCCAGCACCGCGATGTCGTCGGCGGCGAGCCGGTCGCGCAGCCCGTCGCGGCGGCGGGTGAGTTCGGCCACGACGTGCTCACGCGCCACGTCGCCCAGCGGTGCCGGCAGATCGAGCAGGAAGCTGCGGGTGCCCTGCGGGGCGAGGCCCACCGCGGTGAAGAGGGCGGCCCAGTCCTCGTTCTCCCGCCGCGCCTCGGGCAGGTCCGCCCGCATCTCCTCGAAGAGCTCGGCCTGCACCGCCTCCATCCTGGCCTCCAGGCCGGGCCGGCCGAAGCCGAGGTCGCGCGGGAGCTGACGCGGCTGCAGCCCGCCCTCGACGAGCGCGACGGTCCCGCCGGGGTTCAGCAGGGCGGCGAAGCCGGCCAGCACCGCGCGCTGATCGCCCATGTGGTGCAGGGTGTTGCCCGCCCAGATCAGGTCCGCCCGCCCCAGCCCCGCGAGCTCGCCGGGGAGTTCGGCGTGCAGGGTGGCGACCCGGTCCCCGAGCCCGAGCCGTTCGGCGCGGGCGCGGGTGCGCTCCAGCAGGGCCGGGGTGCCGTCGACCGCGACGACCTCCGCGTCGGGGAACGCCTCGGCCAGCAGACAGGAGATCACGCCGGGCCCGCTGCCGATGTCCAGGACCCTGCGCACCTTCGGTGCGTCGGGCAGGCCGGCGATCCAGCGGGCCGCCTGCGTGTACTGCTCGCTGCTGAGTTCGGCGTTCTGTTCCAGCAGCGGGCCCATGACGTCCCAGTCGGGGTCGCTGGGTCCGTGGTGGTGTCCCTGCGTGCCGCCGTGCTGGTGATCGTGCGCATGGCCGGCGTCGTGGTGGCGGTGTCCGGTGTGGTTGCTCATGGGAACAGCGTCACCACGGCGCGGCCGGGGCGCAAACTTTGTTGCCGTTACGGCAAGCCGCCGCCTTTCCGGTAGTCCTGCGGGCTGACCCCGCGGACGCGTTTGAAGGCGGTGCTGAAGGCGAACGCCTGGCTGTATCCGACCTGGTGGGCCACCGCCTCGACGGTGGCGTCCGTCTCACGGAGCAGATCCGCCGCGACGGCCAGGCGCCAGCCGGTCAGATAGGCCATCGGGGGCTCCCCCACGAGCTCGGTGAAGCGCCGGGCCAGCCCGGCCCTGGAGACCCCGGCCCGGGCGGCCAGCGCTGCCACCGTCCAGGGGTGGGCGGGTTCGTTCTGGAGCAGCCTCAGCGCCAGGCCGACGACGGGGTCCCCCATGGCCCGGTACCAGGCCGGGGCCTCCGCGCCCGGCCGGGAGAACCAGGTGCGCAGGGCGTCGATCAGCAGGAGGTCCAGCAGGCGGTCCAGGACCACGCTCTGACCCGGCTCGTCCCGCGCGATCTCGTCGTCGAGCAGTGCCGGCAGCGGTCCCGGCCGGCCGGCGGAGGGCAGGACGAGCAGCGGGGGCAGCGCGTCGAGCAGCCGTCCGCTGATCTCGCCCTCCAGCAGGTACGTGCCGACGAGCACGGTCGTCGAACCGTCCCGTGCGTTGCCCCAGGTACGCACCCCCAGGTCCATCGACTGCGCCAGCGGCTCCCCGTGCAGGGTGGTGCAGGTGCCGCCGGGGCCGATCCGCGCGCGGGGTGCGGTGTCCGGCAGGTCCGCGACGGTGTACGGCTCCGGTCCGCGCGCGACGGCCCGGTCTCCCGGGCGCAGCAGCACGGGTTCGGCGCCCGCGACGGGAACGATCCATGCCTCGCCGGCTGTCACGGACATCAGACAGAGCGGGGCCCGGTCCTCGATCCGTACGGACCAGGGCGGCTCCATCACCATCCGCAGCAGAAAGGCGCCCCGGGCCCGCGGCCCGTCCAGCAGTCCCGCGAGTGCGTCCATGGAGGGCAGCGTAGACGTACGCGTAGGGAGCTGAGCGGCTCGGGGATGGAGCGCGCGGGGCTGGGCGGAGAGTCTTGAGCCATGACACGGAACACGGAGAACCAGAAGCAGGAAGTCCCCGCCGCGCGCCCGGTACTGGTGACGAGCGGGACCGGCAAGACGGGCGGCCGGGTGGCCGAGCGGCTGGCGGCGCGCGGGGTGCCGGTGCGGGCCGGATCGCGCAGCGGCGAGGTGCCGTTCGACTGGGCGGACCCGTCCGGGTGGGAGGCCGCGCTGCGCGGCGCGGACGCGGCGTACGTCGCGTACTACCCCGATCTCGCGGCGCCCGGCGCGCCGGAGGCGATGAGTACCTTCGGGGAGATCGCCCGACACTGCGGCGTGCGCCGGCTGGTGCTGCTCTCGGGGCGGGGCGAACCCCAGGCAGTGGTGGCGGAGGAGGCGTTGCGCGCGGCTGCGGGCGATGCCGAACTCACGGTCGTGCGCTCGGCGTTCTTCGCGCAGAACTTCAGCGAGGGTGCACTGCTCGACGGGGTGCTGAGCGGTGAGGTGGTGTTCCCCGCGGGCGGATCCGCAGAGCCGTTCGTGGACGTCGACGACCTGGCCGATGTGGTCGTCGCGGCGCTCTGCGGGGACGGCGGCGGGGGCACGGTCCATGAACTGACCGGCCCCCGGGCGCTGACCTTCGCCGAGGCCGCCGCCGAACTCACCGGCGCGACGGGGCGCGAGGTGCGCTACGTCGCGGTGACGGGTCCTCAGTACGCGGCGATGCTCCAGCAGTACGGGGTCCCGGAGGCCGAAGCGGGGTTCCTCGCCGGGCTGTTCACGTTTCTGCTGGACGGGCACAACGCGCCGGTGACCGACGGGGTCAAGCAGGCTCTGGGCCGCGACCCGAAGCCGTTCGCCGCGTTCGCCGCCGAGGCGGCGCGGGACGGCGCCTGGGACGCGTAGGGCGATGGTGGGGCGCCGCCGGCCGTGGGCTACCGGCGGCGGAACGCCAGCAGCCGGTACTGCGGGTCCGCGCGCCGGCGGTCGGGTCCGGGCAGGGCGGCCAGGATCCGGACCAGTTGCCCGGCCGCCTCGCCTGGCAGGGCGAGGCGCGAGGCGTAGTAGCCGCGCCGCACCCCGCGGGCGGCGCTCAGCGGGGTCCGTCCCTGGCCGTGCCCCCGGAACACGGCACTGCCCACCACGTCGAGGCCGTGCGCGGCGCCGAACTCGATGATCCGCTCCGTACCGTCGGACGGGGTCGGCGCGAGGTATGGGGCGAACGCCTCGTCGATGTCACTGCCGACGTCGTGCCCCGCGTCCTTGTCGACCGTGGTGACGAACACGCCGCCGGGCCGCAGCACCCGGGCCGCCTGCGCCACCACCGCTCGCGCGGCGCCCTCCTCGCGCAGCAGATGCAGCAGCCAGACGGCCGTCACCGCGTCGACCACCGCATCGGGCAGCGGCAGCCGGCGCGCGTCTGCGAGCACCACACCGGCGACCCGCTGCCGCGCGAGCCGGGCCATGCCGTGGGCGGCGTCGGAGCCGAGCACTCGCAGGCCGGGTCGGCCACCGGCGATGCGCTCGGTGACGATCCCCGTACCGCAGCCGATGTCGAGCAGGGTGCGGGCGGCGGGCGGGACCAAGCCGAGCACCGCATCCGCGGCCGCCTCCGCCCGGGGCACGCCACCGCGCGTGGCGTCGTAGACGGCAGCCTCGTCGTCGTAGTTCAGCATTCGAACGACTCTAGAACACGGTGCAGGCGTGCTACGGCGAACATCCGGGCCGGGCCGGTGCGGCCGAGCGCGACAGCCGGCCCTCGGACAGAGCTGCGGGCCTGTCCACGATCCGGCCGAACCGCGGGTCCTGCCGTCATCGAGACATGCCCGGTCGGCGAAGCCGGACCGCCGAATCACCCGGTCCCGATTGCCAGCGGGCAAACTGGGCCATAACTTGCGGTTATGGAGCTGGAGTTGCGCCATCTGCGAACGGTACGTGCCATCGCCGACACCGGGAGCCTCACCAAGGCGGCCGCCGCGCTCGGGCTCGCCCAGCCTGCGCTGAGTGCGCAGCTGCGGCGGATCGAGAAGGCGCTGGGCGGCCCGTTGTTCGACCGGGACCACACGGGTGCGCGGCCGACGCTGTTGGGCGAACTGGTGCTGGAGCGGGCGCGGGTGGTACTGCCCGCGGTCAGCGAGCTCCAGGAGGAGGCGGTGCGGTTCGCCAACGCGTGGGGTGCCATGGAGCGGTTCCGGCTGGGCGGCACGCACGGACCGCTGCTCGGCGGGCTCGTCGACCGGCTGGCCGCGGCACACCCGACGGCTCCGGTGTCCACGTACACCGCCTGGTCGGTGACCGAACTGGCCTCTCAACTGGTTGACGGCCGACTGGACTTCGTCCTCATCGGGGCGTGCGGCGAGAGTCCGCCGCCGGCCGCCGACCGGCTGGAGTGGCAGGTCATCGGAGTCGACCCGGTCTTCGTGATGCTGCCGGAGGGCCACCCGCTGGCCGGCGAGGCCGAACTGGAGCTTTCCGCGCTGGCCGACGAGTGCTGGGTCGATGTGCCCGGCGACGGCTGTTTCGCGGACTGCTTCGTGGCCGCCTGCGCACGGGCCGGCTTCAGCCCGGTGTCGGTGTACGAGACGGACACCGCGTCCGTCGTCCATCTGGTGCAGGTGGGCCGGGCGGTCGGACTGTGCCGGGCGACGTTCCCGCCGACGCCGGGCGTGGTGACCCGTCCGGTGACCGGCTCGCCGCTCAGCTGGCGCCATCTGCTGGGCTGGCACCCCCGGTCCGCTGCCGCGTCGGCGGCGGCCGGAGCGGTGAGCGGGTACACCCGGGCGGCGTACGCCCAGGCGGTGGAACGCAGCGACAGCTACACACGCTGGCTCGCCGCGCACCCCCGCTTCGGTGCCGCGTCCTGACCGCCTGGCGGGCCTACTCCGCGCCGTGTCCGGGGGCGACGTCCTCGACCGCGGCGGCCAGGGCCAGGTCCTTCTCGGTGACCCTGCCGCCCGCGTCGTGGGAGTTCACGGACAGGGCGACGGTGTTGTATCCGAGCGTCAGGTCGGAGTGGTGATTCAGCTCGTCCTGGATCCGGGCGACGTGCACGGTGAGTGCGGCGGCGGCGAAATGCGACGGGAGCCGGTAGGTGCGGGTGATCCGGTCCCCTTCCAGCGTCCAGCCGGGCAGGTCGCGCAGCCGGCGCTCGATCTCGTCCTTCGGCAGTGGTGCGGCGGGCATGCGGTGGCTCCCTCACTAGCGGGGTTCGGTCGACGATGCCGGTGACGTTACGGTCTCGGTATGACAACTGTCGCGCTTGACACGGGGGTAGGGCCGCTGCTGCGCAGCTGGCGGGAGCGGCGCCGGATCAGCCAGCTGGAGCTGGCACTGCGGGCCGACTCCTCGGCCCGGCACATTTCCTTCATCGAGACGGGCCGCTCCCGCCCCAGCGAGGAGATGGTCCTGCGGCTGGCCGGCCATCTGGAGGTGCCGGTGCGGGAACGCAACGCCCTTCTGGTGGTAGCCGGTTACGCCCCGCGCTTCACGGAGACCGCTCTCGACGACCCGGCGATGGGCGCGCTGCGGGAGGGCCTGGAGCGGCTCCTCCAAGGGTACGACCCGTACCCGGCGTTCGTCGTCGACGGCCTGTACACCGTGGTGGCGGCCAATCAGGGGATGACCCGGATGCTGGACGGGGTGGCGGATCATCTGCTCGCCCCGCCGCTGAACGCGATGCGGCTCACCCTGCACCCGGAGGGCCTGGCCCCGCGCATCCTCAATCTGCGGGAGTGGCGGGCCGATCTGCTGGCCCAGATGGAGCGTCAGATCGCGCTGGTCCGTTCGGCGGAGCTGCGTGCGCTGTACGAGGAGGTCGCGGGCTATCCCGTACCGGACGGGGCGGCGGGTGAGGCGGACCGGTGCGCGCCGTCGTCCTCGGTGCCCTTCGCCCTGCCCCTGGTGATCGAGCACGGAGAACAGGTGCTCTCCTTCGTCGCCTCCATCGCCACGTTCAACACCCCGATGGACGTGACGGTCGCGGAACTGGCCATCGAGACGCTGCTGCCGGCGGACGCGGCCACCGCCGCACATCTGCGGTCGCTCATCGACTGACGACGGGCCGGGTCCACGGGGCGTCCGCCCGGGCCAGGACGCAGGCGGCCAGGCAGGCCACGGCGAGGATCACCACGGCCAGCACCAGCGGCAGGACCGGGTGTCCGTGCAGGACGCCCATGGCGCCGACGAGAGCTCCGGCCAGCATGGCGGCCGCCGAGAGGACCCGGCGGCCCGCCTTGCCGCCCGGCCCTCCGGCGAGCCGTCCGTCGGAGGCGATTCCGGTGATGGTCAGCGTGAGCACGGTCGTCTTGAGGTCGGGGACGGCGAGTGCCCGCGCGACGGCGTTCTGCAGGCCGAGGCCCAGGGCGAGCAGCGCGATGAGGGTGAAGCGCACACCGCCGGTGTACGGACCGCCCGAGACGAGCGTGACGACGAGAGCGGCCAGGACGCACACCGTCTCCGCACACAGTGCGTGGAGCAGCATGCGACCGCGGTGTGCGTGGGACCGGTGGACGAACCGTCCCCCGGTCACCGCCCCGGCCACGAACCCGCCGAGCGCGACGAACGAGGCGACCAGGGAGAATCCGGGAGCTCCGGCGAAGGCGAACCCGGCGAAGACCACGTTCCCGGTCATGTTCGCGACGAATACCCGGCCCAGTTCCAGATAGCTGACGGCGTCGACCAGCCCGGTGACGACGGTCAGGGCGAGCATCAGCGGCGGCAACGGCCCGTGCCGGTCGTTCATGTCCGGTACGAGGGTGGCCCATGCCTCACGCAGCACTACGGGCACGGGCATCGGCACGGGCGCGCTCCGATCGCGGGACGGTTGATCAGGATGGTCCCGTCGTGTCCCCCGCGACGGGCGCGGCCGGGGCGCGTCGTCCCTGCGCCGCCCGAACGGCGCAGGGACGACGGCCCTGCAGAGCGCGGAGCTACACACGCGCCCCGTTGTCGAGCGGATGCCGGCGCCCGGCCCCGGACATCTTGCGCGGGGTGTGCGCGGGCGGCGGGGCCTTGCTGCCGCGCTCCAGGAGGAGGGCGGCAGGGACGGCCGTCATGACCGACGAGTACGTACCCACCACGATGCCGATCAGCAGGGCGAGGGCGAAGTCCGCGAGGGAGTCTCCGCCCAGCACCGCCAGTGCGACGAGGATGAACAGGGCGCCCATACCGGTGTTGACGGTTCTGGGGACGGTCTGCAGGACAGCCCGGTTCGCCACTTCGGACAACGGCTTTCTGCGTGCCTTCGCCCACAGCTCCCTGACCCGGTCGAACACCACGACGGAGTCGTTGACCGAGTACCCGATGACGGTGAGGAGCGCGGCCAGGAAGATGCCGTCGACGGTGCGTCCCAGCCAGGCGAAGGCCCCGACGAGAATGACGACGTCGTGGACGAGCGCCCCGACGGAGGCGACGGCGAACGTCCAGCGGAACCTGATCGCCAGATAGCCCAGTTGGACGAGCACCGCGATGGCCAGGGCGATCAGGGCGTTGCGCCGCAGTTCGTCGCCCAGGCTGGGCCCGATGAGTTCGTCGCGCACCTTGGTGGTCTCGCCGCCTTCCTCGGCGAGGGCGGCGCGCAGGGCGTACTCGTCGTGGTTGTCGAGGTCTCCGGTGCGCACGGAGATGTCGCCGGCGCCCGCCGTGGTGACTTCGGCGTCGCCGAACCCCGCACCGGCGAGCGCGGCGCGCGCGCTCTCCACGTCGACGGGGCGGCTGGTGGAGTACTCGACGAGACGGCCGCCGGTGAACTCGACGCCCAGGTTGACGCCGCGTACCAGGATGCCCGCCACGGCGACCGCGATCAGGGCGGCGGAGATGAGCAGCCAGCGCCGGGGGGTACGCATCAGCTGCGGATCACGGCGGTTGATCCAGGTCCGGACCCGGCCCGGACTGGCGATGCCGTTGACGCCCCGGTAGTCACTGACGAACCGCGAACGGGCCGCCGTCTCGGTGAGGGCGCGGGCGATGACGAGCGCGGAGAACATCGACGCGAGGACGCCGATGCCCAGGGTCACGCCGAAGCCCTTGACCGGTCCCGATCCGAGGAAGAAGAGCAGGCCCGCCGCGATGAGCGTCGTCACGTTGGAGTCGGCGACGGCACTCCAGGCGTGCCGGAACCCGGCGGTGAGCGAGGTGCGCAGCGACTTGCCCGGGCGCAGCGCGTGTTCCTCTCTGGCCCGTTCGAAGACCAGCACGTTCGCGTCGACCGCCATCCCGATGGCCAGGACGAACCCGGCCAGTCCGGGCAGGGTGAGGGTGACGCCGAGTGCGACCAGAGCGGCGTACGAGATCACCCCGTAGGCGCCGAGGGCCACGGCGGCGAGGGCGCCGAAGAGCCGGTAGACGACGGTGATGAACAGCGCCGTGGCCGCGGCCCCGATGACGGCGGCACGGGCACTGGCGTCGATGGCGTCGGCGCCGAGCGTCGGGCCGACCGTCCGCTGCTCGACGATCTCGACGGGCACGGGCAGCGCTCCGCCCTGGATCAGCAGGGCGAGTTCACGGGCCTCGTCGGCGCTGAAGGAGCCGGTGATCTGGGTGGATCCGGAAGGCAGTCCGGTGTTGCAGGCGACGGTCGGGGAGACCTGTGGCGAGGAGATCACCTTCTTGTCGAGGACGATGGCGACGCGGCGCCGTTCGTCCTGGACGGGGTGACAGGCCGCGTCCCCGGTCAGCCGGGTCCAGTCCCGGCCGGCGTCCTTGTGGAAGTCGAGGGAGACGGACCACCCCGCCCCCTGCTGGGCGTCGAACGCGGCGGATGCCTCCTTGACTCCCGCGCCCGAGATCGCGGCGGGGCCGAGCGCGAGGGTGCGGCCCTCCTCGTCGGGGAGCGCCGTTCCACCGCCGGCCGGGTCGCCGGGGCCCTGGACGGCGTGGAACGTGAGCTGGGCGGTCTTGCCGATGACGTCGGCGGCCTTGCGCGGGTCCTGGACGTCCGGGAGTTCGACGATGATCCGGTCCTCGCCGGAACGGGTCAGGGTCGGCTCCGTGACACCGAGCGAGTCGATGCGCTTGCGCAGCACTTCCAGGGTGCGGTCGGTGCTCTCCCGGTCGGCCTTCGCGGTGTCGGAGTCCTTGGCCTGCAGCACCATGCGGGTGCCGCCCTGGAGATCGAGGCCGAGTCTGGGGGACATGGTCAGCGTGATGAGCACGGAGACGAGCAGCACGGCCGCAGCCAGAACTGCCCGCACCGTGGTGGCGCGGGTCATGCGTGATTCCTCCGAGGGGCGGCCGCACCGCCCCTCCCCGGTCGCCGCGAAGGGCGTCAGGACGGCGGAAGCGGCACGGTGTTGGGGATCGGGACCGGTGAGCGGTCCCCGGGCCGGTGGACGGCGGCCCTCGGAGGCCCGCGTACGCCGGGAAGCGCCGCGCGGAAACGCTCGGCGGCCACGGAGGGCGGGGCGGGCGCGGAAAGGGGGACGGGGTGCGGGAGCGGGATCCCGGGCGGGAGCGGTGGCAGGGTGCCGGGACCGGGCGGGGGAAGGTGCTGCGGGGTGCGGGGATGCTCTGCGGCTGCCCACGGCTGCGGTCCGGGTGCCGGCTGCGGTCCCGTCACCGGCTGCGGTCCCGTCACCGGCTGCGGTCCCGTTGCCGGTCCGGGACGGTGGGCACCCGCGGCGGTGGCACCGGTGCGGCGGAGAGCATCGCGCATGTCGCGGGCGCCCGGCGTCCGGCCTGCCGGGTGGGTGCGCACGGCCACGCGGTCCGTACGCCGGGAGCGGTCGGTGTCGGCGGCGGACGGCCGGCTTCCGGCCGGGCCTTCGGCCGTGGCTGCCGGTCCGGCCGCTGAGCGGACGAGCAGCCCGGTTCCGGCGGCCACGGGTGCGCCGCCTGCGACGGCGAGAACGGCGAGGAGCAGCGCGGCGAGGAACTGCCGTGCCGCGGCCGTGCGTCCGCGGTGCGCCGGGGCGTCCGGCCGGCTCCCGGGGGGCGCGCTCCCCGGGGGCGGCCCCGGGAGTGTCACCCGGATCGGCCGGGCAGGGCCGGTGCGGCCGAGGCGTGGCGGAGCACGGAGCTGAGGATCAGCCCGGCACCGCGCACGACCGTGGTCGCCGGGTCGTCCGTGAGCCGGACGGGGACGCCCAGACGGAGCGCTATCCGGTTGGTGACGTCGGAGCGCAGCGCACCGCCTCCGGCGAGCAACGGGCCCCTGCGCAGGGCTCCGAGCAGCGCGCCGTGCCGGTCCTGGTGCCACATCCCCATGACCATGTCGCTGACGGCCCGGACGACGGCGGTGGGTGCCTCACCGGGTTCCAGGTCGCTGGTCCCCGTCTCGGCCAGGCGCGCGTCACGGACCCTTCCGTCGACGAGGAGGGTCACCTCGGTCAGGTCGGCGCCGATGTCGACGACGAGGAGCGGGCCGCCGTCCTGCGGACCGGCGCAGGCCGCGGCGGCCCTCGCGCTGTCCAGGACGATGACGCTCGACGGGCCGAGCGCGGTGAGGAGGTCCCGGGCGGCGGCGCGGTGCCCGGGTCCGGCGAGAACGGGATGACTGAGGACGATCACCGTGTCGCTGCGGTCGGCGCCCAGCGCCGTGTCGGCGATCCGGCCGAGCATCCGGCCACAGGACTCCGCGTCAATGATCCGTCCGCGCCGGACCGGACGGCCGCTGTGCCCGTAGTCACCGGCGGGGTCGGATCCGGTGTCCGCGACGACGCCCTGCCCGGGGATCCAGGCGCGCGTGCGGGAACTGCCGAGGTCGAGCGCGAGACCGCGGGTGAGACCCCGGTGCTGCGGCTGATGCCCTTGGTGCCGGTGAACGGGGCGAGCCTGTCGCCGTCCGTCGCGCAAAGAACGCATCGCCCCTCACCCCCGGCCCGCTCACGCGGCCGTTCACACACCCATTGACCCGCACATAGCGAGGCATGGCCGAACCCTCACTATGCAATAGGGAGGCAAAGAAAGCCACTCCCACACCGAATCGAAGGACGGGGTGGTGTCGGGTGGTGCCGGGTGGTGTCAGGGGAACGCGGTAGGAGCAGCAATGGTTCCGTACCCGCGGCCGCCCGGCCCTCCGGCCGCCGGACTCCCCCTGTCCGGCGGCCTCGCGCCGTCACCCCCCGGACGGCAGGAACTCCGCGATCAGTTCGGCGAACTCCTCCGGGCCGGCGATCCGCACGCCCAGGTCCTCCGCCTTGGTGCGCTTGGACCCCGCCTTCTCGCCGGCCACCAGAAGTGTCGTGCGCTTGGAGACGCTGGAGGAGGACTTCCCGCCGGCGCGCTCGATCAGCTCGTTCATCTGATTGCGCGAGAGCTTCTCCAGGGCCCCCGTCATCGCTCCGGTGACCACCACGGTCATCCCGTCCAGCGGCCGCCCGTCCGCGCTGCCGCCCTCTTCCGCCTCGCCCTCCTCGCCCGGCTCCGGTGGCGGGGTCGCGCCCGGCTCGGTCATGGTGACCCCGGCGGCGACCAGCTTCTCGATCAACGGGGCCAGCTCCACCAGCTCCGCGACCACGCCTGCGGCCTTCTCCTTGCCGATGCCGTCGACCCGCTGGAGCGTCTCGATGTCGGCGGCTCTGATCCGGTCCATGTCCGCGAAGTAGCGCGCGATCCGCCGGGACATGGAGCGCCCGGTGCCCCGTACTCCGAGGGCGCAGAAGACCCGGGAGAGCGGCTGGGCGCGCGCCGCGTCGATCGCGGCCAGGAGGTTGTCGGTACTGGTCTCGCCCATCCGCTCCAGTGCGAGCAGTTGCTCGCGCTCCAGGGTGAACAGGTCGGCGAAGTCGGCGACCAGTCCGGCGTCGACGAGCTGGACCACTCGGGTCGCACCGAGCCCCTCGATGTCGAGCTGGTCGCGCCCCGCCGCGTACGAGATGGAGGCCACCAGGCGGCAGTCGCGGCCCCGGACACAGCGCCAGCGCTGCTCGCTGGTGTCGATCTCGGATCCGCACTGCGGGCACGCCTCGGGGAAGACGACCGGCTGCTCGTCACCGGTCCGCAGATGGGCGACGGGGGCCTCGATGCGGGGAATGATGTCGCCCGCCTTGTAGACCATCACGTGGTCGCCGATCCGCAGATCGCGGCGGGTGATGTCGGCCGGGTTGTGCAGGGTGGCGTAGCTGACGGTCGATCCGTCGATCTCGACCGGCTCCAGCACGGCGCGCGGCGCGATGATGCCGGTACGGCCCACGTTCCACTCGACGCCGAGCAGGCGGGTCACCTTCTCGACGGCCGGCAGCTTGTACGCGATGGCCCAGCGCGGTGCCCGGGTGCCGGATCCGGCGTCGCGCCGGTCGGCGGCGAGGTCCGCCTTGATGACGATGCCGTCGATACCGAAAGGCAACGAGGCGCGCAGGGAGGCGACTTCCTCGACGCGCGCCTGGACGTCCTCGACGGTGGCGACGGTGCGGGGCGCGACTGCCGTGTCCGCCGCGGTGTGCACACCGAGGCCCGCCACGTATCCCAGGGTCTCGCTGTGGGGCAGCTCGGCCAGCGTGGCGGTGAGCTCCCCCGAGTCGGGCAGCGCCAGTGCGCCGTACGCAAAGAACGTCATCTCCACCGTGTAGGCACGGTCCTTGGCGCGCAGAGTGCCCGCCGCCCCGTTGCGCGCGTTGGCGAAAGGCGCGCCGCCGTGTTCCGTGCGGAGCGTGTTGGCCTGCTCGAACTGCTCGGCCGTCATCAGGATCTCGCCGCGCATCTCGATCGTGACCGGCTCGGCGAGCTGCCGGGGCAGTCCGACGACGGTGCCGATCGCATGCGACACGTCCTCCCCGGCCGTGCCGTCGCCACGGGTGATCAGCTGCTCCAGCCGGCCGGCGCGGTAACGGGCCGCGACCGCGAGCCCGTCGAGCTTGGGCTCGACGCTCCAGGCGGTGACCGGCCGGCCGATCCGGCGCTCCAGCGAGGCGGTCCAGGTGGCGAACTGCTCGGCCGAGAAGACGTTGTCCAGGGAGAGCATCGGGACCGTGTGCGGCACGTCCCCGACCGCCACGCCACCGGCCACCTTGCCGGTCGGCGACTCGGCCAGCACGTCCTGGGGGTGGTCCTGTTCGTATGCGGCGATCCCGCGCGCCAGCCGGTCGTACGCATCGTCGTCGAGCGCGCTCTCGCCCGTGGCGTAGTACGCGGCGGCGGCCTGCGACGCTTCTTCGACCGCGGCGGCGTAGGCGGCGGTATCGGCGAGCACAACAGCTGAGTTCGTCATGACCCCCATCCTGCCGTCCACCACTGACAACGCCCTGGTCATGACCTCCGCGGCCCGCTCCGGGACGGCCGCGGAGCACCGCCCGTCCCCTATGCGGTGCCATCCATCGATACGTCACCCGAGAGAGCGCTCTCCCATGCGGCGAGCACCTCAACCAGGTGCAAGGGAAAGGGAATTGCAGGTCCGCACCCTCTATTGACATGCCCTAGACACGCTTCTACGTTCCTCCGAGAGAGCGCTCTCTCGCATCGTCAAGGAACCCCACTTCCCCCCGAACAGGAGTGCCGTGCTCTTCTTCCCCCATCGACGCACCGGCGAGGACACCCACCGCGGAACACCCCGGCGGTACCGCACCGCCACCCTCGTCGCAGCCGCGCTCGCCCTGTCCTTCCTCCAGGCCACCAACGGCAACGCGTCCGCCGGGCCCACCACGGCGGCCGGGGCACCGGCCGCCCCCCAGGCCGCTGCCGACGTGGTCCGGGTCGCCGAGTTCCTCGCCGAGTGCCCCTACACCCACCGGGCCCCCGACGACCCGATCGTCTTCCCGGGCCTGCCCGGGGCCTCGCACATGCACAGCTTCTTCGGCAACGACTCGACGAACGGCAACTCCGACCTCGCCTCCCTGGAGAAGGCCAGGACCAGTTGCGCCCCCGACACGGACCTGTCGTCCTACTGGGTGCCGACCCTCTACGACGGCGACAAGGAGGTCGAACCCACCGGCACGACCTTCTACTACCTGGGCGAAGGGGTCAGGGACGACGTCATCCGGCGGATCCAGCCCTTCCCCCGCGGTCTGCGCATCGTCGCGGGGAACGCGAAGGCGACCGGTCCCGACGACAACACGATCTCGCGCTGGTCGTGCCTGCACCACGGCGAGGTCAACCCGTCCCACGACTTCGTGAACTGTCCGGCCGACGCGATGCTGGAGTCGTATCTGGACTTCCCCCAGTGCTGGAACGGCCGGGACCTCGACTCGGCCGACCACAAGAGCCACATGGCGTACCCCGTCGGCGGCGACTGCCCGTCGACCCACCCGGTGCCGGTTCCGAAGCTGCGCCAGGTGCTGCGGTACCCCGTCAACGGTGACCCCGCCCGGTTGCGGCTGGCGTCCGGCCGGGGCTACACGATGCACGGCGACTTCTTCAACGTGTGGCCCGAGGCCGAGATGGCGCAGCGCGTCCGCGACTGCATCAACGCCATCGTGAAGTGCGGTGCCGACGGCACCCCCTGACCGAACGGCATCCGTCCGACGCCCGTCCCGGAACAGCGCGTCCCGGGGCGGGCCCTTTCCCCCGAGGACCTCGTGATGAAGGCGGCCCGCACCACCGCAGCCCTGTCGCTGCTGCTCCTCCTGGCCGGCTGTGCGGCCCCGGCCGCCGCCGAGCGGCCGGCCCCGCAGAGCCCCACCGCATCCGCTCCCCCGCTCTCCGTCCCGGCCCATCCGACGGATGCCGCCTGGGTCCAGCTGATGACACCGATGAACGAGCAGGCCGTCGCGCTGCTGACGCTCGCCGGGAACAGGGCCGTTGATCCCCGCGTACGGAGCTGGGCGGCCACCCTGCGCACGGCGCAGAACGGCGAACTGGCTCGGTTGCGCCCCCTGTTGGCCCGGATGGGGCTGCCGGACACCAATGTGCACGAGGGGCATGACATGCCGGGGATGGTGACGGAGCACGATCTCGCACGGGCCCGCACCGTCGCGGGCGGGGCCTTCGACCGCTTTCTCGTGGCGCAGATCGGCGACCATCTGCGCCAGTCCGCGCAGGTGTCGCGCTCCGAGACGAAGGCCGGCACCCGCCCGGACGCCAGGCAGCTCGCGGCCACGATGGTGTCGGCCCGCCGGGCCGAACTCGACCGGCTCGCAGGCCTGTCGTCACGCACCGGGTGACGCCCCGCCCGCCTCGGGTCCGGTCCGGAGTTCCCCCTCTGCGCGCCGCTCGTACCACCCGGTATAAAGACTGCATGACTGCCGACGTGCCCCTGCCCGCCCGTCCCGCCACGCTGGAGGACGTCGCACTGGTGGCCGGGGTGTCACGAGCGACGGTGTCCCGGGTGATCAACGGGGCGACCACCGTCGATCCGGCACTGCGGCGGATGGTCGAGGAGGCGGTGGGCACCACCGGGTACGTGCCCAACCGTGCGGCCCGCTCGCTGGTGACCCGGCGCACCGACTCGATCGCGCTCGTCGTGTCGGAACGGGAGCGGCGCACGGTGTCCGAGCCCTTCGTCGGCCGGATGTTCTCCGACCCGTACTTCGGGCGGGTGGTCAGCGGGCTGCTGGAGGTCCTGCGGCCGGCGGGTATCCAGCTGGTCCTGATGCTGGCCGACGACCAGGAGTCCCGCGACCAGTTGGTGTCCTATCTGCGCCACGGGCATGTCGACGGGGTGGTCCTCATCTCGTCGCACGCCGAGGATCCGCTCCCCGGGCTGCTGCACGACACGCGGCTGCCCGCCGTGCTGGCCGGGCAGCCCCGCAGGACGACGCCGATCACCTACGTCGAGGCGGACCAGCGGGCCGGGGCCCAACTGGCGGCCGATCACCTGGCCTCGCTGGGCCGCCACCGGATCGGCACCGTGTCGGGCCCGCAGGACATGCCGGCCGGTCAGGCACGGCTCACCGGCTTCCTGGACGCGCTCGCCGCCCACGGCATCCGGGACGTGGCGACCGCCGAGGGCGACTTCACCCATGCGGGCGGCGCTGCGGCGACGCGGCGGCTGCTCGCGGACCGGCCGGACCTCGACGCGGTGTTCATCGCGTCGGACCTGATGGCTCTGGGCGCCATTCCGGTGCTGCTGCGGGCCGGCAAGGACGTTCCCGGGGATGTCGCCCTCGTCGGGTTCGACGACAGCAGTGCGGCGCTGGCCTGCGATCCGCCGCTGACGACGGTGCGGCAGCCGGTGGAGGAGATGTCCGCGGAGATGGCCCGGCTGCTGCTCAAGCAGATCGGCAATCCGGGTACGCCGGCACCTTCGGTGATCTTCCATCCGACGCTGGTCCGGCGGCAGTCGGCCTGACCGGAGCCCGGGTGGGGTCACCCCGCCGCGCCGGTGCCCGCGTCCTCCTCCTCGCCGGGCAGACCGTCACCGGCGCCCCGTACGGCGTCAGTCGTCCGCACCACCGGCACCTGCGGCCCCGATACCTCGCGCAGCCAGCGTCTGAGGACCCGGTGCACGGCTTCCGCGCCGACCAGCTCGGCCGCCCGTCCACCGCCCTCGGCGGCGACCGCCTCCAGTGGGTCCGTCATGTGGCGCGGCCACAGCAGGAACGGCCGGGACTGCTCGCCACCGAGCCCGCCGTGCGAGCCGATCTGTTCCTCGAAGGCGTGCACCGTGCCGGTCCCGGGGTCGTACATCGAGTTGACCATCACATCGGCGACGTGCGGGAACGTGTCGGTGCGCCGGATCGCGTCGGCCGCGCCCGGGCCGAAGGGGGTCAGCGGGCCCTGTCCGTCCTTCAGCTCCGCCACGGGGATCCGTGTGCCGTCCCGCCCCAGTACCACCGATCCGTCGCGCTCGCTGTGTACGAGCAGGAAGCCGATGCCGGGGTGGTTGGCGAGCGTGCCGAGCAGCGCGGGGTGGCGGCGGTCGAGCTGTTCCTGCGAGGCGCGGCCGTCGATGTCGGGGAAGGAGATCAGGCCGAGGTTGCCGGAGGCCAGGACGACCGGGTCGGAGGCTTTCGTCAGCTGCTTCTCCTCGCCGCCGGCGACCGGCCGGTGGAGGGCGATCCGGACCGCGTCACGTGCCTCGGAACCGCTTCGCGTGCGCTGGGCCCTGCGGGGGACCGGCAGTCCGCTGCCCGCCCGCACCAGGTCCTTGAGCGTCAGCCCGTACACCCCGGCGAAGGTCTCCCCCGGGCTCTGTCCGTGGTCGGACAGGACCACGACGCGGTAGTCGCGCGGCGTGTGCTCGGCGACCTTGGCGATCAGGGCGAGCGAGCGGTCCAGCCGGGCGAGGACCTTCTCCGCGTCCCGGCTGCGCGGCCCCGAGTGGTGGGCCACCTCGTCGTACGCGACGAGGTCGGCGTAGACGGCGGTCCGTCCCCCGAACATGTCCCCGATGACGGCGGCGACCACCACATCGCGTTCGACGACGGTCGCGAAGGCCCGGATGAAGGGGTAGAGCCCGCCGCGCTTGATCCGGGGCGTCTCCTTGCGCATCCGGGCCCGGGTCGACTGGCCGATCTCGCGTCCGACCTCGGCGACGAAGGAGAGCGCGGTACGGACGGCGTTGGCGGGGTCCGAGAAGTACGCGAAGTAGCCGGCCCGGGAGCGGCGTCCCTTGCCCCGCCGGGCGGCCATGGACAGGACGACGGCGAGCTGGTCGGCGCCACCGCTGAAGAGGTTGCCGCGGCTGGCACCGTCGACGGTGAGCAGTCCGCCGTCGTGGGCGCGCACGATGGCGCGGCGCTGGAGTTCGAGGGCGCTCGCCGGTCTGCTGGAGACCATGACGTCGCCGGTCTCCTTCTCGTACCAGCGGAAGGCAGGGACGTCGTGGTTGCTGCCGTGCAGGATGCCTAGCTGGCTGGCACCGGTCTGGCTGGACCAGTCGGTGCGCCACGGAGTGAGCCGGTGGCCCTCGGTGTCGGCCAGCCAGCGCGCGACGGTCGGCATGACGCCGTCGGCGGCGGCCTGCGCGAGGACGTCGTGGCCGACGCCGTCGAGCTGGATGAAGACGGTACCGGGGGGCCCTTCGCCGCCCGCACCGCCCGTGCCGCTGCGGCGGCGGCGCCGTTGGGCCAGGCGCGAGAGCCTGCGGCGGTAGGCGTTGTCGTCACGGACGGCGAGTGCCGTGGAGGTCGCGGAGGCGACCGCGGACATGACGGCCGCGACGACGACGGCCGTTTCCGGGGCGGCGGCGCCCCGCCCGTCCGGGATGAGCCACAACGCGATCAGGAGCAGCGAGCCGTTGAGGAAGAAGACCAGCATGCCGAGGACGAAGGCCGGCACGATGAGCAGGGCCCGTACGACCACCGGCCAGACCAGTGCCGAGAGCAGACCGAACGCACCCGCGCCCCACGCCGCGGTGAACGCGGTCTTGGTCACGCTGTCGCCGTCGTCCGACTGGAGCTGGAAGTCCGGCAGGATCCCGGCGAGCGCCAGCAGGGTGATCGTCGAGACCCCCCACACCACGATCACTCGCATCAGGGCGCTTCCGGCTCTCCGCCATCGCCCGTCACCCACGCCGCTGCCACCTCACGTCCGGGCCCTGCCGTTCCGGGCCCGGCCCCAGCCTTTCACAGCGAGCGCGGCGGTCCGCGGCGCGATGGCCGGTGACGGGCCCCGGGGCGTGTTTCGGAAGCAGCGCCGTCCGCCCGGCGAACCTTCGAAACAGGCCCTAGCAGCCGTCGTAGCCGGCGGTCGGCATGGAGAGCCTGCGGTGCACACTGGCTTTCGTACGGGCGCTGTACTGCGGTTCGTCGAGACCGGCGATCTCCAGGCGGACGCCGCGCCGCTCGCACTCGGCGGCGAACTGCGGGACCGAGGCGACGGCCCGGGCGAGCACCCGGTCGGTGGGGGCGACGAAGAGTTCGACCTCGCCGCCCTCGACGTCGGCCCAGAGCCCGTGGTGGTCGGGAGCCAGTCCGTAGAGGCGCAGCTGCCGGGTGACGACGTAGCCCTGGTCGGCGGCCCACCGGGCGCACATGGCGTGCTGGCTGCGGGTGTCCACGAGGAACGGATCGCTGTCGAGCTCCTCCAGCGGCGTGAGACTGGCGATGGCCGCCACGCGTACGTCCCCCATTGGCTGTCCCCCGTACCAGGGGGTGTCTGGCAAACCCCCGCGGCGTCGCGTCGTCCGGCACGGGGCTGTGCCAGAGACCCCCTTGGCGTTCTGCGACCCTACCGGCCGGATACCCGTTCCAGAAGGCGCACGTCGGGGCGGGAAGGGGCGCCCGGAGGTGCCCGGGGTGCGCCGGGGGCCCCCGTGGGTGCCGTCCGCCCCGTAGGCTCGTCGGCAGGTCCTACGAGCAGGAGGCGGCACGTGCCGGTGGAGATCACCTGGTGGGGTCATGCCACCTGCACGATCGAGGACTCCGGGGTCCGGGTCCTGACGGACCCCCTTTTCGTACGGCGCTTCGCGCATCTGCGGCGGCGACGCGGTGAGCTGCCGGGACCGACGGCCGCGGTCGCCGACGTCGTGCTGATCTCGCATCTGCACTCCGACCATCTGCATCTGCCGTCCCTGGCCCGCATCGCCCCGGGCTCCCGTCTGATCGTCCCGCTGGGGGCCGTCCGGGCGGTGCCGGGGCTGCGGGTGCTGCGCAGGATGCGGGCGCTGCGGATCACCGAGGTGGCGGCGGGCGACGAGGTGCGGGTCGGCGCGGTGCGGGTCAGGGCGGTGCCCGCCCTGCACGACGGGCGGCGCCTCCCGGTCGGCCCGCACCGCTCCCCCGCGCTCGGATACGTCGTCGAGGGCGAGGCCCGGACGTATTTCGCCGGGGACACCGGGCTCTTCGACGCCATGGCGGACGCGGTCGGCCCGGTGGACGTGGCCCTGCTGCCGGTCGGCGGCTGGGGACCGTATCTGGGCCACAGCCACCTCGACGCGACGCGCGCCGCCGAGGCGCTCGTCCGGATCGCGCCCCGGGCCGCGGTGCCGGTGCACTACGGCACGTACTGGCCGATCGGGATGGACGGGGTCCGGCCCCACGAGTTCCACTCGCCGGGTGACGAGTTCGTCCGCCAGGCGGCGCTGCGGGCGCCCGAGGTGGCGGTGCACCGGCTGGAGCAGGGCGAGCACGTGCGGCCGGGGGCCACCGGGTGATAGTCGAGTTCCTCCGGCAGACGACGCAGCTGCCGCCCGAGTCGACGCAGCAGGCCGTCGGCTATCCCTCGCTGTTCCTGCTGGTGGCGCTGGGCGCCCTGGTGCCGGTGGTGCCGACGGGTGCCCTGGTGAGCTCGGCGGCCGTGGTGGCCTTCCATCAGTCGTCGCCGTTCTCGCTGCTGATCGTGTTCGCGGTGGCGTCGTCCGCGGCGTTCCTCGGGGACATCTGCCTGTACTGGCTGGGGCAGCGCGGGGTGCGGTCGAAGAACGGTTCCAGGTGGCTGCGTGCCATCAGCGACCGGGCCGCGCCGGAGCGGCTCGCGCAGGCGCGGCGGAAGCTCGACGAGCACGGCGCGATGGTGCTGGTGCTGTCCCGGCTGGTGCCGGCGGGGCGGATCCCGGTGATGCTGGCGTGTCTGCTGGGCCGGATGCCGCTGAGGCGGTTCGCCCGGGGCGATGTGCCGGCCTGTCTGGCCTGGGCGGCCACGTATCAGCTGATCGGGATTCTCGGCGGTTCGCTGTTCCCGGAGCCGTGGCAGGGCGTCGTGGCGGCAGTGGGTCTGACGCTGCTGATCAGCGGGGCACCGGCGCTGTGGCACCGGCTGCGTGGCCGGTGACTTCCGGCCGTCTCAGCCGCTGACCGTACGGGGCTCGCTCGTGGTGTCGAGGATGCGCGAGCCGCCGATGGGCAGGTCCCAGAGCCGCTCGCGCGGGTGGCCGGCCCGTCGCCATGCGGTGCGCAGCCGGGTGAGCGGTTCGAGGACGGGCTCCGCGGAGAGCAGGAAGGTCGCCCAGTGCATGGGCGCCATGGCGGCGGCTCCGAGATCCTCGTACGCCTGCACGGCCTCCTCCGGGTCGGCGTGCACACCGGCGAGCCACCAGCGCGGCTCGTACGCCCCGATGGGCAGCAGGGCCAGATCGATGCCGGGGTGGCGGCGGCCGATCTCGGTGAACCAGTGGCCGTATCCGGTGTCGCCGGCGAAGTAGATGCGTTGTCCGCGGCCGGGCCCGGTGGTGTCCTCGATGACCCAGCCGCCCCACAGCGAGCGGCAGGTGTCGGTGAGGGTGCGCTTGGACCAGTGGTGCGAGGGAACGAAGTCGAAGCGGACCCCGCCCAGTTCCGCCGATTCCCACCAGTCGAGTTCGGTGACACAGCCGAAGCCGCGGCGGCGGCACCAGCGGCCCAGTCCGGCCGGGACGAACAGCGGGGTGTGCCGGGGAAGCCGGCGCAGGGTCGGTGCGTCGAGATGGTCGTAGTGGTTGTGGCTGATGACGACGGCGTCGATCGTCGGCAGGTCGTCCCAGGGGACGCCGACGGGGGTGATCCGGGCCGGGGTGCCGAGGATGCGGCGGGACCAGACGGGGTCGGCGAGCACGGTCAGTCCGCCGGTACGGATGATCCAGCTGGCATGCCCGGCCCAGGTGACGCAGGTGGTTCCGGCGGGGGTGGCGGGCAGTGGCCCGGGGGCGTACGGCAGCCGGTGGATGCCACGCAGTCCCTCGGCGTTGGGCCGGATGGAGTGTTCACGGGCCAGTCGGGACATGCCCGTCAGGCCGGGGAGGGGCGCGGTGAGCCGGTCGGCGAAGCTGCTGGGCCAGGACCGCAGCTCGCCGAGGGGGCGCGGGGTCACGATCTCTCCGCCGGACACCACGCGCGGGTCCCGGGCGAGGGAGCGCTCTGTCTGTTCCGTCATCGGGGGACTCCCGTCTCGGAGAGCGTCGGCGCAGCGTGTCAGCGGGGTTCGTCGAGGGCTGCCCGGAACATGCTCAGCGCTGCCGCGACATGCGGCAATTCGAGGGGTTCGGCCGCGGCGAGGGACTCCGTCTGCTGCCGCGGTGTCGAGCCGAGCAGCGGTCCGGTGCCCAGCCGCACCCGCAGGGCGCCCAGTTCGTCGCCGAAGCGGTGGCCGCCGGGGGCCGGGGCACCGAGGCGCTCCGTCAGGTACTCCTCCAGTTCCAGCGAGTCCGTGACCCCGCGGGCGGCGAGCCGGGAGCGCAGCGGGCCGAGGTCCGCGTACAGGTGACGGCCCGCCTGCGGGGGTCTGGCCAGCGCGCCGGAGGCGAGGACGGCGTGGTGGGCGGCCGCGGCGACGCGGGCCTGGAGGGCCGCGGCGCGGCGGACGCGTTCGGTGACGGCGTCCGGTTCGTGGAGCGCGTGGGCGGCGGCGGCCGCGACGGGGCCCGCGACGAGGGCGCCGAGCGCGGTGAGGATGTCGAGCGTACGGGCGTGGCGGACCGCGGACCGCGCGGTGTCCGGGAACCGGGCGACGGCGACGGGCCAGGCCGAAGGGGTCAGCGCGCCCGCCAGGTCGGAGACGACCGTGACGTCGTCGGGGCACATCTCGGCCGGGCTGAGCAGCACCGTGTCGTGCGGCCGGTGCAGGGTGTCGCGCCACGTCTCGTCGCTGACGATGTGCAGCCCTTCGGCGACGGCCGCCTCGCACGCCTCACGCACCAGTTCCGGCGGGGCGACCGTGGCGGTGGGGTCGTCCACCACCGAGATCAGCAGCAGCCGCGGCCTGCCTCCCTCGGCGCGCACCCTTCGTACCGTCTCCAGGAGTGCGTACGGGTCGGGGACGCCGCCGCATTCGGCGGGGGTCGGGACCTGGTAGGCGGGCCTGCCCAGCAGCCGGGCCTGCGGGATCCAGGAGGCGGGGCAGGGGCGCGGCATCAGTACGTCGCCGCCGTGTGCGGCGATCAGGGCGAGCACCAGCGGGGAGGTGCCCGGCGCGGCGGCGATGTGCTCGGGGCCGCCGCGCAGTCCGCGCCGGTGCCAGTAGGCCAGGGCCGCCTCGCGCAGGGCGGCCGAGCCGCCGGCCGGTTCGGGTTCGCCGCGGCCCGCCGCGGCCGCCAGCACGTCGGCCAGTCCGGGCAGCACGGGCAGGCCGGGGTCCGGGGCGGGCGGTCCGTACCGTACGGGCCCGCGGTCCTCGCGGATCCCTGGCCCGCCGCGCCCCTGACGTCCGGTCCGCTCCCGGCCCATCCGGGCCTCCTTCGCCGCCGCTCGGTCGCCGTGCCCGTCGCCCGGGCCGTGTCCGCCCCTTTATACGAGGGAATGGAGCGGGGCGCCTGCGCTACCGCGAGGCCGTCCGGGCGGTCTTAGCACGGCCTCGGCGAGGCCGCCCGGCGGCCCGGGATCCGGACCGCGACGCGACGGCCCCATTGACACTCGCCCCGCCCCGTTATTACGGTCACGCCAGGATTTCGAACGAGTGCCGAAATATCGAACAAGTCGAGGGGCAACTCCCGTGCGTATCACCGGAATCAGCACACATGTGGTCGGAACACCCTGGCGCAACCTCACCTATGTGCAGGTCCATACCGACGAGGGCCTCACCGGTGTGGGTGAGACCCGGATGCTCGGCCGCACCGATGCGCTCATCGGCTATCTGCGCGAGGCGGAGGCCAACCACATCTCCGGTTCGGACCCGTTCGCCGTCGAGGATCTCGTACGCCGGATGAAGTACGGCGACTACGGGCGGGCCGGTGAGATCGTCATGTCCGGCATCGCGGTCGTGGAGATGGCCTGCTGGGACATCAAGGGGAAGGCGCTCGGTGTTCCCGTCTGGCAGCTTCTCGGCGGAAAGGTCACCGACCGGGTCAAGGCGTATGCCAACGGCTGGTACACCACCGAGCGGACCCCGGAGGCGTATCACAAGGCCGCCTCGGCGGTCGTCGCGCGCGGCTACCGGGCGGTGAAGATCGACCCGTTCGGGACGGGCCACTTCGAGCTGGGCCAGGAGGAGACCCGCTACTCCGTGTCGCTCATCGAGGCGGTCCGGGACGCCATCGGTCCGGACACCGAGCTGATGCTGGAGATGCACGGCCGTTTCAGCCCCTCGACGGCGGTGCGGATCGCCCACGAGATGGCCCCGTTCCGGCCGGCCTGGCTGGAGGAGCCGGTGCCGCCGGAGAACCTGAAGGCGCTCGCCAAGGTGGCGGCCAAGGTCGACCTGCCGATCGCGACGGGTGAGCGCATCCACGACCGCATCGAGTTTCGCGAGCTCTTCGAGTCGCAGGCCGTCGACATCATCCAGCCGGACGTCGGCCACATCGGCGGGATCCTGGAGACCCGGAAGCTCGCCGCGACGGCCGAGACCCACTACACGCTGATCGCCCCGCACAACGTCGGGGGCTCGGTGCTGACGGCTGCCAGCCTCCAGGTCGCGGGCTGCACCCCCAACTTCAAGATCCTCGAACACTTCAACGACTTCGCGGACGCCGACATCAAGAAGGTCGTCAAGGGCGCCCCTCAGGTCGACCCCGAGACCGGCTGCTTCGAGCTCTCCGACGCCCCCGGCCTCGGCGTGGAGCTCGATGTCGACGCGGCCGCCGAATTCCCGCAGCAGCAGGCCCGGTTCGACCTGTGGGCCGACGGCTGGGAGAAGAGGCAGCCCAAGTGAGCGACACGCCCGCCCGCTCGCGGGCGATCACGATCGACCGGCCGGGCGAGCACCGGCTGACGGACGGACCGGTCGTGGAGCCAGGCCCCGGCGAGGTCCGGGTGCGGGTGGCCGCGGCCGGGATCTGCATGAGCGACCGCGAGGTGTACGACGGTCATCGCGACCCGGGTTACGTGCACTACCCCGTGGTGCCCGGCCACGAGTGGTCGGGCACCGTCGAGGCGGTGGGGGCGGGCGTCGACCCGTCCCTGACCGGCCGGCGTACGGTCGCCGAGGGGTTCCGTTCCTGCGGGAGCTGCGAGCGGTGCCGCGGCGGTGAGACCTCGCTGTGCACCTCGGGGTACGACGAGACGGGTTTCACCCGGCCCGGCGCTTTCGCCGACCATGTCGTGCTGCCCGCAAGGCTGTTGCATCCGCTGGCCGACGACGCGGACCTGCGCGCCGCGGCGCTCCTGGAGCCCGCGGCCGTGGTCGCGGCGGCCGTACGGGCCGGGGCCCCCGAGCCGGGTGAACGGATCGCGGTCGTGGGCGCGGGAACGCTCGGGCTGCTCGCGGTCCAGCTGCTCGCCGCGGTGTCTCCCGGTGAGCTCACGGTGATCGATCCGCGGGACGAACGGGCGCGCCAGGCGCTGCGCTTCGGGGCGAGCGAGGCCCTGGCACCGAAGGAGGCCGCGGAGGTGCACGGCCGTTACGACCTGGTGGTGGAGACGGCCGGGGCCGCGACCACCGCGGCCGACGCCTGCCTGCTCGCGCGGCGCGGGGGCCGGGTCGTGCTCACGGGGATGTTCGCGCCGGGGGCCGTCGGCATCGACCCGGTCCACCTGTCGCTGAGCCAGCTCACGGTGCGCAGCGTGTTCGGGGCCTCGTCCGCTTCCTGGTCGTACGCGGTGCGGGCGTTCACCGCGGGGCTGCTCGATCCGGCGGCCCTGATCACGCACGAGTTCCCGCTGGAGCGGTTCGCGGAGGCCGTCGCACTGGTCGGGGGCGGCGGCGCGGGGACGGGCAAGGTGCTGATGCGCCCCTAGGGCCCCTTGTCTGGATCATGCCGGGCTCGCGGGGCCCGGCACGCGCTCCCGGTCCTTCTCGCCGGTTCACGCCCGGCTCGCGGGCCCGTCCCGTCCGTCGCTCCTTCACCCGAACCTCGTCCGACCCACCGAACACGAAAGGTCGCTCATGACCTCCGTATCCCCTGCCCCGTCCGGATCGCGTACCGGCGTCCGGCGTCCGGGCGAGCCCGCGCTCAGCGCGCTCGGGCTCGGCGCCCCCGCCGCGACCCCGGCCGACGCGTCCCCGCACTCCTTTCCCGACGGCGGCACATGGCGGACCGAGATCCCGTCCGTGGAGGGCCCCGAAGCGCTGTCCGTCGTACTGAAGGAGAGCGCGCGGCTCGATGTCCCCGTCCACCGGATCAGCCAGGGCAGCGGCGTCTGGATGCTCAGTGACACCGAGATCACCGACATGGTCGAGGGCTGCGCCGAACGCGGCATCGAGCTCTGCCTGTTCACGGGTCCGCGCGGCAGCTGGGACACCGGTGCCTCGTTCCGCACCGATTCGGGCGGCGCCGGGCTGCGCGCCCGTGGCCACGACGCCCTGGCCGGCTGTGTCGAGGACGCGCTGCGCGCCTGCGAGCTCGGCGTGAAGTGCCTGCTGGTGGCGGACGAGGGGGTGCTGTGGACGCTGCACCGGCTGCGCGAGCAGGGCGTACTGCCCGCCGACACGACGTTCAAGGTGTCCGCCCTGGTCGGCCCGGTGAATCCCGCGTCGTTCGCCGTGTACGAGCAGCTGGGGGCGGACTCGGTGAACATCCCGTCCGACCTGACGCTCGCTCACTTCACCGAGATCCGGCGCGCGTCGGCGGCTCCGATGGACCTGTACATCGAGGCCCCGGACGACCTCGGCGGGTATGTGCGGATGTACGAGGCGGCCGAACTGATCCGGCGCGGCGCCCCGCTCTACCTCAAGTTCGGCCTCTCCAAGGCGCCGGGAATCTACCCGTACGGTGCCCATCTGCGCGATGTCGCCCTTCAGACGGCCCGCGAGCGGGTCCGGCGCGGCCGGCTGGTCCTGGATCTGCTGGCCCGGCACGGCGCCGGCGGGAACATGTCGCCGCTGGGCTCCCGACTGCCCGGCACCCTGCGCCGCTTCCCGGCGCGGTGATCCACCGCCGGGCGGGTCCGTGACCCGGACCCGCCCGGCCTCCCCGGCGCCCGGGCCCAGGCCTTTCGTTCGGATCAGGCCCGGTCAGGGAGCCTCCGCCGTGCGATCGCACGCACCGGACGCCGACGAGCCCGCCCTCCGGGCGAATGGCGCTACTTCCGAAACACGCCTAGCCCGCGAAGGCCGTACCGGGCAGGCCCCGGCCGACGTCCGGCAGAACCAGCAGCGACCCCGAGAGCGGGTGCGGCGAGTGGAGGCCGGTGCGGGCGGTGGAGATGTAGAGGTCGCGCAGGTCCCGGCCGCCGAAGGCGCAGGCCGTGGGGCGTCGCACCGGCAGTGCGACGACGCGGTCCAGCCTGCCGTCGGCCGTGTAGCGGCGCAGTGCGGCCCCGTCCCACAGGGCGACCCAGACGGCCCCCTCCGCGTCCACCGTCAGACCGTCGGGGTAGCCCGCCCCCTCCTCCACGGTCGCGAACGGGCGGCGCCCGGTGACCCGGTGGCCGTCCACGTCGAAGACGTCGATCCGGCGGGTCGGCGTGTCGACGTAGTACATCAGCCGGCCGTCCGGGCTCCATCCGGTGCCGTTGCTGCAGGCCACCAGGGGCAGCACCCGGGTGGCCGTGCCGTCGGGTGCGACCCGGGTGAGGCTGCCGCCGACCTCCGACTCGTCGTAGCGCATGGTGCCCGCCCAGAGCGCCCCGTCCGGCGCCACCGCGGCATCGTTGCCGCGCCGTCCCGGTTCGGGGTCGTGGACGAGCCAGCGGAAGGCGCCGTCGGCGTCGTAGAGCCCGACGCCGTCGCGCAGGTTGACGACGAGGCCGCCGCCGGCCCGTGGCTTGGCCGCGCCGACGTGCTGTTCGGTGGCCATGACGGTCCGCCGGCCGTCCGCGGGGTCGTAGGTGTGGATGCGTGCGGAGAGGATGTCGACCCAGATGAGCCGCTCGGCGACCGGGTCCCAGGTCGGGCCCTCCCCGAGCGCTGCGTGCTCCCGTACGGCGACATCGAGGCGCGGGCGGCTCACTTCTCCCTCCGGTGGTGCCCGAGCCGGCCGGAGAGCGCCTCCGCACCCTCGGCGGCGAGCGCGGCCAGTTCGGCCTCGCGCTCCTCGCTCCAGCGGATCATGGGAACGGAGACGGAGAGCGCGGCGACGACCCGGCCGGACCGGTCCCGTACGGGCGCGGCGACGCAGCTCACATCGGGGTTGGACTCGCGGTGCTCGACCGCGATGCCCCGTTCCCGTACGGAGGCGAGCGCCGCCCGCAGCTCTTCTTCGTCGGTGATGCTGTCGGGGGTCATCCCGGTGAGTTCGAGCCCTTCGAGGCGGGCGTCGAGCTCCCGTTCGGGAAGGGCGGCGAGCAGCATCTTGCCGACCGACGTGCAGTGGGCGGGCAGCTTGCGGCCGGCGGCCGACACCATGCGGACCGCGTGGGTGGAGTCCACCTTGGCGATGTAGATGACGTCGGTGCCCTCCAGGATCGCCACGTGGACGGTCTCGCCGCAGGTCTCCGCGACCTGCCGGGCCACCTGCTGCCCCTCGGCGGCGAGGTCGAGCTGTTCGGCGTACCGGCTGCCGAGCTGGTAGGTGCGGACGCCGAGCCGGTAGCGGCCGGGCTGTTCGGGGATGGTGACCAGGTACGAGCGGGCGGCGAGCGTGGTCAGCAGTTCATGGACGGTGGTGCGCGGGAGCTGGAGCTTGCGGGTCACCTCGGGCGCGGAGAGCGTACCGTCGCCGTGGAGGAAGAGTTCGAGTACGTCCAGCGCCCGGGTCACCGCGGGGACGAGTCGCCCCATGGTCGTGCACCACCCTCTCGTGTTCGACATTCCGGCCAGTGACCGGCATCACGAACACAGGCTAAGCGTGGCGCACTTGCCGGGGCAATGACGGGGTGATGTGCGGCACCCTGGCCGAGGGCATATAGCGCCGTTTCGTCCCGTTATGCGTGTCAATGATCGTCGGGTGGCGCCGCCGCACAGGCGCCCGCGCGCACGGTTCGGGCGCGCCTGCCGGTTCGGCGGGGGCCCGCAGGGTATTCGCTGTTCCATGTCTTCACCGAGCTTCCCTTCACCTCTGCCGCGGCCCGCCGGGCTGCGGGGCGCCCTTCACCGGAGTGACCTGGCCGTGTTCCAGAACCTGGCGGGACGGCACTGGCCTGCCGCCGGACCCGTGCTGCCGCGGCTCAGCCGCAGCGCGAATCACGGGCTGCTGTGGTTCGGCGCGGCGGCCGGCATCGCCGCGTTCGGCGGCAGCGCCCGTGCCCGGCGGGCCGCGCTGCGCGGAATCGCGTCGCTGGCGGTGGCCTCGGCCGCGATCAACACGGTCGGCAAGGGTGCGGTGCGCCGCGAACGGCCGATACTGGACGCCGTTCCGGCGATACGGCGGCTGAAGCGCCAGCCCGTCACCACGTCCTTCCCTTCGGGGCACGCCGCCTCGGCTGCCGCGTTCGCCACCGGGGTGGCGCTGGAGTCGAAGGGGTGGGGAGCGGTCGTCGCTCCCGTCGCGCTGTCGGTGGCCGCGTCCCGCGTCTACACCGGCGTGCACTACCCGAGCGATGTACTGGCCGGTGCCGCACTCGGGATAGGGGCGGCGTTCGCCCTGCGCGGCCTCGTGCCGACCCGGGGCCAGTTGCCCGCACCGGGCAGACCGCCCGCCGACGCGCCGGCACTGCCGGACGGCCAGGACCTGGTCGTCGTCGTCAACCAGGAGTCGGGGACGGCCACCGCCACGGCGTCACTGGTGCGGGACGCACTGCCGCACGCGGACGTGGTGGAGTGCCCGCCGTCGGAGCTCTCGGCCGAACTGGAGAAGGCGGCCGGCCGCGGCCGGGCCCTGGGGGTGTGCGGGGGCGACGGTACGGTCAACCAGGCGGCGGCCGTGGCCGCCGTGCACGGGCTGCCGCTCGCCGTGTTCCCCGGCGGGACGCTGAACCACTTCGCGTACGACCTGGGCATCGAGACCGTGTCCGACGTCTGCGCGGCCCTCGGTTCGGGAAGCGCGGTCCGGGTGGACCTGGGCAGGTTCCGGCCCGGACCGGAGGGGCCGGGGGGCGCCCACGGCTACTTCCTCAACGCCTTCAGCCTGGGCGTCTATCCGGAGCTGGTGCGGACCCGTGAGCGCTGGTCCCCGCGGATCGGCGGCTGGCCGGCCGGTGTCGTCGCGGCGTTCGAGGCGCTGCGCGGCCAGCGTCCGCTGGAGGCCGAACTGCAGGGCCGGAGACGGCCCCTGTGGCTGCTGTTCGTCGGCAACGGCCTGTTCCAGCGGGTCGGCCCGGCGCCCGGCCGGCGGCACAATCTCGCCGACGGGCTGCTGGACGTACGCGTCGTGCACGGCGGCCGGACCCCCGGGCTGAGGCTGCTGGCGGCTGCCGTCGCCGGCCCTCTGACCCGCTCCCCCATCCATGCGGCGGAGCGGCGCCGACGCATCCGCATCTCCGGGCTGAAGCCCGGAACCCCGTACGCGTACGACGGCGAAGTGGCGCACAGCACGGGCGACTTGATGATTGACAAGCTGCCGGAGGCACTGACGGTCTACTGCCCCAGACCGGTCTGAGCCGGTCCGTAACCGGGGTGAACGAGGGGCGGTCGACACCGAGTCGGCCGCCCTTTCGCGTCGGTTCACCATCCCGCACATGTCCATATAGCAAGATACCTATCTCATTATTCGGAGTCAGGGCATACGGTGACCGTACCGATCAGCGCTTCGCGGCCCGCGTTTCGCGGTTCGCACTCGAGAGAGGATGCACGGTCATGCCGAAGGAGACCGCCGTCTACACCCACGGCCACCACGAGTCGGTGCTGCGCTCGCACCGCTGGCGCACCGCCGCCAACTCCGCGGCCTACCTCATCGGCGAACTCCGGCCCGGCATGAGCGTGCTGGACGTCGGGTGCGGGCCCGGCACCATCACCGCGGACCTGGCCGCTCTGGTCGCCCCGGGCCGCGTGACCGCGGTCGACACCGCCCGGGAGATCCTCGCCCAGGCGGCTGACACCGCATCCGAACGGGGCCTGGAGAACGTCGAGTTCGCCGTGGCCGATGTGCACGCCCTGGACTTCCCCGACGACACGTTCGACGTGGTCCACGCCCACCAGGTGCTCCAGCACGTCGGCGACCCGGTGCAGGCGCTGCGCGAGATGCGGCGGGTCTGCCGTCCCGGTGGCATCGTCGCGGCCCGCGACAGCGACTACGCGGCCATGAGCTGGTTCCCCGAGTCACCGGTGATGGACGGCTGGCTGGACCTGTACCGCCGGGTGGCACGGGCCAACGGCGGTGAGCCGGACGCGGGCCGCCGGCTGCTCTCCTGGGCGCGCGAGGCGGGCTTCACCGACATCACCCCGACGGCCGCCTCCTGGTGCTTCGCCACCCCGGAGAGCCGGGACTGGTGGAGCGGCCTGTGGGCGGACCGCACGGTCGGCTCGGTCTACGCGAAGCTGGCGGTCGAGGGCGGCCACGCCACCGCCGAGGAGCTCACCGCGATCTCCGAGGCCTGGCACACCTGGGGCGAGCAGGGCGACGGCTGGTTCATGGTCCCGCACGGCGAGATCCTCTGCCGGGCCTGATCCACCGGTCCGGGGCCGGCCCCGTACGCCGGCCCCGGGTCGCCCCGCTCCCCTGCGCCGAATCGATCACAGACCGCTGACCGGCCAACTACCCTGTTCGGCATGGAAATCCTGGGAACCACGCTGCGTATCTGCGTCGACGACCTGGAGGCCTCGGTGGCCTTCTACGAGGGCCTCACGGCCAGTCCGGCGCTGCGCTTCGAGCGCGGCGGGGTGTCCGTCGCCGCCATCGGCTGCTTCCTGCTGATGAGCGGCCCCGAGTCCGAGCTGGAGATCCTGCGCAAGGTGACCGCGACGATCGCCGTGAAGGACGTCGACGAGGCCCACGCCTCCCTGATCCGGGTCGGCGCGCGCGTCATCGCGGGCCCGGTGCCCACCCCGGCCGGCCGCAACCTGATCGCGGTGCACCCGGACGGCTCGGTCTTCGAGTACGTCGACCGCAACCGGCCGGCCGGCTGAGCCTCCCCCCGGCGTCAGCCCCGCGGCCGCATCCGGTAGTTGTACGCGTCCGGCAGCGGTTCTCCGGTGTGGGCGGTGAGTTCGGCCCACACCTCGTCCAGGATCTCCGCGCCCTCCCGCAGATCGGCGACTTCGAAGCCCTCGTCGAACAGGGCGCGGGCCGCCGCCCGGTCGCCCTCGGCGAGCAGGAGGCGCGCCTCCAGGAGACGGAAGCGGCCTCGGAGGCGGATGTCCGGGAGCAGGCCGGCCCAGACCGCGCGGGCACCGGCGGTGCGGCCCGCGGCCAGCAGCGCCTCGATCGCCTCCCGGCCGAGGGCCGCCATGGCCGCCGTCCAGGCCTCGCCCTCGTCGCGCCGCTCCGCGCACAGGTCGTCGAACGCCTCCGCGTAATGGTCGGCCGCCCTGTCGCGCTGGCCGCTCTCCTGGGCGGCGACGGCGAGACAGCGCAGCAACGGCCAGCGCGACGGGGCGAGGGCGAGGCCGCGCTCCCAACTGCGCACCGCCTGGGCGCGGTCGTCGGCATGCCACTGGGCGACGCCGAGGTGGTATTCGGTGAGCGGTTCGGCGGAGGCCGTCTCCAGCATGTCGCGCCAGTGCGGGGAGACGAGGCTGGGCCCGGGCGGGGCGACGCGGCTCGGTTCGGGGAAGGCGCCCTGTTCCAGGAGCTGGAGCCAGGGTTCCTGCTGTTCGCCGAGCGTCGACGGCGGGAACGGGGTGCCGGGCAGCTTGTATCCGGCGCGGCGTACTTCGAGGGCGCCCCAGCCCGAACCGGTGGCGAGGATCTCGCCCGGCTCCGTGTCGGCGCAGCGCCGCCACGCCTCGTACGCGGCGTCCACGTCGGCGCGCGGCAGCGCCTCGGCGAGCCGCTGCTCGGCCTCGGCCCGGGCCACGGCCCAGTCGCTGCCGTGCACGGCGCCCGGGTCGGCGGCGAGCGGCCCGTACGACTCCAGCCAGCTGAACTCCCCGCCGGGCTCCAGCGGCACGTGCTCCAGCTGGGTGCGGGCCAGCCCTGCCTGGATCTCCGCGTAGCCGATGGTGCCGGGCTCGGTGAGCCACTCCTGCCAGCGGCGGCCACCGGGCCCGCTGCCCCAGAGGAAGAGCTTGCGGCCGCGCAGCAGGTCGGTGGAGGTCTGGACGAGGCCGCGGCCGTGCTCGTCCAGGGAGGCGATCCAGCGGCGGGCGCCGTCGGGCACCTCGTAGAAGTAGTCCGCCGGGAAGTCGCCGCGCAGCGGATACGTCCGGTCGACGCCCCCGGTCTCGGGCATCGGGACCCGGGTCAGCGTCCGCTCGTACCCGAAGTGCCAGGCCTCGTCGGCGGGCGCCAGCACCCTGGTGTGTTCGCCCTCCGGGACAGCGATGTTGGACCACCAGTAGACGGGTGCGGGGTGTTCGTGCGGGTTGCGTATCCGCACGCCGACGTGGAGGAAGTCGGAGTCCTCCGGCAGCCACAGATCGACCTGGAACGGCAGGTCGCGCAGCCGCTCCCACTCCCAGAGCCGGACCATCTCACCGCCGTCCGGCGCCGGGACCAGGGCGGCGTGCACCGGGGCGCAGGACAGGGTGGTGTGACCCGTCGCGCCGATGTTCCACTCGATGCCGCCGGAGAACCAGGCGCCGTTGAGCGCGAAGTCGGCGGGCTGCAGCACGGGGTTGGCGTAGACGAGGTCGCGGCCGTCCGCCTTGTGGACGAGGGAGTGGATCCGCCCGCCGAGCCCGGGGAGCACGGTGGCCCGCAACCGGTCGTTCTCGATGACGATCGCGTCGAGGTCCATGGGGGTGCGTTCGCGTCCGTAGCCGTCGAGGATCCGGACGGGAAGGACGGTGGCGAGGGGTTCGTGGCCGATCTGGCGTGCCATGTCGCGGGGCAGTGCCGCCCGGTCCCGGTCGTCGACGACGTGCATCTCGTCCAGGGGCCGCAGCGCGGGCAGCGGATTCTCCGGCCCCGTCGCCGCTGCGGGCAGGGTCAGTACGGTGCGTCGTACGGTGGTGGCCACGGCAACCTCGCTCCCTCGCGCGGGCCGCCGCAGGTCCGGGCGCCCCCCGATGACCATGGAACACGCTGGACGCCGCCCGGACCAGGGGATCGGCCGTCAGACTTCGGCAAAAGCCGCGACCACCAGGTCGGCGAGCAGCGCGCCGGCCGTGCCGTCGGGGTCGAGATCGGGGTCGTAGACCGTGACGTTGAGGCCGACGCAGCGGGGCGAGGCGACCAGCGTCCGCAGCAGGGGGCCGAGTTCGCCGGGAAGCAGTCCGCCGTCGTCCGGGCTGTCGACTGCGGGCATGACCGAGGGGTCGAGCACGTCGGCGTCCAGGTGGACCCAGTACCCGTCGAGCTCCGGGCCCTCCAGGCTCCGCACGATGCCGCCCGCCAGTGCGGCGGCACCCTGCTCGCGGATCTCCCCGACGGTCGCCACCGGGATCTTCAGGTCGGCGAGCTCGGTGCGGCCCTCGTCGTAGTCGCGGATGCCGAGAACCCGCGCGTCCTCGTCCCTGAGGTAGGGCCGCAGCCCCTCCAGGTCGGCGAGATCGTCCTGCCCCCGACCGGTGGCGATGGCCAGCTCCTCACCGGCAGCGGCCCCGATCCCGCCGCCGTTGCCCGCATGGCGGAAGTCGGCGGACCCGTCGACCGACACCAGTCCGTAGCGGCCGATCCGGCGCAGGGCGAGCGAGGCACCGAGCTGGATGGAACAGTCGCCGCCCAGCACGAGGGGGAAGTCACCGGCGCGCACGTGGTGCTCGACGCGATCGGCGAGGGTGCGGGTGTACCGCGCGATCGCGGCGGCGTTGAAGACCCCGTCCCCCTCCTGCCACGCCCCGCGGTCGTAGCGGGGCGGTACGACGACCCCGCCCTCGGACGCACCGAGCCGCTGCACGATCCGCTGCTCGCGCAGGGCACCGGCAAGCTTGTAGCAGCCGGGCACGGTGCCGGGGGCGGGTGGGCGAAGGCCCAGGTTGGAGGGGGCGTCGAGCACCACAATATTCCGCATGCGCCCCATCCTGCGCGCCGTAGGCTGGCACCTCAATCGGTTTGCGGAATGCGACAGGAACGGCGGGACACAATGGGCACGCAGCACACGTACCGGGTGATCGTGCGCGGCACGTGGGAAGGGCTCACGGACGAGGCCCGCGAACGCCTGCTGGCCGAGGTGGAGCAGCACGGCCTGGCCGCGATGCAGTTCAGCGAGGAGGGGTCGCTGACCTATGACCGCGTGCTCAAGCACTTCAGCTTCCGCTACGTGGTGGTGTCGGACGCCGAGGACGGCGAGGAGATGGCCGCCGCGATCGCCGAGGACCGGGCGGAGACAGCGCTGCGGAAGGCCGGTTACGGGCACGGTGAACTGCGGTCCACCGCGACGGACATGGACACCATGAAGATCAACTACAAGGGGCGGCGGGGGCCGGAGGCGGGGTGACGGCGGGCCGGCGACGGCCACCACACCGCTGATCAGGAGATCTCTGCTTTCAGCTCTGTCACGGACTTATCGGTTTGCAGACCGGATCGCCCCTCGACAGCCCCTCCGACAGAGCTGAGAGTCCCTGAAAAGTCCCTGGCTCAGCCCGGCCGAGATCCGCATCCGCCCCGAGCCCTGCACCGGCTGGGCCTGCACCCGGACCAGCCGGCCGCCCGCATCACCGGCCCGCCTCCGCCCGCCCGCATCACCGGCCCGCCTCCGCCCGCCCGCATCACCGGCCCGCCTCCGCCCGCCCGGTGGCGCGCGGAGGCCCAACGGCCGCACGGGTAACGGGAGATCGGGATTGCCCTCGTCCGCACCATTGACGCGGTCATGCCTCCCCCACATCATCGTGGGAGCGCTCCCACGGGTGCTCCGCACCGATGGCACCCACCGACCACTCACACCGGGCGTTACGCCGACCGACGCGGCGCTCGCCCGAGGAGGACACGCCATGCCGCTCGCACACCTCCCCGGCCGGTTGGGCCGGCCGCACCGCAGGGCCGGACGAACCGCGGACAGACGCCCCGCCGCAGCACTCGTCTGCGTTCTGGCCACGGTCGCCGCCCTCGCCGCCGCTCCCCCGGCACCCGCCGCGACCGGCCGGGCCACCGCGGACCCGGCCGCAGCGGCGTCGGCCGTCGAGGTCTCCGTCAACGCGGGGGTGGGGCTCGGCACGATCGACAAGGCGGCGTTCGGGGTCAACCACGCGCTCTGGGACTCGCACATGAACGACCCCGACGTGACCGGCCTGCTGGGCGATGCGGGTGTCGGCATGATGCGCTACCCGGGCGGCTCCTACGGCGACATCTACCACTGGAAGGACCACACCGCCCCCGGGGGCTACGTGGCTCCCGGCACCACCTTCGACGAGTTCATGGGCAGCGTCCGCGCCTCCGGCTCCCAGTCGATGATCATCGCCAACTACGGCACCGGCACCCCGCAGGAGGCCGCCGACTGGGTCCGGTACGCCAACGTCACCCGCGGCTACGGGGCGAAGTACTGGGAGATCGGCAACGAGATCTACGGCAACGGCCACTACGGCAACGGCTGGGAGGCCGACGACCACCCGGACAAGAGCCCGCGCGAGTACGCCCGCAACGTCCTCGCCTACGCCGGTGCGATGAAGGCGGTCGACCCGACGATCAAGATCGGCGCCGTGCTGACGACGCCGGGCGACTGGCCGGACGGCATCACCGGCCCAGGAGACTCCGCCGACTGGAACCACACCGTGCTGTCCGAGGTCGCCGGGACGATCGACTTCACCATCGTGCACTCCTACCCGGGCGGCGCCACCGCCGACGAGGCCCTGGACCGGACCGCCCGGCTGCCCGGACAGCTCCGCGAGGTCCGCAGGCAGATCGACCGGTACGCCGGGGAACGCTCGTCGGAGATCGGCATCGCGCTCACCGAGGTCAACTCCAACGTCCAGATGAACAGCCGCCCCAACGGCCTGTTCGCCGCGGACACCTACATGACGGCGCTGGAGAACGGCGTCTTCAACGTCGACTGGTGGAACGTCCACAACGGGCCCACCAAGGTGGAGACGGTGGACGGCGACACCGACTTCAACGACTTCGGCCTGCTCTCCAGCGGCGGCTGCGTCGGCGACGTCTGCCAGCCGGCCGTGAACACACCGTTCCACCCGTACTACGGCATCAAGTCGCTGACCAAGCTGGGCCGCCCCGGTGACACGATGGTCGCTTCCTCCACCGACAGCGACCAGGTCTCCGCGCATGCCGTGCACCGGGCCGACGGCACGCTGAGCGTGATGCTGATCAACAAGGACCCGCTGAACTCCCGCACCGCGGACATCAGTTACGCCGGATACACGCCCACCGCCCAGGCGCCGGTCGTGCACCGTTACGGCCGCGGCGACACCGATATCACCCGGGTGGCCGCCACCGCCGGAGAAGACCAGGTGCTGCCGCCGTACTCGATCACCACGATCACCGTCGCCCCGCACGCCACCGCGGCCTCGGTCGGAGCGCCCGGCGCACCGAGGACCACCGCCGTGGACAGCTCGACCGCCACGGTGAGCTGGACGGCCCCCGCGAACGGCAAGGCGGTGCGCTACGAGGTGTACGAACAGCTGGGCACCAACGCCCAGTTGCTCACCACCTCGACCTCCACCTCGGCGACGCTGCACAACCTGCCGCCGGGCTCCGAGCACACGGTCAACGTCCTCGCCCGGGACGCCGACGGCCGCCTCTCGCGCCCCTCCGAGCCGCTGACCTTCGCCACCACGGCTCCGCGCGCCAGCAGCTGCCTGGTCAACTACCGGGTGGACAGGGGCTGGGGCAACGGATTCGTCGCCACCGTCACGGTCTCCAACGTCGGTGACGCCCCGGTCAACGGCTGGACCCTGGACTTCACCTGGCCGTCCACCGGCCAGTCCGTGCAGAGCTCCTGGAACGCAAACGTCTCCGGCTCGGGCACGCGCGTCCATGTGACCGACAACGGCACCAACGCCGAGCTGGCCCCGCGCGGCGGCTCCACCGCCACCTTCGGCTTCGTCGGAGCCAACGACGGCGCCAACCCCACCCCGACGGCGTTCACCCTCAACGGCACGGTCTGCCGCACCTCCTGACCCACGGCGTGCGGCCCGGCCCGTCCTCCGACGGGCGGGGCCGCACGCGCGCGGGCGGATCGTCGCCCGCGGAAGGTCCGGGCCCCGGCGGTCCCACGTGCCGTACCGGTCGAGCCAGGCAGCACCGTCGCCCGCGGCGAACGTCTCCGGGCCCTCTGCGGTGTCGGTTTCAGCCGGAGCCGTGCCTGCCGTGCGGGGCCTTCTCGACCGTGTCCGCCAGCCGGGCGAGCATGCTGCGATGGCGCAGTTGGATCAGCGCGTCCGCGGCTGCGTTGTGAAGCTTTCCGGCCGGTCCGCGCAGCGGGTGTTCATCGATGGTCACCAGTGTGTTCTCACCCCAGGGCCGGACTTCCAGAGCGATCCGGGCCGTACCGGCCCACCCGCTGTCGACCTCCAGTTCCAGCACACGGGGAGGCTCGCACCGTCGTACGACGGTGCTTCCCGCCACTGACCACGGACCGAGCCGGATCACATAGGTGATGCAGGAGCCGACCTGCGGCCACTCCCCTTCCTCAGGACGCGACTTCGACGTACCGACCACCCAGTCGCCGTACCGCGTACCGTCGGCCAGAACGGCCCAGACATCCTCCACGGGACTTTCGATCAATCGATGTCGTACGGCCATCGGTCCTCCACGTCTCGTCGGACTCGCGGTCCTTCCCGTGCCGGCCCGTCCGGGTGAGCCCGGCCCCGCGCCCGGGTGGCCGGCCTCCGGGAGATCCGCTCGCCCACCGGGTGTCGGGTGCCCCTTCCCCGAGGCAGGTCGGACCTTGCGCTCAGGGAATCAGCAGCGTTGCGATCATCCCGTCCCGCTTGTCCTGGGCGTTCTTGTAAGGAACCGCGCAAACGCCCCCGCAAGGCTTTCCCTTACTTCAGGATGCGGCCGGACAGGCGAGCTCGCCATTTCCCCCGTCGGCGCACCGTTCACCCGGTCCGATTCTCTTCGCGGGGGCCCAGCTTTACGGAGGGTGCGGCGGCCGGGGAACCATCGCTCACCCATCATCCGCACTCGTTCACGGGGGCCTGCCGTGGCCGGGCGCCGACGCCGTTCGTCCTTGCGCGAACGTGTCGTCGGTCATGCAGCACCGGACGCATTGGCCTCCGTTTTTCCCGGGTGAGCGTCCGTGCACCCGAATTGGAGGGTGTCCCAAGGGAACGCACTCCCGCCGAGGCCGAGTGGTTCTGGAACATATGCCGCAGCGGCCCATCCTTTCGGTTTCGGTGGGCAGGAGAGCCCCGAACCCGGGGAGGCTGCAGTGACACATGACCGGATCGGTCCGGCCGGGGTGCCGGCCGCGGCGGAGGACGCCGCGGCTGTCGGCTCCCTCGATGTCGTGGCGGAGCGCCCCCGCGAGCGGTTCGGTGCGCCTATGCCCCTCCGCGGCCACACGCGCGCTTCCCTCCACGGGACCATCCGCGTGGACGGCCGTACCGCTGCGGGCCCTGCGGGACAAGGCGTGCCGGACACGGTCCGTGACCGCCGGAATGGCGCCCGTCCTGCGCTCGGCACATCCTGGACAGGCGGCGACCGGTCGGCGCCACTACGACGGCGAGAGGTGGCCATGGCCGTATCACCTCTGGGCATGCCACGGCGCATCGTGACGGTGCCGGGCGTCTACGCTCCGCAACACGACACGCACCTCCTCATGCGGGCTCTCGCCCGGGAGAACATCAGCCCCGGGACACGTGTCCTGGAACTGGGGACCGGCAGCGGGGCCCTGGCCGTGCACGCCGCCCGGTTGGGCGCACGCGTCACCGCCGTCGACATCTCGCACAGGGCGGTGCTGTGCGCCAGGGTGAACGCCGCCCTCCACCGCAGCCGGGTCACCGTCCGGTATCGCGACCTGTCCGCTCTCGACGCGGAACAGTACGACATGGTCCTCAGTAACCCTCCGTACGTTCCCTCGCCGACCGCAAGACCCCCGCTGCGGGGCAGAGCCCGTGCGTGGGACGGCGGTCCGGACGGCCGCGCCGTCGTCGACCGGGTCTGTGCGACCGCCGCGACCGTTCTGCGACCCGGCGGAACGCTGCTCATGGTCCATTCGAAAATGTGCGGCGACCAGACCACGATCGACGTCCTCGCACGGGCGCGCCTCGACGCGGAGGTCATCGACCGCGAGCTCATCCCCCTGGGACCCGTCCTGCGCTCCCGCCTCCCGTGGCTCCGCGATCAGGGACTGTTGGACGACTCAGGACAGGACAAAGAGGAACTGGTGGTCATCCGTGCGCGATACATCTGACGCCCGCCGTGTCCGCCTCGAACCCGGCGGACCGCTCCTGGTGGAGGGACCCGTCACCGTCGCCGGACATGACGGCGTGGCTGTCACCTCCGATCGCTTCATGGTGGCGGTGTGCACCTGCCGCCGCAGTCGCCGCTATCCCTGGTGCGACACCAGCCACCGCAGCCGCTCAGCCCCGCCTGCCAGGACCGGGACCGACACGGCCACCGACCCGGAATCAGGTGCGACAGCATGACCACCGCGCTCTACTCCGAATCGCGTGACGTCAGCCCGGCACTGCCCACCTCGCGCGGAGTGCTCTCCCGGGCCGTCCTGTCGGCCCTGCGGGACGGCCACGCACCTCAGGTGGATCCGCACTCCGTGTCCGGGACCGATCCCTACGGGGACGATCTCCAGCTTGCGCTCTATGTTCTGTACGAGCTGCACTATCAGGGATTCGACGGAGTCGGTGACGACCGTGAGTGGGATCCCGACCTGTTGCGGCTGCGTGGGGCGCTGGAGCACCGCTTCCTCACCGCCTTGCGCACGGACGTCCCGGGGGAGGCCGACGCGCGTGACGCCCTTGCCACGATCCTCACCGAACCGGCCGTCGACGACGGCACCGGAGTGAGCGACTTCCTGCAGAACGAAGGCCTGCTCTGGCAGGTCCGGGAGTACGCGGCGCTCCGCTCGCTCTACCACCTCAAGGAAGCCGACCCGCACGCCTGGGTCATCCCGCGGCTGCACGGCCGTGCGAAGGCCGCGATGGTGGCGGTGGAGTACGACGAGTTCGGCGCCGGACGCGCCGAGGACATCCACGCCCGGCTCTTCGCGGACCTGATGGACGACCTCGGACTGGACCACGCCTACGGTCACTACCTCGACGCGGCCCCCGCGGAGGCTCTGTGCACGGTCAACGTGATGTCGCTGTTCGGTCTGCACCGGGCGTTGCGTGCCGCTCTCGTGGGGCACTTCGCCGCGGTCGAGGTGACGTCCTCCCCCGGGTCCCGGCGGCTCGCCAGGGCGATGCGGCGCACGGGTGCCGGGCCGGCCGCCGCACGTTTCTACGACGAGCACGTCGAGGCCGACGCGGTGCACGAGCAAGTCGTCCGCCTGGAGGTGATCGACCCCCTCCTGGCGGCCGAGCCGGGCCTGGACCCCGAAGTGGCCTTCGGTATCCAGGCCACCGGCCTGCTCGAAGACAGACTGGGTGCGCTGTTGCTGAGGGCCTGGCGGGGCGGCCGCTCCGCCCTGCGCATCCCGTTGCCGGCGACCGCACAGCATCCGGGCAGCCCGTGAACCGGCCCGCGGGGCCCGTGATGCCAGGGTCGACGAGCACGCGGGTACGGCCAGGGACCTGCGACGAGCGCAGCCGACCCGGGGCCATGGCCCGGCAGTCGTGCTCCCTCCGGTCTCGCCGCGCTCGGTGACTGCGGCGAGCACCCGCCGCCCGCGGTCGCCCTCGGCGACCTGCGACGGCTGCTGGGCCTCAGGCCGCTGGGCGACGTCCACCGCTCCGAAACGGGTCAGCCATGTCCACCGCAGAGGATTACCCCGAGTCCGCCGCCGCCAGGGCCGGCACGCTGGCCGACCTTGACGCGAGTCTGGTGTCGTGCCGCGCCTGCCCGCGTCTGGTGGCCTGGCGCGAGGAGACGGCGCTCATCAAACGTGCCGCGTTCCGCGACTGGCAGTACTGGGCGCGCCCGGTGCCCGGGTTCGGGCCCGCGGACGCGGCCATGGTGATCACGGGGCTGGCGCCCGCCGCGCACGGCGCGAACCGGACCGGCCGGATGTTCACCGGTGATCAAGCCGGCGACCTTCTGTTCGCGACACTGCACGAGCTCGGTCTCGCCTCCCGGCCCGTCGCGACGCGCCGCGGCGACGGACTGGAGCTGTACGGCGTACGAGTCACCGCCCCCGTGCACTGCGCACCACCCGCCAACAGCCCCACCACCGGCGAGCGCGATACCTGCCGCCCGTGGCTGACGCAGGAACTGCGGCTGCTACGACCGACAGCACGCGCCGTTGTCGTGCTGGGCGGCTTCGGCTGGCGGGCCGCCCTGCCGGCCCTTCGGCAGGCGGGCTGGAGTCTGCCTCGTCCCCGCCCCGCCTTCGGCCACGGCACCAAGGTGACGCTGGCACCCGCGGACGGGGCCCGAGCCGCATTGACGGTCTTCGGCTGCTACCACGTCAGCCGGCGCAACGTGTTCACCGGCCGCCTCACCCCGGCCATGCTGCGCCACGTACTCGCCGACGCCGCTCAGGCCGCCGGGCTTCCCGTCGTACGACCGAGCCCCGGGCCGGCCGGGCCGGGCCCGTCCGGGGAATCCGGCTGACGCACCGCGAACGCGACGGCCGGAGCTCGGCGCCGTAGGCTGATAGCAGCGAGTGTCAAGCGGATGGAGGACATCATGATCGTCCTCGGTGTCATTCTCCTGGTCATCGGCTTCGTGGCGGGAATCTCGATCCTGTGGACCATCGGGATCGTCCTGCTCGTCGTCGGGGCCGTTCTCTGGATACTGGGAGCAGCGGGGCACGCCGTCGGCGGGCGGCGGCACTACTGGTAGTCGCGTCGAAACCGCGTCTCCCGCGGCCGGATCGCCCCTGCTGCCCAGTCGGCCGTGCCGGCGGCGCGGGGGCGCGCCGACACCGTCCGCGCAGGGGCGCGCCGACACCGTCCGCGCGGGGGCGCGCGCACGGCGGACACTTTCGTTCGCACCTGGTCGGCATGTCCGGGCCCACGGTTGACGTAGCCCTGCGCGCCCTCGGGCCCCGAGAGGGCCGGCGTCCGCCCCGGCCGGGTTCCGGGTGAATCTCCCCCGGTGCCGTGTCCCGTCGCGGCGGCGCCTCCGCGTACCGAGCAGTCCGGCGCCACAGCGCCTCACGCCCCGCCCCCCGTGCCCGTGCCCCGTGCCCCGTGCCCCGTGCCCCGAAAGAGGGATCGAAAGTTTCGACAACTCTCGTGTCCCGGCACGGACGTTGCGGCAATATCTCAGCTGCCCTCCCTCGGTGCTCCACCACCAGCCACGCTGACCTGCACAGAAGTGATCCACCGTGTCACCGGCGTTTCGGAAACATTACGGAAACCGTTGACAACTCCCTTGCCAGGCCCGACTGTTGTGACGCCCCCGGCCGTGCATGGGATGCGTGCGGCCGGGCTGTGTCACCCCATCGATGAACGCCGACGTGTGCTCGGCGTGTCCTTTGGTCACAGACCGCGCAATTCGCGAGGAGGAAACACCGTATGAGCGACACCTCCCACAACTCCGACCCACGTCATGTCAGCCGGAGGAAACTCGTCTTCGGCAGTGCCGGGGCTCTGGTGGCGGCCGGGACGGCAGGGCTGCTCCTGCCCGGCACGGCACGCGCCGCAACGGTCCTCACCAACAACGCGACCGGTACGCACAACGGCTACTACTACTCCTTCTGGACGGACACCCCGGGCTCCGTCAGCATGACGCTGTCGGACACGGCCGGCTCGTACAGCAGCCAGTGGAGCGGCGTGAACAACTGGGTCGGCGGACTCGGCTGGAGCAACGGCAGTCGTCGGGCCGTCACCTACTCCGGCTCGTTCAACCCGGGCAGCAACGGCTACCTCGCCCTCTACGGGTGGACCGCCAACCCGCTGGTCGAGTACTACATCGTGGAGAACTTCGGTCCGTACAACCCCGGTTCCGCCGGCACGAGGCGCGGCACGGTCACCGACGGCGGCGGTACGTACGACATCTACGAGTCCACCCGGACCAACCAGCCCTCCGTGGAAGGCACCAAGACCTTCCAGCAGTACTGGAGCATCCGGCAGAGCAAGCGCAGCAGCGGCACCATCAACACCGGCGCGCACTTCGACGCCTGGCAGGCGGCCGGGATGCCGATGGGTGCGTTCAACTACTACATGATCATGGCCACGGAGGGCTACCAGAGCACCGGCAGCTCCAGCGTCAGCCTGGGTGGCGGCACCACCACGCCCACCACTCCGCCTCCGAGCGGGGAAACCACTCCTCCTCCGGGCACGGGTGCCTGCACCGCCACCTACCGGACCACCAGTTCGTGGAGCGACGGCTTCAACGGTGAGGTGACCATCAAGGCGGGCAGCAGCGGCGTCACCGACTGGAAGGTGCCGGTGACGCTGGCCGCCGGCCAGACGGTCACCTCGCTCTGGAACGGCACCGCCAGCCGGAACGGGAACGTTCTGACCGTGACCCCGGTCGGTTACAACCGCACCCTGGGCGCGGGGCAGTCGACATCGTTCGGCTTCACCGCCAGCGGACCGAGCAGCCCGTCCCCGTCGGTCGGCAGCTGCAGCGTCGGCTGACCCCGCCCTTCCGCGTACCTTCACGCTCCGGCGCGGTGCCCGTCGGGCACCGCGCCGTTCGGCTTCGGGCCGGCCGAGCCAGTCAGCCCTCGGACGACACATACGAGTTCGCCGGTACGGGGCAGACCTTGGGGCGTTGGGCCTGGAGGACCTGCGGAACTCCGGCGCCGGAGACCTCCCGGGCCGTAGCCCTCTTCGACGAGGTCCAGCCGTCCTGACTGCGCTACGGGCAAGGGGCACGGCTCCCGCTCGCTCGCCGACCTCCATCGCACACCATCTGGATGCACTTGTACGATTTCGAGTCGACGGGCGAGGGACGACACGCCCGACATTCTTCGAGCTGCGACAAGGACCGATCATGGCGCGCGTACAGACCGGCTGCCCCGACTGCAAGCGATGCACCAACAGCGCCGCCGGCGAAAGTGCCCGGAAGGCGGGGCGCTGGACCGCCGGCATCGCGACCATGGGTCTCAGCGAGGCCGGCATGGCCTTCACGCGCAACTGCCGAGGGTGCGGGCACGCCATGTCCCTTCATGACCGCAGGGACAACAACGCGCTCACCCGGGACCCGGAGCACCGGGGCGCACCGGTCGTCCCCGGCCACGCAGCCCCTTACCCGCCCGCCCCGGGGCCCGCGTGGGGCGCGCCGCCCCCGGCGCCCGCTCCCGCGTGGGGCGCACCTGCCCAGGCCCCGGCTCCCGCGTGGGGCGCCCCGGCTCCGGCTCCGGCTCCGGCTCAGAATGCGCAGGAGATCATGGATCTTCTGCGGCAGCTCGGCGAACTCCGCGACGCGGGTGTCATCAGTCCTGCCGATTTCGAGGCGAAGAAGGCCGACTTCCTCAGCCGGCTCTGACCCCGCGGATGCCCCGGTGCACGCGCACCGGCCGTCAGACCGGGTTGTCCTCCTCGGTCGGCGTGGGCATCGCGTGCGGACGCAGAACCATGAGCGAGCCCTCCGACGTCGCCACCATGGCGAAGGGGAACCGGTCGAGCTCCAGGCAGAGTTCGACGTCATCGGCGTGAACGCCCTGGCGCACCCCGTCCGTGAGCTCGGTGGCGGCGCGTGACGCGGCACCGCGGCGGAGGAACGCGGCAGCGTCCGTCGCGGTCCCGTCGGCCCGCCCGGCGATGTACTGCGCGCACGCGAGGTCCTCGTCGGCCTGTCCGTCCTCACCGGTGACGACGAACGTGACACTGTCGCTCCCGCGTGCCCGCAGCAGCCGGGCCGTTGCCTCCGCCACGACGAACCCGGCGCAGAGCACCAACGGGGCGTCCTTCACCGCGAGTGCGCCGACCGTCCCGGCCGTGGTCTTCTGCACCACGGTCCGTCCGTCGAGGTCGGCGGATCGCAGCAGGCCCGGCGAGTTGACGGCGTCGAACCCCGGCGCGGCCGCGCCGTCCTTGAGCGCGATCCAGTCCGGGTGTCGCGCCTTGAGCGCGAGGGCTTCGTCCAGTGAGCCGGCGAGAACGATCTTCTCCGCCCCTCGGGCGAAGGCCCAGGCGGCCACGGTGTACGCCCGCATGACGTCGACCACGACTGCTACCGCGGGAACTTCGGTGAGATCGGCGATGCCGAGGAATCGAGTCTTCATTCACGTCATGATCACGCATGCCGCATCCGCGGTCCACCCGCGTCCGGTGCGTACGCACCACGGCCGGTTCCGAACCAACGGGCATCCTCGTGGAGATCGGCGTGGTGGCCCTGCGCCGGAATCCCGGTCCCGCCTTCCCTGTCCCGCTCGCGGCAGACCCGCACCTTCCGGGAAGCCCCTCGGGCCGACAGGCGCCTCAGTCCGACAGGTGTCCCAGCACCGAGCGCATCGCGCGGTGCACCGCCTCGCGCGACTCCTCCGTCCGGTCGAGGGCGTCGAAGGTGTGGTGGCCGTTCGGTACGTCGATCACCTCGGTGTCCGCCCCGTGCTTCGTGGCCGCGGTCAGGAACTCCTCGACCGTGGCGGCGATCCCCGGCATCTCGCGCCCCACCCGGGTGATCACGAGGGGCAGGGTGCCCGCTCCCGCCACGGCGTCCGCCGGGCGGAACCCGCTGTCCACCGGTCCCCAGGCGGGGATCGGGGCCAGGACCGGGTAGGAGGCCGCGAGGCAGCGCAGCCAGGCCGGGGGCTCCCTCAGCCAGTGCGCCGAGAGCAGGCCGCCGCCCGAGAAGAACCAGAGCGCGATCCGGTCCGCGTCCACCCGTGGATCGGCCCGGACCAGCTCCACGGCTGCCGCCACGTCCGCGGCGGCGACCGGGTAGCCGGCCATGTCGTGCAGCCGGTGGTCGAGTGTCGCGCCGACCACCCCCTCCGCGGCCGCGTACCGCGCGTACCCCCGCAGGAGCGGCCAGTCACGCGGGGTCGGCTCGACTCCGGCGGGCACCGGGCCGCCGTGCACGAACACCACCGCCGGCCGGGGACCCTCGGCGTCCGGCAGGTACAGATCGACGTTCCCGGTCCGTTCGCGCGGGAGTTCCGGCACGTCCACCACGAACGGCCGCAGATGTGCGGGGGGTTCGCCGGAGCCCGGAGGAACGAGGTGGTGTCCCTCGCCTGCGGCGGCCCGCAGCAGGACGCCGGCCAGTTCGGCCGGGAGGGACAGCATCGGCCAGTGTCCGGTGGGGAGTTCGAAGAACGACACCTGCGGACCGGCCAGCGGCAGAAGAGCCGGGTCGCCGAAGTCCACCCGCTGCTGGACCATCGCGATACTCGAACCGTTCGCGTCGCACAGCACGCCGGTGACGGGCAGCGCGTCGGCCGCCCCGGTGAGCCGCAGCGGCTGGAGCAGGGTGGCCAGGGGCTGGGGCGAGGCCAGGGCGGTGAGCCGGTCCAGCGCCGCTTCGGGGATGCCCGCGGTGCTGCCCCAGCGCTGCCACGCGTCGCGCGCCGGGGGCGCCAGGTCCTCACCGGACCCTTCCGCACCGGCCCGGCCGGCCAGGTCCTCGCGCAGTTCCGGGTCCGGCACGGTGGCCGCAGCCGGCACTCCGTCCTGCCCCGGTCCCGTGTCCAGGCAGACGATCCGGCCGATGCGCTCCGCGCGCCGGTCGGCGGCGCCCAGCACCGGGTAGGTGCCGTAGCCGTGGGCCACCAGGACGATCCCGTCCGGGTGGCGGGTTCCGGCAGCGACCGAGTCGATCACCGCGAGGACGTCCTCGATGTGTGTCTCCAGGTCGATGGCGTCCGCCGTGCCGCCGCGGGAGCCGCCGAGCCCGGCCAGGTTCACCGTGTGTACCCCGGCACCCGCCGAGACCAGGTGTGCGGCGGTCTCCTCCCACACATGTGCACCGGTGAACAGGCCCGACACCAAGATGAATTCGGTCATGGTCCACTCCTTGGCGATACGTCGTCGGCGGACCGGTCCCCCTCGCCGGGCCGCCCTCGCCGGTACCGTAGAAGCTCCCTCAGAGGGAGGTTCAAGTGTTCACCTCGCACGACGGCCTGTGGAGCATCGGCGAGCTGGCCGAGCGCGCGGGCGTCACCGTCAAGGCCGTCCGCTTCTACTCCGACAACGGCTTGCTGCCGGAGGCTTCCCGCAGCGCCGGCGGGCATCGCCGTTACGGTCCCGACGCGCTCGGCCGGCTGCGCCTGCTCCGCTCCCTGCGCACCCTCGGGCTGCCGGTGCGCGAGGTGCGCCGCGTCCTCGACGAGGAGGGGGAGGGGGCGGGCGGAGTACTGGAGGACGCCGTCGCCGGGCAGTTGCGCGCACTCGGCTCACAGCTCACCGCCCTGCGCTGGCGGGAGGCGGGGATGCGGCTGGTGCTGGAGTGCCCGCCCGGTGAGCGGGCCGACCGGCTGCGCCTGATCGGGGCGGTGACGACACCGCCGAGCACGGCCTCGCTGGCCCGGTTCTGGCGTGGCTGGCTGCCGCCGCGCATGCCGGCCCGGGCGACGTCCGCGTTCCTGGAGGTGGCGGTGGTCCAGCCGCCCGACGACCCCGAGCCGGCCCAGGTGCTCGCCTTCGCCCGGCTGCACGCCCTCGTGACCCAGCCCTGCCCGGGCGCCGAGCAGCCCCAGCCCGAGGCCCACAGGACGGCCGGGGGTTCCCGTGCTCCCGCCGTCCTGTACGCGGGCCTCGCGCAGGCGTACGAGCTGGCCGGCGCCCAGCTGCGCCGGGGTGCGGGGCCCCGCCCCGGCCAGGAGCTGGACAGCTTCGTGGACGCGTACGCGAGCGCGTACGGCAGCCGGGACACCCCGGCCTTCCGCCGTCTGCTCACCGGTCAGCTGGCCGCCGACCCACGGATCGACCGGTACTGGGAGCTGACGGCCGAGGTGATCACCGCGCCCGGCGGTCCGCCCGAGCCGACCCCCGGGACCGCGCACGACTGGCTGTTCGCCGCGCTCGACGCGCAGACCGCGGCGGCGGGCTGAGGCGCGCGACGCCCCACAGCCCTGCCCCGGCGTCAGCGCATCTCCGCCGTGATCGCCCACCGCTCGTGGTCGCGCCAGGCCCCGTCGATGAACAGGAAGTCGGGCGAGAAGCCCTCCAGCCGGAATCCCGCCCTGCGCACCAGCGCGATCGAACCCGCGTTGCCGGGCTGGATGTTGGCCTCCAGGCGGTGCAGGCCGAGCGGTCCGAAGGCGTGCCCGAGGACCAGCCCGAGCCCTTCGCTCATCAGGCCGCGACCGGCGGCATGGGCGAAACCGCCGTAGCCGAGGGCGCCGCAGCGGAAGCCGCCCAGGACGATGTTGTTGATGTTGATGAACCCGGCGATCGCGCCGTCGTCCGCGCTCCCGGCCGTACCGGTGCGCTCGCACACCAGGAACCCGGCCCTTGCCGGGTCCTCGATGAGCACCCCCGCGTAGGCGGCGTACGCGTCGGCGGAGGCGGGCGGGAACAGCCAGGGGTGGTGCAGTTCGCGGCTCTCCCGGGCCCGGAAGGTGAACTCGTCCGCATCGGCGTGGGTGAAGGGGCGGATCGCCGTGCGCGGCCCCTGGGCCAGGTAGGTGGTGTCGGACATCGGGCCAGCCTAGATCGTCCCCGCCCGGCCCGGCGGTCGGGCCGGGCGGCGGAGGGCGGCGCTACTTGTTGCGCCTGCGGAAGACGTACGCCCCGCAGGCCATTCCGGCCAGGAACATCACGATCAGCCACACGTAGAGCGGTGCGGTCACGAGCGGGACGATGAGGCGGACCTCGACGTCCTTGGTGTTCTCGGCGATGAACACGATCGACAGGACCGCAATGACGAGGACCAGGATGCGGGCCGGCGTGAACGCACCCGAACTGCCCTTGCCACTGCTCGACACATCCTTCGGGCTCATGAAGCAGCCCCTTCCCTGGGTCTGATGCGCCACCGCCCCCGGAGCACCAGGATGGCTCCGTCCGGGTGCCCGGGGGCGGCGTTGTACGGCCATTCGGGTGACGGCCGTGACCGGTGCTACCGCGTTACTTCCCCGTGCCGCCCACCACGGGCAGCTGCAGCACTCCGGTGTCCCCGGGCGCGCTGACGACCGTGACGGGCTTGATGCCGCGGTTGCCGAAGTACGCGCTGTCGCTGGCGGCGATCGCGAATTCCAGCCGGTGTCCCGCCTCGTACCGGTGCACGATGCCGGGCAGCTGGACGGTGAAGGGACGGGTCACGTCCGGCACCCGGACCGGCGAGACGAGCCGGTTCACCAGCGTCCTGCTGCCGTCCGGCGCGACGTCGTACACCTTGGCGAACAGGACGAGCCTGTCGGCGGCGTCACCGCTGTTCTGGACCCGCTCCGTCTTCGGCGAGACGACCTTCAGCGTGGCCTTCGGCGCTCCGACGACATCGACCGCCGAGGCGAGCGGGGCGCTGGTCCAGCCGAGGTAGGTGCCCTTGGTGTCGTACGGCTTCGGGTCGGGCAGCCCGATGAGACCGGCGAGCGAGCTCTCCGAGTGGCTGGTGGGGATCAGCCAGTTGGTGTACTGGCGGCTGCCGCGTGCGACCTTGGAGCGGTTGTCGACGAGCTTGCCGTCGCCGGAGAGATACATCGTGCGCGTCAGGCCGGGGACGGCGTCCGCGGTGCCGTAGCCGCTCTGCCAGTCGCGGTAGTAGGCGAACTCGGGTCCGGTGTCCTTCGCCGTCTCGTGGCGGAGGTAGCGGTCGAACCAGGCGAGGATGCGTCCGCCGACGTAGCTGTCCTCCAGATTGCCCTGTCCCAGGTCGAGTTCGCCCTCCACCTGACCGCCGCTGTGCCCCCAGGCCTGCCAGATCATCTTGGCCGTGGTGCCCTGCGCCTTGAGCGTCCGGTACGTGGCGGTGGCCTCGTTCAGGTTGAACAGGCTGTCGGCCTGACCCTGGATCAGGAGGGTGGGCGCCTTGACGCGGTTCAGGTAGGAGACCGGCGAGACGCTGCGCGCGTAGGCGAGCATGGCCGCGGTCCTGTCGTCCGGGTAGCGGCCGGAGTTGAGCAGCCGGATGGTGTCGCAGGCCTGCGCGGCGAAGTGGAGGCAGTTCAGGCTGCCGAAGCGGGACGGGTCGAGGCTGGGCGCGAGGATCGTCTGCCCCTCCCCCATCAGGTAGAAGCCGTTGGTCCACTGCCACTTGAAGACGCCGGCGGTGTCCGAGGAGACGCCTCGGGCCGCGCCGGCGTTGTTGGGGGCGAGCGCGTAGCCGAGGTCGTTCCAGGTGATGAGCGGAACGAGGGCGTCGACGCGGGGGTCGACGGCCGCGGTGGCCATCTGGATGGCTCCGCCGTACGAGCCGCCGATCATGCCGACCGTGGGGTCTCCGGGGCCGTCCTGGGTGACGAAGTCGGCCTTGGTGCCGTCGTCGGCGGCGCGCGTCCCGCCGAGGAAGTCGACGAGGGCGGCCGCCGCCCTGCCGTCCTTCTCCGGGTCGTCGAGCGTGATGAGGCAGCCGGACTTGCCGAAGCCCAGGCCGGAGTAGACGAGCCCGGCGTAGCCGCGCGAGGCGAACGCCTTGCCGATGCCGTCGGTCGAGCCGTCCGACTTGCTGCCGCCGAAGCCGTTGGTGGCGAGGACGGCGGGCACCGGGTGCAGGGCGTCGGCTCCGGCGGGGCGGTAGAGGTCGGCGTCCACGGTGCAGGAGCGGTCGCCCGCGGAGACGGTGAACCTCAGCGGGGTGACGGTGTACGCGGACGCGGCGGCCGTGTCGGCCTGTGCGGTGCCGGCGAGCGCGAGGGGTGCGGCGAGCACGGCCCCTGCGACGAGGGCGAGCGGTTTGCGGGACAGCGACTTCGACGACTTCGACCGGGACCGGAAGCGGGAACCGGGGACAGCACGCGACACGAGGACCTCCACACCGAGGACACCTTACCGACCGGTAAGTATTGGGCCGCGCTCATGCTGTGACACGGGTCATAGCCGTGTCAACGGCCACGACGTCGTTTCCTGAAGGTTGCTCAGCTTCTTCGCATCCCGGCCCCGTTCACGCCGCCGCGGCGGAACGCGGACATGACGAAGGCCCCGGCGCACGCCGGGGCCTTCGCGGTATTCCGTACGCTCAGGCCAGCGCAGGCACCTCGACCGTGAGAGTGGCCCGGCCGCCGTCCGCCGGCGCGTCCAGCACGGCGGGCACGCCGAGCGGAATCGTCAGCCCGGTGGGGCCGTGCCCGAATCCGAGCTCCTCGACGACGGGCACACCCAGCGGACCGAGCCGGTCGGCGAGCACCGCGCGGACCCGCTCGTACGGTCCGCAGCCCGCCCAGGAACCGCAGACCACCCCGGCCACGCCGTCGAGCGCCCCGGCCCGCAGCAGCTGGGTGAGGATGCGGTCGATGCCGTACGGGTCCTCGGTGGTGTCCTCGATGACCAGCAGCCCGCCGCGGGCCGAGGTACGCCCGTGCGGGGTGCCGAGGTCGGCAGCGAGCAGACTGACACAGCCGCCGTACGTGACGCCCCGGGCCCGCCCCGGCACCAGGGCTGTCGCGTCGTCGAGCCCCAGCGTCATGACCGTCTCGGGCTCGAAGAGGGTGGACCGCAGCGAGTCCTGGGTCCGCGGGTCCTTCAGGAAGGTCTCGGTGCCCACCATCGGGCCGTGCAGCGTGGCGAGCCCGGCCCGCAGGGCGAACGCCTCGTGGAGCACCGTGATGTCGCTGTAGCCGACGAACACCTTGGGTCCGGCGGCCCGCATCGCCGCCCAGTCCACCAGATCCACCATGCGGTGCGCTCCGTACCCGCCGCGAGCGCAGATCACCGCGTCGACCGACGGATCGCACCAGGCGTCCTGGAGGTCCCGGGCCCGCGCCTCGTCGGCGCCGGCGAGGTACTCCAACGCACGGTGCACATCGAGCACATGCGGCATCACGAACGGATCGAGCCCCCAGCCGCGCAGGAGGTCGAGGCCCGCCTCCAGCCGCTCGGCGGGCACCGGTCCGCTCGGGGACACCACGGCGACCCGGGCGCCCGCGCGCAGCCGGGCGGGACGGGTCAGAGGCGCCAGGCCCATGCTGCCCTCGGCGGTCACTTCTTCAGCTCCAGCAGCGGAACATCGGTACGGTCGATGCCGAACGTCTGGGCGTACAGGGAGAGTTCCGCCTCCAACGCGCTGATCATGGTCTCCGCGCGCCGGAATCCGTGCCCCTCGCCCGGGTAGGTGAGATAGGCGTGCGGGATGCCGCGCCCCTCGACCTCGGCCAGGAACCGCTCGCACTGCACGGGCGGACAGATCGGGTCGTCCTCCCCCTGGAGGATCAGGAAGGGGGTGGTGAGCCCGTCGGTGCGGTTGATCGGGGACCTGTCGCGGTAGCGGTCGGGGACCTCGGCGAGCGGGCCGACCAGCGACTCCAGGTACTGCGACTCGAAGTCGTGGGTCTCGTCGGTGCCCCAGCCGGTCAGGTCCAGGATGGGGTAGATGATCGTGCCGCAGGCGTAGACATCCGTCCCGGTCAGCGAGGCGGCGGAGGTCCAGCCGCCGGCGCTTCCGCCGCGGACGGCGAGCCTGAGCGGATCGGCGGCGCCCTCGGCGGCCAGCGCCCCGGCGACCGCGGCGCAGTCCTCGACGTCGACGACGCCCCACTGTCCGCGCAGCCGGTTGCGGTAGGACCGGCCGTAGCCGGTGGAACCGCCGTAGTTGACCTCGGCGACGCCGATGCCGCGCGAGGTGAAGTAGGCGATCTCCAGGTCGAGTACGAGCGGGGCATGGCCGGTCGGGCCGCCGTGGGCCCACACCACGAAGGGCGGCAGCTCGTCGTCCGGTCCGGTCCGGTCGGGGCTGTGCGGCGGGTACACCTGGGCGTGGATCTCCCGGCCGTCGGGCCCGGTGAAGGTGCGGACGGCGGGCTCCGGGTAGTACGACGGGTCGACCGCGTCCTCGTGCGGTGCGCCGATGATCCGGGTGTGCCCGGTCGCGGTGTCCAGTTCCACGATCTCGTAGGCGCTGCGCGGGCTCGCCGCGATGCCGATGACACGGCTGCCCTGCACGGCGAGGGTCTCGGCCCATTCGGTCCAGGGTCCGGCGATGTCGACGATCTCGCCCGTCTCCGGGTCGAGGATGCCGAGGGTGGTGGATCCCCTGCCGTGGAGTGCGGCGATGAGCCCGTTGTCCAGCGGGCAGAACCAGTTGAGCCCGATCTTCCACAACGGACCCGCGAACTCCTCCTCGCGGACGCCGAGTTCGTCCACGGTGCCGCGGTCCGGGTCGGCGCGGTAGAGATTCCACCACCCGCTGCGGTCACTGGCGAACAGCAGTTGTCCGTCCGAGGCCCAGCGGACCTGCGGTACGGATTCCTCCGGACCGCCCACGAAACGCCGGGCGTCGTGGAAGGTGCCGTCCTCGCCGATGTCGGCGAGCATCACCTCGGTGCCGTCCCACGGCATCCGCGGGTGGTCCCAGGCGATCCAGGCCGCACGCCGCCCGTCGGGCGAGACCTCGGCGCCCGTGACGAACCGGTGCCCGTCGTCGGAGAGTTCACGTACCGCGGACCGGTCGCCGGCCGCCGATCCGTCCAGTGGCACGGCGGCGATCACCCGGCGCAGTTCGGTGGGGCCCTCGCCGGTGAACTCCTCCAGGACGCACCAGACCTCGCCGGCCGGTCCGCGGTCCGGGTGCGGCCGCGGGTCGGCCCAGCGCAGTCCGCCGCCGGTCGCGGAGACGGGCGTCAGCGGCCATGGCTCGCGGGGGCCGTCGGGGGCGTAGGCGTACAGCCGCTGGTCGTCGAAGTGGACGAAGACGATCAGCGGGCCGCCCTCGGCGCGTACGGTGCCGGCCCACGGCAGTCCGCCGTACTCGATGACGCGGCTGCGGGCGTTCCACGGCGCGGGCAGCTCCGTGGTGGTGCCGTCGGCCGAGCGGCGGACCAGGGCACGCCGGCCGGCCTCGGCCGGGCGCGGCTCCGTCCACCACAGCTCGTCGCCGACCGCTCCGACGTACTCGGGCCGGCCGTCGCGGGAAGCGGCCAGCGCGGCGTCGATCGGTGACGGCCAGCTTCCGTAGGCCTCAGTGGATTTCATGATCGGTTCCCCCGAGTGGTTCAGGCGGTACGCAGGTAGTGGTCCAGGACCCGGACGCCGAAGTGCAGCGCCTCGACGGGGACGCGTTCGTCCACGCCGTGGAAGAGGGCCTGGTAGTCGAAGCCGACGGGCAGCTTCAGCGGCGAGAAGCCGTAGCCGGTGATGCCGAGCCGGGAGAACTGCTTGGCGTCGGTGCCGCCGGACATGCAGTACGGCACGACGTGGCCGTCGGGGTCGAACCGTTCGACGGCGGCGCGGAGCTTGGCGAACGTGGGCGAGTCGACCGGTGCCTGGAGTGGCACCTCGCGGTGGTGGAACTCCCAGTCGACCGAGGGGCCGGTCAGCCGGTCCAGGGTGGTGCGGAACTCGTCCTCGCCGCCGGGGACCATCCTGCCGTCGATGTAGGCGGTGGCGTGGCCGGGGATGACGTTGACCTTGTAACCGGCGTCCAGCATCGTCGGGTTGGAGCTGTTGCGGACGGTCGGAGCGACGAGGTCGGCGGCCGGTCCGATCTTGCCGAGGAGTTCGTCCACGTCGAAGCCGGGGGCATCGAGGTCGGGTTGGATGCCGTGCAGGGCGGCGATCTCGGTGATCGCGGCGCGGACCGTGGGGGTCAGACGCACCGGCCATTCGTGGTCGCCGATCCGGGCGACGGCCGCGGCGAGCGTGCTGACCGCGTTCGCGCGGTTGACCTTGGAACCGTGCCCCGCCTTGCCGTGGGCGGTGAGCTTGAGCCAGCCGGTGCCGCGTTCGCCCGCGGCGATGGGGTAGAGCGGCATGTTCGGCCCGGCGTGGAAGGTGAAGGCGCCCGACTCGCTGATGCCTTCCGTGCACCCTTCGAAGAGTGCGGCGTGCTGATCGGCGAGGAAGCCCGAGCCGTCGTCGGCGCTGGCCTCCTCGTCCGCGGTGTACGCGATCACGATGTCGCGGCGTGGGCGGATGCCGGCCCTGGCCCAGTAGCGGACGACGGCGAGGACCATCGCGTCCATGTTCTTCATGTCGATGGCGCCGCGGCCCCAGACGACTCCGTCGCGCACCTCGCCGGAGAAGGGGTGCACGGTCCAGTCGTCGGCCTCGGCCGGCACGACGTCCAGGTGGCCGTGGACCAGGAGCGCTTCGGCCGACGGGTCGGTGCCGGGGATCCGGGCGACGACGTTGGTGCGGCCGGGGGTGCGCTCCAGCATCGCCGGTTCGAGTCCCGCGGCGGCCAGCCGCTCGGCGACGTACTCGGCGGCGGGACGTTCGCGGCAGTCACCGCCGCCCCTGTTCGTGGTGTCGATGCGGATCAGTTCGGAGGTGAACGTCACCGACTCGTCGAGAGCCAGTTCGTCGACGCCGTCCTGGGTGGTGCTCGCCTCAGCCATACTGTTCCTCCACGGCGGACGACACGATGGTCGTCACCGCCTTGAACGTGCGGATACCTTCGTACATCGTCGCGCTGGTGTAGGCGACACGCCTCTCGCCGGAGGGTGCCGTGCCGGGCACGACCGTGGCCGCCGCGGCCAGGTGTTCGGCGTCGAACTCCAGCTCAACGGTGAACGGGCCGCCGTCCACCGGTGTGTAACGTCCGGCGAGCCCGGCCGCCTCCTTGGCCGCCGCACGGATGTCGGCGGCGGTGCGGGTGGGGGTGCGGCAGACCGCGGCGTAGCGCGACACGTAGTCCTTGACGGCGACCGTCCGCGCGTCGGGGGCGTAACCCCTGGCGTCCACGCAGGTCAGGTCGTCGCCGGTGACGAGGACGACGGGGACGCCGTACTCCGCGGCCACATGGGCGTTGAGCAGGCCCTCGCTCGCCCTGACCCCGTTCACCCAGACGCCGGTGATGGAGTTGGCCAGAAACGTGTGGGCCAGGACGCCCTCCGTGCCGGCTCCCGTGTGGTAGCCGATGAAGGCCACCGCGTCGACGTCACCGTGCTGGATGCCCTCCACCATGCTGAGCGACTTGTGCCTGCCGGTGATCATCTGGACCCGGTCGTCGAGCTGCTCGAGCAGCAGGTTGCGCATGGTCCAGTGGGCCTCGTTGACGAGCACCTCGTCGGCGCCCCCGTCGTAGAAGCCGAGGGCGGCCGCGTTGACGTCGGAGGTGAACAGGGAGCGGCACCGCTCCCACTGGGGTGTACCGGGCAGCACATCGGCCGGCCAGGTCACACCGGTGGCGCCTTCCATGTCGGCGCTGACGAGGATCTTCATGGTGCCACACGGTACGCGCCACAGAACGTGCAGGCCAGAGCGGCCCTGGCCTCCAGAGGTCCACTCCTTTGAAGGGGCGTGGGTCCGGTGCGCGGGTCCGGGGGCCTCAGACGGCGGAGCCGGTGCGGAGCTCGTGGACGCGCAGGTTCAGCGTGACGAGATCGAGCAGCGGGGTGGCGACGGACAGGCGCCGGGCCCGGTCCACGAGATCCCCGAAGACCTGCTCGGCCTCGGTCGGTGCGCCCAGGGTCACGTCGCGGTACAGCGAGGCGGTGAGCGGCGATCCCTCCGTGGTGAGCATCTCGGCCACGGCGTCGAGTTCCGTCTCCCGCACGGGATGCCCCGCGGCGGCCGCGACAGCGGCGCACTCGGCCAGGAGGGCGGTGACGAAACCGGGCCCGCCGGGGACGGCCCGGACATCGCCCACGGTGCCGCGCATCAGGCAGGTCAGACCCGCCAGGGTGCTGATGAACACCCACTTGCCCCACATCGCCCCGATGACGTTCCTGGACCGGCGCGCCTCGATGCCCGCGACGCCGAGGACGGCGGTGATCGCCTCGGCCCGCTCCGATGTGCCGCCCTGCTGCTCGCCGATCGTCAGTCCGGCGACCGGCGCGAGCCGCACGATGTCACCTTCGGCGTTCAGCGTGGTGATGACCCTGGCGACGCCGCCCAGCACCGCCTTCTCACCGAACCGGTCGCCCAGCCGCGCGAGGTGGGCCATGCCGTTGAGCAGCGGCACGATCGCGGTCTCCGGCCCGACGGCCGGCGCGATGTCGTCGAGGGCCGCGTCCAGGGCCGTGGCCTTCACCGAGAGCAGCACCAGGTCGTAGGGACCGGAGAGTTCGTCCGCGGTGACGAGCCGGGGCGTGAGCCTCTCCTCCTCCCCCAGTCCGGTGATGCGCAGACCGCGCTCACGGAGGACCGCGGCGCGGCGCGGACGGACCAGGAAGGTGACGTCCCTGCCCGCCTGTGCGAGCCGGGCACCGAAGTAGCCACCGGTGGCTCCTGCTCCTACGACCAGAATCTTCATCTGCGTGCACCTTTCGGGGTCCGTGATCAGGGGGCGGGGCGAGGGACGGGACCGCTCAGCCGCCGATGCGCAGGACCAGCTTGCCGGTCGATGTGCGGCCCTCCATCAGCAGGTGCGCTTCGGCCGTCCTCGCCAGGGTGAACTCGGCCGTCACGGGAAGGTCGACGTGCCCGTCGGTCACGGCTCGGAAGGCGCGTTCCGCGACGGTACGCAAAGTGGCGGGGTCGCTCGCGGCCAGCTCCAGGATCGAGAAGCCGGCCACCGACCTGCTGCCCGGGTAGAGCTCGCCCTGCCCGACGCTCCAGGGCTGTGCGCCGCTCGCGTTGCCGAAGGAGACCAGGCGCCCGAAGACGGCGAGCGCGTCGACGCCGCGGCGCAGCGTGTCCCCGCCGACCGGGTCGAGCACCAGGTCGACGCCCCGGCCGCCGGTGGCGCGGCGAACCTCGTCCGGGAAGGTGTCTCCGACGAACACCTCGTCGTAGCCGTGGTCGAGGGCGTACGCGGCCTTCGCGGCCGAGGACACCACGCCGTACACGGCTCCGGCCCCCGCGGATCTGGCCAGTTGCCCGGCCACCGTGCCGACTCCGCCGGCCGCGCCCTGCACCAGCACGCTCTCGCCGGCCCGCAGCCGCCCGACCTCGTGCAGCAGGGCGTGCGCGGTCGGCAGCACGGTGGGGAGGGTGGCACCCGTGCGCAGGTCCACACCGGCGGGGAGCGGGAAGACGGTGTCGGCCGGGGCCGCCACCACGTCCGCGTATCCGCCGCCGTCGAGGAACGCGGCAACCTCCTGCCCGGGGCTCAGGCCCTCGACCCCCTCACCGACCGCCCGCACCCGGCCCGAGACCTCCAGGCCCGGGACGAAGGGCAGTCCGGGCACCCGGTATCCCACGGATCTGGCCTTGAGATCGGCGAAGTTGACGCCCGCGTAGGCGACGTCGATGGTGACCTGCCCGGGGCCGGGCTCGGGGGCGACCCTCTCGACGAGGGTCAGCACCTCGGGGCCGCCGTACTCCTTGAACTCGATCGCACGCATGGCAGAACCGTCCCTGGGGAGATGTGTTCAACGAAAAGCGAACACTCGGACTGTACGATGTTCATCGAACACTCGGCAAGAGCCACGGACACGAGGAGCGGAACATGCCCAACCAGCCTGCGGGCAGCGGACATCGCGCGACTCCGGTCCACACGGACCCCGCGGAGGTCTCGGTTCTCGAAGCCCTCTCCGCGGTGGCCGACCCGGTCCGCCTCCAGCTGGTGCGGGAGCTGGCGGGCTCCGAGGACTGGACGCGCAGCTGCGGCAGCTTCGACGTGCCGGTCGGCAAGGCCGCACTCAGCCATCACTTCTCGGTGCTGCGCGGGGCGGGCCTGGTGGAGCAGCGCGACATGGGCGCCAAACGGGTCAACCGTCTGCGCCGCGAGGAGTTCGAGGCCCGCTTCCCGGGCCTTCTGCACCTGCTGCTCCGGGCGGACGACACCTGAGACGGCGGCCCGCACAAGGGCATCACGAAAGGGGCCGGCGCCCCGCAAGCGGAGGTGCCGGCCCCTTCGTGGTGATTCAGCGGCGCTTCGCGCCCTTCAACAGCTTCTCGATCCCGGCGAGTTCCTTGTCGCTGAACTCCAGGTTGCGGATCGCCTCGACGCTGTTCTCCAGCTGGGCGACGCTGCTCGCGCCGACCACCGCTGAGGTGACCCGGCCGCCGCGCAGCACCCAGGCCAGTGCCATCTGGGCCAGCGACTGGCCACGCGCGGAGGCCAGTTGGTCCAGTTCGCGGAGACGGCCGACCAGCTCGGGCGTGACCGAGTCGGCCGAGAGGAACGGGCTGCTGCCCGCCGCCCGCGAGCCCTCCGGGATACCGCGGAGGTAGCGGTCCGAGAGGATGCCCTGCTCCAGCGGCGAGTAGGCGATGGAGCCGACACCCAGCTCGTCCAGGGCCGTGAGCAGGCCGTCCTCGACCCAGCGGTCCAGCATCGAGTAGCGCGGCTGGTGGATGAGCAGCGGGGTGCCGAGGTCCTTGAGGATCCGGGCTGCCTCCCTCGTCTGCTCGGCCGAGTAGTTGGAGATACCGACGTAGAGCGCCTTGCCCTGCTGCACCGCCGAGTGGAGCGCCCCCATCGTCTCCTCGAGCGGGGTCTCGGGGTCGGGCCGGTGGGAGTAGAAGATGTCGACGTAGTCGAGGCCGAGGCGGCCGAGGCTCCGGTCCAGCGAGGAGAGCAGGTTCTTGCGCGATCCCCACTCCCCGTACGGACCGTCCCACATCAGATAGCCGGCCTTGGTGGACACGATGATCTCGTCGCGGTGCCGGGCGAAGTCCGTCGCCAGCGAGCGGCCCATCGCGGTCTCGGCGGAGCCGGGCGGCGGTCCGTAGTTGTTGGCCAGGTCGAAGTGGGTGATGCCGAGGTCGAACGCCCGGCGGAGGATCTGCCCCTGCGACTCCGGTGTCCGGTCACCGCCGAAGTTGTGCCACAGACCGAGCGAGAGGGCGGGCAGCTTCAGACCGCTGCGCCCGGTGCGCCGGTACGGCATGTCCTGGTAACGGCCGGCGGACGGGATGTACATGCGGGGCTCCACGGGAGAGATCGTTCCGGTTCACGACGGGATACGGCGTGCGGGGTCCAGGCTCGCGCACAATGATCCAGCAGTCCAACAGTAGATTCCGCTGGGATTCAGCACCTATATTTCTCAATCATGGAGTTGCGCCAGCTGGAACATTTCGTCGCCGTCGCCCAGGAGCAGCATTTCACCCGGGCCGCCGAGCGCGTCGCCGTGTCGCAGTCCGGCCTCTCAGCCTCCGTCCGGGCCCTGGAGCAGGAGCTGCGGACGCCGCTGTTCAGCCGGACGACCCGCAGTGTGCGGCTGACCGAGGCCGGGCGCGCGCTGCTGGTGGAGGCGGAACGCACCCTGGCGGGCGCGCGGGCGGCGAAGGACGCCGTCGACGCCGTACGGGGACTCCTGCGCGGGACCCTGTCGGTGGGCGTGGAGCAGTGCGTGGCCGGGCTGAACCTGCCGCGGCTGCTCGCCGCCTTCCACCGCGAGCACCCGCACATGGAGATCCGGCTCCGCCAGGAGGGGACGACGAACCTGGTCGACGGGGTGTCCGGCGGCCGGCTCGACATCGCCTTCGCCGCCACCGTCTCCCCCGTGGAGTGGCGGGGCGAGCTGGTCCCGCTGGCCCGTGAGCCCATGGTCCTGCTGTGCGCGCCCGGTCACCGGCTGGCCTCGGCGCACCGGGCCGGATGGGACGAGCTGGCCGGGGAGGCGTTCATCGACTTCCATCCGGACTTCGGGCCCCGCCGTGCGGCCGACGAGGCGTTCGCGGCCGCACGAGCGCGCCGCACGGTGGCGCTGGAGGTCAACGACGTACACACCTTGCTGGAGCTGGTGCGCGAGGGGCTCGGCATCGCGGTGGTTCCGCACCACTTCTCGCGCAAGCCCGAGGCCGCGAGCCTGGTGGCGGTGGCTCTCGACGGGGCGGACCAGCCGTACTACGAGAGCGTCGTGGTGCTTCCCGCCGCTCAGGCGCTGAGCCCGGGAGCACGGGCGCTGATGGCGCTCGTACGGGAGGGGACCGGGCACTGAGGCACGGCGGTCAGCGACTGAGCGCCTCGGCGAACGCCCTGTCCTCCCGTGCGACGCCCGCTGCGCGTGACGCTCGCCGTCGACGTGTCCTCACCGGTGCGCACCCGGTCGCGGAACGTCGCCCGGAGCAAGAGCGCGCCGACACCGTGACGCCGGGCGAAGGAAGGCAGGGATGCCGCGTCTGCCAGGGTGAGGGCCTCCCCGGCCACGTCGTTGACACCGATCGTCACGGTGATGTGCAGCGCCCGCGCACCGCCGAAGGCGACCCGGACGTCCCTGCCGGAGGCGGTGAGCGCCACGACGCGTGAGGCCACCGCACGGTCGGTGGCCTTCGCGCTGCCGCCCCGGAGCGGGGTCCAGGCGTCTTCGTCGACGATCCGGAAGGCATTGAAACGTTCCGGCGAACGGCGGCTCTGCCGCTCGGCAGCAGCCGGTTCCCGTTCGGTGCGCCGTGGCCTTCCTCGGCGCGGCCGTGGCTCGCCTCGGCTGGGTCGAGGACGTCGCGGCGAATCGGAAGCCGCAGCTGCTGCCATGAACGACGCCACCGGCCCCGGACGGCTCCCCGCCGGGGCCGGGGCCGGGGCGCGCCCGGATCAGCGGGCGGCCAGGACGAACCACCGCGCCGGCAGGTCGATCCGGGTTCCGTCGGGCAGGTACTCCGTCTGCGGCAGGGCCGTGTCCCCGCTGTCCAGGGTTGTCAGCCCGGCCGCCCGCAGCACCCGCGGCACCTCCTCCTCGGTGGCACTCGCCGGTTTCAGCCCGTGGTCGAAGACCCGCCGCAGCTTCTTGGGCGGACCGTCCGGGCCCTGTGCCGCCTGCCGCAGCACGTCCTGGGAGGCCGGGGTCAGTTCGGCGACGAACGCCCGGCCCCGCTCCCCCAGCAGCGTCGCCACGGCCGCCGCGACCGCGGGCCTGGCCTCGGGCTCGCTCTGGTGGATGACCGCCCGCATGTACACGTTCGTATCGCCGATCCGATCGTGCAGGGCCCGCACCGCGTCACCGTCGACGAGGTCCAACTGGACGAACTCGGCGACCCCTTCGGGGTCCGCCCGCCGGGCGTGGCCGATCGCCGCACGGGAGAGGTCCACACCGATGGCACGGGCGAACCGGGTGGCGAGATAGCGGGTCTGGGTGCCGTTTCCGCAGCCGAGGTCGACCACGGGGAGTGCGGCATCGGCGTGCGGCAGGAGCAGCTCACTGTGCGGTGCGGCGCTCAGCGAGGGGTCGGCGTCCCAGATCGCCTCGCCGGGTACGTCCGAGGTGGCCGCCCAGAACCCTTCCCACGACTCACGGTATCGCTGTGACACATCCATGCGCACTCCCAAGTCCGGTGGTACCGAGCCCATTTCGCTCAGCACCGGACTACCGCCCCACGGCCTCCGGGGCAAGGGTGTGCACCACATCGACATCCCCGGTGAAGACGTCCTTCACCAGGCTGTCGACCGGGGCCCCGGGAGGCGGGAGAGCGCCAGCTCGAACCAGACGGTCTTCCCGCGCGCCGTGGTGCTCGTGCCCCACTCCCGGGCGAGGCTGCTCACCAGAACCAGCCCGCGGCCGGACTCGTCGTCCGCGGTCGCGTCCAGGAGCGTGGCAGGGGCGGGCTCGTCGTCGGTGACCTCGCAGAGCAGAGCTCCGGTGCGCACCAGCCGGAGCCCGATGTGATGGGTACGGCCGTACTTGACGGCATTGGTGACGATCTCACTGACCATCAGCTCGGCCGCCTCCACCGCGTCCGGCAGGTCCCAGTCGAGGAGCCGGCCGCGGACCAGCCGGCGGGCCCGGGCCACCTCGCGCGGGTCCAGGGCCAGTTGCCATGCGGCGACGTCTCCGTCCGGGATTCCGTTGAGGCGGGCCATCAGCAGGGCCACGTCGTCCTTGCGGCCGCCTCTGGGGTTCAGGGCCCGGATGATCGCGTCGCAGGCGTCGTCCATGGACGCGGCGGGATGGGCGGCGGAGGCGCAGAGGGCGGCCAGCCCCGCACCGATGTCCTGGCCGCGCACCTCGACCAGGCCGTCGGTGCAGAGCACCAGCCGGTCGCCGGGACGCACCCGCACGGTGGCGGTCTCGAAGGCGACCCCGCCGACACCGATCGGGGCTCCGGTCGGCAGGTCGAGCAGTTCCGCCCGGCCGTCCTCCGCCCGGACCAGCACGGGCGGGATGTGTCCGGCGTTGGCGATCTGCAGCTCGGAGCGGATGGGGTCGTAGACCGCGTAGAGGCAGGTCGCGAGGTACTGCTCACCGAGCCGCTGGGCCAGGTCGTCGAGGTTGCGCAGCAGCTGGGAGGGAGGCATCTCCATGGTGGCCATGGTGAGCACGGCGGTCCGCAACTGACCCATCATGGCTGCGGAGTTGAGACCGTGGCCCATGACGTCGCCGACGATGAGCGCGGTCCGGGAGCCGGGGAGTTTCACCGAGTCGAACCAGTCACCGCCGACCCTGCCGAGCCGGGCGCCGGGCAGGTAGCGGGTGGCGATGTCGCAGCCGGCCATGCGTGGTTCGATCTGCGGCAGCATGCTGTCCTGGAGGGTCTCGGCGACGTTCTCCTGGTACGTGTACATGCGGGCGTTGTCGAGGACGAGCCCGGCCCGGGCGGCGAGTTCGGCGCCTGTGGTGCGGTCCATGTCGTCGAAGGGTTCGCGGCCGGGGCGGCGCATCAGCACCATGAAGCCGAGCACCACGTCACGGGCCTTGAGCGGGACGATGAGCAGCGAGCGATGCGCGATGAGGGGCCGGAGGTCGCGCTTCTCGAACTCGCCGGAGATCCGGTTGCTCAACTCCTCGCTGACGTAGGGCACGATCACGGGTTCGCCGGTGACCATGCACTGGAAGAACGGGGTGTGCTCGGGGAAGGCGATGGATTCGCCGACCGGCACGGTGTCGTCCCAGCGGCCCGGTTCGTCGTTGTGCTCGACCCAGACGCGGTGCCAGATGGTCGTGACGTCGGGCGGCCCGTCGGGGAAACCCTCGCCGGCCAGGACCGCGGCGCGCAGATGTGTACCGGCGAAGTCGGTGAAGCGCGGGACGGCGGCGCTGGTGACCTCGCGGATGGTCCGTTCCAGATCGAGGGAGGTGCCGATACGGCCGCTGACCTCGTTGAGGAATTCCAGCCGCTCACGGACCGCCGCGTACTCGAGGTCGAGTTCGGGGCGAGGTGCGGCGTGTGCGGCCGGCGCATCACCGGAACGGTCCTGCGGGCCGCCCGCGGCACGCCGTCCGGCACGCTGCGGCGCACCCCAGTCGGGCGTCACCGGGATCCGGTCGTGTCGGCTGAACTCCAGTACGGGATAGCCCAGTTCGAGTACCTGGGAGACGATCCTGGTGGCCTCACGGACGCTCATGCTGGGCAGGATCTCGGGCAGCCGCGCGGAGAGCTCCCGATAGCCGGGGAAGTCGGTGTGCAGGGCGAATCCGGGGGCGACCGTCTCACTGCCCTGCACCTCGCCCTCGCCGTCGCCCCGCAGCGGCTCGGCGTCCGCGGCGAGCACGAGCAGCCGCTCCGGGCCCGGGCCGACCAGCGGATAGGCCCACCACAGCACGTCGATGCGGCCGCGGTCCGGTTCGTCCACGCGGGCCCGGCCCGCCGCCGGGTAGGCGACGGTCCCGCTGAGGGAGCTGTCGAGCTCGGGGCCGAACTCGGCGTACGCGCTGTCCGGCAGCGGGTCACCGCGCCGCCGTAACGCCCCGCTCACCGGCAGGAGTTCACCTGCGGGGCAGCCGACGGCGTCCTTGCGGGAGACCCCGAAGAGTTTCCTCGCACCGGCCGACCAGTGCGAGACCAGGCCGTCCGCGTCGACGACGACCACGGCGAGCGGCACGCGGCCCGCCGCGGCGTCACGCGGCTGTGCCGTCCTCTGCGGTGGTGGTGTCCTCTGCGGCGGCACACCGAGGTCCATGGGCGGAAGGCTCCTTCCCCACCGCAAGGTTCTGCGGTGCGTGCGTCCACGGTACGGCCCCGCGTCCGGCGCCGCGGGTCATCGGCGGAATCACCCCCGAGGGGGTGGTGCGCCCCGCGTACCCACGTGATCCGGACGGCACACGGAACACCGTGCGTCAGTCCTCGTGGCCCAGCTGGAGATCCCGTTCCGTGCGCCCGCCGCCCGCGACCTGGAGCACGGTGGCGACCGGCGGATATCCCGCGGCGATCACGGTGTACTCGCCCGTGGACAGGTCCACGAAGCGGAACGAGCCGTCGGGGCCGGTGGTCAGCGTGTCGACCACGTTGCCCGCCGCGTCCAGGAGCGTCACCCGGGCGTCCTCGACGGGCCGCCCGCCACTGGCCCGGACGATCCCGCGCAGCACGGCGCCGCCGGCCAGTTCGATGTCCTGCCGGGTCTCCCTGGCCGCCTGCACGCTGACCGGCAGAGCGGCGGGCCGGAAGGCGGGTGCGGAGGCGGCGAGGGTGTACTCGCCCGCGACCAGCTCCGTGATCACGTACCCGCCCTCGCGCCCGCTGCGGGTGGAGGCGACGACCTCGCCGCGTACGTCGGTCAGGGTGACGGCCGCGTCGCGTACGGGGACACCGTCCGCGGTCACGACGGTCCCGGCCAGCCGTCCGGCGCCGCCGAGCACCACGTCCAGCTCCACCGGCCGTTCGCCGACCGTGACGCTGACGGCCTGCGGCTGGTGGCCGCCCGCAGCGGCGATGAGCACGTACGAACCGGCCCCGGGCACGCTCAGCGCGTACCGTCCCTCGTCCCCACTGGCGCCCCTGCCGACCTGCTGTCCCTGGACGTCGATGAGGGTGAGGGCCGCGCGTGGGACCTTCGTGCCGTCGGGATGCTGGACGCTGCCGCAGACCGGCACTCCGGATAGGTAGCCGGCGGGGTCGGTGCGGGCGGAGGGGATCGTGGTCGCGGGCTCGGCTGCGGTTTCGGGGCTGTGGTGGGACACCAGCGGTTTCTCCTTGAGGAAGAAGGCGAAGAACAGGCCGAGCACGAGGACCGGCACGAGGTAGAGGAAGATCCGGGGCATCGCGTCGGCGTACGCCTGGATGTAGGCGTCGCGCAGCGCGGGCTCCATGGCGTGGACCAGCTGCGGCGTGATCGACTCCGGGTCGGGCAGACCGGCCCCGGAGGGCAGCCGCACGGCGAGCGCGTCGGCCAGCCGTCCGGCGAAGAGCGTGCCGAACACGGCGGCTCCGACGCTGCCGCCGATCTGCCGGAAGTAGTTGTTGGCACTGGTGGCGGTGCCGAGGTCGGCGGGGCGTACGGAGTTCTGGACGGCCAGGACCAGCACCGGCATGATCAGCCCGATCCCGAGGCCGAGGACCGCCTGCGCGATGCTGTATTCGAGGCGCGGGGTGTCGGTTTCGAGCCGGGACAGCAGCCACATGCCCACCGCCGAGACGGCGCTGCCCGCGATCGGGTAGACGCGGTAGCGGCCGGTACGCGAGATCAGCTGGCCGGAGACGACGGAGGCTCCGACGATGCCGCCCATCATCGGGAGCATCAGCAGCCCGGACTCGGTGGCGGTGGCCCCGTCGACCATCTGCAGGAAGGTCGGCAGATAGCTGGCGGCGCCGAACAGCGCCACCCCGACGACCGCGCCGACCAGGGCGGTGACGTTGAAGATCGAGTCGCGGAACAGCCGTAGCGGGATGATCGGTTCGGGCGCGCGGTGCTCGACGGCGAGGAACAGCAGAGTCGTTCCGGCGGCTCCGGCGGCCAGCCCCAGAATGGTGCGCGACCCCCAGGCGTACTCCGTGCCGCCCCAGCTGGTCAGCAGAACGAGGCAGGTGGAGGCGGCGGCCAGCAGCGCGGCGCCGAGGATGTCGAGCCGGGGCCGGACGGTGGGCTTGGGCAGCTTCAGCACGACGGTGATGACGACGAACGTCACGAGGCCGAACGGCACGTTGATGTAGAAGCACCAGCGCCAGGAGGCGTGGTCGGTGAAGAAGCCGCCGAGCAACGGGCCCGCCACGGACGCCAGTCCGAAGGCCGCACCGATGAGCCCCATGAACCGGCCGCGCTCCCGGGGCGGTACGACGTCGGCGATGATCGCCTGGACGCCGATCATCAGCCCGCCGCCGCCGACGCCCTGGATGGCACGGAAGGCGATCAGTTCGTCCATGGTGCGCGACCAGCCGGCCAGCGCGGAGCCGACGACGAAGACGACGATCGCGAACTGGAAGACGCTCTTGCGTCCGAAGAGGTCGCCGAGCTTGCCGTAGATCGGGAGACCGATGGTCGAGGCGAGCAGATAGGCGGTGACCGCCCAGGACATCTTCTCCAGGCCGTGCAGCTCACCGACGATCTTCGGGAGCGCCGTCGCCACGATCATCTGGTCGAGCGCCGCGAGCAGCAGCGTGAGCATCAGCCCGACGAAGACGAGCCGGATGCGCCGGGGGTCCGTGGCCCCGTCATCGGCGGGGGCCGGGGCGACAGGCTCCGTCGCGACGGGCGGTGGCGGAGGCGCGACGGCCATGGGCACCGTCTCGGTGTGCTCCGTACCGCCCGGCTCGTCCTTCACCAGCGTGATCCCACCCACCACGTGCCGCTCCCCTCATCGCACTGCCGCCGCCCATTTCTCGCATTGCGCGACAAGTGAGGGCAAACGCGACGAGGGGGCGCTGACGGCGCACTCGGGGGGCTTATCCCCCGGTGGGAGCCACTACGGCGCACAACCAACGCGCCGAAAAAACCACCCGAACCGGTGAGGCCGGGCGGCTCCGCCGGAGACTACTTCTCGACCTCGGCGGCGAGGTTCTGCAGCAGCTCGTCGTAGATGCGGCCAAGTCCCTTGGGGGCGAAGGTCTTCTCGAAGAATCCGCCGATACCGCCGGCACCGTTCCACACGGTGGAGACGACGGCCTTGGACCGGCCCTCACCGGCCGGGGTGACGGTCCAGGTCGTGACCATCGAGGAGTTGCGGTCCTTCTCCACGAGCTGCCCGTCGGTGGGCTCGGTGACCTCCAGCAGGCAGTCGCGCACCCGCTTGCTGGTGGCCTGGAGCTTCCAGTGGACGAGGGTGCCCTCGCCGTCGCCGCCCTCACGGACCTCGTACTCGCTGAAGTGGCCGGGCAGCACCTTGCCGCGGACGTCCTTGTAGTCGGCCAGCGCGTCGAACACCGCTTCCGCGTCCGCCGCGATGATCCGCTCTGTCGTGGCCTCGACCTGCGCCATGGCTGTTCCTCCAGCACTCGGTTGTTCGGGGGTGTGCTGAGCCAACCACCTCGGCAGCCCCGCTCAAAATCCGGTCCGGGACGAAGGGGAGAAAACGATCAAGGGAACAAGTGTTCTATTCTCGGGGCAGTGCTACCGAGGAGGCGTCCATGCGCTGGGACAATCTGGCCGATAACCCTGCCGAAACCACCAAAACCGGTACCGGCGCGCTCTTCGCCGCGGACGCGGTGACGACCCGTACCTTCGACACTCCGGAATTCCGGGGCATCACCTTCCACGAAATACGGGCCCGCTCGATCGTGAACCGGGTGCCCGGCGCATCCCGGATGCCGTTCGAGTGGACCGTCAACCCCTACCGGGGCTGCACCCACGCCTGTGTCTACTGCTTCGCCCGCAAGACCCACAGCTATCTGGACCTCGACACCGGGCTCGGCTTCGACTCCCAGATCGTGGTCAAGATCAACGCTCCGGAGCTGGTGCGCCGCGAGCTGGCCTCACCCCGCTGGCACGGCGCGCACATCGCGATGGGCACCAACGTCGACTGCTATCAGCGGGCCGAGGGCCGCTACGGCCTGATGCCCGGCATCCTCACCGCCCTGCGCGACCACGCGAACCCCTTCTCCATCCTCACCAAGGGCACGCTGATCCTGCGCGACCTGGAGCTGCTGCGGCAGGCCGCCGAGGTCACCGAGGTCGGCGTCTCGGTCTCCGTCGGCTTCATCGACCCCGAACTGTGGCGGACCGTGGAGCCCGGCACCCCCTCCCCCGAACGACGCCTCGACGTCGTCCGCACCCTCAGCGAGCACGGCATCGGCTGCGGGGTGCTGATGGCCCCCGTCATCCCGTACCTCGGCGACCGGCCGGACCAGCTGCGGGCGACCGTCCGCGCGATCGCCGCCGCCGGCGCGACCTCGGTGACCCCGCTCGTCCTCCATCTGCGCCCGGGCGCCCGGGAGTGGTTCATGGAATGGCTCGGCCACCACCATCCCCACCTGGTGCGCCGGTACGAGCGGCTGTACGCGGACGGCGCGTACGCACCCACGTGGTACCAGCGCCGCATCACCCGGAACGTGCACGAGCTGGCGACGGAGTACGGCATCGGCCCCTCGCACCACGGAACGCCCCGCGGCTTCCGTGAGCGCGGCGAGCAGCGGACCCCGCCGCCCGCCGCCGAGCCCACCCAGCTGACCCTGCTCTGACCCGGGCCGCAGCCATGGGAGCAAACGGGTCATCTCTCACCGGAACAGGTCCTTCCGACCCGGAATACGGGGAGCATGCGGCGGGGGCTGCGCCGCGCGCAGCCGTGTTCCCCCACCACGGGAGGCCATATGACGAACCGTTCAGCAACTCTGTTCGCCGTCGGGGCGACGGTCGCCGGTCTGGTGACCGCCGCGCCGTCACCGGCGAGCGCCGACGGCGGCCCGCAGCGCGCCGCCTCGATCCGGTGGACCGACTGCGGCACCCAGTCGTCCCCGACGCTCCAGTGCGCGACCGTGCGCTCCCCGCTCGACCATGACGAGCCGTCGGGCCGCCAGGTCACCCTCGCCCTGACCCGGGTCCCGCACACCGCGAAGACGTTCCAGGGGCCGCTGCTGGTCAACCCGGGCGGCCCGGGCGGCAGCGGACTGTCCATGGCCGGCTTCGTCGCCGCCTCGCTGCCGAAGGCGGTGGCCGCCCAGTACGACGTGATCGGGTTCGACCCACGCGGCGTCGGCAGGAGCCGCCCGGCCCTGGACTGCGTACCGAAGTACTTCGACCCGGTACGGCCCGACCCGGTGCCGCACTCCGTCCGGGACGAGCGGACCAACCGCAACCGCGCCCGCGACTTCGCCGCCGCCTGCGGGAAGAAGTACCCGGACCTGCTCCCGTTCATGGACACGGTCAGCACGGCCAAGGACCTCGACGTGATCCGGCGTGCGACCGGCTCACGACAGCTCAACTACTTCGGCTACTCCTACGGCACCTACCTGGGCGCGGTGTACGCCAAGCTGTTCCCGGAGCGCGTCCGGCGCCTGGTCCTCGACTCGAACGTGGACCCGGACGGGGTCTGGTACGACGACAACATCAGCCAGGACTACGCGTTCGACACCCGCCACAAGGCCTTCGCCGCCTGGGTGGCGAAGTACGACGCCACGTACGGGCTCGGCAGTGACCCGGCGGAGGTCGAGGCCGCCTGGTACCGGATGCGGGACGCGGTGAAGAAGCACCCCGCGGGCAAGAAGGTCGGCGCCGGCGAGCTGGACGACACCTACCTGCCGGGCGGCTACTACAACGGCTACTGGCCCGATCTGGCCGAGGCGTTCGCCGCCTACGTCCACGACAAGGACGAGCAGGCCCTGGTGAAGGCGTACGAGCGCTTCGCCGCGGTCGACGCGGAGGGCGACAACGGGTACTCGGTCTACTCGGCCGTGCAGTGCCGGGACGCGCAGTGGCCGAAGGACTGGAACGTCTGGCGCAGCGACAGCCGGCGGGTCCACGCCAAGGCCCCGTTCATGACCTGGGGCAACACCTGGTACAACGCCCCGTGCGCGGACTGGCCGGTGGAGCCGCTGAACCCGGTGCGGGTCTCCAACCGCGAGCTGCCCCCGGCGCTGCTCTTCCAGGCGACGGACGACGCGGCCACCCCGTACGAGGGCGGCGTCACGCTGCACCGCAAGCTCAAGGGTTCCAGCCTGGTGGTCGAGGAGGGCGGCGGCAACCACGGCGTCACCCTGAGCGGGAACGCCTGCCTGGACCGATACCTGGCGGACTATCTGGCCAAGGGCACCGTGCCGCGCGGGAAGGGCGGCGACGTGGACGCGGTCTGCGCGAAGACGCCCGACCCGAAGCCGGCGACCGCCAAGTCCGCGCGCCCTGCCTCCCGTACGGACGCGAGCGGCGGCGCGCTGCACGGACTGCTCGGTTTCCGGGGCTGACAAGCTTCCGGGGCTGACGAGTTACCGCGGCTGACGAGTTTCCGCGGCTGACAAAAGGACGTTGCCGCAGTTCGGGGGCGTGCCCGAGGATGGCCGGATGACTACCGGTCCCGTCCTCGCGCACGCCTCCCGGCCGATGGTCCGGGACATGACCATCGACGACTGCGAAGCCGTCGCGAGGATCCGGGTGCGGGGCTGGCAGAGCGCCTACGCCGGCCTGATGCCGCAGGCGCATCTGGACGCGATGGACATCGCCGCGGACGCGGAGCGCCGCCGGGGCTTCTTCACGGAGGCCCGCGCCGTCGTCAACGTGGTGGCCGAGCGGGCAGGTCTCGGCGTCGTCGGCTGGGCGGCGTACGGGCCGTACCGCGAGGACGGCAGGCGGCTCCCCCGCGGTGAGGTGTACGCGATCTACGTGCTGCCGGAGCAGACCGGGACCGGTGTGGGCCGGGCCCTGATGGCGGAGGTGCTGACCCGCGGCGCGGCGGCCGGCCACCCCGATGTCGCGCTCTGGGTACTGAAGGAGAACGCGCCGGCCCGCCGCTTCTACGAACGTGCGGGGTTTCGCCCCGACGGCGCCGAGGAGCCCTTCGACGTGGACGGCGTCGCGGTGCCCGAGGTGCGCTACGTACGCCCCCTCAGCCCGCCGGCAGACTGCTGAGCGCAGCCTCGGCCGCGCCGCCGAGACGCGGGTGCGGCAGGGCCGCCTCCAGGACCGGGCGGGCCCGTACGTCGCCGAGCCGCCCGAGGCCCTCGACGCAGGCGAGGGCCACCCGCCAGTGCGGCTCGTCCGGCCCCAGCAGCCGGGACAGGGTGCTCATGAGGGCGGGCACGGACTCCGGGGCCTTCAGCTCGGCGAGCAGGCGGACCGGGTGCAGGGCGTAGGCGGTGCGCAGCGAGTTGGTGGCGAGGGCGGCGGCCGCGCGCGGCGTGCGGGGGTCGCCGAGGCGGGCCAGGGCGTGGGCGGCGCCGACGCAGCGTTCCGGGTCGCGGTGGTTGAGCAGCAGCACCAGGGTCTCGAAGGCACGGCGGTCACCACCGCAGCCGAGCCGGTAGGCGGCGATCTCCCGCGCCCAGAGCGGGCGTTCGCGCTCGATGAGCACCTGGGCCAGTTCCTCGTCGTCATCGGTGGCGAGCAGTCTGCGGTAGTCCGCCGACTCCCCTGCCTCGTCCGCCAGCCGGTGCGTCAGTGACCGGTACTCCTCATCCATGACCGTCAGCTTATCGGTGGACACGCAGCGTGCCGACGACGGCGCCGGATGTGAGGGGAGCCACAACAACCGAGGACTGGCGCGCTCGTTACTCGCCGGTTAACCTCATGTGAGCGGGACACTCCCCCCGCCGGCTCCGGTGGCCTGGTGACGCAGCCACCCGGAGTGTTTGTCGGTTCGGCAGCTTGTGAGACGTGACTCCGGGACAGAGTCCGTCGCCCTTCCCGGTCCCGGCGTGCGGTTCGCGCCGGGGACCTGAGCACCACGACAGGCAATTCCCGCACGCCCCACGCCGGTCGGGCCCTCATCGGCCGCGCGCCGCGTGCGTCCCTCAGTCGTCACTCATCCCTGGAGTCCCGTGATGGACACCCCGTTCAGCACCATTGCCGTCGTCGGCCTCGGAACCATGGGCACCGGCATCGCCGAGGTCCTGGCCCACGCCGGCCGCGAGGTCATCGGCATCGACATCGACGACGCGACCGCCCGGCGGGCCGTCGCCTCCCTGGAAGCGTCCACCGCGCGCGCCGTGCGGCGCGAGCGGATGACGGAGGAGGAGCGGCGCGGCACCCTCGCCCGGTTCCGTACCTTCTCCGACCTCCAGGCCGCGGCCGAGGCGGATCTGGTCATCGAGGTCGTGCCGGAGACGTACGAGATCAAGCAGCAGGTCTTCCGCGAGCTCGACGCGATCGTCTCCCCCACCGCCATCCTCGCCACCGGCACCAACGCCCTGTCGGTGACCCGGCTCGCCGCGGAGTCGCAGCACCCGGAGCGGGTCCTCGGCCTGCACTTCTTCAATCCGGCGCCGGCGATGAAGCTGGTCGAGGTGGTCTCCTCGGTGCTGACCGCGCCGCCGGCCGTGGAGGCCGTCACCGCTCTCGCCCGGGAACTGGGCAAGGAGCCGGTCGCGGTCGGTGACCGGCCTGGCTTCGTCGCCGACGGCCTGCTGTTCGGCTACCTCAACCAGGCCGCCGCGATGTACGAGGCGAACTACGCCTCCCGCGAGGACATCGACGCGGCGATGAAGCTGGGCTGCGGCCTGCCGATGGGCCCGCTCGCCCTGCTGGACCTGATCGGCATCGACACCGCCCGCACCGTCCTGGAGGCCATGTACTCCGCCTCGCACGACCGGCTGCACGCCCCGGCACCCGTCCTGGGCCAGCTGAGCGCGGCCGGGCTGACCGGCCGCAAGGCGGGCCGCGGCTTCTACACCTACGCGGAGCCGGGCAGCCAGACCGTCGTGCCGGACGCGCTGACTCCGGCCGAGGACGCCGGGGCGGGCGCGGGCCGTGCGGTGCGTTCGGTCGGCGTCGCGGGCTCCGGGACGATGGCGTCGGGGATCGCGGAGGTCTTCGCGAAGGCCGGGTACGGCGTCGTGCTCGCCGCGCGCAGCCAGGAGAAGGCGGACGTCGCCAAGGTCCGGATCGCCAAGTCGCTGGAGCGCTCGGTCGCCAAGGGGCGGCTGACGGCCGAGGCCCGGGACGAGACGCTCGCCCGGATCACCGCGGCGGGGTCGCTGGACTCCTTCTCCGAGGTCGACCTCGCCGTCGAGGCGGTCGCCGAGGACCTGCTGGTCAAGCAGCAGCTGTTCGCCACGCTGGACAAGGTGTGCCGGCCGGGCGCGGTGCTCGCCACCACCACGTCCTCGCTGCCCGTCGTCTCGATCGCCCGGGCCACCTCGCGGCCCGAGGACGTCATCGGGATGCACTTCTTCAACCCGGCGCCCGCGATGAAGCTGGTCGAGGTCGTCCGTACGGTCCTCACCGCGGACGATGTGCACGCCACGGTCCGCGAGGTCTGCGGGAAGGTGCGCAAGCACCCGGTGGACTGCGGGGACCGGGCCGGGTTCATCGTGAACGCGCTGCTGTTCCCGTACCTCAACAACGCGATCAAGATGGTCGAGGAGCACTACGCGACCCTCGACGACATCGACGCCGCGATGAAGCTGGGCGGCGGCTACCCGATGGGGCCCTTCGAGCTCCTGGACGTCGTCGGGCTCGATGTGTCGCTCGCCATCGAGAAGGTGCTGCACAGCGAGTTCCGCGATCCGGGCCTCGCCCCGGCGCCGCTCCTGGAGCATCTGGTGGCCGCGGGCTGCCTCGGCCGCAAGACGGGGCGCGGCTTCCGCGAATATGCCCGCCGCTGAGCCGTCCGGGCCGGGCGCCCGCTGGGGCGGGCTGCTCGGCCCTTCGGGCGGCCCGCACCCACAGGCGCGCTCTCCTGCACCGATGCAGTACGTTCACACCATGTCCCAGCCCGCCAGGTCCCCCCGTGTGTCCGCCGCGCCCGACGTCCCGGAGAGTGCCGCAGGCACCCGTGCCGCCGCCCAACGGCTCAAAATGCGCCGTGAACTGGCCGCGGCGGCGATGGAGCTCTTCGCCACGAAGGGGTACGAGGCGACGACCGTCGACGAGATCGCGGGCGCGGCGGGCGTCGCCCGGCGGACCTTCTTCCGGCACTTCCGGTCCAAGGAAGAGGCCATCTTCCCGGATCACGACGACACGCTCGTCCGGGCCGAGGCGGTCCTGAACGCCGCACCCGCGCACGAGCACCCGCTCGACACGGTCTGCCGCGGCATCAAGGAAGTCATGCGGATGTACGCGGCGAAGCCCGCGGTCTCCGTGGCCCGGTACAAGCTGACCCGCGAGGTGCCCACCCTGCGGCAGGCCGAGATCGCCTCGGTGGCCCGCTACGAGCGGCTGTTCACGCGCTATCTGCTGGGCCACTTCGACGAGCGCGACCACCACGCGGGCAACGACGATCCGCTGCTGGCGGAGGTCGCGGCGTCCGCCGTGGTCACCGCGCACAACCATGTGCTGCGCCGCTGGCTGCGCGCGGACGGCCAGGGTGATGTGGAGACGCAGCTGGACCTGGCGTTCGCCATCGTCCGCGACACGTTCGGAACGGGGATCGGCGCGGGCCGGACCGCCGGCACCGAGCCGGCGAAGCCTCCGGCCGCGTCGGTGAGCACGGAGGGCGAGGTGCTGGTGGCCGTGGCACGGACGGACGCGCCGCTGGACGAAGTGATGCGCACGATCCAGCAGGCCCTCAAGGAACGCTGACCGGGGCGCGCCGAAACCCGGTTGCCGCGGCAGTGCCCCGGTGCTGTGGTGTGCGGATGAACGATCAAACGACTGCACACCGTGAAGAACTGCTGGCCGTGTTCGACCGCGAGATGCGCGAGGGGGCCAGGCCGGACGGCCCCGGTGTCCGCGTCGAACGCACCGACGGCGTCGTACGCCAGGTGGGCACGGACCACGACTGGAACGGGGTCGTCTGGTCGTCGCCCGATCTGGACGCCGCAGGGGCGGACGCGGCGATCGCCGCGCAGGTGGCCCACTGCACGGCCCACGGCTACGGGGAGTTCGAGTGGAAGCTGTACGCCCACGACCGGCCGGCCGACCTCGGGGCGCGGCTGCTGGCGGCCGGCTTCGTACCCGACGAGCCGGAGACCCTCCTCGTCTCGCCGGTGGCGGACCAGCCCATGACCGTCCGGCTCCCGGAGGGCGTCCGGCTGCGCACGGTGCGTGACGAGGCCGATGTGGACCTGATGGCCCGGGCTCATGAGCAGGCGTTCGGCTCGGACTGGTCCCGGCTGCGGCATCAGGTGCTGGCCCGGCTGAGGGAGGACCCGGACCACTTCGTGGGGGTGCTGGCCATGGCGGGCGACGAGCCGGTGAGTTCGGCCCGCATGGAGCTGTACCCGGGCACGGGCTTCGCCGGGCTGTGGGGCGGCGGCACGGTCGAGGCGTGGCGCGGCAAGGGCGTCTACCGGGCGCTGATCGCCTTCCGGGCCCGGATCGCCGCCGAGCGCGGCTACCGGTACCTCCAGGTCGACGCGACCGAGGACAGCCGCCCGATCCTCCAGCGCCTCGGGTTCACGGCACTGGGCACGACGACTCCGTACGTCTACCGCCCCGCCTCCTGACCACGCACGTGGGGCAGATGGCGGCAAATCGCCCGCCGTGTTGCTCATGCGTGGCACCCGGATGACAATTGAGGGAAATTGCTGGCACCCAGTGCCTTGCCAGCTGTCACGGAGTGCCATACGTTGAAGTCGTCCGGGCGGCCGGCGTGCTGAGACCTCACGTACGCCGGCTGTCCCCGCAAGCCACGTGCCTGCGCGCCCGGACGCCTGCGTCACAGGCAAACCCTTCTGCTCCACCGAGCAAACAGCCGAAGCACCACCCGCCGAACCGACGGCACACCTCCACGCAACACCGCTCCCCCTGCTCCGCAGGACCCTCAAGCGTTCCCTCAAACGCCGCACCGCCGGAGGCACACCGTGAAGGAAATCCTGGACGCGATCCAATCGCAGGACAGCAGCGCCGCAGACTTCGCGGCCCTGTCCATCCCCGAGTCGTACCGCGCGGTGACCGTGCACAAGGACGAGGCCGAGATGTTCGCCGGCGTCGCCAGCCGCGACAAGGACCCGCGCAAGTCCCTCCACGTCGAGGACGTCCCGGTGCCCGAGCTCGGTCCGGGCGAGGCCCTCGTGGCGGTCATGGCCAGCTCGGTCAACTACAACTCCGTCTGGACGTCGATCTTCGAGCCCGTCTCGACCTTCGGCTTCCTGGAGCGGTACGGCAGGCTCAGCGACCTCAGCAAGCGCCACGACCTGCCCTACCACGTCATCGGCTCCGACCTGGCCGGCGTCGTCCTGCGCACCGGCCCCGGCGTCAACGCCTGGAAGCCCGGCGACGAGGTCGTCGCACACTGCCTCTCGGTCGAGCTGGAGTCCTCGGACGGCCACAACGACACGATGCTCGACCCCGAGCAGCGCATCTGGGGCTTCGAGACCAACTTCGGCGGCCTGGCGGAGATCGCACTCGTCAAGTCCAACCAGCTGATGCCCAAGCCGGACCACCTCAGCTGGGAGGAGGCGGCGGCACCCGGACTGGTCAACTCCACCGCGTACCGCCAGCTCGTCTCCCGTAACGGCGCCGGCATGAAGCAGGGCGACAACGTCCTCATCTGGGGCGCGAGCGGCGGACTCGGCTCCTACGCCACGCAGTTCGCCCTCGCCGGCGGCGCCAACCCGATCTGTGTCGTCTCCAGCGACCAGAAGGCCGAGATCTGCCGGAAGATGGGCGCCGAGGCGATCATCGACCGCAACGCCGAGGGCTACAAGTTCTGGAAGGACGAGCACAACCAGGACCCGCGCGAGTGGAAGCGCTTCGGCAAGCGCATCCGTGAACTGACCGGCGGCGAGGACGTGGACATCGTCTTCGAGCACCCGGGCCGCGAGACCTTCGGCGCGAGTGTCTACGTGACCCGCAAGGGCGGAACGATCGTCACCTGCGCCTCGACCTCGGGCTACAACCACGAGTACGACAACCGCTACCTGTGGATGTCGCTCAAGAAGATCGTGGGCTCGCACTTCGCCAACTACCGCGAGGCGTGGGAGGCCAACCGCCTGGTCGCCAAGGGGAAGATCCACCCGACGCTGTCGAAGGTCTACTCCCTGGAGGACACCGGCCAGGCCGCGTACGACGTCCACCGCAACCTCCACCAGGGCAAGGTCGGCGTCCTGGCGCTGGCGCCCACCGAGGGCCTGGGCGTGCGCGACGGGGAGCTGCGCGAGCAGCACATCGACGCCATCAACCGATTCAGGAACATCTGACATGAGCGGCCGTCAGAAGGACCGCCCGTGGCTCATGCGGACGTACGCCGGTCACTCGACCGCCGAGGCGTCCAACGAGCTCTACCGGCGCAACCTCGCCAAGGGCCAGACCGGTCTGTCGGTCGCCTTCGACCTGCCGACCCAGACGGGCTACGACCCCGACCACATCCTCGCCCGCGGCGAGGTGGGCCGGGTCGGCGTGCCCGTCTCCCACATCGGTGACATGCGCCGGCTGTTCCAGGACATCCCGCTGGAACAGATGAACACCTCCATGACGATCAACGCCACCGCGATGTGGCTGCTGGCGCTCTACCAGGTCGTGGCCGAGGAGCAGGGCGCCGATGCGGACAAGCTCCAGGGCACCACACAGAACGACATCGTCAAGGAGTACCTCTCGCGCGGGACGCACGTCTTCCCGCCCGGGCCCTCGCTGCGGCTGACCACCGACATGATCACGTACACGGTCAACCGCATCCCGAAGTGGAACCCGATCAACATCTGCAGCTACCACCTGCAGGAGGCCGGGGCCACCCCCGTCCAGGAGATCGCCTACGCCATGTCGACGGCGATCGCCGTGCTCGACGCGGTCCGCGACTCCGGACAGGTGCCCGAGGAGAAGTTCGGCGACGTGGTCGCCCGGATCTCCTTCTTCGTGAACGCGGGCGTCCGCTTCATCGAGGAGATGTGCAAGATGCGCGCCTTCGGCCGCATCTGGGACCGGGTCACCCGCGAGCGCTACGGCGTCACGAACGCCAAGCAGCGCCGCTTCCGCTACGGCGTCCAGGTCAACTCGCTCGGCCTGACCGAGGCGCAGCCGGAGAACAACGTCCAGCGCATCGTGCTGGAGATGCTGGCCGTCACCCTCTCCAAGGACGCCCGCGCCCGCGCCGTGCAGCTGCCCGCCTGGAACGAGGCGCTGGGGCTTCCCCGGCCCTGGGACCAGCAGTGGTCACTGCGCATCCAGCAGGTACTCGCCCACGAGAGCGATCTGCTGGAGTACGAGGACATCTTCGCCGGTTCGCACGTCATCGAGGCCAAGGTGGACGAGCTGGTCACCGACTCGCTCGCCGAGATGGACCGGATCGAGCAGATGGGCGGCGCCATGGCGGCCGTCGAGTCCGGCTACCTGAAGTCCGAGCTGGTCTCCTCGCACGCCGCCCGGCGCGCCCGGATCGAGGGCGGCGAGGAGAAGATCGTCGGCGTCAACATCTACGGGACGACCGAGCCGAACCCGCTCACCGCCGACCTCGACGCCGCGATCATGACGGTGGACCCCGCGAACGAGGCCAGGGTCGTCGCCGCGCTCCACGAGTGGCGCGACAACCGCGACGAGCCGCGCGCCACCGAGGCGCTGGCCGCGCTGAAGAAGGCCGCGGCGGGCACCGAGAACATGATGGAGGCGACCGTCGAGTGCGCCCGTGCGGGCGTCACCACCGGCGAGTGGTCCTGGGCCCTGCGCGACGTCTTCGGCGAGTTCCGCGCACCCACGGGTGTGTCGTCCGCCCCGGTCGCGGTGACGGCCGAGGCGGGCACCCCGCTGGCTCTCGTACGCGAGAAGGTCGCCCGGACCGCCGAGGACCTGGGAGCGGGCCGGCTGCGGCTGCTCGTCGGCAAGCCCGGACTGGACGGGCACTCCAACGGCGCCGAGCAGATCGCGGTGCGCGCCCGTGACGCCGGTTTCGAGGTCGTCTACCAGGGCATCCGCCTCACGCCCGAACAGATCGTCTCGGCCGCCGTCGCCGAGGACGTGCACTGCGTCGGTCTGTCGATCCTGTCCGGCTCGCACGCCGAGCTGGTGCCGGACGTACTGAACCGGCTGCGCCGCACCGGAGCGGGCGACATCCCGGTGATCGCGGGCGGGATCATTCCCCCCGCCGACGCCGAGGCCCTGATCAAGGCCGGTGTCGCCGCCGTATTCACCCCGAAGGACTTCGGCATCACGGAGATCATCGGCCGTATCGTCGACGAGATCCGGAAAGCGAACAAGCTCGACCCTCTGGAGGTCCCCGCATGACCACGCCCAGCCCCTCGTCTCCCGTGAACCGGCTGCGCCCGCGCCGCTCCTGCCTGGCCGTGCCCGGCTCGAACCCGCGGTTCCTGGAGAAGGCCCAGGGCCTCCCGGCCGACCAGGTCTTCCTCGACCTGGAGGACGCCTGCGCGCCGCTCGCCAAGGAGGGCGCCCGCCACCACATCGTCGACGCGCTGAACAACGGCGACTGGACGGGCAAGACCCGGGTCGTGCGGGTCAACGACTGGACGACGCACTGGACGTACCGCGACGTCATCACGGTCGTCGAGGGCGCCGGCCCGAACCTCGACTGCATCATGCTGCCGAAGGTCCAGGACGCCCAGCAGGTCGTCGCACTGGATCTGCTGCTCACCCAGATCGAGAAGACGATGGGCTTCGAGGTCGGGAAGATCGGCATCGAGGCGCAGATCGAGAACGCCAAGGGCCTCGTGAACATCGACGACATCGCGGCCGCCTCGCCCCGCCTGGAGACCCTGATCTTCGGCCCGGCCGACTTCATGGCGTCGATCAACATGAAGACCCTGGTCGTCGGTCAGCAGCCGCCCGGCTACGGCGCGGACGCCTACCACTACATCCTGATGCGCATCCTGATGGCGGCCCGTACGCACGACCTCCAGGCGATCGACGGCCCGTTCCTCCAGATCCGCGACGTGGACGCCTACCGCGAGGTCGCCGGCCGTGCCGCGGCTCTCGGGTTCGACGGCAAGTGGGTGCTGCACCCCGGTCAGGTCGACGCGGCCAACGAGGTGTTCTCCCCCTCGCAGGAGGACTACGACCACGCCGAGCTGATCCTCGACGCCTACGACTGGTGCACCTCCGAGGAGGGCGGCAAGAAGGGCTCCGCGATGCTCGGCGACGAGATGATCGACGAGGCCAGCCGCAAGATGGCCCTGGTCATCGCGGGCAAGGGCCGCGCGGCCGGCATGCAGCGCACCTCCAAGTTCGAAGCTCCGGAGGCCTGATCATGCAGTTCGGACGCACGTACGAGGAGTTCGAGGTCGGTGCCGTCTACAAGCACTGGCCCGGAAAGACCGTCACCGAATACGACGACCACCTGTTCTGCCTGCTGACCATGAATCACCATCCGTTGCACATGGACAGCAACTACGCAGAGAAGACGACCGACTTCGGCAAGAACGTAGTCGTCGGCAACTACATCTACTCGCTGTTGCTGGGCATGTCGGTCCCGGACGTCTCCGGAAAGGCGATCGCCAACCTGGAGGTCGAGTCGCTGAAGCACGTGGCGCCGACCTTCCACGGCGACACGATCTACGGCGAGACCACCGTTCTGGACAAGACCCCGTCACGGTCCAAGACCGACCGCGGAATCGTTTATGTGGAGACCAAGGGCTACAAGCAGGACGGCACGCTCGTCTGCGTCTTCCGCCGCAAGGTCATGGTCCCCACCGAGACGTACATCAAGGAGCGGGGCGGCGAACAGCCCGGCCGCCCGGAGCTGAAGCAGCCTTCGCCGAAGAACGTGGAGAAGTAGCCATGACGCGACTCGCCCAGACGGCCGGTCTCAACGAAGTCCAGCAGGAAATCCTTTCCACGGTCCGGGCTTTCGTCGACAAGGAGATCCTTCCGGTCGCGACCCAGCTGGAGCACCGCGACGAGTACCCTACCGAGATCGTCGAGGGCCTCAAGGAACTCGGTCTGTTCGGACTGATGATTCCCGAGGAGTACGGCGGTCTGGGTGAGTCGCTTCTCACATACGCGCTGTGTGTGGAGGAAATCGCCCGCGGCTGGATGAGCGTGTCCGGAATCATCAACACGCACTTCATCGTGGCGTACATGCTCAAGCAGCACGGCACGCAGGAGCAGAAGGACACCTTCCTGCCCCGGATGGCGCTGGGCGAGGTCCGCGGCGCCTTCTCGATGTCCGAGCCGGCGCTCGGCTCGGACGTCTCGGCGATCAGCTCCAAGGGCGTCAAGGACGGCGAGGAGTACGTCCTCAACGGTCAGAAGATGTGGCTGACGAACGGCGGCACGTCCTCGCTCGTCGCCGTGCTGTGCCGGAGTGACGAAGGCCACCCCGAGGGCACGCCGCCGCACAAGTCGATGACGACCTTCCTGGTGGAGAAGGAGCCCGGATTCGGCGAGGTCCGGCCCGGTCTCACCATCCCGGGGAAGATCGACAAGATGGGTTACAAGGGCGTCGACACCACCGAACTCATCATGGACGGACTACGCATTCCGGCCAATCGTGTGCTGGGCGGCACCACCGGCCGAGGGTTTTACCAAATGATGGACGGCGTGGAGGTGGGCCGCGTCAATGTGGCTGCGCGTGGCTGTGGCGTCGCACAGCGTGCATTCGAACTGGGCGTTTCCTACGCGCAGCAGCGCCACACCTTCGGAAAGCCGATCGCCCAGCACCAGGCGATCCAGTTCAAGCTGGCCGAAATGGCCACCAAGGTCGAGGCCGCGCATGCGATGATGGTAAATGCAGCGCGCAAAAAGGACTCCGGGGAGCGGAACGACCTGGAGGCAGGGATGGCGAAGTACCTCGCCTCCGAGTACTGCAAGGAAGTCGTCGAGGACGCCTTCCGTATCCACGGCGGTTACGGCTTCTCCAAGGAGTACGAGATCGAGCGCCTCTACCGTGAGGCCCCGATGCTGCTGATCGGTGAAGGTACCGCCGAGATCCAGAAAATGATCATCGGGCGCCGACTCCTCGAGGAGTACCGTTTCCAGGGTTGATTGTCCCATTCGAGGCGATTTAGCCGCGAAGAAGATCACACCCTGTCATCCTCATCCGGTGCCTTCCAGACGTCCGACTCGGCTGCTGGCTTGCCCAGTTGCGGTCAGCAACCGATAACATCGCCGGAAAAGCCGCCGTCCCCCGTTGCCAGCGCGGCATCATCCGCTACGAAGGTCATCCATGCCCGACAGCCATACCTCTGCACCACGCGGCGGGGTCCGCCTTGCACGCGGAGCTTCGCCGTGGCTCCTGCCGACCGTCGCCACCGCCGCACTCAGCCTGACCCGGGCCCGCAGGTCCGGGCGCTGGGCGGCCTTGGCCGTGCCCACCACCGCGCTCGCGGCGGGCATGCTGTGGTTCTTCCGCGACCCCGAGCGCGAGATCACCCAGGGGCGCGTCATCTCACCGGCCGACGGCGTGGTGCAGAGCATCATGCCGTGGAAGGACGGACGCACCCGCGTCGCGATCTTCATGAGCCCGCTGAACGTGCACGTCAACCGCGCGCCACTGGCCGGCACGGTGACATCGGTCGAGCACATCCCCGGTGGGTTCGTCCCGGCGTTCAACAAGGAGAGCGAGAACAACGAGCGCGTTGTCTGGCACTTCGACACCGAGCTCGGTGACATCGAGATGGTGCAGATCGCGGGTGCGGTCGCCCGCCGCATCGTCCCGTACGTCCCGCAGGGCACGAAGGTGGAGCAGGGCGAGCGCATCGGCCTGATCCGGTTCGGCTCGCGGGTCGACATCTACCTTCCGGAAGGTATCGATGTCGCGGTCGAGGTCGGCCAGGCCACCACCGCGGGGGTGACTCGCATTGACCGTGATTGATCCGGACACACAGGCCGGCTGGGTGCCGGAGGCCGAGGCCGAGGACGACGCCGAGGACATGCCGCTCTCGATGCGGCTGTCGATAGCGGACACCCTCACTCTCGGTAACGCCACGTGTGGATTCATGGCGGTGTACTTCACCACCACGGGGATCCTCATCCCGCACCTCACGGGCAGCGACGAGAGCGGCATGGCGCGGCACTCCGCGGCCACCGCCGTGATCCTCATGCTCATGGCGGCGATCTTCGATCTGTTCGACGGGCTCGTGGCGCGCAAGCTGCGGTCCTCGCCGATGGGTGCCGAGCTGGACAACCTCTCGGACCTGGTCAGCTTCGGGCTCGCCCCGGCGTACTTCGTCCTCGTGTACGGCATGGTCGCGGACGACGCACACCAGCGGGTCTCGGCGCTCGCGGCGATCGTGGTGCTGCTGGCGGTGGTGCTCAGGCTTGCGAGATTCTCCTGCGTGACCCTGAAGGACGGCATGTTCCAGGGCATGCCGAGCCCCTTCGGAGCGCTCACGGTCATCTCGATCGTGCTCCTGGAGCTGCCCTTCGTGCCGACGCTGCTGGCGATCGTCGGAGTGGCGTGGCTGATGGTCAGCCGGGTCGAGTACCCGAAGCCGCGGGGCGTGCTCGCGGTGGCGATGCTCGGCTGGATCGTGGCCGCGATGGGGCTCCTGGCCGCGTGGGCGTTCGACGCCCCCGGCGGTCAGCTGCTTCTGCAGACCGGCTGCGCGCTCCAGGTGGTCCTCGGTGCGGTCATCCCGCTCTTCGCGACCGCCCGCCGGGTGAACACCTTCCGCGACAACCGGCGCGAGGCACGCGCGGCCCAGCTGCCGTAGCCCGCACAGCACAGCAAGGACGAGGGCCCGGATGCTCCCCAGCATCCGGGCCCTCGTGCGTGCCGTCGCCCGCCCCGGCCTCGACGGGCCCGGCGCCTCAGCCGGAGCCGTACAGGTCCGTGAGGCTGATGCCGGTGGTGCTGCCCTCGCCGCCGAGCGGGGTCTGGTGGTCGAGGCTCACGAAGGCGCCGTCCTCCTGCCACAGGGCCGGCTTCAGCAGGGCGTACTTCGCCTCGTCCCAGGTCGCCCAGTCGTAGCCGAGCAGGCCGCCGGTGTCGCCGGAATTCGGGTTGAGGCACCAGAAGGTCTGGCTGATCCGGTTCTCGACGATGACGTCACGCAGGGCGTTCATCCACTTCTCGTTGGGACCGCCGTCCAGGAAACCGCCCCACTCGCCGATCAGCAGGGGCGCCGTGCCGCTCTTGTGGAGGTAGAGCCAGTTCGGGTCCCAGACGTCCCGCTCCAGCGTCGTACGGCTCCACTCGCCCTGGAACCAGGGCTGGGCGAAGACCAGCGGTCCGTAGTCGTGCGGGGAGTAGACGAGCTGGTCCTGCTGGGCTCCCAGGTCCACGGGGTGCTCCGCCGCGCCGCGCAGGTTGCCGCCCCACCAGGTGTGGTCGTAGTCCGACGCATCGGTGGAGGACCAGTTTGTTCCGTCCCGCGGGTAGACCTCGATTCCCTCGCACAGGATCAGTACGTGCGGGTTGACGGCGAGAATCCGCTTTCCGGCGGTCTCGCACGCGTACTTGAAATTGTCCTGGTCGGTGGAGCCGTCCCATTTCGCCCGGGGGCTGTCGCCCTGCTTGCCGTGCGGCTCGTTCTTGATGTCCATCGCCACCAGCGTGTCGTCGGACTTGTAGCGGTCGGTCACCCATTCCCATGCCGTGTAGAACTGCTCGGTGGTGATCGAACCCTTCCACCAGACGGGGTGGATGTGCCCGGAATTATCCGCCTCGGCACTGTGCACATCGAGCATGACCTTGATGCCGTACTTGTCCGCCACATCGAGAAAGGCGTCGAATACCTGAAGGCTCGTCTTGTCCTTCAGTTCAGGATTCGCCCAGGAATTGACCGCACTCGGTACGGTCGCCTGCCCGTTCTTCCATTCGAGGAGCAACTGGGTGGAGATCGGCACCCGGACGATATTGATTCCGCGTTGCGCCATCTGCCGAGTGAGCGTGTCCAGATTGGCCGACCAGAGGCCGTGGAAGACCCGCTCGGTGGCATTGAACCCGAACCAGTTGACGCCGGTCAGCCATACCTGGTGACCGTTCTCATCGACGATCCGATTGCCGTCGGTGTGCAGCCAGTCCGTGCCGGTCGCGGCCTGTGTACGGGATTCCGCCCGGGGTTCCGCTTGGGCCCCCTCCCCCGCCTGTGCGGCCGCCCCGCCGGCAGCCCGTACCGGCTGCGCGTCAGCCGTACCCGATAAAGCGAACAACGTGACGGCGGCCAGCCCCGCGGCCACCAGGGTTCCCTTTCGCCCGCGCCTGAACGACTTCATTCGTTTTCGCCTTTCGACCGAAGAACACGAAGGTGTGGGAGCGCTCCCAAGCATGAAGCCAGCACGCCGCCGCGCTGTCAATGGGTCGCGGCGACATCCGCGGCAAGCCACCGGCGGGAGATCCCGACTTTTCCCGCCAGGGCACACCTTCTCCACCCCGGCCGCTTCCGGGCACCGAGCACCACGACCTCGGGCCACAGGCCCGGCCGGACCGACCAACCCGCCCAGAACACCTGATTCTCACAGTGATCCGTCGCAAATTTGAGCACCAAAGACGGAATCTTGCGCAGCAGCGTGGACTTCCTTGCGTCACTGCTCCTAGCCTGTGGGGCGTCCGAAGAGCCCCCACGAGCCGCAAGGACGACCGAGACGTGACCCCACCACCCCGACGCCAGTTGCTCAGACGATCCATATCCGCCTCCCTCGCGCTGGCCATCGCCGCGTTCGGCACCGCCGCCGCCGTGGTGCTGTCCAGCGCCCCGACAGCCGCCGCGGCGGGAGTCCCGGCCCCTTCCCCGCTGGCGGTTCCCGGTCGCGGTGCGACCGTTCCGTTCAAGGAGCAGGAAGCCGAGTACGCAGCCACCAACGGCACCCTGATCGGCCCGAACCGCCTGTACGGCACGCTGCCCTCCGAGGCGTCGGGCCGGCAGGCCGTGACGCTGGACGCGGTGGGTGAGTACGTGGAGTTCACGCTCACCGCACCCGCGAACGCCATGTCCTTCCGGTACTCACTGCCGGACAACGCCGCCGGATCGGGCCGGGACGCCTCGATCGACGTGACGGTGAACGGCGCCTCGCCCAAGGCCGTGCCGGTCACCTCGAAGTACGGCTGGTACTACGGCGGCTACCCGTTCAACAACAACCCGGGAGACACCAACCCGCACCACTTCTACGACGAGGCCAGAACCATGTTCGGGTCGACCCTCGCGGCCGGCACGAAGGTCCGGCTGCAGGTCTCCTCCACCGCCGCCTCACCGTCGTTCACCATCGACCTGGCGGACTTCGAGCAGGTGGCCGCGCCCATCGCCAAGCCCTCGGGCGCCCTCGACGTCGTCGCCGACTTCGGTGCCGACCCGACCGGGTCCGCCGACTCGACCGCCAAGATCCAGGCGGCCGTCGACGCGGGCAAGGCGCAGGGCAAGGAGGTGTACATCCCGCAGGGCACCTTCCAGGTCCGCGACCACATCGTCGTGGACCAGGTGACGCTGCGCGGCGCCGGTCCCTGGTACTCGGTACTGACCGGCCGCGATCCGTCGAACCGCAGCAAGGCCGTCGGCGTCTACGGCAAGTACGCCGCACAGGGCGGCAGCCGCAACGTCACGCTCAAGGACTTCGCCATCATCGGCGACATCCGGGAGCGCGAGGACAACGACCAGGTCAACGCCATCGGCGGGGCGCTGTCCGACTCGACCGTCGACAACGTCTGGATGCAGCACACCAAGTGCGGCGCCTGGATGGACGGCCCGATGGACAACTTCACCATCAAGAACAGCCGCATCCTGGACCAGACCGCGGACGGCGTGAACTTCCACTACGGCGTCACGAACTCCAAGGTCACCAACACCTTCGTCCGCAACACCGGTGACGACGGTCTGGCGATGTGGGCGGAGAACGTCCCGAACGTGAAGAACAAGTTCACGTTCAACACCGTGATCCTGCCGATCCTCGCCAACAACATCGTCACGTACGGCGGCAAGGACATCACCATCTCCGACAACGTCATGTCGGACACCATCACCAACGGCGGCGGCCTGCACATCGCCAACCGCTACCCGGGCGTCAACTCCGGTCAGGGAACCGCCGTCTCCGGTACGACCACGGCGGCGCGCAACACCCTGATCCGTACCGGGAACAACGACTACAACTGGCAGTTCGGCGTCGGAGCGATCTGGTTCAGCGGGCTCAACGAACCGATCAACGCCACGGTCAACATCTCCGACACCGAGGTGCTGGACAGCTCCTACGCCGCGATCCACCTCATCGAGGGTGCGACGAACGGGCTGCACTTCGACAACATCAGGATCGACGGCGCCGGCACCTACGCGCTGCAGATCCAGTCGCCGGGCACAGCCACCTTCAACAACGTCGTGGCCACGCACATCGCGCAGTCCAACCCGATCCACAACTGTGTCGGCAGCGGCTTCCGGATCACCCGGGGCACCGGGAACTCCGGCTGGTACGCCGATCCGCCGGCCTGCACCGGGACCTGGCCGGCCCCGGTGTGGACCAACGGCGGGGTGCCGGGCGGCGGCAGCGGTCCGACGGACCCGCCCACGGACCCGCCGACCGACCCGACCGACCCGCCCACCGATCCGCCCGCCGAGACGGGCAACCTCGCCCAGGGCCGCACCGTCACCGACTCCGGCCACGCCGACGTGTACAGCGCCTCCCGGGCCGTGGACGGCGACGCCAACAGCTACTGGGAGAGCACCAACCACGCCTTCCCGCAGACCATCACCGTGGACCTGGGCGCGGCGAAGGCGGTCAAGCGGCTGGTCCTGAAGCTGCCCCCGGCGGCCGCCTGGTCCACTCGTACGCAGACCCTGAGCGTGTCGGGCAGCACCGACAACAACACGTTCAACTCGCTCAAGGCCTCGGCGGGTTACACCTTCGATCCGTCGAGCGGTAACCGGGCGACCGTCACCCTGCCCGGCACGTCCGCCCGCTATCTGCGGCTGACGTTCACCGGCAACACCGGCTGGCCGGCCGCCCAGCTCTCCGAACTGGAGGCCTACACCAGCTGACGCTCGGACACCCCGGGGCGGCACGCTTCACGCGTGCCGCCTCGGGGCCCTGTGCTGCTGCCGGTCTACTTCAGCGTGTACGACTTCGCCGCCGCGGCCGCCTCCGCGGGCCTGACGACCTTGAGACCGCCGGGCGTCTTGGCGTCCGGCTTCATGATCACGCTCTCCCGGGTGGAGGGAGCCGCCGGGTCGGAGAAGTCATGCGGCATCCCGAAGTCGCTGCCGAAGTCGGTGATGGTGAGCAGGGCCTTGTCGATGCCCTCACGGGTGAGGTCCTTCGAGGCGCAGGCCTTCTTCAGCGCCTCACCGAACAGACTCGCCGCGTTGTATCCCGCGATGACGCCGTTGTCGAGGCCGTCCTTCGGGTACTCGGCGCCGTACTCCTTGGCGAGCTTCGCCGGGCCGGTGCCCGGGTCGCCGATCGGGAGGGTGGAGGCGGCGACGTAGTAGTCGGCCGCCAGGGCGGGACCGGCCTGGGTCTTCAGCAGCTGCGGGGCGAACGCCGAGTTGTTGCCGACGACCGGGACCTTGAAGCCGGTGGCGGCGGCGACACCGACCAGGGAGGCCGCCTGACGCGGGCCCGCACTGACGATGACGGCCTTGACGCCGGCCTGCTTGAGCGCGGCGACCTGGGCAGTCATGTCGTTGTCGGTGGGCTTGATCTTCTGCTCGACGACGGTCAGGCCCGCCTCCTTCGCCGCGTACTTCGAGCCGGCCAGGGCGTTCTCGCCGTAGTCGCCCTCGAAGTAGACATGACCGATCTTGTCGCCCTTGGCGATGCGCTTCTCGGCGAGCAGGTAGTCGATCAGGTTGATCGTCTCGACGTCGTACGTGGCGCCGATGACGCGGATGTACTTGCTGCCCAGCAGGTTCGCCGACCAGGCCTGCGGCAGGACGAGACCCTTGTCCTGGCCGTCGATGCGCTGCTCGACCGCGGCCACGAACGGCGAACCGATGAACTGGACGAAGCCCAGCACCTTCGGCGCCAGTTCCGTGTAGCCGGCGATGGCCTTCTGCGGGTCGTATCCGTGGTCGCGCACGGTCAGTTCGACCTTGCGCTCGCAGATGCCGCCCGCGGCGTTGGTCTGCTTGACCCACAGTTGCTGGGCCTGGGTGACGCTCTTGCCGAGCGAGGCGTAGACCCCGGTCATGTCGGTGAGCGCGCCCAGCGAGATCACCTTGTCGGTGACGCCCTGGCCGGTCTTCACGCCGGCCTTGTCCTGGGTCCCCTCGTCGGAGGACTTGGCCTTCTCGCTGCAGCCCACGAGGGTGAGGGTGAGGGCCGCGCACACGGCCCCGAGCACACGCAGTTTCATTTCTTCTCCCCTGAATTCTTCATCAGACGTGTCAGGCCGCCGGGCAGGAACAGGACAGCCGCGACCACCGCGGCGCCGTACAGATAGCGCGATGCCTCGCCCGGAGCCAGACCGCCCGTACCGGGGGCGGAGACCAGGGGCAGAGAATCGCTGTAGTGGGTGAGCAGTTGCGGCAACAGCGAGACGAAGGCGGCCCCGACGACCGCTCCCGCCACGGTGCCGAGCCCGCCGATGACGATCATGGCGAGGTATTCGAGGGACAGGACCATGCCGAAGTACTCGGGCACGGTCCGCTGGAAGACCAGCGCGAGCAGGACGCCCGCCAGTCCGGCGTACATCGAGGACAGGACGAAGACGCCCGCCCGGTAGCGGGCCACGGGAACGCCCATCACACCTGCCGCGATGCGGTGGTCCCGGATGGCGTTGAGCGCCCGGCCCGGCCGGCCGCGCAGCACGCCGCGGGCGAAGAGGCCGCTCAGGAGCAGGGCGAGCAACGCCGCGTACCAGAGCTTCTCGGAGGACTGGAACGGCACCCCGGCCACGAGGACCTCGGTGTCGTCGAAGCCGAAGCCGAAGAGCGAAAGCGGTGGGACGGCACGGCCGTTGAAGCCGCCGGTGAGGGAGCCTGCGTTGAACAGCACATGCTGGCCGATGAAGATCAGGGCCAGCGTGGCGATGCCGAGATAGGCGCCGCGCAGCCGGCTCGCGATGGGGCTGAACAGTCCGCCGGCCGCTCCCGCGAGGAGGACCGCGAGCACGGCGGCGAGCCAGCTGGGCAGGCCGAGCCCGGAGAGCTCGTGCCCGTTCTCCGTACTGCTCTCCCCCGCCAGGACGCAGTAGCCGTAGGCGCCCACCGCGAGGAAGAAGGCGTGTCCCATGGAGAGCTGGCCGGTGGCGCCGGTGAGGAGGTTGAGCCCGATGGCGCCGATGGCCGCGGCCATCGCGAAGAGTCCGGCCTGCAGCCAGAAGCGGTCCAGGTAGAACGGGAACGCGAGGAGCAGCACCGAGCCGATGGCCCAGAGGTAGGTACGCGGGTGGCGCAGCCGGGCGGCGAGGTCCGTCCCCGGCGTGGTGAGGCGGGTGCCCGCGGTCTCGGTGGTCGTGGTCTCAGACACGGGCGAGCTCCTTCGTACCGAAGAGTCCCGCGGGCCGCAGGAGCAGCACGATCACCATCACCAGATAGGGGGCGAGGTCGCCGATGCCGCGGCCCAGGAAGGAGAGGTCGCTCTGGTAGCCGGTGGCGAGCGATTCGGTGACGCCGACGATGAGGCCTCCTGCGAGTGCCCCGGTCGTCGAGTCGAGTCCGCCGAGGATCGCCGCGGGGAAGGCCTTGAGTGCGGCCAGTGAGGTGGCCCGCTCCAGTCCGGGTGTGGGGAAGACGGTGAGGAAGAGTGCGGCCACCGCGGCGAGTGCTCCGGCCACCGCCCACGCGGCGAGCGAGACCCGGCCGAGCTTGATCCCCATCAGGGCCGCGGTCTGCGGGTTCTCGGCGGCGGCCCGCATCGACACACCCCACGAGGTGAAGCGGAAGGCCAGGAGGAACGCCGTGATGAGCAGAGCGGCGGCGAGGAACGCGGCGATCCGCGTCTCGGCGAGGGTGACGCCGCCGATGGTGACGACACCGTTCCCCCACGGGTCGCCGAGTGCCAGCACGTCCGTGCCCATGCGCCGGGTGAGTTCGGTGGTGAGGAGGATGTCGACGCCGATGGTGACGATGGCCAGGACGCTGTGGTCGCTGCCCCGGTAGCGGCGCATCACGAGGAACTCGATCGCCGCTCCGACGACGGCCGCTCCCGCGATGCCGACGGCGAGTGCGGGCCAGAAGCCGATGTCGTCGTGGAGGACCGCGGTCACGTAGCCGCCCGCGAGCAGCAGGGAGGCGTGGGCGAAGTTGACGACCTCGGTGGCTTTGAAGATGACGACGAAGCCGAGCGCGATCAGTGCATAGACCGAGCCGATGGAGAGGCCGCCGAGGAGGAGTTCGATGAAGGTGGTCATTCCTGTGCCCCCAAGTAGGCCTGGACGACGGCCGGATCGTTCTGGACCTCGGCGGGGGTGCCGTCCGCGATCCTGCGTCCGAAGTCGAGTACGGTCACGGCGTCCGCGAGCCGCATCACCACTCCCATGTCGTGTTCGACGAGGACGATCGAGATGCCGAGGCTCCTCCGGACCCCGGCCACGACCGCCGCGGTGCGCCGCCGTTCGTCGGCGGTCATCCCGGCGACGGGTTCGTCCAGGAGGAGGACCTGCGGCTCCATGCACAGCGCGCGGCCCAGTTCGACGAGCTTCTGCTGTCCGTACGGGAGCGCACCGGCCGGCCGGTCCAACTCCTTCTCCAGGCCGATGAACTCGGCGATCTCGCGCACCCGTTCCAGATGGCGGCGGGCCTCGCGTGCGGCGGACGGCAGACGCAGTCCGCTGGCGACGAACCCGGCTCGGGTGAGCCGGTGGCGGCCGAGGAGCAGGCTGTCGGTGACGGTGGCGTGCGGGGGCAGCGCCAGGTTCTGGAAGGTACGGGCGACGCCGAGTTGGGCGATCTTGTGCGGGGCGAGTCCGGTGAGTTCCGTCGTGCCGAGGTGGACGGTGCCGGATGTCGCCCGGTACACCCCGGACAGCACGTTGAAGGTGGTCGACTTCCCTGCCCCGTTGGGGCCGATGACGGCGTGCACGCTGCCCGGCTCGACGGTGAAGGAGACGCCGTCGAGTGCGGTGAGTCCGGCGAAGCGGACGGTGACGTCACGGACGGCGAGTGCGGCCGGGGCGGTGGTGACCGGGGCTGCTTCCTGGGCGGTGGTCATGCGGACCACCTGCTCAGACTGCGTACGGACCCGGCGGCCCGGTCCGCGTCCTCGGCGGCCGTCTCGTCGACGACGCCCAGGTAGCGGCGGCGCACCTCGTCGGAGGCGGCGAGTTCGTCGGCCGGCCCTTCCAGGGTGACCTCGCCGACCTCCAGGACGTAGGCCGTGGAGGCGAGCCGCAGGGCGATCGCCGCGTTCTGCTCGACGAGCAGGACGGAGGTGCCCGAGGCGTTGATCTCCTGCACCGTCTCGGCGATGCGCTGCGCCATCAACGGGGCGAGCCCGAGCGAGGGTTCGTCGAGCAGCAGCAGCCGGGGCCGGGCCATCAGGGCCCGCCCCATCGCCAGCATCTGCTGTTCGCCGCCCGACAGCAGCCCGGCGCGCTGGTGCGCCCGCTGGGCCAGTACCGGGAACAGCTCGTGTACGCGGGTCAGCGCGCCCGCCGACGCCTTGCGCCCGCCGCGGGCTCCGAGGGCGCCCGCCCGCAGGTTGTCGGCCACCGTCATGCGGGCGAACACCTGTCGTCCTTCGGGCACCTGGACCACTCCGGCGGCCACCACCTGGGCGGGCCTCAGCCCGTCGAGGGGGCGTCCGTCGAAGCGGACGGTGCCCGTACCCGTCCCGCGGTGGAAGCCGAGGGTCCGCGAGATGGCCCGCAGCAGCGTGGTCTTCCCGGCCCCGTTGCCGCCGAGTACGGCGGTGATCGCGCCGGCCGGCACATCGAGGGAGACGTCGCGCAGGGACCGTACCGGGCCGTAGCCCACGGACAGTGCGCGGATCTCGAGCGTTGCCATGCGTCCTCCTCCTTCCGCCTTGTCTTGGAATCGACGTGTCGATTCGTGGTGCGCAGGGGTTCCGGTCCGGTCGTGGCCGGCGGTGTCCGCCTGGGCCTGCCCTGCCCTGCCTGTGTCTGTGTGGGGCCACAGACCAGCAGCGGGCGGGCCGTGCGTCCACGGTCACCGGCCGAAACGCTGCGGGTGCCCCGTGCGGAAGGCGGCCGGTTGTGCACGCGCACAGAGGCGGGGCGTGTGCTGTCGCCCCCGGCCCGGACCGGTGTCATCCTCACGACGGCGGTCCGGCGGAGCGGGCCGGGGCCCGGGCAGGGAATCGGCCCCCAGGGGCGTGCGGAGAACGGAGCGGGTATGCGGCAGCGCGGGGACGAGCGGGGGTGGGCGCTGCTCGACGCGCTGCTGGACGACGAGACCGGGCAGGACCTCGCGGCGCTCGCCGGTGCGGTACTGGGGCTGCCGGAGCGGGGCCGGTACGCGGTGGCGGTGGTCGCGGAGCGCGGGTGCGCCTGGGACCGTCCGGCCGACGCGCACGGGATGCGGCTGCTGTGGCGGTCGCGCCCGGACCGGGAGATCGCGGTGGTGGAACTGGGCGAGGCGGACCCGGCCGCCGTCGCCGTGCTGTTGTCCGGGACGGGCCCCGGCCCCGGTGGGGTCAGTCCGGTGGTGGACGGCCTGTCCGCCCTGGGCGCGGCCCGCAGGCTGGCCGATGCGGCGCTGCTGACGTGCGGGGAGGGCGGGGAGGGGGTCGTCTGCCTGGACGGCAGGGTCCCCGAGGCCTTGGTGGCGGGCCAGCCGGCCCTGGCGAGCTACCTGGCCACGGACGTGTTCGGGGCGCTGCTGGCTCGCGACCCGACGGACCGGGCGCTGCTGGTGTCGACGCTCGACGCGTGGGTGGAGTGCGGAGGATCGGCCGGGCGCACGGCGGTACGGCTGTGCTGCCACCGGAACACGGTGCTGAACCGGTTGCGGCGGCTGGAGGAGCTCACGTCACGGTCGTTGTCGCGGCCGCGCGAGCTGGTGGAGCTGATGCTGGCGCTGGACGCGGTGCGGCTGGGTTTCAGCCCGCCGGGCGAGTGAGGGGCGTGGTCCGGTCGCTGAGCTCCCGGACCACGCCCCTCCTCGTCGTCTCAGCGCAGGAAGTCCCGCGCGATGGACTCCGCCACCCGTTCCAGGAGCGGCCCCGCCTCGGCCATGCAGACCGCGGGGTCCGGCTCCAGCTCCGTGAGCGCGTACGCGCGGCGGATGCCCGCGCCGCCCAGGGCCTCCGGTGCGAGCGCCAGGCGTCCGCACACCGCGACGACCTCGATGCCGGCCGCGCGGGCTGCCGCGGCGACGCCGGCCGGGGCCTTGCCGTGCAGCGTCTGCGCGTCGAGTGAGCCCTCGCCGGTGATGACCAGCGTCGCCCGCTCCAGCGCGGGGGCGAAGCCGAGGACGTCGAGCATCACCTCGATCCCGGGCCGGAACCGCGCGCCGAGCGCGACGAGCGCCCCGTACCCGATGCCACCCGCCGCCCCGGCCCCGGGCAGGTCCGCCTGCTCCGGCCCGAGCACGGAGGCGTAGTGGGCGAGCGCCGCGTCGAGCACCGCGACGTCGTCCTCGGTCGCGCCCTTCTGGCGGCCGTACACCTCGGGCGCGCCCTTGGCCCCGGTGAGCGGGTTGTCGACGTCGCTCGCGAGGATCAGGTCGACCTCGCCGAGCCGAGGGTCGAGCCCGGACAGGTCGGCCGTGGCGAGATCGGCGAGGCCGCCGCCGCCGGGGCCGACGGGCTTGCCGTCCGCGTCCAGGAAGCGGGCTCCGAGTGCGGCCAGCATGCCCGCCCCGCCGTCCGTGGTCGCGCTGCCGCCGACGCCGAACACGATGGTCCGCGCGCCCGCTTCGAGGGCGGCGAGCAGCAGCTCACCGGAGCCGTACGTGGTGGCCGTGAGCGGGGCGAACACGCCCGCCGGCAGGTGCTGGAGGCCCGAGGCCTCGGCCATCTCGACCACGGCGGTGGTGTCGCGCACCGCGTACGCGGCGGTCACGGGGTCGCCCAGCGGCCCGGTGACCCGCGCCTCGCGGCGCTCGAATCCGGCGGCCACCGCGGCCGCCACCGTGCCGTCGCCGCCGTCCGCCACGGGCAGGGTCTCGACCCGTACCTCGGGGGCGACGCGCCGCAGCCCGGCCGTCACCCGCTCCGCGACCTGTACGGCCGTGAGCGAGCCCTTGAACTTGTCCGCCGCGACGAGCACGCGTGCGGTCTCCATCACTGCTCCGTCCGTCACCTTGATTCCCTTTGCTTTCGAACAGGCAGTCGCGCCGCCCCGACCCTATCCGCAGCACCCCCTCCCTGCCCATGGGTGTCCGGGCCCTGGACCCGGCCACTACGCTGCCGACGTGACCACCAATGACTACGCCGCGTACATCGCCGGTCTCCCGAAGGTCCTGGCCGGTGCGGCCTGCCTCTTCCGTGACGCGCGGGGCCGGGTGCTCCTCGTCGAACCGAACTACCGGAAGGGCTGGGCGCTGCCCGGCGGCACGATCGAGTCGGCGGACGGCGAGACTCCGCGGCAGGGGGCCCGACGCGAGTCGGCCGAGGAGATCGGCCTCGACCTGGAGCCGGGCCGGCTGCTCGCGGTGGACTGGACGCGCGGCACGGCGCGTCCGCCGATCGTGGCCTATGTGTACGACGGCGGGGTGCTGGACGAGAAGCAGCTGAAGGCGGTCCGGGTCCAGGAGGAGGAGCTCCTGTCGTGGAAGCTCGTCGAGCCCGCGGACATCGGCCAGTACCTGCTCGGCAACCTGCGCGGGCGCGTGCGTGCGGCACTGAATGTGCTGGAGTCCGGCGCGGGAACGGTGGAGCTGGAGGACGGCAGCCCCGTCGGCTGACGAGCCGGCCCGGATCCGCCGGTCAGCCCTGCTGCTCCGGCGGCTTGATCCCGTCCTCGCGCACGGTCTCCTCGCGCGCCGCCGTCCGTGCCTCCGTGCGGTGGCCCCGCGCGATGTAGTCGCGTACGACGAGTTCGACGGCGTCCTGAGGGCTGCCGACGCCCGCGAGCACCATCACTTCGACCACGAGTTCCGCGTCCAGACTGACCGATACCTTCGCCATGGCGGGGGACGTCAGCAGTACGCGATATCGCCTCGCGCGGTGCGGCGTACGCTGCGTACGCTCCCCGCATGACACTCGTGGCGATCCTCAGCGGCGCCGGCATCTCCACGGACTCCGGCATCCCCGACTACCGCGGGCCGAACGGCCTCTGGCGCAAGGACCCGGAAGCCGAGAAGCTCGTCCGGTACGACCTGTACATGGCCGATCCGGAGATCCGCCGCCGTTCCTGGCAGATGCGCCGCACCACCGCGGCGTGGAACGCCGAGCCGAACGCGGCCCACCGCGCGGTGGCCGAGCTGGAACGGTCGGGCGTGGCCGTACGTGTCATCACTCAGAACGTCGACGGTCTGCACCAGGCGGCCGGTCTCTCCGCGCGCAAGGTCTTCGAACTGCACGGCACCGCACGCCAGGTGGTGTGCACCCGCTGTCACGCCCGCTCGACGATGGCCGATGCCCTGGCCCGGGTGGAGGCGGGGGAGCCCGATCCGCCGTGCGGCACGTGCGGCGGGATTCTCAAGGCCGCCACGGTCATGTTCGGTGAACGGCTCGACCCGGTGGTGCTGGGCAACGCGATGGCGGTCGCGAAGGGCTGCGAGGTGTTCATCGCGGTCGGTACGACGCTCCAGGTGCAGCCCGCCGCGTCACTGGCCGGGACGGCGGCGGAGCACGGGGCGCGGCTGATCGTGATGAACGCCGAGCCGACGCCGTACGACGCCCTGGCGCAGGAGACGATCCGCGAACCGATCGGCACGGCACTGCCCGCACTGCTCAAGCGGCTGACGGACGAGGCCGGCACCGCTTCGGGGGCCTGACCTCCGGGAGACCTCGTGCCGCTCCGGTCCCCCTACCGCGGGACGTCCGGCCCCTCCCCCTTGTGGCGCCGGTAGTAGCGGGCCACCCGCGCACGGTTGCCGCAGCGCGCGGCGGAGCACCAGCGGCGGCGGGGGTGGGCGGGCACGAACAGCATCGTGCAGTCCTCCGCCTCGCACTCCCGGATGCTCGCGAGCGCCGGACCCGCCAGCAGCTCGGCCGCCTCCTCGGCCAGGACCGCGGCCACCCGCACCCCGAGCGGGCCGGAGCGGCGGGCCGGCGCCACGACGCTCTCGCCGTTCCATTCCGCGTACCGCACGGCGGGGGCGGCGAGCTGGGCCTCGTTGAGTCCGCGCAGTGCCGTTTCCGGCGGGCGCTCGCCGCGCCGGGCCGCCGCGACGGCCGCGGCCGCGGCCGCCCGGACCGCGCGTACCGCCCCCAGATCGTCCGGGGTCGCCTCCCGCGCCCCGGCGGCCCCGGGCAGCCGTTCGCCCTCCAGCGCCAGCCAGGCCAGCAGACCGGCCGTGTCGGCCAGGTGATCGACCGGGGGGCCCTGGGCCGCGTGCGGCAGCGTGTTGAGGAGGTCCAGGGCGAGCAGCTCGCCGGTCAGGGGCTCATCACCGTTCATGTCGCTAACGCTAACTCACGCTCTTGACGCATTAGAACCCTCCGGCGTAGAACTAATGCATCGGGCCAACCAGGAGGCATGTGAACATGGCGATTCAAGCTGTTCCGCACATCCGTCACCGGCACATCGAGGTCGACGGAGTCCGTGTCTTCTACCGCGAGTCGCTGCCCGTGGGTGCGACGGACGACGCCCCCGTCATGCTGCTGCTGCACGGCTTCCCGTCGGCCTCGCACCAGTTCCGCCGGCTGATGGACGCGCTGGGCGCCCACTACCGGCTCATCGCCCCGGACTACCCCGGGTTCGGCCACAGCGACGCCCCGGCGTCCTCGACCACCGGCGGCCCGTTCACGTACACCTTCGACCGGCTCGCCGACATCACCGAGGGCTTCGTGCGGGAGCTCGGACTGTCCCGCTTCGTGATGTACGTGTTCGACTTCGGCGCCCCCGTCGGCTTCCGGCTCGCCGCCCGCCACCCGGAGTGGATCGCCGGTCTGGTGGTGCAGAACGGCAACGCGTACGCGGAAGGGCTGTCGCAGCAGGCCCGCGACTTCATCGCGCTGCGCCCGGAGGTCCCCGGCGCCGCCGACACCGTGCGGTCCCTGCTGACCCTGCCCGCGACCCGTGGCCAGTACGAGGGCGGCACGGCCGACCCCGAGCTGGTGGCGCCGGACGGCTGGACGCTGGACCAGCACTTCCTGGACCTGCCGGGCCGCACCCGGCCGCAGCTGGACCTGGCCTTCGACTACCACTCCAATGTGGCGCTCTACCCGCAGTGGCAGGACTGGCTGCGCAAGCACACCCCGCCGGCGCTCGTCGTCTGGGGCACGGGCGACATGTTCTTCACCGAGCCCGGCGCCCGCGCCTATCTGCGCGATCTCCCCGACGCCGCACTGCACCTCTTCGAGACCGGGCACTTCGCCCTGGAGGACCACCTCCCGCAGATCGCGCCGCTGATCGCGGACTTCCTGGACCGCACCTGGGAGGCCGAGGCCGGCGTGCGGTAACGTTGACGGCTGCGAAGGGGAGTAGCCCTGCAAACCGGTCGTCGACACACTGGAACCTCCGGGTTCCCGGTGGCCGGGCTCGTGGATCATGACGGGCGGGCGAGACCTTCGGTCAGGTATGACACGCCCACGCCCCGTGGGCGGTGCCGTCATGCCGGGCCGAGTGGTCCTCCGAAAAGCCCCAGTGGCACTTCGCGGATCCGGGGCCCGGCTCCAACAGAAAGCCACCCGGAATGCATCTCGACCCCCTGGCGATCATCACCGCTTTCGGGCTGATCTTCCTCGCGGAACTCCCCGACAAGACGATGTTCGCGTCGCTGGCCATGGGCACGCGCATGCGCCCGCTCTACGTCTGGTTCGGCACGTCGTCCGCGTTCATCGTCCATGTCGCCATCGCCGTCGGGGCGGGCGGCCTGCTCGGCCTGCTGCCCGACTGGATCGTCAAGCTCGTCTCCGCCTCCCTCTTCGCCTTCGGCGCGTTCATGCTGCTCCGGGCCGACGCGGAGGACGACGACGAGGACGGCGGCCCCAAGACGGTCACCGGCTTCTGGCCGGTGTACTCCACCGCGTTCATGGCGGTGTTCATCAGCGAGTGGGGCGACCTCACCCAGATCACGACGGCCAACCTGGCCGCGAGCAACGGCGCCTGGTCCACGGCGATCGGATCCGCCGCCGCGCTGATGTCCGTATCGGCTCTGGCCCTGCTCGCGGGACGGTTCATCGCCAAGCGCGTACCCCTGAAGACCGTCCAGCGCATCGGCGGGGTCTGCATGCTGGGGCTGGCGATCTGGACGGTCATCGAGATCTTCACCGGCTGACCGGCCCTGAAGGACGAACGAAGGGCTCCGCGTGTCGTCTGCGCGGGGCCCTTCGCCGTACGGTTCCTAGAACAGTGCCGGGGAGCTGTCCTCCGTACCGTTCTCGAAGGCCAGCAGCCGCTGCTTGCGGTCCAGCCCGCCGCCGTATCCGGTGAGGCTCCCCGAGGCCCCGATCACCCGGTGGCACGGCACGATGATGCCGACCGGGTTCTTGCCGTTGGCCAGCCCCACCGCGCGCGAGGCGCCGGGCTTGCCGAGGTTCTCCGCCAGTTCGCCGTACGTACGGGTCTCACCGTACGGAATCCGCTGGAGTTCGGCCCAGACGCAACGCTGGAACGGGGTTCCGGCCAGGTCCAGCGGGAGAGTGAACTCCCGCAGCTCTCCGGCGAAGTAGGCGTCCAGCTGCTCGACGGCCTCGTCGAAGGGGCCCGCGTCGGGCTCGCCGAAGGTTTCCTCGGGCGGCCGGTGGCGCTGACCGGTCATGTAGAGGCCGGCGAGGACCCGGTCGGTGGAGACGAGGGTCAGCGGGCCGTACGGACTGTCGATCACCGTGTGCTGCCGGGTCGGCCGGGACTGCCGGGTCACCGTGCTGGTGCGTGTCGTGGTCACGAGGAACTTCCTTGTGCGGGAAGGTGGTTGATGGGGTGGTCGTCGACGGTCCACAGGTACTGGACGGCATAGGCCCGCCATGGCCGCCAGCCCGCCGCGCGTGCGGTGAGCGCGGCCGGTGTCGACGGCAGGCCGAGCTGCTCGGCGGCCCGCCGGATGCCGAGGTCCGTCGGCAGGAAGGCGTCCGGGTCGCCGAGCGCCCGCATGGCGATGACCTCGACGGTCCAGGGGCCGAATCCGGGCAGCGCGGTCAGTTCGGCCCGCGCCTTCTCCCAGTCGGTGTCGGTGCCCAGCCGCAGCGAGCCGTCCGCCAGGGCGCCGACGAGCGTGGTCAGGGTGCGGCGGCGGCTGCGGGGCAGGGCGAGCTGCTCGGGGTCGAGCCCGGCCAGCGCCCGGGGCGCCGGGAAGAGGTGGGTGAGGCCGCCCTCCGGATCGTCGACGGGAGTGCCGTGGGCCGTGACCAGCCGGGCCGCGTGCGTACGGGCGGCGGCGGTGGACACCTGCTGGCCCAGCACGGCCCGGACGGCGAACTCCGCACCGTCGACGGTCCTCGGCACCCGGCGGCCCGGCGCCTTGTCCACCAGCGGGGCCAGCAGGGGATCGGCCTGCAGCTGCTCGTCGACGGCCACGGGGTCGGCGTCCAGGTCCAGCAGCCAGCGGCACCGGCTGATGGCCAGGGTGAGATCGCGCGGGTCGGTGAGCGCGAGCCGGCAGGCGATGTGGTCGGGGTGCGGGGTAAGGGCGACGATGCCGTGCCCGTGCGGCAGGTCGAGCGTGCGGCGGTAGGCCCCGTCGCGCCACTCCTCGACTCCGGGGACGGCCGTCGCGGCGAGGTGCCCGAAGAGGTTGCTGGGGTTCAGCGGGGCGCGGTACGGCAGCCGCAGCGCTATCGTCCCGGGCGTGGCCGGCTGCCGCACCGACCGGGAGGCGCGGCTGCGCAGCTCCCCCGGGGCGAGGGCGAAGACCTCGCGGACGGTGTCGTTGAAGGTGCGGATCGAGGCGAACCCGGCCGCGAAGGCCACCTCGGCCATGGGCAGCCCGGTCGTCTCGATGAGCACCCGCGCGGTCTGCGCCCGCTGTGCCCGGGCCAGCGCGAGGGGTCCGGCGCCCAGCTCCGCGAGCAGTTGCCGTTCGATCTGCCGGGCCGAGTACCCGAGCCGGGTGGCCAGACCGGGGACGCCTTCCCGGTCGACGACCCCGTCCCGGATGAGGCGCATGGCGCGGGCCACGGAGTCGGCGCGGGCGTTCCACTCGGGCGATCCGGGGCTCGTGTCGGGCCGGCACCGCTTGCAGGCCCGGAATCCGGCCTGCTGGCAGGCGGCGGCGCTCGGGTAGAAGCTCATGTTCTCGACCTTCGGCGGCACGACGGGGCAGCTCGGGCGGCAGTAGATCCGGGTGGTCAGGACCGCGGTGAAGAACCAGCCGTCGAACCGGGCGTCCTTGGACTGGACGGCCCTCACGCAGCGCTCGGTGTCGGTGTGCATGGTTCAAGCATGGGCCACCGGCAGGGCGAGGGCTGGCGAGAATCCGACATCAGCCTTCAGCTGCCAGGACTTCACCGGCTGCCAAGCCGGAGGCCCTGAAGTTGACAGCCGACGTCCCGGTGAGAGCCTTGAAGGGATCTCGACATCCATGGGCGGGCCTGATGCCCGCCGACCCGCGCGGACCTGATTGCCCGGCCCCGTAGCGGGGAACACGAGGGAGGGTCCTTCATGACGGACACGCCCGCGCCGATCTGTTCGCATCTGGACCAGGTCAGACGTGTCACCCCGGACAGCCCCGACTCCTGCCCGCAGTGCGTCGCTCAGGGTGACGCCTGGGTGCATCTGCGCGAGTGCCAGAGCTGCGGGCACGTCGGCTGCTGCGACTCCTCCCGCAACAAGCACGCCACCGCGCACCGGGAGGCCACCGGCCACCCCTTGATCCGCTCCTACGAGCCGGGCGAGACGTGGTGGTGGTGCTACGAGGACCAAGTGACCTTCGACGTCGACGGTATCGGGCCCGCCAGGGCGGCTTGAGCACGGCCGGGCGGCTTGAGCACGGCCGGGCGGCCCGAGCACGGCCGGGCGGGCATTGCGGAGGTTCGCCCACCCGCTGTCAGCCCCGTGCGGCCGCCAGCGCCTCCTCGAACTCCACGTACGCGTGCGCGTCGAAGAGCACGAACCGCACCTCCTCGACGGGCGCCGCGGCCTCCGCCAGTACGGTGCGGACGGCGATGCGGGCGCCGTCGTCCATCGGCCAGCCGTAGATGCCCGTGGAGATCGCGGGGAAGGCGATGGTGCGTGCCCCCAACTCCGCGGCGACGCGCAGCGCTTCGCGGTAGCACGACTCCAGCAGGGCAGAACGGTCCTCGGCGCTGCTCCAGACCGGGCCGACCGTGTGCACGATCCAGCGGGCGTCCAGTTTCCCGGCGGTGGTGGCGACAGCCCGGCCCGTGCGCAGCCCCTTGCCGTACTTCGAGGCGCGCAACTCCCGGCAGGCGGCCAGGATTTCGGGGCCGCCCCGGCGGTGGATCACACCGTCCACCCCGCCGCCGCCGAGCAGGGAGGAGTTCGCGGCGTTGACGACGGCGTCGACGGACTGCCGGGTGATGTCGCCCCGTACGAGGGTGACGGTGACGGCGGAAGGTGTGCGCATCCGGCCATCATGCCGTGGTACGCGGGTCCGTGGCGGCCGACCGCCCGCGGCGGAGGTCAACGGCCGCCGGACGGCCCCGATCGGCGCAACCGCCGCCACACCGCCTTCGCCGCGTGGTGACCGGACATGCCGTGCACGCCGGGGCCGGGCGGGGTCGCCGACGAGCAGATGTAGACGGACGGGTGCGCGGTCGCGTACGGAACCCTGGCGAGCCGGGGACGGATCACTGTCTGCAGCCCGGCGAAGGCACCGCAGGCGATGTCCCCGTCGACGTAGTTCGCGTTGCGCACCGCGAGTTGGGGCGGGCCCGTCACCGCGCGGGCGAGGACGATGTCGCGGAAGCCGGGGGCGAACCGCTCCAGTTGGCGTTCGATGACGTCGGTGGCGTCGCCCTCCCAGCCCGCCGGGACGTGTCCGTACACCCAGAAGACCTGCTTGCCCTCGGGGGCGCGGGACGGGTCGGTGAGGCTGGGCTGCGCGGTGATGAGGAAGGGCACGCTCGGGTCCCGGCCGGTCACCGCGGCGCGCAGCGCGGTGTCGATCTCGCCGGCCGTGGGGCCGATGTGGACCGTGCCGGCCCGGCGGGCCTCCTCGGCGGTCCAGGGGACGGGGCCCGACAGCGCGTAGTCGATCTTGAAGCAGGAGGCGCCGTAGCGGTAGCCCCGGTAGGCGTTGCCCAGTCCGGCGATCCGGGCCAGCGCGGTCGGTGAGGTGTCGAAGACGTAGGCGCGGGCGGGCGGCAGCTCGTCCAGCCGCTTGACCTCCGTGCCCGTACGGATGATGCCGCCCTGCTCCCGCAGGTACGAGGCCAGTGCGTCGGAGATGGCCTGCGAGCCGCCGCGCGGCACCGGCCAGCCCTTCTCGTGCGCGGCCAGGGCGAAGAGCAGGGCGATGCCACCGGTGGCGGGACCGCTGGTGGGGGCTATGGCGTGGGCGGCGAGTCCGGCGAGGAGGCCCCGGGCCTTCTCGCCCCGGAAGCGGCGGGACAGGAGCGTGGCGGGCTGGATCGCGTCGAGTCCGAAGCGCGCCCAGCGGTACGGGTCCCGGGGGAGCCCGTCCCACGGGGTGCGCAGGAAGTCCTGGGCGAGTGTGTCCCAGTGACCGCGGAAGGGCGCGAGGAGTCTGCGGTACGCCCCCGCGTCCTGCGGTCCGAGCGACATGGCCGTCTCCCCCACCGACGTGGCCAGCACGGCTGCGGAACCGTCCGGGAACGGGTGGGCGAGAGCCAGCGGCGGTTGCAGCCACTCCAGGCCGTGCTTCGCCAGGGGCATCGCGCCGAAGGCGGGTGAGCCGATGCCCAGCGGGTGGACCGCCGAGCAGGGGTCGTGCCGGAAACCGGGCAGCGTGAGTTCTTCGGTGCGGGCTCCGCCGCCGACGGTCTCCCCGGCCTCGAAGACTTCCACGGCGAAGCCACGGCGGGCCAGTTCGACTGCGGCGGTCAGTCCGTTGGGGCCCGCCCCCACCACGACGGCATCGAGCATCGATGGCACCTTCGGACTCCTTTGTCAGCCGACGGTCTGAGAGCCCAGGATATTCGCAGGCACCGACACTTCGGGAGCGGGTACGGTGCCCGTCCCATGAATACTCCGAACCACGCCCGTCCGGCGCACCCGAACCCGTCTCCCGCCCTCTCCCCGGAGGCGGAGGGATCCGCTCTGCGACGGAGCATCGACGAGATGGCGGAACGGCTGACCGCGGTACCGGGTGTCCGCGCCGTCGTGCTCGGAGGCAGCCGGGCCCGCGGCACCCACCGGCCCGACTCGGACTGGGATCTGGGCCTCTACTACCGCGGCGCACCGGACCTCGCCGCGCTGACCGCGCTGGCGTCCGCGTTCCAGGGCTCCCCGGTCGAGGTGGCCGGGCCGGGCGGCTGGGGGCCGTGGGTGAACGGCGGGGCGTGGCTGCGGGTGGACGGTGTTCCGGTCGACTGGATCCTGCGCGATCTGGACCGGGTCGAGGCGGTCTGGTCCGACTGTCGGCAGGGACGGTTCGAGGTGGGCGTCCAGCCCGGGCATCCGCTGGGCTTCTGGTCCCCCGCCTACGCGGGCGAGGTTGCGCTCGGGCGCGTACTCGCCGACCCTCATGGCGAGTTGACGGCACTTCAGCAGCAGACGTCTGACTACCCGGAGCCCCTGCGCGAGGCGCTTGCCGAGGCGGCCTGGGAGGCGGAGTTCTCGGTCGGGTCGGCCCGTAAGTCGGCACCGGGCGGTGACCGGCTCCATGTAGCGCTCTGTCTGTCCCGGGCGTTCGGCATCCTCGCCCAGTCGCTGCACGCCCACCACCGCACCTGGTGCCTGAACGAGAAGGGCGCGCTGGCCGCCGCCGCTGCCCTGCCGGACACGCCCGCGGACTTCGCGGCACGGGTGGGCGAGGCGCTGTCGGGGCTGGACCCCTCGGCCGTGGAGACGGCCGCGACAGTCGTGAGGGACGTGCGCGAGGTCCTGCGGAAGGGTGTCGCCGACGGGAGTCGAGGACCTCGGTCGCGCTGAAGGGCCCGGAACGCCGAAGGGCCCGGGCGCAGCGCGCACGATCACCGCGCCCCGGACCGCTTGCTCAGGCCTCGGTGCGCAAGGCGGCCAGGATGCGGTCGGCCGTCGCACGGTCCCGGGCTGCCGTGAAGGGCAGGTCGTTGCCGCCGGCGATACGGAACGGCGCACCGGACAGCGTGGCCTGGGCGCCGCCCGCCTCGGTGACCAGGAGGAGTCCCGCCGCGTGGTCCCAGGCGTACTCCCAGTTGAAGGCGAGCGCGTCCAGCTCGCCGCGGGCGACGGCCAGGTATTCGAGGCCGGCCGAGCCGCAGGGCCGTGCGTCGATGCCTTCGGTGCGCAGGCCGAGCAGGGCCTGCTTCTGCGCGTCGGTGGTGTAGTCGGGGTGCGACATCGCCACGTGCAGTACGGCGTCGGGCGCGGGCGACCCGGAACGTATCGGCGCGCCGTTGAGCGTGGCGCCCCGGCCGCTGACCGCGACGGCCATCTCGTCCAGGGCGGCCGCGTAGGTCCAGGAAGCCAGCAGCTCGCCGCGGTGGGCCAGGGCGACCAGGGTGCAGAACCCCGTTTCGCCGCGGACGAACTGGCGGGTGCCGTCGACCGGGTCGACGATCCACACGGGGGCCTCGCCGCTCAGCGCCTCGTACACCTTCGGGTCGGCGTGGACCGCCTCCTCGCCGACGACGACGGAACCGGGCAGGAGCCGGCTCAGGGAGGCGGTGAGGTGTTCCTCGGCGAGCCGGTCCGCGGTGGTGACGAGGTCGTGCGGGCCGTTCTTCTCGATGATCTCGTGTGCGGCGAGCTGCCGGTAGCGCGGCATGATCTCGGCGGCGGCCGCTGCGCGGACCGCCGCCTCGACCTCGGTCAGGTCCACGGCAAGGAAGTCATCGATCATGCCCCCAGCTAAGCACGGGCTGTGCGGACGCCGACGACCTGGTCATGACGGGGAGGTGGCCGGCCGGCGTCCGGTCCGGTCGCCCCGCGTCACGACCGGGCCGTCGGCCCCTCAGCGCCCGACGGCGTACCCCTGCATGCCACGCGGGTTCGCCGCCGCCGACAGCACCCCGGTCTCCGGGTCGCGGGCGACCGCGCACATCCGGCCCTCGGACCACGGGTCGCCGACCGTGACGTCATGGCCGCGCCGGCGCAGTTCCGCGACGACGTCCGGGTCCATGCCCTCCTCGACGGTGACGCTGCCCGGGCGCATCCCGCGCGGGAAGAAGGAGCCGGGGAAGCTGTCGTTGTGCCAGTTCGGGGCGTCGACGGCGCCCTGGAGGTCGAGGCCGCCGCGGACCTCGGCGCGCAGGGCGACGGCGAGGAAGAAGTGCAGCTGCCACTGGTCCTGCTGGTCGCCGCCCGGGGTGCCGAAGGCCATTACCGGGACGCCGTCGCGCAGGGCGAGGGACGGGGTGAGGGTGGTGCGGGGACGCCGGCCGGGGGTGAGGGAGTTCGGCAGGCCCTCGTCCAGCCAGGCCATCTGGAGGCGGGTGCCGAGCGGGAAGCCGAGTTCGGGCACGACCGGGTTGGACTGGAGCCAGCCGCCGCTGGGGGTCGCGGAGACCATGTTGCCCCAGCGGTCGACGACGTCGACGTGACAGGTGTCGCCGCGGGTCGCGCCGTCCTTGGCGACGGTCGGCTCGCCCGCGGCGACGGCGGCTCCGTCCTTCGCCACCGTCGGCTCGCCGACACCGGCGGCCGGTATGCCCATGGCGTCGAAGCCGGACTCGCCGGCGGCGACGGCGTGGGCGTGCTCGCTGAGCACGGGCGTGCGGCCGTCGGGGCTGCCCGGGCGCAGCTCGTGCGAGGCCTCGTCGGTGACCAGCGCACGGCGGGCGGCGTTGTACGGCTCGGAGAGCAGCGTGCCGAGCGGAACCTCGGCGGCGTCGCCGTACCAGGCCTCCCGGTCCGCCATGGCGAGCTTGCAGCCCTCGATGAGGAGGTGGACGTAGTCGGCGGAGCCGTAGGCCGGCAGTTCGGCGGGCAGCAGCGCGAGCTGCTGCAGGAAGGCGGGGCCCTGGCTCCAGCCGCCGGCCTTGGCCAGCGTCCAGCCGTTCCAGTCGTACGTGGCGGGGGCCTCGTACGACGCGGACCAGCCGGCCAGGTCGGCGGCGGTGAGGGTGCCGGTGTGGCGGGTGCCGCTGGTGTCCATGGTGGGGACGGCGGCCTGGCGGACCAGGGCCTCGGCGATGAAGCCTTCGCGCCAGATCGCGCGGGCGGCCTCGATCTGCGCGGTGCGGTCCTCGCCGCCGGTCTCCTCGGCCTCGGTGATCAGGCGGCGCCAGGTGGCGGCGAGGGCGGGGTTGCGGAACAACTCGCCCGGCTTCGGGGACGTGCCGCCGGGGAGGTAGACGTCGGCGGAGGACTGCCACTCGGTCTCGAAGAGCTCGCGGACGGTCTCGACGGTCTGGCCGACGCGCTCGACGGGTGCGTGCCCGTCCTCGGCGTATCCGATGGCGTACCGCAGCACCTCGGCGACGGTCTTGGTGCCGTGGTCGCGCAGCAGCAGCATCCAGGCGTCGAAGGCACCCGGCACGGCGGAGGCGAGCGGCCCCGTGCCGGGGACCAGGTCGAGGCCGAGCGAGCGGTAGTGGGCGACCGTGGCACCGGCCGGGGCGGGGCCCTGGCCGCACAGGACCCGGACGTCCCCGTCGCGGGGCGCCAGGATCATCGGCACCTCGCCGGCCGGGCCGTTGAGGTGCGGTTCGACGACGTGCAGGACGAATCCGGCGGCGACGGCGGCGTCGTAGGCGTTGCCGCCGTCCTCCAGGACGGCCATCGCGGACTGCGAGGCGAGCCAGTGGGTGGAGGACACCATGCCGAAGGTGCCCTGGAGGGTGGGCCGGGTGGTGAACACGGATGCGGCTCCTTGCTGCGACGTTCTGTGGTTTGTTGCGGATCGTACGTACGGGAGGCCGGCTCCGGGAACGAGGGCCCGCCTCCCGTACGCGGGTCAGGCGGCCGCGTCCGGGGCGGCGCCGTCGTCGTCGACGAGGTGGCAGGAGACCTGCCGGCCGCCGGGCAGTTCCCGCAGGGCGGGGATCTCGGTGCGGCACCGGTCGGTGGCGAGCGGGCAGCGGGTGTGGAAGCGGCAGCCGGGCGGCGGGTCCAGCGGACTGGGCAGTTCGCCGTGGAGCACGATGCGCTCGCGGGAGCGCTGGAGCACCGGGTCGGGCACGGGCGCCGCGGAGAGCAGCGCCTGGGTGTAGGGGTGCTTGGGGTCGGCGAACAGTTCGGCGGTGGGGGCCTGTTCGACGATCTGGCCGAGGTACATCACGGCGATGCGGTCGGCGAGGAACTCGACCGCGGCCAGGTCGTGGGTGATGAACAGGCAGCCGAAACCGCGGTCGCGCTGGAGGTCGGCGAGCAGGTTGAGGACGGAGGCCTGCACGGAGACGTCGAGGGCGGAGGTCGGTTCGTCCGCGACGACGAGATCCGGGTCGCAGGAGAGCGCGCGGGCGATGGAGATGCGCTGGCGCTGGCCGCCGGAGAGCTCGTGCGGGTGCCGGTCGGCGTGCTCGGGGCGCAGCCCGACCTGGGCGAGCAGTTCCTCGACCCGCTCGCGGACGGCGGAGCCGCGGGCCCGGCGGTGGAGCCTGATGGGTTCGGCGATGATCTGGCCGATGGTCATGCGCGGGTCGAGCGAGGACGAGGGGTCCTGGAAGACCAGGTGGAAGTCCTTGCGCAGCGGGCGCACGGCGCGGCGGGACAGATGGGTGATGTCGGTGCCGTTGATGTGGACGGTGCCGCCGGTGGGTTCGTCGAGGCGTACGGCGCAGCGGCCGACGGTCGACTTGCCGCTGCCGGACTCCCCGACGAGGCCCACGACCTCGCCGCGGCCGACGGTGATCGAGACGCCGTCGACGGCGCGGACGGTGCCGCCGCCGGAAGCCGCGAAGTGCCGTTCCATCGAGTCGATCCGCAGCACGGGGTGCTGCTGGTCCGCGGCGCCCTCGGCGCTTTCGCGCGGGGCGGGGACGGTCTGTGCTGCGGTCACTTTCCGGCCTCCTGGTCGGGTCGCGCGGGCTCGGCGGCGGGGGTGGCCGTGAGGGTGTCGGACGCCTCGTCGGCGCCGTACGGGTGCCAGCACGCCGCCCGGTGGGCTGCGTCCGTCCCCGTACTCGGGTCGACGGACCTGAAGCCGGGGCGGCCACCCGTGCAGTTGTCGTCGGCGCGGCTGCACCGGGGTGCGAAGGTGCAGGCGTCGGGCTGGCTGTCGAGGCTCGGCACCAGGCCGGGGATCTCGGGCAGCCGGCGCTTGCCCTCGCCGCCCGGGCGCAGGACGGCTCCGAGCAGCCCGCGGGTGTACGGGTGCCGGGCGGTGGCGAACAGTTCGTGTACGGGGGCCTCTTCGACGGAGCGCCCGGCGTACATCACGAGAACCCGGTCGGCCGCGTCGGCGACGACGCCGAGGTCGTGCGTGACCAGGACGATCGCGGTGCCGAGCCGTTCGCGCAGCGACTGGAGGACTTCGAGGATGCCCGCCTGCACGGTGACGTCGAGCGCGGTGGTCGGTTCGTCGGCGATGAGGACCGAGGGGTCGCAGGCGACCGCGATCGCGATCATCACGCGCTGGCGCATGCCACCGGAGAGCTGGTGCGGGTACTCGTCGATGCGGCTGCGCGGGGCGGGGATGCCGACCAGGTCGAGCAGGTCCACGGACCGCTCCCTGGCCTCCTTCCGGCTCAGCCCCTGGTGCCTGCGAAGCACCTCGCCGATCTGCCGGCCGATGGTGAGAACCGGGTTCAGCGAGGTCATCGGCTCCTGGAAGATCATCGCGATGTCCTTGCCGCGGATCTTCTGGAGCTCCTTCTCCGGCGCGCCGACGAGTTCCCTGCCGCCGACGCGGATGGAGCCGCCGATGCGTGCCGTGGGCGGGAGCAGTCCCATCACGGCCATGGAGGTGACGGACTTGCCGCACCCGGACTCCCCCACGACGGCGAGGACCTCGCCGGGGTGCAGATCGTAGGAGACGCCGTCGACGGCGTGCACGGTGCGGGTGTCGGAGCGGAAGGAGACCGACAGGTCGCGGACGCTCAGGACGGGCTCACCCACCCGTCCCCGTACGGATTCGAGAACGGTCTCGGTCATCGGGTCCCTCCACGGGGGTCGAGGACGTCGCGCAGTCCGTCGCCGAGCAGGTTGAAGGCCAGGGTCGCCGCGACGATCGCCAGGCCGGGGAAGACGGCGAGCCAGGGCGCCGGGGCCAGGAAGGACTGGGCGCCGGAGAGCATCACGCCGAGGGACGGGTCCGGGGGCTGGACGCCGAGACCCAGGAAGCTGAGCAGGGCCTCGCCGATGATGGCGGCGGGGATGCCGACGGTCGCCTGGACGATCAGCGCGGAGGTGGCGTTGGGCAGGATGTGCCGGAAGAGCACGGTTCCGTCGGCGCCGCCGTTGGCTATGGCCGCGCCGACGTAGTCGACGTGCTTGAGCCGCAGCGTCTCGGCCCGGGTGATGCGGATGACGGCGGGGATCTGCGAGATGCCGATGGCGATGGTCGCGTTGGTCAGCGACGGGCCGAGGATCGCGGCGAGGCCGACGGCGAGCACCAGGAAGGGGAAGGCCAGCATGGTGTCGGTGAGCCGGGAGATCGCGCCGTCGGCGAACTTCCCGTAGTAGCCGCCGATCAGCCCCAGCGGTACGCCGATCACGAACGCCAGCACGACGGCGACGAGGCCGACCTGCATGGAGGCGCGCGCGCCGTACACGATGCGGGACAGCTGGTCGCGCCCAAGATCGTCGGTACCGAGCCAGTGGGCCGCGCCCGGTTCGGCGAGGACGTTCCCGAAGTCCGGCTGCGAGGGGTCGTACGGGGCGATCAGCGGGGCGAGGAGGGCGACCAGGATGAAGACCGCGGCGATGATGCCACCGGTCATGGCGAGCCGGTTCCGGCGCAGGGCGCGGAGCCGTCCGTTACCGGTCCCCTTCTTCTTCGCGGTCTGCGGGACGGTGGGGAGCGCTGGGGTCGCTGTGGTCACCGGGCACCTCCGAGCCGGATGCGCGGGTCGATGACCGAATAGACCACGTCGACCAGCAGATTGATGAGGATGTACGCGGCGGAGGTGCAGAGCACCACTGCCTGTAGCGTCGCGTAGTCACGGGTGAAAACGGCGTCGATGGTGAGCTTGCCGAAGCCGGGCAGGACGAAGATCTGCTCGGTGACGACGGCGCCGGAGATCAGGTGTCCGAGCTGGAGTCCGAGCACGGTGACGACGGTGACGAGCGAGTTGCGCAGGGCGTGCCCGCCGACGACGGACCGTTTCGACAGGCCCTTGGCGCGGGCGGTGCGCACGTAGTCGGCGGAGAGCGAGTCGAGCATCGCCGCCCGCGTCTGGCGCATCACGACGGCGGCGAGCCCGGAGCCGAGCACGATCGCGGGCAGCACCATGCGGCGCAGGTTGTCGACCGGGTCCGTACCGAAGGGGACGTATCCGGAGGCGGCGAACACCGGGACGGCGATGGCGAAGCCGAGGACGAGCACGATGCCGAGCCAGAACGTCGGGATGGAGAGCCCGATCAGCGCGATCACGTTGGCGATCCACTCCTCGGGCTTCCCGCGCCGCACGGCGGCGACGACTCCGGCACCGATGCCGAGGACCACGGCGAGCAGCAGGGACAGCGCGGCCAGCTCCAGCGTGACGGGGAGGGCCTGCCCGATGGCGTCGGCGACCGGGAGCCCGGTGCGGGAGGAGTTGCCGAGGTCGCCGGTGAGGGCGTGGCCGATGAAGCGGGCGTACTGCACGACGATGTTGTCGTTGAGGCCGTACGCCTCACGGATCGCGGCGAGCGCCTCGGGGCTGCGCTCCTCACCGGCCAGGGCGAGCGCCGGGTCGCCGGGCAGTGCCCGGATGCCGGCGAACACCACGACGGAGACCAGGAAGAGGGTGATGAGGGACTGGCGCAGCCGCGTCAGCAGGTATTTCGTCATCGGGTGTACCCCGCATTCGTAACCCGGACCAGTCCGTCGCCGTAGACGCGGATGCCCGCGACGTCCTTGGTGGCGACGACGTAGTTCTTCTGCCGGTAGAGGTAGATCAGCGTGTGGGCGTCCTGCACGCGCCGGGTGAGCTCGTCGTAGATCTCGGTGCGCCGCGCCGGGTCGGCGACGGTGCGGCCCTCCGCGATGAGCCGGTCGATCGCGGGGTCGCCGAGGCCGTAGGCGTTCATGGCGCCGGCGGTCTTGAGGAAGTTGGAGACGTTGCCGTCCGGGTCGAGCCGGCCGGACCAGCCGCTGGTGAAGACGTCGTAGTGTCCGGCGTCGGTCTCCGAGAGCATGGTGGCGTACTCGGTGGGCCGCAGCGACAGGTCGAAGCCGGCCTCCTTGACCATGGCCTGGAGGACCTGTCCGACCCGCCCCTGTTCGGGGGTGGTGGAGGTCTTCAGCTCGATCTTCAGCGGGGTCTTCACGCCCGCCTCCTTCAGCAGCTTCTTCGCCTTGGCGATGTCGCGCTTCGGGCAGTCCTCGGGCTTGACGCCGGGGGCGATGGCGGACTGCGGTGAGATGGGGCCGCAGGCCGGTTCGTACATGCCCTGGAAGACGACCTCGTTGAGGGTGTCGCGGTCGATCGCGAGCTCGAATGCCTCCCGGACCCGGACGTCCCGGGCGATCGGGGTGTCGAGCTTGCCGGGCTGCTGCCCGAGGCCCTTCACGTTGCCGACGTTGAGGCCGATGCCCTGGTAGCCGAGCGAGGGCGAGTTGAAGAGCTGGAGCTTCGGCTCGGTGAGGGCGCTCTGTACGTCGACGGGGCCCATCTGGTCGCCGACCTGGAGGTCGCCGGAGCGCAGGTTGGCGAGCCGGACGTTGCCGTCGGGGATGGGCTTGTAGACGACGCCGTCGAGGTGGACCTTGTCCGCGTCGTAGTAGTTCGGGTCCTTCTTCAGCACGATCCGGTCGCCGCCGACGCGCTCGACGAAGCGGAAGGGGCCGACGCAGGAGGGGTGGTTCGTGAAGTTCTTCCCGTACTTCTTGAGCGCGGCCGGTGACATCACCATCCCGGCCCGGTCGGCGAGGACGCCGGTGAGCGGTACGTAGGGCTGCTTGAGCCTCATCCGTACCGTGTCGGGGCCGGTGGCCTCGATGGAGGTGACCGGGGCGAGCTCCGTGCCGCGGGCGGATCCGGGGAGGTCACGGTGGCGCAGCAGCGAGGTGACGACGGCCGCGGCGTCGAGCCGGGTGCCGTCGCTGAACTTCAGGCCGGGGCGCACCTTCAGGGTGACGGTGCGGCCGTCGGCCGAGGTGGTGGGCAGTGCGGCAGCGAGCTGCGGCACGACGACCCCGTCCTCGTCGATGTCGTAGAGCTTCTCGCACATGCCCGCGAAGACCGTGCGGCCGACGAGGGTCTGGGCGAGCGTCGGGTCGAGTTTGTCCGGGTCCGAGTTGAGGGCGACGGTGAGTGTCCCGCCGTCGCGTACGGACCGGTCGTCGGTTTTGCGTACACCGCCGACCTCGGTCGCCGAGGACTGCAGCGACGCGCAGCCCGAAGTGAAGGACACCAATGCAACCGCCACCAGGGCAACCGCTTTTCGGCGCACGAGGGCCTACCTCCCGCCAAGGGGTGATCAGGGAATATCGCAGACCGTATTTCGCATACAGTCCGCAAGGCAAGGGGGGTGACCACATACCGGACGGTTTTTACTGACGATCGGATAACGGCCGTACACACGAGGCACACAGCGGCACGGGACAGCGGATCAAACGCCCAGGGGGCGGCGGGAACGGCGATTCACGACGAATGGGGCCCTCGGCGCACAAGCGCCCAGGGCCCCGTCCGCGGATCGCGGTTCTCGTTCGCGGTTCGCGGTTCGCGGTTCGCGGTTCGCGGTTCGCGGTTCGCGGTTCGCGGTTCGCGGTTCGCGGTTCGCCGGTCAGCCTGAGTACTGGGCGAACACCTTCGTGAAGTCCCACGGCTGCTGCGAGACGCCCGAGCAGGTGTCGGCGCCGCCGCCGGTGCACGGGCGGTCCCGGTTGACCGACCAGAAGGTCAGCCGGGCCAGGTGCCGCTGCTGCGCGTAGCCGAGGATGGTGCGGAAGTCCGCGACCGTGACGGTCTCACTGTTGTCCGTGATGCCGTTCATCGAGGAGATGCCGGTGTGCCGGTACGCCTGGTCGTCCGAGTAGCCGTAGGCGCTCTTGACCGTGTTCTTCAGCCCTTCGGCCGCGCCGACGGTGAGGTTGCCCATGTTCTGGCCCGCCCCGCCGAAGTTGAACGGCATGATCGTCCAGCTGTCCACGGTCAGCCCGGACGCGGCGGCCTTGCGGATCAGGCTGTCGTCGGGACCGTTCTGTCCGGTGCCGAAGGTGACGTAGACCTTGATCCCCGGGTTGTTGGCCTTGACCGTCTTCAACGCGTCGACCGTGCGCTGCTGGACGGTGGCGCTGTCGTACGCCTCGGCCTCGATGTCGATGTCGATCGCCTTGAGCCCGTAGGCGTTGATGACCTTCTGGTACGCGGCAGCCAGCTCACCCGCGCTGGAGCAGGAGCTCTCCAGCTTGTTGCCGCTCCAGCCGCCGAAGGACGGGATGACGTCGCCGCCCGCACCCCGGACGGTGTTGACGGTCTGCTGGTCGACCCCGCCCGTCAGCGGCCTGCCGCCGTCCCACTGCGGGTTGCAGTACCCGTTGCTGAGGACGAAGGCGAGCGTGAACCACTTGACGCCGGTGGCGTTCATGACGGTGGTCGGGCTGGGCGGGCTGCCCCAGCCGTTGTAGAGGTACGGGGCGACGGCCATCGCCCCGGCGGGCGGCGTCGTCGGGTCTCCTCCGCCGGTGGGCGCGGTCCACTTCTGGTTGGCGGCGCCCGTGCACGTCCAGATCTGCAGCCGGGTGCCGTTGGCCGAACTGTTGCCGGTCGCGTCCAGGCACTTGTCCGCCTGCGGATTGACGATGTCGTGGGCCGCGGTGACGGTCCAGCGCTGGGCAGCGGAGCCGTTGCAGTCCCACAGCTGGACCAGGGTGCCGTTCGCCGTACCGGCCGAGGTCACGTCCAGACACTTGCCCAGCGCCTTGATGCTCCCGTCCGAACCGACGTCCCACTGCTGGGCGTTGGTGCCGTTGCAGTCGTAGAGCTGGACCGGGGTGCCGTTGGCACTGCTCGCGGCGGCGACGTCCACGCACTTGCCGGCCAGGCCGGTGATCTGCCCGGTCGCCGCTGCGGCGCCCAGGGCGGGCGAACCGGTCAGACCGGCCAGCAGCACCGCGGCCGCCCCGGCACCGAGCAGGCTCCGGACGACGGGCGCACGTCTTCCTGCACCGTGACTCCCCATCAACTGCTCACCGTCCACTTCTGGTTGGCGGTACCGCCACAGGTCCAGATCTGCAGCCGCGTACCGTTGGCCGCATTGTTGCCGGTGACGTCCAGGCACTTGTTCGCCTGCGGGTTGACGATGTCACGCGCCCCGCTCACGACCCAGCGCTGGGCCGCCGATCCGTTGCAGTCCCACAACTGCACGACGGTGCCGTCGGCGGTTCCGCCCGATGCCACGTCGAGGCACTTGCCGAGCGCACGGATCGTGCCGTCCGCGTTCACGCTCCACCGCTGGGCGTTGCTGCCGTTGCAGTCGTAGAGCTGGACCGGGGTGCCGTTGGCGGTGTTCGCCGCGGCGACGTCCACGCACTTGCCGGCCAGGCCGGTGATGGGTCCGCCCGTTGCCGGCTGACTGTCACTGGTGGTGACGCGGACGTGGTCGACGACGAGCTGCTGGGGGAAGGTGGTGTTGCCGTCGGGGTCGCCCGGCCAGTAGCCGCCGACCGCGAGGTTGAGGATGAGGAAGAAGGGCTTGTTGAAGGCCCAGGTGTTGGAACCGGTATCGGCGGGCGTGCGGTGCTGATAGACGTTGCCGTCCACGGACCAGGTCACCGAATTGGGGGCCCAGTCGATGGCGAAGGTGTGGAAGGCGTCGGCGAAGGCCTGCCCGTTCGGGAGGGTGTATCCGGCGCCGATGCCGGCGGAGCCGGAGTAGCCGGGACCGTGCAGGGTGCCGTGGACGGTGGAGGGTTCGAAGCCGACGTTCTCCATGATGTCGATCTCGCCGGAGTTGGGCCAGCCGACCTGTCCGATGTCGTCGCCCAGCATCCAGAAGGCGGGCCACATGCCCTGGCCGCGCGGGATCTTCATCCGCGCCTCGACGTGACCGTAGGTCTGGGTGAACTTCCCGGAGGTGTTCAGCCGGGCCGAGGTGTACTGGCAGGTGCCGTACCAGCACTGGTAGTTGTTCGGATTCTCCTTGCGCGCGGTGATGACCAGATGCCCCTGGCCGTCCAGTGCGGCGTTGCTGTTTCCGGCGGTGTAGTACTGCCGCTCATGGTTGTTGACGTTGTCGCCGGTCTCGATCTGCCACTTGCTGCCGTTCACGGCCGAGCCGGCGGAGCCGTCGAACTCGTCGGAGAACGTCGTGACGGCGGCCGCGGCCGCCGTTTCGGACATCGGGGCGGTGGACGCGGAGGCGGGACCGCCGCCGCCCGCGAGAGCCGTCGTGACCAGGGCGAGGGTGAGAACCGAGAGTACGGAGTGCAGCAGGCGCCGCGTACGGCGTGGGGAGTCCATGACTCTCCCTTCCGGTGTGTGAGGGGGAGGAAGGGGAACCTGTCATGCATATGACAGGCATATACATGACAGGCGCAGCGCGGGGGGACATACGGGAGCCGCGCCGACCGAGGTGGGGGTGGTGTTGAGCATGAAACCGCGTACGGAGTGGGACGGTGGGGCCGCTTAGTTCACTGGATGATTTAAGAAGTGAACTAAGCGGGTGTCAAGACCTTGGTACATACCACTGACCGATCGACCCGGAGACCACGGACCGATCGGCCCGGAGACCGCTGACCGATCGGCCCGGAGCACGGAAACGCCCTCGCCGCCACCCCGCCGGGCAGGCCCGCAGGAAGTCGGGTGATCACCCGGTTGCCGCACCCATTCCCCATGGAAGGATCCGCCGACAAGGGGACCAAGGAGAACAAATGCCGCCTTCCCAGCGGGTGAACGTCGTCGACAACTTCGTACGCGCGGAGACCGACAGGATGTTTCCCGCTCCCGCCGGGGCCGGACACGCCTCCCACGGCACAGGGCCGGACTAAATCGTCCCGGTCGTGACGTTATGCCTGGTCGGAGTCGATTCGTAGGTACGTCGAGTCGCAGGTACAAGGGAGGCACGGCTGTGCACGGTGAGTACAAGGTCCCCGGCGGCAAGCTGGTAGTGGTGGACCTGGACGTCAGGGGCGGGGCGCTGCGCGACGTACGGGTGGCGGGTGACTTCTTCCTGGAGCCGGACGAGGCGATCCTGACGATCGACGCGGCGCTGGAGGGGGCCCCGGCCACCACCGACACCGCGGCCCTGGCCGCCCGGATCGACGCGGCGCTCCCGGAGTCGACGGTGATGCTGGGGCTCACGTCGGAGGGTGTCGCCGTCGCCGTACGCCGGGCATTGGCGCAGGCCACGGAGTGGAGCGACTACGACTGGCAGCTCATCCACGACACCCCGCAGTCCCCCGCCCTCCACATGGCCCTCGACGAGGTCATCACGGCCGAGGTCGCCGCGGGCCGACGGCCGCCGACACTCCGGGTGTGGGAGTGGGACTCCCCCGCGGTGATCATCGGCAGTTTCCAGTCCCTGCGCAACGAGGTCGATCCGGCGGGCGTCGACCGGCACGGTGTCACGGTGGTCCGGCGCATCTCCGGGGGCGGGGCCATGTTCGCGGAGCCGAGCAGCACCATCACCTACTCGCTCGCCGTGCCCCAGTCACTCGTCTCCGGCCTCTCCTTCGCCGACAGCTACGCCTATCTGGACGACTGGGTGCTCGAAGCGCTCGGCGACATGGGGATCAAGGCCTGGTACCAGCCGCTCAACGACATCGCGACCGAGGTCGGGAAGATCGCGGGAGCGGCTCAGAAGCGTGTGGTGGGGCCGGACGGAGGGCCCGGCGCGGTGCTGCATCACGTGACGATGTCGTACGACATCGACGCCGACAAGATGCTCGACGTCCTGCGCATCGGCAAGGAGAAGATGTCGGACAAGGGCACGAAGAGTGCCAAGAAGCGGGTCGACCCCTTGCGCCGGCAGACCGGTCTTCCCCGGCAGGCCGTCATCGAGCGGATGATCGAGTCGTTCCGCAACCGTCACGGCCTCACCCAGGGCCGGGTGACCCCGCAGGAACTGGCCCGGGCCGAGGAGCTCGTGCGCACCAAGTTCGGCACGGCCGAGTGGACCGCCCGGGTGCCGTAGAACAGCCCCCCGGTCAGCGCTCACGCGGTGCGACGAGACCCGACTCATAGGCGAAGACGACGAGTTGGGCCCGGTCACGGGCGCCGAGTTTGGTCATGGCACGGCTGATGTGCGTCTTGGCGGTGAACGGACTGATGACCATGTGCGCGGCGATCTCCTCGTTCGTCAGCCCCCGGGCCGCCAGCGCGCTGACCTCCCGCTCCCGGCGGGTCAGGGTCTCGAAGCCCGGTGCGGTCGTCCGGTCCGGGGGCCGGGCGACGAACTCGCCGATCAGTCTGCGGGTGATGGCGGGCGAGAGCAGCGCGTCGCCGCGGGCCGCGACACGCACGGCGTGGAGCAGTTCGGCGGGTTCGGTGTCCTTGAGCAGGAAGCCGGCCGCTCCGGCGCGCAAGGCGTCGAACACGTACTCGTCCAGGCCGTAGTTGGTCAGGATCACCACGTGCACCCCGCTCAGCAGGGGGTCGGCGGCGATCGCCCGGGTCGCCTCGATGCCCGTCATCACCGGCATCTGTACGTCGACCAGGGCGATGTCCGGGGTGTGCAGCCGGGCCAGCTCCAGCCCCTCCCGGCCGTCCGCGGCCTCGCCGACCACCTCGATGCCGTCCTCCGCGTCGAGCAGCGCCCGGAAGCCCGCCCGCATCAGCGCCTGGTCGTCGACGATGAGGACCCGGAGCGGGACGTCCGCATCGCCGCTCATCCGGTGGATCCGGTGGTTTTCAGGGGCAGTTCGGCATGGACGGAGAAGCCGCCCGCGCGGCGCGGTGCGGCGGCCAGGGTGCCGCCGAGCGCCGTGACGCGCTCACGCATACCGGTGAGGCCGGTGCCCGCCGTGACGGTGTCGCCCGGAGCGCACGGGCCGTGGTCGTCGACGCGCACGGTCAGCGCGCTCCGCCCGTAGGCGAGCTCGACGGTGGTCGGGGCCCGGTCGGCGTGCCGGGCCACGTTGGTGAGGGCCTCCTGCACGATGCGGTACGCGGCACGGTCCACGGCAACGGGCAGCGGCCGCTCCTCGCCGCTGACGGTGACCGCGAGCGCGACGCCCGCGCTGCGGGCCCGTTCGACGAGTTCTCCGATCCGGTCGAGTCCGGTGCCGGGCTCGACCACGTCGGTCCGCAACACCTCCAGCGTGGCGCGCAGTTCACGCATTGCCTCGCCGCTCGCCTCCTGGATGGCGAGCAGCGCGGGCTCCACCTCGGTGCCGCGCTTGCGGGCAAGGTGGACGGCGACTCCCGCCTGGAGCTTGACGATCGAGATGGAGTGGGTGAGCGAGTCGTGCAGCTCGCGGGCGATCCGCAGCCGCTCCTCCCCCGCCCGGCGCAACGCCGCCTCGTCCCGGGTGCGTTCGGCGTCAAGTGCCCGCTGCTCGGTCTGGCGCAGATAGGCCTGCCAGTTCTTGTCGATGAGCCCGGTGACCCCGGCGCAGAGGAACCAGCCGAGCAGCAGCAGGGTCCGCTCGACGACGCTCTCGGCGGCGGGTGCGGCGGTGATCAGGACGGTGAAGTAGCCGGCGAGGAAGAGTGCGCCGGCCGTGATGCCCCAGGCCCGGTGTCCGCTGCGGGCGGCGGCGTGCACGGCGACCAGCACGGGGAACGCCGCCCAGGTGCCCGGGTGCGCGTGGAGCACGTAGCCGGACAGGGCGAGCGTGGTGACGGCGAGCACCGCGCGGGGCGCCTGGCGGTGCGCGGCGAGGGCCAGCGAGCCGGTCGCGACGAGCACCAGGTCGAGGATGCCGGGCTCCGAGGCCACGCAGGCGGCGACGGTGACCGCCGCGCCGATCGCCAGCGCGAGTACCGCGTCCAGCAACCGGCCGCGGCGGCCCGTGTCCCCCGTCTCCGCCGTGTCCCCCGTCATGTGCCGCACCCTAACTCCCGTACGGCCGCGGGGGCATCAGCCCTGAGGACCGGCCGGGCACTACTCCCCGGGCAGTAGTGCCGGGCCGCCGGCGGCCGGTGGGGATCAGCGGCGATTGCCTCCGGGGGTACGACGCCCCGGCCCCGGTCCGCGGGCGAGCATCGGCGTCATGACCGGACCTTTCCGCTACACCTCACCCGTACCTCCGAAGTCGGCGACCGGAGTGGTCGCCGACGTGTACGCCCAGATGTCCACCGACTTCGGGATCGAGCGCGCCCCGACCTTCGTCGTCCTGTCCGCCTCTCCTCCGCTCCTCACCTCGGCCTGGGCGCTGCTGCGCGAGTCCCTGCTGGCCGGGCAGGTGTCCCGTACGGACAAGGAGGTGGTGGCGGCCGGGGTGTCGCTCGCCAACCGCTGCCCGTTCTGCGTGGACGCGCACACCGTGCTGCTGCACGCCACGGGCGACCACCGGCTGGCGGAGACGATCGCCCGCGGCGAGCAGCCGGCCGACCCCGCCCATCGGGCCCTGCTGGCCTGGGGGAAGGACATGAGCACACCGCAGCCGTTCGGTCCCACCGCGGCACCCGAACACATCGGGACCGCGCTCACGTTCCACTTCATCAACCGGATCGTCTCCGCGCTGCTGACCGAGAGCATGCTGCCCTGCGGTCTCCAGCGGATCCGTGCCGTACGGAGTGCGGCGGGCCGTTCCCTGGCCAGGACCGTGCGGCGCGAGTTGGTGACGGGTCTGAGCCTGCCGCTGCTCGAAACGGAGGGCGAAGCACCCGCCTGGGCGGCGGGCACCGCCGTCGGCACGGCGTACGGAGCCCTGCGCACCGCGGCGGAGCTGGGCGCCGGGCTGCTGAGTGACGAGGACGCGGCGTTCGTCCGGGCGTCGGTGGCGGCCTGGGACGGCGTCACGCCGCTCCCCCTGCACGGAACCCATCTGCCGGACCGGGCCGAGCGCCCGGGTGCCCGGCTGGCGCTGCTCGCGGCACGCGCGCCGTACCGGATCACGGACGAGGACGTGGCCGCCTGGCTCGTACCGCCGTTCACCGATCACTGCCTGGTCCATCTGGTCGCGTTCGGTGCGGTCTGCGCCATGGGGCGCGTCGAGGCCACGCTCACCCTGGGGACGAAGGAGCACGCATGACCGTCGCCGAAGCGTGGAACGGACCGCTGGGGCAGCACTGGGCCGCCCATCCGGACCGCTACAACGCCATGCTGGACGGGTTCGACGCCGCCCTGTTCGACGCGGCGGCGATCGCTGCCGGGGACCGGGTGGTGGACATCGGCTGCGGCAGCGGGCTCACGACGCGGATGGCGGCGCGGCGGGCGCCGGGCGGCCGGGTCATCGGTGTCGACATCTCGGCGCCGCTCGTCGCACGGGCCGGCGAGCTGACCGATGCCGAGCGGTTCCCGCAGGTGGCCTACCGGTTGGGCGATGCGCAGACCTGCACGTTCGAGCGCGGGGGGTACGACCTGGCGATCAGCCGGGGTGGCGTGATGTTCTTCGCCGACCCCGTCGCCGCGTTCACCAACATCGCGGGGGCGCTGCGGCCGGGCGGCCGGCTGGCGTTCCTCTGCCCGCAGCCCGCGGGGCCGGACGGGGAGGAGCACAAGGCGCTGGGCCTGCTGGCCTCGTTGCTGGGGCGGGATCACACCACCGAGAGCGCGGTGGCCACGGCGATGGCCTCGCTCTCGGAGCCGGAGCGCATCCACGAGGTCCTGGGCGCGGCGGGCTTCACGGACATCAGGGTGACGGGCGTGAACGCGGACACCTGCTGGGGGAAGGACGCGGCGGACGCGGTCGAGTTCTTCGTCTCGCGCGCCCCCGGTCTCACGGTCTCCGACGCCACACGGGCCGCGATGACCGAGGCCCTGCTGCCCCATGAATCGCCGCGCGGGGTGATGCTTCGGGCGGGCGTGTGGGTGGTGACCGCTCACACTCCTTAGGACGCGGCGGGCGCCGCGGTGACCACACACATTCCTTAGGACGCGGCGGGCGGGCGGTGCTCGTACCACCGCCGGTCGGCCTCCAGTTGGGCGGCGAGCGAGATGAGCCGTTCCTCGCTGCGGGAGGGGCCGAGCAGTTGGGCCCCGACGGGGAGCCCGCCGGGGGTGAAGCCTGCGGGCACGTTGATTCCGGGCCAGCCCAGCACGTTCCACGGCCAGGCGTACGGGCAGGCCTCGGTCATCGCCACATCGGTGCGCCAGGCGCTCAGTCCGTCGAACCTGCCGATCCGGGGTGGCGGCAGGGCGGTCGTCGGGGTGAGCAACACGTCAAAACCCGAGCAGCCGGACCCGGCGTTCCCGCGGGCGGCGTGGAACAGCGCGCCGATCCGCCGGTGTTGGCGCACCTCCCGCGCACGTGCCGCCCGCACCACCCGGCCGCCGAGCCGGGTGCCGGTGCGCAGGGCGCTGCGGGTGCGGGGGTCCAGGAGCGCGGGTTCGGGATGCAGGGCGGCGAGTTCGGCGATGCCGGCGGTGGCGCGGGGGAGGAAGCCGAGGCCGATGAGCCCGTAGCGGGGCCGGGCCTCCTCGACGTGGTGGCCGAGCCGGGCCAGTGCCTCGGCGAGTTCGGTCACCGCGCGGCGCACGTCCGGGTGGGGCGCCGCGCCGGTGAGGGTGAGCGGGGGGCGCCAGGCGAGCGCGACGCGCAGCCGGCCCGGATCGCGGCGGGCGGCGGCCGATGCCTGGACGGGCGGCGGGCGGTGCGGGTCGTCGGGGTGGGCGCCCGCGACGGCGTCCAGCAGGAGGGCTGCGTCGGCGACGGTCCTGGCCAGGGGGCCGTTGACGGTGAGCCCCTGGAAGGCGTCGCTGTGGGGGTGCACGGAGATCCGGCCGCGCTGCGGTTTGATGCCGACGAGATGGGTCCAGGCGGCGGGGATGCGGACGGACCCGGCCCCGTCGGAGCCGAGCGCGGCCGGCACCAGTCCGGCGGCGACGGCGGCCGCCGAACCCCCGGACGAGCCGCCCGGGGTGTGCTCGGTGTTCCACGGATTACGGGTGGCGCCGAAGGCGGATCCCTCGGTGAACGGCCACTGGCCCAGTTCGCAGGAGTTGGTCTTCCCCACGATCACGGCCCCGGCCGCGCGCAGCCGGCGTACGGACTCGCTGTCGGCGGTCGCGGCGGGCAGCTCCCCCGCGCAGCCGAAGTGGGTGGGCAGCCCGGCGACGTCGGTGTCGTCCTTGACCGCGACGGGCACCCCGAGCAACGGCAGCCGCTCCCCCGCGTCGAGCCGGCGGTCGGCCTCGGCGGCCTCGGCGAGTGCGGCGCTGGCACGCAGGTGCCGGAAGGCGTTCAGGGTGCCCTGGCTCGCCTCGATCCGGGCGAGGGCCTCGGTGACCAGCCGGGTGGAGGTGGTACGGCCTTCCGCGAGGGCTCGCGCACTGCCGGCCAGCCCGTCAGGGGCCTCGATGTCCGTTCCGGTGGATTCCACTGAGGACATGGGCTGCAGCCTCCCTCGTACCGTCAGGTGCGCGCACCTGTCCGCCCGAACGAAATTACTGAAGGGTAACGAGTCACGGCCGATCCCTCAACCGTTCGCCCGGGCCCCGTGGGCGCCACCACGCGGCCCGGGCAGTGCCTGTCCTACGGCTGAACGCTGATCTCGCCGATTCCGGTGCCGAGCCCGGCACAGTGCGCGGTCGACTGACCGGACTGCCCCGGGTTCAGCGTGACGTGCGCACCGTCGACGTCCGGGGACCAGCCGCACACCAGGTGCACCCAGAAGGTCTGCGCCGCGGAGCCGTTGTTGCGGCAGAGCGCGTAGCCGGTGTAGTCGTCGACGGCGTGCTTGCCCGTCTCGCAGGAAAGTCCCGGCGGCGTCTTCGCCGGAGCCTTGGCCGAGGCGGCCGTGGCCAGGCCGGTGGACACCGCGAGTGCCGCGGTCAGCCCTGCTACGGCGGCGGCCCGCACGGCAACCCCGGACCGGCTCCCCATGGACTTCTTCATGTCTCCCTCTCGGTCGTGACGAGGACGGCGCCTACAACCGTCCCCCGCCCCCTTAACCGATCACAGCACACAACGTCACGCTGGGTACGCACCCGATACGATGCGTCGCCCCTCCGCCGGGCGGCCGCCCCCCGCCCGGCGTACGCTCGAAAGATCGGGCCGCAGACCCGGACAGTCCCGCCACGACCCTTCGAGGAGGCGACGTGACCGGTCCACACCTCGGCACACGCCCCGCCGCATGGACTGCGGCGATCGTTCTCTCCGTCACCGGCAGCGGAATCATCGGGGCCGGCACGGCGCACGCGGAGGACATCGACCACCTCACCGCGCAGCAGATCGCCGACCGCTCCCGCGACGCGCTGCTCAGCGCGCAGTCCCTGCACCTGAGTACGAGCGGGGACCTCGGCAAGGGCAGCACACCCATGTCCCTGGAGCTCACCCTGGACCGGGACGGCAACTGCAACGGTTCGGTGGACCTCGGCAACAGCCAGGGCTCGGCGCTGATCGTGAAGCGGGGCGACGACGTCTGGATCAAGCCGGACGCGGACTTCTGGAAGAACCAGGTCCCCAACGGCGGTTCGGCCTTCGCCGCCATCGTCGGCGACCGCTACATGAAGGGGTCGGCGGACGACCCCCGGCTCAGCGCCCTCACCAGTACCTGTGACCTGAACACCTTCCAGAAGCTGGTCAGTGACAACGCGAACGACGACCGGGGCACGCTCAACAAGGGCGCGAAGACCACGCTCGGCAAGGCATCCGTCATTCCGCTGACCAGGATGCGGGACGGCGCGACGCTGACGCTGGACGTGGCGGCCACCGGCAAGCCGTATCCGCTGCGCCTCACGATCGAGGGCAACGGCGCGGACGCGGTCGTGGGCCTCTCCGCCTTCGACGAACCGGTGCCCAGAACCACGCCCTCGTCGGCCGATTCGTTCGACGTCAGCGCGTTGCTGGGGCGGTCGACGAGCCCGGTGTGACGCTCTCCCGGCCGGTGAGCACCACGTACAGCACCAATGAGGAGGCGAGCCCGACCGCCCAGCCGTAGTCGGCGAGGGGCTTCAGGAACGGGATCAGACCGTCCGCCGGGAACGGCCCCTTCCCGGGCTCCGAGTGCGAACCGCCGATCGCCAGGACCCCGCCGACGGCGAAGGCGGCGACGGCCCGCCAGTTCCAGCCGTTCGTGTACCAGTAGCGGCCGCCGGGCAGGTAGAGGTCGGCGAGGTCGAGCACGGTGCGCCGGACGATCCAGTAGTCGGCGATCAGGATGCCCGCCACCGTGCCGAGCAGCCCGCCGACGAGTCCGAGCCAGGTGAAGATGTACAGCTCGGGCGTCTCGGTGAGCTTCCACGGCATGATCACGACACCGACGACGCCGGTGATCAGTGCACCCGTACGGAAGTTGATCAGTTTCGGCGCAAGGTTCGCCAGGTCGTACGCCGGTGAGACGACGTTCGCCGCGATGTTCACGGAGATCGTCGCGACCAGCACCGTCACGAGGGCGTAGAGGAGCCCGAAGACGTTGTCCGTGCGGGCGACCAGTTGCACCGGGTCCCAGATCGCCTCGCCGTACACGGCCTGCGAGCCGGAGGTCACCAGGACGGAGAGCAGCGCGAAGAGCGTCATCGTGGTAGGGAGACCGAGCGACTGGCCGCGGATCTGGGCACGTTGGCCGGCACCGAAGCGGGTGAAGTCGGGGATGTTCAGGGAGAGCGTCGCCCAGAAGGCGATCATGCCCATCAGTGAGGGGAAGAAGACCGGCCAGAACTCCTTGCCCCAGCCGAGCTTGGAGGGTTGGTCGAGCAACGGGCCGAGGCCACCCGCCTTGACGGCGACCCAGACCAGCAGCACCAGCGCGCCGATGATGACGAACGGCGCCGCCCAGTTCTCGAACCGGCGAAGGGTGTCCATTCCCCGGTAGATGATGGCCAGTTCAAGGGCCCAGAACAGGGCGAAGCAGAGCCAGAGCGTCCACGGCTGCCCGCCGATCTCGTCCGCCTGCGCCCAGCCGCCGAAGATCTTCCCGAGCAGAGTGAAGATGCCGACTCCGCCGATCCAGGTCTGGATGCCGAACCACGCGCACGCCACCGCGGCCCGGATCAGGGCGGGCAGATTGGCGCCCCGCAGGCCGAACGAGGCGCGGGCGAGCACCGGAAAGGGGATGCCGTACTTGGGGCCCGCGTGCCCGGTGAGCAGCATGGGCCCCAACACGATCAGGTTGGCCAGCGCGATGGTGAAGACCGCCTGTTTCCAGTCCATGCCGAGGGCGACGAGACCGGAGGCGAGGAGCCAGGACGGAATGTTGTGGGCCATGCCGACCCAGAGGGCCGCGAAGTTGTACGTGGTCCAGTTGCGCCGCTCCAACGGGACGGGCAGCAGGTCCGCATTGACGAACCGGCTGTCGTCCGGAGCGGCACCGGCAGGGAGCTCCACACGGTCCGGGGCCGTGGGTATCCGGTCCTGAGGCGGTGGTGGTGGGGCGGTCGGTGTCATGGCTTCTGGACCCTTCGCTCGGGGACGGTGCCGTGCGGGGCGGGGCGTACGACCGGAGGGGAGGCGGTGGTCAGCCGTTGAGCGCCGGGATGATCTCGGAGCCGTAGGCGTCGATGGTCGCCTCGCGGGCGTCGTGCATGTTGTAGACGGCGAACTGGTCGACGCCCAGGTCACGCAGGGCCTTGAGCTTCTCGATGTGCGCCTCGGGCGGGCCGAGAAGGCAGAAGCGGTCGACGATCTCGTCCGGGACGAAGGTGGTGTCGGGATTCCCGGCGCGGCCGTGGTGGCTGTAGTCGTAGCCCGAGCGTCCGGCGATGTACGCGGTCAGCGCCTCGGGGACGAGGCCGGAGTGCTCGCCGTAGCGGGAGACCAGGTCGGCTACGTGGTTGCCGACCATGCCGCCGAACCAGCGGCACTGCTCGCGGGCATGGTCGAGGTCGTCGCCCACGTAGGCGGGCGCGGCGATGCAGATGGTGACGGAGTCCGGGTCGCGGCCGGCCTCGGCGGCAGCATCCCGTACGGCCTTGATCATCCATTCGGTGAGGAAGGGGTCGGCGAGCTGGAGGATGAAGCCGTCGGCCTTCTGACCGGCGAGCGCGAGGGCCTTGGGACCGTACGCACCCATCCAGACGGGCAGCTGGCCGTCCTTGACCCAGGGGATCCGGACCGGCTGTCCGTCGACGAGCGCCTCGCGTCCCTCGGCGAGGTCGCGGATGACGTCGATGGCCTCGCCGAGCCGGGCCAGGGTGTTGGGGCTGCGTCCGGCGACGCGCATCGCGGAGTCGCCGCGTCCGATGCCGCAGACCGTGCGGTTGCCGTACATGTCGTTGAGGGTGGCGAAGGTGGAGGCCGTCACCTCCCACGTGCGGGTGCCGGGGTTCGTGACCATGGGGCCGACGACGAGGCTTTCGGTGTGTTCGAGGATGCGGCTGTAGATGACGAAGGGCTCCTGCCAGAGCACCGCCGAGTCGAAGGTCCAGCCGTAGCGGAAGCCGTTGCGCTCGGCGCGTCGCATCAGCCCGACGACGGCCGAGGCGGGCGGGTCTGTCTGCAGGACGAGTCCGAAGTCCATGCCAGGTGCTCCTAGTTGAGGTACTGACAGGTGGCGCGGGGGGTGTACATGCCATGGCCGGCGCGGCCGGTGTACGTGCGGCGGTCGATGACGACCTCGCCGCGCGAGAGCACCGTCTCCACCTGCCCGGTCAGTTGCCTTCCCTCGTACGCCGAGTAGTCGACGTTCATGTGATGGGTCTCGGCCGAAATGGTCTGCCGGGCAGCCGGGTCGTAGATGACGATGTCGGCGTCGGCCCCGGGCGCGATGGTGCCCTTCTTCGGGTAGAGGCCGAACATCCGGGCCGGGGAGGCGCAGGCGATCTCGATCCAGCGGCGGCGCGAGATGTGGCCGTCGACGACCGCCTGGTGCAGGAGGTCCATCCGGTTCTCGACGCCCGGCATCCCGTTGGGGATCTTCGAGAAGTCGCCGCGGCCCATCTCCTTCTGGCCGGAGAAGCAGAACGGGCAGTGGTCGGTGGAGACGACCTGGAGCTCGTTGTTGCGCAGCCCCCGCCACAGCGCGTCCTGATGCTCCTTGGGCCGAAGAGGCGTGGAGCAGACGTACTTGGCACCCTCGAAGTCCGGCTCGGCGAGGTTGTCGGTGGAGAGGAAGAGGTACTGCGGGCATGTCTCGCCGAAGACGGGCAGTCCCTTGTGGCGCGCTGCGGCGATCTCGGCGAGGGCCTCGTCCGCGGAGACGTGCACGATGTACAGCGGCGAGCCGGCGACCCGGGCGAGCTGGATCGCGCGGTGCGTGGCCTCGGCCTCGAGGGCCACCTTGCGTACGTCCCCGTGGTAGCGGGGGTCGGTGCGGCCGGCGGCGAGGGCCTGCTCGACGAGGACGTCGATGGCGATGCCGTTCTCCGCGTGCATCATGATCAGGCCGCCGTTGGACTCGGCCCGTTGCATGGCGCGGAGGATCTGCCCGTCGTCGCTGTAGAAGACGCCGGGGTAGGCCATGAAGAGCTTGAACGAGGTCACGCCCTCCGCGACCAGCAGGTCCATTTCCTTGAGCGACGACTCGTTCACGTCGGCGAGGATCATGTGGAACGCGTAGTCGATGGCGCAGTTGCCGTCCGCCTTGGCGTACCAGGCGTCGAGTCCTTCGCGCAGGGAGCGCCCCACGGACTGGATGGCGAAGTCGACGATCGTGGTGGTCCCGCCCCAGGCCGCGGCGCGGGTGCCTGTCTCGAAGGTGTCCGCCGCATAGGTGCCGCCGAACGGCATCTCCATGTGGGTGTGCGCGTCGACACCGCCCGGGATGACGTACTTCCCGGTGGCGTCGATGGTCCGGTCGGCGGTCCAGCCTGCTGCGGCTTCGGTGCCGTGTGCGGCGAGTGCCGCGATGCGGCCGCCCTCGACGAGTACGTCGGCGTGGATCTCGTCGGACGCGGTGACGACGAGGCCGCCGTGGATGACGGTGCGGCTCATGTACCCCTCCTCACTGTGGCGGAACGGGTCTACGCACGTAGACAAGGCGCGTGATGAAGAACGTAGAAGTGGGTTACCCACTGTGGCAATACCGCTGCCGCTAACCGCTGAAGACGTTTCTGTTTCACCGGTCCGGCACTCGACCGGCCCAGTCCGCGGACCGTTCCGCCGTCCGGGTGGCCAGCGCCCCGCGTCGTATACACGGACCCCGCGGTACGAAACCGCCCGGCCGTACGGGCGAACTCCGCGGGCCCTTGCGAGGCCCCGGCCGGACCACGGGACTCCGTGGTCCGGCCGGTGCCGCGGGCGACCGCCCGGCTTCGCTCCATGGCCAGAAACGGACTCATCGTCACGGCGGTGCGCTGCACGCCCCTCGCCGCCGTACCCCTGACGGCGAGAGACTCCGACGAATGGGACGACAAGGCGCACGCCGCCGGCGCGTTCGACTCCACCCTGGTCAGTCCCGCCCCTCAGCTGAACGGAGCGGCGCGCGCGGCGCTCTCGTACGCGACGGACTACCGGATCGACGGCCCGCAGACCGGCGATGTGTACGTCTCCAACGACGGCGGCGCCCCGCAGCTCGTGAAGTCCTACCGCGCGCACGCCAAGACCGTCGAGCACCTCGATCTCGCCGTCCCGGCCGGGGCGAACTCGACCCGGTCCGCACCCTGGACCTCACCCGCCCCATCGGCCACCGCGGCTGACCCGGCACAGGGTGCGGCGGCCGTCAGGCCGCCGCACCCCCGCCCTCAGCCGACCGAGCGCAGGGCCTCGGCCAGAATCCCCGCGCCCTCCTCCGCCTCCGGGATGGAGAGCGAGAGCGGCGGCGCGATGCGCAGCACGCTGGTGTCGTGGCCACCGCCCTTGCCGAGGAGGAGGCCGCCCTCCCGCGCCGCTTCGAGCACGGCGGCGGCCGCCTCCGGGTTCGCCTCGTCCGTGCCCGGCTTCACCAGCTCGATGCCGATCATCAGGCCGCGCCCGCGCACCTCCCGTACGCACTCCGAGGCCGCGCCGATCGCCCGCAGGCGCTCGATCAGCAGGCCTCCGACGCGGCGGGCGTTGCCCTGGAGGTCGTGTTCGAGGAGGTACGAGAGGTTGGCGAGGCCGGCGGCCATCGTGACCGGGGAGCCGCCGAACGTCGAAATCGAGTTGGCGTCCAGGCAGTTCATGACGTCAGCGCGGGCGACGACCCCGCCGATCGACATACCGTTGCCGATGCCCTTGGCGAACGTGAGGATGTCCGGCGGGCCGTTCCTCCCGTGCGCCTGCCAGCCCCAGAAGTGTTCGCCTGAGCGTCCCCAGCCCGTCTGCACCTCGTCGGAGATCCACAGGATGCCGTGCCGGTTCAGGACTTCACGGAATGCCGCGTACAGTCCGTCGGGCGGAGAGGTGAACCCGCCCACGCCCTGGATGGGTTCGGCGATCAGTGCGGCGGGCGACCGGGTGTGGCCGAGCAGGTCCTCCAGATCCGCGACGCAGGCCGCGATGAACTCCCCGTCCCCCAGGTGCGCGTACGGTCCGCGGCTGCGGACTCCCCCGTGCACGTACAGGGTCTGGAGCGGCGACAGACTCGTCGGCGACCAGGCGTTGTTGCCGGTGATGGAGACCGCGGAGAAGGACCGGCCGTGGTAGCTGTTGCGCATCGCCAGGATCTGGTTCGACCTGCGGTACGTGGTGGCGAGCAGCAGGGCCGTGTCGTTGGCCTCGGTGCCGGAGGTCGTGAAGAAGACCCGGGCGTCGGGGATGCCGGAGAGTGTGGCGACGCGCTCGGCGAGTTCGACCATCGGCCGGTTCAGATAGAGCGTGGAGGAGTGGATGATCCGCCCGGCCTGCTCGCTGACCGCCTTGGTGACCTCGGGCAGCGCGTGGGCGGTCATCGTGGTGAGGATGCCACCGAAGAAGTCGAGGTAGCGGTTGCCTTCGGCGTCCCAGACGTGGCGTCCCTCGCCGTGGGTGATCTCCAGCGGGTGCCGGTAGTAGAGCGCCAGCCAGTCGGGGCTGACGGCGAGGTGGCGGTGGTGCAGGCTGCTCACGGCTCCACCAGTCCCTCGTACGCGTCGGGACGGCGGTCCCGGTAGAACGCCCACTGCTGCCGGACTTCCTCGATGAGGCCGAAGTCCAGGTCGCGGACCAGGAGTTCCTCCTCCTTGTCGCTGGCCACCTCACCCACGAACTGACCGCGCGGGTCGACGAAGTAACTGGTTCCGTAGAAGTCGTTGTCGCCGTACTCCTCCTGGCCGACGCGGTTGATCGCGGCGATGAAGTACTCGTTGGCGACGGCGGACGCGGGCTGCTCCAGTTGCCAGAGGTAGCCGGAGAGGCCCCGTGAGGTCGCGGACGGGTTGTAGACCAACTGGGCTCCGTTGAGCCCGAGTTGCCGCCACCCTTCGGGGAAGTGCCGGTCGTAGCAGATATAGACTCCGACCTTGCCCACCGCCGTGTCGAAGACGGGCCAGCCGACGTTTCCGGGCTTGAAGTAGTACTTCTCCCAGAACCCCTTGACCTGTGGGATGTGGTGCTTGCGGTACTTGCCGAGGTACGAGCCGTCGGCGTCGATCACGGCGGCGGTGTTGTAGTAGAAGCCGGACTGCTCGACCTCGAAGACCGGGACGACGATCACCATGCCGGTCTCACGGGCCAGTTCCCGCATCCGCTGCACGGTCGGACCGTCGGGCACGGCCTCCGCCCAGCGGTAGTGCTCGGGCTCCTGCACCTGGCAGAAGTACGGGGCGTTGAACACCTCCTGGAACCCGATGATCTTCGCCCCCTGCCGGGCGGCCTCGCGAGCGTGTTCCTCGTGCTTGGCGATCATGGATTCGGTGTCGCCGGTCCAGGTCGCCTGGACGAGTGCGGCGCGTACGACGTGGGACATGAGCTGCTCCTTCGACGCGGCGTCAGAGAGCCTCTTCGCGTTTCTACGCCCGTAGACACGGGCGTAGGGGAGAACGTAAGCCCCGTCACACGGCGGGGCAAGACCATCGCCGTGAAAGGGCGGAGTCGATCACGTTTCACACCCGTGCGGTCCAGTGCCCGGGCTGGGCCGGATGGCCCAGGGCCCTTCGTTCGGACCCCGCGAGCCCGGCATGATCCAAACGGGAGGCCCCGGCGGCCGTCCCGCGATCCCTGGCGGGACAGCCCCTACGTGTTTCGGAAGTCCCGCCTGCTCAGCGACGCCTGGCCCGCCCTCCGGGCGGACGGCGCTACTTCCGAAACACGCCCTGGCCGATTCCCGCCACGCGCAGGGCGTGCTCGACGTCCCGCTCCCGCGCCTCGGACACCGTACGGGCCGCCGCCAGCAGGTGCGGTACGAGGCGGCGCGGGTCGCTCTCCGCGACACTGGCCGCGTCCTGCGGTGTCCGTACGCGGACGAAGGCGCCGAGCAGCGCCTGCGCCTGGGGGCCGCGGCCGGCCCGGTCCAGGGCGACCACGGCTTCGGCGATCTCGGCGGGCGGCCGCGCCACACCCTGGCGCAGCAGGTGTCCGCAGTCCTCCGGGCGCCCCGCCCCGGCCAGTGCGTCCGCCGCGGCGGCCAGCTCGGCCGGGGGCAGCGAGGACACCTCCCACAGCAGGGTCGACCAGTCCGCGCCCAGCCCCGCCCGGTGGAGCTCGACGGCGAGGACGGGCAGCAGTTCCGCGGGCCGGCCCGCCGCCTCGCAGAGCACACCGTGGGCCTCACCGCTGAGGCCCTCAGCGCGAAGCCGGACCAGGGTCGCGACCGTGGCCCCGGCCGACTGCAGCACGGCCCGGGCCCGATCCGCCGCGGCGGGCCCGGGAGGGGCACTCTCCGTGCGGGGAGCGCCGCCGAAGCGGGCGCCGCGCGGCCGGTCGGCCGACACGGGCGGGACCGGCAGGACGGGCGCAGCAGTCACGGGGGCCTCCTCCTCGGCCTCCAGCCCGGCGAAGCGCGCGCCCCGCGGCTTCTTGCGGGACGGCCCGCCTGCGGGGGCGGGCGACGGCCCGGGGGCCTCGCGCACGGCCTCTTCCGCGGGGGCGCGTACGGCCATGGACCGCTGTGGCGGGACCGTGACCGCGGACTCCGGTGCGCCGGGGGCGGGTTCTCCCTCCGCACGGAACCAGTCGGACGGCGCCGCAACCGCCGCCAGTCTCCTGCGGAGCTCCGTGCAGCGGGCCGACGCCCGGGCGTGGTCGTCTCGGGCCCAGGCGACGGCCTCCGCGTCCGCCCCGCCGGCCTCGCCGCCCGTCCGGGCCGCGTCCAGCCGGAGGGCCGCGTTCGCCTGTTCCCGCAGCATCAGGTCCAGGCGCTCCACGAGCTGCCGCTGCCCGCCGGGGCGGCGGTCATGGGCGGCGGCGGATGCGGAGTAGAGCTCGGCCGCACGCACGGAGGCGCGCTCCGCGAACGCGGCACCACGCACCGTGGCCAGGTCCGCGAAGAGCGACTCCATGACGTCCCAGGGCGGGATCTCGGCCCCCGCCAGACAGGCCCGCATCCCCTCGGGATCACGCCGGCAGAAGACTCCGTACCAACCCCGCGCGGGATCGAGCAGCGCTGCCACCTCTCGTAGGTGATGCGCGAACTCCCCTATGAAAACCGCATGCTGATGCACCGTCATTGTCGCCCTCGGCCGCCGTCGGCTGGAACCTTCCAGTCCGCAGGCATTCGACCGCAGTCGTGTTACAGGACGGCTACACGCACTTTTCGCCCAAGGTCCCAAAGGAGTGCGGCAGTTGGCACGAGCGCCCCCTGCCGCACCGGCCGCGGACTCAGAAGGTGATGGCGATCCCGGTCTGCGGCCGCTTGCCGAGCCGGACGATCATCGCCGGGTAGTCGAGCAGCCAGTACTTCCAGGTGTACTTGCGTGCGATGGCCCGGCGCACACCGGTCGTACCCTGCTCGTCGAGCAGCCTGCCGGTTCCCTCCGCGCTCGGGGCGCCCTCCGCGATCCGGCCGCGCACATCACAGACGGTGACACGGACGCGACTGTCATTGCGCAGCCGCTTCACCTTCCATGAATCGCTCTTGGTCCAGACGACGAGTTCGTCCCCGTCGGCCGCGGCCCAGACCGGCGTGGCGACCGGAGTGCCGTCCTTCCGGTAGGTGGTGAGGCTGACGTACTCGCTGCGGGCGAAGTCCTGGAGGCTCATGCCCCAACCCTACGACGGACGATCATCCCCGCTCCCGCTATCCGGCGAGCTGGACGACATCCGGCTCCGGCGCGCATCGCAGGAGCAGTTGATCCATGGAGAGGCCGAGTGCCCCTGCGAGTGCGGCGACGGTGAAGAAGGCGGGAGTCGGGGCGCGGCCGGTCTCGATCTTGCGCAGCGTCTCGGCCGAGATCCCGGCACATCCTGCGATGTCGGCCATGCTGCGGCGACCACGCGCCTCACGGAGCAGCCGGCCGAGCCGTTCGCCGCGCAGGCGCTCTTCGGGGGTGAGAGGAGTTCGAACCATGCCGTCATTCTAATACCGCTGGGACCGGTATAGTAATTGGCATGGTGCAGCTCAAGACAGACACATCCATCGAAGCCATGCGCGAGTCCGGCCGGGTCGTCGCACAGGTACTGACAGCCGCACGCGAGGCGGCGGCCGTAGGCGTCACACCTCGCGAGCTCGACGAGGTGGCCCGCGAGGTCCTGCGCAAGGCAGGCGCCGGATCGCCGTTCCTGAACTACCGGCCGCACTTCGCGCCGACCCCCTTCCCCGGCGTCATCTGCGCGTCCGTCAACGACGCCATCGTGCACGGCATCCCGAACGACGTGCCGCTCGGCGACGGCGACCTGGTGAGCATCGACGCGGGCGCGACGCTCGACGGCTGGGCCGGTGACTCGGCGATCAGCTTCACGGTCGGCCGCGCCCGCCCGGCGGACACCCGGCTGGTCGACACGGCCTTCGAGGCCCTGGGGGCAGGCATCGCCGCGGCCGTCGTCGGCAACCGGATCGGCGACATCGCGCACGCGATCGGCACGGTCTGCCGCGCAGCGGGATACGGCATCCCGGAGGGCTTCGGCGGCCACGGCATCGGCCGGGCCATGCACGAGGACCCGGGCGTTCCCAACGAGGGGCGGCCCGGTCGCGGAATGCCGCTGCGGCACGGCATGGTCCTGGCCATCGAACCGATGCTGATCGGCGGCGGCGGGGACGACTACCATCCGGACCGGGACGGCTGGACGCTGCGTACGAACGACGGCAGCCGGGCCGCGCACGCCGAGCACACGGTGGCCATCACGAACGACGGCCCCCGGATCCTGACGGCCCTGTGAACTGACGGCCCACCCGCGTCAGTTGTCGCGGAGGAACGCCCGGGCTCGCGCCTCCCCGGCGGTCACGGCCGCGCCGTGGCTCTCGATCGGCGAGACGACGGAGTCCTTGAACAGGATGTACGTGACGCCGGACCCCACACCGCCGGCCTTCGGGTCAGGGTCGATCCCCAGCGCCTCGGCGGTGGCGTACGAGGCCTCACCGATGATCCCGGCGGGCCCGGTGTCGCCGACGACGGCGTACTCCACCTTCCCCGCGTGGACGACGGCGACGACACCGCCGCCCTTGATCCCCGATCCGCTGAAGTCCCACAGGGAGCTGCGGCTCGGCACCACGACGTACGGGAGTTCCTCCGCGTTCAGCGGCCGGTCGCCGGAGGTGTGGAACGCGGTGTCGCCCTGGAACCACGGGTCGGTGTCCACGTTGCAGGCCTTGGTCACCTGGCCGTCGCAGTCGATGTCCAGGTCCGCCTTCCAGAACACGGCTCCGTTCATGCCGCACACCGGCACGGAGGGCGAGGCGCCCTCGTCCGTACGGTAGGAGCCGTTCGAGATCGGCTTGCACGCGGCGACCTTGGCCAGCAACTCGGCCGCACCTACGGCACCTTCACCGGCACCGGCATCCGCATCCGCATCGGCTGGGTCGGGGTCAGGAGCAGGGTGGGGCGAGGCGGAACCGGCCGGATCCGTGTCGGACGCCGGGCGCGCGTAGGCGGCGGGGGTGAGGTCCACCGCGACCGGACGCGCTCCCGGCACCGGCGTGAACACGTCGGCCCGCAGGACCGGACCGCCCTGGGCGGCGGGCGTCAGGGATCCGGCCGCGAGCAGGGCGGCGCCGGAGACCGTGGCGAGGGCAAGCGTTCGCATACGCACCGTGGGGGTGCCCTTCTGTGAGGAGTCTTTCCCTTGCTGAGATCAGCCAAGACGCCCCCCGGCGAGCCCCCGTCGAGGCTGCGGGGCCGGTCCGGCGCGCATCTCCGCGCGCCCGACCGACCCCGCCCTTACGGTTACTGACGAATCGTCACCTCACTAGCGGGACGGCCCCACCACCATCGCCGAGCCGCCGCCGCGCCGCTCCGTCTCGGCCGCTGCCAGCCACCGCCCGTCCGGCAGCCGCTGCACGCCCGTCGCCGCCCCGATCTCCGGGTTGGGCTTGAAGACATGCCCCAGCGCCTCCAGTCGGGCCCGGATCGGGCTGTTCCACAGCCCCGGTTCGAGCTCCGTGGCCGCCGCGTTGCGCTGGCTGGCGCGGGGCGCCGCGATGGCGTCCACCAGCGGCAGGCCGCGGTCGACTGTTCCGATCAACGACTGGAGCACGGTGGTGATGATCGTGGCACCGCCCGGCGAGCCCAGGGCCAGCACCGGCTTGCCGTGCTTCAGCACGATGGTCGGCGAGATCGACGACCGCGGCCGCTTGCCCGGACCGGGCAGGTTCGGGTCATGGACGGCCGGGTTGGCCGGTGCGAACGAGAAGTCCGTCAGCTCGTTGTTGAGCAGGAACCCGCGCCCCGGCACCGTGATGCCACTGCCACCGGTCTGCTCGATCGTCAGGGTGTACGCGACGACGTTGCCCCACTTGTCGGCGGTCGTGAGGTGCGTGGTGTTCTCGCCCTCGTACGTCGTCGGCGCGGCCGTCCCCGTACCGGCGCAGTCACCGGGGTGGCGCGGGTCGCCCGGGGCGAGCGGGCTGGTGAGCACCGCGTCGTCCTTGATCAGGCACTCCCGCGAGTCGGCGAACCGCTGGCTGAGGAGCTCCTTCGTCGGCACGTCCTCGAACGCCGGGTCACCGACCCAGCGCCCGCGGTCCGCGAAGGCGATGCGGCTCGCCTCGATGAAGCGGTGCAGGTACTGCGCCTGGCTCGCCTTCGAAAGGTCGGTGGACTCAAGGATGTTGAGGGCCTCGCCCACCGTCGTGCCGCCGGACGACGACGGTGCCATGCCGTAGACGTCGAGCCCGCGGTAGCCGGCCTTCGTGGGCGCCTGCCGCAGCGCCCGGTAGGAACGCAGGTCCTTCGCGGTCAGATCGCCCGGACGTACCACCCGGCCCGACGCGGGGTCCACGGGCGGATTGCGTACGGTCCGCACGATGTCGTCGGCCAGCTTGCCCCGGTACAGCGCGTCGACCCCCTTGCGGCCGACCTCCTCGTACGTACGCGCCAGGTCCGGGTTCTTGAAGACCGAACCGACCTCGGGGAGGGCGCCGCCCGGCAGGAAGAGCTTCCGGGTGGCGGGGAAGTCGGCGAACCTGGCCCGGTTGCCCTCGGTCTGCGAGCGGAACGTGCCGTCGACGACGAATCCGTCGCGGGCCAGCCGCTCGGCCGGCTTGAGGACCTGCCGGAGTGATCTGCTCCCCCAGGCGTCGAGGGCGGCGTCCCAGGTAGCGGGGGTGCCCGGGGTGCCGACGCCGAGGCCGCTGGTGACGGCGGACTCGAAGGCGATGGGCTTGCCGTTCTCCAGAAAGAGGGAGGAGTCCGCGCTGCGCGGTGCGGTCTCGCGGCCGTCGATCGTCTCCACCGTGCGGGTGCGGGCGTCGTAGTGCACGAAGTAGCCGCCGCCGCCCAGCCCCGCCGAGTACGGTTCGGTCACCCCGAGCGCCGCCGCGGTCGCGACGGCCGCGTCCACCGCGTTGCCGCCCTTGCGGAGCACCTCGATTCCCGCGGCCGTCGCATCGGCGTCGACGCTGGAGACCGCTCCCCCGTATCCGGCCGCCACGGGTGACTTCGGAGGCGGTGGGACCGGTGGCGCGGAGGAGGACGGGGCGGCTGCCCCGACCGTCACCACCACGGCGAGAACACCTGACAACGACACATTCCGCGCAACGGAACGCCTCATGCGCACCTCCAGTGAAGGATTGTCCGCGCAGGGTAACGCCGCTCCGGCAGCCCCGTCAGGACCGCCTCGAACTTGAGGCCGAATGCCCGCTAACATGCCCGCCCATGACTGACGACGTACGCAACATCGTGCTGGGCGTGATAGCCGCCGGCCTCAGCGCCGCCCTCGGCTGGCTCGCGCGCACCTATATCTGGCGCCGCAAGCTCCGCCGCAAGCAGGCGTTCTTCGGGCTGCCGGGCAACTCGGAGTGCCTGCTCGTCGTCAACCGCGACGCGGGCGGTGACGGCGCCGTCCACCGGCACGACGTCTTCGCCCTGCTGGAGCTCTCCGCGCTGATCAAGGACTGCGCGGCGCACGCCCAGATCCTGGCGCACGACATCGCCCAGCAAGGGTTCGGAGAACGGACCGAGTTCTGCGTCGGCGGCCCCGTCTCCAACCGCCGGATGGCCGCGCACCTGCACTCGCTGCTGCCCGGGGTGAAGGTGAACACCGATGCCGAGCCGGGTCCGGACCGCAACGCCTTCCAGATCGGCTCGGAACGCTACCGGGTGGAGAAGGGCGTGGCCGAGTACGTGATCCTGGCGCGGCTGACAGCCGGTCAGGAAGCCCGCCCGGTCTTCCTGTTCTGCGGCCAGCAGGCCATCACCAACCAGGCGGCGTCCCGCTATCTGGCCCGGAACTACGAGCGCCTCGCCCGCAAGCACGGCAACAACACGTTCTGTCTGCTGCTGAAGGTGGTCAACTCCCAGGCGTACGGCCCCGATGTGGTCGAGCTGGTCGGCGACGTGACCCGTGCGGCCCAGGCCCCGGCGCCGGCGCCCCGGACCTCGCACCGCGCCTCGGGCTGAGGACCTCGGAGGCGTAGGAGGCCGGACGGAGGCCGCCCGGCCTCCGGGTCAGTCGCGCGGGGTCTGTGCGAGGTAAGCGGCCAGGCTCTCCAGCAGCCGGTCGGCGTCCTCCTCGCTGTTGTACGGGGCCAGACCGATCCGCAGCCCTCCCGCGTCGCCCAGCCCGAGGTGGCGCGAGGCCTCCAGGGCGTAGAACGAGCCCGCCGGCGCGTCGACCCCGCGCTCCGCCAGGAACCGCGAGGCATCCGCCGCCGACCGGCCGGGGAACGTCACCAGCAGCGTCGGGGTGCGCAGGGCCGCGCGCGAGTGCACGACGACGCCGTCGAGAGCGGACAGGCCCTTCTCGATACGGACCCGCAGGGCGTCCTCGTGGGCCTCGATCTCCTCGAACGCCGCGGCCAGCCGCTCCCGGCGGGTGCCCTCCGCGCCAGGAGCGAGCGAGGCGAGGAAGTCCACCGCGGCCCGGGCCGCGGCCAGGAACTCGTACGGCAGAGTGCCCAGCTCCAGCCGCTCCGGGACCGCGTCGGTCGACGGCAGCAGCTTGTCGGGCCGCAGGGTCTCCAGCAGTTCGGGGCGGCTCGCCAGCACGCCCATGTGCGGGCCCAGGAACTTGTACGGGGAGCAGACGAGGAAGTCTGCGCCGAGCGCGTCCAGACGGACCGAGCCGTGGGCCGCCAGGTGCACGGCGTCCACGTGCAGCAGGGCGCCCGCCCGGTGGACGAGCTCCGCGATCGCGGGCAGGTCGGGACGGGTGCCGATGAGGTTGGACGCGCCGGTGACCGCCACCAGGCGGGTCCGCGCGGACAGTACCTCGGCGAACCGGGCGGGCGGCAGCTCCCCGCTGTCCGGGTCGAAGTCGGCCCACCGGACCGTCGCGCCGACGGCCTCAGCCGCCTGCACCCAGGGGCGGATGTTGGCGTCGTGGTCGAGACGGCTGACCACCACCTCGTCCCCCGGCCCCCAGCCCTTGGCCAGGGTCCGCGCCAGGTCGTACGTGAGCTGGGTGGAACTGCGTCCGAACACGATGCCCCGCGGCTCCGCCCCCACCAGGTCCGCGAGCGCCGCCCGCGCCCCGGTCACGATCGCCTCCGCGTTCCGCTCGCCCTCGTTCTGCGTACCCCGCACGGCGAGCGGACGGGACAGGGCCTCCACGACCGCGTCGATCACCGGCTGCGGGGTCTGGGTGCCACCGGGCGCGTCGAAACGGGCCGACCCGGCCGTCAGCGCCGGAATCTGCGCGCGAAGCGCGGGGACGTCGAGGGGCATGCGGTTCTCCTGGACATGAGCGGGGCGGGACCGGACCTGGACGGCCGGGGCGGCTCGCGGCAGCGGCTTCCGGGGTTGATCCTGCCTTGTGTGTGTACGGGGCACGCGCCCGGGTCGACGATGCGGCACGCGAGGTACGGAGACGGCCACTCGCACACGGCGGGGTCGGAAGAGTGCCGCTGCGGCGCGAAGAAGGCCCAGCGGCTGAAGGTGTCCGCGCCGACGGGCGCGGACACCTTCCCACTCAGGTTCCGGTACGCGGGCAGGCACCGTGCCTTGTGGACCATCGACCGGGTCGGCACCCACGGTGCCGGCCGGCCGACGGGCCGCAGCCCGGCTCAGGCCCGCTCGGTCCGCGCTCTGTTCACACCCGCCTTCCTTCCCTCCGCGGAGCCTCCGCGGGCCGGGCACCCACTACCGCACGGTCACCGTGACCGGCGTGTGCACGGACCGGCTCGGGAGCGTGACGGTGAGGACGTCGGTGTCGGGGTTCCAGTGGTACGCGTCCGGGGAGAGCCGCACCCCGTGCGCGGTGACCGCGGTGGGGGCGTGGGTGGTGCCGAGGAGGGAGAGTGTCCACCGTCGGTTCTTGACCTGCCCGTGGAAGCTGCCCTTGGCCGCGTCGATCGACACGGTCCGGTGCGAGCCCTTCTCCTCGTACCGCACGGTCGTCGTGGCGTTCCGGTTCTTCTGCGTCGTGGTGCCGTCGTCCTCGTACAGACGGTACGAGCCCGGGGCGCCGGAGGCGATCGCCAGCGTGACGTCGGTCAGGGGGTTGCGGTCGTTGTCGGTGACATCGTGGGTGCGGGTGGGCAGGATGCCTCCCGACTTGATGAAGACGGGCATCGTGTCGAGGGTGGTCGTGACGTCCTGAGTGGTGCCGCCGGTGTACGTCCTTCCGGTGAAGTAGTCGGTCCACTGCCCCGGCGGGAACCACACCGACGTCGTGGCGGACTCGCCGGGCGTGGTCACCGGGGCGACCAGGACGTCGGAGCCGTAGAGGTACTCGCTGCCGGCCGCCGCGTACGCCGCCGGCTCATCGGGGTACTCCAGGTAGGTGGGACGGACGATCGGGACGCCGGTGCGGTTGGCCTCCTCGGCGAGCGTGTAGGTGTAAGGCACCAGGTTCTCGCGGAGGTTGAGGAAGGCATCCGCGGACTTGCGCGCCGACGGGCCGTACTGCCACGGGAGGCGGTCGCTGTGGTTGCTGTGCAGGCGGTCGATGGGCTGGAAGGTCCCGAACTGGACCCACCGGGCGTAGAGGTCGTCGGGGAGCTTGTGCGTGCCCTCCTCCGAACCGTCGATGCCCGTCGTGTCGTTGTGACCACCGATGTCGTGGGTGATGGACGCCATTCCCGTCGCCGCGGACTCACCCGGGGTGTAGCCGACCTCCAGTCGGAGGGTGCCCCAGGTGGAGGCGGTGTCGCCGGTGAAGTGGACGGTGCTGCGCTTGTCCGCCCAGGGGCCGGTCGGCAGGGCCTGCTGGCCGCTGTATCCGCCTGCCTGAAGTGAACCGTAGGCACGGGAGAGGACGAAGCCCCGGCCGATGGCCTCGGCGGACTTGTCGGCGTAGCTCTGGTTGATCCAGGCGTCGGGGGTCACGCCCTTCAGCGAGGACTGCGACGCGTCGCAGCACCAGTCGAGCCACCAGAAGTCGTTGCCCTGCTGGTCCATGGTCCGGTGCAGGTCCATGTACGCCTTGAGCTGGTCCGGGTCACCGAAGTCGAAGACGTAGCAGCCGTCACCGCAACCGCCCTCGATCAGCTTGCCCTTGGCGGTGGCCTGCGCCTGGGCGAACTGGGGGTCGGACGACCGGATGCTGGGGTGCACGTTGAGGGTGTTGTGCAGCCCCTGAGCCTGTGACCAGTCGAAGAAGGCCTTGGGGTCGGGGAACTTGGCCGGGTCGATCTCCCAGCCACGCCAGGTGTCACCGGCCTTGAAGTCGGTGTCGGTCACCAGGACGTCGAGGGGCACGCCCTCCGCACGGAACGCGGGCAGGATCTCGTCCTGGTAGTCGGCAGCCGTGCGGTCGATGTACTCGGAGTACCAGACGCCGTACGCCCACGTGGGCAGGAGCGCGGGTGGGCCGGTGAGGGTGGCGAGGTCCTGGAGGCCCTGCTTGTAGTCGTGGCCGAAGCCGAAGACGTAACCGTCCTGGTAGGGGGCGCCTGCGTGGCCGGGCCGAGGACGTACTTCCTTCGCCCGGGTGTCGTACAGGGCCGACGGGGTGTCGTCGAGCAGGTACCAACCGTCCCGGTTGAGCAGGCCCGGTGTGGTGACGGGGGCGGCGCCCTCGCCGGTCACACCGTCCAGGCCGCGACGGTATCCCCCCAGGGCGATGTGAGGCTGCGGTTCGGCGGCCTCCGGGGCGGCGAGGGAGAGCGTGTCCGCGTTGATGTGACAGCTGGCCGGGTCGGGGCAGTCGAGGGTGACGTCGTTCTCGCCCGCCTTGAGGGTGACGGGGACAGCGGCCGTCTCCCAGTCGTCCCAGTCCTTCGTCGCGGGGAGCCGCAGGGTGGTGGCCGACCCCGTGGCCGCGGACCGCACGGTGGCGGTGCGCGTCTCGTGGAGGCCGTCGCCGCCCTGCCCGTTGGCGTAGCGCATCCGGAGCGTGTACGTGCCGTCGGCGGGCACCCCGACGACGTGGGCCGTCAGGCTCGACCCCTTGTTGAGTTCGGCGACGAAGCCGTTCCCCGCGTACCCCGGGTGGTCAAGGGCGCCGGTGGCCGTTCCGCCGATCCGCGTCGCCTCCGCCTCGCAACTCGTCCCGAAGAGGCAGTCCCTGACCGCCGCTCGGTCGGCGGACGGGTAGGAGTCGTCGTCGGGCCGGAGCACGGCGACGCTGTCGACGTTGACCGATCCCGTATCCGAGGCGGTCCGGGTCAGCGCGATCGTGTGCGGGCCCTTGTCGAGCTTCACGTCCGCCGTGGCCCTGGCCCAGGTGTCCCAGTCGGCCGTGGCCGGCAGGCTGATCCGCTGCTGCGCGCCGCCGTCCACCGAGAGAGACAGGGTGCGGGTCTCGGTCTTACCGTCTCCGCCACGGGAGTTGGCGTACTTCAGGGCGAACCGGTAGGTCCCCTCGGTGTTGACATCGATGTCAGCGGACACCGAACTGCCGGTTGCCTCGAAGCCGGCAGCGAAGGCCGGCCCGGTGTGGTCACGGTGGTCGGAAGCGGTTCCGAGCCCGTCGAGACGGAGATCCTCCGCCTCGCACAGCTCGCCCAGCCCGCACACGAGCCGCTGCCAGGGAGCGGCCGTCACCGGCTTCGCTCCCCCGTTGAGCCGGAGGGAGAAGTTCTGTGCGTCGAAAGGACCCGATCCGACCCGGTAGCGCAGGGTCATCGCGCTCGTCGAGAGGGTCAGCCAGCCGCCCTTCGTGCGCGCGGTGTAGGCGGTCGGAGTGAAGCCCTCACGCCCGATCGCGTTGAAGGTGGGATCGTCGGTGAACGTGCCGTCGCCCGCGTACTCGGTACGGATGAGCGTCGGCGAAAGGATCTCGAAGCGGGCGTGCCCCGACGTGACGGTCGGAATCCTGTGACCGTGGCTCTCTCCTGCGGAGGCCACGTCGGCGACGGTCACGGTCGTCGAGGCGGCCACGGCAAGCGCGGCGAGCACGCTCACTCTCCGACGCGCACGTCGTGGAATCCGGCCACGGCCCATCGATGCGGATATCACTTGCAACTCCGTTCCCCTGCACGCCGACCGGGGGCAGCACTGCCGCCCCCGCCAATTCCAACGTTGCAAATACTCTGCTCGGCACGTAGGACACCACGCCGTCTCGCGTCGTGTCCACAACGGTGCGGCAAAATGCGGCCGTCTCTACGGCCGGGCCGCGGTCAGACGGAGCAGCGGGCCGGTCCGATGACGCCGTCGGTGCCTGTCACCGTCACCGCCTCGCCCCGGTCGGCCGTCCGGGCCTGGGCCGCGGTGCAGAAAAGCTGCTGGCGTGCGGATTCCGAGAGCCGGGTGACCCGGGTGTTCACGGTGACGCGCACGCCCTGCGCGCTCAGCTCGACCCCGATCTTGACCCGTTCCTCGGGCAGTTCGGAACGGAGTCCCGCGTCACGCTCCGCTCCCGTAGGGCCCGAGAAGAGCAGACCGAGAGCCTTGGCCGCCCCCGCGGGCGGCTTCTCGCCGTAAGGCAGCCCGGATCCGCCCTCCGCGAATTCCGCGTACCGCACGACCGGCATCAGCCGGGACGCCGTCGACGAGGAAACGAAGTACAGGACCGTGCCCAGTTGCCCGGCCGGTGCGACCTGCACCGTCGCGGGCTCGCCCGCCTCGACGACCTCCGTGGCCCGGATGCCGCAGCCCGCCGCCAGCAACGTCAGCGGCAGCAGCGCGCCGAGCACGCGCCCGCTCCTCATTCGCCCTCCAGCGGCAGCTCGACGGTGAACACGGCGCCTCCTGCGGGCCCGTTCGCCGCACGGACCGTGCCGCCGTGCAGCCGGACGTTCTCCCGGGTGATCGCCAGGCCCAGTCCGCTGCCCGTCGACCGGGTACGGGCCGCGTCTGCCTTGTAGAAGCGGTCGAAGATGTGCGGGAGCACGGCGGCGTCGATGCCCGGTCCGCTGTCCTCGACCTCGGTCACCAGCCGGACCGCCCCGCCCCACCGCCCGGTCCGCACCCGTACCGTGACGGGCTCGGCCCCGTGCCGGAGGGCGTTGCCGACCAGGTTCGCGACGACCACGTCGAAGCGGCGCGGGTCGAGCACCGCCCGTACGCCTTCAGGGAGTTCGGTACGGACCCGGTCCTCCCAGTGACGGGCCTGGAGGGTCTTGCGGATGGTCTCGGCCACGTCGACCTCGTCGCTGTGGAGATCGACGGCCCCGGCGTCGAACCGCGAGATCTCCATCAGGTCCTCGACGAGCGTGGCGAGCTTTCCGGTCTCCGCGCTGATCAGCCGGACGGCCGCCGCGGTGTCGGGGCGCAGCCCGGCGGCGTCCTCGTCGAGGACCTCCGTCACGGCGAGCATGCCGGCGAGTGGGGTGCGCAGCTCGTGCGAGACGTCCGAGGCGAAGCGCCGGGCCCGTTCCTCGGCCTGGCGGAGCTCCTCGACGGACTCCTCGAGCTTGGTCGAGGACTCGTTGAACGTCCGGGCGAGTCCGGCGAGTTCGTCGGATCCGCGGACCGCGATCCGGGTGTGGAGCTCGCCCCTGCCGATGCCGGCGGCGGCCCGGCGCAGATCACGTACGGGACGCAGGACGCTGCGCGCGGCGAGCAGGGCGGGGACCAGTGCGATAAGCAGGGCGGGCAGGGCACCGTCACGGGCCGCGCTGACCATGGCGGCGATGTTCGCCTCCTCGGTGGCCAGGGGCATCACGACGTAGAGGACGAGTCCGGTGGGCTGGCGGCCGTCACCGCGGTTGAAGAGCGCCGGCATGCCGACGGTCAGCCAGGGCTCGCCGTCCTTGACGACCCGCTGGAACGAGCCGTGGCTGTTCTTCTGGGAAGCCGCTCGCAGGGCGGCCGTGATCACGCTCGAGGTCGGCCGGTCCGAGGAGGAGACCTGAAGGTCCCCGTACTCGGCGAAGACGGTCCAGGTACGGGCCTTGCCGTCGCGGGCCAGGGCGAGGCACATGTCCCGCAGCCCGAGCCGGTCCGGCGGGAGGTCGATGCCCCGTGCGCTGACCCGGTCGCGGAACTGGGCGACGGCGGTGTCCTGGGCCTGCTGGAGGATCGCCGAGCGTGCCTCGCGGTAGGTCAGGGTCGCGGTGGTGGCCGCGCTGACCGCGGCGACGAACAGGAACGCGGCTATCAGGCGCGTGCGCAGGCCGAATCCGGCGGAGAGCAGCTTCATGCGAGCGGCCCGAAGCGGTAGCCGAAGCCGCGGACGGTCTGGATGTAGCGCGGGTTTCCCGCCACGTCCTCGATCTTCTGCCGCAGCCTGCGCACACAGGCGTCCACCAGCCGGGCATCGCCGTGGTAGCTGTGCTCCCACACGTATTCGAGGAGCTGCTGGCGGCTGAAGACCTGCTCCGGCGCGGCCGACAGATGCAGCAGCAGTTTCAGTTCGGACGGGGCGAGGAGCACCCGGTCCCCTGCCTTGGCGACGGTCAGGCCGACCCGGTCGACCGTCAGCGCGCCGTGGGTCTCGACGCCGCTGCGCCCGGAGGGTTCGGCGAGCCGCCGCAGCACCGCGCGGATCCTGGCCTCGATGACCTCGGTGCGGGCGGGCTTGACGATGTAGTCGTCCGCGCCCGCCTCCAGTCCCACGACGACGTCGAAGTCGTCGCCGCGTGCGGTGAGCATGATGATGGGCAGCTGGCTGGTCTCCCGGATGCGTCGGCAGACCTGGACGCCGTTCATCCCGGGCAGCATGAGGTCGAGCAGGACGAGTTCGGGCCGGAACTCGTCGAGTGCGGCCAGCCCGGCCTCGCCCGTGCCGACGGTCCGCATCTCGTGCCCGCGCCTGCGCAGCCCCAGTTCGACCCCTTCCCGTACGGAGGGGTCGTCTTCGATCAGCAGCACGCGAGGCATGGCGTCAGTGTCCCAGCGGTCAAGGAGTGGATTCGGAAGTGTGAGCGGACCGGTAGTCCCTCAGCCGCGTCGCAGCCGGCCGCGTACGGCGCCCAGCGCGGTGCTGACCTCGGTCAGCCGCAGCGGGCGGGCCAGCAGGGCCACGACCAGGAAGAGGACCAGTATCCCGGCCCCTGCCGGGGCGAAGTCCCCGAGTCCCGCACCGTCCGTGTCGACGACGCGGGCCGCCCCGTACGCGAGCAGTCCCGCGGGCACGCACGCGGTCACCAGGCGGGCGTGCGCCCCCACCCCCGGCGAGCGCAGCGGCGAGTGCCTCGGCGCACCGGAAGCGGCGACCCTGCGGTGCAGTACGTACGCGGTGACGGTGAACCCGGCGAACAGGGCCACGGAGTACGCCCCCGCCATTCCCGTCACCGCCCAGCGCGCGGGCAGCAGGAGATAGGCGGCGATCGAGAGCCCCGCGTTGAGCGCGGCGATGACCAGGTTCAGGAGGAAGGGGGTGCGGGTGTCGCTCATCGCGTAGAAGCCCCGGGAGAGCACGTACTGACCGGAGTAGGCGATGAGTCCGGGAGCGAAGGCCGCCATCATGCCGGCCATCACGGTGATGTCGGCCGGGCCGGTGTGTCCGTATCCGAAGACCGACCCCATCACCCACGGGGCGAGGGCGAGCAGCGCGGCAGCAGCGGGGATCACGACGGCGGCGGAGGTCCGCAGCGCGTACGAGACGTCGCGCCGCACCCCGGCCAGGTCGCCGTCGGCGGCGGCCCGGCTCATCCGCGGCATCAGCGCGGTCACGAGGCTGACGGTCACGATGCCCTGCGGCACCACCCACAGCTGGAAGGCGTAGCTGTACGCGGTGTAGCCGGCACCGCCCGCGACGTTCTGGTCCGCCGCGTGCTGGCCGGTGGCGGTGGAGAGCCGGGTCACCACCCAGTAGGCGGCCTGATTGGTGAGCACCATCATCACGAGCCAGCCGGCCGCCCGCAGCGGCCGGGTGAGTCCGCTGCCGCGCCAGTCGAACCGGGGCCGCCAGCGGAACTTCGCGGCGCGCAGGGCGGGCACCAGCGCGAGGGTCTGCACGGCGATCCCGGCCGTGGTCCCCCAGCCGAGCCACTGCGCCTGCGCGGAGGTCAGTTCGCCGTCCGAGCTCGCCGCGGTCCAGAGGTAGAGCCCGAACACCGCGATGATCACGAGGTTGTTGAGGACGGGGGTCCACATCATGGCCCCGAACCGGTTGCGGGCGTTGAGTACTTGCCCCAGCAGGGTGAAGAGCCCGTAGAAAAGGATCTGGGGCAGGCAGTAGCGTGCGAGGGCGATGGTGAGTTCGGCCTGGTCCCCGTCGTACGTGGGGGCGTACACCGAGATGATCAGCGGGGCGCCGACGACGGCGAGCGCGGTGAGGGCGAGCAGCCCGACGGTGCAGAGGGTGAGCAGGCGGTCGGTGTAGGCGGCCCCGCCGTCGGAGTGCTCCCGGGCGGCCCGGACGAGTTCGGGGACGAAGACGGCGTTGAGGGCGCCGCCGATCAGCAGCATGTAGAGGATGTTGGGGACGGTGTTGGCGACCGTGTAACCGTCGGCCCGCAGTCCGGTGCCGAGTGCGGCGACGACGACCGCCGAGCGTATGAACCCGGTCGCCCGCGAGACGACGGAACCGGCGGCCATGACCGCGCCGCTGCGCAGCACCGAGCCGGAACCCTGGCGTTCGCGCTGTTCGGGGGCGACCGTGCCGGTGGTCGCGTCCGCGGCCGTCACCGGTGTGCCAGGTAGGCCTGGAAGGCCCGGTACAGCGTCCTGTTGGCGGTTCCGCCCACTGATGTCTCCCACTCTCCGAGCGTCTCCACGACCTGCCCGCCGGTGCCGAGCTTCCAGCGCAGCAGCCCGAAGGGGCGGTCGTCGGGATCGAGGGTGGAGGATACCCCGCGCATGTCGTAGACCTCCGCGCCCTGGGCCTGGGCGTCGAGGAGCATCTGCCACTGCAGGGCGTTGCTGGGGCGGACCTCGCGGCGGTGGTCGGCGGACGCGCCCGTCTGGTACCAGACCCTGCTCCCGGTGCTGATCATGGTGTGGGCGGCCAGGATCTCGCCCTCGTGCACGGCGAGGCAGAGCTTCATCCTGCCGGGCTGTTCGGCGTTGAGCACGGCGTACTGGCGCTGGTAGTAGGCCAGGGAACGGCCGAGCCGGAAACCGTCGCGTTTCTCCGTGATCCGCAGCAGGCGATGGAACTCGGGGAGCTCGGCCGCACTCCCGGTGACGATGCGCACCCCCGCCCGGCCCGCCTTGCGGACGTTGCGGCGCCACTCCTGGTTGAGCCCGGCCCACAGGTCGTCGGCGGTCCGGCCGACGAGCGGCACCCGGAAGACGTACCGGGGCTGGGCGTCGGCGTCGTCGGCGTCCCCGCCGCAGCGCCGCCAGCCACGGGCCCGCAGCCGGTCTGCCACGGCCGCGCCGAGCGGGTCGACCTCGCACGCCAGTACATCACCGACCGTGCGGCCGGGACCGGTGGCGGACTTGAGGCGGGCGGCGTCCCAGCTGCGGTAGGCCGGGGACGGCCCGATGCGCACGGCGAACGCCCCCGCGCCGCGCAGATGCGTCATGAGGGGCCGCAGCCAGCGGTCGATCCCGGGATCGGCCCAGTTCGCCACCGGCCCCTCCGGTATGTAGGCGAAGTATTTACGGGTACCGGGGAATTGCCGGTAGAGAATCAGCGCACTGCCGGCCATTTCACCGCACTCGCCGATCCAGCCGACCCTTTCCGACGACCACTGGTCCTTCACACCGGCCCAGGACGGGTGCTGGAGAAAGCTCGCGTCCGCATGCACGGCCAGGTGCGCGCGGTGCTCGGCGGCCGTCAGACCGCGTATCCGTAGTTCCTGGTGACGGCTGCGGTCTCCGGTCGCGAGCAGCGCTGACATGTCCGTGGGCCCTCCCTCGTGGGCCCCGCGGCGGTTCTGCGGGGCTGCACAGGATGCTCACAGCGGACCGTGACCGGACTGCGCGCCGGATGTGACCGGACGGTGACCGTTGCGCTGCGCTTGTTGTCACACACCGCATTCCCGCATTTCCGCGGATTCGCGGAACTTAGGCTGACCGGCAATTGGGGCCCGCGATACCGACCCTCAATTGCCGGCCGGCCTCTGGCTCCGGTGAATTCCTCCCACTCGACGACAGAGCAAGGCCCAGGAGGTTCTTCCGTTGATACCCGCTCCTCTCACATCCGCCGCTCGGCGCCCCGCCCGTTCCGCGTCGCCCCTCCGTCCCGCCCGGCTCGCCCTGGTCACCGGCGCCGCGGTGCTCGGCGTCACGCTCACGGCGTGCTCCGGTGGCGCCGCGGCCTCGGGTCATGACGGCAAGGCGCAGGGCACGGGCTCCCCGAAGGCCGCGGCCACCCGGATCTCGGTGAACCTGCGCGGCACCGCGGCCACCGCGGGCCGGCCGGTGACGGTGACACTGACGGCCGGGAAGCTGCGCACCGTCACGGTCTCGGCGGACGGCGGCGACGCCCTCACCGGCCGGCTCTCCCCCGACGGCAGGACCTGGACGTCCGACCGGCCGGCGGCGCCCGGCACCACGTACCGGGTCGAGGCGAAGGACACCGGCGGGGGCGGTGACACAGCCGGGTTCACCACGGCGGCGGCCGGCACGGTGAACAAGCTGACCCTCGCCCCCGGCAAGAACACCACGGTCGGCATCGCCCAGCCGCTGTCCATCGTGTTCGACCACCCGGTGAAGAACAGGGCGGCGGTCGAGAAGGCACTCAAGGTCTCCACCTCGAACAACACCGAGGGGTCCTGGGGCTGGCTGCGGGACTACTCGGGACGCGACCGCGTGGACTGGCGGCCCAAGGAGTACTGGAAGTCGGGCACGCGCATCACCCTGAACGCCGAGCTCAACGGAGTCGACTCGGGCCCCTCGGGCGGCTGGTTCGTACGCGACTACGCGACGACGTTCACCGTCGGCAGCAGTCAGGTCGTCGAGGTGGACCTGGACCGTCACCGGCTGGCGCTGAAGCGGGACGGCAGGACCGTCATGGACGTACCCATGTCCGCCGGCACACCCGGTGGCGACCGGGCGTCCTGGCGCGGCACGGCCGTGCTGATCGCGAAGGAGGGCACGATCAACATGCGCTCGGAGACGGTGGGCCTCGGTGACCTCTACGACAAGATGGTCGACTACTCGATGCGGCTGACCTGGTCGGGCATGTACGCCCATGCCGCGCCGTGGAACGCCGCGTACTTCGGGGTGGCCAACCACAGTTCGGGCTGTGTCGGCATGAGCGACGCCGACGCCGCCGCTCTCTACCGCCAGGCCCGCGTCGGCGACCCGTTCGAGATCACCGGCGCGGACGCCAAGGGCACGGTCGCGGAGGGCAACGGCTACGGGGCGTGGAACGTCTCCTGGTCCGACTGGCGGACCAGGAGCGCTCTCGGCTGACGGCACGGCGGGCACGGCCCGCATCACCGGCGCGACCGGCACGCAGCTGACCTTCTCCCCGCCCGGCACGGGCCCTCTCGGGCGTCCGCGCCAGGTGCGAGAAGTGATCACCGGCTGCTGCCGGACGGGCTCCACGGCCTGGGACCGCCTCGCGGCGGGTCCCGGCTACTGCGTTCCCGGCATCAGCGTGCCCGGTTGAGCCGGGCCGACGCTCGTCGCCTCCGTCTTCGGGTTGCGCCGCTGCCGCTTCGCCACCCAGGTGGCGAACCAGGAGAGCAGCATGCACATCCCGATGTAGATCGGCGAGATCACCATCACCACGGGGATGAAGGGCAGATCGTAGTCGAGGTTGGACGCGATGAGCTTCCCCGCGTGGAGGAATTCCTCGTACGTGATCAGGTACCCCAGCGAGGTGTCCTTCAGTGCCACCACCAACTGGCTGATGATGGTGGGCAGCATCGCGCGCACCGCCTGCGGGGCCAGGACGAAGGTCGTGACCTGCGTCTTGCGCATGCCCAGGGCGAACGCGGCCTCGCCCTGGCCGCGCTCCACCGAGTTGATGCCGGTACGGAACACCTCGGCGAGCACCGAGCCGTTGTACAGCGTCAGTCCGGCGACCAGGGCCGGCAGCGGCTGCGCCTTCAGCGCGACGAAGATGAAGAAGATCATCACCAGGACGGGCATGGCGCGGAAGAACTCGACGAGGATCGTCGCCACCCAGCGCACGGGCCGGTGGTCGGAGAGCCTGCCCACCGCGAGGACGGCCCCGAGCGCCAGCGAGAGCACCGCGGCGTACGCGAACGCCTTGAGGGTGTTGCCGAGCCCGCGCAGCAGCAGTTCCTGAATGCCCTTGTACTCGAAGGGTGTCCATTTGTCGCTGGTGAACTGGTCGGTGTCGAAGAGCAGGTAGATCACCCAGCCGACCAGGGCGAGGATCAGGATCGTCGAGACGATCCCGTAGATGAGGTGCCGCTTGCGGGTCTGCGGCCCCGGGATGTCGTACAGGACGGTCGCACTGGGGGTGGAGTGGGCGGTCATCGGGCGACTCCCCAGCGCTTTTCCAGCACGTTGAAGATCGCGCTGATGGTCAGAGTGATGATCAGGTACCCGACGGCGATCCAGACGAAGGTCCAGATGATGCTGTAACCCAGCTCGTTGAGGGTCTTGTACGTGCCGAGCAGCTCGGTGACGCTGAACGCCCCGGCGATCGCCGAGTTCTTGGCGAGTGCGATCAGCGTCGATCCGATCGGCGGGATCACCGAGCGGAACGCCTGCGGCAGCACCACGTTGCCGAGCGTCTGGCCGAACGTCATGCCGAGGCTCCGCGCCGCCTCGCCCTGCCCGGTGGGCACGGTGTTGATGCCGGAGCGCAGCACCTCGCAGATGAACGCGGAGGTGTAGCAGCCGAGAGCGAGGATCGCGAAGACGTTGAACGGCAGGACCAGGCCGAAGCGCGGCAGACCGAGCAGTACGGCGAAGAAGAGCAGCGTCAGCGGGGTGTTGCGCAGCACGGTCACCCAGACCGTGCCGAGAACCCGGAGCGAGCCGACGGGCGCCACCCGGAAGGAGGCCATGAGGAAGCCGACGACCAACGCCAGGATCGAGGCGTAGAAGGTCAGTTCGACGGTTCCGAGGAAGCCCTTGCCGTAGAGCGAGAAGTTGTCGGTGAGTACGTCCATGTGTCGTGGCCGTCCTCTCAGTTCGCCGGGTAGCGGTCGATGGGCGGCGGCTTCGGCGCGGGCGCCCCGGAGAGGCCGAGCGTCGCCTCGAACGCCTTCTTCCAGTTGCCGTTCTTCTCGTTGGCCTCCAGCGCGTCGTTGAGCGCGAACCGCAGCGCGTTGTCGCTGCGCGGGACCCCGATGCCGTACGGCTCCTCGGAGAACGGCTTGCCGACGACCTTCATCTCCTCGGGCGCCTTCGCCGCGAAGCCCAGCAGGATCGCGTCGTCGGTGGTGACGACGTCGACCTGGTACGTCAGCAGGTTGTCGACACAGATCGAGTACGTGTCGTAGGCGACCAGCTTCGCCTTCGGGTAGTCGGCGGCGATCCGCTGGTACGGGGTCGAACCGGCCGCCGAACAAACCGTCTTGCCGGCCAGGTCCTGCGGTCCGTGGATGTCGTCCTCGTCCGTACGGACCAGCAGCCCCTGGCCCGCCATGTAGTAGGGGCCGGCGAACCCGACGAGCTTCTTGCGCATGTCGTTGATGGTGTAGGTGCCTACGTAGTAGTCGATCTGCCCGTTCTGCAGGGCGGTCTCACGGTTGGCGGAGGCGATGGTCTTGAAGCGGATCGTCTTCGGGTCGAAGCCGAGCGAGGCCGCCATCATCCGGGCGATCTCGATGTCGAAACCGGAGTAGACGCCCGTGGCCGGATCCTTCTCGCCGAGGTAGGGCTGGTCCTCCTTGGCCCCGACCCGCAGGTATCCGCGCTTCTTCGCCTGCCGCCAGGTGCGGGAGTCCGGCAGGCTGAAGGAGGTGTCGACCTTGTAGACCGGCAACGCCTCGGCCTGCGGCCCCTTCACCGGCGGGCTGCCCTCCTTGCCGCAGCCCGCGGCGAGGACGGCCAGCAGCAGGCCGGCACAGGCGGCCAGTACTCTTCTCGTACGGAACACAGGGCCCCCCGTCAGTGCTTGAGGATCTTGGACAGGAAGTCCTTGGCGCGGTCGCTCTCCGGGGCGGTGAAGAAGTCCTCCGGGGTTCGGTCCTCGACGATGCGGCCGTCGGCCATGAACACGACGCGGTTGGCCGCGGAGCGGGCGAAGCCCATCTCATGCGTGACGACGACCATGGTCATGCCCTCGCGTGCGAGCTGCTGCATCACTTCCAGCACCTCGTTGATCATCTCCGGGTCGAGCGCCGAGGTGGGCTCGTCGAAGAGGAGGGCCTTGGGGTCCATGGCGAGCGCGCGGGCGATGGCCACGCGCTGCTGCTGGCCGCCGGAGAGCTGGGCGGGGAACTTGTCGGCCTGGCCGACGAGTCCCACGCGCTCCAGGAGCTCCCGGGACCGCCGGTCGGCCTCGTCCTTCTTCCGCTTGCGGACCTTGAGCTGCGCCAGCGAGACGTTGGCCAGCACGGTCTTGTGCGCGAACAGGTTGAACGACTGGAAGACCATGCCGACTTCGGCCCTCAGCTGTGCCAGTCCCCTGCCCTCCTCGGGGAGGGGTCTGCCGTCGATGGAGATGCGGCCCGACTCGATCGTCTCAAGGCGGTTGATGGTCCGGCAGAGCGTCGACTTCCCGGAGCCGGAGGGGCCGATGACCACCACCACCTCCCCGCGGCCGACGGTGAGATTGATGTCCTGCAGTACGTGCAACTTTCCGTAGAACTTATTGACGTCATGCAGCTCGATCAACGGATCGACGGCCATACGCTGCCCTACCCAATTATCGCTTTGTCGAGGTCAGCGCAAACTATCCGCCCCGGAAAGGGACTTCACACCCGACACGCGTAATTGGGTCATAAGGCGTTTTATCTCGCCGCACGGTGCGCGCGGCCGGTCGTCACCCCTCGGCCGACTCCGAGTACACCTGCGACAGCTCGGGACTGCCGGTCATCGCCCAGTCCAGACCGGCCTCGACCACATCGATCTCACGCCCCGACGCGAGGCGCACCACGGGCTGGCCGCTGGGCCAGATGTGCCAGTGCGCACCGTCGACATTGCGCACCAGGACCGTGCCCAGATAGAGCCCCGCGTCGTTGCCCATCCAGGGAAGCTCCTCGGGATCGTCGCGCCAGCGCGGCGGCAGCTGGTCCAGTGCCGCCAACGAGGCCGGGCTGTCGTCGAGTTCGAGCCCCCGCTCCCCCACCCGGACGCGGAGCAGCTCACATTCGGCGAGCAGTGCGGCCACGCCTTCCGGATCGGCCTCGACGGCGGCCGCGAGCCCCGCCTCCCGGGTTCCGTCGTGACGCTTACGCCAGTTGTCCAAGAAAGGGATGTTCATACCACTCAGGTTCCCATCTCGGCGCGGATCCGCACCACAGGGCGCGCGGCCTGTCGTTCGAGTGTGGAACACCACGTGTACGCCCCGCGTTCACCAGGGCACGCCCCCGCAGCGCAGGGAACCGGAAAGAACGAGGTGGAGGAGCCCGCGCCCGACTGGTAGGTTCCCCCGTCATGAGCAGCCCCGAGTCCGACAGACGCCGGCCACCGGTCCCCCGGTGGCTCCCCGCGTCCGCGTCCGACCGCCTTCGTGTCGGCACGGCTGTCGCGCTGCCGCCGTCCGGACCCATGCGATGCGGGTCGCGCTCGGCACTGCGTACCGGTAAGGCACTTTCCGGCACGGTCTGAGGGCAACGCCCTTCCCGGCACCGCACGGCTCTGCTGCCGCTCCGCCGTTCCACGGTTCTGCCGTTCTTCCGCTTCGCCGCTCGTCACGACGGGCGGATGCGGCCCGCATCCCCGACCGGTTCTGTCCATCAGCCGTCCATGGGGTTCTTCATGCCGTTTTCCGTCTACGCCCTCGGGCTCGCCGTCTTCGCCCAGGGCACGTCCGAGTTCATGCTGTCCGGCCTGCTGTCGGGCCTCTCCGAGGACCTGCACGTCTCCATTCCCGCCGCGGGCCTGCTGACCTCGGCCTTCGCCGTGGGCATGGTCGTCGGAGCGCCCGCGATGGCGCTCCTGGGCCGCAACTGGCCGCGCCGCCGTGCCCTGTTGTCCTTCCTCAGTGTCTTCGCCGCCGTGCACGTCGTCGGCGCGGTCACCTCCAGTTACGGGGTGCTGCTGGCGACGCGGGCGGTCGCGGCGGTGGCCAATGCCGGGTTCTGGGCCGTCGCCCTGGTCACCGCGGTCGCCCTGGCCGGTCCCGAGGCACGGGCGCGGGCCACGTCCGTGGTGGTCGGCGGTGTCACCGTCGCGTGTGTGGCGGGGGTGCCCGCAGGGGCGTGGCTGGGCGGTCAGTGGGGGTGGCGTGCGGCGTTCTGGGCCGTGGCCCTCGTCGCGCTTCCGGCGATCGCCGTGATCGCGGCGACGATTCCGCCGGGGCGGCCCGCGGCCGTTCCGCCGAGCGCGTACGCCGAGCTGCGGACCCTTGCCGGGCCCCGGCTGATCCTGACCCTGCTGACGAGCGCGCTCGTCCAGGGAGGGACCTTCTGCGCGTTCTCGTACCTCGAGCCCGTCGCCCGGGACGTCACGGGACTCGGCGCCGCGTGGGTGCCCGCCCTGCTCGCGCTGTTCGGTGTGGGCTCGTTCATCGGGGTCGCCGTCTGCGGCCGGGTCATCGACTCCCGCCCACTCGCCCTGACCGCGGCCGGTCTGGTGGCCCTCACCGTCGGGTGGGCCCTGTTCGCGTCGGCCGCCGGCAGCCCCGTGGCGGTGGTCCTGCTCGTCCTCGTCCAGGGCATGCTCGCGTTCGGCACCGGGACCGCGCTGATCACCCATGTGTTCCGGCTCGCCGGTGGTGCGCCGACCCTGGCCGGTTCGTTCTCCACCGCGGCGTTCAACGTGGGCGCCGCGCTCGGGCCCTGGCTCGGCGGGCTGGCCATCGGCGCGGGGTTCGGTTTCCGGTCGCCGCTGTGGGTGAGCGCGCTGCTCATGGTCCTGGCGCTGGCCACCGCGGCCGCCGCCCTGGGCCGTCTTCCGGCCCGGGCCCCGGCGCCGGCCCCGGCAGAGGACCCCGCCGCACACGCGTACGAACAGGGGAGTTCGGATGGCTGAGCACCATGCGTAGCCGCTCCCCGTGGCCGCCGCGTCCGTCCGCTCGATGGGGGACGGGAACGAGACCGTGCCGACGGTCACCGTGGGCGGAAGGGCCGTGGTGAATCTTGCGCCAGGTGCAGGAGGCCGTACGTGCTCAGACGCCGCAGGCGGGCGGCTGAGCACGGCCCCTGCTCAGATTTCGAGGTCGACGACCACCGGGGCGTGGTCGGAGGCGCCCTTGCCCTTGCGCTCCTCGCGGTCCACGTAACTGTCCTTGACCGCGGCCGTGAACGGGGCGTTGCCGTAGACGAGGTCGATCCGCATGCCCTTGTTCTTCGGGAAGCGCAGCTCGCGGTAGTCCCAGAAGGTGTACGGGCGGTCGTACTTCAGCGGGCGGGGCATCACGTCGGCGAGGCCCCCCTCGCGCAGCGTGGCGAGGGCGGCCCGCTCGGCGGGGGTGACATGGGTGGCGCCCTCGAAGAGGGCCGGGTCCCACACGTCCTCGTCGGTCGGGGCCACGTTGAAGTCACCGAGGACGGCGAACGGCTGCGCCCCGGCGGCGTCCGCCGCCACCGCCTTCTGGAGCGCCTCGAACCAGCGCAGCTTGTACGCGTAGTGCTCGTGCTCGACCTCGCGGCCGTTGGGCACGTAAACCGACCAGAGGCGGACCGGCCCGCAGGTCGCGCTGATCGCCCGGGGCTCCTGCACGCCGTCGTAGTCGGGGCCGCCGGGCAGCCCCGTCACGACGTCGGCGAGGCCGACGCGGGAGACCAGCGCCACCCCGTTCCACCGGCCCGTGGCGTTGACCGCCGACTCGTAGCCGGCCTCGCGGAGCGCGTCGGCCGGGAACTGCTCGGCCGTGCACTTGGTCTCCTGGATGCACAGCACGTCCGTGCCGGTGCTCTCCAGCCAGGCCAGCAGCCTCGGCAGGCGGGCGGTGATCGAATTGACGTTCCAGGTGGCGATGCGCATGTACGTAAACCTAGCGGCTCCCACTGACAGCGGCGGGGGCGGCGTCCGTCACACGCCGGTCGACTCCCCCGGGGCCAGCCGGGCGTGGTCCGCACCGGCCAGATTGCCGAGGGTGGTGTCGTAGATCGGGCGGGCCAGATCGGTGAGCAACGCGTCGTGGATGTCGATGGCGCGGCGCGGCTCGACCTCGCGAAGGTAGTCGACCACCTCGGAGATCTTGCTCCAGGGCGCCATCACCGGGAGCAGCAGCGTGTCGACCGGCTGCCCGGGCACGGTGAGGGCGTCGCCCGGGTGGAAGACGGAGCCGTCCACCAGGTAGCCGACGTTCGTGATCCGCGGCAGGTCCGGGTGGATCACGGCATGGAGCTCGCCGTGCACCTGGATGTCGAACCCGGCGGCCGAGAAGGTGTCGCCGTGCCCGACGGTGTGGACACGCCCCGGGAACGCGGCCGCGAGCTTCTCGGCCACACTGCGCAGCGTCCAGATCTCGGCGGCCGGGTCGGCCTCCAGCCCGGCCCGGAGCCGCTCCTCGTTGAAGTGGTCGGGGTGCTCGTGCGTCACGAGGATCGCCTCGGCGCCGATCGCGGCGTCCTGCTCGGAGAACCCGCCCGGGTCGATGACGAGCGTGCGGCCGTCCTTCTCCAGTCGGACGCAGGAGTGGGACTGCTTGGTCAGCGTGAGCGCGAGCGGCTCGGGGTTCTGGGCGTTCATGGCGCCCATCCTGCTACGCGGGAGGTGTTGTTTCGGCCTGAATCACGGACTGGGCGATCCGGAAAGCGGCGTCGGCGGCCGGGATCCCGCAGTACACGGCGGTCTGCAGCAGCACTTCCCTGATCTCGGCCGGGGTGAGTCCGTTGCGCAGGGCGGCGCTGACGTGAGCGGCCAGGCCCTCCAGGTGTCCGGAGGCGACCAGCGCGGTGAGCGTGACGCTGCTGCGGGTGCGCCGGTCGAGGCCCTCCCGGCCCCAGACCTCGCCCCAGGCGTAGCGGGTGACGAACTCCTGGAAATCGCCGGTGAAGTCGTCGGCGGCGGCCATGACCCCGTCCACATGGGCGTCACCGAGCACCTCACGGCGGATCTTCATACCCCGCCCGTACGGATCGGTGCGCCCACCGGTCTCCGCCTCGGGCTGTGCGGTGGCGGCGGTGAGCTCCGCGACGGGCAGCACAGGAGCGGAGAGCCTGGGTGCGAACGAGGGCGCGGGAATCGCGGCCTGGGTGTCCTGCCAGGCTGTGGAGAAGTGCGTGAGCAGGAGGTCGGTGACGGCTCCCGGCTGTTCGACCGGGGCCAGGTGAGAGGCGCCGGGGACGAGGGCGAGCCGTGCGTCGGGTATGCCCGCCACCAGGGTCCGGGCATCGCCGGGACCGGTGACCTGGTCCTCGGCACCGACCAGGACGAGCGTGGGAACACCGATCCTGCCGAGCTCGCTGCGGATGTCGAAGGCGGCAAGGGCCTCGCAGGCGGCGATGTAGCAGCCGGGGTCGGTGGTACGGACCATCTGGACGGCCCATTCGACGATGGCCGGCTGAGCAGCGGCGAAGCCCGGCGTGAACCAGCGCTCCGGCGCGGTGCGGGCCATCGGCTCCAGCCCGTTGGTACGGACGATCACCCCGCGCTGACGGAATTCGTCGGCACTGCCGAACCGGGCCGAGGAGGCCACCAGGGCCAGCGCGACGACCCGCTGCGGGTGGCGCAGCGCGAGGTCGGCGCCGATCGCACCGCCGATGGAGCAGCCCGCGTAACCGAAACGCTGCACCCCGAGTCCGTCGAGCGTCGCCATCAGCCGGTCGGCGAGATCCCCGACGGCGGTGGCGGGGTGCGCGGGCGCGCCGCCGTGCCCCGGGAGGTCGTAGCGGAAGACTCTCCAGTGCTGCGTGAGCTCGGGTATCTGCCGGTCCCACATGTGCCATGTTGTCGCGAGGGAAGGGCCCAGAATCAGGACTGGTGCGTCTTCTGGCCCGTCAAAGCGGTATTGCAGGGTGTTCGTAGTCGTCTCACTCACCCGACCACGCTCCCACGTCTCACATTTCTCTCACGACAGGGGTCGGGGGAACGGTCAGACCACTCCAGACATCCGCTGCCGAGCGGAGGTCTTCCACGTCCGGTTTCACGTACCAGTGCTTCGTCGTCCTGACGTCGGCGTGCCCCGCCCAGCGGGCGAGAAGGTGGTCGGGAACCCCGTGGTTCGCCAGGTAGGTGAAGCAACTCGCGCGGGCATCGTACAAACGCACTCGCCGCAGCGCGTTGCCGGCCATGACCTTGTACGCCTGCTCGCGCAACTGCCTCACGTCGAGTGGAGCCCCGAGCTCGTCCACCAGCACATACCCGCTGTCTTCGTACGCCCGCCCTGCCGCCAGCCTCTCCGCTGCCTGAGCGGCCTCAAAGCTCCTCAGGGCTTCTCTGACGGGAGCAGGCAGCGGAAGGCTCCGCTCGCCGGCGAGCGACTTCGTGTCCTTCTCCACCACGGTCGTGTTCCCCATCAATGTGCGGGTGTTGGCAACGGCCAGGGTGGCTTGGTCCAGATCTAGATCGGCCCAGCGCATGCCGCATACCTCCGCCGGGCGCAGACCCATCAGCGAGAGGAGGAAGGGGGCGTACAGCCGGTGGTCCTTCACGGCAAGCACGAAGGCACGGACCTCCGCGACACTCCAGGGCGGCACCTCCGCCTTGGCCCGGCGCTCGGCCTTGCGCACCTTCCGGGGGATCGTCACTTCCTGGGCAACATTCACCGCCACCAGGCCCCGTGACACGGCCCGGTTGAGAACCTCCTTCAGCCGCGTGAGGGACATCTCCACCGAGGTGACCCCCAACCCAGGCCCGGCCTTCGTCGCGCGTACCCGACCCTCCCGAAGCGCCCACAGCATCCACGCCTCGACATCGTCCTCGGTGAGCTCCTGAAGCCGGATGTGCCCGAGCCTGCCCCGGACACGGTCCAGGGTCACCCTGTAGGTGGAGATCGTCGACTCTTCCAGGTCCTCCGCCTTCTTCGCGAGCCACTGATCGAGCCACTCGTTCACGGTCATCGTGTGGCGCGGCACCAGCGCCCCTTCGGGTCGCCGCACCGTGATACGCGCGTACTCGGCCTTCGCCTCCCCGAGCGTGCCGAAGGTACGGGTCAACTGCTTACGCTTCCCAGTGGCCGGATGGGCCCCGACGTCGACCACAAACCGGAACCGGACTTGCCCCTTCGCGTTCGGCGGCAGCCTCTTGATCGGATCAGACAGGATCACTCACTCTCCTTGGGGGCGTGGAAACTCCACATCAGCGACGGCGCCGCTGCACTGCAGCGAAGGGCACCGCGGTCACCAGGGCAGCAGACAACGCCGCTCTCCCCGTCCGAGGTTTACGACGCCACCTGCTGCATCCGCCACGACTCCACTGCCAAGCACAGCCGAGTGCGAACACCCCCAATACTCGCGACGATCCCCGGTTTCGGTAACCGGGGATCGTCTGCTACATGCCGCCTAGCGAGGCGAGGGCTTGTCCGTCGCGAATGAACGCGGAACGACGGGTCTCAGCGGCCGGAGCCGTTGGCCATTGCCTTCCGCAGGCCGTAGACGGCAGCGCCGAGGACAAGGACGGCGGAGCCGGAGATCACGGTGGCCACAGGCAGCGCGAACGCGAGAGCCGCGCAGCCCGCCAGGCCGATCACGGGCACAAGGCGGGGTGGTCGTCCTTCGAATGGGGCCAGAGTCCACGCCGCCGCGTTGGCGATGGCGTAGTAGGCCAGCACACCGAAGGAGGAGAATCCGATCGCCCCCCGCACATCGACGGAGGCAGCCAAGGCTGTGACCACCGCACCGATGATCAGGTCGGCACGGTGGGGAACCCGGAAGCGGGGGTGGACCGCGGCCAGGACGTGCGGCAGGTGACGGTCACGGGCCATGGCGAAGGTGGTACGCGAGACGCCGAGGATCAGTGCGAGAAGCGACCCGAGCGCCGCAACGGCCGCGCCGACACGCACGACGGGAGCCAGACCCGGGACACCGGCGGCGCGCACTGCGTCAGCGAGAGGCGCTGCACTCTGAGCAAGTCCGTCCGGCCCGAGCACAGCGAGCACGCCCACGGCGACAGCCACATACACAACGAGGGTGGCGCACAGTGCGAGAGGAATCGCGCGGGGAATGGTGCGGCCGGGATCTCGAACCTCTTCACCAAGCGTCGCGATCCGGGCGTAACCGGCAAAGGCGAAGAACAGCAGACCGGCAGCCTGGAGCGTCCCGCCGACGGCCATGTCGTCGCCCGTGTCCAGGCGCGCGATATCAGCGGTGCCGCTGGTCAGGCAGGTAGTCACCACCGCGGCAAGAACCGCGAGAACCACAGCGACGATCGCGCGGGTCAGCAGCACTGACTTCTGTACGCCGGTGTAGTTGAGCACGGTCAGTGCCACTACAGCGGCGACCGCAACAACGTGGGCCTGACCCGGCCACGCATAGAAGCCGATGGTCAGAGCCATCGCAGCGCAGGACGCGGTCTTGCCGACGACGAACGCCCAGCCGGCCAGATACCCCCAGAAGTCGCCCAGACACTCACGGCCATACACGTAGGTCCCCCCGGACTCGGGATAGCGGGCGGCCAGTCGTGCCGACGACGTCGCATTGCAGAACGCCACGACCGCAGCCAGCGCCAGGGCGACCAGGAGCCCGGAACCGGCGGCGCCGGCCGCTGGGCCGAACGTGGCAAAGACCCCGGCCCCGATCATCGAGCCCAGACCGATCGTTACCGCGTCGGACACTCCCAAGCGGCGCTTCAGGTCACCCGAGCCAGTAGAGGTCCCCACCGCGTTCATCCCCTACTCCTCCGCCATACCAGCCCTTGGTCTCGGCGCACGATAGCCAACGAAGGTGTCCTTCAGGGGCGCCCCGGCCGACTACAAGCGGAGCAGCCAACGCCACCCAGTACCGCCTCTGCACAACCGACTCCGGGGCCCTCCGGCCACAGACACCTCGGGGCCACTGCTCGCCGCCCGTGCCCGCGGCGGAACGGAGCGCCTGATAGCGAGGACGTTACGCACGACGGGTCAGGCTCACCGCAGCGCGCCGAGCGATAAATCGGTTTTTATATTACAAATGAGGGGAATATTCATCTTGCTGGGGTACTGCGCGTGACCATTCGGCTCCGAACGAACGAGAGGCGTGGGCCACTTCCAGGCGACGGTGCGCAGCAGGAGGAGGGTCCGTGGATCCTTGGCTGTATTGGCTGGTCACCGCAGGCGTTCTGGGGGTCGTGGAGATCTTCACTTTGACCGCCGCGCTGGGAATCCTCGGGGTGGCCGCGCTGGTCACCGCCGGGACTGCGGCACTCGGATTGCCGGTCCCTCTGCAGTTCGTGGTGTTCACCGCCACCGCGGCCGTCAGCCTGCTGTTCGTGCGCCCCTTCGTGGTGCGTCATGTGCTGGACCCTCCCTCTGCCGAACGGTTCGGCGTCGAGGCCCTGGTGGGCCAGACCGCTCGGACTGTCTCGGAGGTGACAGCACTGGACGGCAGGGTGCGCATCGGCGGCGAGGAGTGGAGCGCCCGCTCCTACGACGAGACGCAGACCATTCCACCCGGTACAGCCGTCGACGTCATGGAGATCAGTGGCGCCACCGCGTTCGTATACCCCCGGGAGTGAGCCATGGAAGTCTCGGCGCTGCTCATAGCCGGCGTGATCGTTGCTCTGATAGCCGTCTTCACGGTGGTGCGGGCTGTTCGGATCGTGCCACAGGCGCGCGCTCGCAATGTCGAGCGACTGGGCCGCTACCGCCGCACGCTGAACCCTGGCCTCAACCTCGTCATCCCGTACATCGACCGGGTGTATCCCCTCATCGACCTGCGCGAACAGGTCGTTTCATTCAAACCACAACCGGTCATCACCGAGGACAACCTGGTCGTCGAGATCGACACCGTCCTGTACTTCCAGGTCACCGATCCACGAGCGGCCGCTTACGAAATCGATGACTTCCTCCACGGCGTCGAGCAACTCACCGTGACCACGCTGCGCAACGTGGTGGGCTCCATGGACCTGGAAAAGACGCTCACCTCGCGCGACACCATCAACAACCAACTCCGCGGTGTTCTGGACGAAGCCACCGGGAAGTGGGGACTGAGGGTCAACCGGGTCGAGATCAAAGCCATCGACCCCCCGCAGTCCATCAAGGACGCGATGGAGAAGCAGATGCGGGCCGAGCGGGACAAGCGGGCCGCCATTCTCGGGGCAGAAGGCCAACGCCAGTCGCAGATCCTCACCGCCGAAGGCGACAAGCAGTCCGCCGTCCTACGCGCAGAGGGCAACCGCACCGCCGAAATCCTCAAGGCCGAGGGCCAGGCCCGGGCCGTCGACGAAGTCTTCCAGGCCGTGCACCGCAACGATCCCGACCCCAAGCTGCTGGCATATCAGTACATGCAAATGCTGCCCCAGCTCGCGCAAGGGGCGGGCAGCACATTCTGGGTCATCCCCAGTGAGGTCACCTCGGCACTCGAAGGCGTGTCCCGGGCTTTCGGCGAGAAGCTGCCCCCGTCACCGGCAACCCGCGAGAAGTCCTCGGACGACAGGGCAGCGGAGGTCGCTGACGACGCTGCGCAGGCCGCCGAGGCCGCTGCACAGGCTCTCGCCGACGCGGCCGAGGCCGACACCGACACCGCCCCCTCAGCCCTCCCGTTCGGCTCACCCACCGATGGCAGTCACGATTCCGATGGCCGGTGATCTCATCGAGACTGACGCCGCCGCCTCGTCGATGTCACCAGCATCGGCGAACCGCGCGCAGTGACTGCAGCGGAACCAGTCTGGCGAAAGTCTTGAGGGGGCTAGAGAAAGGCGTCGGCCTTGTTTCCTGGAGACCCTGAACCGCCTGCGGCACGGCCGGGCGGTGTCAGCCGGGAAGGGTCAGCCGGAAGGTGGTGTGCCCGGGCCTGCTGGTTACAGTGGCGCTGCCGCCGTGGGCGGTGATGACGGCATGGACGATGGCCAGGCCCAGACCCGTGCTCCCGGTACTGCGGGAGCGTGCCTGGTCAGCGCGGACGAAGCGTCCGAACACCTCGGGTTGCAACTCTCCGGGGATACCCGGCCCGTTGTCACGCACACTCACACAGACGCCGGTGGTGTCGGTGGTGACGGTAACTGTCACTTCGGTGCCGGGGGGCGTGTGGGTGCGGGCGTTGGCGAGAAGGTTGCCGATGGCTTGCTGGAGCCGGTGCGCATCACCTGTGACGGTGACCGGCTCTTCTGGGAGTTCGAGGAACCAGCGGTGGTCGGGGCCGGCGGCGCGTGCGTCGTCCGTTGCGTTCAGGATCAGCAGCGTCAGGTCGACCGGCAGGTGTTCGAGGGGGCGTCCGGCGTCCAGGCGGGCGAGGAGGAGCAGGTCGTCGACGAGGCGTGTCATGCGCTGAGACTCGCCGTTGATGCGCTCCAGAGCGTGGCGGATTTCGCCGGGCACGGGGCCGCGGTGGCGCAGGGCGAGTTCGGCGTGGCCTCGGATGTTGGCGACAGGGGTGCGTAGTTCGTGGCTGGCGTCGGCGGCGAAGTGGCGGAGGCGTTTCTCGCTTGCCTGGCGGCGGGTGAGGGCGTCCTCGACGTGGCGAAGCATGTGGTTGAGGGCGGTGCCGACCTGGCCGACCTCGGTGCGCGGGTCTGTGTCCGGGAGCGGCCCCGGCATGGCGATCTCGCCGCTTGCGAGCGGTAGTCCGGCGACCTCCGCTGCTCTGGCGGTCACTCGTTGAAGGGGGCGCAGGGAGACCCTCACCCACAGGGCGCCGGCGATGCCGGTGACCACGAGGGCAGATCCGAACAACACGGCTTCGACCGCTTCGAGGCGGTGCACTGTCTCCTCCACCGGGTGCAAGGGCAGGCCGGTGATCAAGGTGTCCTGATCGTCGCCGTGGACGGCGACAACGCGGTAAGGCCCCAGAGCAGAGAGGCGGATGCTGTGTCCGTTTCCGTCAATGGGGACCCTCGCCAGTGCGTTGCGGTCCCTGGCCGTGAGCTGCAGGGGCCGGTCACTGGCGTCATCGACGACGGCGGCCTGGGTGACGATGCCGTTGAGGAGCCGGACGCCGAGGGTGGATTCGGCCTGGCCGCGGGTGTCGGGACGGTTGTCGCTGTCGGGCTGGGCCTCGTGTTCCAGGCTGGCAGCGAACCTGCCGCCCGAGACGGAGAGTTGTTCGTCCAGGCGCCCCATCAGGAAGCCTCGCAGGGCCAGGGCGGTAGTGATGCCGACGGCTAGGCAGGCGAGTGCGAGCAGGGTGACGAGGCCAACGGTGAGCTGGGCACGCAGGGTGCGGGGCAGCGGGCGTTTCATGGGGTGCCCGGCTTGAGGACGTATCCGACGCCGCGAACGGTGTGGATCATGGGGGTGCGTCCGGCGTCGATCTTCTTGCGCAGGTAGCTGATGTAGAGCTCGACGATGTGAGCGCGGCCGCCGAAGTCGTAGGCCCAGACCCGGTCGAGGATCTGGTCCTTGGACAGCACCCGGCGTGGGTTGCGCATGAGGAAGCGCAGGAGTTCGAACTCGGTGCGGGACAAGTCGACGGTGATCTCACCGCGCCTGACCTCCCTGGCCTCCTCGTCCATGCTCAGGTCCCCCACCGTCAGCAGGTGCGCTCCCGGCTCGGCTGTCATGCCCGCCCGTCGGAGCAACCCGCGCAACCTGGCCAGGACCTCTTCCAGGCTGTAGGACTTGGTGACGTAGTCGTCGCCGCCTGCGGTGATTCCCGTGATGCGGTCTTCGACCGCATCACGGGCGGTCAGGAACAGCACGCACACACGGGGCGCCTCGCGTCTGAGCACGCGCAGGACCTGCAGGCCGTCGAGGTCGGGCAGCATCCAGTCCAGGACCACCGCGTCGGGCCGGAAATCACGGGCCGTCGCGAGAGCGCTCGCGCCGTCCGCTGCGGTACGGACCTGCCAGCCCTCCGCGGTCATGACGCCGGACAGCACGTCCGTGACGTCGGGTTCGTCGTCGACGACCAGGACTCGGACGGGGGTGCCGTCGGGGCGGTGCAGAAGGGATGTCGTCAGCGGCTCGTCCATGGTCCTTCCAGCATCCCCCGGCACGGGCCGTGACCGCGTGAGGCGTACCTCTGAGTTTTCTCTGAATCGGTGCCGCGAGCCGCAGGCGGGTCCGTTTCAGAAGGTACGCAGAGGTTGGGCTGTGAGGCTGGCCGCCCATCGCCGGAGCAAGTCCGTGCCGGAGGAGCCCCATGACCAGCACCCTCACCACTCCCCCTGTGAGCCGCGGGATGCGCCACCGGCGTCCGCGCCGCAGTCCTGTGCCGTTCTTCGCGCCTTTGGTGATCTGGGCCGGTGCCGCAGGGGTGCTGGCGCTGTGGTGGAGCGACACAGGCTCGGTGGTCGGACCGGCGGGGTGGCTCACCGGGGCGGGACGCATCACGGGGCTCCTGGCCGGTTACGCCTGTGCGGTACTTCTCGCCCTGATGGCCCGCATCCCACTGCTGGACCACACGATCGGCACCGACCGGCTCGCCCGCTGGCACGCCCTGGGCGGGCGCTGCACCATCTCCCTGGTCCTCGCCCACACCCTGCTGATCATCTGGGGCTACTCCCTGACCTCACACACCGGCGTGGTCAGCCAGACCTCCACCCTCGTCCTGCACTACCCCGACCTCCTCAAAGCCACAGCAGCCTTCCTGCTCTTCCTGGCCACCGGGATCCTCTCCGCCCGTGCGGCCCGTCGCCGCATGAGCTACGAGACCTGGCACTACCTGCACTTCGCCACCTACCTCGCCGTCTTCCTCGCCTTCGGACACCAGCTCTCCAACGGAGCCGACTTCGTCGGCAACCGACCCGCCCAGATCGCCTGGTACACGCTGTTCCTCGGCGTCGCCGCCCTTCTCGCCTGGTACCGGTTCGCCGTCCCCGTCCGGCGGGGACTGCGCCACCGGATGCGCGTCAGCGCGGTACGCCCCGAGGCACCGGGCGTGGTGTCCGTTCACCTCACTGGCGAGCATCTGGACGAGCTCGGAGGTGAGCCGGGACAATTCCTGCGCTGGCGCTTCATGACCCGTGGTCTGTGGTGGACAGCGAACCCCTACTCCCTCTCCGCCCCCGCACACCCCCGCCACCTGCGCATCACGGTCAAGACCGCAGGCGGGCACAGCGCCGCACTGGCCCACCTGACTCCGGGCACCCGGGTCTGGGCCGAGGGGCCCTACGGCGCCTTCACCGCTAACCGGCGCACCACTCCCAAGGTCCTGCTCCTGGCCGGCGGCGTCGGCATCACACCCCTGCGTAGCCTCTTCGAGACGCTGCCGGGACAGGTAACCCTGGTCTACAGGGCCCGCCGGCCCGACGACCTCGCCCTGCGCGGTGAAATCGACGCGATAGCCGCACGCCGACAGGCCGCCGTGCACTACCTCGTCGACGAACCCGCCGAGCGCCCATCTCCTCTCACCGCCGCGGGGCTGAGCGCGCTGGTTCCGGACCTGGCCTCGCACGATGTCTACGTCTGCGGCCCGCCAGGCATGACACAAACCGCCAAAATCGCCCTACGGGAAGCCGGCGTACCCGCACGGCGCATCCACCACGAGTCGTTCGCGTTCTGAGGAGAAACCATGCGCAGAGCCGTCCTCGCCACCACCGGGATCAGCGCCCTGATCGTCGCGCTGCTCTCCCTCAAACCCCACCATCTCCCCGCCGTCGCCGGCAGCCCGCCGTCAACGCCCTCGTCGTCTCCTCAGACCTCCACAAGCACTTCGCCGGGCGCATCCACAGGCACCGGCACGTTCACCGGTGATCCCATCGACACCCAGTACGGGACGGTGCAGGTCGCAGCGACCCTCTCCCAGGGAAAGATCACCGCAGTCAAGGTTCTTCAGGCCCCGGACAGTAACGGCCGCGACCAGCAACTCGCCGCCTACGCCCTGCCCCGCCTCACCCAGGAAACCCTCGGCGCACAGAGCGCGCACATCGACGCCGTCTCCGGCGCCAGCTACACCAGCCAGGGCTACATCCAGTCCCTGCAGAGCGCACTGGACCAGGCCCATGCCTGACACCTCAACCGGGCTGCGTCACGTCGAGCACGTGATGGGCACGGTCTTCTCCTTCGATGTCCGGGACAAGCCCACTCCGGCCATCCACAACGCCGTCCAGGAGGCCGTACAGCTGCTCCACCGGGTCGACGCCGTGTTCTCCACCTACCGCCCCGACAGCCACATCAGCCGCCTCGGCCGTGGCGAGATCCACCTCGGCGACTGTCCTCCGGAAGTCCATGAGGTGCTGGCCCTCTGCGCGCAGGCCACCCGTGTCACCGACGGCTGGTTCAGCACGACGCCAGCCGGAACGCTCGACCCCTCGGGGCTCGTAAAGGGCTGGGCCACCGAAGCCGCATCCCAACTTCTCCACACATCAGGCGCGCGCAACAGCTGCGTCAACGGCGGCGGAGACCTCCAACTCCGCGGCCAGGCAACCACAAACATCCCCTGGCGCGTCGGCATCGCACACCCGCTGCACCCCGGCGAACTGGCCACCGTCATCACCGCCGACCGCACCATGGCTGTTGCCACCTCGGGCACCGCCGAACGCGGCGCCCACATATTCGACCCGCACACCGGTGTACCTGCCACTGCGTTCGCTGCCCTCACCGTCATCGGGCCCAGGCTGACCATGACCGACGCCTACGCCACCGCAGCCTTCGCCAGGGGCCGGGACGCGCGGGACTGGCTGGAAACGATGGACGGCTACGAGGCGCTCGCGATTCTGCCCAACGGCCGGGTCTGGCGGACGTCGGGGTTCAGTCGATACGCAGGGTGAGGTGGCCTCAGCCGATGGGCCGGCACGAATCCGGCTCGCCGGCTGTCCAGCTGCGCCTGCCGAGGCCGGCCCGCACCCTGGAGGTGCGCCTCCGATCGCGAGAAGAGAAGAGGTCTCACACCATGTCCTACGAGCGCACCGTGACACTGCGTGGCACCTTCGACGAGACCGTCGCCGCTGTGCGCAAGGCTCTGGCCGACGAGGGCTTCGGCGTGCTCACGGAGATCGACATGCAGGCCACGCTGAAGGCGAAGCTCGGTCACGAAATGGAGCAGTACCTCATTCTCGGTGCCTGCAATCCGGCTCTGGCGCGGCAAGCACTGGACGCGGACCCGTCAGTCGGGCTCTTGCTGCCTTGCAATGTCGTTGTCCGAGCGGCTGGCGACCACGTAGTCGTGCAGGCCATCGACCCCGACACCATGGTCGCCTTGACCGGCCTTGATGCCATGGAGCCGGTCGCGGAGCAGGCGACCCGCCTCCTCGACGCCGCCCTCGCAGTTCTCGCGGAGGATAGGGGCGGCGGGCACTCATATGGATTGGAATGATCAACTACATGACGGTGGGAGGAATGAACGCGAGCCAATTCGGCGCCTACCGCTCCCCGCCCGCAATAGTGCGCGTGAGCGGGGCCCGGCGACAACATCTGAGTTCGGTGGCACTCTGCAAGCCGCGGGAGGGCCGGTGCGTTCACAGATCTCCGTCCTCGGACGCCGGGCGGCACCAAGGCACGACGGCGACGGGACACGAAGCGTGGTGCAGCGCCCGATGGGCGACCCTGCCGAGTTCCAGACCGACCAGCGCGTCACTCCGTCGTGCTCCGACAACCAACAGGTCCGCGGCGGCCGAGCGCTGTGTCAGCACCTTGTGGGCGAGGCCCTCGACCGTACTCCTGCGGACGCGCACCTGGGGATGTTCACGCACCGCCGTCTCCAAGGCACGGTCGAGCAGCTCCGACGCCCTCTGCGCGTATTCCGTCACCTCACCGGTGAGGAGGAGGTGCTCGACCGGTTCATGCGCCGGCCGACGCCAGGTATGGAGCACCTCCAGTTCCGCGTTCCGGACTGCCGCCTCGCGGAAGGCGAACCGCACGGCGGGCGCATCCACGTCCTTGCCCCCGATGCCCAACAGGATGCGCTGATGTCGCGCCTCCAACGCCTGCCGGTCTCCTCTGATGACGACAACCGGGCAGTGGGCACGTGCGGCCACGGTGAGACTGACCGATCCCAGCAGTAGGTCGGCGATTCGACTTCTGCCCCGGCATCCGACAACAAGGGCTGCGGCTTCGTCTCCCTCCCTGAGCAGACCCCGCGACGCGTCCTCGGCGAGCACCTCCGTGGTCACGGTGAGTCCTGGTTGGCGGCGTTCGGCCCGCGCCCCGGCCACAGCGACGATGTTCTCCGCAAGGATCTGATCGGCGGGCCGGTCGGTGGTCAAGGCCGGCACGGCCCCCTCATACCGCTCCCACAGTGAGGCATGCACAATGCGCAGCGGCCGTCCATATCGTGCCGCTTCGTCGGCTGCCCAGTCCACTGCCGTGAGACTGGCGTCCGACCCGTCCACTCCTACCACCAAGGGTGATTCCACCGTCCCCACCTCCTTCCCAGTGCAGGGTGGCTCGGTCCCACGCTCGCACCGGAGTCCGTCGCGGGGTAGGGCCGGCTGGCCCCAACATGACCCGCACGGCCGCGTCGCCCCTCCATCCGTCCGCGACGAGGGCTCCTCCCTTGCCACTGTGTCCCGGCCGGCCTGCGTTCGAAGGGCCGATGGTCCCGGGAAAGGACCGTTCGGCACTGCCCACGGCCTCGGACCCGGCACCAGAGTGGGAGCTGCCCCGCGTACGGCACATCCGTGAAGGAGGAACGTCATGCAGCACCGCACCGTCTTCGAGGTGATGACGCACGACGTGGTCACGGCCGATCCTGCGACTTCCTTCAAAGAGATCGCCCGTCTCTTCAGGGAGAACGACATCTCGGCGGTTCCCGTCGTCGACGAGAACCGGCGCCTTCTCGGCGTGGTCTCCGAGGCCGACCTGCTGCGGGCCACTGCTGAACTTCCGGACCTGGAGGGCCGCTGGGCGGGCGTCCGGCTGCTGTCCGAGGAACGCGGGATGCCCGACGCGGAGACGGCGGCCGACCTGATGACCTCCCCCGCCGTCACAGCGCAGTCGGGGTGGAGTCTCGTCGAGACGGCCCGGACGATGCACCGTAAAGGAGTGAAACGGCTCCCCGTATCCGATGAGACCGAGCGGCTCGTCGGAATCGTCAGCCGCAGCGATCTGCTCAAGCCCTTCCTCCGCCGCGACTCCGCGATCCGCGACGAGATCAAGCACGACGTCCTGGTCGGCACCCTGCGCCTGGCCCCTGACGCGATCGACGTGACCGTGGAGGAGGGAGTCGTGACGCTGACGGGGCATGTCCACGAGCGCGCCGACATCCCTGTCATCGTGCGCCTCTGCCGCTGGGTGGACGGAGTGGTGACCCTGCACGAGTCGATCGACTACACCTACGACAATCTCGCCCTCGACGTGGACCAGCCTCGATGAGGTCTCCTCGGGTGGCACCGGGCATGCCTGACGGCGAGAACGTCCGGGCCGTGTGCACGGAAGGAGCGGATGATGCGGCATCGCAGGATCGAAGAACTGATGACCCGTGAGGTGGTGAGCGTACGCGGCGATGCCCCGTTCAAGGAGATCGCACGCCTGCTCGCGGAACACCGTGTCACCGCGGTGCCGGTGTTGGACAGCAGTGACCGGGTGGCCGGGGTGGTTTCGGAGGGTGACCTGCTCCGCAAGACCGCCGACCTGGTCACCGCACCGGACGGCCAGCCGGCCGTACCGGGACTGGAGGCGTGGGAGCGGGCCAAAGCTGAGGGAACGCGCGCCGAAGAGCTGATGTCCGCGCCGCCCGTCCGGACTGGACCGTGGCTGAGGCCGCGCGGCTGATGGAGGTGCACAACGTGAAGCGGCTCGTCGTCGTCGACGATGCGGATCGCTTGGTGGGGATTGTCAGTCGCCGAGATCTGCTGAAGCTTTTCCTCCGCGAGGACGCCGACATCCGCCGGGAGATCAATGAGGACGTACTCACCGACACGCTGTGCCTCGATGCGGCCGCTCTCACCGTCGAGGTGCGGAACGGACGGGTGGAGCTCAGTGGCCGGATTGCGCTCCGGAGCGTAGTCCCGGCAATCGAGCGCATGTGCGCCACGGTCGACGGAGTGGTCTCGGTCTCCACCCACCTCGACTACGACGCCGACGACCTGCCTGATCCAGCAGCCTGAGAGTCGATGCCAAGATCTCGCGCGGCGGCACGCGCTGTCGGGTCGGTACGCCCGAAGCAGCCACAGCTGAGGACCGGATAGCCCGACCCGGCCCGCTGCTCCTCCTCGGCAGAGGCAGGGAAAGAGATTCCCCTCATACGAACCCCGCCAGGGAAGGCACCCATGAACGACGTCATCGTGGTCGGACTCGATGGGTCCCCCGCAAGCGACGCGGCAGCCCGTTGGGGAGCGCGAGAGGCACTTCTGCGGAAGCTGTCCCTCCGGCTCGTCCACGCCGTGGACCGATGGCCCCCCTTCGCCCTCCCTGTCCCCACGATCGACACGCACCCCATGAGAGTCCAGGCATTGCTGAGCGGAACCGCCGATGATCTACGCACGAGGTACAGCGAACTCGAAGTCAGTGCAGTGTCCTTCGTCGGGAGGCCGGCTGACGTTCTCCGAGACGCGGCCGCGAACGCACACATGATCGTCCTTGGTGCACGCGGGCTGAGCAGTGTCACAGGGTACGTACTCGGGTCGGTCGGGATGGCGGTCATCCGGGCGACGGTCCGGCCGGTCGTCATGGTGCGGGCCGGTGACGAGTCGGCACCACCCACGAGCGGTCGGCACGCGTCGCATGACCTGGTGGTGGGAGTGGACATCAGCCGCCCCTGCGACGCTCTGCTCGCGTTCGCCTTCGATGAAGCCGCACGGCGGGCCTGCACCCTTCACGTCCTGCACAGTTGGTCACTGCCTCCACTGTTCGGATATGGCGCCGCCTTCGATCCGAGAGTGCATGCCCAGCTCGAACTGAACGCGAACGCCGCGCTGGCAGACGCGCTGAGCCCCTGGAGAGCAGCACACCCCGCTGTGGACGTCACCACTCGAGCAAGCGTCGGGCACGCCGCCACGGACCTCCTCGACAGCAGGTCAGAGGCAGGACTCGTCATCGTCGGCCGCCGCATTCGACAGTCGCCGGTCGGAACACACATCGGGCCGGTCACCCACGCGGTCCTCCACCATTCCAGCACTCCCGTCGCCGTCATCGCACACGCCTAGCGAATAGCCCGTCGCCCCTGTTCAACGCTCCGGGCAACGCTCACGGCTCGATCAGTCAGACATGCATGGCGGCGAGGGGCTCACTGTCCGCGCCCCGCTCCAGATTTACGGCCCGCCTCACCCATACGCATCCGCACCGAGGGCGCCGACGTCGGCGCCCTCCCCACGGGAGTGGCGCCCTCAAAAGGGGTCGAACGGCCCAGGACAGAGCCTCGACGGCTCATGCCCTGGGGGCTCGCGCCACCCCATCGTGGAGAAGCAAGACACCACGACCGTACCTGGAGGTGCGCTGTGCCACGCCCTGTGACTGTCGGCCTGAACGGAACGCCGGCAAGCCTCGCCGCCGCCGCCTGGGGCGCCCGCGAGGCAAGCATCCGGCGCCTTCCCCTGCGCCTTGTGAGCGCCTGGGAATGGCAGCCCTACTCCCACGCCCCACTCTCGGGGACGGAAATGCCGGAACAGTGGTCACGGCGCCTGCCGGAGGAGGCCGCAGCGCAACTGACACATAGATTTCCTGACCTGTACATAAGCACGAAGCAGCTCACCGGGCCACCCCCCGAAATGCTGTGCCGGGAGGCTGCCCAGGCAGAGCTCCTGGCCATCGGAACAGCGGGCCTCGGAGCACTCACCGGCTTCCTCATGGGATCTGTCGCCATGGCGACAGTCGCCCACACACACCGGCCCGTGGTGCTCGTGCGTCCCGAGGGAACGCCGCCGCCCGCCGACGATGCGGACCTGGCGCAGCGCGTTCAGGAAGTGGAGAGGCGGGACACCGGCGGTCCGGTGGTCGCCGGCATCGATCTGGGTCCCACCACCGATGGTGTACTGCGGTTCGCCCTCGAAGCGGCGGCCGTGCGCTCCGGAGACCTGCGGATCGTCTACAGCTGGAATCCTCCGGTGGGCTACGTGCAGGGCATCGGCGGCGACCTGCGCTGGCGAGCCGATATCGCTGCCGAAGGAGCGAGCATGGTGCGCTCCCTGCTGAAACCGTGGTCGAAGGAGTACCCGGGCGTGTCCGTGAGTGAGCAGAGCGGGATCGGATCGCCTGCGCGTCACCTCGTCGAGGCCGGGGTGCGAGCGTCGCTGGTCGTCATCGGCCGGCGAACGAATCGCTACTGGCCCCGGGAGCCGCGCATCGGGCACGTCGCCCACGCGGTTCTGCACCATTCTCCGGCGCCGGTCGCGGTCGTGCCCCAGGACTGACCACGCGGCCATCCGGCCCTCTTCGGGGAAGAACGGCCCCTGTCCGTGCCCGTGCGCACAGGCCGAGGCTGGATGAGTAGCACTTCCGCACAGTTTCGCCGGGAGATTCAGATGCTGACCACTTCGCCGAGCGACACCACGGTGACCGCTCTGGTAGCCGACGCAACTGCCGCACCTTCCCTGCACAACTCGCAGCCCTGGCAGTTCCGTTACGCCCGATCCACCCACGTCATCACGCTACGGGCCGACTTCGCACGCACCATGCCGGAGGCGGACCCCTCGACCCGCGAACTTCACATGGGCTGCGGAGCCGCTCTGCTGAACCTGCGAGTGTCAGCTGCCCACCACGGTCTGGCAGCGGTGATCGCGCTCCTGCCCGCACCGGCGGATCAGGCCCTGCTGGCCGAAGCCCGTCTGGCTCCGCTGACGGACGATCCGGCAGGAGCGGCAGACCCGCAGCTCGCGGGGCTGCATTCAGCGATACAGGACAGACACACCTGCCGCTTCCCTTTCGCCGAGCAGCCGATTCCCCCGGAGCTCCGCTCGCTGTTCTCCGATGCTGCACTTGCTGAGCATGCGGATTTCCGGTTCATCGATTCCATCCACCTGGACACCGTGCTCCAGTTGATCAGCGATGCCGCGGGTTACGACCGCATGGACCCTGCGCGTGATGCGGAACAGCGCTACTGGACCCGCGACACGAAGGCCGACGCACCCGTCGACGGAGTTCCGGACTACGCGTTCGGTCCGGGCGACGCATCCGGCAGTTCGACCACCCGCGACTTCGTGGGAACAGCCGCCCTACCAGGACGTATCCGGGTTCGGTTCGAGCGTCGGCCTCAGCTGGGCCTGCTGAGCACGGAGGGCGATCGTCCGCTGGACTGGCTCAGGGCCGGCCAGGCACTGGAGCGCGTCCTGCTCTCGGCGACCACGAAGGGCGTCTGCGCCTCCTTCGCGACACAGCCACTTGAGTGGCCCGAGCTGCGATGGACGTTGCGGGACCCCGTGCTGGGCGCGGGACATCCCCAGATGATCGTCCGCATGGGATACGGCCCCGTGGGTCCTCACACACCGCGTCGTCCTCTCCGTCAGGTGCTGGTCATCGAACCGTAGAAACGGATGCCGATACGGCACGTCGACCGATTTCCCGGAGGGCCCTGTGACTGATTCTCCGCACACCGTCAGCGACGTCATGACCCACACCGCCGTCGCGATCGGCAGTCGTGCCCCGTACAAGGAGATCGTCCGTCTGATGGCCGAGTGGAAGGTCAGCGCGCTGCCGGTCCTCGCGGGCGAGGGCCGTGTCGTCGGCGTGGTGTCGGAGGCCGATCTCCTACCGAAGGAAGCGCTCCGGAGGGACGGTCCCGGCCGCCTCGCGCCGCTCGACGAGACTTCCAAGGCCGGTGCGGTACTGGCGGAGGGTCTGATGTCGAGCCCGGCCGTGACCGTTCACGCGGACGCGCCGATCGCCGAAGCTGCTCAGATCATGGCGCGCAAGCGGGTGAAGCGGCTGCCCGTGGTCAATGACGTCGGCCTGCTCGAAGGAGTGGTGAGCCGAGGAGACCTGCTCAAGGTCTTCCTCAGGCCGGACGCAGAACTCGGCGCGGAGATCCGGCACAGCGTGCTCGGCCAGATCTCGCCACCGCTCCGGATCGATGCCGTGGTGGAGGATGGAGTCGTCACGCTCAGTGGCTCGCTGCGGGACAGATCCATGGTGCCCCTGCTGGCACAGGCCGTCCGGGCCGTCGAAGGCGTCGTGGACGTACGCATGGACCTTGACGAGCATCCGCCAGGCGTCTCTGCGTAGGCAGCACCCACGCAGGGCGGAGCATCGCTCCCCGGGTGCATCGGGCTTGTCCCTGAGACAATGGCGGGAGGAGGGGCAGAGCGCTACCGACCTCCAGGGACTGCAGATGTCCGACGACTCGACCGCCTCGGCAGATTCGCAGATCCGTGTCTTTCTTCTCGATGATCATGAAGTGGTCCGCAGGGGAATCCGCGATCTCCTGGACGCAGAACCCGGGCTGGAGGTTGTCGGCGAGGCGGCCACCGCCGACCAGGCACTGGCCCGGGGGCCGGCGCTCAGGCCCGATGTCGCCGTGCTCGACGTCCGGCTGTCCGACGGTGACGGCATCACAGTGTGCCGGGAACTGCGCTCGCGCATGCCGGACCTGGCCTGTCTGATGCTGACGTCCTTCGACGACGAGGACGCCCTGCTCGATGCGATCATGGCTGGTGCCGCCGGGTACGTACTGAAGCAGATCAACGGGTCGGATCTGGTGGCGGCCGTTCGGACGGTGGCGAAGGGCCAGTCGATGCTGGATCCCGCGACCACGGCCCGGCTCCTGCGCTCCGTGCGCGGTCCCGACGCGGACAGTCCCCCGCAGGACGAGAGACTTTCGGTGCTGTCGGAGCGGGAGCGGTCCGTCCTTGAGCTGATCGGCGAGGGCCTCACCAACCGTCAGATCGCCAAGCGCCTGTATCTGTCCGAGAAGACTGTCAAGAATCACATCTCCCGGCTTCTCGGGAAGCTCGGGGTGGAGCGCCGCGTACAGGCGGCCGTCATCGCCGCGGAGGTCCGGGAGCACATGGAGCAGGAGAAGTGACCTGTCCCCGCATCGGTGCGCGGTTCAGTCGTCTCCCGGGAGCAGCGGTACTTCCCATGTAAGTACGGTTCCGCCGCGAGGGCTCGGGCACGTGGTGACGGACAGGGTCCCGCCCAGTTGCTCCGCCCGCTCTGCCAGATTCCGCAGGCCGCTGCGGCGGGCTCCTTCCGGCATACCGACACCGTCATCTGTCACGGTCACCATGAGCATGCCGGCGTCGGCGACCACAGCAGCCTCCACATGGTGCGCCCGCGCATGGCGGGCGACGTTGCTCAGCGCCTCGCCGATGACCGCGATCACCTGATCGGCCACCTCGTTCGGGACGTCCGTGTCGATCAGGCCCTCCATGCGCAGGGCTGTGGCGAAGCCCAGTGCAGGCGTGGCGTTGTCCACCACCTGGAGAACCCTGGATCTGAGTTTGGGGGTCTTTCCCAGCGTCTCGTGCTCCCGGAGACCGAAAATGGTGGTGCGGATGATCTTGATTGTTGAATCGAGATCGTCGATGGCGCGGTTCAGCCTCTCGGTGGCTTCGGGGTGCTCGACGAACGGGCGCGCACTCTGCAGCGTCATCCCCGTCGCGAACAGTCGCTGGATCGCCAGGTCGTGCAGATCACGCGCAATCCGGTCCCGATCCTCCAGCATGCGCATTTGTTCAGCGTCTCTTCGACGGCCGGCCAGTTCGAGTGCCAGGGCGGCCTGCCCGGCGAAGCTCGGCAGCGCGGCAACTTCCGCCCCGGCGAACGACGGCATGCCGTGACGTCGTGCCAGGACCAGGACGCCGCTCAGGTTCTCCCTGGTCCCTACGCTGACTGCCACCGCAGGCCCGAAACCGTCCCACCGCTCCGGCTGCGTCGTGACCCGGGCGTCGGTCCCGACGTCCGCCACTGCGATGAGGCCGCTCTCTGCGAGTGCGACAGCGGCAAGGGTTCCCTGGCTGCTCGGCAGCACGATGCCTCGATGTGCCTCGGCCCCTTCCCCCAGAGCGAGAGAGCCGGTCAGTTCCCCGTTGGGCCCGATGAGGTAGAAGGCGCCCAAATCGGCACCGGCGATGTCCACGGCGCGTTCCAGCATTCCGCCGAGAACCTCGGACTCGGTGGAACCTGACAGCAGGGCGCTCGTGAAGTCGGAGCTCGCAGCCAGCCAGCGTTGCCTGCGGCGGCCCTCTTCGTAGAGACGGGCGTTCTCGATGGCAATGCCGGCTGCCACGGCCAGGGTGGCCACGACCGCCTCGTCCTCGTCGTCGAAGTCAGGCGCTCCCCGCTTCTCGGTGAGATAGAGGTTCCCGAAGACCTCGTCGCGGACCCGAACGGGCACGCCGAGGAACGAGTGCATGGGCGGGTGATGGGGCGGAAAGCCGTACGAGGCCGGGTGGTCCGAGAGTTCACTCAGCCTCAGTGGCACCGGGTGGCGGATCAACTCACCGAGAATTCCGTGCCCGGCGGGGAGGTGGCCGATCCGCTCCCGCACGTCGTCGCTGATGCCAATGGGGATGAACTCGGCCAGCTTCTCGCCGTTCCCGATCACGCCCAAAGCACCGTACTCGGCGTCGACCAGCGTGACAGCAGCCTCGACGATGCCGCGCAGAACCTGCGGAAGGTCCAGTTCCCGGCCCACGGACATGACGGCCTCAAGCAGTCCGTTCAGGCGGTCTCTCGTTCCCCGGACCTCATCCAGGCGACCCTGGAGCTCATCCAGCAATTCGTCGAGTCTCAGGCGCGGAATCCTGGCCGCCCGGTCCTGAGGGTCATCCCGGCCCATGGGATACCTCCGAGGACACAATGAGGCCGGACAGCGCGGGTCCGCGCGTGTTCCCAACCTAAGCCCGGCCGTCCATCGGCTCATCTCGGAGCGCTGTCCTGTTGCTCCGCGTGACGCACGAGGGCCCCGTGCGGGTAGACCTGCGCAGCGCACGGCGCCGTTGTCCGGTCACCGACGGAGTCGCCACAGCCTCTTCAGGCAGCGGGAACCGTGATCACTGGGCAATGCGCTCGGTGCAGCAGGCCGCGAACGACGGAGCCGACGCGCATTCCGCTGTAGCCGCCTTGCCCCCTGCGTCCGACCACCACTGCCAGGGCATGCTCGGCAGCCTCTGCCAGAACCTCGACCGGGGATCCGGTCAGCACCTCCCGGTGCAACCGGACGTCCGGGTACTTCTCCGCCCAGCCTGCGACGGTCTCCGACAACAGGCGACGCTCGGCCTGAAGGGATTCATCACCCCGGTGGAGCGAGAAGACCGGGGGCTGCCACACCGCGAGGGCGCGCAGCGCGCAACCGCGTATGGCTGCCTCCTCGAAAGCCAGGGCCAAGGCTGCCTTCGAGGACTCGCTTCCGTCGACACCCACCACCAGGTACGGCGGCTCCTGGGTGCTGTGCTCCACATCGCCGACGACGACAACCGGGCAGTGCGCCTGCGCGGCCACGGGGACCCCAAGTGAGCCGGCGCTGAGAAACTCCTCCGCACGGTTCAGATGCCGTGAGCCGAGCACCACCATGCGCGCGTCCTTCGAGAGATGCGCCAGCGTCGGCCCAGGACGTCCGCCCAGGAGCGAAGCCGTCGTCCCCACGTCCGGCCACCGGGCGTGCGCCCAGGCGACCGCCGCCTCCAGCGCATCCGCACCAACGCGTTCGAGTTGCATTTGGCGAGGGGTGTCGTCTACGTGCTGGGTGTCGTGCCGGGGCGGGACGACAACGACGAGCCGCAGCGCCGACCGGCGGCGGTGGGCCTCGTCCACGGCCCATGCCAGGGCCAGGTGCCAGTCCTTGACGGGGTCGATACCGACGACGATTTCGCGGCGATCCACGTTGCTGCTCATGACAGGTTCCCCATGTCCGGGTACGGAGCGGGTGATGAGTCCGGCTGAACGGCGCGCGTGAGCCGGCGGGCAGGGACCGTGCTTCGTAAGCCGGTCCGGTTGGTGCAAGCGTCGGGGCACGGACTTACCTTCAGGGTGCCATCACAGGCCGCGACGATCAGGGGGCCTCAGGGGCAAGAAGGGGCCCAAAGGTCCCATCGCAGTGGCTGGCCCCACCGGAGGCAGTGGGGAGCGGCCCGGTCGGCCCGGCCCAAGGACCGTTCGGCCCCTCCTGTGCCAGTCATTCCTGTCGGAAACTGTGACTGAGAGCAGTTCCGGACGACGCACCGGGCACCGATAACGTGGCGCCGATGATCACATGCAGAGACAGGACTCCTCATGTCGATGACTGACGATGATGCGGCAGTGGTGACATCGCTGGTCGAGGATGCCGTGATGGCGCCCTCCATGCATAACTCCCAGCCCTGGAAGTTCGTCCTCTCCACCGGTACCGGGGTCCTCGCCGTGTACGGCGATCCGGTCCGGACCATGCCGGTCGGTGACCCTGACAATCGTGGCCTGCACCTGGGGTGCGGCGCCGCACTGTTCAATCTTCGCGTTGCGGCGGCCCATCGCGGCTGGACTGCCCTCCCGCGCTTGCTCCCCCACTCGTCGGATTCCTGGCATCTGGCTGATGTGGTGCTCCAGGAGGCCGGCTCCCCGGAAAGGGAGTTGGCGGCGCTGTATCCCGCCGTACGGCAGCGGCACACCAGCCGCTTTCCCTTCTCCGACGAGCAGATTTCGACGGCGATACTCGACGGACTCTCCGCAGCGGCTCAACTGGAAGGCTGCACGCTTACTGTCCCAGGAGCCTGGCACACGGAAACCGTCATGGAACTCGTCCATGACTCGGAGCTCTTCGAGTCGGCCAGTACCTCGATGCGCGAGGAGATCGCCGCCTGGACCCGCACCGGCAGGGCCGGCGAAGGGCCGAGCACCGAAGGGATCCCCAGTGATGCCTTCGGCCCGAGGCAGTTCGGCGTGAGCGCCCCCGTACGGGACTTCGACACCCTCCACACCGAGCGGGACCGCGCCGAGGCAGCCTTCGAGAAGCAACCGCAAATAGCGCTGCTCGGCACTGTCAAGGACAGGCCCGTGGACTGGCTGAGGGCAGGCCAGGCCCTGCAGCGCGTGCTTCTGCAGGCCACCCTGGACGGACTCGCGACCTCGCTGATGTCACAGCCTCTCGAATGGCCCGAACTCCGGTCCTTCGCACGCGATCCCAGCTCCGCCACCGGCTTCGTCCACATGCTGCTCAGGCTCGGCTACGGTCCCACGGGAGCGGCCACTCCGCGCAGGCCGGTCGACGAGGTCCTCACCATCAGGTGACCGTGTGTTCAGGACAGGACAGGGTGTGGCATGCGCTCTTCCGGTCAGTGGCGGGGCAGCCGGAACCATCGCTCTCCCCCGGCAGGCACCACGACCCGTCGTCCCTCCGCCAGCAACACGACGAGCGGGCCAAGTGGAGAGGCGGGAACGCTGATGCCGATCCGGCCGGGCATCATGCGGATCCGGATGCCACGATGGCCACGGAAACACAACGTGAAAGAGACCCGGGGGATTTCGGGCAGCGCGACGGGATCCACATGAAGCCCCTCGGACCCGGCCTCCAGCCCGGTGATCCCACGCTGGACCATGTCCAGCGTGCCCGCCATGGCGCCCAGGTGTATGCCCTCGCCGGTGGTGCCGCCCTGGATGTCCGCCACGTCGCTGAGGAGTGCCTCTTCGACGTGGCTCCACGCTTCCGGCCCCTTCTGGCGAGCGAGAACCCAGCCGTGGACAAGACTGCTGAGGGTCGAGCCGTGACTCGTGCGCTTCGCGTAGTACGCGACGGTCTTCCGCCATACCTCGTCGTCGAGCCGGTATCCGAGCCTGGTGAACAGTCCGTCGAGATCGGCGGGCCGGAAGAGGTAGCCGAGCATGAGCGTGTCGGCCTGCTTGGACGCCTTGTACCGGTTGACCGAGTCGCCCTCTGCCTCCAGGATCCGGTCGAGTCGGCGGATGTCCCTGTAGCGACGGCTGTATCGAGCCCAGTCCAGTTCCTCGAGCCGGTCGTAGTTCTCGAACTGGCTGACCACGCCTTGGTGGAAGGGCACATACATGCGGCGGGAGATGTCGTCCCAGCGCTCCCGTTCCGTTTCGTCCAGGGAGAGCTGCTCCATCAGTTCCCGGCGCCGCGCGTCGGGAAGTTCGTCGAGCAGGTCGAGGCCGCGGGCCAGTACCCAGGCTGCGGTCACGTTGGTGTAGGCGTTGTCGTCTATCCCTGGGGTATCGGCTTCCGGGTAGGCGTCGTGGTACTCGTCGGGTCCGACGACTCCTCGCAGCCGGTAGCGCCGCTGTCCGTCGTCGAAGGTGACGGCGCCCGCCCAGTACCGGGCGACCTCCAGCAGGATCTCCGCCCCTGCGGAGTGCAGGAATCCGCGGTCTCCCGTGGCCTGCGCGTACCGCCACCCGTTGAGCGCGACTGCCGAGCCCACGTGGCGCTGGAGGTGTGAGTGGTCGGGCAGCCAGCGGCCGGATTGAGGGTTGAGGTGCAGCGACTGGGTCTCCTCGCGCCCCGAACCAGCGCTCTGCCACGGGTACATGGCGCCGCTGCCTCCAGCTTGCCTCGCCGCGGCCCGAGCCGCGGGCAGCCGGCGGTGGCGGTACATGAGCAGCGCGCGGGCGACCTCGGGAAAGTGCATGGTCACGTAGGGCAGCACGAACAGCTCGTCCCAGAAGACGTGCCCCCGGTACGCCTCCCCGTGCAGCCCTCTGGCCGGCACGCCCACGTCCAGTTCCGCGGAGTGGGAGGAGAGCGTCTGCAGCACGTGGAAAAGGTGCAGGCGCAGGATGTGTCCCGCTTCTCCGGGCACATACAGCTCCGCCTCGTGCCACAGGCGCTGCCAGGCGGAACGGTGTGAGGCCAGCAGTGCGGAGAAGTGGGGCGCGTGCGCGACGTCGTCCACGGCTGCTGCCAGGGGGTCGGCGACCGGCCGGTCGCGCGAGGTGTGCAGCGCGACGGTTTTCGTGACCATGGCAGACCCGCCGGGGGACATCGGAAGCATGTATCGCTGCACGGCGGCGGTTGCGGTGTGGTCGTCCACGACCGGTGCGGCAGGAACGGTAAGTGTGCGGGCGGCCAGCGCGAACCGGACAGCTGATTCGGCTGTCCGGCAGGTGAGCCACGCGACTCCACGGGGTTCCGACCCGGCGCGGTGGGCTTGCAGGTGACGTCCGTCGAGTGCACGGTAGCGCTCGACACCGGCATTGGTGACGTCACCGTCGAGGACCGATTCGACTTCGAGGGTTCCGCTCCAGCCGTATGCGCGGAACAGGCTGCGTTGCGCGGCGAGTTGCGGGGCGGCCATGTGGACGATCCGGTGATGGGTGACGCGCAGACCGCGGCCTTCGGCATCCTGGAAGAGGAGGCGGTGCGTGAGTATCCCCGCGCGGAGGTCGAGGCGGACGCTGTACCGTCGCAGGTCCTCGGAGTCGGGGGTCAGCCACTTGCCGGGCGGTCGCCCCTCGGGCAGGCAGCGGTAGCGCAGCAGCGTCCAGTTCGGCAGGTTGACCATGTCCTCGTTCTCGACCCGTCGGCCGGCCACCACCGAGGTGAGGCGGTCGTAACCCCCTGCCATGTACGTCCCGGGATAGTGGACGGTGTCCGCCCGGCACTCCGGTGCGGAGCCACGCGTGGCGAACCTACCGTTGCCGAGCGTGCACAGTGTCTCGACGACGTGCTCCGCGTGCGGGTCGTACGTGCTGTAGTTCCAGGTCCAGGCCGCTGTCATGAGGGTGCTCCCGGTGGGTCACCGATGAGTTCGGTCAGGTCTCGCACGACGAGGTCGGCGCCGCGATCGGTCAGCGCAGCTGCCTGACGGGGGTCTGACGTGCGGTTCACACCGATGACGAGACCGAACTCTCCGCGTCGTCCTGCCTCCACGCCGGCGACCGCGTCTTCCACCACTGCGGTGTGCCGGGGGTGCACACGCAGACGGGATGCCGCCTCCAGGAACAGAGCGGGGTCCGGTTTGCCGGGGAGGCCCAGTCGTGCCGCCTCTCCGCCGTCGACGACGACGTCGAAGAGACCGTGGATGCCGGCTGATTCCAGGAGCTCTCCGGCATGCCGGGACGCGGATACGGCGGCGCACCTCGTGCCCCCCCGCCCGCAGCGCGCCGAGTGCTGGTGTGACGTCGGCGAATGACGGGACTGCCCGGGTTCGCAGTATTTGTGTGAAGGCCCGCTCCTTGCGTGCGGCGACCGCCCACACGCTCGCGCAGCCGGGTGGGTCGTCCGCGTTTCCGGAGGGCAGTGGGAGACTGCGGGCCTCCAGGAACGCCCGGGCCCCGTCGAACCGCGCCTTCCCGTCCACGAACTGCCGGTACTCCCCGTCCGCATCGAAGGGTGCCTGTCTCCTCCCCTCGGACGCCAGCGCCTCCAGACAGCCGTCGAAAGCCTCCTTCCACGCCGAGGCGTGCAGGGAGGCGGAGTTGAGCAGCACACCGTCCGTGTCGAAGACAATGCCGTGTATGTGCGGGGCGCCGCGCATGGTGGTCATCGGTCGGCCGGGGCGCGGACACTGACAGTGTTGTGCTGCGGCCCGCCCAGCGCCACCTTGAGTGCTCCGGTGTCTGCCGCGCGCCCGAACACGTCGTATGCCTCCTCCATCTGCCCCAGTTCGAACCGGTGGGTGATCAGCTCTGCCGCCGGCAGCCTTCCGGCTGCCAGCAGGCGCAGCAGCATGGGGGTGGACGAGGTGTCCACGAGGCCGGTGGTGATGGTGATGTCCTTGATCCAGAGGTCTTCGAGGTGCAGTACAGCCGGCTTCCCGTGGACGCCTATGTTCGCGACGTGGCCGCCCGGCCGGGCCATGCGCGTGCACATCTCGAACGATTGCGGAACTCCGACGGCTTCGATGACGACATCGGCCCCCAGGCCGCCTGTCAGGTCTGCGACGAGCTGTTCCGGCCGCTCGTCGGCACGTGCTGTCGCCTCCGTGCCCAGGGCGCGTGCAGCAGCCAGTCGGGGCTCGGTCAGGTCCACGGCGATGACCCGCTCGGGAGCGTAGAGGCGAGCGGTGACGACGGCCGCCAGGCCGATGGGTCCGGCGCCGACCACCACAACTGTGTCGCCCGGTCGTACCGCGCCGTTCAGAATGCCCACCTCGTACGCGGTCGGGAAGATGTCGGCCAGGAGCACGGCGTCGAAACTGTCGACGGCGTTGGGAAGCGGGTGGACGGAGAGATCGGCGAAGGGCACCCGGACGTATTCCGCCTGTGTGCCGTCGATGGTGTGCCCGAGGGCCCATCCGCCGCCGCCTCGGCATTGGCCGTACCTGCTCTCGCGGCAGAAACGGCACCGCCCGCAGGCGGAGATGCAGGAGATCAGGACGCGGTCACCGGGACGGACCGCACGGACGTCGCGCCCGGTCTCCACTACGGTGCCCACCGCTTCGTGGCCGAGCACGCGCCCGGGTTCCACCTCGGGCACATCGCCCTTGACGATGTGCAGATCCGTCCCGCAGATCGTCACGGCGTCGACCCGGACGATCGCGTCGGCGGCGTCCTCGACTCTCGGGTCCGGCGCGTCCCCCCACTCGATGTGGCCGGGGCCGCGGAAGAGGAGTGCCTTCATGACGTGGCCTGCTTCCTGTCTCTCGTCCACAAGGTCACCGCCAGGTTCACCCAGGGCCCGGGGGAGCCGCATGGGCCGGTCGGTCCCCATCAGGGCCCCTGGCGGGCCCATCCGACTTCCTTCACCAGGTGCGATGGTGGAACTGCCCACTCACGTCAAGGGGTGTCCATGTCCGAAGCGACTCCTCGGCCCGTCCGAACCGGCCTCCGACCTGCACTGCTCACCTTCCTGGGCGGCGTGGGAACCGTGACCGGAAGCAAGTTCCTGATCGAGGGCGACCGCTCCCGCATACTCGTCGACTGCGGCCTCTTCCAGGGTTTCGCAGACCTGAGGCGGCGCAACTGGGAGAAGCTCGCCCGGGACGCCCGCGACATCCACGCCGTGCTCGTCACCCACGCGCACCTGGACCACTGCGGCTATCTGCCCCGCCTGGTCCGACAGGGATTCCGGGGACCGATTCTCATGAGTGCCGACAGCGCCCGTCTCGCAGAGATCGTCCTGCGTGACAGCGCCCACCTCCAGATGGAAGCCGCCCAGCACGCGAACGAGCACGGCTGGTCCAAGCACCACCCGGCAGAGCCCTTGTACGACGACGCCGACGTGGAGAAGACCCTGTCCTACTTCGATCCCATTCCTGTTGGCAGCGAGACCGAGATCGAGGCCGGCACCCGAGTGACCCTGCACCGCGCAGGGCACATCCTCGGCGCCACGTGGGCGCACCTCACTTTGGAGGACGGGCACAGTCTTGCCGTCTCCGGCGACCTCGGCCGCCCGGGCCACCCCCTGCTCCTGCCTCCGGAGCCGTTCTCGGGTGCCGACGTGCTGCTGGTGGAGTCCACCTACGGCGACCGCCGCCACGACCAGGAGAGCGGCCGGTCCGGCTTCGCCTCGGTCATCGAGCGCACTGTGTCCCGGGGAGGCACCGTCGTCATTCCCGCCTTCGCGATCGACCGCACCGAAGTCGTCCTGCATGAACTGGCCGGGCTCCGAGACAGCGGGGTGCTGCCGGGATCCGTGCCGATCTACGTTGACAGCCCCATGGCTCTCGCTGCCCTGGACGTGTACCGGGAGGCACTGCGCAACCGGTCTTCCGAGCTGCGGCCCGAGGTCCTCGATCGGGGGCCCAACGCGCTGAGCCCGGAACCCTTCCTGGCCGCCCGGACGGTGCAGGAGTCCATCGCCATCAACAGGTCACGGGGCCCAGCCGTCATCGTCTCCTCGGCAGGCATGGCAACGGGCGGCCGTGTCCTGCACCATCTGCACCGGCTGCTGCCCGATCCCCGCAACAGCGTCGTCATCGTGGGCTTCGCCGCCGCCGGAACACGTGCCAGAGACTTGGTGGACGGTGCTCGCGCCCTCAAGATGTTCGGCGAGTACGTTCCGGTGCGCGCCGAGGTGGCCGACGTGCCGCACTTCTCCGGGCACGCCGACGCGGGCCAGATTCTCGACTGGATGCGCAACGCTCCACCGCCGCACACCACTTATCTGGTTCACGGCGAGGAGACGTCATCTCAGGTGTTGCGGGCCCGCATCGACCACGAGCTGGGCTGGACAGCCGTCGTCCCGCGCCCCGGCGAGGCGGTGCTGATCCGATGACGCACAACCACCGTCCCTGGTACATCGTCCGTCCAACCGTCAACTCCCCTGAGGACAGGACCATGAGCACGCGCCCCTACAACGTCGCCGACGTCATGACGAAGAAGGTTGTGGCGGTTGCACCAGGAGCCGGTTTCAAGGAGATCGTCGAAGCCATGGCCCGGTGGAAGGTCACCGCCCTTCCCGTTCTCGAAGAAGAGCACCATGTCATCGGGGTGGTCTCGGAAGCGGACCTGCTTCCCAAGGAGGAATTTCACGAGCGAGGCCCCGGTCTCATCGAACAGATGCGCCGCCTGGGAGACACGGGAAAAGCCGGCTCCCTGTGTGCCAGAGACCTGATGACAAGTCCGGCCGTCACCATCTCCCCAGACGCCCTTCTGCCTCAGGCCGCACGCCTCATGGCCACCCACCACGTCAAACGCCTCCCTGTCGTCGACATGGGCACGTTGGCAGGCATCGTGAGCAGATCTGACCTGCTGAAGGTGTTCCTCAGGCCGGACTCCGAACTCGCCGACGACATTCGGCACCAGGTCATCGAGCGTCTCTTCCCTCTCCCTTCGGCACACGTGCGGGTAGACGTCACCGACGGTGTCGTGACCCTGTCCGGCGAGGTACACGACAGGACTCTGATCCCGGTGGCCGCCCGGCTGGCGCAAGGTATTGAGGGCATCGTGGACGTACGGTGCGAACTCACCGCTGCCGAATCCCCCTGAAGCGATCACCGATGACTGCGACGCCACGCGCGTCGCAGTTCGTCCGTGCCCCAGACAAGAACGGGAAAGACCGCAATAAGGACGACAACGTCCAGAGGGAGGGAGGCCGTACCGAAGAGATCCTGCAGGATTGGCACGTAGACGAGTACGGCGGTGAAGGCGAGTTCGAAGCCAATGCCAGCCAGCAGCAGCGGGTTGGTGAACAGGCCGATGTCTCGCAGGGCGGCATGGTCGGTGCGGGCGGCCAGTGCGGTGCCGATCTGACAGGTGACGATACCCGCGAAGGTGGCTGTGGTGGCCGTGATGTACGTCCCGCGCAAGGGCGAGCCCTCGCCGGTGGGCCGGCCGGACTGCCAGCCGCCGCGCCAGAGCACGTAGAAGAACGCGCCCATGACCAGGCTGCCGACACGACGCCGAGGTAACCCCAGCTGCGGATCAGCATGTCGCGGGAGATCACTCCCTGCCGGTGCGGCCGGGGCGGTCGTTTCCTCGAACCTGATGACCGAGTGGCACCAGCGCTACCTGGGCCCCGGGGTGATGATTTATTGGCACGTGGAGCGGAATTCGGTCTGTATCTACTCCCAGCTCAAGAGCTGTTCGGCCTCTGAGGTCGCCTCGATGATCGAGGGCGTGCTGCGGCACTGCACCGATATGGAAGTGGACCGGGCCGTACACCGATACGCACGGCGCCTCCATCGTCGGGTTCGCTTTCGCGCACATGCTCGACTTCAAGCTGATGCCGAGGCTGAAGAACATCGGCTCGGCGAAGCTGTACCGGCCGGCGGCCGGGCAGGACGAGAAGTGGCCGAACCTGGCGCCGGTGCTCGCCACCAAGACGATCGACTGGGACCTGATCGCCCAGCAGTACGACCAGATCGTGAAGTACACCACCGCTCTGCGCCTGGGCATCGCCGAGGCCGAGCAGGTCCTACGCCGCTTCGCGCGGGGAGGGCCGAAGCACCCGACGTACCGGGCGATCGAGGAGCTCGGGCGGGCGGTGCGGACCGCGTTCGTCTGCGACTACCTCGCCGACGTCGAGATGCGGCGCGAGATCCACGAGGGGTTGCAGGTGGTGGAGAACTGGAACTCCGCGAACAAGGCCCTCTTCTACGGCAAGGACGGCGTGGCCGGTTCGGACAAGGAGTCCCAGGAGGTGTCCATGCTCGCCGTCCACCTGCTCCAGTCCGCGCTGGTGCGCGTCAACACGCTGCCGATGCAGGAAGTCCTGGCCGACGACAAGTGGGCGGACAAGCTCACCGACGCGGACCGGAGGGCGCTGTCGCCGCTGTTCTGGACCCACGTGAATCCGTACGGCCGGTTCGAGCTGGACATGAACAGCCGCCTCGATCTGGACCTGTCCATCCGGGCGGCGGTACCCGGCCCACGCACCCCGCAGGGAGAAGCAGTCGCAACCTCGGCGTAACACCGGGACTATGCACCCTGGCGCCGAACAGCCCGCGAGGGCAACCCTGAGCTGCTCTTGCGCGCTTCGCGGTCAGTTGTGTCGCAGGGCGGCGAGGGTGATGTTGAGGTCGGTGCGGTTGGTGCGGTTGTAGGGGAGTTTCCCGAGCAGGGAAGCCATGGCGCAGCTGTTGGAGAGGGCGGAGTAGACGAGGCCGGCGGCGACGCCTGCGGAGATCAGCTGGCAGGCGGGGTGGACTACCTGGCCGAGGAGCAGCCGGAGCAGGACGAGGGAGCCTGCGGTGAGGCGGACTTGGCGGTCCATGGCCCATGTGGGCGCTGCGGTGGTGGCCGGGCGGTGCAGCTCTCCTCATGCCGAGGCCCAGGCGGCGGTTCCGCCTTCGAGGCTCGCGGCGGGTATGCCGTTGGAGGCCAGTGTGGTGCCGGCGTTCTGCGAGCGGGCGCCGGAGGCGCAGACCATGAGGAGGTCTCCGCGGTCGGCCGCCTCGCGGAGGGTGGGCAGAGCGTGTTCGAGGTCGTCGAGGGGGATGTTGTGGGCGCCGGGCAGGTGTCCACCGGCGTATTCGCCGGGGGTGCGTACGTCGATGACGACGAGGCTGTGCAGGCGCTCGCGGACAGCGGTGGTGGTGAGAGTCGTGGTCATGGGTTTGTTCTGTCCTTCGGTTCGGGTGGGGCTGGGTCAGACGAGGGTGTCGACGAGCATGAGGGCGGCCACTGCGAGCAGGACGTAGGCGAAGACGTGCTGCAGGCGGTTGCCGGAGATCTTCGCGGCGAGGCGTTTGCCGTCCCAGGCGCCGAGGATCGCGGCCCCGGTGAAGGGGGCGATGACGGCCCAGTCCAGGCCGTCGGCGGTGCCGGTGCGGGTGGCGAGCGCGGCTAGTGAGTTGATGATGATGACCAGGAGGCTGGTGCCGACGGCTGCCTTCATGCGCATGCCGAGGACACTGACGAGGGCCGGTACGGCGAGGAAGCCGCCGCCGACGCCGAGCACGCCGGTGACGGCGCCGAGGCCGGCTCCGGCCCCTGCGGCCCTGGCCGGCCGCGGGGGGTGGTCCGGCGCGGGGCGGCTGGGGCGGAGCATGCGCCAGGCCGCGAGTGCGGCGATCACCGAGAATGCGACGGTCAGTACGGGGGCGGGGATGCGGCCGGCTGCGGCGCCGCCGAGCATGGCGGGGCCGATGCCCGCGGCGGCGAACAGCAGACCGGCCCGCCAGCGGACGTTGCCGTCCCGGGCGTGGGCGACCAGGGAGCTGATGGATGTCGCGGCGACGATGATCAGGCTGGCGGTGGTGGCGGCGACGGGACTGAAGCCGAGCAGGTAGATCAGTGCGGGCACGGCCAGGACGCTGCCGCCCCCACCGAGTCCGCCCAGGGCCAGGCCGACCACCGCACCAGCCACCAGGGCCAGGATGAGCACGCTCATATGACCGTTCCCGCTGCCCCGGCGGTGTCCTGGATTGGCAGTCCCTGGCGGACCCATTCCTTCATACCGCCGGTGACATCGACCGCGTCCATGCCCCGTTCACACAGCAGGTGGGCGGCATGCTGCGAACGCTGCCCGGAGCGGCAGATCAGCACGAGGCGCGAGCCGGCGGGTACGCCGGGCACCGTCGCTCCGGCCGTCAGCCGGGACAGCGGCAGGTGCTGCGCACCGGGGATGTGCCCGGCCTGCCATTCCTCGGCCTCTCGCACGTCCAGCAGGATGGCGGTGGCTTCGCGGAACACGCGGTGAGTCTCCATGACGCCGAGCCGGCCGGGACCGGTGGGGAAGACGGGCATGGCGGGGCTCCTCTCGTTCAGATGGGGGTTCAAGCCGCGGTGCGGATGGTCAGGCCGGCGTCTGCGGCCCGGTCGAAGCCGTCGTCGACGGCCACCACGTCGCGCCCGGCCGCGTCCAGCAGCGAGGCCGCGATGCCGGCCCGCATGCCGCCGGCGCAGTGCACCCACACCTCTCCGGCGGGCACCTCGTCGATCCGCTGGTACAGCGCGTGCACGGGAATGTGGACCGAGCCCTCGATGTACCCGCCCGCCCGCTCGGAATCGCGGCGGACGTCCAGGACCACCGGCGTGTGCTCTGCCCGGGAGAGCGCGGCTGCCAGGTCGGCGAAGACCGCGCGGCGGAACGAGGCGGGAGCGTCACCGGGGCGCAGCCAGTCGGACGGGGCGCCGGTCGCGGCGGCTGCGGGACGGTCGATCCCGACCCGGACCAGTTCGCGCTGGGCTTCGGCAAGCTGCTGGGGTGTCTCGGCGAGCAGGGTGACGGGCTTGCCCCAGGGGATCATCCACGCCAGGTAGGTGGCGATCTTGCCGTCGGCCTCGAAGTTGAACGAACCGGCGACGTGGCCCTGGGCGAACGCGACGCGGTTACGCAGGTCCACGACCCACTCGCCGGCTGCGAGCCGGGCGGCGATCTCCTCGGCGTCCGCGCGGCGGGGGGAGGTCAGGTCGACGGGGTCGGGGCCGGCCGAGTTGGCAGGGCCCATGTGGGCGTAGTAGGCGGGGACGTCCTCCAGGCCCGCCAGCAGGTCGGCGACGAAGGAGTCGACGTCCTGGGCCAGGGCGGCGTTCACGGTCTTCTCCCGGCCGATGGTGCTCGCGTCGCCCTCGGCCTGCCCGGAGGAGCAGAAGCTGCCGAACCCGTGGGTGGGCAGGACCGAGGTGGCGTCGGGCAGTTCCGCGGCCAGTCGGTGCGCTGAGGCGTGCTGGGCGCGGGCGAGGTGCTCGGTGAGGCGGGGCTCGACCAGGTCGGGGCGGCCCACGGTGCCGATGAGCAGGGAACCGCCGGTGAACGCGGCGACCGGTGTCCCGCCGTCCTCCAGGACGTACGCGGTGTGGTGCGGGGTGTGGCCGGGCGTGGCCAGGGCTCGTACGGCCAGCGCCTGGTCGAGCTCGATCACGTCGCCGTCGCTGACCGGAACACGGGCGAAGGAGACCTGGGCAGCGGCCGGCACCAGGTAGGCGGCGCCCGTCACCCGGGCCAGTTCCAGTCCGCCCGTCACGTAGTCGTTGTGGATGTGGGTCTCCACCACGTGTGTGATGCGCACCCCGCGCCGCGCCGCCGCCGCGATCACCTGGTCGATGTCACGGGGCGGGTCCACCGCCACGGCGGTCCGGGCGCCGCCGGCCAGGTAGTGCCGGTTTCCCAGGCCCTCGATCTCGATGGTGTCGACGAAGAACATGTCCGCTGCTCACTTCCTTGGGTGGATACCCCCCCGGGTATTAAATCCACGGTAACAGATTACCCCCGGGGGTATAGTGGGAGGTGAATCACCCCCTTCACCCCAGGCGGGGAAGGAAGATCATGGGATACGACCGGACCATCCGAGTCCACGCCGACTTCACCCGAACCGTGGCCGCCGCCAGGCAGGCCCTTGCCGCACAGGGTTTCGGGGTGCTCACCGAGATCGACATGGCCGCAACCCTCAAGGCCAAGCTCGACCGGGACATATAGGACTACCTGATCCTGGGATCCTGCAACCCGCAGCTGGCGGAGCAGGCCCTCGACGCCGACCGGAGCGTCGGACTCCTGCTGCCCTGCAAAGTGGTGATCCGGACCGAGGAATCGCAGACAGTGGTACAGGCGTTGGACCCAACGACCATGGTCACTCTGACCGGCCTGGACGCCGTGACACCGGTCGCGAACGAGGCAACCCGCAGACTGGACGACATGCTCGCCCAACTCGCCAAGGAGCTCAACGGATGAACCCGACCCTGCCGAACCCGGCCCCGGAAGCCGCCGGGGCCGTAACCGCCGCGGACGAAGCCTCCGCCCGGGCCGTACTCAACCGCCTGCGCCGGGCCCAGGGGCAGCTGGCGGGAGTCATCACGATGGTCGAGGAAGGCCGCGACTGCCGGGACGTGGTGACCCAGCTCGCCGCCGTCAGCCGGGCACTGGACCGTGCCGGCTTCAAGATCATCGCCGGCCGTATGCGCGAGTGCCTGACCGCCCCCGAGGACGGCGGCACCCCGGCCATGAACGAGGCGGAACTGGAGAAGCTCTTCCTCACCCTGGCATGATCACTGCCGCCCCGCTCCGGCAACAGGGGCGGGGCCCACCCGAGGGCTCCCAGAAACGACCCTTTCCCGGAGCAAGATAAAGAAAGGTCGGCGGAAGCCGACCGAGACCTGGATTCACTGTCACAACTCGTTCTCAATCAAATACGGGTTGAGGTCTGTTTTGGGAAATGTTTGTGACAGTATCCGGGGCCATGACGGACCCTCAAACCGCACAGATGCCCGACACCGCCAGGTCCGCGACGAAGGCGAGCCCGGCCGCTGCCCACAGAAGCAGCGCCAGAGGATGGATGAGCTGAGTGACCAGCTCCCGCACGAAGGAGGAGTGCGCCCTGGCACGCACCTCGTTGGGGCCGTGAACAGCAAGGCGCCGGGCCGCCTCGCGGGCCGACAGCCCGTCGGGGCCGGTGGCCAGTTCGCGGCGCAACCGTGGCACAGACTCGCTCGGATCGAAATCCGGGCGGAGCGCGGGGAGCGAGGTGTCGCCGCTCGGGGCAGACTCAGTCATCTTCGTGTCCGGGTTCCCGGCGGAGCCGACCGGTCCATACGGGTTCGACCTTTTCCCACTCCCGCTCCCACGCAACGAGGCGACGACCCATGGCCCGTCGGCGGACCAGCAGGACGGCAGCGGCCGCGGTCAGTCCGACGACACCGGCAGCCCCGCCACCGACGGCCATGGAGGTGAACACCCGCTGGGAAAGGCTCGGCGGGGACTGGGCCTGGTACGTGCCTGCGTCATTCACCCAGATCGCCACCTTGTTGCCCTTGGGGGTACCTGCCCGGACATGAATGCTCCCGCTCCGCGGGACGTGACCGGGGTACTGCCACGAGGCCGGAGCAATGGACAGGGGCGTCGCCCCGTAGCGGGCCGCCGGGGCGACGCCGGCCCGGTCGGTCGTGGTGGCGATGACCCGATGCCGGTGTGCGGCCACGTCCGTGTCTGCCCGGGCAGCGGTCTTCCACACCGCTCCTGCGCTCATCGCGCCGCAGATGAGCGCGATCACCGCGCCGATGACCAGAGCAAGGCGTCCGAAAGGCTTCGTCCCGGAAAGGCCGCCGCCGGGAGCCGGGGAGTCGTCGCCGGCCATGTCGCACCTCCGTAGCCGGAAGGGTGAGGCCCGGGCATCGCTCAACGAAGTCAGGTGAGTTCGTCGGCGATGTGGTGGGCCCATTCCTGGATGCGTTCGGGGTTGCGGAAGTCACCGCCCTTGCCGCGGCGGACCAGCGCCCGAGCGATCCTGCCTGGGGTTTCGGCAGCAAGCGCCCCGCCGAAGGTGATGTGTTCCCTCGCGTCGAGTCTCTTCATCCAGCGGGCAACGCCGTGCACCGGGGGTATGTCGCGCTGCTCGGCGGAGCTGTCGACAGGGCCACTGCTGAAGAGCCAGACGGAGCGGCGCCGGAGTTGCTCCGCATTGCGCCGGGCGCACCGGGTCGCTTCGCCGTTCCAGCGTCCGGCGTACAGCGCGCCACCGAGTACGACCGCGTCGTAGCCGCTCAGGTCCCTGACGGAGTCGGCCGGCTGGACGACCGTGTCGAGGCCGTCTCCCCGCAGCGTCCTCCCGAGCTCGTCAGCGATCCCCGCAGTCGCTCCGTGCTTGCTCCCGAACGCGACCAGCACGCGCTTCGACGTCATGTCACCGCTCCTCGCCCCGGTCGTCGCCGCGCTTCACCGGGATGCTGTACTCGCTCTCCTCCGGCCGGTCCAACAGTGCGGCGCGAACGGTGAGGACACCGTCCGTGTATGAGGCATCGACCTTGTCAGGACGGATCGTGCCGGGCAGACGCACCGTTCGCCGGAAGGATCCGTAACGGAACTCGGAGTGCTCCTTGTCCTCCTGCGACTCGGCATGGTCCGCGTGCACGGTGATGAGGTTGTCGTCGACCGTGACGCGTATATCCGATTCCGGTTCCATGCCCGGCAGTTGAGCGCGCAGGACGTACTCGCCCTCCTGGTTCGACACCTCGATCGGGATGGAGTGAGCGGCCGACCCGGGACGCCAGCCGGGGAGCCCGGGGAATTCGCTGCCGAACCAGTCCACGAGATCGGGGAGGAAGCTGCGCCTGTGTTCAGTCTTCGTGCGTGTCATCATGTGCTCCTTTCTTCGGAGATGTGGCCGACCTGGTGCGGCGCCCCCGCCCCGACAGTGGCGATACGTCCGGACAGCGTGGAGCGTCGTGCGCGACAAGGGCTGTCACGGTTCATCGCCCGCCACCGCGAAGTCGGGGGGAATGATTTCGACGGGACACTGACCGTGATGGAGCAACGCATGGCTGACACGCCCCAGCGCCGGTCCCGCCCGGAACACTCGATGCCTGGTGCCCATGACCAGCAGGTCGGTATGGGTCGTCGCCTCGACGAGGACACCGGGGACGCTTGTTCCTGTCTCGACGTGATGGGTGACCGGGAGGCCGGGGCAGCGCGCCCGGACGCGGTCGGCCATGGCGGATACCTCGTGCACTCTCTGCTCTGCGATTCCGCCGATGTCGTCGAGCATGGTGGTGACGCTGCCGACATGAGCCAGCACGTTGCACACACTCAACAGACGCAGGGACGCTTTACGGGCCTGTGCCTCGGCGGCCGCCACCGTCAGCCAGTCGAGATCGGACGCGCCGTACACCGCAGCAGTGACCTCACCCGTCTCGGCCCGGTCCAGTTCGCCTCGTACGACGATCACCGGCACCTTCGTCCGCGCGGCCACGCCCAGACCTACGGAACCGAGCATCAAGGCACCGAACCCGCCCAGCCCTCTGCTCCCCACAACGATCGTTCCCCGATTCCCGGCAGCCGCGTACAGGCCGGCCACCGGCTCCTGCCGGCTGAGCTCCTTCGTCACCGTCAGGCCGGGGAACTGTTCGCCTACGGCATCTGCTGTGCCGGCCATCAGGTCGCGCGCCGTTTCGCGCAACGCCTGGATGGTGTCGGCTGACGAGAGGATGGCGCGCCGGTCGGTATCGGTGGCATGGACGATGTGCAGCGGCCGCCCGCGACGGTCGGCTTCCGCGGCCGCCCACAGGGCAGCTGCCCGTGCTTGTGGGGATGCGTCTATGCCGACGACAACCGCCCCGAGTTCCGGGGGGCCGGGAAAGTCGCTGGTCATGGCTCCTCCTCGGGAGTGGCCCAGGGCTACTCGACCACCGTTGCACCGAACGGCAGCAAACACGGAGGGGCCCTTCGGCCCCGATCGAGACCTGTCGGCCCTCCCGCTACCGAAAGCACCCAGCGAGGCTGGATACGTGGTTCCCCATCCGGAACCTGGTCCGAGGAGGCCCTGTCATGACTCGTCACGTCACCGTCGGAGTGGACGGCTCGCCCCAAAGTGCTGCGGCAGCGCGATGGGCTGCTCGGGAGGCCGGGCAACGGGCCGTTCCACTCCTCCTTCTGCATGTGGAAGAGGCGCCGATCAGCCCCGAGACACCGCGGGATTTCGCCCAGGCGGAGGCCGACCGCACCGAGAGCCTGCTGCTCGACGCTGCCGACCGGGTCCGCAGCGACCATCCCGGCCTTGAGGTCGCGACCGCTGCGAAGCACGGTCGAGCGGCCGATGAACTCACGAGCGCCGCGAACGACGCCGAGGTGATGGTGCTGGGGTCACGAGCTCTCGGCAGGGTCGCCGGCTTCCTCGCCGGCTCGATCTCCCTCCCGGTGGTCGCCACCTCGCGCCAACCAGTGATCCTCGTACGAGCAGAAGGCGCCACAGGGCCTCAATCGTCGACTGAAACGGTCGGCACTGCGGACTCGGACATTCTTCTCGGGCTCGACATCCGTCATCCGTGCGACCCGCTCATCGCCTTCGCATTCGGCGAAGCCTCCCGCACGGGCAAGGATCTCAGGGCCATACACAGCTGGTCCCTGCCGGCCGCGTACGGATATGCGGCGATCATGGACCCGGGCATCGGCGTCGAACTGGGACAGCGTGTCACCGAAGGGTTGGCAGACATGATCCGGCCCTGGCGGTCCAGGTTCCCCGAAGTCACGGTGACGGAGAAGGCGGTCACCGGCCCGGCGGCAGCTGAACTGATCCATGCTTCCCGGGGTGCCGCCCTCCTGGTGGTCGGACGGCGCAGCCGGGGCGGCCCCGCAGGCTCTCACCTCGGCCACGTCGCGCAGGCCGCGATCCATCACAGCGACACGCCGATCGCCGTCGTCCCGCACGAGTGAGCACATCGGACAGGGCCGGAGCCGAGCTTCGGTGTACCCCGAAATCAGCCGTCGTCGCCCGGTGCACCAGGCACGATGATCCTGCGCCCTGTGACGCGTCGCGGCGAGAGCAACATGACGTGCTGGCGCCCTCCCCCCGCCCACGGGGTCGAGTACGCAGCCTCTCTGAGTCGGCGAGACGCTTCCTCCTCCGCCACAGCACGGACGGGCCCGACGAGCAGCACGCTCCACCCTCTGCTGAAGGCGTCGTCGATGTGATCGGCCTCGAAAGCGATCTCTGTGCCGTCGGCGGCGGCGAGCGGGGAGTGCTCGGCAGTGCTGAACATGACCTCACCGTCCAGAACCTGGTAGTTCAAGGGCAGCACGACCGGCCCGTCCCCTTCGGCGAGTGCAACCCTCCCCACACCGTGATCGCCGAGGAGGGCCCAGGACTCCGATTCGTCGAGTTCCACCATCTGGGCCTGCGGGGCCGCTCTTGCAAGCCCCGCAGGCAATTCCTCGGTCGCGCCCGTCAGCTCCTCGACGGAAGTTTCGAGGGCGTTGGCCAGCCGAAGCAGGAAGCCGATACCCGGCGCCGCCGACGAGTGCTCCTCCACGTATTCGATGTAGCCGGGGGCGGCAGCTGCGCGCAGCGCCACATCCTGTCTGGACAGGCCGAGCTGCTTGCGACGCGTGGCGACACGTCGGCCGATGTCACCTCTCGCCGAATGCGGTGGTGAGGGCATCCTCGGGCTCCCTGTCTGTCGAGGCACGTCGTACAGGCCAAAGCTAGCGAGAGTCGGGGCCCGGCGCAGGATAGAAGCGCGCTGGTGTTGATCGGCGAAGGGAGTGAGCCTTTTCCAACCTCAGTTTGAGCAGGTCAGGTGCAAGGTGAGGACGGCCTCGACAAGGCTGGTGACGCGGGACGTGATGCAGCGGAGTTTGCGCAATAGGCGCCAGCCCTTGAGGTGGCCATGGCCTGCTCGCCGACGGCGCGGATGCGGGCGTGAGCGACATTGACGGCCTGCTGGCCGGCGGAGAGGTTGCGGTGTTTGCCGCGGAAGGGCACCCGCACCGTGCCGCCGGCACCCTGGTAGCCCTTATCTACCCAACAGGGGAGGTCTGCGTCGGCCAGGACGTCGATGATGCCGTGGGTGCGGGCTGCCTTAATGTCGTGCACAGCGCCGGGCAGCGCGGCCGAGGCCCACAGTAGGCGGCCGAACGGGGCGTGATGGCCTGCACGTTCATGCCGTGCTTCTTATGCTTCCCGCTCGCTGTCAGTAGGTGGCCAGGGAGATGGCGATGTAATGCGCGGTGAAGGCTGCCACGGTCAGGGCGTGGAACACCTCGTGGAAGCCGAACCAGCGGGGTGAGGGATCGGGGCGCTGGAGGGCGTAGACGACCGCGCCCGCGCTGTACAGCAGACCGCCGGCCACGATCAGGGCGAGTACGGCTACTCCGCCGGTGTGCAAGAAGTCGGGCAGATAGCGCACCGGTGCCCATCCCAGGGCCAGGTAGCACGGTGTGTACAGCCAGCGCGGGGCCCCGACCCACAGGACCCGGAACGCGATTCCGGCCGACGCGCCTGACCACACGATCCACAAGAGCACGGACCTCTGGTCAGGCGGCAGGAGGAGCTCGGCCAGGGGGGTGCAGGTGCCGGCGATGATCAGGAAGATGTTGGCGTGGTCGAGGCGTCGCAGAAGAGCCTCGCCGAGCCGCCCCCAGGTGCCGCGGTGGTAGATGGCGCTTGTCGCGAAGAGCAGCCAGGCAGTGACCGAGTAGACGGCGCAGGCCATGGTTGCCTGCGGGGTGCGAGCCAGGCAGATGAGAACGAGGCCGGCGATCAGCGCGGCGGGAACCATTCCGGCGTGGAGCCAGCCGCGCAGCCTCGGTTTGACCGGTTCCACCAAGTCGGCCGCGTGCTCTACCAGAGCGGCAACCGGGTGACCATTTTCTGCGGCACCGTTACCTTGTGGTTCTCGGAGCATCCCGAATGCGCGGTGTTCCGCACGCTCCGAGGCGACGTGGACACCTTTGGCCTCAGCGGCGTCAAGGGGCACGGCTTCCCGTCCTCCCCCGGACTCCTGGGCGTCACTGGCAATCATGCGTTCATGGTAGGAGAGCTCGCAGGAAAGTCTGTCGAGAGGTCGGTTGTGAAGCCCGTCCCATGTCGCCGGGTGTGGGCTCTCCCGCTGTGCGGCCCCTTGCTCCCGCCACCGATTGAACACTCAAAGCCGAGTAGATCGGCTGGTTACGGGGAACGATCAGGGCTTCCGAACCGGCACCACCGCTCGCCTACCCGCAAGGACCACCGATGCTTCCTGAGGTCCACCCTCACGTATCCGCCTCCCTCAGGGGCCAGTTGGAACACCAACTGGTCCTGGCTCCAGACCTCGGAGCCAGCCATCTCGATGTGGAGCGCGTCGCCGGCATCGCAGTCGTCGCGGCTGCGCACTCCAGTGGCTACGCGGCCACCGGCCACCTCCTCGGACTGCTGGCCGCGCTCCCCGACCCCACCGAGACCGGCGAACGCTTCTGGTCGGACTTGTGGAGGTCCTCCGGCACCGCTTACCTGCTACCCGCCACCCTCAAGGCCGACATGTTGCAAGCCCTGGCAGGCAAAGGGACCGCTCTGGCCCGGCAAATCCTCTCTGCCGTCGATGAGATGACCCCGCCACAGCGCGTCGCAGCCGGTGAGGTCATCGGCCAAGCCCTCGCCGAATCCGACCATCTCCCCGACCTCAAGACACAGGTCATCGGAGAACTGTGGCTTCGAGATCTCGAACTCACCGCCTGGCACGTCCTGCACGCCGACCGCAGGGCGGACGATCCCACTGGCCGGAAAGCCTTCCTCGAAGCCTGGACGAACGCCTGAAGGCCGCTCCTCCACCTGCACGACAACAGCCTCACAGGGCGTACGGCTCCTGAGCCGCCGCGCGGCGACACCGTGCTTTCGGACCTCGTGGTCCAGGACTCGGAATACCCCTCGACGCGTGCTTGGACGCGATGTAGGCGGACATCAACGGCTGAGGTGCGAACCCGTAGAACGACTACATGTTGATGATCCGGCCACGGCCCTGGGCCCGTATGAGGGGCAGGTCGACCTTCGTCATGCGGATAACGCCGAGGACCTTGATGTCGAGGACGCGCTGGTGTTGCGCCACAGGGCTTTCCACGGTGGCGCCCGACGAACCGATGCCGACGTTCTTGACCAGGACATCGATCCGGCCGAGCCGGTCGCGCGCTTTCCCGCCATGGCCCTCTGGAATCCGCCTCAGACGGTCATGCGCTTTCGATCTTTGCTACTGGTGAAAGGCTGCCGCATGGACGTTTGTGACGATCCGGGCCTCATTACGTGCCCGCAGTGGGGTAGCTTGCCTTCTCGTGCTCGCCAGAGAAGTCGTGTCACCGGGTACGTACTGGGGCGAGCACGAGAGCGGGAAAGGCTCCCCATGCGAGACATCGGAACGGTGCGAGACACCGGAACGGACGGACTGGGTGAGGCCCTGGCCGCAGCTGAGGCGGCACCGCCGGTGGAGTCCGTCGACGTCATAGCCGCAACGTTGCGAAGACAGCTCGGGGCCCGTTCCGTGTCGTTCCTGATCACCGACTTCACCGGCGCCTCCGTCGTCCGCCTGGGCACCGCGCACGACCTCGACGTGGAGCGTCCCGCAGATCCGATCCCCGTCTCCGGCACCGTCTACGACGAGGTGATACGGACACAACGGCCGCATGTGGAGGCCGTAGGGGGCGGTGGCTTGACGCGGGTGATCGCACCGGTCACCAATCGCGGGGATGCGCTCGGGCTGCTGGAGCTCCATGTCCCCCACCCCCCTGGCCCGGCCACCCTGCTGAAGATCAGCCGGAGCGCCCACGCCTTGTCCTACATCATCATCGCGAACCGGCCCTTCACCGACCTGTACCAGTGGGGCCGGCGCACCTCCCCCCTGAGCCTGGCCGCCGAGATCCAGCACCGGCTGCTGCCCACGTCGCTGGCCTGCGAAGCCGCCCAGTTCGCAGTCGCCGGCGCCTTGGAACCGGCCGAGTTCGTCGGCGGCGACACCTTCGACTACGTCATAGACCGCGACCACGTCCAACTGTCTGTCACCGATGCCATGGGGCACGACGTGGACGCCGCCCTCTTGGCCACCCTCCTCGTCGGCGCACTGCGACGCGCCCGCAGGCAGGGAGCCGACCTCGCCGAACAAGCACAGACCGCCGACCGGGCCGTGGCCAAGCACAGCGGCGGCCGCTACGTCACCGGGCAACTGCTGCGTATCAGCCTGCACGACGGACGAACCGAGTTCATCAACGCCGGCCACCCCTGGCCCCTGCGCCTGCGCGGCGGCAAAGTCGAGGAGATCGCACCGACCATCGACATGCCCTTCGGCTTCCTGGCACCCCACACCTACACGGTCCAGCACCTGGACCTGCGGGCAGGGGACCGTCTGATCATGCTCACCGACGGGATGCAGGAGCGCAGAGCCGCGGACCTCGATCTGCCTGCCCTCATCGAGAACACCCAGGATCTGCACCCCCGGGAGGCCGCCCGTGTCCTGATCGAGCACGTCGTCCATGCCCATGACGGGCTCCTACAGGACGACGCCACTGTGATGTGCCTGGACTGGTACGGCACCGATTCCACCCGCCGCGACGCCGACCACGGCGCCGACCTCGCCGAAGCCTCCCCCACGGTGGGACAGCACACCGCACCCCCAGGGCCCGCGGACCCCCGAAGTTGAAGTTGCCCAGCCAGCCTCAACCCAGGACAGTCCATGCCCAGCCCAGGGACCGACTCGACGCGGATGTACTCCGGCTTGCGCCCCCTCGGACCTGCTGCCGGACTGGAATCTCAGAGAGGGGCTGAGAGTGGGGAATCACATGGCCGCATATAGGGACATCTTGTTCGCCGCCCGCAGGCACCCCGCGCCTTCAGTGACAAGACCTCAGCCTGTCATTTATCCAGTCGGCGGGGCTTGGTGCCCTTCTTGTGATGGGCGGGTCTGGTGTACGCCTCACCGGTTGCGAGGACCCGTCCCACGTCATGACGGGTTGCCGAACGGCTGTTTCTTGAACCGAGTGGGCGGCCGGGGCCAAGTCGGGAGGGCGCACGCGCTGGCGTCGGGGTCTGAGCGTGGAGGTCTCTGAACCCGGTTCAGGCGGGGGTCGTGGTCACCCGCGCAGTGTGCCGCCCTGCCTCGGCCGTCCGGGCCGGTTCACCGGCGGTAGCAGTGGCTTAGACCGACCGGCAAATGGATCACTTGAGCCGGCGTGTGGTGGGACGCTGATCCCAACGGTAGTGAATGGTGGCGTGGCGGACCAGCATGCGGAAAGTGACGAGTGCTGCCGCCAGGTGGAGGTAGAACTCGACGACAGTGCTGTTCTTCTCGGTGCAGCGTCGTAGCTTGCCGTAGCTGTTCATCCACGAGTGCGTTCGTTCTACGACCCACCGCTTGCCGGCCTGGATCGGGGCGGGCACGCCCTTGCGGGCGATCTCACTGGTGAAGCCCAACTCCCGAAGCAGAGCGCGGGACGTGTTGCTGTCGTAGCCCCGGTCGAGGTTGACGTTCACGTCGTCCGGCAGCGGCCCGACCTGGTCCATGGCTGCGTGGAGAGTCGGTCCGAGCAGGGGCGAGTCGTGGCGGTTGGCTCCCGCCGCGACCAGGCCGAGCGGGACGCCGCGGGCGTCAGTGGCGACCGAGCGTTTCAGGCCCTGCTTCCCGCGGTCCACCGGGGACCGGCCCGCACTTTGGCCGCCACATGGGGCCTTGGTGATGCAACCGTCCACGGATATTTCGGACAGTTCCAGGCCGATCATCCGGTCGTACGCTCGGCGAACTCCTCCCGAGCGGGCAGGAGCGCCACGAACTGGTTCCAGAGCGGTTCGAGCAGGCAAGATGGCAGTGCGGGCACGGCTGTCCTTCGTGATCACTGAGCGTAGAGAACTCCATGATCACGTGGGCCCGTGCCCGTTCTGGTGCTCATCCATCTCCCGGGCGCCCGCTGCTGGACGTCTGAGAAAGAAGCTCAGTCACCCGTTGCCCCGTCGGTCCGCTCTCGCAGGAAGTCGGCGTGGCCGTTGTGGCGGGCGTACTCCTGGATCATCAACATGTAGACCCAGCGCAGGCTGAGGGGAACTCCGTAAGAGGACGTGAAGGTCTCGTCGAGGTCGTGTCCGGCCGCCGCCGCGTCGCACGCTCGGACCTCGGCCTGGAAGAATACGAAGTCTCTCTCCGCATCGGCTGCGTGAACTCCGTCGAGTCCCTCATTGCCATCTGCCGGGCCGGTGAAAACGTCTCCGATAACCTCACCGGCGAAGCTTCGCCGGAACCACCATCGCTCTATTTCCGCCATGTGCCGGACCAAGCCCAGCAGGGTAAGGTCCGACGGCTCTACGGTCGCCCGCGCCAATTGGGCCGGCTCAAGCCCGGCGCACTTGGCCTGCAACGTCTCCCGGTGCCAGTTCAGCCAACCCTCCAACATCTGACGCTCAGTTACGGTGCCCAGGCCGCCTAGGTGCTGGGTACGCTCGGCCCATGGCGCTGTCCATGTCATGGAACCACCCTGCACCGCCGCCCGGGAGGGTTCAAGTGGGTAAAGTGGCAGCGCAGCCAGGCCGTCCTTTGTGATTACTGAGCGTAGTGAACTCCAAGATCACGTGGACCCGTGGCCGTTCTGATGCCTCCGCCGCCTCCCGAGTGCCTATTGCCGGTCGGTCTTAACCGCTCTGTTCTGGTGAGCTGAAACAACCAGCCTGGCCCTGCTGGCCAGGGCCAGAGCACTATCACCGCTGATAGCGGCCTGGCCCTACCCGCAGGGCCGGAGCAGGGAGACTAGGGATCATGACCGGCCGTCGACCGCTCTCGCCGCCCGCCTTCTCCGAGCCCGCTTCCGACGCTCCCGTACCCGCCCAGGCGGGTGGGCGCCGGCTGACGCCGGTCGACCAGGGCGCCGACTTCCGCCAGCCGCCCGGCGAGCCCGAGCCCGCACCCGCCCCGGCCCGACGTCCGCTCGCCCCGGCGGCCTCACCTTCTCAGACTCGGACCGCCATATCTGAGCGCTACCACCACGGGTTGCGCCACGTCCAGGACCAGCTCACCGCCTAGCCCCACCGCCCGGTGTGCCAGCGCCTCCACCTGGACAGTGGTCGTAGCCGGCCCGGCTCCCGCCTCGGATACCGTGTTGCTCTACGGGGTGCCATAACGGATGTGACGCCCCCCACCGGAGGTAGTCAGCGTATGAGTTCAAAGCGCAGCAAGAATCCAGCCCTGCCCGTACTTGACGACGCATTTCGACTCGCGTCGGTCAAGGACGCCGAAGAGTCCACCCGTGACTTGGCCGCGCGGCTGGCCACCACCGAGCTGCGCCGGGTTTCCCACCCGGGCCGGGTCACCTGGGAGCCCACCGATCAGGCCGAGCCCGTACCGGTCCCGCCGACGGTGGTCGACGGTGACGGGGACCTGTGGCTGCGGGACCGGGGCACTGGCACCTGGACCATGCCCGAGTTCAACCCGAAGGAGTTCCCGGCCCGCTGTGGCGAGGTTCTGACGTGGAACCAGCTTGCCCGCGAGTTCGGCCCGCTGACCGCACTGGCCGACGACCGCCGCATGGGCGGCGGCCGGCGCTGACCGCGCAACCTTCTGGGATGAACGCGCCCCTGAAGCGCCCGTTACGGGTAGCTGGGAGCTCCAGCTCACCGCCGAGCTCGACGATGACGGCGAGCAGGTGAGCCTGGTGGTGGCGTGCGACGGCCTCGAGCAGCGTGGTGCGGGCCAGGCGCCACCCGATGTCCTCGGTGCGGCCGGCGTCGGTGGACCAGCCGGGTAGCGGTCGGCCTTCATTTGCCGTGGTGAGCGCGCGGCCCAGCTCGCCGATCGGCTGCTGCCAGTCGGCCAACTGCCCGAGCAGACCACGCACCAGCTCGTCCACGGCGGCCGCCGAAGGCCCGCGCTTCGGCGCCGGCCTCGGCGAGGACGTCTTCGTCCAGGTCCTCGAGGGCCTCACGCCACGGAGCGGCCGCAGCGTCGAAGCGGCCAGGGCGGCGTGCAGCTCGGCGTCGAGAGCGGCGGGTATCGGAGGTCCTGGCCGACTCGGCCAGCCTGAGCGACTTTTCCGCCATGTTCACCACTGCGGCCCGCGTGGAGAGACCGCCCACCCATCTGCATTTCCATGTGGCTCGGATTCTCCAGGGCACCGTGGGGATCCCGGAGACAGGCGGGATGTACCGGGTGGCGATCGAGGACGTCAGCGCCTGGACCATGGGCGACTTCAGCTACTCCGAGCACTGACACACTGCCGCGCCGGGGCGCCTCGGTACGGGGTGAGGGTCCGACCGGCGCACCCCGGTCGGACCCTCACCGCTGCTCTGTCGGCGGCTCGCGCCTGCCCGTCGGTCAGGCTGCCGCAGGGGCGCCGAGCATCGCGGAAGCGTGCTGCAACGGTGTGCGAACCCTCGTGAGCGCGGCGGCCTGGGGAAGTTCGCGGCAGGTAAAGCCGAGCTGGGTCATGGCCCTCAGGACCTCGCCGGCGCTGAAGTCGCGGCGGTCCTGGCGTGTGACGACCTGACCGACCTGTTTGACGGGGTAGGTACGTCGGCCGATGATCACTGACTCGCCGGAAGCCTGCTCGGGCTTGATGCCCTTCATCGATTCCAGGACGCCGGTCCTGGTGAGGTCGAACGGAAAGCGGGCGATGACACAGCGCATGATGCCTCACAGGGAGAGGAACGAAGTGGGAGTGGTTCTGCCGCAGTGGTGACGGCTCAGCGGGCAAGGGCGAGGACACCCAAGGCACTGCCGTGTTCGTCGACCACAGGCAGGGCATCAACCTGGCTGTAGTGCATCATGTGCCCGGCTTCGGCCATCGTGGTCACTGGCGAGGTGAACGGCCCTCGGTCGCCGAGGATGTCCCGCAGCTGGACCCTGTCCGAGTATGCGGAGCCGTCACGGGTCTGTGTGAGCTGAGCCTGGGTGACCAGTCCGATGCACAGGCCGCTGTCGTCGCAGACAAGCAGATGCCCGGTACGGGCACTGGCCATGACGGACAGGGCCACCTCGACGGTCATGTCGTCACAGACCTGCGGTCCGGCGGTGTCCATGACGTCGGCCACCGTCCTGTGTACGACCGTGGCATTCGTCGAGCGGGGCTTCATCTGAACCAGCGTCAAAAGGTGCCTCCTGCATAAGTGGGTCAGCTTCCGGCTCATGAAGTTCTCAGGCCGCCGCGTCGAAGGAGGACTGCCGCACGGTCACGCGCCGGGCGGCCGAGGCGGGGCTGCGCCGGCCGCGTGAGGACGCGCTGCGCTGACGCCGCTCGGCCACCGGCGCGGTGATCGTCACGGGGATGCCGGAGGGGGTCTGGGCGCCGGTGATCCGGCTGAGTGCTTCTTCGCCGGAGCGGACCTGGGTGGTTTGCGGCACGATGCCGGCGGCGGTCATGAGGCGGGTCATGTCGCGGCGCTGGTCGGGGGTGACCAGGGTGACGACGCTGCCGGATTCCCCTGCCCGTGCGGTACGGCCGCCACGGTGGAGGTAGTCCTTGTGATCGGTCGGCGGGTCGACGTTGACGACCAGGTCAAGGTTGTCGACATGGATGCCGCGGGCCGCGACGTTCGTGGCCACGAGCACGGTGACATGCCCGGTCTTGAACTGGGTCAGAGTCCGGGTGCGCTGCGACTGGGCCTTCCCGCCATGCAGTGCGGCGGCCCGCACCCCGCTGGCGAGCAGGTGGTCGGTGAGCTTGTCCACGGCCCGCTTGGTGTCCAGGAACATGATGACCCGGCCGTCGCGTGCCGCGATCTGCGTCGTCGTGCGGTGCTTGTCGGTGCCGTGGACGTGCAGCACGTGATGTTCCATCGTCGTGACCGCGCCTGCGGACGGGTCGACGGAGTGGACGACCGGGTCGGTGAGGTAACGGCGGACCAGGCGGTCGACGTTGCGGTCCAGGGTCGCGGAGAACAGCATGCGCTGGCCCTCGGGGCGGACCTGGTCCAAAAGCGCTGTGACCTGGGGCATGAAGCCCATGTCGGCCATCTGATCGGCCTCGTCCAGAACAGTGATCGCGACCTGGTTCAGCCGGCAGTCACCGCGGTCGATGAGGTCCTTGAGCCGTCCCGGCGTCGCAACGACGACCTCGGCACCGGCGCGCAGCGCGTTGGCCTGCCTCCCGATCGACATTCCGCCGACAACGGTGGCCAGGCGCAGCCTCACCGAGCGGGCATAGGGGGTGAGCGCGTCGGTCACCTGCTGGGCCAGCTCACGCGTCGGCACAAGGACCAGAGCCAGCGGCTGGCGGGGCTCGGCGCGCTGACCGGCGGTGCGGGCCAACAGCGCCAGGCCGAAAGCGAGAGTCTTGCCGGAGCCGGTACGCCCGCGCCCCAGGGCATCACGGCCCGCCAGGGTGTTGGGCAGAGTCGCACCCTGAATCGGGAACGGAACGCTCACGCCCTGCGCGGCCAGCGCGGCGAGCAGCTGCCCCGGCATGTCGAGGTCGGCGAACGCCTCAACCGCGGGCAGCGCAGGAGTGACCGTCTTCGGCAGGGCGAACTCTCCCTGCACCGCCGCGGGCCGCCGACCATGTCCGCCCGACCGGCTCGGACCCCCTGAACGGCTCGGGGCGGACGAGCCGAGACGTGCGCCGCCCCGCCGCGGACCGGCATCGGATCCGAAGGCGGGAGAGTCGGCCCGGTTGCGGCTGGAGGAACGGCTGTTCGTACGTGTGGGGTTCATCGAGAACCTTCCTTGATACACGGCACGCACCAAGGAATTCCCGCAACGGAAAGACAGTGCAGGGAATCACAAGAAACGGACCGAATGGAATGCGAAAGAATCTGGCGCGCAGTGAATCAGGTGCGACACGAAGGCGATGAAATAAGCGAGTCGCACGGGACGTAAAATCCCGGACGTCGACCGGTTTCAGCTCCGAAGAAGCACGGCCCCCTGGGGAAGGAATAGGGCGATGCTCAGGGGAGGCCACTGCGGGAATTATCCGTAGCTGGGGCCCGCACCCCGAGGGATGCGGGCCCCAGCTACGAAGTACGCGACAGCGTCAGGCCGGAACGATGTTCTCGGCCATCGGGCCCTTCTGGCCCGGCGCAATGTCGAAGATGACCTTCTGGCCTTCGAGCAGCTCACGGAAGCCCTGGGCTGCAATGTTCGAGAAGTGGGCGAACACATCGGCGCCGCCACCATCCTGCTCGATGAAGCCGAAACCCTTGGCCGCGTTGAACCACTTCACAGTGCCTGATGCCACGTCATGTCTCCTCCGGGGGCAGTACGCCGGGATCCCCGATGCCAGGTACCCGGGTCGCCGCGATGATGCCCCGACCGGAAAATGACCGGCAATAAAAGCGCTGCCAGAGGCCGAAAATTCTGGCGAAGGCGCTTGAAGTTTTGGGAACCACGACTGCAACTGAGATCGACAGTAGCATGCCGTAACGGCCCGGGCACGGTAAATAACTTCGCTCTGTTAGTTGCGGTACAAACACTCCCCGCATGGCACGTTAAACCCTGATCTCACGGTCATAGATATTGCCCTACCCCCAACGCACGGTTCCATGAAGAGAGCGGTCGCTGTACGCGGCTGGGAGAGCACGCTTCCCGGTGGCTTCTTCCTGTCGGCCGGCGCCACCATAAGCCAGCACTCCGATCTCGACACAGATCAGAGGCGGGCACTGTTGCTGCGCAGCCTTGCTCGCATCCCGCCCAAGATCCGGCCACCGCCGACTGAAGGCCGGCGCACATGGTGGGGTGAACAATCGGACAGCAGAACCCGCCCGGGGCAGCCGTACGCCCCGAGCGCGGGCGGCCAGGCAGGGTTCATGTCCTCGGCCGCAGGGGCGCTTTGGCCCCGGGCGGCATCGAACGAGGCTTCACCTCAGCGAGCTCACGAAAGCCCGAGGCGTTGATCGCGGAGTAAAGGGCGTACACGTCCGGGCCCCCTCCGCCCTGGGCGATGCAGCCGAGTAGCCACGTCTCATGCTTTCGAGCCGATGCATGCTCCCGCAACGTGCCGAAGGCGGAGGTGATCGCGTGGGGTCCTGCGGCACAGCAGAACGCCCCCGCCGAAGACGCAGACAAAGGGGACTTCGAACCACGACGGCCTGCGCAGACGCCCGCACACCCTGCCACCACGGGAAACGGTCCAGAAGTCACGCCCCGACACGTGTGGGCGGGGACCCGCCGGTGCCGGGCGGGCGCGCTGCCTCAGGCCATGGGCGGACTGAACGGTCCTGCGGCGCGGTGGTGTTCGGTGTTGATGCGCTGGGCTTCCTCGAGTTGGTCTTCGAGGATGACGATGCGGCAGGCGGCTTCGATGGGGGTTCCGGCATCGACGAGTTCCCGGGCGCGGGCGGCGATGCGCAACTGGTAGCGGGAGTAGCGGCGGTGGCCGCCCGCTGAGCGGAGCGGGGTGATGAGGCGGGCTTCGCCGATGGCGCGGAGAAAGCTCTGGGTGGTGTGGAGCATGTCGGCGGCCCGGCCCATGGTGTAAGCGGGGTAGTCGTCGTCATCGAGACGGCCGAACGAGTCGTCTGCTGTCATTGCACCTCTCTGTGAAACGCGTGGAGGGGCCCTGGCGCCAATGGCACCAGGGCCCCGAAGGAACTGCTACACCATCTGCCGGCCCTCGTGCTGCACCGGCCTTCTGTTTCCGCAGACCCGACCTGAACGGCGCCGGGGGTACGGGGATCGCGGTTGCTTGACCGGAGACCACCTCACTATCGATGTCCTGCGGTACCCGGGCTCAAGACTTCCGCCCGGGCGATCCTGATGGCGCTCGGCTCCTCCGTTCTTCCCTCTGGATGAACTACTTACCAAACGGGACCTGCGTACTGCTGATACCGCGAACTGCTGGTGGCTTCGAACAGCGCCACTCTTCGGCAGCCAGCCCCGTCGCCCGTCCTGCATCTGCTCTGGCTTGGAACCCCACTGCCAAACCTCCCGGCACGCGCGCCCGCAGCCGACGCCTTTACCGAGGTGCTACTCACTGACCTCACTGCTGGGTACTGCCACTGCGGTACTGCTCACGGCGGCCCCTCATCACTGCGGGCCACCCGGTCCGGCCGTCAGCCCCGTCGCCGTCCTGCAATAACCCTGGCTTCGAAACTCCACCACCGCACCGCACTACGAACTACAACTCCGTACTACTGACCGGCAGTTCGTCCCTGCCAGGCCCTGCTCGATCTCGACTACGAGAGAAACCATAACCACACCACTCCCCAATGTCTACTCCGGCCGATAGAGATTTCTGCGTCCTGGCCGGAGAGATAATCCGTCCGGACCACCGCGGGAACGCGCGGGCAGGTCATACCAACCGGAACGGCCCGCTCCGACCAACGCTGCTGCGCCGGCCCCGGCTCCGCACGCCGCAGCCTCCCCGTCCGGCTGCGTGGTCGAGCAGCCGGGGACATCCCGCAGCCCGGGGCATCATGCGGTTAGCGCACCGCAGGCTGGGCATAAGCACCGGCCAGAGGACAGGGCATTGACGATCCAGAGACCAGGGTGACCCGATGGACACAATGAGCGTCAACATCGCACCCGCCCGCTCAGCGACAACCATCGCCGGCGCACGCGAGACCGCCCGGGAGTTCCTCGAAGGTCTCCTACCGGTCATCGCGGCCGAAACCGCCGACTCCGTCGTCCTGGTCGTCTCGGAGCTCGTCACCAACGCCCTGCGTCACGGCGGCGGAACCTGCACCCTGGACCTGACCGCACACCCGGACAGCATCGATGTGACCGTCCACGACGGCAGCCCACAAACCCCGCGCATGCGCACCCCCGACCTGAACGGCGGCACCGGAGGCTTCGGCTGGCCCATGGTCAATCGCCTCGCTAGCGCCACTGCGATTACTCCCCGGCCGCCCGGCGGGAAAACCGTAAGCGCCCTTCTCGCCCGGTAACAACAAAGCGCCTGCGCCAGTCGGCATGCCGGAGCGCGCCCTCTCCGAGATTCACTCCGCATCGGCGCCATGTACGTCCGCTCCCTCACCGTGCGCCTGGTCCGCCAGGGCACTCTCGACGACCACGTCAACCTGGAAACACGGCGTCGGTCCGCCGCCACAAGCGCTTCGCCGAGCCCGAGGGGCCGGACGGCGAACTTTGGACGACCAGCTCGGATGGCATTCAAGAAGCCAAGGAAGCTGGTGAGCCAGCCAACGCGGCTCGTAGTGGGCCTCTTCCAGGACCGGCGAACCCGGCTGGCCGCGCGGGTGGCGGGCAACCTCGGGGGCCGCACCGTCGTCGTCGACCGTGGTGACGATCAGCTCGTCGCCGTGGAAACGGGCCCAGACCCTCGTATCGGTCAGCTCGTCCGGGACCGAGTAACGGACCGCCTCGACGGAGATCGTGGCTTCCCAGGTCACCCAGAGGTGGTCCTGACAGTGGCGGTGGGCGGGCGCTTCGGCAGCGGGTGCAACCGGTGAAGTTCTTCCGCGAGCCGCTCTACGGGCTTGCGCCGAGTTGCCCTGTGAATACGCGAGTTGACCTCGTGACTGAACGCCCGGCAGGCGGCTTCCAACTCGCCTAACGTTTGGTACTGCTCAGGCAGGTTCACGTCCTTCGGCACGAGATCGGTCTTCGCGATCTTCACTGTCGACTCTGACCCACCCTTCGTCTCCGGGGCCGCCGGCAGGCAGGTACGGATGGTCATGCCGTAGTGCCGGGCGACCTCGACGATCTCTGGACTGCGGACCGCGATCCCCGCGACGTGGTCGACGGTCACCGTCTTCTCGTTGCCGGAGAGCACGCAGGCCGGGACCCCACCGTGGAAACTCCACATCAGCGAAGCGCCGCTGCGTTTCAGCGACGGGCACCGCGGCCATCAGGGAAGCAGACAACGGCGCTCTCCCCGGCCGGGGTTTACGAGGCTGCCTGCTGCATCCGCCACGGCTCCGCTGCCAATCACAGCCGAGTGCGAACACCCTCAATACTCGCGACGATCCCCGGTTTCGGTAACCGGGGATCGTCTGCTACATGCCGCACCGCGAGGCGAGAGCTCGCCCGTCGCAGTCATACGGACCGCCCTCAAGAGTCGCCCCGTCGAGCGCAAGGTCAGGAGGCGCACAGCACACGATGAGCGCCAACCATCCATCATCAGCGGGAGTGTCTTGTTCTTGGCTCTTTCTCGTAGTCGGTGGTGACGTCGAGTGGTCGTTCACGATCATGATCTCGCGAAGGAGGTCAACTCCCTTGTGATTCGACCTCCTCCGCCACCGCATCCGGCTCGCCTGACAGTCACCCACTGTCACCACCAACTACGGGACAGAGTCAAAAACAAGACACTCCCGCCTGATCAGAGAGACATCCCACAGGTGGGCAGTGCGGCCACATCTTGCAGGAAAGAGCACCAAGTGGGGGGTGGATGTCCGAGTAGTGCGCTAAAAATCAGTACGGGGCAGAAGAAAGCGCGGGGGACGTGATGTTGCCAATCACCTGTAGTGCGACCCGTGGTCGTCGCTGGGTCACGACCGCGGGCCGGATACGGAGCCACCGGATACGGGGCCGCCAGCGAGGGGTGCGCCGTTGTCCTTCCATGAGCTGACTCTGGGCTCCGACGCGATGCCGGGTGAGGTGAAGGAGGAGTTGGTCGCCTTCCTCGAAGACGTGGCGCGGGTGCGGCGTGGGCCTCTACACGTGTGCACCGCGTTCAACGCCGTGTACTTCGGATATGACCTTGATGCCGGCGCCTACAGCACAGGCACCCTTGACCCGGAGGCGTTCACTCTCCTGGGCTCCGATATCCGGAATCCGCTGCCGCCAGTGGGTTCCTTTGTGCGAATAGAGCGTGGCGCGCACTCATTGTGGGGAGAGGTCTGTGCGTCGTTCGGTGCCTCGCCCGACGTCGAGGAGGACGGATGGACTCCGGGCGCACTGTCGGGAGCACCGTTTTCGGGAGGGCCGGAGGTCGCGCCCGCGCGTGCGGTAGTTGACTGGGACGCTCTTGGAGCGTTGACGTCCGTTGAGCACAAAGAACTTGCCCGAATGCGTAGGTCCCCTGCTGGGGTAGTGAACCGGTGGGGCCACTTGGTGGGGACTGCCGACACGAGCGGTCTTATGTCCGGGCGGGACCACAGCGGGCTGTACCGGAAGTTTCTCATGGGCCCGGGACAGCGGTTGCTGGCGGCGGGAGACCTGGGCCCGTTACTCCAGGACTCTGCGGACACCGTGGCGGCGGAGCGTGCTCTGCAGGAGTGCTTCAGAACCTTGGAGGAGTTGTTGCGCCAGGCTCCGGGGTTGGCTGTATGGGACCTGTATGCACAGCCTGTTGACCGGCATCAGCAGTTCGCGTCCGGCCCGGTGGCAGCAGAGATGGTGGATCGGTTCACACGACCGGCCCCGGGAGGTTCGCCACGCTACACCGCGGTATGGCCGGTGCTGGCCGGTTGGGAACGCGAGGTGGGTGATGAGCACGCGTTGGAGCTCACCGCGGCGGCCTCGGCAGTGGTTGATGCCAACCTTGCGCTGGCCTACCAGGCCACCGCGGGCGATCTGCGCCGCAACGTGGACTTGCGGATCGATGACAGTTGGCAGCAGGGCGGCATCTGGCGGGCTCAAACGCTGCCGGTTGACGCGGTGTTGGCGGACTGCGACCCGTTGACGCCAGCTGGCTTGGGGCATCTGGAGCATCTCCTACCTGGCGCTGCCAAACGCACGGGCAGCGCCAGCCCTAGGCAGACCGACTCTGTGGTGCATGTGGAGCATCTGGACGAAGCGCTGCTGGTGGTTTCGGTGGCTCTATCAGAGGCGGACCTGTCGGCCGGGCGACTGCCGCTGCCGGATGCGGTGCCATCCCTGTTAGGCAAGGGGCCTTTGACGCTGGAGGTGCACCACAGCGGCCAGCTGTTGGATCGTGATCTAGCCCGGCAGCATACGCAACGCGGGCCCGGCGGGCTGGGATCCGTGAACTGGCCGGATTCCTTCTACCCCGGCATCAAAGTCAATGTGGCTGCTGCGCGCTCCGGCCGGCAATTGATAGTCACCACGACGCTCCTACCCGATCCCGTGCGGGTGGGGGACGCTCTCCTGGCCTGGTGCTTCGACCCGGTGCTGCTGGCCGAGGGGTGGGGCCTGCTGGATATCCCGCCCCCGCCGTTGAGTCCCGGGCCGCCGACGCATCGGCCGAACGGTGGGGGGTATCGGCCGCCGGTGACGGCACTGGAGGTACTGATCGTGGCTGCATTGTTGCGTGATGGAAGGGTCGGTACGGCCCGCTCCCGGTCGTTGGACGGCCAGCAGTTGAGTGCGGCAATGTTCGGCCCGGATGTGGTCACGCCGCCCTTGTTGTGGACGGTGATCCACACCTGCGAGGACATGGCGGCAGCTGGTCTCCTTACCCGCACGATCGTCGCTCACGACGGCGTGCTGCCGGAGGTGTTCACCTGGTGGCCCGACACCGAAGAGGCCCGGGAGGCACAGCGAATCGCCGTGGGCGCCGATACGGCCGTGCGGCAAATACGGCACTGGCGGCGCCCCTGGGAACGCAGGCTGCCGGACGGGCACAACGCCACACCCGCTGCACGTGCGCGATATGCCCAGTGGCGTATCGAGGTCGACGGCCCTGACGCTGACACCGAGCTACCCGAGGGACACACATTCGTACGCGGCCATCGCAGAGGCGAGGGACAGGCCCCCGCCTGGCACCAGCATCTGCATCGCTGAACTACTGAGAGGAATCCTGTGGCACGACGCACGCCGCGTACCCCGCATCACACTCTTACTGAGCCGCAACGCACCCAGTACTTGGCCCTGGAGCAGGCCGTCGCAGAACTGCCTGACCCTGTCGGGGATGTGCTGGCACTGGTTACCGAGGAGCAGCTCTCCTCAATGCTGGAACGCCTCAGCCGTAAGAACCGCACCGCGGTTCTACAGGAGTTGCGCACTCCATCGGTCGGGCAACCGAGCACCCACGCGGTACGGCAGGCGCTGGGAGCCTTGCGGCGCAGCGAAGGGGCTCAACAGACACACACCATCGGCACGCTCACCCAGCCCACGCTCGACGGTATGCGGGACGGACTGTCCATCTGGTTGGAACAGGGGTCTGACCAAGACCTTTCCGGATTGGAAGAGCTGGCTCCGGACCGGACCGTACTGCTGCTTACCGGTCTGGTTCAGTGGAGGGTCACACACCTTGCGGTCCCATTGCTGCACTTGGTGCTGCGCGACCATCCCCTGTCGTCGTGGCCCGCCGAGGATGCCGACGCCATTGTGCGGGCCTGCCAGGCATTCGAGGAAGCCCATCGAAGCCGTCCGATCGACAGCACGGCGTCCGAACCAGCTCCTCGGCCGGTGGAGCCGCCCGTCGATAGAGAGGAACCCACGGTACCGGATGAACCTGTCAGCACCATCGATCTGAGTACCACAGCAGCCTGTACGACGCAGGCCGAACGATTGCGTGATGCCTTTGCGTCGGCCAGCAAGGTCGTATCCGAGGCTGCGACCTTGCTGGCGGCAGGCAGGGTGGTGCCCCCTGACCTGCTACAACCCGTCACGCAGGTAGGGCAGGTTGTCGATGAGGTGCGCACGGAAGTAGCGCTGGCACTGCACGAGCACGGGCCGTATCCGGAGCAGGACCTTCCGGGCTTGCTGGATGCGCTGGAGACACTGGGAGCTGCGGCTGACCAGGATTACGCACTACGGGAGATCCTGCAGCGCGTCGCAGCGGCGAGCGGCCCGGTGGGACACCCAGCGATAGCACAACTTCGTACAGCCGCAGAGTCGTTGTTGGCCGTCAATAAGTGGGCTGCTCAACAGGTTCAGGAGGCTAAATGTCTAGCCACGGTCGCGGAGCTGGCGTACGCAGTGGAGTCGGACGATGACGATGGAGCCGACGCACTGACCGAGCGACTGCGTCAGACACTACCCCCGGCCATCGCACCTGTGTTGACCTTGATACTGCGCGGCAAGGCTGTCGTTCCATCTGTTCCCACCAGCGCCGACCTGAAAGGCGGGACCGATCCAGGAGGCGCGCACGAACCGGCGCCACTAGTATCGGCTTCCTTGGAACTCCCGCCCCTCCAAAAACCAGGCGGCATCCCGCCCAGCGACGGTGCGGAGTCTTCAGACACTGATGCATCGCTGATCCCGGTCCCCCGTCACGGGTTCGACGTCGAGCCAGGAGCTCTGGCGGCTGGTTCTTCCAAGCCAGCACCGCCCTCAGCGGCTCCTTCGGCGGACCGCACGGTGACCGTCGACAGGCAGTGCACACCAGTGCGACCAAAGGCCGCCCGCACCACGGCGGAACTAGCAGTCTCGAAGCCAGAGACGCCTGCCAGCCTTCCTGCTCCTGCCGCCTCTCCCGTCCTTGCCGATCTGACCGCGCGGGGCCAGCTGGCTCTCGCTCACCACGCCGCTAACGCTCTCGGCAGCCTCGCCACCGCCTCGGCGCTGCGCTCCCTGGTCCTGGCCGAGGCCATGCGCTCGGACACCGGCGCCTGCGCCCACGAACTACGTGCGGCGGTGACCGATCAGCTGCAGCACGGTGTGCCGGACTCCTTGGCCGATCAGTTGATCGTGTTGGCCGCCGCCGTCCGGTCCGGCTTGCTCGCAGGAGATCCCGACAGTGGCGAACTCGCCTTGAAGATCGCTGCGCAGTGGCACGACTTGCCCAGAACCAGCGCGGTCGCTACCGCAATTGCTCACGCGTCCGCCCGGGGACAGTTGTCTGGACGAACCACTCTCAATGTCCTGGCCGCCCGCCCCGATACTGGTGATGACCTTGCCGTCATCTGCGACACTGCCCGCGCCGAACTGCGCACCAGCCCCAACCTCAGCAACCTGCGGGCAAAGCAGTTCGCCGAACAGTGGTGGGCACCCGACGGCAGGATTGGTGCCCTGCTGCATGCAGTGGCCGATGACCGACGGGACTTGGCAACCAGCACCCGACAGAAGTTGCGGGACCTGGGTGCGCCCGGGGCGCTGTCCACCTTCTTGGACGCTGACGACAGGGCAGCCCGAGGCACATCCCGCAAACTCAAGAACGCTGCCCGCTCGCGCATACTGCAGTACGCCGCCAACTCCCTCGACGTAGTCCAACAGTGGCTGGTGCTCATCGCCGAGGTCCAACCTCGTGCAACCGACCCTCTTTCGTTCCTGCACGAGGCGGTCCAGCCGCACCGCCAAGGCATGACCGATGAGCTGACCGCCCTGACCGAGACCGACCCGAAGTCCCTCACCGCGGCCGCGGCACGGAGCTGTTTGGCGAGCCTTGAGACAACGGCGCGGCTTTTGGCTGGCGGAACCCTCACCGGCACCGAGCCTGAACCGTCCACCGTCCTGAACAGTGACCTGCTGCGGGCCCCCGACCTTGAGCTCAACTCCCGCCTCGTCCCTTCCCGTACCCCGACGCTGGACGACGTCACAGCCGCCGACCGCGCCGACTGGGCCCAGGCGGTGCGCGCGAATATCGACCGGGAGAACTACGCCATCGCCCGGATCGCCCTGGACGCACTGGACGCACTGGAACAAGCGGACACTACTTCCCCAACGCTGACAGACGAACTGCGTGCCACGTTGCACACCCGGCGTGCCCATAGCGGCAGCGCGATCAAAACCCTGCACGGCGAACTGACGCGCGATATCGACACCGCCACCCGGCTGGGCCGGGTGCCCGAGCACGGGCGCGCCCGGATCACCGCCCGGATGGAAGCCGCGCACAGCGCACTGGCCGGCGATGCTCTCGGTGCTGTCCGCCGCGAGTGTGAGGCCATTCGCGAGGAACTCACCGTTCTGGGTGCCGAGGCCGCCCGGTCCCTGCAGGAACGGGCCACCGTGGAGCTCAACGAGGCCGACGCGCCCACCCGACTGACTGACGCTGTAAGACAGCTGATCGTCGAGGGTGACCTTGCGACGGCCGAAGAGTACTTGCTGGCGGCCCGCGAGGGGAACACGCCGCCACGTGCACAGCACACCGCGCTGGCCGACTTCGATGCCTTTTTCCCTGCGGTCCCACAAGCCCTGGCCGATGGCATCACCCCCGCGGTGATCACCGCGGCCGAGAACGGCACCAGACTGGGCCCCTTGGACTTCGGCCCCCTGTCCCCCGGTGATCGTAAAATCGCCGTGGCCGCACTCACTGCCTGGCACCACGTTGCCACCCGATGGGCCCAGGTCCGCACCAACACCTACGTACTGAGCCCGGCTCTGCGTCTGGCCGGTATCGAATATGAGCGCGAGGCCGACCCCGGCCTGCCGGTCGCCTCAAACCTGCGCCGGTGGGTCGATCTTCGCGACGTGACACTGATCGGCAAGGTTCGCCTGCCGGCTTTCGGTACGCAAGCGGACGGCCGACTGCGACTACTGATGACGTCCGAGGTCACCGACGCTGCCAAGCTCCTCGCCTGGGTCCAGCAAGATCCCAGCTCCATTCCCGTCATGATCGCGTTCATCGGCACCCTATCTCCCGCTCAACGCAGAGCCCTGGCCGCAGTCTGCGCCGAACATCCCGCCAAACCCGTTCTGGTACTGGACGCTGCTGCTCTGGCGTACCTGGCCTCCCGCGGCAGTGGACAGTTCACCTTGACTGAACGCATCCTGGCCCCGTTCAGTGCCATCAATCCCTACACCCCCGACGCCAACGAAGCCGTGCCGGAGGAGATGTTCTACGGTCGCGCCGAGGAACTGTCCGCCGTCACTGACCAGCACGGTGTCAGTCTCTTGTACGGCGGGCGCAGGCTGGGAAAGTCGGCCCTCCTACGGGCCGCTGGTCGCCGCCACGCCCTCACCGAAGGCCATGTCGCGCTCTACCTACCGCTGCCCAGTAGCCTGGCCTCGGGCACAGAGGAGATCTGGGACATGATCTCCACCGAGCTGGGTCGGGCAGGGATCGGTCTGGCACCCGGCCGGCGCGCCTCCACCGCGTTTCGGCGTGTCCGGGATGCCGTCACGGCCTGGCTCGATCAGGACCGGACCCGACGGTTGCTGCTCCTGCTCGACGAGTGCGATTCCTTCTTCGACGCCGAAGCCGACGCCGGCTTCCCTCAGACCACCCGCCTGCGGGACCTGATGAGCGCGACCGAACGCCGCTTCAAGCCCGTCTTCGCCGGTCTGCACCAGGTCCAGCGCTTCGCCGGTCTGCCCAACCAACCTCTCGCCGAGGCGCACTTCGGCAAAGCCCTGGGCATCGGCCCCCTCTCCCCTGGCCCTGCCTACCGTCTACTCCAGGAGCCTGCTGAAGTCCTGGGGATCAACTTCGCGCACGACAGCCTCATCCACCGCCTGCTGGCCTACTGCAACTACCACCCGAAACTCCTTCAGGTCGCCGGTGAGGCCCTCGTCAGCGAAGCACTGGCCAGCCGCACGCCCGATGGGCCGCCCTGGACCATCGACAACGACATCCTCGAACGCGTTGTCGGCTCGCCGGAGTTGCGACGTCGTATCCGCGACACCGTGCGCCTCAACCTCAATCTCGACCCCCGCTACAAGGTCATCGCATTGCTCATCGCGCACAACGCCCACACGCATGGCGTCGAACACAGCATGAGCACGCGCGCCCTGCGCCAGCAATGCGCTGAATGGTGGCCCGAGAGCTTCACCCACCACACGGCCGACGAGTTCCGCGTCCTGCTGGAAGAGATGCTGGGCCTGGGGATCCTGGCCACCGAACGTGACGGCTGGCGCCTGCGCTCCTCCAACGTCCTGCGACTCTTGGGTACCCAGGACGCCATCGAGGAAGAACTCCACGCTCACGACCCCAACGACATCTCCACCCGTCTGTCCATCAGCCAGGCTCGGCGCCCGCTTCCCGGCGCCCGAATTAGTCCCCTGACGGAACAGCAGATCGCGGGTCTGGTGCGTCGCAACAACGCGCTGCGCATCGTGCTTGGCACCGACGCCACCTGCCTCGATGACGTCACCGCCGCGCTGACCGACCAGCAGCAACGCACCCCCAGCGAGCTGGCCCCCCTGATCAAACCGGCCACACCCCACGCATACCGCCAGGCGCTGAGCGCAGGCAAGGCCCGCAGCCCTCACCGGCTGATCGTCAGTGACATGCGACACTTCAAGCCCGACCGCGTCGATACCGCTCTGCGCGACGCCATCACCCGCCAACCCGCCTCCGGCGTAACCCGCTGCGTCATCGCCCTCATTGACGCCGGGAATCGCGAACACCTTGAGGTCCTGTCCCGCTACGCGGAAGAGGACATTCTTGTCCCCCTGCAGCGCGCCACCACCGACGGCATTCGCAGTTGGGTCACCCCCACCGATGTCCTGACCGCCTTCAACGCCCCGGAAGATCGCCGCCGCCTCTTCGCCACGACCGGCGGTTGGCCGATGCTGCTCAATCAAGCCGCCGAGCTGGCCGCCACGAGGCACAGCGCAGCGGACATCTGCCGCACCCTGCACGACGCCCTCGCCACCCCCGCCGGTGCCAACCAGCTTCTGGAAGCAGCCGCCCTCACCGGTCCGGCCCTGCAGGGCATCCTGCACGACCTGTCCGAACTCGACGAGCCCCTGTCCGAAGACGACCTCGTCGACCTCCTCACTTCAGAACACCCCGACGCCGCTGACGTACTGGCCACCCTGCGCCACATGTCAGCCCTGACCGAGACACCCGGCACTGACGACTCGGCGCTGGAAGCAACCATCGCTACTGCCTGGCGTGCACACGGACCACGCTAACCACCGCAGCGACACACAAAACATCGTTAAGTGCCCAAGATCCCGGTGTGACGAACGACCTGGACACCCTCGCGACTGCACTATAAGCGTGTTGTAGAAGGCCGTAGTCAGGCAGGCTGAACTGGGCATTTGGCGTGCCTGGTCAAGCGGTGAGGGCGCGAGGTGATGCATGCGGGCGACGGCCTGGACCGCGTGGTGGAGGCTGTCGCCGCGCTGCCAACAGTCACGGAGAATATTGCAGTTCTTCATCCGACTACCTCCGGTAGGGCTCACGGAGGAGGGCGGGACGGAACGGCGAAGGTACGGCCGAGGAGCCGGCCGCCGATGCACTCGACTGCTGCCGGATGCCCGTTGCCCTGCTGCGCCGCATAGCAGATCCGGTTCTGCGCTACGCGGAGCTGGATGCCCGGGCGCAGCGCGCCATGCGGGACGGCAAGAGCCACCGCCGCCGGCCCCAAGGTAGTCAGCGGCTGAGCCGCGTCGCCGGCATCCCGCCATGCGGTGCTCGAGCGCAGCCAACGGGGCTGGGAGAACCTCTGCTGCCCTGATCCCCGCTACACCTCGGCACTCAGCCGCAATGGGCCATGATCGCTCTGTGCCCGAGCTGCCATGCCCTGAAGACCCCGTGGGACGGTGACCGACGAGTTCCGTGCCTCTCCTTCGTCCTACGGCGCTCGCCAGGCACCAGGAACTGCTTGCCGCAGATCGATGAACCTGCCCCTTCATCGACACCGACAAGCTGGCTGACGGTGTGTGCGGTTGCTAGCGGAGCTCCTTGAGGGCGTCTTCAAGCAGGTGGAACCGCACGCGTTCTTGTTCGAGTCGCACGTTGAGGCCGAACTCGCCTTCCACGAGGCTGTCGTAGACATCGGCCTCGTCCGGTGTGAGCGTGCCGAGAGGCCGGTGGGTGGGGGCGTCTTCGTTCACCCACTGGCCGCGGTGCTCCAGGAGAACGCCCCGGTTCATCAGGATGGACTGCGCGTGCGGGAAGGCCCGACGCAGCCGGTCGAGGATGGTGAACCCGTGAGTGTCCAGGTCGCCCCAGTACACAAGGCGTATGCCGTGTAGCCAGTTCAGGGCGGAGAGTTGGGTGACGGCGTAGCCTGCGCCGTGGATTACGATGCTGTGGGGTTGGTCAGGGAAAGCCAGATAGGTGGTCTCGTTCTCGATGACGTAGACGGTCGTGATGCCGGGCGGGGGTGCGGTGAACTCATCTGCCCGGACGGCCAGTTCGCGGAAGCCGGCCAGCGCTTCGCCGTCGAGGAGCCGGAAGCGCAGGTAGGCGGGCTTTCGTAGAAAGCGGAAGCGGGCGGCGAAGTCGGTGCGTGCGGCTTCGGTGTTGATGCGGTCTTCGGGGAGACACTGCTCGAGCAGGGTGGTCAGGATGGCTCGGTGGCGTTCGATGAATTTGGTGTCCACGCCGGGTACGTCGAGCTGGCGCAGGTAGACGGTGGGACCGTGGTAGTCGAGGATCCATTGGATGGTGCTCTGCAAGCGGGCCCAGTCGCCTTCGCGCTGGAGCACCTGCATGGGATGGCCGGTCATCCACTCGACGAGGTCGGGCAGCACGTCTCGGGCAGAGGTCAGCAGACTCTGGTAGCGGTCGACCGTGGGACTGACGCCGAGCAGACGCCAGAGGTGGTCACGGTCGTCGATGCGAACGCGGGCGGGGACGTTGTTCACGCCGGCCAGGCGCCCGCCGAGGCGCCGGTACTCGATGTGCAGGTGCGGGTGTGCAGTGGGCGCCCAGGATTCGGTCCAGGCGAGGACGTGGTCATATTGACGGGTGATGTCCCCGGCTTTCGGACCACGCAGTGGAATCTCGACGGGTTCCCATGGTGATCCGTCCGCGAGCTGGGTGAGGTAGGTGCCCATCTTCCAGCGTTTGCGGAGGCGTTCGATGACGGCCTGCGGGGTGGTCCAGCCAACGTCGTGTTGTGTTGTCATCTCATGCTCCCTGTGCGGCAGTGGGCTGCAGGCCGGCCAGGGTGTGGGCTAGGCGTTCTTGGCGGTACTGAGCAGTGGTCAGGGTGCGCAGGCGGGAATGGTGTCCGGTGGGGTTGTCGACGAAGCCGACGGCGGACACATAGGGCTCGATGACGTGGATCTTCTGCAGCGGGGTGACGATCAGGAGCTGCAGGCCCAGGCGTTTGAAGAGATCCAGGGCGAAGCGGGCGGATTCCTCCGAGCCGCGTCCGAAGGCTTCATCGATGACCACGAAGCGGAAGGTGCGGCTCCTTGTGCTGTTGGTGTCGAGCTTGAACTGGTAGGCGAGGGAGGCGGCCAGGATGGTGTAGGCGAGTTTCTCCTTCTGGCCGCCGGACTTGCCGCCGGAGTCGGAGTACACCTCATACTCGGAATCGTCCTCGCGGCGTCGTTCACTGGCGCTGAAGACAAACCAGTAGCGGACGTCGGTGACGCGCTTGGTCCAGGTCCGGTCGCTGTCGGTGTGGTGTTCACGGCCCTTGAAGCGTTCGATCAGGCGCTGCACCTGGTGGAACTTCTCCTCGGAGTACAGGTCGGAGTCGTCACCGGACAGGACGTCGTCGGTGCAGGCACGCAGTTCAGCGGTGAATTCGCGGATCTCGGTGTTGGGTGTCTGCTCGGGCTTGAGCATGATGTAACGACCCGGGTTGTAGTCGATGTCGACCAGGGACTCGTTGATGGTGTTGATGCGGTCGCCGATCTCGTCCGCCCAGATGTTGAGCTGCGCGTGGAATCCGGCGATCTCACGGATTACGTTGGTCTTCAGATAGGTGCGGAATTGGTTCTCGAATCGCGGCAGGTCGTCCGCGACGAGCTGCTGGTGCAAGGCTCGGTAGCCGGGCGCGGAGGCGACGGAGGCGTCGAGTTCGTTGGTCTCGACCTGGTAGGCAGCTCGGAAAGAACTCATCCGGGCGGCAATCGTCTGGCCGAGGCGCGTCTGCTCCTTGGCCCAGCGGTGTCTGTCGGCCGCCATCTCCTCGCGCAGCCGGGACTCGCTCTGGGCGCACTCCTGTGTCGTCCGGCACGTCAGGTGGGCAGTGGTCAGGCGCTGCTCGAGGGCCGGGAAGTGTGGCCGCGCGTCCCTGGCGTCCGGTTCTTCGAGTACGGAGCGGGCCTCGTCGCGGGCGCGTTCAGCGGCGTCGCGGTCGCCGCCGACTCGGCCCCAGCTCTGCTGTGCTCGCTCGTATGCACGTTCCTGTGTGGTGATGTCACCGGCGATTTCAGTGAGGCGGCGGGTGAGTCCGTCCAGGTCCTGGGAGTCGGCCTGCAGACTTTGCCTCTCGGCCGTGAGCTGGGTGATGTGCCGTACTGCGGAAGGCCAGTCGATCTCGTTGTAGTCCGCCATGGCTGCCAGCCGGTCGAGGACCTTGTCATGACTGAGGGCGTCCTTGTAGGTGGCATCCAGCTCGCACTTCTTCTTCTCCGTCTCGCGCTGGGCGTCATGGACCCGATGGGCCTGGTCCAGGAGAGCGTCGATCTTGGCCTGGTTCGTCCAGCCGAGCACATAGGTGCTGCGGTCATCGATGCGGGTGGTGTCGTTCTTCTCGTGACGGCCCCGCGCCCCCTTGATCAGCCCCTGGGCGGTGATGGCGAGTTCGGTGTGCCGAAAGTCCTCCATCGTCGGCACGCAAGCGTGGGAGGCGCGGCGTTCGAGCTCGCCGGCCAGCCACGGGGCGAGCGGCGAGTCGTCACGCACCTCGAGCTTGGTGAACAGCGCCGTGGACGTGGCGGTGGACAGGCGCCGCGGCGGGAGCTTGTCCGGAACGCGGAAGTAAACCAGCTTCGCCCCCAGGTGGTGGTCATTGATCCAGTCTGAGACGCGGGCGTACTGGTCACCGGAAACCAGGAGGGACACGGCGAAGCCGCGCAGCAGACGCTCGGCGGCCCCGGCCCACTCCTGTTCCTCGTCACGGACCTGGATGAGTTCGCCGGCGAACGGCAGGGCACTCTCCTCGATGCCGAGTTCACGGCTCAGGCGAGCGCGTACCTCCAGCTGCCTGCGTGGGATGTTGCTGCGGCGCGAGCGCAAGCTGAGCAGGTCCGCGTTGATGTCCTCAGCCTGCCGCTTCAGCTGTGCGGCCTCGACCGCGAGGGTCTCCAGGGCCGTGCGCGTGTCACGGGCGGTCGCGGCGACGCTGTGCTGGGCGCGGGCGATGTCGTCGAGCCGGTCGGTGAACTGGGCCCGGTCGGTCACGGGGGCCAGCTTTGCCTGCTCCAACAGGGCGGCGTGCTGGCGGGCCCGCCCCTCCTGCGCGGTGCGCTGCTGCTCCGTCTCCTTGATCTGGCGCTCGAGCTCACCCAACCGGCCGCCGCCCAGGCCCTCGCGCTGCAGGTCCCACCGACGCTGCTGGCCACGCAGCCGTTCCAGCTCGTCCTTCGCGGCATCCTTTTCGCCCTGCAGGCGTGCGAGTGTCCGTTCCGCCTCGGCGCGCTGGGCTTCGTGCAGCGCTGACGTGCGCTCGGCCATGAAATACCGCAGGGCAGCCTGCTGCGTGTCGGCTTCGTCGATGCGTGCGGTCAGCCTCTCGTAGGCGTCGCATTCCGCGAGCAGCGGGGTGAGGGCCTCGGTCTGGGCGCGTGCTCGCTGAACGGAGTTGTAGGTGGTGGTGAGCGCGTCGAAGTGGCTGATGATGTTGTCGGTCATGGCCGCCGCATCGAACGGCTCGAGCATGTGACTGCGGACGAAGTCGTCCAGGCTGCCCACCGACTTCATCGACACCGTCTGGTGGAAGAGCTCCAGTGCCTGCTCGGACTCGATGCCCATGCGGCGCCGGAAGTCCTTGCTGTAGGGCGGGAACGTCTTGTGGACGCGGACGTCGCTCGCTTCGAGACGCTTCTTCAAGGAGCGCACCTCGGTGCCGAAGTCAGCGAAGTCGCCTGCGACGGAAAGCGCCTGGTCGGCGACGAGGAATAGCCGATCGGGGTGGGTGGCGTTCGCGTCAGCGAGCCAGAACACCTGCCCCAGCGTGACGGTCGCCGATAGCGCCGGGTTGGTGAAGACCCCAAGGATGACGGAGTAGCTGCCCGGCTTGCGCAGCGCCACCGGCTTGGTCGCTCCGGTCGTCTCGTTGCGTTCGGACTTGTAGTGGCCCAGCACATAGGAGCGCAGGCTGCGCTCGCCGCTCTCCGCGCCGGCCGCCTTGTTGTAGGCGATCTTGCGTGCAGGCATGAACAGGGTGGTGATGGCATCGACCAGGGTGGACTTCCCGGAACCGATGTCCCCGGTCAGCAAAGCATTGGCGCCGCCGATGCCGAACGTCCACACGTGCTTGTCGAACGTGCCCCAGTTGTATACCTCCAGGCGCTCCAGCCGGAAGCCGGCCGCAACCAGGTCGGTGGAGGCGACACGCGTGCCGGCGGGGCCGGACTGGGCGGGGATCACTGCTGCTTCTCCTGGTGGGTGTGGGTGACCGCGTACTGGGCCAGGTTCGTTTCGAATTCGGCGAGCCACTGACCGTCGACGAAGGCTTTGATGATCCGCTGCACCTCGAAGAGCTGGTCCTGCCTGCGGGCACGGCGCAGGAACTGCAGGTCGACCACCTTATTGATGTGGCCGTCGATCTGGTCGACCAGGCGGGCTTCATTGGTGCCGGCGGGGAGGAACAGTCGGATCATCTCCACGATCTCGTCCCGGGTGATCATCAGGCGGGTGCCGTCGGCGCCTGCGTCGAACTCTGCGAGCCGCTTGCGCAGCAGCACGACCAGCAGGCTGACGGGGTAGGACAGTGAGCGGCGGGGCATCAGCCGCGGCGGCGCCATGCGGGCATCGCGGACGTCGTCCTCGTCGTCGGGTTTCGACTGGAGGAAGGCGTAGCCTTCCATCTCGTCGATCACCACACGCAGCCCCATGACGTCGACGTAGTCCTTCACGCCGGCACTGTGGTTCAACAGGGCGTCCCATGCCCGTTCGTGCTGGTCACGGAAGATGGGACCCTTGAGCAGTTGGTTGACCGGCAGGGAGAGAACGGACGGCTGGCTGGGGGTGGCAGGCGTGGTCATCGCCCCTCCTTCGAGCTGGAAGCCCAGGCGATGCCGGGGCTGGTGCGGGCAAAGGTGACCACGGGCACGGTGGCGACCTGCTGGACAGCCTCCTCACTGGGCCAAGCGATCTCCTCCTGACGCTGGTCGTCGAACACCGTGGTGAACCCGTCGTCCGGCAACGCGAGGTAGGCGACCAGCTCGGCAAGCCCCTGCTCCAGGGGATGCTCGCGCAGTGTCTCGGCCAACGACACCTGCGTGCGCGAGCCCAGCGCCTGGTGCACCGCCGCCGTGAGCCGCGCCGAATCCACATACACCGCCTCGAACAGTGCCTCAGCCGCGAACTCCTCGTCCCCCGCCTCAATGCCGGTACTTTCGATCGGCACCTTGACCAACGGGGTGTACAGGGGCCGCTCCATCGGCAGAACAATGGTCGGCGCGGCCGCATCGATACCGGCAACCAGATCCACGCCCGGCACATCACTCAGCGCCAGAGCCTGAGCCTCAATTTCGCGCACGAGCTGCAGGACGCGCCGATCCTCCGAGCGCACCTGGTCGTCCAGGAACCGGCACAGCTGCCCCGACAGCTGCCTCACCGTGGTCTGAGTTCGCTCGGCTGCCTCCAGCCAGTCCCGGGCCATGCGCCGCATCCTGGGGTCGGGCTCGTCGATGGCCTCCATGGCTTCAACCTCGGTCAGTAGCGTCTTGAGCTCCTCCTGACGGCTCGGGGCAAGCAGGAAGTCATAGAACGCCTGGAAGGTACGCCCCTGGTCCGATTCCGCGATGCTCTCGCGGCTGCTCAGCACCTCGTCCAGCAGCTCACCCTTGGCCCCGTCCCACGCCGCGATCTTGCTCCGCAGGTCCCGGTCCAAGTCCCTGAAGTTCGCCTCGACCTCTCGGAAGTCGGCCAGCAGCCCATGCGCCGTATCGGTCACCTGCTGATAGCGGTCCCGCAGCGCCGCGCTGTCCAGAACATCCACCTCACCGGCCTCGACACGCGCGATCTCCAGATCGATTTCATGCCGACGTCGGTTGAGCTCCACCAGTCGCGCCTCGGGATCGGTTTCGGTCCCGAACGTCATCTGCCGCAGCAGGTCGAAAATCGTGCTCAGCCTCGACTCCGTGCCCACGAACGAACGCTCTTCCAACGACCGGACCCACGCGACGGCCTTCTCCACGGCGGCCGTGGCGTCATAGTGCGGCTCGTCCGTATCCGGCGGGTAGTACTTGCGCAGCCAGCCATTCTCCGGCGCCGACCAACCGTCCAGATACGCCCTCGCAGTCTTGGAGAACGTCCCCTGGCCCAGCCGATCGTTCAGGGCGAACAACTCATCATCCAAACGTTCGACAAGCTCCGCACCCGCAATCGAGCGCACTCCCTGCTCGACGAACACCTTGCTGAAGAAGCTCAGCATCAGCGCAGCATGGTCGGCCTTCAGCAGCCGCCAAGCAGCGCTCTTCTTTCGCAGAGCGACCAAACGGTCGTAGTCCAACTCCATGCACCCTCCCGTTCTCACTGCCCCAGCGGATTCGTCCGCTCCCCCGAAATGATGGAACGCACACGCCCCATCCGGCTGGCATCGATGCACGCACAGCCACGCCCGGAGCATTCCGCGCGATCAGAAAGAACCGTAGAGGCCACCACTGACAACCGGACTCGGCACAGCGGACGACCAGACGGGCCCCGACGACCGCAGAGAAGAGAAACAGCAGGCAGGAGACGAGAGAAATCCAGATTCAGGATCATTTCCGATCCTCGCCTCCCACAGCCACTTGCGAACGTAATTTCGAATGCGAGTCAAAGGCTTTGCCTAGTCCACCCACTTCGACGCCCAGCGTCGCGGCCGGCGGACGAGCCTGCATCGGTCGCTCCTTCGAGCGAATGCAGCCCGAACAGCCCACCCCTTTCCGCTACCTCTGACAGCATCCGCCCCGTCAATGAAAGCCAGGCTCAAAGGTGGTCCCCTTGAAACGGCCGGTCAATGAGGGCCAGCTCTCGGTGCTGCAGTGGGTGGGAGCGGGATGTCCTGAGGACGTGTGGGAGACAAGCTCCTACAAGACCACCTGCCAGGCACTGCAGAACCGGGGCCTGGTCACGGTCTCCCGGAGAGGCGGGCAGTGGAGCGTCGTCCTGACGAGTGCAGGCCAGCACTACCTCGCCCACGGCACGTACCCTCCCCCGGGATCGCGCCCGCGCATGGCCCAGGCCACCGCTCCACAACGGCCGTCACCCCGGACACAGGACGCTCCGGCCGTCGAGCGAAAGCCAAGCCCTCCCAAGCAGAATCGCGTGACGTTCACGGAACAGCTGCTGCAGGAGCTCGCGGACGCCGGTGGCCGGATCATCAAGACCACCACCGGCCGGGACTCTGTGAACTGGCCGTCCCGGATCGCGGCCGCTCGCAGATCGACAAGGCTCCCGAAGACAAAGGAACTGCACGGAGGCTGGTGCCGTGACGGATACGAGATCAAGCTCGTCGACACCCCCGCCTGGCGCTTTGCCGTCCTCGCCCCTGTCCCTGTCCCCACCCGGCTCACTCGGCCGCACAGCGTGGTCCGGGCCATGCAAAACGAACCCCGATCGCTGGGCCTGACCAAGCCCGTCCAAGCACGTGCCCTACGGCTCATCCAGGCACTGATCACCGCCACCGAGTCCGAAAGACACGCCTGCTCGGTGGGACGGCCGGGCTCTGCATACCCGTCTCACCGCCGCCGCAATGCGTCTCCCCACTTCACCATCACCGCGCAAGGGCTCACGGTGGGGTTCGTCGTCCAGCAAGAACAGGACCGGACCGAGCATGTCTCGACCGAGAAGGAACTCGCCGAAGCCCGGAAGCACTCCTGGATCAGAATCCCCCGCTTCGACTACACCCCGTCCGAACGCCTCCGCTTGGTCCTGAGCGGCGGCCAGCCGCACCGGGCGAGCGAATGGGCCGACACCCCCGGCCGCCCCCTCGAAGAGCAGCTTGCCGAGATCGCCCAAGAAGTCACACTCCGCGGCGAAGCCGCTGAACGCCAACGCCAGGAGGAACTCGAGGCAGCACGCCAGAAGCGCCTCCGCTGGCAAGCCGCCATGGAGAAGGCCCGCGTCCAGTACGCCGAGACGTACCGCGTCAGGCACTTCGAGGCGCAGGAAGCGGCATGGCGCCACGCGACCCGACTGGCCGACTACGTGACCGCTATGCGCACGCGAGTCGCGACCATGCCCTCAGGCGAAACCAGAACCGAAGCCGAGGCATGGATCAACTGGGCAGAAGCCACCACAGAACGCCTCGACCCGCTGAACACGCCACTCCGGATGCCCCTCATCCCCGAACCACGAGCAGACGACCTGAAGCCGTTCCTCGGACACTGGAACCCCTACGGCCCCTGACACGAAACCCTCCTGGCGCCAGCCCCAGCCGAACGCGCCAGGCGTTCAAGTACGGCCGAACTCGCGGCGAAGCCCCACCAGAGCGCCCCAGTGGCGCCTCGCCCCACCCGGCTTCAGGCGAGGCCCCGCCTGGCCCATCAGCAAGTCCCTCGCCCTATCACCGATACCGTCACACACGCCCTGTCACGCGCCTGTCACCAACACCGTCAACGCACCTGGACCACCAAGTCCAAACCCGCGTGAACAGCGTCGAACTGGACCACGTGGACGCCACAAGACGCCATCTACCACCTGTGCCATGTGGCACCGAGGGATGTGCCCATGACGAGGACCGGGGCGTCTTCTGGCCCGTCAAAGCGGTATTGCAGGGGTTCAACGTTCTTCTCACTCACCCACTCACGCTCCCACATCTCACATTCACTCCGAGAGCGGGGGCGGGACACTCGCCAGTTCTCCCCACGTTGCCGCGGCCGGCCGTAGATCCTCCACATCCGGCTTCACGTACCAGCGCTTGGTCGTGCGGACGTCGGTGTGCCCGGCCCAGCGGGCAAGAAGATGGTCCGGCACTCCTTTGTTCGCCAGGTACGTGAAACAGCTCGCACGGGCGTCGTACAGACGGACCCGGCGCAGCGAATTCTCGGCCATGACCGTGTGTGCCCGCTCACGCAACTGGCGCCCGTTGAGTGCCCTGCCGAGCCCGTCCACGAGCACGTACCCGTTGTCCTCGTACCTCTCCCCCGCGTTGAGCTTCTCGGTGATCTGTGTGGCCTTGAAGTCGGCGAGGGCCTCGCCCACCAGGTCAGGCAGGGGGAGCTGACGCTCCCCGGCAAGGGACTTCGTGTCCTTTTCGACCACGACCTTGTTGCCCATCAGCGTCCGGGTCCGGTTGACGGTCAAGGTGGCCCTGCCCAGGTCGACGTCGCTCCAGCGCATGCCGCAGATCTCCGCCGGCCGCAAACCCATCAGGGACAGGAGGAAGGCGGCGTACAGACGGTCGTTCTTGACCGCATCCACGAAGGCGCGCACCTCCTGAAGGTTCCAGGGCGGGATCACGGTCTTCGCCCGCCGCTCCGCCTTCCGATGGTTGCGAGGGACCTTCACCTCCCTGGCGACGTTCACCTCGACAAGGCGCCGAGCAACCGCCCGGTCGAGCGCCTCCTTCAACCGCGCCAGCGACATCTCGACCGAGGCCACCGCCAGCCCCGTACCCGCCTTGCCACCTCGCACCCGCCCCTCACCAGCGCCCACTTCATCCAAGCCTCGACATCATCCTCGGCAAGGTCCTGGAGCCGGATATGCCCGAGCATTCCCCGAAGACGCCCCAGAGTCATGGTGTAGCTGTAGACGGTGCTCTCCTCCAGGTCCTCCGCCTTCCTGGCCAGCCATTCAACGAGCCGCTCGTCCAGTGTCCTGACATCGAACGGCGCAGTCGCTGGCTCGTATCGGCGGTGCGTGATGTGCGCGTACTCGGCCTTCGCCTCCCTCAGCGTCCCGAAAGTGCGGGTCACCTGCCGCCCGCTTCCCAGTCGAGGGATGAGCTCCTACGTCGACCACAAACCGGTACCGGACCTTCCCCTTCGCATCAGGGGAAAGCTTCTTGATCGGAACAGACACGACTTTGACCTTCCTTGAGGGCTCGGAACCGCTCGCACAGGTTGGGCAGAGCCGGAACCTCAGCAAGGTGCCACCGCGTGGAGACACCGTCTCCGCTGAACGTCACGGCGCTAGCCGCGCCGAACGCGAGCAACTCCCATGGTCGTCACGATCGCCGGTTTGGCTAACCGGCGTTCATGGTCTACATTCCGCACCGCCGCGTGCCGCAGAAGGCACGGGCTCGGACGGGTGACCGCCGCCATCTCCCGCAAGCTCGGCGACGAGCAGTGGCGCACCACCACCACCTACGACGGAGACCGCACCACCGTCGTCCCCCCGTCGGGCGGCACCGCCACGACCACCATCGTGGACGCGCTCGGGCGCACCACTGACCTCCTGGAGTACACAAACGCCGCGCGCACCACGTCGCAGAAGACGACGTACAGCTACGGCAAGTACGACCAGCCGGCCAAGGTCACCGACCCGTCCGGCAACGAGTGGACCTACACCTTCGACGGGCGTGGCCAGCAGATCAAGGCGGACGACCCGGACAAGGGCCCGGTCACCACCGGCTACGACAAGGCCGGCCGGGCAACCAGCAGCACCGACGAGCGCGGCACCACGCTGACCACGGTCTACGACAAGCTCGGCCGGCAGACCGAGCTGAAGCAGGGCAGCACCTCGCTGGCCAAGTGGACCTACGACACGCTCGCCAAGGGCCAACTGACCTCCAGCACCCGCTACACGGACGGCGCTGCCTACACCACCGCCACCGGCGGATTCACCGACCGCTACGAGCCCACCTCCACCACCGTCACCATCCCCTCAGGCGCAGGCAGCCTGGCAGGAAGCTACGGATGGACCTACGGCTACAACGCCGAAACCGGGCTCCTCGACTGGACCATGAACCCGGCGATCGGCGACGTCACCTCGGAACGAGTAACGGTCAACTACAACGGCGATGACCTGCCGATCCGCACCAGCCGAGCCGGCGCGACGCTCGTCTCCAACACCCTCTACGACGTGTTCTCCCGCCCGACGCGTACCGAGTTCGGCGTACTGGGCAAGCAGGTCTACCAGTCCCAGATCTACGACGAGTTCACCGGCCTCATGAACCGGCAGACCACCGACCGGGACCTGGCGCCGCAGCGCATCGACGACAGCACCTACAGCTACGACCCGGCAGGCAACGTCACCGGCATCACCACTGCCAGTGGCCAGGACACCGCCCGGACCGTCGACACCCAGTGCTTCAGCAATGACACGCTCGGGCGTCTGACCGAGGCGTGGACGGCGAAGACGGACTGCTCGGCGGCACCCTCGTCGACGACGGTGGGCGGCCCGGACACGTACTGGCAGACCTATGGCTACGACGCCCTGGGCAACCGCACCAAGCTCGTCGAGCACGGCACCGGAACCCAGGCAGGCACCGACGCCGCCACCACCTACACCCACCCCGCCGCCAAGACCGGCCTGCCCCACGCGGTCCAGGAAGCCACCGTCAGCGGCGGCGCGAACAACGGCCAGAAGTCGACCTTCACGTACGACGACGCGGGCAACACCACCAAGCGCGTCATCGGCTCCCGGATTCAGGACCTGACCTGGGACGCGGAAGGCCACCTCGTCACCCTCACCGAGAGCGGCAAGACCACCAGCTACCTCTACGACGCCGACGGCAACCGCCTGCTCGCCAAGAACGGCGACGGCACCAGCACCCTCACCCTGCCGAACGGCAACGAGATCACGCTGACCACCACCGGCACCAAAGCCGGAACCCGCTACTACCAGCACAACGGCAACAATGTCGCCGTCCGCACCAGCAAGGGAATCTCCTACCTCTTCACCGACCACCAGGGCACCTCGCTGACCGCGGTCTCCACCGCGACCCTGGACATCACCCGCCGCAAACAGGACCCCTTCGGCAAAATCCGCTCCGCAGGCAGCAGCGCATTCCCCGGAACCCAGGGATTCGTCGGCGGCACCATCGACCCCACCGGCCTCACCCACCTCGGCGCCCGCGAGTACGATCCCAACCTCGGCCGCTTCCTCTCCGTCGACCCCGTCATCGACCTCGACGACCCGGCCCAGATGAACGCCTACTCCTACGCCCACAACAACCCGGTCACCCAGTCCGACCCCTCCGGCCTGCGCCCCCTGGGCCCGACCGACGGCGGCACAACCGCCGACTACAGATGGGGCAACGACCGCGGCGTCACGGCTGAGTACACGTACAAGAGCGGCAAGTACGTCTGGACCCAGACGCCCAAGAAGGACAAACCTTCCCGCCAGAAGTACGCCGCGTACAAGGCCAACCCCACCCACTACATGATCGACGACGGCCACGCAAAAGCCCGCGCCAAACAGCAGGCCGAATACCGCGCGCAAGCCATTAAGGCAGCTAAAGCAAAGGCCGACGCAGAACGCCGAAAAAAGGATGGAATATTCGGCAATATCATGAAGGGGAACTTCGGCGCCGCCTGGGACAACACCAAGAACTCAACCGTTGGGCAGTGGGTTGGGGATCACTGGAGGGATATGGCGGACATCGCTGCTTTCGGAGCATGTTTCGTGTCGCTCGGGATATGTGCTCTTGCCGTTGCCGCAGCGATTACAGTAAAGGCTCTGGGTGACATCCACACCCACGGGCTGGATTCCGCCTCCAGCAATTTCAGTTACAACATGCAATGGGGTGCGATCGGTCTCGGAGTGGGAGCGTCAGTCGGCGGCGCCTGGCAAATGGGCGTTCGCTCCGGGAGGATAATAGTGCAGCTCCCTGCGGGGCGCCACGCAAGCGGCCGAGGTCGACACGGCTCCACACGTGACCCGCTGGTCAGAGGCGGCGAACTAGGGTTCGCGGGCGCAACTGGGCTCGGGGCATGTGCTGTTCCCTCCGTGGTGAACCCCGGATTCTGCTGATCTGAATAGGATTAGGATGAAAAATGCAGAATGAAGATGAGCAGGCCAGTTTCACTTTCGAGCGAATGGTCGAAGCAGGTGAAAGCCAAGCCCGCTATCGGGGCTTGGAGCAATCGACAATGCGTCGAGAGTCAGACGTTCGCCGGGTCATGTGGTGGCGGGTCAGAGGGCTGCAATACTCGAGCCATCTCATCCCCTTCCTCGGCACACTTGCCCTGAATGCTGCGGCGGTGATGGTGGGTTCTCGGAAGCCGGACAGCGTTCCATTCTGGATTTTCATTCTCCCGTTGATCACTGTCGTCTGGGCAGTGATCGCGGGGTTTGGCTGCAGGCGCGCGTGGCGGATGGCGCGCGTTGCCCGCCTGCAGCCAGCCATCCAAGTCAGATACGTTTTGCTTCACAGCTATGCGTCAGAGGCCCCGTGGCTCTTCTTCTTCCCTCAATCCGGAGGGGAAGAAGAGGGGCCAGTGGGGGCCCTGCCGCTACGGTACGGCCCCCTGCGTGACCGCCTTCGGGATCTACCAGAGCCCGTCGGAGTCGCAGCACTGACCGGGGAGATTAATGGCGCCTCCATTGTGGTTCCGTGGATCAACGGCCAACCAGTTTGGCCGGCAGCAGAATTTAAGGAGATCGACTTGAATGACCCCCAGAATGCGAGAATGGTCAGCGAAATGATTCGAGCGGAATAGGGCATTGTCTAGAGGGACGAGTGGGTGAGACCATAACGCTCACCCACCCATGCCGCGCATTCACGAGTGGACACATAAGGGAAGGGACGCCGATATTGAAAGGCCGCGAGGGCGAGATCCTGCATAGGATGCTGTTCAGGGTTCCGTCTTGGACCATCACCGTCGGCTTCGGAGTGGTAGCGGTTGGTCTGCTCGTCAGCCTCACTTACAGCCTCGAAGGTGGACCGATGTCAGGCGTGGCTGCCTGTCTCTTCACAATCGCGCTTGGTCGACGCGTCATGGGTTCGCGCATCACGCTCGGCCCATCCGTTGTGACGGTTGTCAATCCACTGGCCACCTACACGGTTCCGTACGACGCTATCGCCGAGGTGCGTGGTGGTGGCGGAGGAACGCTGTACCTGGTCACACGGACAGGTGACGAGATCTACTCCACCGGATACGGCGGATCGATCATCGACAACGTTGTGGGGTCTGCCGACCGCGCTGTCGCGCGCATCGATAAGCGAGTGAAACGAGGGCGGCGGGGTGCAGGAAAGGCCCCGGTGGCAAATACGTTCACGGTCTCCTGGAACTCGAAACTCGGCGGAGTGGCCCAAGGTATTCATTCGCGTCGCCTTCATTCTGACGCTGATGTGGATCCTGACCTTTGCGGCAGTTGGCATGAATTGGAGTTAGATCAAGTTATATCGGCTCCAGCTGGGCCATCCCATCGCGATGTCAACCGGACCGCCATTCCTGAGCAGATTCTGCATACTTTGCCTATCCCTACGCTGTGGCCCCAAGCGATCACGGTCCGCGCGAGCGTAGCTATCACGCGTCTCACGCCAACACCTGGGCCCAGGCACTCAGGGCGTTTCGCGGGAGTAGGAGGGGCGGCTGACGCCGGTGCCGTGGCGACTTCGAGCTGTCCCGCTGCGCGGCCTGGCGTGGGCGCCGGCAAGCGCCGCGAGGCGGTTGTCGAGCATGTACTCCTCCTTCCCCGCCAAGACCACATGCGGCCGCGGGATGTCCGGAGTGCGGGCCCCGCGAAGAGTAGGAAGCGAAGCGGAGCGGAAATTGCCGGGTCCCAGCATCATCAGGCGCGATCGGATCCAGCACTATGGGCGTCCTTGGGGGCCATCTGGGCCACCAACACCGATGGGCCACTGCTCCAACCTCGCAAACAGCGGGGTCATGGTCGACCAGGCGGCTGGAAAGATTTTCGAATCGCTGAGCTGACCCGAGTGTCATGTGTCAGGCCCCGAGGAGGGCGCAACACGCGAGCCGACCCCTTTTTAGAGGCGGCCACCCAGCCTCTCGTGGCTCCCATCCCACAGTTGTTTCTCCAACACCCGCTGAACAAACCGCTACTCCGCTACCTGGCCACCGACGGGCGGCTGACTCTGAAAGGCATCGTCATGCGACTCACCAAACGGCACCGCGCCGCTCTCACCGCGGCACTTCTCGGCACGGCGCTCGGCGTCACCCCGCTGACGACGGCCAACGCCGCCGCAGTCGCCATGACCCTCCATACCTCGGGCACCATCGACACGGTCGGTACCCCCGAGGACATCGACATCACCCTCACCACCCCGCCCAGCGCCGACAGCTTCGTCGAACTCAATCTCGACACTGCGAACGCAGCCCATCTGACCGTCACCGACGACACCGGGACCATCCTGGCCCACGAGCCCGTCTACACCGACGACTCCCTGGCCACCTTCCGCTTCGGCAAGGAGGACAGCGACCACGACGGCATACCCGGTGCCACCCTCGTTCCGAGTTCACTGCACGTCCAGGTCACCGCGGACGGATACGTGGGCGACGGTCTCAACATCAACGCCTACTACATCGACGGTGCCACCGGCAGCCGTATACCGATCAATCCCGCACACGCCAGCATCCACATCAAAAAGCCGAGCGTGATCCCGTACTGGCAGTCGCCTCGCTGGTACACAGTCGCAGCTGGAACAACAGAAGCTGCAGAGGTCCGTCTGGACACCCTGATGCAGCTGAGCACCCCGCCCCCTTCCACCCGGCTCCGGCTGCTGTTCACCGCCCAGCAGATCGCCAAGGCCGGCTACACCGCCGCACAGATGGCCCGCTACGTGCACGTTCAGCACTCCAGTGACGGAATCGCCTACAGCGCCCGCCCCTGGACCACCGGCGCCGACGGCTCCGTGTACCTGGAGATTTCCGAGCAGGTCTGGACGGCAGGCACCGTCAAGACCAGCGACTACCTCCGCTTCACCGCGGCCTGGGGCCTGCCCGCCGGACACCTCTCCGGCATCTTCCAGACCCTCGGCCCCGACGGAACCCAGCTCGGCAACCAGCCCCAAACCCTTGACTTCACGGCCGACCGGGCGGCGTTCTACGGCCGCGACAGCTCCGGAGTCCTCTGGCAGTACCAGGCCAGCACAACCACCGACCCCGCCCAATACACCCGGCGGGCGAAGGTCGGCGGCGGCTGGAACGTCTACAGCGCCCTCACCAAGCTCTCCACCCTCAAGGCAGACGGAACGGGTGATCTCGTCGCCCGCGACAAGGCCGGAATCCTCTGGCTCTACAAGGCCACCGGCGACATCAGCCGCCCCTTCGCCGCCCGCAGCAAGGTCGGCGGCGGCTGGAACACCTACAACCAGCTCACCGGGCCCGGCGATATCACCGGCGACCACAAGGCGGACCTGATCGCCCGCGACCGCGACGGCGTCCTCTGGCCCTACCGCGGCACCGACAGCACCAGCACCCCCTTCACCACACGCACCCGCATCGGCGCCGGGTGGAACGCCTACAACCAGCTCACCGGCGGAGCCGACCTCACCGGCGACCGCAAGGCTGACCTGCTCGCCCGCGACAGCGACGGAGTCCTCTGGCTCTACCGGGGCACCTCCAGCATCAAGTCCCCGTTCGCCTCCCGCATCCGCGTCGGCGCCGGCTGGAACACGTACACCCACCTCGTCAGCACCGGAGACACGACCGGCGACGGCAACAACGACCTGATCGCCACCGACCGCAGCGGCGCTCTATGGCTCTACCGGGGCACGTCCGAAATCAAATCGCCCTTCTCCGCCCGCACCCGCATCGGCAGCGGCTGGAACATCTACAACACACTCACCTGACCGTCGCCACCGCACGCACACCGGTCGGCGCTCGTGAGAAGCGCCGACCCTCAACGCAAGCCTGCATCAGGCCCTTTTGGCTTCGTAGATGACGGTTGACGCCACTTGATAGGTCAGTTCTGACTCCACCCGGTGGGTCGGGGTGCCGACTTTGCAGGCAAGAGACATGACTCCACAAAGCGGTCCGTGGCGGGTTGAGCCTGTGTCGGGTCACCACTGGGTGACGAGCGGCGTGTCCGGTCCGTGCTGCCGCCAGGCTTTCTCGATGCGGACGAGGCGGGAGGGGGCGGCGATGCCACGCACGGTTGCGATCTTGCCGCCTGCGATGTCGAACGTCACGGCGCCGATGACCCGGTCGCCGATCAGGAAGAGGATCGCGGGGGCGCCGTTGACGAGCGCGTAGTGGATGGCGGGCGTGCCGCCGGCAAGTCGCCGTTTCGCGGGTGTGAGTGTGAAACCGGCCCGCGCGATGGCGGCGATGCGCTGCGGAGTGTCGTACTGCAGCAGCGTCTTGGCCGTGCCGGCGGCGTTGGAGTCGGCGATCGCGGTCGCGTCGTTGGTGAGCAGCGCGACCAGGCGTTCGGTGCGGCCTGAGGAGGCGGCGGCGAGGAATTCCTCGACGATCCTGCGGGCAGATGCCGGGTCGGCTTCGCTGCCGATGGGGCGCGCGGCGGTGATGCGGTGCCGAGCCCGGTGGAGGTGCTGCTGGCTCGCGGATTCGGTGATGTCGAGGATCTCGGCCATCTCGGCGTGGCTGTGGGAGAACGCTTCGCGCAGGACGTAGACGGCCCGCTCGAGCGGTGAGAGGCGTTCCATGAGAGTCAGCACAGCCAGGGAGACCGATTCGCGCTGCTCGAAAGTGTCGGCCGGGCCGAGCATCGGGTCGCCGTCCAGGAGCGGTTCGGGCAGCCAGGCGCCGGCGGTGCGTTCGCGGCGTGCCTGTGCCGAGCGGAGCTGGTCGAGGCACAGGTTGGTGACGACCTTGGTCAGCCATGCTTCCGGCACCTTGATCAGCTGCCGGTCGGCGGCCTGCCAGCGCAGGAACGCGTCCTGCACGGCGTCTTCGGCGTCGGCGGCGGAGCCCAGCAGGCGGTACGCCAGCGAAGCCAGCCGGTTTCGGCTGGCCTCGAACCGGCTGGTGTCGAGGCGATCAGTGGTGGTGCTGTCCACGCGGACCCTCCTGGTCAGGCGGCTACGCGGCCGTCTTCTCGGCTGCCGCATCCGGTACGGCCACCAGGTGGCGCTTGAGCTTGGGCAGGCCGAAGGTCGGGTGCGAGGTGGTCCACAGCGACATCTTGAGGATGGCCGCCTTGATCCGCGCGGCCTTCCGGCCGCCCGCATACTTCGGCTTCGCCTTCCCTTCGTCATCGACCATCTGCAGGATCCCGTCCCGCCGCCCGAGGCTGATGTGGTTGCCCAGGTACTCCAGCTTGGTGTTCGGGATCTTGCGGCCGGTCAGGCGTCCCACGACCGCGGCCGTGGCCTGCATGCCGGTGTAGCCGGCCGAAGCGCAGGACATCGGCAGAGGCCGGCCGCTGTCGCTGATGGCGTAGGCACTGTCGCCGACGGCGTAGACGTTCGGGTGCGAGACAGACCGCATGGTGCGATCGACGACGATCCGACCGCTCTCGGTGACCTCCAGCCCGCTGGTAGTTGCGATGGAGCCGACCGCGAACCCTGCCGTCCACACGGTTGCGTCGGACGCCAGGGCAGTGCCGTCGGCGCACAGCACCCTCGTCGCTTCGACGGCTTCAACGCTGATGTGCTCCAGGACAGTGATGCCCAGCCGGTCGCAGGCCCGGCGCAGGTGGCTGCGGGCTCCAGCGGATAGCTGGGCGCCCAGCTCGCCGCGGGCGATCAGCGCCACCGACAGGCCGGGCCGGGATTCGGCGATCTCGGTGACGGTCTCGATGCCGGTCAACCCGTCGCCGACGACCAGCACACTCCCGCCCTCGTCCCGCCTGCTCAGGGTGTCCAGGCGCTCGCGCAGGCGCAGCGCCGCCGGACGACTGCCGACATCGAAGGCGTGCTCGGCCACTCCGGGGACGCCGCGGTCGGCGGCGCGACTGCCGAGCGCGTAGAGGAGTGTGTCGTAGCCAAGTTCGCCGCAGCCCTCGGCGTCGGCCACAGCGACGAGCTGGTGCTCGGGGTCGACGGCGGTGACACGGGCCAAGCGCAGCCGTATCCCTGTGCCCACAAAGACGTCGGCGAGCTGTGGAGCCTCGATCTCCTGGCCGGCCGCGAGCTGGTGCAGCCGCAGCCGCTGGACGAAGTCCGGCTCGGCGTTGACCACGGTGATCTCGGTGTCCGCCGGGGACAGCCGGCGGGCCAGGGTTCCGGCCACGTAGGCGCCGGCATAGCCGGCACCCAGGACGACGATGCGGTGTTTCATGTGCTGCTCCTGTCGGTTCGCTTGGCTCTCAGTGACTTGAGCGGAACAGCGCCCCGATTACTGACAGGAACTGCATGTGGGGTGCGTCACGTCGCGGCAGTGGCTGCCTTGCACCGCGAGTCGCGGATAGGAGTCAGGGGCCTACAGCAGAACGGTGCCTCCTCAACAGCCCGCGGCGACCGCCGCGGGCTGCTGTTCGGCGCGGGCGCCGATGGCCGCCTGGCGGTAGGAGTGAGTGCCGGTCTCGATGACGTCACCCGCCGCCACACGGGGATCTTGCATGCCAGATGCGTTACCTCTGTGGACCCGAAACAAAGCACCCACGCAAGGTTTGCTCACGCAGGCACCCTCGGCGTATTGAGCCGCTCTGCATTACCGCAACGTCGCGAGTCCGAGAACAGTCTCACGTAAAGCGCGAGAGCGGTGACTTGCAGAGCCAGGGTGATCACGGTGTGGGCTGTGCGATGCCAGCGGTCTCCCAGGCCGAGGTGCGCGCGGGCAGCCGCACTGACGCTCGGCTAACCGTGCTGGTCGGCACCGGTGCGCTGCAATGCACGCACCAATGCCCGCTGGCTTCTGATGGAAGTGAGGCCGACGCGGAAACCACGGCAGCATGGGAAGTCCGCCCGCCGCGGGTGACAGAGTCAGATGGAATCCGGCCAGCCCTGCGGTCAACGCGAGGATCACCGACCCACCGACGGGAACGATGTCCGCCAGGGCCAGCAGTCATGCACTAAGTGGCAAGAGGGTGAGGAAAGCGGCACCGGAGGCGGGCGCGGGACCGGGCCGTTGCTGGTGCCGTCTCGGCGGGATTCACGACAGCAGCGTAAGCGCAGGGGGTCAGGGTCCGGTTCTCCGCATCCGCATCGCCCGCTCGGCCCGGCGGGCGGCCAGTACCCCGAGGTCGGAGCGCATATGGGGCGGCACGAGGATCTTCGGGGCGTTGAACAGGACGACAGCCACCTCGCACAGGATGCAGAGGAGGATGACCACTACGGTGAGGGCGAAGAGAACCGTTACCGGGCCGGCCATCTCCACGTCCAGGAGGCCCAGGAGAAGAAGGACCGTGACGCCCCAGAGGGACACGACGGTGAGGGCGAGGGACCGCACCTCTCCTCGTTTGACCTCCTTGCCGAACGGCATGAAGGCGAACGTCTGCATGAAGTGGTCGACCAGGCCGGCGTCGCGCCAGAGCTGAGTGACCTTCCAGGTCATGAATGCGGACCCGGTCACGAAGAAGAGTCCGATGAAGTACGGCATTGCGCGATCCCTCCATGTCTGTTGCCGCCGGGCGGGCTCCGTGGTCCGTGGTCCGTGGTCCGTGGTCCGTGACGACTCTCGCAGCTTGCTCGGCGCACTGCTCTGGTCCGGCTGTCAGCTGAACCAGCCCTTCACCCCCTTCCATCCCCTCAGCCTCACGTTGTTGACGGTTCGCGTCGCCATGATGCCCGCGACGGCTCCTGCGCCGGCGCCGATGGCGCCCGCCGATTGCGGTGCCCACACCGGGCGTGATGGCGGCTCCAAGAGTGGCCCCCCTTGGTCGCTCCCATGACCACGACGGTCGACCGCGCCGTCAGGTGGATGTCATCGCCTGTGCGGTCAGCCTCTCGTAGGCATCGCAATCCGCGACCTGCGCGGCGAGGGTCTCGGTCTGGGCGCGTGCTCGCTGAACGGAGTTGCAGCTGGTGGTGAGCGCTTCGAAGTGGCTGATGATGTTGTCGGTCACGGCCACCGACATCGAATGGCTCGAGCCTGTGACTGCCCTCTCGCGCAAGCGATACCGCTGATCCCCTACCACCGAGGGCCGCGCCTAGAAGGCCGACGAGTCCGCGGAGGCCAGTCCAGTGTCCGACGGCTTACCGGGTTGGTCGCCCACCAACAGGGTGAGCCCACACAGACCACCGGCCAACCAGCTAGCCATCATCCACGTTCCCCAGCCGAAGCCCAACGTCACGACGAAGACGACAGCCGATGTCGTGAGACCGGCAACAGCGGCACGTCGCGGACCGTTGCCGGCATCCCACTCACGGCGCAGCACTCCCGTGCGCTGCCAGGTCCTCCAGAGGACGACACCCACGATGGTCGCTTCCACCACGACGAGCCACGCGGGAATTGGAGGCAGACTGTCCGACCCCGCCTCGCCTCGCCACACATCCATGAGCCCGCCGACCAAGACGACCGGACCAGCCAGGGCGAACACTCCTGCCAGCAAGCGGAAGAAGCCAACGCCCACGACCCACACGCCGACACTGTCAAACGGCATGGCAGCGTGGGACAACTTGTGGAAGCGGTGGGCAGCTCCCCGGAGATCCGTCGCAACGATCCAGCCCATGGCCGTCGCAAACACCCCCCAAACCACAGAGAACATCGCGCCCCCTTCGCCATATATTTCCGCCCCGGCCAGCGACGCCACCGGCTGTGCCCGCCACGGTATGCCGGTGTCGTCAGCTCCCGGTATGCCGGATCCCGGCAACGTACGGGCTCGCCGGATGCCGGATGGACGCCCAGCCACGGGTGGGCTCCACTCCGCGGCTGACGATTCACTCGGCAGGGGTTCTGCATACTCCGGTGCCTCGCGGTTGTCTCCCAGCACCTCAAACGAGCAAGATCCTTAACCCTGCATCCTGCCCGTTCCGGGAGTGATTCAAAGGAATGGCCCTAGTCCGCCCACTTTGACGCCCAGCGTCACGGCTTGCGGATGAGCCGGCATCGGTCGCTCCTTCGAGCGAGTGCAGCCCGAACAGCCCACCCCTTTCCGCTACCGCTGACAGCATCCGCCCCGTCAATGAAAGCCAGGATCAAAGGTGGTCCCCTTGAAACGGCCGGTCAATGAGGGACAGCTCTCGGTGCTGCAGTGGGTGGGAGCGGGATGTCCTGAGGACGTGTGGAGACAAGCCGCTCCACAACGGCCGTCACCCCGGACACAGGACGCTCCGGCCGTCGAGCGAAAGCCACGTCCTCCCCAGCAGAATCGCGTGACGTTCACGGAACAGCTACTTCAGGAGCTCGCGGACGCCGGTGGCCGGATCGTCAAAACCACCGCCGGCCGGGACTCTGCGAACTGGCCGTCCCGGATCGCGGCCGCTCGCAGATCGGCAAAGCTCCCGAAGACAGATACGAGATCAAACTCGTCGACACCCCCGCCTGGCGCTTTGCCGTCCTCGCCCCTGTCCCTGTCCCCACCCGGCTCACTCGGCCGCACAGCGTGGTCCGGGCCATGCAAAACGAACCCCGACCGCTGGGCCTGACCAAGCCCGTCCAAGCACGTGCCCTACGGCTCATCCAGGCACTGATCACCGCCACCGAGTCCGAAGGACACGCCTGCTCCGCGGGACGACCCGGCTCTGCACCCCCGTCTCACCACCGCCGCAGCGCGTCTCCCCACTTCACCATCACCGCGCAAGGGCTCACGGTGGGGTTCGTCGTCCAGCAGGAACAGGACCGGACCGAGCATGTCGCGACCGAGAAGGAACTCGCCGAAGCCCGGAAGCACTCCTGGATCAGAATCCCCCGCTTCGACTACACCCCGTCCGAACGCCTCCGCTTGGTCCTGAGCGGCGGCCAGCCACACCGGGCGAGCGAATGGGCCGACACCCCCGGCCGCCCCCTCGAAGAGCAGCTTGCCGAGATCGCCCAAGAAGTCACACTCCGCGGCGAAGCCGCCGAACGCCAACGCCAGGAGGAACTCGAAGCAGCACGCCAGAAGCGCCTCCGCTGGCAAGCCGCCATGGAGAAGGCCCGCGTCCAGTACGCCGAGACGTACCGCGTCAGGCACTTCGAGGCGCAGGAAGCGGCATGGCGCCACGCGACCCGACTGGCCGAGTACGTGACCGCTATGCGCACGCGAGTCGAGACCATGCTCCCAGACGAAACCAGAACCGAAGCCGAGGCATGGATCAACTGGGCAGAAGCCACCACAGAACGCCTCGACCCGCTGAACACGCCACTCCGGATGCCCCTCATCCCCGAACCACAAGCCAACGACCTGAAGCCGTTCCTCGGACACTGGAACCCCTACGGCCCCTGACACGAAACCCTCCTGGCGCCAGCCCCAGCCGAACGCACCAGGCGTTCAAGTACGGCCGAACTCGCGGCGAAGCCCCACCAGAGCTCCCCAGTGGGGCCTCGCCCCACCCGGCTCCAGGCGAGGCCCCGCCTGGCCCATCAGCAAGTCCCTCGCCCTATCACCGATGTCGTCGCACACGCCCTGTCACGCGCCTGTCACCAACACCGTCAACGCACCTGGACCACCAAGTCCAAACCCGCGTGAACAGCGTCGAACTGGACCACGTGGACGCCACAAGACGCCATCTACCACCTGTGCCATGTGGCACCGAGGGATGTGCCCATGACGAGGACCGGGGCGTCTTCTGGCCCGTCGAAGCGGTATTGCAGGGGTTCAACGTTCTTCTCGCTCACCCACTCACGCTCCCACATCTCCCATCCGCTCCGAGAACGGGGGGCGGGGCACTCGCCAGTTCTCCCCACGTTGCCGCGGCCGGCCGTAGATCCTCCACATCCGGCTTCACGTGCCGTCGCCTGGTCGTGCGGACGTCGGTGTGCCCGGCCCCGCGGGCAAGAAGGCGGTCCCGCGTCCCTGTGTTCGCGAGTCGATCGCGCACCGCGTCCAGTCCGGCTCGACCCGAACCCCGAGTTCGTCCGGGACCACACCGTCGAGACGGGCCCGGGCCCGCTCCGCGCTCCGCAGGGCGAGCCGCCGGTAGACCGTCCGCCAGGCCGGGCCGGACGCTGGTGGGAGCTGCCACCACGTACGGTCCGAGGTGGCCACGAAGACGACCCGCCGCCAGAACCTCACCGCCACCGGCCCTACCGCGGCCTCCGTCCTGTGGACGTTTCATGTCCCTGGGCGGCACCACCGCCGGAACAACACCCACGACTCGTCCGGCACCAACCCGCTCGGTCTGAGCCGCCATGCACAGCTCAACGAACGATCACGCCACAGGACCCGACGTCCCGAGCTCGTTGATTCTGTGGGTGGGGTGCTCTCGTTGATCTACTGCAACGGAGGTCCGACATGCTCGGTGTCGTACTTGACCGCAAGCACCTCGATGCGCACGTCATCGTCATTGATGACTCCGCCGTTTTCCTGAGCGAGTGCGGCGATCTCGTAGAACAGCCCGTCCGGGCCGGCGGGCGCGAACATGACCAGGAACCTGGCCCGCTCGCGTCCGACCACCCGGGGCGCGTGGGCCGTTCCGCGCGGCACCATGACGAGCGTGCCTGGCGTGGCACTCACCCGCTGGCCGCCGATCTGGAAGTCCATCTGGCCCTGGAGGACATAGAAGAGCTCCTCGCTGCTGTGATGGATATGAAGAGGGGGCCCGAATCCGGGCTCCGCCGTCCCCTCCATCACGGCGATGGAGCCTGAGCCCTGGTCGGCGGTGACCTTGCCGAGCAAGTCGGGGATCAGCAGGCCGTCGCCGGGGATCGGCAGGCCCTCGCCGGCCGGGAGGACGATCGCCCCATTTGGCAGGTAGCTCACGAGGTTCCCTTCTGAACGGAAGCGGACCTCACGTACGACACGGACGGACCGTTTCCCGTGCATGCCGTCTCCGCGAGGTGGTTTTCTGGATGAACGGCTGCCGATGTGTTCCATCCAGCTGTCCGCTGCGCGGGCATGCGCTCCGGACTTGCGGATGGGCCCGACCGCCGAGACTTTCAGGTGCCCGGATCAGTCCGGCCGTGGTGCGCACCGGTCCTCGACAGGCTTGTGATTCGAGTGGTGAGCGCCCCTGGCGCGGCGCGCGTGGAGACGGCGAACTCCTTCAGCGGTTCGATGGGCTCCTCGCGTCGTCCGGCGTCTTCAGTACGGATGGACGAGGTGCGGAGGGTCAGTCGCGGACGGTGAGGCCGATGGAGAAGCTGCTGCTGCGGACGGCTTTGCCGGACATGGCGCACATCAACAGCACGCTCGTCCCTTCGAGCCACCGAGCGCTCGTCAGGTCGCCGACGTCGAGCGGGCGCAGCGTGAGGCTCTCGACGAACGAGGACACGCGCGCCTTGGCCCCGGCGTCGTCGCCGGCGATGAACACGTCCAGCGGCCGGGGGTCCTCGGGCGTGCAGGCGGCCAGCACGTGGCCGAAGACGGTGTTGAACGCCTTGACGACGTGCGCTCCCGCGGGAGCGGACTTGGCGATCTCCTGCGCCGCGGAACCGCCCTCCGGCGTAACCAGTCCCGTGAGGTCGTGATTGAACGGGTTGGTGATGTCGACGATCACCTTGCCCGACAGCGCGTCGCCGAACCGGCGCACGAGCGGGACGGCGTGGGCGTAGGGCACGGCGAGGATGACAATGTCGCCGGCCGGGGCCGCACCGATCGTCCCCGCCGTGGCGCCGCCGATCGTCCTGGCCAGAGCTTCGGCCTTGGAAGCATCGCGGCCGATGACCTCGACCGCGTTGCCGCCGGCGACTGCACGGCTGCCCAGGGCGCGGGCCATGTTCCCCGTCCCGATGATGCTGATCCTGCTCATGGTGTGCGCTCTCTTCCTTCTCGATCTTTCGGACTCCCTCGCCGGCCTGGTCAGGCGCGCCCGGTCCAGTTCGCCGCACACATGTGGGCGGCGGGGGTTGTGATGCGGGCTCAGCGGCCCGCATCACCGTAACCGGACTTTACCCCGCTTCTATTCCCTCGGCTACCGTATGGCCGTGGACACTCCCCTGCTGCCCATCGGGCCCCCTCCCGCCGAGCGTGCCGACGCCGCGCGCAATCGCGAACACCTGCTCAACGTCGCCCGCGAGATGATCTCCGAGAGCGGTGCGAGGCGGGTCACCATGGACGCACTGGCCGAGCGGGCCCAACTGGGCAAGGGAACCGTCTTTCGGCGTTTCGGCAGCCGGGCGGGCATCTTCGCCGCGTTGCTCGACGACGCCGACCGCACATTCCAGCAGCGGGTGCTCTACGGGCCGCCGCCACTGGGTCCCGGAGCCGACGTGACCGCCCGGCTGGTCGCCTACGGCCGCGCGCGCACCGGATTCCTGCTCGAGCACCATGCGATCGAGCGCGCCGCACTCGATCGCAACCAGAAGGTGGCCGTCGCCGCCGGAGGGATGTCGACCACCCACATCCGGATGCTCCTCGGGCAAGCCCGGCGCGAAGGCCTCCTGGACACCGCCGATATCGACAGCCTGGCCATGCAGCTCGCCGCAGCCCTTGAGGGCCCCTTCGTGATGTACCTGGCGCCCGCGGAGGACACCGACCCGGAGTCGGCACGCCAAGAAGCCGCGCTCGCCGACAGCTGGCAATCACTCGTCGAACGCGTTCTGAAATTCGGGTGACGGCGAAGACCGAGGCTCTGTGCATCTTGCCGGTCAGCGCGTGATGGGCCGTCACAGACCAATGGTCACGCGGCTGCCTGCTCAGCCCTCGGCACGAGGCCGGAGGACAGGGAACGAGCCGAGCGCGGTGGGCCGCCGCGCACCTGGCGCACGGCGGCCCGTTCCCGGGGTCCCGCGTCTCAGGCCTGGTCGTGCAGCCGGGCCGCCAGCGAGGCCAGCGGCTTGGCCTCCTCGGTGTGCCCGAGGGCGTTCAGCCGGGAGACCGCCGCGTCGAGCCGGATGAGTGCGGGAGCGATGCGCCCCAGGTAGATGCCCTCCACCGCACCCGCGAGGCGCGTGCACTCGGCCCACTCACCGGCGCGGTCCTGATCGGCATCCGGCTCACCGAGCAGACCGAGAGCCTTCTCCAGTGCGGCCAGTGCGGTCTCGTACTCACCGGCATAGGCGTTGACCCGCCCGTGTTCGTAGGCCAGGGCGGTCTCGAGGGTACGGCCTTCCGCCTCGAACGCAGCGGCTCGCGCCTCCTCGGCGATCCTGCCCGCCCGCGCGAGGTGGTCGAGGGCGGAGGCCAGGCCGTCGGAGCCCTCCTGCTCGGCCTGGAGGCGGGCGAGTTCGCGCAGGGAGTTGCTGAGCTGCTCGTAGCGCGGGGCCTGCGCGTGGGCGGCGAGCGCCTGGTCCATGACCTCGCGGGCCCGGTCGAACTCACCGGACTCGCCGAGGAGTACGGCCGTTTCCGCGGCGATCATGGCGTGGCTGCCCGGGTCGTCCTCCCAGCCGGCCGACTCTGCGGCCAGCGCGACGAACTCCGCCGTGGCGGCCTTCAGGTCCTCCCCCGCGTGCAGCGCACGGGCACGGGTCAGGCGCAGCTGCGCCACCAGCCGGTCGTCCAGCTCCCCGGCGGCGACGCCGGGATCGGTCAGCAGGGAGTCGAGCAGGGCGATGCAGTCCTCGATGCGGCCCAGGTCGAGGCTGAGCCGCGCCGCGTTGCTGAAGGTGCAGAACGCGTCGGTCCTGCTGCCGCGACGAAGATCCACTTCCGCCGACCGGGTCAGGTGCCGCAGGGCCTCGTCGGGGCGTCCCAGGTGCATACAGGCCTGGGCCAGATCACCGTACAGCCGGCCGTTCTCGGCAGCCATCGCCGTCCATTCGCCGGCCAGTCGCACCCCCTCGGCCAGATCGGCGTACGCCGCCTGCGCGTCCTGGCGGCCGAGGTTGATGCGGCCACGCAGTCCGAGTGCGCGGGGCAGATGCCAGGCGGGGCCGTGCTCCCTCAGCCGGACGACGAGGGCGTCGAGCTCGGTGCCCGCGGTCGCCAGGTCGCCGGAGATGGCGTGGGTGCCGGCCCGCAGCAGCGCGGCGCCGGACACCTGCCCGCCGATGTCGTGCCGTTCGGCATACGCGTGCAGCAGCTCCACCTCGGCGAACGTCGCCGCGACGTGCTCGTCGCTCACCGATGCCTGGAGGCGCAGCCCCAGCGCGGTGGCGCGCAGCCGCAGCAGCCGGGCCTCCTGAAACGGGACGAGACCGGGCGTCTCCTCGTGCAGCCGGACCATGGCCGCGTGGGCGGCGGTCAGGGCGGCAGCGGCCTCGTCCCCGGCGTCGCCGTCACCATCGCCGTTGCGTTCCTTGGGGATTTCGGCGGTGGCGAGCGCGGCACAGGCGCGGGCGAGCGCCGCGTCACCCGGTGCTCCGCCGTCCTCGTACAGGCCCGCGGCCTCCTCGTACAGGTCGGCGGCTTCGGCGAAGTCGTCCCGGTCACCGGCCCGGCCCGCCTCGTCGTCGAGCAGGTCCGCGCGCAGCCGTACGAGCGGGCCCACGGCCGGGTCGTCGGGGTGGGTGTAGCCGCGGGCGGCGACGAGCCTCCGCAGCCGCGCCCAGCAGAGCTGTGCGTCGGGGTGCCCCTCCTCGTCGAGTTCCCTGGCCCGCAGGATGAGTGCGGGCAGCTCCTCGGGGAGGTCGGCGCTCTTGCGGGTGGCGGGCGCGGCGACCGGGTCGGCGGGGTCCACCTCGTCGAGGGTGCGGGTGCGCAGGGTCAGTTCGAGGCCGTCCAGCAGCGGGGCACGGTCGAGGCGGGCCTTGCGGCGGTCGGTGAGGGCCGTGGTTCCGTTTCGGGCGTCGAAGCGGGCGGCGAGGTCGTCGGCGCGCCCGCGCACCTCCGCGCCCAGACCGCTGACCGTCCAGCTGCGGCCCGCGTATCCGGCCGCGGGCAGCTCGCCGTGGCCAAGTGACTCGACGCGCCGCAGGAGAACGTCCACGCCGGTGAGGAAGTCGAACAGGTCCAGCGGCGAGTCCACCTCGTCGAACAGGTTCCGGTTCTCGGCCAGCAGTTCCAGGCCGCGTGCCTCGTTGCCGGTGAGCGCGCAGAACTCCAGGTGCCGGCCGACCTCCCCGGCCATCGAGGCGTTGCGGCGGCAGCCCCGGTAGCCGGAGAGGTGCAGTTCGCGGGCCCGGTCGGCGTCGCCGGTGCGCAGCAGGGGCAGCAGCGCGTACGAGAGGGAGCGGGCCGGCTCCTCCTGGCAGGACTCCTGGCCGGCCAGGACGGGTTCCCAGGCGCGCAGCGCGCGCTCGTCGTCGCCTGCCGCCAGGTGGTACAGGGCGCGTTCGCAGATCTCGCAGGCCTCGCAGTCGCTCAACGCGGTACGGGTGCGGCCCGCCCACAGCTCGTAGGCGACGGCGGTGTCCTCACCCGTGTGCGAGGCGAGCTGGTACACCTGCCCGTAGTAGGGCTGGAGGCCGAGACCGGCCTTCTCGTACCGGTCCTTCATCTCCTTGAGCCACTGGCGCAGGCTGGCCAGCGGCATCTCGGGCAGTGCCCGCAGGGCGCCCGCGACCCACTTGAACCGCCAGAACAGCAGGTGCCGCAGCCGCTCGTCGAAGACGTCGGGCTGCTCGTCGAAGAGGGTCAGCAGACGGGCGAAGACGACGGGGGACTTGCGGGGCTCGGAGCCGTACGCGTACGCCTCCTGGAGTTCGAGGAGGGTACGGACCAGAGCGACGGGCTCCTCGAACCGCTCGGCGGCGTCGACCAGTTCCTCGGCGGTGACGGTGCGGGTGCGGCCGTAGGGGCGCCGCTGGTTCTCCTGGAGTGCCTGGTACAGCTCGTCGGTGTTCTGGGGCGCGGTCGGCATCGTCAGCTGTCCTTGCGGAGGGCGTGGGCGAGGAGGTCGAGGAAGGAGCGGTTGATCAGGCTCGATTCGGCGGGCCTGAGCGGGCGCCGGGACAACAGCGCGGCCTGCCCGTAGAGGGCTTCGGCGCTGGTGCGGGCCAGTTCGGGTTCGTCGATGGCAAGGGCGGTCCGGACGAGCGGGTTCAGCTGGTTGAGGATCAGCTGGGCGCGCGGGGCCTCCTGGCGCAGCGCGCCGAGGATGTCGCCCCACAGGCCGCCGTCCTGCTCACGGGCGAGCTGGGAGCGGGTGCGCTCGTGCCGCGCCTCACGGCTGTCGATGAGGAGGGCGGGGGCGGAGGCGGGATGGAAGGTGCGCAGCGCGACGTCGCAGTCGAAGACGGCGAGTGCGTCACGGGCCCGGGCGAGGTAGGCGGCGGCGGCCAGTTCCGTCTCGCGCTCGACGGGGTCGAGGTGTGCGGTGAGGGTCGCCGGGTCGAGGTCGGCGACGCTGACCTCGGGCCTGATCTCAGGGAGCCGGTGGACCAGTTCGCGGTCGTAGGTGTAGCCGCCGTTGACGACCCCGAGCCCGGCGGCCGAAGCGATCGCGGCGACCTGCCGGAACTCCTCCACGCTCGACGTGACGAGGACGCTGCGGTGGGTGCGCGCGAACTCGTCGAGGCTGGTGGACCCGTCCGTCGTCTCGAACGGCAGCCAGGGAAGCAGCATCCGCAGGATCTCGTCGTCGTGCACCGCGAGCGACTTCACGGCCAGGTGGTGGGCCTGGAGGAAGCGGGCGAGCAGGTCGGGATCGCTGGCGGCCGCACGCGCGATCCACGCGCGGAGCCGCTCGGCCAGGGCGTCGCGGACGGCGGCGAGGGTGTCGTCCTCGTACAGGGCCTCCCGGGAAGCGGTCGGGCGCAGGCTCTCGGCGTCGACGACGCAGCGGACGAAGAACGCCCACTCGGGCAGGATCTCCTCGGCCTGCTCCGACAGCAGCATGCCCTTGACGTGCACACGGTGCCCGTGGCGGCGCCCGGTCGGCACCGCCTCGGGCAGCACGCACGCGATGCCCTTGAGCCCCACGGCCGGGAGGTCCAGATCAATGGTGTCCAGCGGCTTGAACCCGAAGACCTCCTCGCCGTAGGCGGCCAGCGCGCGGGAGCGGGCGCCCGGCGTGGGGTACGTGCCCTGCCAGGGCGCGGGCTCGGGGTTGACCCGGGCGCCCGGGCCGCCGGAGCCGTCGTCGAAGGTCACCGGGTGGCGCAGCAGGGAGCCGAAGTGCCGGGCCAGGGAGTGCACCTGCCCCGGACGGGTCCATTCGCCGGCGTCGGTGCGCGGTGTCAGAGTGACGGTGGTTCCGGGGCGCGGGCGGGCGGAGGCCGGCAGGGCACGGACGCTGTAGCTGCCGTCGCCGCGCCCCCGCCACTCCACCACGGGTGCGTCGGGGGTGCGGGCGGAGCGGCTGACGACCAGGATCTCGTCGGCGACCAGGAAGCAGGAGAGCAGGCCGATCCCGAACTGGCCGATGAAGTCGCCGCGTTGCTCCGCGATCCGGTCGGCGCGCTTGCTGCTCCGGCCGATCGTGGCGAGGAAGGTGTGCACGTCGGCCTCGGTGAGACCGACGCCGTCGTCCTCGACTCGTACGACGGCACCGTCGGCGTACAGACGGATTCCGAAGGCATCGGCGGGGGCGCCCGGTTCCAGTCCGTGCCGGGCTGTGAGCGCGTCCACCGCGTTCTGCAGCAGTTCGCGGAGGTAGACGCGAGGGCTGGAGTAGAGGTGGTGGGAGAGGAGATCGACGAGGCCGCGCAGATCCACCTGAAAGGTGCGGTCGGCGTCGGCCGGGTTCGAGGCGGTGTCGGGCAGAGTCATCGGGCAGTCCGGTGTGGGAGAAGCGGCAGGAACGGAGGCGGGCCGGGGCCGGCGCTCAGGCGCGGCGGTGGTGACGGGCGAACTGCTTCTCGGGTTCCTCGAAGTAGGCCCAGGGCCATTCGGTGTAGGCACCGTCGAGCGCCTGGAAGACGCGCCCGACCGTGTGGCGTTCACCGGCGAGCGACAGCGCCATCGCGAACACGTTGAAGTCGTGCTGCCATCCCGGACGGCGGGCGTAGGCGGGGTGGAGGATGCTGCGGTCGGCCGCGTCGCGCAACTCGGCCTGGATCGCGGAGGTCCGCAGACAGGACGTGTCGTCCGACTCGACCCAGTCCTCTATGTGGGCCAGGGCGATCGCGCAGCCGATCCGGTCACCGTGCGGAGCCTGGGCGACCGCGTCGCGGGCGAACGCCATGGCCTCGCCCGGTTCGCCGCCCCAGCGGGGCTGCAGCTGCGAGATCCATTCGATGTGGGTCTCCAGGTCCAGCGGGGCCCGGCGCAGGGCGGCTTCGAGCCGGGTCTCGTTGATGACCGTGCCCAGCGACATGCCACGGCCGGAAGTGAGCAGTCGGCGCCATGGCGTGACCCAGTCCGGCCGCAGCTCCGCCGCCCGGAACAGCTGCTCCTCGGCGATGTGGAGACGCTCGTGGAAGACCCGCCACTGCTCCTGAGTGACGTTGACGGCCCGCGCGCTGGTGCGCGCTTCCCAGCCCCAGCTGACGTGGCGCGTCCCCGATATCAGCAGTGCGGTCGCCCGGTGCTCCTCGTCCTGCTCCACGGCCCGGCCGATCCAGTTCTGCACACCGTCCAAGTCGGCGAGCTCGCCCAGCACTTGGTGATCGCTGCCGAGATCGAACGGCCCCAGAGCCGCCTTGACCGCTTCCCAGTCCCCCGCACGGGCCGCATCGACCAGCGCGAGCACCCGCGCGTCCCCGAGCGCGCGCAGCGTGTACACGCCGTTCCGCTGTCTGCGCGGCACGGGAAGGGCGTGCGGATCCGCCTCCGGTCTCTCGCCGCCCCTGCCGAAAAGCTTGCCGAACATGCCGCGCCCTCCCCTGGTCCCGCGTGATCGTCGGGTGCAGCATAAGGGGACGCCCCACCATCACTTCCACAGGGTATTCACGGTTGCTCCATGAATCCGGTGCAGGGTTGCCACCGCCCGGGCCGGGTCAGCCCGAGACGCTCGCCCGGCCGTTCTCGATGTGCCCCATCAGCCGGCGCCGGAAGGCGTCGTCCCCGTCGACGGTGACGTCCAGGTCGTACCAGCCGTGTGCGTCGGCCGCCGAGTGCACCACGGTGCGGCTGCGCCCCGGCTTGACCTTGACGGTCCTGGTCCAGTCGCGCAGGTCCGCCTCGTCGACGTATCCCCGCGGCCGCACGTCGAAGGTGAGCGTCGTCCGTCCCGTGTTCCGCAGCGTGAGATGCAGATCGCGCTCACGGGCGTCGACCCGCGACGCGACCTCGGCCGGGGCACCGTCCTTCGTGGACCCGGCGAACTCGCGGCGGAAGCCGTTCGGCCCCGTCACCGTGAACCGGTACGCCGCGCCGGTGACGGGCACCGTCCACTGCGCCGTGCCCTTCACGTCCCGGTGCTGCGGTACGGGGAACTCGCCCGCGTACGGATACAGCGCGAAGTGCGCCGACGAGCGCCCCGTGTTGCTGAGGGTCACCCGCACCGCGCCGTCCACCACCTTCGCCTGCGCGTCCGGCTGGTACGGCAGCGCACGGGCCGGACGCGTGCCCGGCTCCTGCACGGGCATGTGCTGCACGAGCGGCGGCCTCGGCGACCAGCGGCCGCTGAACGGCGGTATGGCGCCCGGCTGCTCCACCTCGGGTCGGCGACGTGCCCGCGAGAAGTCGAAGGCGGAGGTCAGGTCGCCGGTGACGGTGCGACGCCAGTCGCCGATGTTCGGTTCCTCCACCCCGGTCCAGCGCTCCAGGAAGCGGATCACGGAGGTGTGGTCGAAGACCTCGGAGCAGACGTAGCCGCCGACGGTCCATGGCGACACGACGAGCATCGGCACGCGTATGCCGAGACCGGTGGGCTTGCCCTCCCACTGCTCCTCGGTCACCTCGGGCGAGGCCACCGGCGGCGGCACGTGGTCGAAGAAGCCGTCGTTCTCGTCGTAGTTGATGAGGACGGCGGTGTGCCGCCACACGTCGGGATGCTTGCCCAGCGCGTCCAGGACCTTGTAGACGATGGTCGCGCTGTGGATCGGCGAGGAGACGCTCGGGTGCTCGGAGTCGACGGCGGAAGGCACCAGGTAGGAGACCTCCGGCAGGGTGCCCGCCGCGACGTCCCTGGCGAACTCGTCGGCCAGCGTCCCGGTCTCCACCCTGCGCAACGCCCGCTCGAACAGGCTGCGTTCGGTCTTGTCGAGGGTCGCGACACCTTCCTCCAGCAGGCCGAACAGCCGCTCCCGCTCCGTGGCGTCGGCATCCCGCACCGCGGCGTAGAACGACTCCATGAAGGTATGGCCGCCGGTCTTCGCCAGCGCCTTGCGGGCCACCGCCTTGAAGGTGGCGAAGAACTCGATCTGGTTGTCGGTGAAGTTCTCCCACTCGGTGTACGTGCGCCAGCTGCGCCCGGCCTTCTCCAGCCGCTCCGCGTAGGTGCCCCAGTCGTATCCGGGGTGGGCGCCCTCGTCGTACGCGTCGTTGCCGACGGCCCGCTTGCCGTTCGGCTCGTTACCCGTCTTCCCGCTCCACAGGTGGTTGCGGTTGGGGCTGGTCGAGGAGTGGATGGAGGAGTGGTAGGCGTCGCAGACCGTGAACGTGTCGGCCAGCTCGTAGTGCAGCGGGATGTCACGGCGGTCGTAGTACGCCATGGTGGCGGCCGTCTTCGCGGACACCCAGCCGTTCATCCACCCGCCGGCCCACGCCTTGCCGCCGCCGCTCCAGGAGTGGTCGAGCGCACCGATGTACTGGAGGTCCTTCTTCTGCGTCTCGGCGGCGCCGCGCACCGGGAACGGCAGCACGGTGGTCCCCAGCGGTGCGGGCTGCTCGAAGACCGGCTTGCCCGTGGGCAGCTCGACGGCGTTGCGGTCACCGAAGCCGCGTACGCCCCGGAGCGTCCCGAAGTAGTGGTCGAAGGAACGGTTCTCCTGCATCAGGATCACCACGTGCTTGATGGCTCCGAGCCCGTCACGGCCTCCGGCCCCCGCCGCGTGTGCCGGCTGCGCGGCCATCGCGGCCTGCAGCGAAGGCGGCAGCAGCGACCCCGCCGCCGCCGCGCCGAGCGCACCGCCGCCGAGTGCGAAGAGCCGTCGCCGTGAAATGTCCGTGGTCAAGTTGAGCCTCCCGAGTCCTGTCGTACAGCCGGGAAGCTAATCAAGCCGGGTGGCGCGGGGAAGGATTTCGTCCGGCTTCACGGTGAACCTCCAACGGTTCGTGAGGGAAAGCCCGGCCGCCCAGCACCCATCCCCGCGGACCCGCGCCGCCGGACCCGCGCCGCCGGACCGCGCCGCTCGGAGCGCGAGCGTCCGCACGGGCACTATTCCGTGCCCTCCGCCGGCAGGCGCTCCGGCAGCCCGATCCGCGGGAACCGGTCGTCGTGGAACGTGGTGATTTCGGTGATCGCCCCGCCGGCGATCCGCAGGACGTCGATCGTCAGCGGCAGGTACGCACCTTTCTGCTCCTGCCAGAGGTAGAAGCCGATGGCGGGCTGCCGGTTCACGGAGGTGGATACGGCACGCAGGCCCTTCATGCCCTCAAAGCCGCTTTCGGACCAGTAGTTCGCGACCGTGTCGCGGCCGATGTACAGGCCCGGGGTGGGCGGCATCGAGCAGCGGACGTCGTCCCGCAGCATCGTGACGAGCGCCTCGACGTCCGTGGCCACGGCGGCGTCGGTGAAACGGCGTACCAGCTCGCGCGTCCGGGCGTCGTCCTCGCCACCGGCCCAGTCCTGCCGCTCGGCGGGCAGGTGCTCCCGCATGCCGGCCCGGGCCCGCTGCAGCGCGCTGTTCACGGAGTTCACGGAGTCTCCGAGGAGCTCCGCGACGTCCTTCGCCCGCCAGCCGATCACATCCCGCAGGATCAGCACGGCCCGCGGGCGCGGCGCGAGATGCTGGACGGCGACCAGGTAGGCCAGCTCGATGGTCTCCCGGGCGACGGCGACCGCCTCCGGCTCGTCCCCGTCGCCCGCCGACAGCTCGTCGAGCAGCCGGTCCGGGTAGGGCTGAAGCCACAGCACCTCACCATCGACGGCCGGCTCCGGGCGGCACTTGGCGAGCAGGTCCAGGCAGGCGTTGGTGGCGATCTTGTACAGCCAGGCCCGCAGGGTGGACCGGCCCTGGAAGGTCTCCCGCCGCCGCCAGGCACGCAGGAACGTCTCCTGCACGGTGTCCTCGGCGTCCTCGAACGATCCGAGCATCCGGTAGCAGTGCACATGCAGCTCCCGCCGGTGCCGTTCCGTCAGCCCCGAGAACCCCCGCTCGTCGACCTCGCCCAGCCCGCTCACGGCCGGCTCGTTCTCGCCCAGATCGTTCATGCCCAGCTCCTCCGGTCGCGTGACCGCCATCGCGGCATCCTTCCGCCTCGTCGTGCCCTGTTTGTGGATATGACGGGGGCGGGCGCGAAAACTCATCACTGGGGCTGACCGCCATGGCTCATCCGGTGAACCTGCCGGATCGGCTCGAAGCGGTCCGCTGACCGAACCAGGACCCGGTGCACGTCGTCCAGCAGTTCGGCGCTCCCGCTCCGGATCTGGGCCGCGGAGACGTGAACCTGGCTCGAACTGCGTCGACGTGCCTGGATGTCGACGGTGTGGACTCGTCCGCGGGCATGCCGGAGCGCCTGAAGCGCCGCGCCGATGGGGCCGGCATCGCCGTCAGCGTGTTCCATCGGCGTACGGAGGCGCAGGACCCGCCACGCCGATCCCCCTGCGGCTCCCCCGCCGGCTCCGGACCCTCGGGCCTGATCCCGGACGACGACGTCGCACCGGCGGACTCGCCAGGGATCCGCGAGGCTGTGCCCCGTGGGCCAGGACGAGGGATCAGCCCGCAGCCCAGCGCAGGCCGCCCAGGAGATGACCTCGGAAGTCCGGATCGGTGTAGGCCTCGTCCGCGTGACCCAGCGACGTGTAGAACGAACGGCCGGCGCCGGACTCCCTGCACCACACGAGGGGGTGATCGGCGCCCATGGCGCCTCCCTCGTAGCCGGCTTCGTCGATGGTGACGAGGACCTGCACGCCGGGGCGCCGCGGGTTGCTCCGGAAGTCGTACCACTCGTCGTTCCAGTCCCACCGTGGCGGCAGATGGCGCATGGCCGGATGGCTCCGGTCCTCCACCAGCACGGTGCCGGACTGGAAATCCGGGTGGCCGGCGAAGCGTGCTCCGAGCAACTCCCCGTAGTACGGCCAGTCGTACTCGGTGCACGCGGCGGCATGGATTCCCATGAAGCCGCCACCGCCCGAGGTCCACCGGCGCAGCGCCAGCCGCCCGTCCGGGGCGAGCACGTCGCCGCTGGTGGACAGGAAGACCACTGCACTGCGCCCGGCCAGCGAGGCATCGGTGAAGACCGCGGGGTCCTCGGAGGTCTCCACGGTGAAGCCGTGCTCCTCCCCCAGCTCACGCAGAGCCGCTTGCCCGGCCGGGATCGATTCGTGACGGTAGGCCGTGGTGCGGGTGAAGACGAGAACGTCCGACAGGCGGCCGGTCTGGGGCATATGGGCACTCCGGGTTCTGCCGCGCGGCATGGTGCGGTGATCGCTATTGTCGCGGGTCGGGCGGCACGGCAGCCACCCGGATGCGGCGCAGGCCGGTGCCGTCCGGGCCGCACGGGTCGCGGCATACGGCTCGGGTCAACAACGCGGCGCGGCCGACGGCTTCAACTCCGCAGCGTGCGAGCCGGCCGCTCTGCGGGTCGCCTTCCATTCGGCGCTCCTGGGCGTGCTGCCGCGCGGTCAGTAGACGTCCCGGACATAACGCTTGTCGGCGGCGAGTTGTTTGACGTACACGGCGGCGGTGTCGGGATCGAGGCCCCCGTGGGCGACCGCGATGTCGCGCAGTGCCCGGTCGACGTCCTTGGCCATCCGCGCGGCGTCGCCGCAGACGTAGAAGTGGGCGCCGTCCCGGAGCCAGGACCACAGTTTGGCCCCGTGCTCACGCATCCGGTCCTGTACGTAGACCTTGGAGCGCTGATCGCGTGAGAAGGCGGTGTCCAGGCGGGTGAGGGTGCCATCGGCGAGGAAGGCGGTCAGCTCGTCCTCGTAGTAGAAGTCGGTGGCGCGGCGCTGTTCACCGAAGAAGAGCCAGTTGGGGCCGGTATGGCGCTGGGCGCGACGTTGTTCCAGGAAGCCGATGAACGGAGCCACCCCGGTCCCCGGGCCGACCATCACCGCCGGAGCGCCGGCGTCGGCGGGCGGCCGGAAGTGCGGGGCGCGCTGCACGAAGACCGACACCGGGTCGCCCAGGGCGGCTTCTGCCAGGAAGGGCGAACACACACCGGTGCGGGGGCGGCCGTGCAGGTTCTCGTACCGGACGACGGAGACGGTCAGGGACACCTGGTGGGGGTCGGTGAGCGGGCTGGACGATATCGAGTAGAGGCGGGGCTGCAGGCGCGTGAGGACGCCGGCCCACTCCTGCGGTGCGGCCCGGACCGGGTACTCGGCGAGTACGTCGACGGCTTGGCGGCCCCAGGACCAGCGGGCGAGTTCGCCCTTGTTGTCGGGCCGCAGCATCTTCTTCAGTGCGCGGTCGCCGGTGCGCTCGGTGACGAAGCCCAGCAGGGCCGGAGTGAGGCGGGTGATGTCCAGGTGCCGGTGGAGGGCCTCCGAGAGCCGGATCTCCCCGCCATCGGCGAAAGTGACACCCGCGGCAGGGTCGAGACCGGTCACAGCCAGCCATTCGGCCACCAGATCAGGGCTGTTGAGAGGACGTACGCCGAGAGCGTCCCCGGCCTCGTAGGCGAGAGGGATGCCGGCGTCCCGGGTGTCGAAGGTGAAGCGACGGACCTCCTTGGCCGCGCCGGGGAGGCTGAGCAGGCGGTTGCCGACCAGCCGGGCCGTGGCGGGTGACGCCTTCGTGCCGCGAACCGGCGTGGCGGCTCGTGCGGCGGGAGTGGACGTGGGGGCGGGGGCGGAAACCGGGGCCGTCGATGACGGGGCCGGGAAGGCCTCTGCGGCAAGACCGGCGAGGACGCGGTCCAGCCAGGTCCGGGCGGAGGACTCGTAGTCGGGCTCGCAGTCGGTGCGCGGGGCCAGGCGTGCCGCCCCCAGTTCGTCCAGGCGCTGGTCGAGACGCCGGCCATGTCCGCAGAAGTCGTCGTACGAGGAGTCGCCGAAGGCCAGCACCGCGTACCGCCTGCCGTCCAGGGACGGGACATCGGCGGCGGTCAGCGCCTCCCAGAAGCCCGAGCCGTTGTCGGGCGCGTCCCCGTCCCCGAAAGTGCTGGTGATCAGCAGGAGGTCGGCCGCGTGCGGGAGGGTGCGAGGATCCGCCGTGTCCATCCCTACGAGCCGGGCCCGGTGTCCGACCTCGGTGAGCCGGTCGGCGGCCTCGGCTGCGAACTCCTCGGCGTTCCCGGTCTGCGAAGCCCACAGCACGACCACGTCACGGCCTTGGGCGGGAGTCTGCGCCATCGGCACCTCCGCAGCCTGCGGCGCCCGCGAGTACATGCCGGCGAGGACACCGTTCACCCATCGTGCGTGCTCCGCGCTGAACGGCGCACCGGCCGGAAGAACCGGAACGCCGGGCAGGCCCGGCTGAAGTCCGGCGAGGAACCCCACCAGGTACTGGCGCTCCTGCTGCCCGAGGACGGGCGGCGTGCTGTCCAGCCCGAACACGGCAGCCGCACCCGGCGGGGTCGTGCTCGGTACGACGTCGAGCAGCCCCACGGCGGAGGAAGCAGCGGGTGGCGGGGCAGCCTCTGCTGCGGCGGCGACCTTCGTGAGCGTCACCGCACACATCTTGAACTCGGGCTGAAAGGAGATCGGGTCGACAGCGTCGCTGGTCACCGCGTTGACGCTCAGATACTCCCCGAACAGGTCGTTCCAGTGGAACGGCGCGAAGCAGCACCCCGGCCGGACCCGGTCCGTCACCACGGCCGGCAGCACGGCGCGGCCGCGCCGGGACGCGACCTCGACCGTGTCGCCGTCCGCGATGCCGAGCCGGCCGGCGTCCTCCGGATGCAGCTCGACGAAGGGGGCAGGGTTCAGCTTGTTGAGCTTGGCGACCTTCCCGGTCTTGGTGAGGGTGTGCCATTGATGCTGCAGACGCCCGGTGTTGAGAACGAACGGATAGTCGTCGTCCGGCATCTCCGCGGCCGGCACGTGCGGGCGGGCGAAGAAGACGGCCCGTCCGCTCGGCGTCGGGAAGACCGGACCGCCGTCCTCGGCCAGATAGCGGATCGGGTTGCGGTCGGGACCTTCGAGCGAGGGCGCGGGCCACTGAACGGACGTGGTGCGCAGCCTCTCGTACGTCACACCCCGCAGGTCGTAACCGGTCTTCGGATTCGCGGCGCCCTTGATCTCCTCGAAGATCTCCTCGGCGCTTCCGTAGGAGAAGGCCTCGGCATACCCCATCTCGCAGGCGACTCGTGCGATGATCCGCCAGTCCGCGAGCGCCTCTCCCGGCGGGTCCACCGCCGGGCGGGCGAGAGTCAGGTTGCGTTCGCTGTTGATCAGTACGCCCTCGCTCTCGCTCCACAGCGCCGCGGGCAGCACGACATCGGCGTAGGCATTGGTCTCGGTGTCGGCGAACGCATCCTGGGTGATGACGAGTTCGGCCGTCTCCAGCGCCTCGATCACCGTCCGGCGGTTGGCGACGGAGGCCACCGGATTCGTACAGATGATCCAGCACGCTTTGATGTCGCCGTTCGCCATCCGCCGGAACATCTCGACGGTTCCCTTGCCGGACCCGTCCTTGCGGAGGGTGCCGGGCTGCAGCCCCCAGAGGTCTTCGACGAAAGCACGGTCCTCGTCGACCAGGACGGATCGCTGTCCGGGCAGGCCGGGGCCCATGTAGCCCATCTCCCGCCCGCCCATGGCGTTGGGCTGGCCGGTGAGCGAGAACGGGCCGCTGCCCGGGCGGCAGATCGCTCCGGTGGCCAGATGCAGGTTGATCAGCGCGTTGGTGTTCCAGGTGCCGTGCGTGGACTGGTTGAGGCCCATGGTCCAGCAGCTCGTCCACTCCCCCGCTTCACCGATCCACCGCGCCGCCCGGCGGATGTCCGCCTCGGGGATGCCGGTGATGTCCGCGACCGTGGTGGGCGGGTAGTCCGCGAGGAACTGCGGCATCGCCTCCCAGCCCTCGGTCCGTTCCGCGATGAATCCGTCGTCCGTGTGTCCGTTCTCGTGGAGGAGGTACAGCAGGCCGTTGAGGAGGGCGAGGTCGGTTCCGGGCCTGATCTGGAGGAAGAGGTCGGCCTTGTCGGCGGTGGCGTTGCGCCGCGGGTCCACGACGATCAGCTTGGCCCCCGCCTTCACCCGTTCCATCAGGCGCAGGAACAAGATCGGGTGGCAGTCGGCCATGTTGGAGCCGATGACGAGGAAGACGTCGGCCTTCTCGAAGTCCTGGTACGACCCCGGTGGCCCGTCGGCCCCGAGGGAGAGTTTGTAGCCGCTGCCCGCACTCGCCATGCACAACCGGGAGTTGGACTCGATCTGGTTGGTCCGGACGAAGCCCTTGGCCAGTTTGTTCGCCAGGTACTGCGCCTCCAGACTCATCTGCCCGGACACGTAGAAGGAGACCGCGTCGGCCCCGTGCTCATCGATGATCGACCGCAGTCGTCGGGCTGTGCCGGTGATCGCCTCGTCCACCGTTGCCGCCGTGGGCTCGGCGCCACGGTCGGGGCGCATCAGCGCGGTGGTCAGTCTGCCGGGAGCGGCGAGCATGTCGGCGGTCGTCGCGCCCTTCGTGCACAGCCGCCCGAAGTTCGCCGGGTGCGCCTTGTCCCCCGACGCCTTGAGAACCGCGCGGCGGCCGTCCGCATCGGAGGCGATGTCGAGCACCAGACCGCAGCCCACCCCGCAGTACGAGCAGACCGTCCGTATCCGGGAGACAGCCGTCGACTCATCCTTTGGGGGCACCGAAGGCCTTCCTGTTGTTCTCAACGAAGCCTTGACGGTACGAAACGCCCATTACGTAGGCGTGACCTCAGCCGATCATGGGCGGTAACGCCCGGCACACACACGCCGCACCGGCGTCGTGAGATCGCGCGGAAATCACCTGGCAGCCGGGGAAGACGTGCGCATGCGTATGCCCGGATGTGCCCAGGTGCCACAGATACCCAGGTACCCATTTGGATCGCTGCACCAATTTGGAACAGTGCTCCAAACGTGTCACCATGGAGGCATGGCAACGCGAGACGGGCGCCCTCAGCGGCGTAACCAGGTGCTCTCCCGGGAGCAGATCATCGCTACGGCGATCGAGCTGCTGGACACGGGCGGCGAGGGCGCCCTGACCGTCCGGGCGCTGACCGAGCGCCTGGCGACCGGCTCGGGAGCGATCTACTACCAGGTGGGTACGCGCGACGAACTGCTGGACACGGTGACGGAGACCGTGATCACCGCGGCTCTGACGGCCGGGCCCGGCGGAGGTGCGGGCGCACCGGCGGACGAGATCCGCCTCGTCGCGCTGGCGCTGTTCGACTCGATCGCCGAGCATCCATGGCTCGCCACGCGTCTGATCCTCCAGGTCGTACGAAATCCCGTCGGCCCGGTGACCGTGGGGATCTTCGAGAGGATCGGCCGGCAGGTGAGCGCTCTGGGCGTGCCACGGGACTCCTGGTTCGACGCCGCCTCGACGCTCGTGCACTACATCCTCGGGGCGGTCAGCCAGAACGCGCGCATCGACGGGGACGCCTCGGACGCCGAGCCCGACCGCGAAGCGTTCTTCGACGCGACGGCGACGGCGTTGCAGGAGCTCGACCCGCAGCGGTACCCGTTCATGCACGCCATCGTCGGCCAGATCGGCGGGCACGACGACCGCGAGCAATTCCTCACCGGTATCGCGATCGTGCTCGACGGCCTCACTCGCCCGCGCTGACCCGGACATACGGCTCGGGTGAGCCCACCCCGCCTGTTCGACAGCTGTGCAGCTCGGAAGGGAATCTCTCATGCACGACGTAGTGATCGCGGGCGGCGGCCCGGTCGGCCTTTTCCTGGCGGGCGAGCTTGCCCTGGCCGGCTGCTCCGTCCTGGTCCTGGAGCGGGACGAGGCACCCCGCTCACCCTGGAAGGCGCTCCCTCTCGGACTGCGGGGCCTCAACGCCGGGTCGGCCGAGACGCTCCACCGTCGCGGGCTGCTCGACGCGGTGATCGGTGCTTCGCGTGCCGACGCGACGAAGGTCGGCGCGGCCCCGGACGCGGTCGAGGCACCGGCTCCCCGCGAGGTGAGCCATTTCGCGGGGATGGGGCTCGACGCGGGAGACATCGACGTGACCTCGCTTCCGTTCCGGTTGCCCGGTCCGGCGATGGAGGGCTTCATGACGAGCCTCGAAGCGCTCGGCACCGTCCTGGCCGAGCACGCCGCCTCCGTCGGTGTCCAGGTCGTCCGGGGTGCTGCCGTCACGGCCGTGGCGCAGGACGACGAGTCCGTCGTCGTCACGGCGGGCGGGCAGGAGTACCCGGCACGCTGGCTGGTGGGATGCGACGGCGGACGCAGCACGGTCCGCCGGCTCGCCGGCTTCGACTTCGTCGGCACCGAGCCGCTGTTCACCGGCTACGTCGCGCAGGTCGTCTTCGCCGACCCCGATCCGGCGAAGCTGCCGTTCGGTTTCAACCTGACGGCGAAAGGCATGTATCTGCGCACCCCGTTCGAGGGGCATCTGGGCATGATGGACTTCGACGGCGGCGACTTCGACCGCTCCCGGCCGCTGACGCGTGAGCACCTGCAAGACGTACTTCGCCGCATCACCGGCACGGACGTCGCCCTCAACGGTGTGCACCGGGCATCCAGCTTCACCGACCGCGCGATGCAGGTGACCGACTACCGCGCGGGGCGTGTGCTGCTGGCGGGCGACGCCGCTCACATCCACTCCCCGCTGGGCGGCCAGGGACTCAACCTCGGTATCGGCGACGCCATGAACCTCGGCTGGAAGCTCGCGGCCACCGTGCACGGCACCGCCTCCGAGGACCTGCTCGACACGTACACCAACGAGCGCCACCCCGTCGGCGCGTCGGTGCTGGACTGGTCGCGCGCCCAAGTGGCCACCATGAAGCCGGGCCCCAACGCCGCCGCCCTGCGGCAACTCGTCCACGACCTGATGAGCACCCCGTCCGGAACGACCCACGTACACCGGAACACGACAGGGCTGTACAACCGCTACGACCTGGGCAGCGACCACCCCCTCGTCGGCTGCACGGCTCCCGACTTCCGCTACGAGGACGGCACCAGCCTCGGGCAGCTGCTGCGGCGGGGCCAGGGTGTCGTACTCGACTTCAGCAGCGACCACGCGCTGCGGTCCGCGGCCCAGGACCGGAAGGGCCGCGTCGCGTACGTGCCGGGCTCGCCGCGCGACGGCCTAGGTTTCTCGGCGCTGCTCGTCCGCCCCGACGGCGTCGTCGCCTGGGCCAGTGAACACACCCCCGACCGCGTCATGTTCGAGCGGGCTGCCGCACGCTGGTTCGGCAGCCCGGCATGATCCGAACGAGAGGCCTGGGACCTTGCCCTACGCCCGCTCTACGTGTTCCGCCTGCCCTTCTCGCGCCGGATTCCAGGCTGCCGCGCACAGGGACTCGGCCACGGCGGCCGTGTAACGGGCGGCGCTGAGCCAGTGGGTGGCGAAGCCGTCGGTGTCGGCAGGGAGCAGACGGCCGAAGAGGTCGCGCTCACGTTGGGCCGCCGAGGCACACAGGGCGGTGAGGAGCCCGGCGGCGGTGGGAAGGCCCGCGCGGCGGATGCGGCGGGCCTCGGCGGTGACGTCGCCGAGCAGGCCGAGGGCGGCGCGGCCCGCCGGGACCGCCTGTTCGACCCGGCGCTCCAGGAGGTACAGGGGCGAGTGCCCGCCGGAGTCTTCGGGCTGTGGCGGGGCGAGGTGCACGGGTGCGGCCGGATCCGGGAGGTCGGCGCGGCGCAGGCGGTCGAAGCCGAGGTCGATGGTGCCCCGGCCGGAGGGGTGCGAGCAGGCGAGCAGGGTGAGCCGGGGGTGGAGGGCGGGGACCAGGCGGCCGATGATCCTCAGCCGTGTCCCCGGCGCCGTGGCCAACAGCGTCAGGTTGTCCCGGTGGGCCAGAGCGGGATCGTCGTCGGCGACGGTGAGCCGGACGGTCATGCCTCCCTCGCACCGGGCGAGCAGGCACGTTCCACCCGACTCCCTTACGGCTCCGAGGAGTTCGACGTCCAGGAAGAGCAGGTCGCGGCCGCCGCCCTCCGGTTCCGCGTAGCGGGAGGTGGACCGCAGGGCGCGGGCGGCCTGTTCGGACGGCGGCGTCTCCCACAGGGCGGCGAGCGGAGGTTCCGTCCACACCGCGCCCCGGGCGGAGACGGCCTTGACGCCCTTCCCGGCGCCCAGCCTGCCGTCCGGCGAGACCGTCGCCCCGGAGACCGCCAGGCCGGCCCGGCCCAGCTCCCGGTGGGTGAGCGCGCTGTCTCCCAGGCGCACGGCCCGGTCGGCCACGCCCAGGGCTCGCCCGACGCCGCCGGGTGCCACGTCACCGACCGTGCAGAGGCGGCCGTCCGATCCGGCGACCCAGGTGCGGGCGCCGCCGTGCCCCGAGTCGGTGACCACGGGTTCGGTGAACAGGCCGTACAGGCGCAGCGAGCCGTCGGGGCTGTACGGGCGGCGCGCGCGGCCCCTGACCGCGGCCAGCTCAGCCCCGGACGCCGTCCCCACGCGGTGGGCGGTCCCCAGGAGTTCGGCCAGCGCCGTGACCAGGTCGGCGGTGCGGTAGGACGGGTCCCCGGCGCGGGCCGCGCGCAGCAACGTGACGACGGACAGCGCGGCGCCCGCGGCGCGCGGCAGCTGCCGGAGCCGGGCCGTGTGCGCGGCCCGGAGAAGGACCGCCTGCGTGACGGCGCCTGCCCCGTCGACGCCGGCCTCCAGCACGGCGGCACCCGCCGCCCACAGAGCGTCGGCCGCCACGCGCTGGTCCGGGCTCGCCGCCTCGGGCGAGGCGGCGGAATCCGGGGTGGGGGTGGGGGTGGGGCCCGTCGTGGGAGCGGGATCGGACGTGGGGGCGGGGCCCGCCGTGGGAGCGGGGCCCGACGTGGGAGCGGGGCCCGACGTGGGAGCGGGGCCCGTCGTGGGAGCGGGATCGGACGTGGGAGCGGGACCCGACGTGGGAGCGGGATCGGACGTGGGAGCGGGACCCGACGTGGGAGCAGGTTCGGGGGCCGTCCGGTCGGGCCGGTCGGCGGGCTCGGGCGCCGGGTCCGCGGTGGGGGCGGCGCAGGCGGCGGCCGCGCGGTGGACGCATGCCGGGGCGAGGAGACAGCCGCAGCTGATGCCGTCCGCCGTCGCCACCACGCCGCCCGGGGCGTGCAGGCGCAACTCCGTCTCGTCGTCGACCGCGATCGTCACGGTGTCCCCGTCGCGGTGCGTCGGGCGGGCACCGAGCTTGGTGACCGCCGCGTCCAGCCGCTTGCGCAGCCGGGGCGAGAGGTTCTCCACCAGTGTGGCCGTTACCTCCGGCGCGACAGGTGGCAACTGAGCGGCGGTCATGCGGTCTTCTCCCCTATCCAGCGGGCCAGTTCGAGTGGGCTGAGGGCCGCCACGGGCATGCCGGCGGCCACGAGCTGCCCGGCGACGCCCGTCGAGTAGCGAGGCCGGCCGGCGTCGTCGAGACTCGCGCACCCGAGGACGTGGCAGCCGGTGGCCACCAGGGCCCGTACCTCGGCCAGCAGTCCGCCCAGCGGCGCACCCTCCTCGAAGTCGCTGATGACGACGACAAGGGTGCGGCTGGGAACCGCGATCAGGCTGCGGGCGTGCCGTAGCCCGGCGGCAATGTGCGTGCCTCCGCCCACACTCACCTCCAGCAGGAGGGAGAGAGGGTCCCCCACATGGCCGGTGAGGTCGACGACCTCCGTGGAGAAGGCCAGGAAATGGGTGCTCAGGGTGGGCACCCCGGCGAGTACGGAAGCGGTCAGCGCGGACCAGATCGTGGACGCCTCCATGGATCCGGAGACGTCGGTGACCAGGATCAGGCGCCAGTCGGCCGACCGGCGCGCGCGGCTGCGGAACACCGGCTTCTCGGGGATGACCTGGACCGTTCCTTCGGCCGTCCGGCGGGCGGTGGCCAGGTTGGCGCGCAGCGTACGCGGCAGGTCCAGCCGGCCGCCGGGGCGGCGGGTGGGCCGGGGCGACATCGCGCCGGTGAGGGCGGGGCGCAGCCGGGTGGCGAGTTGCCGGGTCAGCTCGTCGACCAGTCGGCGGACCAGGGGCCGGAGCGCCGCAAGGCGGGCTTCGGGCAGACCGCCGGCGTACCGCAGGATCGTCCGGAGCAGTTCCACCGAGGGGGTGGCGGCAGCCGGGTCGAGCTCGGCGAGAACGTCCTGCCGGCCTGTCACGGCTGCGGCGGCGAGGACCTCCTCGCGGATGCCGGGGCCGAACAGCGCGGCCAGTTCCTCGGACCACTCGCGGACGCCGGGGAACGACGGTTCCCGGCCGCCGTGCGGTCCGGATCCGCCGCCGTGACCGGGCAGGCCGCCACGGGATCCCTCGCCGTGTCCCGCGCCGTAGAGCTCGTCCAGAGCGGTCGCCAGGCGGGCGGCGCCGGACGGCAGTCGGTCGGAACGCCGGCCGAGCACGAGCCGCCACCGGTCAGCGGGCGCCAGGGTCCGCGCGGGGGCGGCCTCGGTGGCGAGTGCGGTGACGGACATGGCGATGGGGTGCGTTGTGGCGGGCATGACGGCGGGGTGCGTTGTGACGGGCGTGACGGCGGGGCGCGTAGCGGCAGGCGGGACGGCGGGGTGCGTAGCGGCGGGCATGACGGCGGGGCGCGTAGTGGCGGGGTGGCCGGACTGTGGCGTGAACCGGTCGTCGTGTGCGGGTGGCGGGACGGGCAGGCCGAGGCCGGTCAGGAGCTCGCGGGCCGCGAGGTCAGCGACCGTACGGCGGGCCAGCTCGGCCGGGTCGTCCGCTCCGAGGGTGTCCACCCGTTCGCCCAGCCGTTCCTCGACGGTGTCCAGCAGGCGGTCCCGGGCGGCCGGGCTCAAGGTGTCGAAGCCACCACGCAGGGCCGGCAGCCGGGCCAGGAACGCGGTGTCGTCCAGCTCGACGACCCGCTGCAACAACGGGTCCAGGGCGCCGACGCCGACGGTCAGGAGCGGACCCGCCACCGTGAGGACGCCCGTGAGCCGGGCGGTGAGCGCGGCCCGTGCGGTGCTGTCCACGGCTCCGTCCACCCAGGAGGCGACACGCCCTCCGAAGGCCTCGGCCTCCTCGTGGCCGGTGAGCACCCGGACCGCTCCGGCGGCCGCGGCGATCAGCGGGGTGCCTTCGGCGGCCAGCCGGGCGAGGGCAGCCGTCAGCCGGATGCCGCCCAACCGGTCGGCCCGCTGGGACAGTTCGAGCAGGGCTCGGGCGTCATCGGGCTCCTCGGAACCGGTCAGGCCGTCGACCTGGCGGACCGCGGCAGTGGTCAGGAGTTCGGCCACGTGCGCGGTGCGGGCGGCGCGGGCGGAGGCGTCCGGGGCCGAGGGGTCGTCGGGCGCGGCCGGGCCCGCCAGGTGGCCGGCGTCGATGCGATCCAACAGGTCGAGGCCTGCGAGGAGTTCGGGAAGGGTGCCGCTCGCGGGGAGTACGGCCGCCAGTTCCGTCAGCCGTTCGTCGGCAAGGCCGGGGAGTCCGCACTCGGCGGCCTCCGTGAGGCCTCGGACCACTTGGGCGGCCGTCGGGCCGTCCTCCGCGTGTTCGGCCGCGCGCCGCTGCCGCAGCACGCCCTCGGCCGCCTGGGCCGGGGTGACGCCGCGGGCCCCGGCCGCGGTGAGCATCGCGGCCGTCGCCGGCGTCCACCGCACCTGCCAGCGCGTCGTGAGCCCGTCCGTCCCCGCCGCGCCGGTCACGCCCTGCTCCTGGGCGTAAGGGATGCCGCACACCGTCAGCCTGCGCAGCAGCAGTTCGCGGCGCCGGTCCAGGGTGGAGCGCGCCGGGTCGAGCCGGAGGTCGCGCGGTGTCTTCTCGTGCGCGTCCTCGGGGCCGGGCAGGGAGAGCGCCGCGGTCTCGGCCTCGACCGCGGGGCCCAGTCCGCTGCGGGGAGCGGCGGGCGCGGGCCGTCCCGTGCGGGCTCCGACGAGTACGCGTTCGAGGGCCCGGGCGACGGCGCGGCCCGTGCCGTAGGTCTCGCCGCGCCCCAGTACCGTCTGCACGGCTTCCAGGAGTTCGCCGCGGCCGGGGGCGGGCAGGTCGCGCAGGCGGGCCAGGTCACCGGCCACCCGGACGACCTCCCGGCCCTCCGCCGGGCCGTAGGGGTGACCCTGTTCACGCAGGGCCGCGCAGACTCGGACGGCGGTGCGGACCAGCGCCTCGTGCAGGGCGGCCGGGTCCCCGGCGGCGTCCAGGACGATGTGCTGCCACTCCGGGTCCCGGATGCCGGCCGGATAGCCGGACCGTGAGTCGAGCAGCGGGTACGTGTACGGGATCAGGGAAACCGTGCACGCCGCCGTGCCGACAGCTCCGTTCACGTGCCCGGCAGCTCCGTTCACGTGCCCGTCCGCGCCCGGATCGGGCGCGGTGGCGGGTGCGTCGGCGAACGCCTCCGCGCACGCGTCCGGTGCGGGGCCCCCGGCGGCGGACGGCAGGAGGGCCGGGGTGTGGAAGGCTCCGACCACCACGGCGGGCCGCCGCCCGCTCGCCAGGGCCTCGGCCACCCGTTCGCGCATCCATGCCTCGCGCACCAGGTCCGTGCGGTCCACCCCGCCCCGCGCCTCCGCCTCGTGTCGCAGCGCCCAGCCGGTGAGCAGGGCTGCACGGCGGAGCGCCTCGGGTGTCGAGCCGGGTGCGAGGGCCTCCACCAGCCGGTCCCACAGGTCGTCGCCGTCCCGGCCGGTGAGCCGGGACCGGAGCGCGTCGGACAACCCGTGCCCGTCCGTCGCCACGGGGGCGGGGACCGGGGTGCCCGGGCCGCCCTTCGCCCACGCCCGGTCGGCCAGCGGCAGGTCGCAGGCCACGGCCGGGACGCCGTTTCTCGCCGCCCAGCGCAGGGCGACCAGTTCGGGCGAGAAATCCGCGAACGGGTAGAAGGCCGTGCCCCGTTCACCTGCCGGGCCGGGCCCGGGGCCGTCGGCGGGCACGGCGGCCAGCGCCACCGGGGCCTCCGTCTCCTCGTGGGCGAGCCAGCCCAGCCAGGGCTGGAACTCGGCGGGCAGCTCGACGAGCAGGACGTCGGGGGCCGCCGCGTCCAGCAGCGCCGGGAGAGCAGCCGCGAGCGAGGGCGCGTGGTGGCGCACCCCGATCAGGAACGGCACCCCGGGCCCGGTCGCCGCGAGCGCCGCCACCGCGGCCTCCGGTGTGCCGGGCCCTGGCGCCGGGTCGTGCGACGGGGAAGCGCCCGGCGTACCAGGGGTGGGCGCCACCTCAGTCGCGGGCTCCGCCTCGGCGGTGGGGGGCGCCGCCTCAGCAGTGGGCGCCGCCTCGGCGATGGGCCGCCTCTCCGCAAAGGGCCCCGCCTCGGCGGTGGGCCGCGTCCCGGGAATGGTCGACTCGCTCATCCTCAGTTCTCCAGCACCGCGCGCAGGTCCCACAGGGCACGCCAGGTGGCCGACCCCTGCTCCGCGCGCCTGCGCACCGGCCCGTCCCAGTACCCCAGCAGCCGTGCCGCGTCGGCGGGGTCGTCCTTCCGGACGACGCCGAGCAGATGGCCGGGCAGGAGGGAGAGCACGTCCCGGTCGCCCGGGAAGTAGGCGGCGGCCAGACCGAGGGCACCTGCGACGGAGACCGCCTCCGCCGTGCTCATCACCGTGGAGGGGCGCTCGACCTCCCAGCCCTCCACGGAGCGGCCCTCGCGCAGGTCCCGGAAGGCGATGACCAGCGCTTCGAGGACCGCGTCGTCCACCTGGAAGGCGGCACCCACGCGTTCGACGGCCGCCCGCGACTGGCGCCGGACGAGCGCGGTCTCGGCGTCCACGTCCGCGATGGGGCCCACGGTCTCGAAGTTGAAGCGCCGCTTCAGCGCGGCGGACATCTCCGAGACGCCCTTGTCCCGCAGGTTGGCGGTGGCGATGAGGGTGAACCCGGGCGCCGCGTGCACCTGGGCGCCCTCGCCGCCCGCGAGTTCGGGGACCGCGATCCGCCGCTCGGAGAGCAGCGACACCAGGGCGTCCTGGACCTCCGGCAGACAGCGGGTGACCTCCTCGACGCGGGCGACGGCGCCCCGTGTCATGGCGGCGAGTACCGGGGAGGGCACCAGGGCCTGTTCGGTCGGTCCCTGGGCCAGCAGCAGCGCGTAGTTCCAGCCGTACTTGAGCTGGTCCTCGGTGGTGCCCGCAGTGCCTTGCACGGTGAGCGCACTGGTCCCGCAGACGGCCGCCGACAGCAGCTCGGAGAGCATGGACTTGGCGGTGCCCGGCTCGCCCACGAGGAGGAGTCCGCGCTCGCCGGCCAGGGTCACCACGCACCGTTCGACCAGGGCACGTTCGCCGACGAACTTCTGCTCGATCACCAGACGGGTCGGCACCCCGGCTCCGGGCCGGGCGCCCTTCGGCAGGGCCAGTGCCTCGCCCGCACTGCCCATCACGAAGGTGACGACGGCGCGCGGGGTGAGCAGCCAGCCGGGCGGGCGGGCTCCGGAATCGTGGGCGGCGAGGAAGGCCAGCTCGGTGGCGTACCGGTCCTCGGGCGGTGTGACCTGGCGCGGCTCCCGTCCGGGAGCCGCCGTGGGGTGCGGGATGCCGCCCGTAGTGGTGCTGTTCACGGTGGTCGTGGTGTCGTTCGTCATCGGCGGCGGCCCTTCCGGGGTGCGCGGGTGTCCAGTTCCTCGAAGGCGGGGGCGTCGCCGCCGCGGACCCGTGCCCAGGCGGCTGCGAACAGCTCGGGCACGGGGAGGTGGGGCAGGGTCCGGGCGGACCCTGCCACGGCGTACAGGCGTTCCTTCCAGGTCTCCAGCGGCAGTCCCGGTGCTCCGCGTTCGAGCCAGCCGCAGGGAAGGAACAGGGTGCGGCCGGCGCGGGAGCGCTTCGCCTCCACGACGAGGTCAGTGGCGGCGAGTTCCGCCCGGGCCTTCTTGACCCGGGCCGGCTTCCACTCGGTCCAGCGGACGCAGTTGCGGTCCGTCGGGTCGGGCAGGGCGAGCAGCATCAGGTAGAGGGCGGCGGCGTCCGCGCTCAGGCCGAGGACGTCGGCGGCTTCGGCCACCAGGTCCGGCACCGCACGCGTCGGGTCCTGGGCCGGGTGGTGCGGGGAGCCGTCGGGCGTGCCCGCCGAGACCAACGCGACGCTCTCCTCTCCCAGCAGGGTGCGCAGGGCGAGCAGATCCCCGGTGCCGTAGGGGCCGACGGTGCCCTCGACAAGGCCGAACGCCGGGTCGTCGGGGCCCGCCAGACCGGCTGGGCGGATCAGGAGCTTCTCGTTGTCGGCGTAGCCGGGGGCGAGGAGCAGGGCCGCGCCGGCCCTGACCAGACCGTCGGCATCGGCGCCGCCGGACTCGGGGAGTCCGTAGGCGGCGCGGACCACGGGACCGATCGAGCCTCCCGACTCGGCCCATTCCAGACCGAGGTCCAGCACCAGGTCCGGGTCGGCGAGGCGGTCCCGCAAGGCGGTGAGCCCGACGGGGAGGTGCGCCCGCAGGGGGTGCCCGTACGGCAGCGTGTAGGCGAGGGTGCGCAGGGCGGTCAGGGCCGAGAAGACCGCGCCTCGTGCGCCCGTCCGGCGCAGGCCCGGGCGGCCGGATCCGTCCGGGACGTCGGTGCCGTGGGCGAGCCAGGTCCGGGAGCCCGAGTTGAGGATCAGGTCGACGGCGTCCGCGGTGGTGCCCGACAGGTCGAGATCCAGTTCCTCGGGGACGCGGACGAGGGAGGCCAGGCGCTTCTGCCACACCTCGGCGGCGGCCCGGACGTCGGGGCCCGTGGACCACAGCTCGGCCGGGTCGGCGGGCAGCAGTGCCTGGAGCACCGCGTGCCGGTCGTCACGAGGCAGGGCGTCCAGCCTCGACTGGGCCGCCTCGAAGACACGCGTCTTCACTCCGAGGAGCGCGAGCGACTCGGCGCCGGGCTCCTTGACGGCCGCCGACAGCAGGGCACTGGCCTGGAGGGGACCGATGCCGGTGGCGGTGTGGAACGCCTCGGCTGCCTCCTGACGCCAGGGGGCCGGGCCCTGCTCCCGTACCAGGGCGATGAGCCGGGTGAGCCGGTCGCGGTCGATGCCCTGTCGGTGAACCTTCTCGTGGTCCAGGGTGAAGCCGGGGACGGGGCCGAAGGCTCCGGTCGGGTCGTGGTCCAGGGCGAGCCAGCGTACGGCGTCGTTACGGGAGTTCCATCCGCGGCCGGCGAGGACCACGATGGTGCGGGCGCCTCTGCGCAGCACCTGGCCGAGGCGGTGCACGGTCTCGGGGCGCCCCGATCCGGTCGTCCCTCGGGAGATCGGCTCGACGAGTTCCACCTGCCTGACGGTGCCCGCCGGGTCGGCCAGCGGGCCTGCGGCGAGGGTCTCCAGGAATACGAGGAGCCCGGTGCGGTGCTCGGGGGAGGTGGTCGCCGAGGCAGCCCGGTAGGCCAGTTCGGGCAGGTTGTCGAGAAGGTCGGTCCAGGTCAGGGAGTTAGCGGGCACGGTGTACTCATCCCGCTGCCACCCGTCCACGGGGGTGAACGGGACCTGGGACAGGATGGGTGGGCCGAAGGCCGGCTCGCCGCCGAAGACGTGGTTGACGGCAAGGATCTGCCGGATCACGGTCCATCCGCGCCCGGCTCCCCACCAACCGCCCCGCATCTGCTCGGAGTCCCAGGCCGAGGCCGACTGCAGGGTCTCGTCGTCGCCGTGCTCGGGCTCGTGGTCGAAGAACATGCCCTTGGTGCGCGCGGTGTTCCGGGGCGTGGCCGGCTCCACGGGCTTGGGCGGTTCCAGGTAACGGGCGGCTGCGACGGCCCGGTCCACCGCGTTACGTGCGAGCGCGGTGACGCCCGCGAGGAGCCGTGCGTCGGACACCTCGGGCAGCACCCGGGCCACCGCTTCCTGGCTCAGCTCCTGCGCCGAGGGGCCGGTGTACTCCTTGACGGCCCGGAACGCCTCCAGGTGACGGGCCACCGCGGCGGCGACCTCGTTGAACAGCTCCCCCGCCCGGGAGTCCGGCAGGTTGCGCAGGACGGCGGATGCCCGCTCGTCCCTCGGGCGCAGGGCGTGCCAGTAGGCGACGGGAGACACATAGGGGGTACCCGCCGCGTCGCTCCCACCGCTGGAGCCGGGGGTGACGGACCACAGGTAGCCGCCGGTGCCGTCGGTGTCCGCCGGGTACGCGTCGACGGACCGGTGGCGCCGGGCCACGACCGGCCGTGCCCCACCGGGCAGGGTGAGGGCGCCGAGCGGCACCGGCCAGTCGCCGCCGGGCAGCGGGTACGGCAGGCTGACCGTGTGACCGTCGGGGGTGCCGGCGACGATCCGGTGGCCGTCGGCGGGGGCGGCCGTGCCGGGCTCGGTGACCGTGCGACGGATCCAGCGGCCGAGGACCGTGCCGTCCGTGCCGAAGGGGGTGGTCTCCAGACCGGGCTGGAGCGGCAGCACCTGGCAGTGCTCGGTGAGCAGCCGGGAGCCGTCCCGCACCCCGGAGCGGAGGAAGGCGGGGAGGGATGCGCGGCCGTGCGTGCCGCCGGCCGGGTCGTACTCCAGCCACACCCGCTCCGTGCCCTGGTGGCCTTCCCGCCAGAGACCGGTGCCGTCGGAGATGACGGCGCGCTGAGGCGGGAGCGAGGTGTCGCCCGCGTGCAGGGCCTTGCCACCGGTGGCGCGGCCGCCGCCGGGCAGCGGCAGGCAGACCTCGTCCGAGGGACCGGAGCCGCCCCAGCGGGGGATCTGCTCGCCGCCGACGGTGAACACCTCGGCGGGACGGTGCGACCAGTAGCCGTGCAGCGTGCCGTCCTCCCACCAGACGACCAGCAACTCGCCGTCGACGTAACGGAAGGCGAGCTGCCGCCAGTGGTCGACGGTGGCGGGCAGCCGCAGGGTGTGCCGCAGCAGAACGCCTTCCGGGCCGACGACGACAGCCCGTTCGAACGTGTTGAGGATCAGTGCGGGCCAGGCGCCGGTGACTCCGACGTCCTTCGACCGGTGGCGCTGCTGATGCGTGGCGGCGGCGGCCTCGGCGGCCAGTTCGGCGTAGGTCTCGTCCAGCGCGGACCAGCCCAGTTCGTCGAGGATGCCGGTACGCAGGGTGGAGGCGAGCAACGGCACGACATCGTGGGCCCCGATGAGCCGCACGGCTTCCGGGGCGACGTCCGCGACGACGGTACGGAACGCCGAGAGCCTGTTGAGAGCGGCGTTCAGCGCGGGGAGCCCTCGCGCGGCCACGTACTCCTCGGCGCGGCCGGTGAGCCACTCCCGCAGGATCACGGAGAGCACGGGGTGCGCCGCCAGTTTCGCCATGCCGGCGTCGCTGAGCCCCTGGCCGTGTCGTTCGCCGAGGCCGCCGACGTTCCGGCTCAGAAGGGCGCGGAAGACCGGCTGTCCGGCGACGGCGGTGAGATCACGTGCGCCGGGCGCCTTGTCGATGAGCCACGGGCCGACCGGGACACCGGCGGGCTGCGCGGTGCCCGTGTCCTGGTCGTCGGGCTCGGCGACGGGGACGCCGGCAGCCAGGCAGAGGTCGAGAAGGTCCAGGTCGGCGTTGCGCTGCCAGCGGCCCTGGAACAGTTCGACGGGGCGCCCGTCGGTGCGCAGCCGGTCCGCCATCCGGGCGGCCAGGTCGAGGGTCTGCGGGCTGCGGCCCGCGGTGGCCCGATGGCGCCGGCGGTGGGCCTCCCAGCGGGCGAGCCAGTCCGCCGGTGAGACGGACGGATCGCCGACGGAGGAATCGGAGGGAGCGGCGCCGGAGGTGTCCGGGAGAGCCGTCAGCAGGTCTTCTGCGCCGGACTCGGCCAGCAACGCGAGCCAGCCGCTTTCCCCGTCCGAGTCCCCGCCGCTCTCGCTGAAGCTCTCCGGGAAGAAGCCGAGCAGCCGGGCCCGCACGGCCGCGTCCCGTCGGGCGAGTGCGACGAGCGCGGAGCGGTAGGCCGTCCAGAAGGAGGCGGGGGCGCGGACGACTCCCGGGGAGCCGATCAGATCGGCCACCAGGTCGTGTTCGGCGGCCTCACGGTCGAGCCCGGCGGCCTTGACCAGCGCGCGCACGTCCTGCGGCAGCGCCGCGTACGGTGGCATGCCGGCCGCGCAGCGCTCGACCAGCAGACGGCGGTACTGCGCCCAGGCGTCCGCCGGTGCGAGCCGGGCCACCAGGTCCCGTACGTACTGGCGCAGCGCCTTGACGGTCAGTGCGCCGGAGAAGGCGAACTCCAGGAAGACGGCCCGCTGCCGGTCCTCGTCCACTGCCAGCCCGTGCACCCGCTCGGCCTCGCGGGCCTTGCCGAAGAAGGTGGCGGCGTAGCTGGTGTTCTCCGCCTGGAGGAAGAGACGTGCCACCTGCTCGTAGTAGGTGGGCAGGAAGTGGGGCACGGCCCGGCCGAGCCGGGTGCCGAGTGCGTCGAAGCCCTCCTTGGCCGCTCCGGCACGGGTCTTGGCCTGCCGGCCCAGCCGCTCGATGTCCTTGACCAGGGCCAGGGCGTGGTGCCCGTTGGCCGGGTCGTTGACCAGCGCCCAGGCCGGGAAGCCCAGTGTCTCGCGGCGCACCTGGCCCACGACGGGGGCCTCGGCGGTCCGGGCCAGCCCGAGGAACTCCAGGGCCAGATCCTCGGCTTCGCCGAGGGTGCCGGGCACGAGCCGGACCACGGGGCGGTCGCCGAGGGCGGTGTGGGTGTAGGTGCGGGCGGTCAGCGCGTCTGCGTCGTCCCGGTCGGTGGTGGAGGCCGGGAGGATCGCGCCCGCGTCCAGCAGAGCCGCCGCGCGGACCCCGTCGGCGAGGGCGGCAGTGGTCTCTCCCCGGTCCTGGGCGGGCAGGAACGCTGCGCCGGCTGCCGTCGTGTTCTCGTTGGTGTTCGTCGTCGTGGTGCTCATGCCGCCCGCTCCTCGTCCTCCACGTCGCGGCCGGCGTAGAGCGCCGCCGCCATGCGCATGCCCTCGGACCACGTGACGGGGCCGACCTCGGCGGCCGTCAGCGAGCGCCCCGAAGGGTCGGTCCAGCCCAGAGGGCCCGTCTCCGTGCCGTACTCGTCGTATCCGTCGTGCTCGCCGATCCAGATGCGTGCCTCGGCGGTGGCGCCGTCCTCGACGACCGGGCAGACCGCGTATCCGCCGCGTGTCCGGTACCCGAGCTGCGTGACACGGCCGTGCAGGAAGCGCAGTTCCTTGAACACCCCGCCGGCGTAGGTGTCCACGGAGGTGGTGTCCGCAGCCAGGCCCGGCGGGCGGCGCCACACCTCGCGGAACAACTGCTCCACGTTCTGGCGCACCCCCAGCTCGACCGCGAAGTCCCGCAGGTCGTCGAGGTCGTCGAGGAGGACGGGGTGGGGCACGCTGACGACGTCCGGAGTGATGCGGACCGTGTCGCCGTCCAGGTCGACCAGGCCGAGGCCGCGGTCGGGGTCGACATCGCGCAGGAATCCGGCGACCCCGCCGTCCGCACCGGTGACCACGACGTCCCGCAGGGCCGCCTGCCAGGACGGGTCGGGCCAGACCCGGGCGAGCACGGCCGTGGGGACGGGCAGTGAACGCACCATCCACTGCTCGACGTCGGTCAGACACCGGTGTGCGTGCCGATCCAGCCACTCGGTCAACTGCCGGAGCCCGACTACGGCCGGGTCGTCCTTCAACTTGGCCGGGACGGACTTCAGCCGCCGGCCCTTCCCGTTGCGGCAGACCACCTTGCCCGCCTCCAGAGCGACTTCGTAGTCACCCGCCTGAACCCACCCCATGCGCTGTTCTCCCCGTCGTTCCGGACAGCCGCCGAACCGGCGGCACGCTGATGAAACCCGCCGACGGCAACGCACCGTGACGAGTGGGAGAGACTCTAGGCGCCGCCTGTGACAATGAGGCCGGCTCCCTCCGCTTCGTCGCACGGACCCGCGCCGCGAAAGGGGCAGCCGGGCCGTGCCCGCCGTCCTGACGCGGCCGGCGACGCCAGTAACCCGACGGCCGGAGCCTTTCGTTCGGAGCGGGCCGGATCAGGGAGCGGGGTCCGGCGCGTGCAGCCGCAAGGCGGCGGAGGAAGTCACCGCGGACCATCGGCAAGGCACGGGACGCACCGGACTCACCGAACGCACCGGACTCACCGAACGCACCTGACTCACCGAACGCACCGAACGCACCGGACGCACCGAACGCACCGAACGCACCGAACGCACCGAACGCACCGAACGCACCGGCCCGAGCAACGCCTGAGGTGCTCTCAGCCTTCCAGGCGGGCCTTCCAGATCTCTTCGCTCGGCCATTGCCGGGCCCAGTCCGCGGGAACTTCGGCGTAGTCCCTGTGCGCCGGCCGGGGCGCCTGAACCTCGATCAGGTCCTCAACGACGAAGCCGCAGGACCGCAGGAGACGGATCATCTCCCCGTGCGGCAGGATGAACTGCACGTGATTCCCCGAGTCCAGCCGGGTCAGCCCGAACTGGCGGCGAAGCAGCGTGGTCGACGCCGGCCCTTCGGACGGTACGCACAGCGCGAACAGCGCCGAGTACCGCATGAAGACCAGTTGGCCTCCGGGCACCAGCAGCCGGGCCGCCTCCGGGATCCATTGGTACGGGTCACACCACAACGAGGCGCCGTACTCGCTGATGGCCAGGTCGAACGTGTTGTCCGCGCAGGGCACCGTCTCGGCATTGCCCAGGAGGAGGGGGAAGTCGATGCCGAACTCCGTCTGCATCGCGCGCGCGGTGGCGAGCTGCTGCTCGGAGACGTCGATCCCGACCGGGAGCGCTCCTCCTCGGGCGAGCCAGGCCGACACATAGGCGGTCCCACAGCCGAGTTCGATGGCGCGCATCCCGGCCAGGCCGTCCGGAAGCAGGGAGACCTGGGACTCGGGAGTGGCCCACAATCCCCAGCGTGGCTCTTCCTGCGCCCAGTGGTCGCGGGCCAACGGCCCGTGCCAGGCGGCCGCCTGCTCGTCCCAGTACCGTCGGTTCTGTTCCAGATGGTCCCCGGGGCTGCCATGAGTCATGGAGGCATTCGATCGAAGCGGCCGGTGTTCCGGCAACGGAATTACGGCTGCACGGGAGTCCGTCCCGCTCTCCTGCGGCCCCCGACAGGCCGGTGTTCGCGCGGGCCGGGATCAACGTCCGCCGAGTCCTGCGGACTACGGCGTCTGCCCTCACCGCACGAGGGAGCCGTGCCCGGAACGACCGGGTACAGTGCGCGCCGGCAGTCCGGATACCCGAGGATGGAAAGCGTGACCGACACCAGCGAAGCCCGATCAGCGGACGGTTCGGCGCACACGACCCAGCAGAGTCGACTGCGCCGCCTGATGCGCTACATCCCTTTGATCGCCCCCGTCCTGCTGTGGGCGGTGCCCTGCTGGGTGCTGCTGCACGCCGGCCAGCACTGGCCGCTCCCCGTGGCGCTGGGAGGCACGGCCCTGTTCGTCCTCGGTCTGGTCGCCATGCCGCTCGCGATGGCGCGCGGTCATGGCCGGCGACAGCAGGACTGGGCGGCGATCATCGGAGACACCCTCCTCGGGGCAGGCTGGGTCCTGTTCACCTGGTCCGTGCTGCTCGGCGTCCTGCTGCGTACCGCCCTGACCGTGGCGGGCGTGGGCGACGGCCAGAACCGGGCCAGGATCGTCACCTGGGCGGTGCTCGGCACAGCCGCCGTGCTGCTCGCCTGGGGGTACGCCGAGGCCCGTCGGGTGCCACGGGTCCGCGAGCTCGACGTGGAACTCCCGCGCCTGGGGGCCGGTTTGGACGGCACGCGCGTCGCCCTCATCACCGACACCCACTACGGTCCGCTCGACCGCGCACGCTGGTCGGAGCGGGTCTGCGCGAAGGTCAACAGCCTGGAGGCCGACCTGGTCTGCCACACCGGCGACATCGCGGACGGCACCGCCGAACGCCGCCGAGCCCAGGCCGTTCCGCTCGGCACCGTGCAGGCCACCCGGGCCCGGGTCTACGTCACCGGCAACCACGAGTACTACAGCGAGGCCCAGGGCTGGGTCGACCTGATGGACGAGCTGGGCTGGGAGCCGCTGCGCAACCGTCATCTGCTGCTCGAACGCGGCGGCGACACCCTGGTGGTCGCCGGCGTGGACGACGTCACCGCCGAGTCCTCCGGCCTGGCCGGTCACCGTGCCCACCTCGCCGGAGCCCTGGAAGGCGCCGACCCCGACCTGCCCGTCCTGCTCCTGGCCCACCAGCCCAAGTTCGTCGACCGGGCCGCGGCGGGCGGCGTCGACCTCCAGCTCTCGGGTCACACCCACGGCGGACAGATCTGGCCCTTCCACCACCTGGTCCGCATCGACCAGCCCGCCCTCGCCGGCCTCAGCCGCCACGGCACCCGCACCCTCCTCTACACCAGCCGCGGCACCGGCTTCTGGGGCCCGCCCTTCCGTGTCTTCGCCCCCAGCGAGATCACCCTTCTCGTACTCCGCTCACCGCAGCGGTCTTCCGAGCCTCCCGTATGAGCGCGGTCGTCGACGGTCAGACCTGTTCGAAGTGGAACGCCTTGATGAAGCAGTCCCGGGGCTGGGCGACGGCGAAGAGGATGCACTCCACGAGTGACTGCGCGGTGAGGTCGTCCTGGGCCTCGCGCGGCGTGGTCTCCCATGCCTCGGAGAGCGGGTCAGGGTTGGCGAAGTCGGGCGGGTAGAGGGAGATCACCCGTACCCCCTGGGGCCGCAGGCGCTTGGAGAGGATCTCGGCGAACCCCGCCTGGGCGCTCTTGGCCGCGTAGAAGGCGTCGTGCGCCTCCGAGCGCTGATGGCCCGCCGCCCCGCAGGCGGAGACCATGGTCACCACGTCCGGCTTGTCCGAGTTGAGCAGGAGCGGGAGGAAGTTCTTCACCGTGAGAACGGTTCCCGTGGCGCCGGACGCGATCGTTTCCGCGATGTCGGCGTCGGAGGCGGATTCCAGGTCCGGGCCTTCGAGGTAGCGCGAACCGTTGTTGATCAGCACGTCGATGTGATCAGTACGCCGGGCGACCTCGGCAGCGAAGTCCCGGATCGATGCGGGGTCCGTCAAGTCGCAGGCGAAGGCATGGACCCGCTGGTGCCCCCGTTCGCGCACCTCGTCGCGCACCCGCTCCGCCGCGGCGAGGGTCCGGGCGGAGAGGAAGACCTCGGCCCCGAGATCCGCGAGACGGATGGCCAGGGTACGGCCGAAGTCACGGCCGGCGGCCGTGATGACCACGCGGTGGTTGTCGAATCCCATGGCGTCACTCCTGCTCGGTGGGGTTGCCTGCCGGTTCCTGGGCCCGGCCGTTCTGCTGACCGGTGCGGTCCGGGGACCGCACCGGCCGGCCCCGCAGGGCCGGGCCTGCGTGCCGGTGCGGCGTTCGGCTACCGGCCGGCCCCGCCACGGCGCAGCCGGTCACCCCCTCGGGCCGGTTCCGACAGCCTGTCAGGACCGATTGCGCCGCGAGCCGACAGGACGTGACCCGGACCGCCGCGGGCAAGGGCCGTGACGGATCCCGCGTCACAGCGCCTCGTTCCCGGCCCCGGACGGGCGAACATCGGGCGGGCGGGTCAGCGCAGTCCGGCGAAGAGATCGTTCTCGGGTACGGGAGCGTCCGTGGTGTCCTTGACGCGCACGAAGGTCTCCATGCCCATGAACTCGCCGAACCTCTCCTTGCCCATCTTGAGGAAGAAGATGTTCTCGCCCTGGCTGGCGTGCGCGGCCAGGGCGTCGAACTTCTGACCGCTGAACGCGGTGGTGTCCACCCAAGTGGTGATCTCGTCGTCGGGAAGGCCGATCTCGGCCATCGCGGCGGCCTCGGCGGGGTCCGGCTCCGGCATGTCCTCGTGGAACTCGCGCATGATCTCGCCGAACCGCTGCATCCCCGAGCGGGGCATCGTCGTCCAGTACACCTTCGGTGTCAGCCCGGTCATCTCCAGCGCCGCCGTCGTGATGCGGTTGGCCTGGATGTGATCGGGGTGACCGTAGAAGCCGTTCTCGTCATAGGTGACGACCACATCGGGCCGGTAGTGGCGCATGAGCTCCGCGAGCCGGGCGGCGCCTTCCTCCACGGGGGTCCGCCAGAAGGAGCCGGGGGCGTCGTTGCTCGGCCAGCCCATCATTCCGGAGTCGGCGTAGTCCAGCATCTCAAGATCGCTGATGTTCAACACCTCACAGCTCGCCTCGAGTTCCTGTCGGCGCATCAGGGCGACGGCCGCCGGATCGTGTCCGGGGTCGCCAGGCTTGGCGCCTCCTTTCCCGTCGCCGCAACTGCCGTCGGTACAGGTCACAAGAACGGTGCGGATGCCTTCCGCCGCATACCGCGCGAGGACTCCTCCCGTTCCGGTGGCCTCGTCGTCGGGGTGTGCGTGCACTGCCATGAGCGTCAAAGGCCGGTCAGTCATGAAGGAGTCCTTCTGCAGAAAGTGCGTATCGGTACGAGTGTGCGGCGGGTACCGCGATCCGGGGGGCGTCCCGGCGGAGCGGACGACCTTGCGGCCCCCGTGTCTCCCCACCCGTGCGACGCCGGTCCCCCGCTCGTTGCAACCGTTCCGGACGGGCCTGCTGTTCCCGGCCGGGCGTCCGGTCCGCATCGGTCGCTGCGGACCGGCACCCTGAGGTAGTCCCCATCGGTCCGGCGGTGAGCGTAGCGGGTGGCCAGGGCTCGTACGGTGGCGGTCCAGCCGGTCCGGTGACCGATACGGCCGGTGTGCAGCCCGTGAGGCACACCGGGCCATTCCCGGCGGCAGGTCACGGCGGCCATTCGCGGCGGCCGTTCGACGCGATACGTACCGTATTGCACTATATTTCCGTTTCGACGGGATCATGGGGCATGGGAGTTCACTCGGCCTTTGAACGGGGGTTACCGAACGACGAGCGGGCGCGGGCCCCTTCGCGGCCTACAGCTCCTCCGGCGTACAGACGAGGGAAGTCATGAGCAACGCAGAGACCAGCACGCCGGCCGCCACCTCCGGTGACCGGCCCGCGGCCAAGCTGACCCTGGTGACGCTGACCGCGATGGTGGTCGGCTCGATGGTCGGGGCCGGGGTCTTCTCGCTGCCGCGCCGCTTCGCCCAGGAGACCGGAGTGGCCGGGGCGTTGATCGCCTGGGCGATCGCGGGCACGGGCATGCTGATGCTCGCCTTCGTCTTCCAGACGCTCGCCGTGCGGAGGCCCGACCTGGACGCCGGGGTGTACGCGTACGCCAAGGCCGGGTTCGGCGAGTACCTCGGGTTCTTCTCCGCGTTCGGCTACTGGGCGAGCGCCTGCGTCGGCAACGTCACGTACTGGGTACTGATCATGTCGACGATCGGCGCGATCTGGCCCGCGCTCGGTGACGGCGACACGTTCCTCGCCGTCGTCCTCTCCTCGGTCGGGCTGTGGGCGTTCTTCCTGCTGATCAGGCGCGGCGTCAAGGAGGCGGCGGCGATCAACAGAATCGTCACCGTGGCCAAGGTCGTGCCGATCCTGGTGTTCGTCGTCCTCGCGCTGTTCTACCTCGACACGGATGTGTTCGTGGACAACTGGGGCGGGGCCGACTACGCGGGCTCACTGTTCAACCAGGTCCGCGGGACGATGCTGGCCACGGTCTTCGTCTTCCTCGGCGTCGAGGGCGCCAGCGTCTACTCCCGGCACGCCAAACGGCGGGAGGACGTCGGCAGGGCCACGATTCTCGGCTTCCTCAGCGTCTTCGCGGTCTTCGCCTCCGTCACCATCGTCTCGTACGGCATCATGCCGATGGCCGAGATCGCCGAGCTGCGCCAGCCGTCCATGGCCGGTGTGCTGGAACACGCCGTCGGCACCTGGGGCAAGGTGTTCGTCAGCGTCGGACTCATCGTCTCCGTGCTCGGCGCGTATCTCGCCTGGACGCTGATGGCCGCGGAAGTGCTCTTCGTCGCCGCCAAGGACAAGGACATGCCCCGGTTCCTGGGCCGCGCCACCTCCGAGGACGTGCCGGTCCCCGCCCTGCTCATGACGACCGCCCTCAGTCAGGTCGTCCTGGTCGTCACGATGTTCTCCGACGACGCGTTCAACTTCGCGCTCGACCTGACCAGTGCCCTGAGCCTGATCCCGTTCCTGCTCGCCGCCGCGTTCGCCGTGAAGATCTGCTTCGGACGCGAACGGGCGGAGACCTCCGGGCGGAGTACCCGCCCCGAGGTCGTGGTCGCCGTCGTCGCCACGGTGTACACGGCCTTCCTGCTGTACGCGGCCGGGCTGAAGTTCGTCCTCGTCTCCTTCATCCTCTACGCCCCCGCGACGTTCCTGTTCATCAAGGCCCGGCGCGAGCAGAACCGACGGCTGTTCTCTCCCCGTGAGGCCCTCATCTGCGCCGTCTCGGTCGCCGGTGCCGTGATGGGCGTGATCGCCCTGGCCGTGGGCTGGATCGAACTGTGACCCGTACCCGACCCGTGCCGTACCCGATCGAAAGGCGCACTGCGATGAGTTCAGATCCCACTCCCGGACCGGCCCTCGGCGTTCACTCCGAGGTCGGCAGGCTCCGCAAGGTGCTGGTGTGCGCGCCCGGCCTCGCCCACCGCCGGCTCACCCCGACCAACTCCGACGACCTGCTCTTCGACGACGTCATGTGGGTGGAGAACGCTCAGCGCGATCACGCGGACTTCGTCGACCAGCTGACCGGTCACGGGGTCGAGGTCGTCGAACTGCACGAGCTGCTCGCCCGGACCATGGACATCCCCGAGGCCAGGAGCTGGCTCCTGGACCGCAAGATCGTCGCCAACGAGGTCGGCCTCGGGCTCATCGACGACACGCGCGCCTTCCTGGACTCGCTGGACTCCCGGCAGCTGGCGGAGTACCTCATCGGCGGGCTGTCGACCGCCGACCTGCCGGCCGGCTTCCGCTCCGGCTACGTGGCGCTCGCCCGCGAGGCGACCGGGGCGCGGGAGTACCTCATGCCCCCGCTCCCCAACACCCTGTACACCCGTGACACCACCTGCTGGCTCTACGGCGGTGTGACGCTGAACCCGCTCTACTGGCCCGCCCGGCACGGCGAGACCCTGCTGATGAAGGCGGTCTACACCTTCCACCCCGACTTCAGGGACAGCGTGGTGTGGTGGGGCGATCCCGAACAGGACTGGGGCCAGGCCACGTTCGAAGGCGGAGACATCATGCCCGTCGGCAACGGGGTCGTCCTGATGGGCATGAGCGAACGCACCTCCCGCCAGGCCATCACCCAGGTCGCCGCCTCCCTGTTCCGGAACGGGGCGGCCGAGCAGGTCATCGTCGCCGGAATGCCCAGGCTCCGCTCCGCCATGCATCTCGACACGGTCTTCACCTTCGCCGACCGGGACATCGTGACCCTCTACCCCAAGATCATGGACGCGGTGCACACCTTCTCGCTGCGCCCGGGCGACAAGGGCGCGGGGGTGGAGATCATCGATGAGGGCTCGGCACCGTTCGTCGACGTCGTCGCCAAGGGGCTCGGTCTGCCCGGGCTGCGGGTGGTCGAGACGGGCGGCGATGTGTACGCCTCCGAGCGGCAGCAGTGGGACAGCGGCAACAACGCCGTCGCGCTGCGGCCCGGCGTCGTCTTCACCTATGACCGCAACACCCAGACCAACGCGCTGCTGCGCAAGGCGGGCGTCGAGGTCATCACGATCGTCGGCGCGGAACTCGGCCGTGGGCGTGGTGGCGGCCACTGCATGACCTGCCCGCTGATCCGCGAGCCCGTCGACTTCTGATCACGGCCGGCGGATGCCGTGCCGGTCCCGTGCCGCGCTCAGGGGGTCGCCGCGGAGACGACGTAGACGACCGGTGCCGCCGGGTCGGTCATGTTGACGGTGATGTCCTGCGTGGGGCGCGGGTCCTTGTTGGTGTGCGTGGTGCCCGCCCACGACGGGCCGCCGTTGAAGTACCAGCCCGCGATCTTCATGTCGCGCTCGCCGACGGTGAGCTTGCCGCTCTCCAGGGCGGCCCGGCCCGTGCCCACCTGGGTCAGGAACCGGTCCAGGCCGTTGGACGTCGTGCGGAACTGCACGTACATCCGGCTGGCCTTCCAGTTGTTGGTCTCGTAGTACTGGACCTCCACGGCGTCCTTGGGGATCGGCACCTCGAAGATGCGGCGGAGCATCCGTGACGGCCAGCCCCCGCGGAGCCCCTGAGCCGCCGCCTCGGCGGCCTTGTCCTGGCCGGAGCGGCGGCTCTGGCCCGCGGAGATCAGCAGATAGCCGGCCGGGATGCCGATGAGCAGCACGATGATGGTCGCCGTGATCAGGCGCCGGCGGATGGTCCGGCGCCGGTCTTCCGGCGTCGGGTCCTCGCCGGGCGGCGGGGACTGACGCGGCACGACGGGGTGCTCGGCTGCGGTCATGGGTGCGGGGATCCCTAGGAAGTGCGGGTGTTACGCGTGTTACGGATGGTGCTGGCGGCCTGGTCGTAGATCTGGGCGTACCGCTCGTACCGCTCGACGCGCCGGCGGTTGGTCCGCCGGAAGCGGCGGGCCACCAGTCGCGCGAGGTCGGCCGCGCCGACCATACCTGCCTCGGGGCCGAGCTGCGCCTTCGCGATCCGGGCCTCGGGCCGGTAGCCGCGGCCGGTGAGGTGGCGTTTGAAGGCGTCCCTGGCCGGTCCGATCAGGAGGTCGTCGGCGGCGCTGACACCGCCTCCGATGACGAAGCAGGAGGGGTCGAGCGCGGCGGCCAGATTGGCGATGCCGACGCCGAGCCACTGACCGATGTCCTGGAGGAGCTCGATGCACATCGCATCGCCCTCGCGGGCCAGTTCGGTGATGAGCGGTCCCGTGATGTCGGGGATGTTGCCCTTGACCCGCTCGATGAGTCCGTGGGCGACCGGGGAGTCCGCCGCGGCCAGTTCCCTGGCCTCCCGGACGAGTGCGTTCCCGGAGCTGTACTGCTCCCAGCAGCCGCGGTTTCCGCAGGGGCAGCGGTGGCCGCCGGGCACCACCTGCATGTGGCCGAACTCACCGGCGACGCCGTACTTGCCGCGCTTGACCTGGCCGTCCTCCAGGATCGCGCCGCCGATGCCGGTGCCGAGCGTGATCATGACGAGGTGGTCCTCGCCGCGGCCGGCGCCGAAGCGCCACTCGGCCCAGGCGGCGGTGTTGGCGTCGTTGTCGACCATGACGGGGACGACGAGCCGGGAGGCGATGGCATCGCGCAGGGGCTCGTCACGCCAGGCCAGGTGCGGGGCGAACAGGACCTTGGAGCGGTCCGCGTCGACCCAGCCGGCTGCGCCGATGCCCACCGCGTGGACGTCGTGGCGGTCCGAGAGGTCCAGCACGAGCTCGACGATGGTGTCCTCGACGACCTTGGGGCTCTTGGACTTGTCGGGCGTCTCGGTGCGCAGGGTCTCCAGGATGTTGCCGTCGGCGTCGACGACGCCGGCCATCACCTTCGTCCCCCCGATGTCGATGCCGACCGTGGGCACCCGCGGCGCGGTGAGGTGCGAGCGCCGCTCCCTGGTGCCGACGGTCCGCAGGACGGTGGCGCGGGCGGAGCCGCGGTGCGTGAAGTCGCGGTACGTGCTCATCGTCCCTGCGGGGTCTGGGGGGCCGGTTCGTCGTGCTCCCGGCGGTGGACGGTGCCCACCGGTGTCGATTCTGCCATTGCCGGTCCCGGTCCGTACGTCGACCTGCCTGCCGCCCGGAACCCGGCGGGCCGGACACCGGTCCCGTCGGGCGCCGGGCAGGGGTTGTGGACGCGGTCACCCCGAGGTGCCGTCCTGGGGTCGCTCGTGCGGACCGGGCCGGACTCGCGGGGTCCGGCCCGGTCCGAACGAGGGACCCTAATCCCGGGGGCCGCCCAGCGGCCCGGGCCCGGGGGCGCGCTCCAGCTCGTGGCTGAGCTCCTCCAGCTCGCTGCCGCCCGCCATCTGGCGGGTCAGCTCGTCCAGCGTGACGCCGGCCTTGGTGTGGCTGCCCGCCATGGCGCCCCGCTTGAGCAGCACGAAGCGGTCACCGACGAGGTAGGCGTGGTGCGGGTTGTGCGTGATGAGGACCACGCCGAGTCCCGCGTCCCGGGCGGCGGCGACGTACTTGAGCACCACCCCGGACTGCTTGACGCCGAGCGCCGCGGTCGGTTCGTCCAGGACGAGGACCTTGGCACCGAAGTGGACGGCCCGCGCGATGGCGACGCACTGGCGCTCGCCGCCGGACAGCGTGCCGATGGGCTGGTCGACGTCGCGCAGGTCGATGCCCATCCGCAGCAGCGCGGAACGCGTCGTCTGCCGCATCAGCCGCACATCCAGACTCTTGAACGGCCCGGTGCCCTTCGTCGGCTCGGAGCCGAGGAAGAAGTTGCGCCAGACCGGCATCAGGGGGACGACGGCGAGGTCCTGGTAGACCGTGGCGATGCCCCGGTCCAGGGCGTCACGCGGGTTGGCGAGCGTGGTCTCCTCGCCATCGATCAGGAAGGTGCCCGCGTCGTGCCGGTGCAGCCCTGCGATGATCTTGATCAGGGTGGACTTGCCGGCGCCGTTGTCCCCGAGGACACAGGAGATCTCGCCCGCGTGAACCTCCAGCGAGACGTCCTGGAGTGCCTTGATGTTGCCGTAGAACTTGCTGACGTGGTCCAGCTCGACCAGTGCCCGCCGGCCGGTGTCCGTGGGCCCGCTCGATTCCTTGGGGGCCGTCATTTCGTCGCCTCCGCGCGCTTGCGTACCCATGCGTTGAGCAGGGTGGCCAGGAGCAGCATGGCTCCGAGGAAGAACTTGAACCAGTCCGGGTTCCACTCCGCGTACACGATGCCCTTGCTGGTCATGCCGAAGATGAAGGCACCGACCGCCGAGCCGATCGCGGAGCCGTATCCGCCGGTGATCAGACAGCCGCCGATGACGGCCGCGATGATGTAGATCAGCTCGTTGCCGACGCCCTCGCCGGACTGCACCACGTCGTAGCTGAACAGCAGGTGCTGTCCGGAGACCCAGGCCGCGAAGGCCACCCCGAGGTAGAGGCCGATCTTGGTCCGGATCACGGGGACGCCGACCGCGCGGGCCGCGTCGGCCTCGCCGCCGACGGCGAAGATCCAGTTGCCGAAGCGGGTGCGGATGAGGATCCAGGTGGCGATGGCGACGAGGACGGCCCACCACAGGATGGTCACCTTCAGCTCGACGCCGCCGACCGTCCAGTGCGAGGCGAAGACCTTGCGGGCCGAGTCGAAGCCCTCCATGTTGCCGATGGTCTTCGTCGAGACGGTCCCGCTGATCAGCTTGGTGAATCCCAGGTTGAGGCCGGTCAGCATCAGGAACGTGCCGAGCGTGATGATGAAGCTCGGCAGTTTCGTCCGCGTCAGCATGAAGCCGTTGAAAGCACCGATGGCCAGCGTGACCAGCAGGGACACGAAGACGCCGACCCAGACGTTGGCCGTCATCTGGTAGCTGAACATCGACGAGATCAGTGCGGAGCTGGTGACCATCACGCCCGCGGAGAGGTCGAACTCGCCGCCGATCATCAGCAGCGCCACCGGCGCCGCCATGATGCCGATGGTGGAGGCCGCGTAGAGCACCGTGCCGAAGCTGGTGGCGCGCAGGAAACTGTCGGCGACGATCGCGAAGAAGAGGAAGACGGCCAGCGCGCCGACCACCGAGCCGAGCTCCGGGCGGCCGAGCAGCCTGCGCAGCGGTGAGACGCGCACCAGCCGCTCGTCCGCCACGGCGGAGGACGTGCCGGGCCCCGCGCTCATCGGGTTCCCCGGTCCGCGTACTCGGCGAGCTGCGCGGCGTCGTCCGAGGTGATGACCTGCGGGCCGGTCAGGACCGGGCGGCCGCCGCCGAGCACGTTGCGGTTGTAGCGGTAGAGCCAGAGCAGGTCGACGGCCTCGTACCCCTGGAGGTAGGGCTGCTGGTCGACGGCGAAGCCGAGGGTCTTGGCCTGGAGCTCGGCGGCGACCTTGGCGTTCAGGTCGAAGGTGTCGATCTCGGCCTTGCTGCCTGCGGTCTTCTTCGCCTGGACGGCGGCGTCCGCGAAGGGGGCGCCCAGGGTGACGACCGCGTCGATGTCCTTGTCGGCCTGGAGCTTCGCCTCGATGGAGGCCTGGACGTCGGGCATGTTGGTGCCCTCGACGTAGAGGTTCTGCATCTGGCCGTCGAAGGTCTTCTTCGCGCCGGCGCAGCGCTGCTCGTGGCCGACGTTGCCCTGCTCGTGGAGGATGCACAGGGCCTTCTTGCGGCCTCGTGCGTTGAGCTCGTCACCGACGGCCTCGCCGGCGATCGACTCGTCCTGGCCGATGTGGGTGAGCGCGCCGTACGCCTTCGACTCGGCGGAGCCCGAGTTCACCGTGATGACCGGGATGCCGGCCTTGACGGCTTTGGCCACGACGGCCTTCATGGCATCGGGCTTGGCGAGCGTGACGATCAGCCCGTCGACCTTCTTGTCGATGGCGGCCTGGACGAGCTGGGCCTGCTGCTGCGCCTCGTCGTTGTGCGAGTACAGGAAGTTGATGTTGTCCTTCTTGGCCGCCATGTCGGCGCCCTTCTGGACGATGTCCCAGAAGGTGTCGCCGTCGCCCGAGTGGGTGACCATGGCGAAGGTCCAACGGGGCGTGTTCACCGCGGACCGGCCCTCGGCGGCGGCCTGCTCCGCCCGTTCCTCCGCCCGCTTGCCGCCGGTGCTGCTGCATCCCATGAGGGAGGCCCCGAGCACCGCCGCAAGCACGGCGCCCATCGCACGTACCCCTGTCCGAACCCTTGCCACGACGCCGTGCCCTTCTTGTGCTGCTCGCTGTGCTGCTGGTGGAGCCGGGGCCATACGGTCCCGGCCCGGCTGGGCAAGTATCCCCGAGCCCGGGCCGCGCCCGCCCGGCAGGGGCGCGGCGCGTGTGTCGGACGGGGCGTGTACGGGGGCGGAGCGGCCGGGTGCGGCCGTCGTCACCGTACGGGTAGCCGAGAAGCCTGTGACACCGTACGAGAGCCGGGGCCCCGTGTCACCGTACGAGGAGCTGGAAATCGAAGGCGTAGCGCGTGGCGCGGTAGAGGTGGGAGGCGAATTCGACCGCTCTGCCGGTGTCGTCGTAGGTGGTGCGCTCCATCGTGAGCAGGGCGGCGCCCTCGCTCTCGCCGAGCGGGCCGGCCTCGTCCGCGGTGGCGAGGCGGGCGCCGACGGTCTGGCGGGCGCTGTGCAGGGTGATGCCCGCGCCGCGCATCATCCGGTAGAGGCCGGTGGCGGCCGGCCGTTCGCCGGAGAGGTCGAGGAGTCCGACGGGCAGGTGGTTGCGCAGGAGGGCGAGGGGTTCGCCGTCCGCCGCGCGGAGGCGCTCGATGTACTGCACCTCGGCGCCCGCAGTGACGCCCAGGGCCGCGGCGACGGCTGCCGTCGCGGGCCGCAGGTCGTTGGCCAGGACGGTGGTCGAGGGGTGCCGGCCGGCGGCTTCCAGGTCGTCGTACAGGCTGCTGAGTTCGAGGGGGCGCCTGACCTTGCTGTGCAGCACCTGGGTGCCGACGCCGCGGCGGCGGACCAGCAGGCCCTTGTCGACGAGCGACTGGATGGCCTGACGGACGGTGGGCCGGGACAGCCCGAGCCGCGCGGCAAGCTCGATCTCGTTGCCGAGGAGTCCGCCGGCGGCGAGCCTGCCGTCCGCGATCGCCGCCTCCAGCTGCTGGGCGAGCTGGTAGTAGAGCGGGACGGGGCTGGAGCGGTCCACGCCCAGGTCGAGGGCGGTCGCGTCGGCGGTGGATTTCGGCACGTCGGGAGCCTAACCCGCACGTCCGCAACTCCGGTAGTACGGTCGTCCTGTTGTCCGGACAGCATCACACTCGGTGACCGGACGGAGCCGCCACCGGCCAAACCGCCGAAGGCGCCCGCGATTTGTCAGGACATTCGATTGACATCGTCACGGGTGGACGGCACGTTGGAACCATGCGCATCGGACTCCTCGGCACCGGCCGGATCGGCTCCTTCCACGCGGGCGTCCTCGCCCGCCATCCCGCGGTCGAGGCACTGGTGGTGGCGGACGCCGAGCCGGCCCGCGCGGTCGCCGTCGCCCGCCGGACCGGAGCGCGCGCCGTGGCCACGGCGACGGAGGTGTTCGACGCCGGAGTGGACGCCGTGGTGATCGCCTCCGCCACCTCCGCCCACGCCGAGCTGATCGGCCGGGCCGCCCGCGCGGGACTGCCCGCCTTCTGCGAGAAGCCCGTCGCGCTCGACCTGGCGGGCACCCTCGGGGCGCTGCGCGAGGCGGAGCGTACGCAGAGCGTGCTCCAGCTCGGCTTCATGCGCCGGTTCGACGCCGGATACAGGGCGGCACGCGCGGCGGTGCGCGACGGTGCGCTCGGCAGGCTGCACACCGTACGGACGGCCACCTCCGACCCCGCGCCGCCGCCCGCCGCGTATCTGCCGCTCTCCGGCGGGCTGTTCCGGGACTGTCTGATCCATGACTTCGACATGGTGCGCTGGGTGACGGGCCGCGAGGTGACGCGGGTGTACGCCACCGGGTCGGACGCCGGGCCCCCGATGTTCCGCGCGGCCGGCGACGTGGACACGGCGGCGGCGCTGCTGACGCTCGACGACGGCACCCTCGTCACCGCGACGTCGACCCGCTGCAACGGCGCGGGATACGACGTCCGCATGGAACTCGCGGGCGAGACCGACCAGATCGCGGTCGGCCTCGACGGCCGCACCCCGCTCACCTCCGCCGAACCGGACGGCCCCGGCGCCCCGGCCGATCCCTGGCCGGGCTTCCTGGAACGCTTCGCCGCCGCGTACGAGGCCGAACTCGACGCCTTCGTACGCCTGGTGCGCGGTGAGACGGCCAATCCGTGCGACGGCCGGGAGGCACTGAGCGCCCTGCGGATCGCGGAGGCGTGCGAGATCTCGCGGCGGGAGCGGCGCGCGGTGGAGCTGACGGAGATCCCGTCCGCCTGACCCCGGGCGCGCGGAGGTCCCGTCCGCCTGACCGGGGCGCGCGGAGGTCCCGTCCGCCCGGCCCGGGCACGCCGCCTGCCGCTCACCACCTGACCGGCAGCCCCTCCGGCCCCCGGATGAGCATGCCCGTACGCCAGGTCAGCTCCGCCGGGTCCCCGTCCAGCGCCAGCTCCGGGCAGCGCTCCAGCAGCGACCTGATGGCCACCGCCGCTTCGATGCGGGCCAGCGGCGCACCCAGGCAGAAGTGGATGCCGTGACCGAAGGCCAGGTGCCCGCGGGCGTCCCGGGTGATGTCGAAACGGTCGGCGTCCGGGTAGCGGTCCGGGTCGCGGTTGGCGTCGGACATCGCGACCAGGACGAGCTCACCGCCGCCCGGGATCACCGTGCCGCCGATGTCGATCGCTTCGGTGGTGAAGCGGTACGTGGGCGTCTCGACCGGGCCCGCCCAGCGGAGCATCTCCTCCACCGCGTTGTCGATCAGACCGAAGTCGGCCCGGAGTGACGCCAGTTGGTCCGGGTGTGCGAGCAGGGCCAGTACCCCGTTGGAGATCAGGTTCACCGTGGTCTCGTGGCCGGCGACGAGCAGCAGCCAGGCCATGCCCATGAGTTCTCCGGCCGAGAGCCGGTCGCCCTCCTCGTCGGCCGTGTGGATCAGTGCGCTCATCAGGTCGTCGCCGGGCTGTTCCCGCTTGTCGTCGAGCAGTCCGGCGAGGAAGCCGGACATCTGGGCGGTCGCGTCGCGGCGTACCCCGGCGTCGAGGGAGGACACCACGGTGTTGGACCACTCACGGAAGACCTGGCGGTCCAGGAACGGCACACCGAGCAGTTCGCAGATGACGGACATGGGCAGCGGGAAGGACAGGGCCTCGACCAGGTCGGTTCTGCGGTCCGGGCGCGCCAGCATGGTGTCGAGCAGTTCGTCCGTCATCTGCTGGACGCGTGGGACGAGTTGCCTCATCCGGCGGGAGGTGAACTCGCGGGCCACCAGTTTGCGCAGCCGGGTGTGGGCGGGCGCGTCCGAGCTGAGCATGGAGATCCCCGAGGCGACCTGGCCGGCACCGAGGGAGGGCGAGGCATTGCGCCACTCCTTGGAGAACCGCTGGTCCGCGAGCGCGGCCCGGCCCTCCTCGTACCCGACGACGAGCCAGGCGAGGGATCCCTCCGGGATCCGGACCCGGTGCACGGGGCCGCGGGCCCGTAAGTCCGCGTACACGGGGAACGGATCGCGGGTGAACCGCTCGCCGAGCGCCCCGAGGTCGACTATGGCTTCGGTGGTCACGTGGGGCTCCTTCAGGACGAGGTGGCGCTCAGCACGGTGCCCTGGGCGACGGCGCAGAGTGTTTCGGTACCGTCCTGCCCCACGACGGACAGATCGCAACGTGCCACGGCCTGCCGGCGCCCGGTGTGGACGACCTCCGCGCGCGCGACGAGCGAGACGCCGGTGGCGGGGCGGAGGTACTGGATGGAGAAGCCACCGGTCAGCACCGCCGGGCCGAGCGTCGTGCCGGCGGCGAAGGTGAGGGCGTTGTCGGCGGCGTAGGCGAGCACCCCGCCGTGCAGGAATCCGTTCTGCTGCCGCAACTCCTCGCGGCTGTCGATCTCCAGCGTGGCCGCCCCGTCGCCGAACGCGGTGATCCGCGCACCGACGAGCGCGCTGAACGGCTGACTGTCGAGTACCTTCTGTGCCGTCGGCAGGTCGAGTCCGGTCATGACGGGTCCCTTCTGTCTCACCAACTGGGTGCATCTGTCCCGAAGGCTGTTCCGTGGCTGTTCCGTGGCTGTTCCGCGGCTCCGTGTCAGGACGGGCCGCTGTCGCCCTCGTCGTCGAGCAGGCCCGCGTCATGGACCAGCAGCGCGATCTGGACACGGTTGTTGAAGTCGAACTTGGCGAGGATGCGGGACACCTGGGTCTTCACGGTGGCCACGCTGAGATAGAGGGCGGCGGCGATCTCGGCGTTGGAACGGCCCTGCCCGACGGCGACCGCCACCTCACGCTCGCGGTCGGCCAGCAACGCGATGCGCTGCCGGGCCCGTTCGGCCCGGCCGGCCCGCTCCTCCTGGCCGAAGCCCGTGGCACGGGCCATCAACTGCCGGGTGACCGCGGGCGAGAGAACGGGGTCGCCGGCCGCCACCCGCCGTACGGAGTCGACGATCTGCGCGGGCGGGGTGTCCTTGAGGACGAAGCCGGCGGCTCCGGCACGAATGGCACGGAGCACCTGCTCGTCGGCGTGGAACGTCGTCAGGAGGACGACCTCGGGTGCGTCGGGGCGGCTGCGCAGCGCCTCCGTCGCGGTCAGCCCGTCCATGACGGGCATCCGGATGTCCATCAGGACCACGTCCGGCCGGAGCCGGTCCACGAGTTCGGCCGCCTCGCTGCCGTCGGCCCCCTCCCCCACGATGTCGATGTCCTCGGCGCCGCCCAGCATGAGGGTGAGCCCCGCCCGGACCAGCGGGTCGTCGTCGACGATCAGCAGCCGGACGGGACGGGGCGCGGAGGCGGGAGCCGGGGTGGTCATGAGGACCACGGTAGCCAGGCACGCACCCCGAACCCGCCGTCAGGTTCCGGTCCGTGGTCGAGACGGCCCCCGGCGAGGGTGGCCCGCTCGGTCAGACCGATGAGGCCCTGGCCGGATCCCGGTACCTGCTCGAACGGTTCGACGGGGGCCGGGTTGCTCACCTCGACGGTGATCCCCCGGCCGGGTCCGCCGGCGACCGTGACGGTGACCTCGGCGCCCGGCGCGTGCTTGCGGGCGTTGGTCAGGCCCTCCTGGGCGATGCGGTAGACGGTCCGGCCGGTGGCGGCGGGGGCTGCGGCCGGGTCGGCGATGCGGTTGTCGAGCGTGACCTTCGTGCCGGCCAGCCGGGACTCGGCGACGAGGGCGTCCAGGGTGGCGAGGGTGGGCTGCGGCCGGTCGCCTTCCCCGTCGCGAGGGCTGCGCAGGACGCCGATGATCTCGCGGAGGTCCTGGAGCGCCTCGTGGGCGCTGTCCCGGATGACCCCGGCGGCGCGGGCGACCTCGGCCGTGGGTGCGTCGGGGCGGAACTCCAGGGCGCCCGCGTGGACGCTGAGCAGGGTCAGCCGGTGGGCGAGGACGTCGTGCATCTCGCGGGCGATGTCCTCACGGGCCAGCCGCTGTGCCCGCTCGGCCCGCAGGCCGGCCTCGGACTCGGCCCGCCTCGCGCGCTCGCGCAGGGTGACGACCAGCTGGCGCCGGGACCGTACGACCATGCCCCAGCTGAGCACGAGCAGGACCAGCAGTACCCCGATGATGGTGGACGCGACGTACGAGGTGGACGGGTCCGGGCGCAGATACGGCTGTACGGGGGCGACCAGCAGGGCTCCCGCGCCGATGAAGGCCACGGGGCGGAACGGCCGGTGCACGGCCACGCTGAACAGCGCCACCAGCCAGGCCCCCGCCGCGACCGGTTCGACGACGGACAGGAGTGTCAGCGCGACCGCGAGGCCGACCGGCCAGCGACGCCGGACCCACAGCGCGCAGCAGGCCGCGGCGCCGACGAGCGAGTCGATGAGGACGAAGACGTCGGGGGTGGTCTCGTCGGCCTCGACCGCGGCGACGGCCGCCAGGCCGATCCCCGCCGCACACAGGAACGCCGTGATGTCGACGACCCAGTCCCGCACGGTACGGCGCGTCCGGCTGCCCCGGTCGCCCGGCAGTTCGGGGTCGGCCATCGCCGAGGGCAGCAGCCAGGGGTATTCGGTGCGCGTCATATCGACAAAGCTACGCAGCCGGGGCGGGGCTTCCGGGCGTTCCGGGCCGCGGAGCGACCAAAGTCGTGGAAGGCGAGACTTTCGGACCGGCGGCGCAGACCACCGGCCGACGCGGGGCCCGTACGCGGCCCGCCAGGCTCGTCCCCATGAAGAAGCTCTGCGAGACGGTCGGCTTCCTGGTCTTCGTCCAGGGTGCGGCCGGGCTGCTCCACGAATGGTTCGACTGGTTCAGGTTCTTCAGCGTGGTGCGGCGGCTGCCGTTCTTCGGTGACCACTCGCTGTTCGTCTGCATCGTGCTGGTGGTGGCGGGGGTCGCCGTCATGATCGCGTCGGATTCGGTCAAGGAGTGACCCGGCGGAGGTCATGGGGTGACGGGGTCCGCGCTGCGGCGCCCCCACGCCGTTCCGGCCAGCACGAGCACCGCGCCCGCGATCCCGAGGACGCCGAGGCGTTCGCCGCCGATCGCGATGCCGACGGCGGCGGCCCAGAGCGGTTCCGTACCGAGCAGCAGGCTGACCCGGGACGGTGAGGTGCGGCGTACGGACCACATCTGCACGAAGAACGCGAAGAGCGTGCAGAAGACCGAGAGGAACAGCAGTCCGCCCCATTCCCGGGCGCCGAACCCGGCCGCGACCGACCAGGGTGACTCCCCCGTGCCGGGGGCGGCGGCCAGCAGGGCGAAGACGGCGACCGCGCTGCCGAGCTGGACCGTCGTGAGGGACAGCGAGTCCGCCGACCGGACGGACTTGATGCGCGCCATCAGGAGCACGTGGAGGGTACGGGCGAGCGCGGCGACGAGCATCAGCAGGTCGCCCGCCGAGGGGCTGGTGAATCCGCCGCCCTGGGTCAGGAGGACCACTCCGGCGACGGAGAGCCCGGCGGCCGCCAGGAAGGCCCCGGTCGGCCGGTTCCGCGTCACGGCGGCCTCGGCGAGCGGGGTGAAGATCATGGTGAGGCTGATGATGAGCCCGGCGTTGGTCGCCGAGGTGTGCACGATGCCGTACGTCTCCACGAGGAAGATCCCGCTGAGTACGAGGCCCAGCAGCCCCGCACCCCGCCACTGGGCGGCGGTCAGCGCCCGCAGCCGGGACCATCCGGCGATCACCAGGACGGGCAGCACGACGGCGAACCGCAGCACGAGGACGGCGATGACGGTCTGCGTCGTGGTGATGCCCTTGGCGGCCAGATAGCTGGAGCCCCACACCACGGCGACGAGCAGGACAGGCAGATCGGTCAGCCACGCACGGCGCGGCGGGGCGAGGACGGGCACGGTGACGGAGGACACCCGGATCTCCTGGTTCTCCACAGGGCAGATGTGGAGACCTCACTGGCTCGCACGCGGAACGATCACGCTACCCGGCGCCCTCCTTCGATGGCGAGTCCCCTGACCGCTCCGATCGCTCAGGTGCCGTCCGGGACCGAGCCGAAGGCGGCCCGTCCCGCGGGCCGGTAGGTCTGGATCGTGATCCCGTTGGGCGTCGTCCGGGAGCCGGTCAGTCCGAAGGCCGTCGGCAGTCCGCCGTCCGGGAACAGCCGCCGCCCGCGGCCGAGCACGACGGGGAACACCAGCAGGTTGTACGCGTCGATCAGGTCGTGCGCCATCAGGGACCGGGCGAGCAGGCCGCTGCCGTGGATCTGCAGCTCACCGCCTTCCGTACGGTCCTTGATCCGGGCGATCTCCTCGGCGACACCGGCGGAGATCACCGTGCTGTTCTGCCAGTCCGCCTTTTCCAGCGTGGTCGAGACGACGTACTTGGGCAGGGCGTTGAGGCGGGAGGCGATCGGGTCCCCGGGGTCGGTGACGCCCGGCCAGTACGCCGCGAAGATGTCGTACGTGTGCCGGCCCAGCACGAACGCCGCCGCACGGTCGAACACCTCGGTCATGAACGCTCCCATGCCCTCGTCCAGGAACGGCGCGACCCAGCCGCCGTACGTGAACCCGTCACTCGTGTCCTCCTCGGGGCCGCCGGGCGCCTGCATGACGCCGTCGAGGGTGAGAAAGGTGGTCAGCGTCAGCTGTGCCATGGTCCTGCTCCTTCGGGAACATCCGCCGATCGTGCTTCCACCTGTTCCGACCTCGCCGGCGGCCGGAACTCATCGGTGGCCGCCACCGCCGTACCGGAGTGGGCGTCCGTTTCCCGCCGGTATCCGGTCCGCGAAAAGACTTTGCTGGTTCCTGTCAGCACGACCGGCAAGGGACAGGAACCCTCATGAACAGCAACGTCAGCACGAACCGCACCGCGCTCGTCACCGGCGGCAGCCGCGGCATCGGCGCCGCGACCGCCCTGCGGCTCGCCCAGGACGGCGCCGATGTGGCGCTGACCTACGTACAGGACGAGGTGGCCGCCCACGAGGTCGTACGGAAGATCGAGGCGGTCGGCCGTCGCGCCGTCGCCCTGCGTGCGGACTCGGCCGACCCGGAGGCCGTCCCCGGGGCGGTGCACCGGGCTGCGGAGACCTTCGGGCGGCTCGACATCCTCGTCAACAACGCGGGCATCGGCGTCCTCGGCCCGATCGACGGCATCACCGACGCCGATGTCGACCGGGTTCTCGCGGTCAACGTCCGGGCGGTCTTCCTGGCCTGCCGGGCGGCGGCCGGTGTCATGGAGCGGGGCGGCCGCATCATCTCGGTCGGTACGGCCCTGAGCCGGTACGCGGGCGGCCCCGGCTCCACGCTCTACGCGATGAGCAAGTCGGCACTGTCCGGACTGACCAAGCCGCTCGCCCGCGAGCTCGGCCCGCGCGGCATCACGGTCAACCTGGTCCAGGCAGGCGCGGTCGACACCGACATGAACCCCGCCGACGGCCCGTTCGCCGCCGGGCAGCGGGCCGCCAACGCACTGGACCGGTTCGGGACGACCGGTGAAGTGGCCGCGATGGTCGCCTACTTGGCCAGTGACGAGGCGGCGTTCGTCACCGGTGCGGAAATGGTCGTGGACGGTGGCCACGCGGCCTGAGCGTGGCAGGGTGGGGGAACTGATCCCGCCCTGAGGAGGCCCTCGTGTCCGTGCCGGGTGAGAAGGACGACCGTCCGCTGTACGAGCGGTTCGGACTCCGTATCGCCCGGCGCGGTTACGACCGCGACCAGGTCGAGGCCTACCTCACCCGGCTCCTCGCCGGCGCCCCGCCGGCCGGGGTCGTGGCCTTCGACCTGGCCCGGCGCGGCTATGAGCGCGGCCGGGTCGACGAGGTCATCAACCGGCTCCACCGCGAGGCGGGGCCGGGCGGACCGTCGTAGAACCTGGGGTCTTTCGTCCGGATCATGCCGGGCTCGCGGGGTCCGGCCTGATCCGGCCTGATCCAGACGAAAGACCCTAAGGGCTGTCCCGCAATTCCTGGTGGATCAGCGCGCGGCGTCAGATGCGGTGCATCGCAAGGCGGAGAGGCGCCCGCATACTGGATGTATTCGGGCGTTTCGACAACGCGGCGAGGTGCCGTAGCTGGCGTCGCGCGCCCGCCAGGAATTGCGGGACAGCCCTTAGGCTGGCGGGGCAGTGATCCGTACAGAAGGGACGACCATGCCCGCGACCCCGGCGCACACCCTCAACGACGGCCGCGCGATCCCCGCGGTCGGACTCGGTACCTGGCCGCTGGACGACGACGCGGCCGAGGAAGCGGTCGCCGGGGCGCTGGAGCGTGGCTACCGGCTCGTGGACACCGCGCTGAACTACGGCAACGAGACCGGCACGGGGCGCGGCATCGCCCGCAGCGGCGTACCGCGCGAGGACGTCTTCGTCACCACCAAGGTGCCGGGCCGCCACCAGGGGTACGAGAAGACCCTCGCCTCGTTCGAGGAGTCCCGTCGCAACCTCGGCCTCGACTACGTGGACCTGTACCTCATCCACTGGCCGCTGCCGCGTGTCGATCTGTACGCCGACACGTGGCGGGCGCTGATCCGGCTGCGCGAGGACGGGCTCGTGCGGTCGATCGGGGTCTCCAACTTCACCGCGGAGCATCTGGCACGGCTGGAGGAGGAGACGGGCGTACTGCCCGCCGTCAACCAGATCGAGATGCATCCGCGGCTGCCGCAGGAGGAGCTGCGGGCCCTGCACGCCGCCAAGGGCATCGTCACGGAGAGCTGGAGCCCGCTGGGCCGCGGCCATGACCTGCTGGCCGACCCGGCGGTCACCGCCGCAGCCGGGGCGCACGGTGTGACGCCCGGCCAGGTGGTGCTGCGCTGGCACACCCAGCTGGGCGCCGTGCCGATCCCGAAGTCCGCCGATCCGGGCCGGCAGCGGGAGAACCTCGATCTGTTCGGGTTCGAGCTGACGCCCGACGAGCTGGCGCGTATCGCGGCCGGCCCGCAGGAGCGGTTCGGCGGGGACCCCGAGGTGCACGAGGAGTTCTGAGCCGGGGCGGCGCACCGCCCGTTCGCCCTACGACCGCGGCTGTACCTCCGCCATGCGGGACCAGCCCTCGCCCGGCACCTCGACGTTGATGATCTCGGGCACCTCCGCCACCAGGTCCGCCATCGTGTCCATCGCCGCGGCGAAGTGCGCCGACTGCACGTGGGCCGCGCCGGCTTCGGCGGACGCGAACGCCTCAAGCAGCACGAACTGGTCCGGGTTCTCGACGCTGTAGGACCAGTCGAAGAACACGTTGCCGGGCTCCTGCCGGGTGGCGAGGGTGAAGTCCTCGACGGCCGGCAGCCAGTTGTCGCGCTCGGCGGTGCGCACGGTGAACTTGACGGCGATGAAGATCATGGCGACTCCTGTGGGGATGCGCGGGAACCAGGACAGGCTCCCGCATCCCTACGGTATCGCCCGAATACGGACAGTCCTCGGCCGGGCCGGTTCAGCCGCCCAGTTCGACGTGGCGGGCCGTCAGCCGTGCGGCACCCGGCCCGGTCAGCGAGCCGAAGAGGCGCAGCCGCGAGATGCCGCCGTCCGGGTAGATGTCGATGCGGACCTCGGCGGCCCGAACGGCCTCCGGCAGCACGAAGCGGTGGTTGGTGTCGGGCTGCAGGCGGGTCCTGGGCAGCACTTCGGTCCAGTCGCCGCCCGTGAGCCGGGCCGAAAGGCGCGCCCAGCCGGCCGAGTTGCCCTTCAGGTACGCGGTGTCGATCTCGACGGCACGGATCTCCGCCTCCTCGACGAGGTGGTAATGGATCCAGTCGTTGCCCCGGTCGCGCCGGCGCCGGGTCTCCCAGCCGTCGTCCATCTTGCGCGAGCGGCCGGGCTGGATGGTGTTCGTCGCCGGGGAGTAGAAGCGGTCGGACGCGTCCTCGACCCGGCCGCCGTTCTCCAGCGCGACGAGGTCGAAGGTGCCGAGCGCCGTCAGCCAGGCCGGGTCCGGGGCGACTTCTCCGTACACCCGGAGCCTGGCTATGCCCCCGTCCGGGTGCTGGTTGACCCGCAGGTGGGTGAAGCGCTGCGCCGCTTCGACGGCGAACCCGTTGGCCGCGTGGCCACCGACTGCCGTACGGGGGACGAGCGTCGTCCACTTCACGTCCGGGGCGAGGAGGTCCTCGGGGGACGGCGAGCCCGGCAGCGAGACGCCTTCCACGGAGACCGCCTGCGGGTAGTTGCCGCGGAAGTGAGCGGTGTCGACGACGATGCCGCGCACGACACCGGGCGCGCCGAGGCGGACCAGCGCCCAGTCGTGGTCCTCGTCCACCGGGTGCGGCTGTGCGGCACTCACGCCACGGCGACGGCGGGTCTCCCAGCCGTCCATGATCTTGCCCTTGTGCCCGAAGCGCTCGGGGTCGAAGTGGGCGGGCTCCGGCTTCAGCAGGTTCTCGCGTTCCGCGAAGAACTCGTCGTTGGCGGCGATCACACCCGCGCCGAGCCGCCGGTCGGCGAGGTCGACGAGGTGGGTGAAGGGGAAATCGGCGGTGCGGTAGTCGGCGTACGGGTCGCCGCCGCCGTAGGGGTTCGCGTCACCGGTGAAGTGCGTGGTCGCCGTCATGGTCAGTGCTTCCTTGTCTGGAGGCGGCCGGTGGGCTCGGCGAGGGTGCCTTCGGTGGCGATGCGTACGCCGCGCAGCCAGGTCGAGCGCACGACGCCGTGCAGGGTCCGGCCGGCGTATGCGGTGACCTGGTTGCGGTGGAAGAGTTCGGCCGGGTCGACGGTGAAGGTGGCGTCGGGCGCGAGGACCGCGAAGTCGGCGTCGCGTCCGGCCTCGATCGCGCCCTTGGCGGTCAGTCCGGCCAGTTCGGCGGGGGCGGCCGACATCCAGCGGGCGACGTCGTCGAGGCTGTGGCCACGCCTGCGGGCCTCGGTCCAGATGGCGGGCAGGCCGAGCTGGAGGGAGGAGATGCCGCCCCAGGCCGAGGCGAAGTCCGGCGTCTTGAGGTCCGTGGTGCAGGGCGAGTGGTCGGAGACGATGCAGTCGATGGTGCCGTCGGCGAGTCCCTGCCACAGCGCGTCCTGGTTGGCGGCCTCACGGATGGGCGGGCAGCATTTGAACTCGGTGGCCCCGTCCGGGACTTCCTCGGCGGTGAGGGTGAGGAAGTGCGGGCAGGACTCGACGGTGACGCGGACACCCTCGCGCTTGGCGGCGGCGATCAGCGGCAGTGCGTCACTGGAGGAGAGGTGCAGGATGTGGATGCGTGCGTTCAGCCGCTTCGCGTGGGCGATGAGGCCCTCGATCGCGGTGTTCTCGGCGTCGCGCGGCCGGGAGGCGAGGAAGTCGGCGTACGCCGGGCCGCTGCGCTGCGGCGCGGACGCCAGGTGGTGCGGGTCCTCGGCGTGCACGATCAGGAGGCCGCCGAAGCCCGCGATCTCGGCCATCGACCGGGCCAGCTGCTCCTGGTCGAGCTCGGGGAACTCCTCGACGCCGGAGGGCGAGAGGAAGCACTTGAAGCCGAAGACCCCGGCCTCGTACAACGGGCGCAGGTCCTTGACGTTGGAGGGGATGGCGCCGCCCCAGAAGCCGGTGTCGACGTGCACCTTGGGGGCCGCCACCTGCTGCTTGACGCGCAGGTGCTCGACGGTGGTGGTCGGCGGGAGGGAGTTGAGCGGCATGTCGAGCAGTGTGGTGATCCCGCCGGCCGCGGCGGCGCGGGTGGCGGTGTAGAACCCCTCCCACTCGGTTCGGCCGGGATCGTTCACATGGACGTGCGTGTCCACGAGTCCGGGCAGCAGGACGTCGTCGCCGAAGTCCTCCACCCGGGCCCCCTCCGGCACCTCGGCGTCGTACGGCAGGACGGCGTCGATCGTCGCGCCGGTGACATGGACCGCGGCGGGCCGGGTGCCCCCGGGGGTGACGACGCGCGTCGAGCGCAGAACCAGCTTCACGTCCGTACCGGACACCCGTGCTCCCCACTTCATGAATTCAACGAACTGTTGAAGGAGTCTTCACTCGGGAGTGTCACCCGTCAAGACCCCATCCTCCCCTCGGACCGCCCAGCCGACCATGTGCGGCTCGGACTGGAGATTTCCACAAAGTAAAAGTCATATTTCGTAGTGCGGAATGTAGAATGGGCCATACGTGGCACCGCACGGACCGTCGGGCCGGCCCCGGACACCGGGACAAACGAGCCCTGACCGGCCAGGACGGTGCCCCTGCGACAGTGGGCCGATCGGGAAGTGCCCGGTAGGCTGCTGCCTTGCTCTTCCGCTTCGAAAGGACCGTTGACGTGCCGCCGTCCCACGCCAGCACTTCCGACTCCAAGTCCGCCGGTTCCAGCGGTGGTGTGCAGTCCCTTGAGCGCGCCTTCGATCTGCTGGAGCGGATGGCCGACGCGGGGGGCGAGGTCGGCCTGAGCGAGCTCTCCGCGAGCAGCGGGCTTCCGCTGCCCACCATTCACCGGCTGATGCGCACGCTCGTCGTGTGCGGTTACGTACGCCAGCAGCCCAACCGGCGCTATGCGCTCGGCCCGCGGCTGATCCGGCTCGGGGAGTCCGCCTCGCGGCTGCTCGGCACCTGGGCCCGCCCGTACCTGGCCCGGCTGGTCGAGGAGACCGGCGAGACGGCCAACATGGCCCTGCTCGACGGCGACGAGATCGTGTACGTGGCCCAGGTGCCGTCCAAGCACTCCATGCGCATGTTCACCGAGGTGGGCCGCCGGGTGCTGCCGCACTCCACCGGAGTGGGCAAGGCGCTGCTGGCGCACACCCCGCCGGACGAGGTGCGGGCCCTGCTCGCACGGACCGGGATGCCGGCCGCCACCGAGAAGACGATCACCACCCCGGACGGCTTCCTGGACGCCCTGGAGCAGGTCCGCCGGGTGGGCTACGCGGTGGACGACAACGAGCAGGAGATAGGGGTCCGCTGCCTGGCGGTCCCGGTCCCCAACTCCCCCACCTCCGCGGCGATCTCGATCTCCGGGCCGGCGGGCCGGGTGACCGAGGCGGCGACCGAGCGCATTGTGCCGATCCTCCAGCAGGCCGCGAAGGAACTGTCCGAGGCGCTGGCCAGCAGCGGGTCGGCCGGCTGAGACGTGAGGAGGGGCGGCCGGAGCCTGCGGGCTCCGGCCGCCCCTTCGCGGTATCCGCCCCCGGGGCACTCAGGTCAGGGCCGGGGCGGTCAGCCTGCCGTCCTGCATGGTGACGGTGAGGTCCGTCCGCTCCAGATGGGTCCGGTCGTGCGTGACCATGACGGTCGCCGTGGACCGCTGCCGGGTCAGCGAGACGAGCAGATCGAGCACCGCCGCTCCCCGTTCGTGGTCCAGCGCGCTGGTCGGTTCGTCGACGAGCAGGACCGCCGGGTCGTTCATCAGGGCCCGCGCGATGTTGATCCGCTGGCGCTGCCCGCCCGAGAGCTGGTGCGGCCTGCGGTCCGCCTTGTCGGCGAGACCGACCGCGTCCAGGAGCTCCAGGGCGCGGGCCCGGGCGGTCCGCGCCGCGCGGCCCGACAGGTGGGTCATGACCTGGAGCTGTTCGGCGGCGGTCAGCGACGGCAGCAGATTGGGCTGCTGGAAGACGATGCCGATCCGTTCGCGACGCAGCGCCGCCTTGTCCGCGCGGCCGAGTCCGGCCGTGTCCGTACCGGCGACGACGACGGCGCCCTCGTCCGGCGTGACCAGGGTGGCCGCCACGGCGAGCAGACTCGACTTGCCGGAGCCCGAGGGGCCGACGACGGCGGTGAGGGTGCCCGCCGGCACGTCGAGCGTGACACGGTCCAGGGCGGTGAGCCGGCCGTCGCCGTCCGGGTAGGTGAGCGTGACGTCGGTGAGTGTGAGGGTCATCGGGCACTCCGGGGCGCTGAGCGGCGGCATCGGGAACCGCGGGGCGGGCTGAGGGGCGGCATCGTGGTCATCGGGCACTCCCCAGTGCGGTGAGCGGGTCGACGGCGGTGATCCGCCGGATGGACAGGGCCGCACCGACCGCGCCGAGGGCGATCATGACGGCGGCCGGGAACAGGACGGTCGACGCCTCCAGGACGAAGGGCACGGCCCCGCCGCTGACCAGCGCACCGATGCCGGAGGCGAGCGCGGTGCCCACTCCCGTACCGATCGCGAGCATCACCACGGCCTGCCCGAGTGCGTCCCTCAGCAGATACGGCGTGGAGGCACCCAGTGCCTTGAGAACGGCGACATCGCCGCTGCGCTGGATCGTCCAGACGGTGAAGAAGGCACCGATGACCAGGGCGGAGATGGCGAAGAGGAAGCCGCGCATCAGCTGGAGCGAGCCGTTCTCGGCCTGGTAGGAGCCGATCGCTGTGAGGGAACCGTCGAGCGTGAGCGTGCTGGTGCCCGCCGCACGGTCACCGGCGGCCAGGTCGGCCCCGTCGGTGGTGGTCAGCGCGATCACCGTGGCGTGCTCCGCGCCGCCCTCGCCATCGGCCCCGAACCGCTGCCAGTCCGCGAGCGACGTCCACACGACCGGCGTATGGCTGTACGAGGCGTCACCGGCGACCGCCGCGACGGTGACCTCGTCGCCGCCGATCCTCAGCCGGTCACCGGCGCCGGCCGCCAGGTCCTCGGCGGCCTGCTCGGAGAGCACGACCTCGCCCGGTCCGACCGGGGCGCCCCGGGGTGCCAGCCCGCTCCCCGGCTCGACACCGAACGCCGACACGGCCGCCGCCCGCTCCCCCGCCACCGCGGCGGCGTTCAGCGTGCGGATGCCGAGGGGCTGCGCCGCGGTGATCCCGGGCTGCTTCTCCCAGCTCCGCCAGGCGGTCTCCCGGACGGTCGAACTGGTGAAGGACACCGACTGGCCGTCGGGCGGGGCGGCGAACGCGATGTGGTCGGCGTTCAGCCCCGTGACGGCCGAGGTGTTCTCCCGGGCCAGCCCGGCGGTGAGGCCGGACAGCAGACCCACGAGCAGCGTGATCAGGACCACGACCGTGCCCATGAGCGCGAACCGGCCCTTGGCGAACCGAAGATCTCTCCATGCGACGAACATGACTCCAGCCTGGGATTTCCCGGCCGCGGAAACATCGCCCGCGGGCCGGTCGAGACATCAACCTTTCGATTGACCGGCCCCGCGCACCCCGCGTCTACGCTGGACGAATCATGGAAAAACGTGTCCACCCCCCGGTCGCCGCCGCGCTGCGGCTGTGCCTGCACGCGCTCCTGCTGGGGCTGCTGGCGCTCGCCGCGGTGAAGGCCGTGAGCGGCGGCGCCCCGCACTCGGGAGCCGTCGTCGTGATCGCGGCGGTGCTGGCGGCGGTGTACGCGGCGGGCGCCCTCGCTCCCGTCGTGCAGCCGCGGACCCGGGCGGGGGCGCTCTGGCTCGCGGTGCTGTGGGCACTCTGGCTGGCGCTGCTGGTGCTGTCGCCGGACGCGCTGTGGCTGGCGTTCCCGCTCTACTTCCTCCAGCTGCACCTGTTGCCGATGCGCTGGAGCCTGCCCGCCGTGGTGGTGACGGCGGGGGCCGCCATCGCCGGCTTCCTGCTGCACGGCCAGGAGATCACCCCCGGCACGTTCATCGGCCCGCTGCTCGGGGCGGCGGTCGCGGTCGCCACGGTCCTCGGATACGACGCGCTGTTCCGCGAGAGCGAACGCCGCCGCGAGCTCATCGAGGAGCTCGTCTCGACCCGTGCGGAGCTGGCCGAGGCGGAGCGCACCGCCGGGACGCTCGCCGAACGCGAACGGCTGGCCCGCGAGATCCACGACACCCTCGCGCAGGGCCTGTCCAGCATCCAGCTGCTGCTCCGCGCCGCCGAGCGCACCCTCCCCGCGGATGCCCCCGCCGCGGCCCACGTCCGTCAGGCCCGCGAGGCCGCCCAGGACAATCTCGCCGAGGCCCGTCGCTTCGTACGCGCCCTGACCCCGCCCGATCTGGAGAACGGCTCCCTGGCAGCCGCCCTGGAGCGGCTCTCCGCCCGCACCACCACGCCCGGGCTGACGGTCCAGTTCGCCGTGAGCGGCACCCCGGTGGAGCTGCCCACCCCCTACGAGGTGGCGCTGCTGCGTACCGCCCAGTCGGCGCTGGCCAACACGGTGCAGCACTCCGACGCACGGCGGGCGGAGATCACCCTGAGCTTCATGGACACCTCGGTGGCGCTGGACGTGGTCGACGACGGCCGCGGCTTCACCGACGACTCCGCCGCGAGCAGGGGCACCGGGACGGGCGGCTTCGGTCTGCCGGCCATGCGGTCCCGGGCCCGTTCCTTGGGTGGCACCCTGAGCGTCGAATCGGCGCCGGGCCAGGGCACCGCCGTCGCCCTGACCCTGCCGCTGCCCCTGCCCGACGGCCGGACCGGACAGGATGCCGCATGACCGTGCCCCCTCCGATCCGGCTGCTGCTCGCCGATGACCACCCGGTCGTACGGGCGGGCCTGCGGGCCGTCCTGGACACCGAGCCGGACTTCCGCGTCGTCGCCGAGGCCGACACGGCGGAACGAGCGGTGGCGCTGGCCGCGACCGGCGAGTTCGACGTCGTCCTGATGGACCTGCAGTTCGGTGCGGGTATGCACGGCTCCGAGGCGACCGCCGCGATCACCGCGGTGCCCGGCGCGCCCCGGGTCCTGATCCTGACGACGTACGACAGCGACGCCGACATCCTGGCGGCGGTGGAGGCGGGTGCGGCCGGCTATCTGCTCAAGGACGCCCCGCCGGAGGAGCTGGCCGCCGCGGTCCGTACCGCGGCGGCGGGCCGCTCCGCCCTGGCACCGGCCGTCGCGCACCGGCTGATGGACCGCATGCGGATGCCTGCCCAGGCGCTCACCAAGCGCGAGCTGGAGGTTCTGCAGCTGGTCGGCGAGGGACTGTCGAACCTGCAGATCAGCAAGAAGCTGTTCCTCAGCCAGGCGACGGTGAAGTCCCATCTGGTGCACATCTACGCCAAGCTGGGCGTGGACTCGCGCACCGCGGCCGTTGCGGCGGCGACGGCCCGCAGGCTCATCCGCCGCTGAACAACATCCCCCCGACCGCTTCAGCGACGCGGCGGCTCACCGAACAGATCGACCGCGATCCGTACGTCCCTGAGTGCCGACGCCAGCGCGCTGACCGAGCCGACCGCCCCCGCGATCAGCAGCAGCGACCGGCGGAGCCGGGGAATCTCGGGCGCGCCGCCGGCCGCCATCGCGTCCAGCGCCGCCAGCTCGTCCTCGGCGATCGCCCGGTCCGGGAACTCCGCGGGATGTCCGGCCAGCTCCCGTCGGAGCCGGGAGACGGCCGTACGCAACTCCGCCACCCTCGGGTCCTCGCCACTGCTGGTCACCCGCGCCTGCCCCACGCTCTTCAACAAAGCACTCCCCCTCGCACATCTTTGTGCCGGTGTTTCGACCACGCCCCGAACGGTGGTCAAGTGTCCGGGGGTGCGGGCAAGTTAACGCCATGACAGGTGCCGGGCGCCACTCCGAGGACGGAACTCGGAGTGTCCACCGCGTCGACGCGGGCCGGGAGGCCGGTCCGGTCCGTGCACGAACGGCCGGTCCGGTGTATCCAGGCGGCATGACAAGCACACCGCACTCCCCCTCCTCACCCACCCCGCCCGCCTCGCCCGTCGTCGCCGGCCTCCTGCTCGCGGCAGGCGGCGGACGGCGGCTCGGCGGGCGCCCGAAGGCGCTGCTGGAGCACCGTGGCCGCCTGCTGGCCGACCACGCGGTGACCACGCTCCGGGAGGGCGGCTGCGGCCCGCTGCACGTGGTGCTCGGCGCGGCCGCCGGGGAGGTGCGGGCCCGCGCCGAACTGTCCGGCTGCGCGGTGAGCGTCAACCCGGAGTGGGCCGAGGGCATGGGCTCCTCGCTGCGGGCGGGACTCGACGCCCTCACCGGCACGGGCGCGGACGCGGTGGTCGTCCTGCTGGTCGACCAGCCCGGTATCGGCGCCGAAGCGGTGGCCCGGGTGCGGGCGGCGTACCGCTCACGGACGAGCCTGGCGGCGGCCTCGTACGACGGGGAGCGGGGCCATCCGGTGCTCTTCGGGGCCGCGCTCTGGGCAGACATCGCGGCGGGGGCGGTGGGCGATCAGGGGGCCCGGGCGTATCTGCGGGCGCACCGCGATGCGATCACGCTCGTCGAGTGTTCCGATGTGGCTCAGGCGTACGACATCGACACGGCGGAGGACTTGGCGCACCTTGAGTGAACGCACTGGCACGCTGCGCCAGCAGGGCCCCACTTCTGTCGACCCGGAGAATCTCGACATCAACAAACCATTGAACTTCCACCATGAGGAAACTACTATCCACTGGTCAGAAGCCCTCTGCACCTCAGACGGCGACCACGGCCGTATCCCGGAGCCCTGGCACGCCGTGCCATTTCAGGCGACCCGGCGGCCGTGAGACGTCGCCCGCACCGCCCGCTGAAGGAGTGACAGCTCATGTCCGCACCAGCGCCGTCCTCGCTGGCCATCGTCGATGCCGAGCCCCTGCCCCGGCAGGACGAGGTCCTCACCCCCGCGGCCCTCGCGTTCGTGGCCGAGCTGCACCGCCGGTTCACGCCCCGGCGTGACGAGCTGCTCGCCCGGCGCGGTGAGCGCCGCGCGGAGATCGCCCGCACCTCCACGCTGGACTTCCTGCCGGAGACCGCCGCGATCCGTGCGGACGACTCCTGGAAGGTCGCACCGGCGCCCGCCGCGCTGAACGACCGCCGGGTGGAGATCACCGGTCCGACCGACCGCAAGATGACCATCAACGCCCTGAACTCGGGCGCGAAGGTCTGGCTCGCCGACTTCGAGGACGCCTCCGCTCCGACGTGGGAGAACGTCATCACCGGCCAGCTCAACCTGATCGACGCGTACAACCGGTCCATCGACTTCACCGACCCGAAGTCCGGCAAGTCCTACGCCCTGAAGCCCGCCGACGAGCTCGCGACCGTCGTCACCCGCCCCCGCGGCTGGCACCTGGACGAGCGCCACCTCCAGCTCGACGGCACCCCGGTGCCCGGCGCGCTGGTCGACTTCGGTCTCTACTTCTTCCACAACGCGCAGCGCCTGATCGACCTCGGCAAGGGCCCCTACTTCTACCTCCCCAAGACGGAGTCGCACCTGGAGGCCCGCCTCTGGAACGACATCTTCGTCTTCGCCCAGGACGAGCTCGGCATCCCGCAGGGCACGGTCCGCGCCACGGTCCTGATCGAGACGATCACCGCCGCGTACGAGATGGAGGAGATCCTCTACGAACTGCGCGACCACGCCTCCGGGCTGAACGCGGGCCGTTGGGACTACCTCTTCTCCATCGTCAAGAACTTCCGCGACGGCGGCTCCAAGTTCGTCCTGCCCGACCGCAACGCGGTGACGATGACCGCCCCGTTCATGCGGGCGTACACCGAACTCCTCGTCCGCACCTGCCACAAGCGCGGCGCCCACGCGATCGGCGGCATGGCGGCCTTCATCCCGTCGCGCCGGGACGCCGAGGTCAACAAGGTCGCCTTCGAGAAGGTCAAGGCCGACAAGGACCGCGAGGCCGGCGACGGCTTCGACGGCTCCTGGGTCGCCCACCCGGACCTCGTCCCGATCGCCATGGCCTCCTTCGACGCGGTCCTCGGCGAGAAGCCGAACCAGAAGGAGCGCCTGCGCGAGGACGTCTCGGTGGCCGCGGGCGACCTGATCGCCATCGACACCCTGCACGCCAAGCCCACGTACGACGGCCTGCGCAACGCCGTCGCGGTCGGCATCCGCTACATCGAGGCGTGGCTGCGCGGCATGGGCGCGGTCGCCATCTTCAACCTGATGGAGGACGCGGCCACCGCCGAGATCTCGCGCTCGCAGATCTGGCAGTGGATCAACGCGGACGTGGTCTTCGAGAACGGCGAGCACGCCACGGCGGAGCTGGCCCGCAAGGTCGCGGCCGAGGAACTGACCGCGATCCGCGCCGAGATCGGCGACGAGGCCTTCGCGGCCGGCAAGTGGCAGCAGGCCCACGACCTCCTGCTCCAGGTCTCCCTGGACCAGGACTACGCGGACTTCCTGACGCTGCCGGCGTACGAGCAGCTGCGCTGACGCGGCTCGTCCTGCGTATGCCTCCGCCCCCGGTGCCGCACGGCGCCGGGGGCGGAGGTGTGGCCAGAGGGCTAGCCCAGACCCGAATCCAGGGCGCTCATCAGCGTGCCCTGCGGGGTGTCTCCCGACATCTCCCAGACCATGACGCCCAGCAGGCCCTTGTCCTTCACGTAGGCCGTCTTCTTGCCGATGGACCATGTGTCGTCGAACGACCACCACTGGTTGCCGGTATATCCGTAAGTCGATACGGACTGTTCGTCGTGGTGGACCGCCATCGTGGGGTACGCGCCGATGAGGTTGGCGTAGCCACGGGTGCCGGCCTCCTCCGCGAACTGGCCGGGGGCGGCGCCGCCCGCGGGCTGCCATTCGCCCGCTGCTCCGCCGTCGGTCACGTTCTGCCAGCCGCGGCCGTAGAACGGGATGCCGAGGGTCAGCTTCCGGGGTTCGACGCCCACGTCCGTGTAGGCCTTGATGGCGGCGTCCGCGCTGAAGTGGAAGCCGTAGGGGTCCTGGTCGTCGGTGTAGAGGTTGGCCTGGTGGCCGGTGCGGTTCGGCTCCCAGGAGTTGTCGCTGCCGGAGCCGTGGAAGTCGTAGCCCTGGACGTTGGCCACGTCGAGGGAGTCGAACACCTTCGACAGGTCCCAGCCCTCGTCGATCTTCTGCGGATCAGCGGGGGTGAAGGCGGTCAGGAGGCGGTGGCCGCCGCCGAGGGCGTCGAGCTGCTTGCGGAACTCGGCGAGGAGGAGGGTGAGGTTGCCCTTGTCGTTCGGCGAGTAGTGGTTGCCGGGGTGTCCGGTGCCGGTGCCGGGCCACTCCCAGTCGATGTCGAAGCCGTCGAAGATGCCGGCCGCGGTGCCGGGGCCGCCTGCGCCGTTGTACGCGGGCAGGTTGCCCTTGATGTACATGTCGATGCAGGAGGAGACGAACTTCTTGCGGGCCGCGTCGGTGGCGGCGACGTCGGAGAAGTACTTCGAGTAGGTCCAGCCGCCGAGCGAGACCACGATCTTGAGGTCCGGGTGGAGCTTCTTCAGCTTCTTCAACTGGTTGAAGTTGCCGCGCAGTTTGCCCCAGCCGTCGTCCGCGACACCGTCCACGGACTGGGCGGCACTGAACGGGCGGGCGTAGTCGGCGTCCGCGTCACCGGCTCCGGTGCCCTGCTCGGGGTCCTGGGGGTCGGCGGTGGTGCCCTTGGTGACTCCGTTGAGGCAGGTGAGGTTGTTGGGGTCGATGTTGGCGAAGGCGTAGTTGACGATGTCGAGCTTCCCGGCGGCGCCGGAGTCGTGGAGGTTCTTGACGAAGTACTGGCGGCCGTAGATCCCCCACTGGACGAAGTAGCCGACCTTCGCATAGTTGCCGGCGCCCACGATGTCGTCGGTCTTCACGGTCAGGGTGTTGCTCGCGGGCGAGGCGTTGTCGGCCGCATCGCGCGCCTTCACGGTGAAGGTGTACGAGGTCGAGGGCGACAGGCCGCCGATGGTGGCGGTGGTCGTGGTGCCGGAGACCGTGGTGGCCAGGGCGCCGCCCTTGTAGATGTCGTACGCGGCGACCCGTTGGTTGTCCGTCGCGGCGGTCCAGGCCAGGGTGACGGACGAGGCGTCGGTCGCGGTGGCGTGCAGCGCGCCGGGGGCCGTGGGCGGGGAGGTGTCGGTGGCCGGGTCGACGGTGGCGACGGTCAGCGGGGCGCTCTCGGCGGAGGTGTTGCCCCGGGTGTCCTTGGCCCGGACGGTGAAGGAGTAGGTGGTGGCGGGGGTGAGACCGGTGACCGTGGCGGAGGTCGTCGCGGTGGCCGATCCGACCACCTTGCCGCCGGCCAGGATGTCGTACGAGGCCACCGGGAAGTCGCCCGCGGCGGCGGCCGTCCACGCCAGGGAGGCGGTGCGGGCGGTGACATCGGTCCGCTTCAGGCCGCCGGGTGCGCCGGGCGGCACGTCGGCGGAGCCGTCGCACTTGTCACCGTTGATCCGGCAGCCCGTCGGTGCGGTGATCGGGCCGGTGGCGACGAACCAGAAGCTGTACGGCTCGGTCGTGCTGTGTGCGGCCACCGTGCCGTTGTAGTGGGCGTTGACCGCGGTGAGGTGACTGCCCTGGGTGGTGACGGTGCCGTTGTACGAGGAGCTGATCGCGACCCCGGCGGGCAGGTCGAACTCGAGGCTCCAGCCGGTGACGGCCGTGTCGGTGTCGTTGCGCAGGATGTAGGTCCCCTTCCACCACGGGCCGTTGTCGGCCGAGGTGAAGGTCGCCGTCAGCCTGCCCGCCGCGTGCGCGGGGGTCGCCTGGAGGGACAGCAGGGTGAGGAGGAGGGCGAGGGCGGCAAGCAGTGCGGTCGCCGTTCTCCGTCTGAGGGGCAGGTGCTCGAACATGGTTCTCCCTTGCGGCTGGGACCGGTGAGGCGGTCCTCGGGGGGAGCGGAGGCACGTCGTTCCATGGAGCACTGCGGAAAGTAATTGGTCTGGACCAACTCGTCAATAGGTACAGACCAATTATTCAATCGCCGCCCTCGCCGGCGCCGGCAGGGAAGCTGCTCAGCCGCCCAGCACGACGGTGCGCGCCGCCGAGAAGTCGCCCCACGTCCCGTCGGGGAGCTTGGCGCGGATCTTCATCGAGTAGCGGGTGCCGCGCGGGTCGGTGACGGTGAGCCGGTAGCTCGCCCGGCCCGCGGGAGGTTCGCCGCCCCAGACGATCGTGGTGGTCAGCCGGCCGTCCAGGTAGAGCTGGTAGGCGGGTATCTTCCCGCCCGTCTTTGGCTGCTTCCAGTCCAGGTCGACGGCGTACTCCTTGCCCTGGGCGCTGCTCGTGATCCGCAGGTCCGTGGGGGCCGTGCCGGCGGGTGCGCCGAGGGCGGACGCGGTGGTGAGGTCGACGGTGTCGCTGTCGGGCGACGAGGTGTCGGCCGCGTCGCGGGCCCGGACGGTGAACGTGTAGATGGTGCCGGGCCGCAGCCCGGTCAGCCGGGCCGTGGTCTGCGTGCCGGGCACGCTGTGGATGCGGGAGCCCTCCTGGTAGATGTCGTACGCGGTGACGCCGACATCGTCCGTGGAACCGCCCCAGGAGAGGGTCGCGGCCTGGGAGCCGTCGGTCTTGCCGCGCAGTTTCACCGGCCGGGTGGGGGCCTCGTGGTCGGCGGGGGTCGGCGCGGGGGTGGTGACGGACGCGGCGGCGCTTGGCGCGGAGAGGTTTCCGGCGGCGTCACGGGCCCGGACGGTGAAGGTGTACGCGGTGGAGGCGGCCAGCCCGTCCACGTCGATCATCACCTTGGCCGCCGGGACGGACTTGACCTTCCTGCCCTGACGGTAGACCTCGTAGCCGGTGACGGCCTTGTCGTCGGTGGCGGGCTCCCACATCACATGGGCGGACGTGGCACTGCTCGCCTGGACCGTCACCCCGTGGGGCGCGGTCGGTTTCCGGGAGTCCGCCTCGGCCTCCGATCCGCAGGCGGTGAGCGTGGCGAGGAACAGGGCGGCGGAACAGGCCAACGCGGCGGTTGCGTGGGGGCGTTGCACGATGGTGCCTTCCATCCGACAGCAATGGTCCAGACCTGTATCGCATGGTGCGGGGGTCGCCGACAAGGGGATGAAGCGGAACGTTCCGCAATGTGCCGGTGTGCGCCGCGCGGGTGCGGCGTGACATGGCCTCCACCGCGCGCCGAGCGATGATTCCGGGGCGCTCGGGCAGTCTGCACAGATATGAATACGCAGACGAACTCCGCACCCCTCCTCGACCTGGGACCCGCGGCCCGGCAGATCGCCGGAATGCTCCCCGCCATCGACGACGCCCGGCTGTCCGGCCCGACCCCCTGCCCCGATGTCGCCGTGGGCGCGCTGCTGGCCCACGTGGAAGGGCTGGCCGTGGCGTTCCGGGATGCCGCACGCAAGGACCTGGGGGCCACGACCGACACGGCACCCTCGGTGGAGTCGGGGGTGCTCGACGGCGGCTGGCGTTCCACCCTGCCCGCGGCCCTCGACGAGATGGTGGCGGCCTGGCGCTCGCCCGACGCCTGGCAGGGAATGACCCGGGCGGGCAGCGTCGACCTGCCGGGCGAGGTGGCCGGCATGGTCGCGCTCAACGAACTGGTGCTGCACGGCTGGGACCTGGCGAGGTCGACCGGGCAGCCGTACGGGGCCGAGGAGGCGCATCTGCGCAGCACGCTGGCACTGCTGGCCGACCTGGGCGACAACCCGCCGGCCGGCTCCCCGTTCGGCCCGCCGGTCCCGGTCCCGGACGACGCGCCGCTGCTGGACCGGGCGGTGGCGCGCAGTGGCCGGCGCCCGGACTGGCAGCCCGAGAACTGACGACCACGCACGATCCGGCAGCCCGAGGCCTGACGGCCACGCACGAACCGGCAGCCGGGGAGCTGAGGGCAACCGCGTCAGCTGGTGAAGAACTCCGTGATCTGCTGGGCGACCTGGTCGGCGTGGACCTGGTGCACCCGGTGGCCGCCGCCGAGGGTGATCAGGTGGCAGTCCGGGATCAACGTGGCCATGTCCTGGAGGCGGGCCTGCGGCATGGTGCTGGCCGGGCCGCCGGCGAGCATCAGCGTCGGGGCCACGATCTCGCCGAGGCCCTCCTCCCACGCCGGGTCGGGGTCGGCCAGCTGGGTGCGTACGGCTCCGAGCACGGCCTCGTCGTAGTCGACCGGGCCTTCGGGCCGCACGTCGGGGCCCGCCGCTCCGGGGAACGGCGGCGGGGTCTCCACCAGCACCAGCCGCTCCACCCGGTCCGCGTGCGTCTGGGCGAAGAGATGGGCGACGACGCCTCCCATGCCGTGGCCGACCAGGCCGACGCGGTCGAGTTCGCACGCGTCGAGAAAGCCGAAGAGGTCGTCGAGCATCAGCTCGAAGTCGTACTCGTCGGGCCAGTCGCTCTCGCCGTGACCCCGCAGGTCGAGGGCGTACACCCGCCATTCCTGGCCGAGCAGACTCCCGGCCGCCTCCCAGCTCGCGGCGGAATCGCCGAGGCCGTGCAGCAGCACGACGGGCGAGCCGAACGGGTCGCCCCAGGTCCGGTACGCCAGACGTACATCGCCGACATCCACAACAGACTGATCATCCATGCCCCTGACGCTACAGCCGAATGGGCAAAGATCATTCCCACGGCCTGGCAGGCTGGAAAGGTGAAGCTCACCGCGCGTTCTCCCGTCGTCACCTCCGTCGCTCTCGCCCTGGCCGCCGCCCTGCTGTCCGGATGCGCGGGGGCGGGTCCCGGCGGCTCCTCGGGCAAGGGGGGCCCGGGTCCGGGGCTGGACGATCCGGCGAAGAAGGACATCGCCATGCAACTGGTGTCCAGCGCGGAGAACTCGACCCTGGACTGGAAGGCGCAGTACGGCTACATCGAGGACATCGGTGACGGCCGGGGCTACACGGCGGGCATCATCGGCTTCTGTTCCGCGACCGGCGACATGCTCAGCGTGGTCGAGCGGTATGCCGAAGCGCGGCCCGGAAATCCGCTGGAGCGGTTCCTGCCCGCGCTGCGCGCGGTGAAGGGGACCGACGCGCATACGGGACTCGGCCGTCCGTTCACCGAGGCATGGTCGAGGGCCGCGGGTGACGCGGCGTTCCGTGCGGCCCAGGACACCGAGCGGGACCGGGGGTACTTCGAGCCGGCGGTCGCACAGGCGAAGAAGGACGGGCTGGGCACGCTCGGCCAGTTCATCTACTACGACGCCTATGTGATGCACGGGGCCGGTGACACGGAGGGCACGGTCGGGTTCCGTACGATGCGCCGTCAGGCACTCGCCGAGGACCGGCCCCCGGCGGAGGACGGCGACGAGGGCACGTACCTCGACGCCTTCCTCGACGCACGCGTCGGGGCGATCGGCAAGGAGCCCTCGCACAGCGACACCAGCCGGGTCGAGACGGCACAGCGGGTCTTCGTGCGCGAGGAGAATTTCGGCCTGGAGACACCGCTGCGATGGACGGTGTACGGCGACAGCTATCTGATCAAGGGCCCGGACGCTTCGTAAACCCATGATCGGCAGGCGCACGAAGCGTTGGCCGGGTGGCCCGTGTGCGCCGGTGCGTATGGCATGTGACCTGCGCTTTCACTCCTTTCGTGATGGCTTCCTCCACCCGTGTCCCGGTGGCCGGCCGACCCGTTGAGGCGGGCGGACGGTCCACGCGCCGTGGGCCGGATCACTGAGGAGTTCGCGACATGATGAAGAAGATTCTGCTGGGCGCGGCCATGCTGACCGCCGGTCTGGGCCTGGCCGTCTCCCCCGCCGCCCAGGCCACCCCGAGCACGACCGCCGCGCACAGCGTCGAGGCGGCCCCGGCGCTCGTCTGCACGGTCAACGACAACGGGGTGAACTTCCGTGGCGGTCCGGGAACGGACTACCCGGTGCTGGGCCAGGTGAACCGGGGCCAGAACCTCGACGCACGCGGCCAGGAGGGCAGCTGGGTGATGGGTGACCTGTGGGGCGGCCCCACAGGCGTCTGGATCCACGTGGCCTACCTGGACTGCTGAACCCGCACTCCACAGCCCCGCACCGGGCACCCATGCGCCCGGTGCGGGGCCTTCGCATACCCGGACCGCACGAACTCGCCCGCGTCGCAGGGGTGTACGACCGTCGTTCGACTCTGATAGGAAAGCTTCCTAACAGAACAATCGGAACGACGAACTCCCTTGGAGGACTGGTGCACGCTCCCCACAAGCGCACCGCACGTCGCAGCAACCGATCCGTGCGCGTCGCACTCGTCGCGCTCGGTCTGACCCTCACGGCGATTCCCGCCACCGCCTTCGCAGGCACCGCACCCGCCCCCACGGCGGTTCACCAACAGGAGGCAGCCGCGACCGGGCTCGACGATCCGGCGAAGAAGGACATCGCCATGCAACTGGTCTCCAGCGCGGAGAACTCCTCGCTGGACTGGAAGGCGCAGTACGGCTACATCGAGGACATCGGTGACGGCCGCGGCTACACGGCGGGCATCATCGGATTCTGCTCCGGCACGGGCGACATGCTGGACCTGGTCGAGCTGTACACCCAGCGGGAGCCGGGCAACCCGCTCGCCGAGTACCTGCCCGCCCTGCGCGACGTGGACGGCACGGATTCGCACGACGGTCTCGACCCCGGCTTCACCGAGGCCTGGGAGACCGCGGCCGGTGATCCGGCGTTCCAGCAGGCGCAGAACGACGAACGCGACCGGGTGTACTTCGACCCGGCGGTCGGCCGGGGCAAGAGCGACGGGCTGGGCACACTGGGCCAGTTCGCGTACTACGACGCCATCGTGATGCACGGCGACGGCGGCGACAGCACGAGCTTCGGCTCGATCCGCGAGCGCGCCCTCGCGCAGGCGGAGCCGCCGTCCCAGGGCGGTGACGAGGTCACCTACCTCAACGCCTTCCTGGACGCGCGGGTCTGGGCCATGAAGCAGGAGGAGGCCCACTCGGACACCAGCCGGGTGGACACCGCCCAGCGGGTCTTCCTGGAGAACGGCAATCTGAACCTGGACCCGCCGCTCGACTGGAAGGTGTACGGCGACAGCTTCCACATCGGCTGACGGACCGGGCCGCGACCGGCTGTGGCGCGTACGACCGCCCTCATGGCGGAACCGTACGCGCCACAGCTGTGACAGGACGTCAGTGAACGGCCACGGGAGCGGGGGTGGCCTTCTCGTGGTCTCCCGACTCCGCATCGGGCCCGGCGTCCGGCTTCCTGCCCAGGTGGTTGAAGGCCAGGTTGAGGACGATCGCCACGACGCACCCGGTCGAGATGCCCGAGTCGAGGACGACGAGCAGGTCCTTCGGGAACGCGTGGTAGAACTCCGGCGCGGCGATCGGTATCAGCCCGACACCCACGGCGGCGGCGACGATCAGCGCGTTCTCGCCCTTCTCCAGCGCGGCGGTGGCCAGCGTCTGGATGCCGCTCGCCGCGACGGAGCCGAACAGCACGATGCCCGCACCGCCCAGTACCGGCAGCGGCACCAGCGCGATGACGGAGGCCGCCACCGGGCACAGGCCGAGCAGGATGAGGATGCCGCCGCCGGCGGCGACGACGAACCGGCTGCGGACCTTCGTCATCGCGACCAGCCCGATGTTCTGGGCGAAGGCGCTGCACATGAAGCCGTTGAACAGCGGGCTGATGGCGCTGCCCAGGGTGTCGGCGCGCAGCCCGCCCTCGATGGTGCGCTCGTCCGCCGGCCGGTCGACGATCTTGCCGAGGGCCAGCATGTCCGCGGTCGACTCCGTCATGCAGACCAGCATCACGATGCACATCGAGACGATCGCGGCGATCTCGAACTGCGGCGCCCCGAAGTGGAACGGGGTGGGGAAGCCGATGACGTCGGCGTCCTTGATGGCCCCGAAGTCCGTGGTGCCGACCGGGATCGCGATGAGCGTGCCGGCCACGAGGCCGAGCAGGATCGCGATCTGCTGGAGGAAGCCGCGCAGCAGCTTCCTCAGGGCGAGGACGATCACCAGGGTGACGGCCGCCACCGTGATGTTGGTGGTGGAGCCGTAGTCGTCTGCCGTGGCGTTGCCGCCCTGGGACCAGTTGAAGGCGACCGGCAGCAGGGAGACACCGATCAGGGTGATGACCGTGCCGGTGACGACGGGCGGGAAGAAGCGGACCAGTTTGCAGAAGTAGGGCGCGAGGACGAAGCCCAGGAGGCTGGCGACGATGATCGCGCCGAAGATCACGGCGATGCCGTCGTGACCGCGGTCCTTGCCGATGGCGACCATCGGCGTCACCCCGGCGAACGAGACGCCGTTGACGAACGGCAGCCGGGCGCCTATGCGCCAGAAGCCGAGCGTCTGGAGCAGGGTGGCTATGCCCGCGGTGAAGAGGCTCGCCCCCATCAGGAAGGCGGTCTCCTTGGCGGTGAGGCCCACGGCGGGCCCCACGATCATGGGCGGGGCCACCACGCCCGCGTACATCGCGGCCACGTGCTGGAGACCGCTGGTGAACATCTTCAGTGGGGGGAGCGTCTCGTCGACCGGGTGTTTCCGGTCGGCCGGCGACGATTCCGGGTCGGGTGCTGCACTTGCGTCGTTGCGAAACCTGGGCGTAGCTGCCACGGCGGTTCCTCCGGTCGGGTACACGTCTGCGGCGACGTGGGTGTCAGGGAGGTGGTGCCGGGACCGGCCGTCGGGACATGCGCCAGACATGTCCGCCGGACCGGGCCCCGTGTGGTGCGTTGATGCAGGTGGGGCAGGTCGTGCAGCTGGTGCGGGCAGCTCGGGTCACCGGTACGGGAGGCGCGTACGTCTGAGGTATGCGCCTCCCCTACCGGTTGCCGTGGACCCCGCTCGGGTCCACGGCGGCCGGCCGAGGGCCGTCCCCCTCGGCCGGCCGGTATCGGGGGCCGCCGGGCCGTCAGGCTCCGGCGGCGATCTGCGCGAGGCGGCGGGCCTCGTCGCGGGTGGCGCGGGCGATGGCGTCCTCGTCCACGGTGGTCAGGCGGTTGGACTCGACGACCGGCTTGCCGTTGACGAGCGACAGGGTGACCGGGGCGGCGGCGCCGAAGACCAGGGCGGTCACCGGGTCCGCGATGGAGGCGTGGGCGAGGGTGTCCAGCTTCCACAGCACGAGGTCGGCGAGCTTGCCGGGCTCCAGGGAGCCGATCTGGTCCGCGCGGCCGAGGACCTGGGCGCCGCCGTACGTACCCAGGCGCAGGGCCTGACGGGCGTTCAGGGCGCGTTCGCGGTGCGGGCCGAGGCGGTTGATGAGGAGGGCGTTGCGCAGTTCGGTGTGGAGTTCGCCGGACTCGTTGGAGGCGGTTCCGTCGACGCCGAGGCCGACCGGGACGCCTGCGGCGAGCATGTCCGGGACCCGGGCGATGCCCGCGGCGAGGCGGGCGTTGGAGGACGGGCAGTGCGCGACCCCGGTGCCGGTGCGGGCGAACGCGGCGATGTCGGAGTCGTTCATGTGGACGCAGTGCGCCATCCACACGTCGGCGCCGAGCCAGCCGGTCGACTCGAAGTAGTCGGTCGGCCCCATGCCGAACAGCTCGTGGCAGAACTTCTCCTCCTCCACGGTCTCCGATCCGTGCGTGTGCAGCCTGACCCCGCGACGGCGCGCCAACGCGGCACCCTCACGCATCAGTTCGGTGGACACGGAGAACGGGGAGCAGGGTGCGACGGCGATCTGGGTCATCGCGTCGAAGGAGGTGTCGTGGTGCGCGTCGATGGTCGCCTCGGTGGCGGCCAGCGCGCCTTCGAGGGTCTCCACGGCGAAGTCCGGCGGCAGCCCGCCGTCCTTCTCGCTGCGGTCCATGGACCCGCGGGCGAGGGTGAACCGTACGCCCATGTCACGGGCGGCGCCGATGATCGCGCCGGACAGGTCGCCGGAGCCCTTCGGGTACACGTAGTGGTGGTCCATGGCGGTGGTGACACCACCGCGGGCCATCATGGCGAGCGAGCCCTGCGCGGCGGTGCGGGCCATCGGCTCGTCGATGCGCGCCCACGTCGGGTACAGCGCGACCAGCCACTCGAAGAGGTTGTGGTCGGTGGCCAGTCCGCGGGTGATCCACTGGTAGAAGTGGTGGTGCGTGTTGACCAGACCGGGCGTGACGAGGTGCCCGGTGCCGTCGATCCGGCGTACGACGTTCTCCAGTGCCTCCGGCGCCCGGCCGGCGCCGACGGACTCGATGCGGTTGCCCGCGACGACGACGTGGCCCGAGGCGTACTCGGTGTCGTCGGCGTCGACGGTCGCGATCGAACAGTTCTCGATGACGATGCGTTCCACTCGGTCGGCTCCCGGTGCTGCCATGGTGCTTCCTTCTCTCATCAGCGATGTGGGCACGGCAGGACCCTAGGAGGATTTGAGTGCCACAGCCGTGCGGCCGTGGGTGCCGAGATGGTGGAAGAACAGGTTGAGCAGGACCGCGACCAGCGCTCCGGCACTGATGCCGGACCCCAGGACGGTCTGTGCCCAGGACGGGAATCCCGCGTAGAAGCCGGGCGCGGCGAGCGGGATGATGCCCGCGCCGAGCGCCACGGCGACCAGGACGATGTTGGAGCCGTCGTCGAGTCCGGCCTCGGAGAGCGTACGGATGCCGCTGACGGCGATCGAGCCGAACAGGACGATGCCGGCGCCGCCGAGCACGGGCATCGGGACGAGCGAGACGACCGCTCCGAGGACCGGGAAGGCGCCGAGGACCAGCAGGGCGCCGCCGGCGGCGGCCACCACGTACCGGCTGCGCACCTTCGTCAGTGACACCACGCCGACGTTCTGCGCGAAGGCACTGGTCGGGAATCCGCCGAAGACCGGTCCGACGAGGGTGGCGATGCCGTCGGTGCGCAGTCCGCGGGTGATGGTCCTGCCGTCGGTGCGCCGGTCGCAGATCTCGCCGAGCGCGAGCATGCCGGCGGAGGACTCGGTCATCAGGACGAGCATCACGATGCAGAGGGAGAGGATCGCGGCGGGCTGGAACTCGGGTGCGCCGAAGGCGAAGGGCGTGGGGAGGGCGGCGACGGGCGCGGACCCGATCGCGGAGAAGTCCGCGAGCCCGAACGGGACGGCGGCCAGCGTGCCGACCACCAGGCCGATGAGCAAGGCCACTTGCTTGAGGAATCCGCGTCCGAATCGCTGGACGATCAGGATGACGGTGAGGGTGAAGGCGGCCAGGGCGAGGTACTTCATGGCGCCGAAGTCGGCTGCTTCCTTGTCACCGCCCTGGGCCCAGGAGACCGGGACCGGCATCAGGGTGACCCCGATGAGGGTGATGACGACGCCGGTGACGAGCGGCGGGAAGAAGCGCAGCAGTCTGCCGAAGAACGGGCCGACGGCCAGGCAGAACACCCCGGCGACGAGCACCGCCCCGTAGATCGCGGGCAGTTGGTGTCCGGGAGCGCTGGTCTCCGCGATGGCGAGCATCGGCGCGATGCCCGCCGATGAGGCGGCGTTGACGAACGGCAGCCGGTTACCGGCGAAGCCGCCGATGCCGAGGGTCTGGAGGAGGGTGGCGCAGCCGGCGATCAGGAGGCTCGCCGCGATCAGCCGGGTCATGCCGGCCTGGTCGAGGCCGACCGCCTGTCCGATGATGAGCGGTGGTGTGACGACGCCGGCGTACATGGCGGCGATGTGCTGGAGCGCGGCGGGGACGAGCCGCGACGGGGCAGGCTTCTCGTCCACCGGGTGGACCGGGCTCTCCAGCGGGGTGGAACACGGGCCTTCTGCTTCTGCGGGCCCAAGTGCAGGCTGTGCCATGGGAGTTCCCTCCGGTCCGCCCGGCCCCCGTCCGCTGTGGACGGACGGGAACCGGGGCGGCACCGCGTCAGAGGTTGGTCATGTCGACCGGGATCTGCGGCTCGACTCCGTCCCGCAGCACGGTGGCTTCGATGAGCCCGTACGGACGGTCGGCCGCGAAGTAGACCTCGTTGTCGTTCTTGAGGCCGAACGGCTCCAGGTCCACCAGGAAGTGGTGGTTGTTCGGCAGCGAGAAGCGGATCTCGTCGATCTCGCTGCGGCTGTTGATGACGCGCGAACCCATCTGGTACAGGGTCTGCTGGAGCGAGAGCGAGTACGTCTCCGCGAAGGCCTGCAGGATGTGCTTCCTGGCCTGCTCGTACGACTTCTCCCAGTTGGGCATGCGGTCGTCGTCACTGGTCCAGTTGTAGCGCCAGGCGGCGGCGACGTCGGTGCACAGGATGCGGTCGTACGCTTCCTTGAGCGTCGTGTACTTGTCCTTGACGTAGCCCCAGAACTCCGAGTTGGTGGAGTTCATGACCGTGAGGTCCTTCAGGCCGGAGATGATCTCCCACTTCTCGCCGTCGTAGGTGACCTGCGTGGTCCGCAGCTCCTGGCCCTTGCGGGCGAAGGAGTGGTTGACCTCGTCCGATCCGATGAACCTGGAGCTGTTGTCCGAGGTCGCGATGCGCTCCCAGGAGTACTCCTGGATGCGGATGCGGGCGACCTTGATCGGCTCCTGCGACGTCACGAAGTGGCGGGCGAGGTGGATGCCGAACTGCTCGGCGGACTCGATGCCGTGCTCCTTGGCGAACGCGAACACCGTGTTCTTGGTGGTGTCGGTGGGCAGGACGTTCGCGTTGGAGCCGGAGTAGTGCACGTCGTCCATGTCGCCCGAGAGGGCGACGGAGACGTTCAGGTCCTTGATGTGGTGGGTGTCGCCGTCCCGCGTGATCCTGACGACGCGGTTCTCTGCTTTGCCGTACTGGTTCTGGCCGAGAATCGTGGGCATGTGTCTGCTAGCTCCCTCGGTATACGGAGTAGCCGAACGGGTTGAGCAGCAGCGGTACGTGATAGTGCTCGCCCGGGGTGACGGCGAACGTGATCGCCACCTCCGGGAAGAACGCGCCGCTGTCCCTTACGCGGGGGGCGTCCTGCTGCGCCTCGGCTTGCTTCTTGGCGGTGAAGTACGACTCGGTCTCGAAGTCGAGCCGTACGTGGGTGGTGCCTTCCGGCAGGGCCGGCAGGTCCTTGCAGCGCCCGTCCGCATCGGTCGCGGATCCGCCGAGCGCCACCCACTGCGCGTCGCTGCCCGAGCGGGCGGCGAGCGTGATGGTGACGCCTGCGGCGGGGCGGCCGATGCTGGTGTCCAGGATGTGGGTGGACACCGATGCGGTGGCGAAGGTGCTCAAGACCTTCACTCTCCTTCTGTTTCGAGCTCTCCGTCCGTTACGAGCTCTGACGAGCCTTCCGTGACGAGACGGGTGAGGCGGATGCGGTTGATCTTGCCCAGTTCGGTACGCACGACGGCGCGCTCCTGCTCGGGCGTGTTCCCGGTCCGGGACTTCACCGCGTCGCGCATCTGCTCACCGGTGGCGCCGGTGGCGCAGATCAGGAAGACATGTCCGAACCGCTCCTGGTAGGCCAGGTTCAGTGCGAGCATCTCGGCCTTGAGCTCCTCGGTGGCGCCGGCCATCCCCCGCTGTTCGCGGGAGGAGGTCGGGTCCCCGGGCTTCGGGCGGCCGATCGGCGGGTGACCGGCCATGGCCTCGGCCAGGTCCTCCGCGCCCAGTGCCGCCGTGGCGGTGTCGCTCGCGGAGAACAGGGCTTCGGCGGTGGCGTACGGACGGCGGGAGAGGATCGCTCTTCCCCAGGCCGCACTGGCACAGACCTCGTGCAGCGCGGTTGCCGCCTCGTCGTCCGCCAGGGTGTTGAACCGGGCGAGGCCCGGTGTGGAGCTCGAAGTCACGGGAGCCTCCGTGGCTGTTTTTCGCTGTGCGTTGGTCGGGCTGCGGATAGCTAACGCCCTCCACAACACCACGTCAACACTTTGTTGAAATTCCGTTCATGTAAAAAGCCGTCGCCCGATGATCCGGACGACGGCTCTCGCGTTCATGTGCTGTTTACATCTACCGATGGGTCCAACTACTCGCCCTTGGCGCCGTTTTCCGCCCTGTTCAGGTAGTTGTAGACGGTGAAGCGGGAGACCCCCAGGGCCCCCGCCACCGTCTCGACGCCGTGCCGCACCGAGAAGGCACCGCGTGCCTCCAGGGTGCGGACGACCTCCTGCTTGGTCCTGCGGTCCAGCTCGGCGAGCGGCCTGCCGTGCCGGCGCTCCATCGCGGCCAGGATGTGGTCCAGCGAGTCGGAGAGCTGGGGCAGCCGGACGGCTATGACGTCCTCGCCCTCCCAGGCCAGGACGACGTCGTCGGCCTGCGCCTGCTCGGGTCCGAGCAGCTCGGCGCCCATGGCGTCGACGAGCGGCTTCACGGCGGCGACGAGAGGGTGGTCCGCGGCCTCGGTCACTTCGGGTCCTCCCCGATGACGTTGACCTGGAGCGAGACCCGGGTGGCACCGGATGCCAGCGCCTGGCGCAGCAGGGAGTCCACCGCGGTGAGCACCTCGTCGGCGCCGCCCTCCGCCGTGTTGCCGAAGGGGCCGACGTCGACCGCGTCCAGTTCGGCCGACTGGATGACCTCGCGGGCCACGACCGCATGGGCCGGCGCCTCGTCGAGATCGAACGGCTCGGTGGTGAACTCCACTCTCAAGCGCACTGTGTCTCCCTCATGCGTCGCGCCGCGTCCGGGGCGACCCGCGGCTCGGGCACGACCCTAACCCGCGCAGGCTCTACACCGGCAGCACACAGACCGCCACCGGGGCGGGGAACGGGCTCCCGACCGGGCTCAGGGCGCCGCTGTCCGCGTCGACCCGGAAGGCGGTGACCGTGCCGGACCGCTGGTTGGCGGCGAAGAGGAGGGTCCCGTCCGGGGAGAAGGCGGCGTGCCGGGGGAAGTCGCCGCCCACCGGCACGGTGTCCAGCAGGCGCAGCGTGGCCCCGTCGTCCTCGACGGCGTACCGGGTGAGGCTGTTGTGTCCCCGGTTGGCGAGGTAGGCGAAGCGGCCGTCGCCGGTGACCAGGAGCTGGGCGGGGTAGCTGGTGCCCTCGCCGGTTCCGGTGGGCTGCGGGGCACCCGGGGTCAGCGTGCCGGTGGCGGGGTCGTAGCCGCAGACGACGACCGTGTTGTCGAGCTCACAGGCGAGGTAGGCGTGGCGGCCGCCCGGATGGAAGGTGAGGTGGCGCGGTCCGGCGCCCGGTCGCAGTGCGGCGTACGAGAGCTGCTCCAGGGTGCCGTGGTCCTCGTCGAGCCGATACGTGTACACCGTGTCGTTGCCCAGGTCGACGGCGAGGACGTGGCCGCCGTCGGGGGCGGTGACGATCTGGTGGGCGTGGGGTCCGTCCTGGCCGGGGCCGGGTGCGGGCGCGGTGTGAGCGACCAGGTCGGTGCGCTCCCCCACCGATCCGTCGGCGGCGAGGGGGTGCACGGCGACACTGCCGGAGGTGTAGTTGGCGCTGAGCAGCCACCGCCCGGCCGGATGGACCGAGAGGTGGCAGGGGCCGGCGCCGCCGGTGGGCCGTGTCCCCAGCACCCGGAAGGTGCCGTCACCGGCGAGGGCGACGGCCGTGACGCCGCCGTTCTGCTGCTCGTCGACGGCGTAGAGCGTGCGGCCGGTGGGGTGCGTCGCGAGGTACGAGGGGTTCTCGACGCCGGTGATGACGGTGCGGGAGATGATGCCGCCCGTCGCCGTGTCGTACGAGGCGACACCGATGCCGGTGCCGCCCGGGGTGGCCGAGGTGTACGTGCCCAGGAAGAGCGTCCCGGTCCGGCGCACCCCGGGTTTCGCGGGGTGCGGCGGCGGGCCGGGGCGGCGCTCGCTGCGGGGAAGGCCGGGGGCGGCGGCGAGGGCGCCGCCCGCCAGGAGGGCGCCGAGGACGGTGCGGCGGCTGGTGGACGATGTCATGCGAGGCACCTCGTGGGGTCGGTGGCGTCGGATGTGTCAGCCACAGTGGCCTCCTGCCGATGGCCCGCACAAGAGACGCACCGGCCATGGCGCGGTGCGCGCGGCGGGTACGGGGCGGCCTCCTGGTCAGTCACCGGACTGGATGTCGCCCCGGGTGGACGACGTGATCGGGTCCCTCTGGGCGAAGTCACCCGGCGGGATCCCCGGGTGGTGCCCGCCCTCCACGGGCTCCACGGCGGCGGCCGGGCCGAGGGCCAGACGGGAGACGATCCGGTAGCGGTCGCCGCGGTAGAGCGAGTGCACGTACTCCACGGGACGGCCGGCGGTGTCCGAGGTCAGCCGCTCGAAGAGCAGGGCCGGGGACAGCTCCGGCACGTCGAGGAGCCGGGCCTCGGCGCGCGTCACCACGGTGGGCTCGATGGCCTGGACCGCTTCGTGGACGTGCACGTCGTGGCGCTCGCGCAGGTGCTCGTACAGGTCGCCGTGCTCCAGCTCCCGGGCGGTCAGCCCCGGGACCAGTTCGGCCCTGATGTGCAGGTGCTCGATGGCCATCGGGGCGCCGTCGACGAGCCGCAGCCGGGCGACGTACACGATCTCCGCCGCGGGCGACATGCGCAGTTTCCGGCCGACCCGGGCGCCGGCCTGGAGGGTGGTGAACTCCAGCAGCCGGCTCGACCAGGCCCCCGCCGCCTGCGGGACCGTCAGGGCCAGGTCGGCCGAGATGAGCTCCTGGGTGATCTTCGCGGGTGCGACGAACATGCCGCGGCCGTGCTCCCGCACCAGCAGCCCGACGGCCACCAGCTCGTCGATCGCGGCGCGCAGGGTGGGCCGCGAGACGCCGAGCGTGGCGCACAGCGCCCGCTCCGAAGGAATGGCGTCCCCCGGGCGGCGCGACTCGATCAGCTCCAGCACGGCGTCGCGGGCCCGCTCCCGTTTGAGCACCGTTCCCGATGCGTCGGAGTCCATGCGCTGCCCCTCCTGACCTTTCTCTCACTTACCAGTTGAGGAACCAGTAAGGCGAACTCGGTTACTGGTCAGGGGAAGTGTAGCCGGTCTCCGTCCGATCATCCGCGCCCACATTTCCGGGAGATCACCAAAACCCATAGCTACCAAGGGGCTTGACGACCCCATTGGTCTATGCCACCTTCATCCACCATCAAGAGGTGAGCTGTCCAGTGGGCTTCACTGGTCAGGTGGTCAGGTCCTGTCTCCCAGAGGTGAACCGTGAAGTACCGCTTGCTTGCCGGTGGGTCCGCGCTCGTGATGGCCGCCGTTCTCAGTGCCTGCAGCTCGTCGTCCGACTCGTCCGGGGCGTCCGGTGACGGGAAGACGGACATCGATGTGTGGCTGATGCGCGACAGCGTCTCCGCCCAGTTCCAGAAGGAGTTCGTCAAGGGCTTCGAGGCCGCACATCCCACGATCAAGGTCCGGGTCCAGATCCAGGAGTGGGACGGCATCGGCGAGAAGATCACCGCCGCGCTGGCCAGCAACGACGCACCGGACGTGATCGAGAGCGGCAACACCCAGGTCGCCCAGTTCGCCCAGAGCGGCGGGCTGCTCGACCTGAGCGACAAGGTCGACGAGCTGAACGGCAAGGACTGGCTCAAGGGGCTCGCCGAGCCCGGGGCGTACGAGGGCAAGCAGTACGGCATCCCGTACTACGCGGCCAACCGTGTCGTCATCTACCGCACCGACCTGTTCGAGAAGGCGGGGGTCGACGCGTCCGGGATCAAGACGCGGGAGCAGTGGATCGAGGCCACCGGCAAGCTCAACAAGGGCGGCACGCAGGGCATCTACCTGCCCGGTCAGATGTGGTACGCGCTTGCGGGCTTCGTCTGGGACGAGGGCGGCGACCTCGCCACCGAGTCCGGCGGCGCGTGGAAGGGCGCGCTGGACACTCCCGAGGCACTGCGCGGGATGGAGTTCTACGAACAGCTCCAGGCACTCGGCAAGGGGCCGAAGGACTCGGACGAGGACTCCCCGCCGCAGGCCGACGTGATGGCCCAGGGGAAGGTCGCCCAGGTGATCTCGACCCCGGGCGGCGCCAAGGTCGTCATGGAGAAGAACCCGGAACTGAAGGGCAAGCTCGCCTTCTTCCCGATCCCGGGCAAGAGCGCGGACACCCCGGGTGCCGTCTTCACCGGCGGCTCCGACCTGGTGATTCCCACGGCGTCCGGCAAGCAGGAGGCCGCACTGACCTTCGTCAAGGAGCTCACCGGTGACGCCTGGCAGAAGAAACTGGCCGTGGCCATGAGCTACGTACCGAACCGCACGACCCTCGCCTCGGCGGTGGCAGGCGATCCGGGGGCGGCCGCGATGGCGGTCGGCGCGGCGAACGGGCACGCGACGCCGAACACGCCGGGCTGGGCCGCCGTCGAGGCGGAGAACCCGATCAAGGACTACATGGCCGCCGTCCTGACCGGCGGCGACCCGGCGAAGGAGGCCGCCAAGGCCTCCGCCGACATCACCCGGGCCATGAACACCGCTTCCTGATCCCTCACCCATCCGCCCGACCACCGAGAGGAGGCGTGCCGTGTCGGTCATCCGGGAACGGACCGCACCCCCCAGCCGCCTGCGCCGCCCGGCGACCGGCACGGCAGGACCGCCGCGCCGGCGGCGGTCCGGGGAGCCGCGCGGACTCTGGCCGTACGTCCTGATCGCACCCGCCGTCGGCGGCATGCTCTATCTGCTGCTCTACCCGCTCCTGCGGGCCGTGCTGATCTCGTTGCAGGACTTCCGGCTGCGCCAATTGATCATGGGCGACGCGGAGTTCGTCGGACTGCGGAACTACCGGACGCTGCTGTCCGACCCGCGGTTCTGGGAGGTGGTGCGGCGCACCTTCCTGTTCATGGCGGTCAACGTGGTCCTGATCATGGTGATCGCGACCCTGGTCGCGCTGATGACCGAGCGGCTGGGCCGGTTCGGCCGCACGGTGGTGCTCAGTTCGCTGGTGCTCGCGTGGGCGATGCCGGTGGTCGCGGCGACCACCGTCTTCCAGTGGCTGTTCCACTCCGAGTTCGGCATCGTCAACCGGCTGCTGACCGAGGCCGGGTTCTCCTCCTTCGACCGCTATCCGTGGTTCGCGCACGGGAGCGCCGCCTTCTCGATCCTGGTCCTGCTGATCGTCTGGCAGTCGGTGCCGTTCGCGGCCATCACCGTCTACTCGGCGCTCACCACGGTCCCGGCGGAGCTGTACGAGTCGGCGCGGCTGGACGGGGCGACCGGTTCACGGATCTTCCGCTCCGTCACCTTCCCGATCCTCCGGCCCATCTTCCTGCTGGTCTTCTCGCTCGAAGTGATCTGGACGTTCAAGGCGTTCGTCCAGATCTGGGTGATGACCCGCGGGGGTCCGGGCGACGCCACGACGATCCTGCCCGTGTACGCGGTGCAGAAGGCACTCGCGGGGCAGCGCTACGACCTGGGTTCGGCCGCCTCGATGATCACCGTGGTCCTGATGTCCGGGGTGCTCGTCCTCTACTTCCGCCAGATGTTCCGCCAGGAGGACGAGTACCGATGACCCTGCTGCGCCCGAGGATCCGGCGGATCCCGCTGAACGCCGCCGCCGTACTGACCGTCCTGGTCTGTCTGTTCCCCGTCTACTGGATGATCTCGACCGCGTTCAAACCGTCGCGGGACATCCAGTCCGCCGACCCGAAGCTCTTCCCGCACACCTGGACGCTCGACCACTTCCGCACGGCCGTGCGGGCCGACGGGTTCGAGCTGTTCTGGCGCAACAGCATCCTGGTGACACTCAGCGCGATCCTGCTGGCCCTGCTCGTCGCCATCGGCTCGGCGTACGCCGTGGCACGGATGCGCTGGAAGGGGCGCCGGCAGTTCATGCTCATGGTCTTCATCGCCCAGATGGCGCCCTGGGAGTCGCTGATCATCCCGATCTACATCATCTCCCGCGACACGGACATGCTCGACCGGCTGCCGACCCTCACGCTCGTCTACTTCATGGTCACGCTGCCGTTCTCGATCGTGGTGCTGCGCGGCTTCATCGCCACCATTCCGCCGGAACTGGAGGAGGCCGCGCAGGTCGACGGCTGCACCCGGACCGGCGCGTTCCGGCGGGTGGCGCTGCCCCTGCTCGCACCGGGGCTGATGGCGACCTCGCTGTTCGGCTTCATCACCGCGTGGAACGAGTTCGCGTACGCCAACTTCCTGATCATCAAGCACCAGGACAGCCGCACCCTGCCGGTCTGGCTGTCGTCGTTCCAGAACACCTTCGGCACCGACTGGGGCGCCACCATGGCCGCCTCGACCCTCTTCGCCCTGCCCGCGCTGGTCGTCTTCCTGCTCCTCCAGCGCCATGTCACCTCCGGCTTCGCAGCCGGCGCCGTCAAGGGCTGAAGCCCGAGAACCGAACCCCGGAGGCCCCCCGTGCCCGCATCACGCCCGGAACAGTCCCTCGTGCCCCGCCCCCGCAAGGTCTCGGCCCGCCCCGGCCGGTTCACCCTCGACCAGGACACCTCGGTACGGGCCTATCCCGGCGCGGAGGGCGCCGCGGACCTGCTGCGCACCCTGCTCGCCCCGGCCACCGGCCTGCCCCTGCCGCCCTCCGCCACCGGCCGCATCGTGCTGGCGCTCGATCCCCAGCTGGGCGGCCTCGGCGAGGAGGGGTACGGGCTCACCATCGGCCCCGACTCCCTGCTGCTGCGCGCCGCGCGGCTCCCGGGCCTGCTCTGCGGTGTCCAGACGATCCGTCAGCTGCTGCCCGCCGAGGCCCTGTCGGGCACGGCGCCGCGGGACGCGCCGTGGATGCTGCCCTGTGTCGAGATCAGCGACGTGCCCGCGCATCCGTGGCGGGGGTCGATGCTCGACGTGGCCCGGCACTTCCAGCCGGTCTCGTATCTGCGCCGGTACGTGGACCTGATGGCGCTGCACAAGCTCAACACGCTCCATCTCCACCTCACCGACGACCAGGGCTGGCGGATGCCCGTCCCCGCCTACCCCCGGCTGACCGGGATCGGCGGTCACCGCAGGCAGTCGATGTCCGGGCCGCCGGGGCGCGGCGACGAGTCCTTCGACGGGATTCCGCACTCGGGGGCGTACACCCGGCAGGAACTGCGGGACCTGGTCCGCTACGCGGCGGCGCGCGGGGTGCGGGTGGTGCCGGAGATCGAGATGCCGGGCCATGTGCGCGCGGCGCTGGCCGCCCATCCCGAGCTGGGCAACGACCCTGGGCGGCGGCTGGACGTGTGGACCCGCTGGGGCGTCTGCGACACCGTGTTCGGCGTCCACGAGGAGGTCTTCGACTTCTGCCGGACGGTGCTGGAGGAGGTCATGGACGTCTTCCCGTCCCCGTACATCCACATCGGCGGCGAGGAGTGCCCGACCACCGAGTGGGAGGCGAGTCCGGCGGCGCGGGCGCGGGCCGCCGCCGAGGGGCTGCCCGACGCCCGGGCGCTGCACGGCTGGTTCATGGGCCGGATCGGTTCGTTCCTGGTCGAGCAGGGCAGGCGCCCGGTCGGCTGGGCCGAGACGGGCACCGAACTGCCCCTCGAATTCACGGTGATGACGTGGCGCGACCCGGCCCACGCGCTGGCGGCCGCCCGCCGCGGCCATCAGGTGGTCGCCGCGCACCACCGGGCCACCTACCTCGACTACGCCCAGTCCGACGACCCCCGCGAACCGGCCGCGCAGCCGGGCCCGCCCGTCGGTCTGCGGGCCGTCCACGGCAACCGGCCCGTGCCGGACGGCTGGGACGCGGCGGACGCGGCCCGCGTGCTGGGCACCCAGGCCCAGCTGTGGACCGAGTACGCGCGCACGCCGGAGCAGATCGAGTACCTGACCTACCCACGGCTGTGCGCCCTCGCGGACCGCGCCTGGTCGGGCGGGCGCAGCGACTGGCCCGGCTTCCTGTCCCGCCTCGGCCGGCACACGGCGCGGCTCGACGCACTCGGCGTCGGCTACCGCCCCCTCAACCCCCGGTCGCTCCAGACCACTTCCCCAGGAGCAGCGCCACCCCGGTAGGAACCACTCCCCCACGACCGTTCCGGAAAGGAACACGTCCATGAAGTCACTCGCGAAGAGCCGGATCCGCGCGGCGGCGGCAGCCGCCGCCACCGTGGCCCTGGGCTGTACGGCCCTGGCCGCCGTCCCGTCGTCGGCGAGCGCCGCCGACGGATCGCTCAGCGTGCAGTACCGCACCAGTGCGTCGGGAGCCACCGCCGACCAGAGCGAACCCTGGCTGAAGGTGCGCAACACCGGCAGCGCGGCCGTACAGCTCAGCTCCGTCAAGGTCCGCTACTACTTCAAGGGCGAGGCGGCGGGCGACGCCTACCGGTTCGCCTGCTCCTGGGCGGTGAAGGGCTGCGCGAACATCACCGGTACGTTCGGCACGCTCGCCTCCCCGACCGCCACCGCCGACCGCTACCTGGAGATCGGCTTCACCGCCGGTGCGGGATCGCTCGCGCCGGGCGCCGACACCGGAGACATGCAGCTGCGCTTCTACCGGTCGAGCTGGCAGACCCTGGTGCAGAGCGACGACTACTCCTTCGACGCGGGCCGGACGGCGTACGGCGACTGGTCGAAGGTGACCGCGCAGCTCGGTGGCGCCACGGTCTGGGGCCAGGCCCCGGAGGGCAACGATCCGACGGATCCGACCGACCCGACGGACCCGACCGATCCGCCGGAGGGCGCGCCGACCCTGTTCGACGACTTCAACTACAGCGGGCACACGGACCCGCAGATCGCCGCGCACGGCTGGAGCGTCCGCTCCAACTCCGGTGGACCGGGGGTGCCCGGCGCCACCTGGGCGCCGGAGAACGTCACGTTCGCCGCCCAGAGCGGAAACTCGGTGATGAACCTGGAGACGTCGACCGCGGGCAGCGGCGGGTCGACGAAGCAGACCGAGATCCTGACCCAGTCGATGAAGTTCCGCAACGGCACGTATGCGGCCCGGGTGAAGTTCAACGACGCGCCGGTCTCCGGCCCCGACGGCGACCATCTCGTCCAGACGTTCTTCACCATCAACGACCTCAAGGCGCCGATGGCGGACGACTACGCGGAGTACGACTTCGAGTACCTGCCGAACGGCGGCTGGGGCGAGAGCGGCAACATCCTCTACACGACGTCGTGGGAGACCTACCGCCCGGACCCGTGGGAGGCGGTCAACGCGCACAGCGAGGCCCGGCAGAGCTTCGCGGGCTGGCACGACCTGGTCGTGACGATCAACGACAGCGCGATCACGTACTACGTCGACGGCCAGCTGTTCGGGACCCACGGTGCGGCGTATCTGCCGGAGCGGGGCATGTCGATCAACTTCAACCAGTGGCTGATCGACCTGGCCGGGCAGACGAGCACGACGCCGCGCTCGTACGACCAGCAGGTGGACTACGTCCTGCACGTGAAGGACCAGGTCCTCACCCCGGCGCAGGTGGGCGCCAAGGTGGCGGCGTTCCGCACGGCGGGGACGACGTTCCAGGACACGGTGCCGGCCGGGTGAGCCGGTAGCGGACGCGGAGGGCGGGGCGGAGGGCCGGGGCGGCTTCCGCCCCGCCTTCGGTCCGTCCGGGGCCCGTTTTCCGGGCACCCCCTTGACATCCCCCCCACCCTCCGGGCAATCTTCCGTTAAGCAGAAACTAACTTCCGCAATACGGAAGGAGCGCCGAAACCCTCATGGGCTACCCGGACCAGCGCTTCGATGTGAACCTTTCGATCCTCTTCACGGAACTCCCGCTCCTGGAGCGACCCGCGGCAGCCGCCGCGGCGGGCTTCACCGCGGTCGAGCTGTGGTGGCCGTGGATCGAGACCCCCACCCCTCCGCAGGCCGAGCTCGACGCGCTGAAGAAGGCGCTCGACGAGGCGGGCACCCAGTTGGTGGGGCTGAACTTCTACGCCGGACAGCTGCCCGGCCCCGACCGCGGCGCTCTCTCCGTGCCCGGCACGGAGTCGGACCGCTTCCGGGCCAACATCGAGGTGGCGGCAGACTTCGCCGCCTCGGTCGGCTGCAGGGCGCTCAACGCGCTCTACGGCAACCGGGTCGACGGTGTCGACCCGGCCGCGCAGGACGAACTCGCTCTGGAGAACCTGGTCACCGCCGCCCGCGCGGCCGACCGGATCGGGGCGGTCCTGCTGATCGAGACCCTGAACAAGCCGGAGTCACCGCGCTACCCGCTGGTGAGCGCGCCGGCCGGGATCGAGGTCGTGGACCGCGTCAACGCGGCGACGGGCCTCGGCAACGCGAAGTTCCTGCTGGACCTGTACCACCTGTCGATGAACGGCGAGGACCTCAGCCAGGTCATCTCCGCCTACGCCGACCGGACCGGTCACGTCCAGATCGCGGACAACCCGGGCCGCGGCGCGCCCGGCACCGGCTCGCTCCCGCTGGAACAGCTGCTCGACGAGCTGACGAAGGCCGGTTACGACGGCTGGGTCGGCCTGGAGTACAAGCCGGGCGACCGGCCGAGCGCCGAGTCCTTCGCGTGGCTCCCGGCCACCGCGCGGGCCGCCCGCTGAGGGCAGCGGACTCCCCCTCGTACACACGCTGAATCGGAAGGCACCCTCATGAGCAACAACCTCCCCAAGGTTGCGTGGATCGGGCTCGGCATCATGGGCTCGCCCATGTCCGAGAACCTGATCAAGGCCGGTTACGACGTCACCGGTTACACCCTGGAGCAGGACAAGGTCGACCGGCTGGCCGCGGCCGGCGGCACCGGCGCCTCCTCGATCGCCGAGGCGGTCAAGGACGCGGACGTGGTCATCACGATGGTGCCCGCCTCCCCGCAGGTCGAGGCGATCGCGTACGGCCCCGAGGGCATCCTGGAGAACGCGAAGCGCGGCGCACTGCTGGTCGACATGTCCTCGATCACCCCGCAGACCTCGGTGGACCTGGCGAAGAACGCCGCCGAGAAGGGCATCCGGGTGCTGGACGCCCCCGTCTCGGGCGGCGAGGCCGGAGCCATCGAGGCCGTGCTGTCCATCATGGTGGGCGGCGAGCAGGCCGACTTCGACGCCGCGAAGCCGGTGCTCGACGCGCTGGGCAAGACCATCGTGCTCTGCGGTCCGCACGGATCGGGCCAGACGGTGAAGGCGGCCAACCAGCTGATCGTCGCGGTCAACATCCAGGCCTGCGCCGAGGCCGTGGTCTTCCTGGAGAAGTCGGGCGTCGATCTCGCCGCCGCGCTGGACGTCCTGAACGGCGGACTCGCCGGCTCGACCGTGCTGACCCGCAAGAAGGACAACTTCCTGAACCGGAACTTCGCTCCCGGCTTCCGGATCGACCTGCACCACAAGGACATGGGCATCGTCACGGACGCCGCCCGCAACGTCGGTGCCGCGCTGCCGGTCGGCGGCGTGGTCGCCCAGCTCGTCGCCTCGCTGCGCGCGCAGGGCGACGGCGGCCTGGACCACTCGGCGCTGCTGCGCTCGGTGGAGCGCCTCTCCGGCCAGTCCGTCCAGGACTGACCGACGCGGCCGGGCCCCGCCGGGGTCTGTCGTCACGCTGCCGTCGCACGGCAGACGGCAGTGTGACGACAGGCCCTGGGGCCGGCCGGCACCACCCCGCCGGGTGCGTATCCCCCGGCCCTCAGACTTCCGGGCGGCGTCGGCGCTGACACCTGTCCTGTCGCGCCCAGGCGCCGGCGCCGTCCGGAACACCCTCCCCCATCAAGAATTTCAACAAACTGTTGACGTCAGGTTCGGAGCGTACTTACGCTCCTGGAGCCCCCAGGCCGTCGCAGTTCAGCAGCTCCCGTACGGAAGGTCGCCCCGACACCATGACGCAGCGCGTGCTTACGACCGAGTCCGGCGCCCCGGTCGCCGACAACCAGAACTCCGCCACCGCCGGCGCCGGAGGCCCGATCCTCCTCCAGGACGGTCACCTCCTGGAGAAGCTCGCCCGCTTCAACCGGGAGCGCATCCCGGAGCGCGTGGTGCACGCCCGGGGTTCCGGCGCGTACGGATACTTCGAGGTGACCGACGACGTCACCGGCTTCACCCGCGCGGACTTCCTCTCCGAAGTGGGCCGCCGTACCGAGACCTTCATCCGGTTCTCCACGGTCGCCGACTCGCTCGGCGGCGCGGACGCGGTACGCGACCCGCGCGGCTTCGCCCTCAAGTTCTATACCGACGAGGGCAATTACGACCTCGTCGGCAACAACACCCCGGTGTTCTTCATCAAGGACCCGATCAAGTTCCCCGACTTCATCCACTCGCAGAAGCGCGACCCGTTCACGGGACGTCAGGAGCCGGACAACGTCTGGGACTTCTGGGCACACGCCCCCGAGGCCACGCACCAGATCACCTGGCTCATGGGCGACCGCGGCATCCCTGCCTCGTACCGCCACATGAACGGCTACGGCTCGCACACCTACCAGTGGACGAACGCCGCGGGTGAGGCCTTCTTCGTCAAGTACCACTTCAAGACGAACCAGGGCGTGCGCTCGCTCTCCGCCGACCAGGCCGCCGAGCTCGTCGGCAAGGACGCCAGCTCCCACCAGACGGACCTGCTCCAGGCGATCGAGCGCGGGGTGAACCCGTCCTGGACGCTGTACGTGCAGGTCATGCCGGCCGCCGAGGCCGCGGACTACCGGTTCAACCCGTTCGACCTCACCAAGGTGTGGCCGCACAGCGACTACCCGCTCCAGCGGGTGGGCCGGCTGGTCCTGGACCGGAACCCGGACAACGTCTTCGCCGAGGTGGAGCAGGCCGCGTTCTCCCCGAACAACTTCGTGCCCGGTATCGGTCCGTCCCCGGACAAGATGCTCCAGGGCCGGCTGTTCGCCTACGCGGACGCGCACCGCTACCGGCTGGGCGTCAACCACACCCACCTTCCGGTGAACGCGCCGCGCACGGCCGTCGTCGACAACTACGGCCGCGACGGGCTGCACGCGACGCGCAACGGGGCCCGGCACGACAAGAACTACGAGCCCAACTCGTACGCGGGCCCGGCCCAGACGGACGCGGCGTTCTCCGCCCCGATCGCCGTCCAGGGCTGGACCGGCACGCACGAGGCGCCCGCCCACACCAAGGACGACGACTTCTTCCAGGCGGGTGAGCTGTACCGGCTGATGTCGGACGACGAGAAGGGCCGGCTGATCGCCAACATCGCGGGGGGCCTGTCGCAGGTCACGCGCGACGACGTGATCGAGAAGAACCTCGCCCACTTCCACGCCGCGGACGCCGAGTACGGCAAGCGCGTGGAAGAGGCCGTCCGCGCCCTGCGCGAGGACTGAGCCTCCCTCATACCCTGCCCGTTCCGTCGCGCCCACCCGGATGAGGGGTTGCGCGGGGCGCGGGCAGGACGGGGGCGTCCGGCGGATACCCCCGAGGCCGCGGCGGCGGTGCGATGCCAGTGCGGTGGTGTGGGTGGCGGTCCGGCCTCCTGACCTGAAGGAACCGGCCCCTGCCGCCCTCTCGCACCTCGCCGCGGCCCCTGTCCTTCCCCTTCGCCAGGGCGTGGAGCACGGATACGGTCCCGTGCTCCACGCCCTTTGTCCCGTACCCGGGACCCGGCATCCGGCCTGGTGACTTCACGCTGAACTCGTGCTTTGCTGACCCGGTTTGACGTACCGGAAGTCACCATCGCGCACCACGCGGAAGCACGAGGAAAGAGGGAAGCCGCCGATGACACCGACGCTCGCCAGAACCCGCCCCTGGTCCCTGTCCCGGTGCTCCGCCTCCCCGCGTTCCTCCGCGCCGGGCAAGCGCGCGGCCGGCGTGCTGCTGGCCGTCACCGCCTGCGTGGCCGCGCTGCTCGCGCCCGCGCAGACCGCCGACGCGGCGACTGTTCCCGCCGGCCCGGTCTTCAACAAGCCGACCGGCACCGCATCCGAGCAGCAGGCCATCCGCGCCCAGGTCCGCTCCGTGATCGCGAACGCGGACAGCGGCTCGGTCCTGCGGCTCGCGATGTACCACCTGTGGGACGAGACGGTCGCCACGGACCTCGGCGCCGCGAAGGCCCGGGGTGTCAGCGTCAAGGTAGTCCTCGACGAGAGCACCCTGGAGTACCGGGCCTCCTACGACCTCCTCAGGAGCAGCCTCGGCACCAGCACCTCCGCCGCCTCCTGGGTGGTCCTGTGCGCCAAGGACCGCTCATGTCTCGGTACCGCGACGACGGGCATCAACCACAACAAGTTCCTGCTCGCGAGCAGCGTCGGCGACGGCGCCCGGAAGGACGTCGTCGTCCAGCTCACCTCGAACCTGACGCCGTCCAACTACAGCCGCTACTGGAACAGTTCGGTGACCGTCGCCGGCAACACCGCCATGTACGACGGCTACGTGGACTACTTCACCCGTCTCCCGGCCCAGAACCGCGCCGCCTGGTCCTACACGTACGGCAACGCGGGCGACTACAAGTACTACTTCTTCCCCCGCGCGGGCAGCGACGCGACCACGGACACCGTGGTGAACGCCATGGACAACATCACGTGCCGCTGGACCGACTCCGCGGGCACCGCGCGCCGCACCACCGTCCACGCCGCCATGCTGAAGATCACCCGGCAGGCCGTCGCGGACGAGCTGCGCGCGCTGGCGGGCCGGGGCTGCCTGGTCGATCTGGTCTACAGCGAGACCGACTCCGGCACCTGGAACGCCCTGCACGGAGTCTCCGGCATCACGAACCGCTGCTACCAGCACGACGACGACGGCGACTCCACCACGCCCAACCGGATCGTGCACTCGAAGAACTGGATGGTCGACGGCATGTACGCGGGCACCGTCCAGAAGGTGATGTTCACCGGCAGCCACAACTGGAGCGGCTCGGCCCTGCGCGACAACGACGAGGCCATGCTGCGCATCACCACGCCGTCGGTCTTCGACGCGTTCGAGGCCAACTTCCAGGCCGCACGGTCCGCCGCCGTGCCCGGCACCAGCGACAGCGTGGCCGTCTGCAAGAGCTGACGGCGGCCGGACCCATCGCGGCGTCGATCGCCATGTCGTCCACGGCGCAACCGGCGGGAGCACCTACGGATCTCCGTAGGTGCTCCCGGGAAACGGGACCGCGGGCCCGACGGATCAGGCCTTCACGAACGGCCGGATCGCCGTCGGCGCGTGGCCCGGCTCCGTCGCCACGTCCTCGAACTCGTTGACCGACGCGATGTCCGTACCGCTCATCGCGATGTTCGTGACCCGCTCCAGGATCGCCTCGACCACCACCGGCACCCGGAACTCCGCGGCCAGCTTCTTGGCCTCCTCGAACGCCGGCAGCAGCTGGTCCGGCTCGGTGACCCGGATCGCCTTGCATCCCAGGCCCTCGACGACCTTGACGTGGTCCACGCCGTAGACGCCCAGCTCCGGGGAGTTGAGGTTCTCGAACTCCAGGTTGACCTGGAAGTCGATGTCGAAGTTGCGCTGCGCCTGGCGGATCAGCCCCAGGTAGGAGTTGTTCACCAGGACGTGCACGTACGGGATGCGGTGCTGCGCGCCGACCGCGAGCTCCTCCAGCATGAACTGGAAGTCGTAGTCGCCGGACAGGGCGACGACGGAGCCCTCGGGGTCGGCCGTCGCGACGCCCAGGGCGGCCGGGATGGTCCAGCCGAGCGGGCCCGCCTGGCCGCAGTTGATCCAGTGGCGCGGCCGGTAGACGTGCAGCATCTGCGCGCCGGCGATCTGGGAGAGGCCGATCGTGGTGACGTACCGGGTCTCGGGGCCGAACGCCCGGTTCATCTCCTCGTACACGCGCTGCGGCTTCAGCGGCACGTTGTCGAAGTGCGTGCGCCGCTGGAGCGTCGCCCTGCGCTCCTGCGCGGAGGCCGCCCACCGCGAGCGGTCCTTCAGCTTGCCGGCCGCCTTCAGCTCGCGCGCCACCTCGATGAACAGCTCCAGCGCGGCCTTGGCGTCGGAGGCGATGCCGAGGTCGGGGGCGAAGATCCTGCCCAGCTGGGTGGGCTCGACGTCGACGTGGACGAACGTCCGGCCCCGGGTGTAGACATCCAGCTTGCCGGTGTGGCGGTTGGCCCAGCGGTTGCCGATGCCGAGGACGAAGTCGGACTCCAGGAAGGTCGCGTTGCCGTAGCGGTGCGAGGTCTGGAGACCGACCATGCCGGCGTTGAGCGCGTGGTCGTCCGGGATGATGCCCCAGCCCATCAGGGTGGGAACGACCGGGATGCCGGTCAGCTCGGCGAACTCCACCAGGAGTTCGGGTGCGTCGGCGTTGATGATGCCGCCGCCCGCGACGAGCAGCGGGCGCTCGGAGGCGTTCAGCATCTCCAGGGCGCGCTCGATCTGCTTGCGGGTCGCGGCGGGCTTGTGCACCGGCAGCGGCTCGTACAGATCGGGGTCGAACTCGATCTCGGTGAGCTGCACGTCGATCGGCAGGTCGATGAGGACCGGTCCGGGACGGCCGGTGCGCATCAGGTGGAAGGCCTGCTGGAAGACGCCGGGGACCTGCGCGGCCTCCAGGACGGTGGTGGCCGCCTTCGTGACCGGACCCGCGATCGAGGCGATGTCGACGGCCTGGAAGTCCTCCTTGTGGAGCACCGCGGTCGGGGCCTGGCCGGTGATGCACAGGATCGGGACGGAGTCCGCGATGGCGGAGTAGAGGCCGGTGATCATGTCGGTGCCGGCCGGTCCCGACGTACCGATGCAGACACCGATGTTCCCCGGGCGGGCCCGGGTGTAGCCCTCCGCCATGTGGGAGGCGCCCTCGACGTGGCGGGCGAGCGTGTGATGAACCCCGCCGGAGGCCTTGAGGGCCGCGTAGAAGGGGTTGATCGCCGCGCCCGGCACACCGAACGCGTTGCTGACGCCTTCGCGCTTGAGGATCTCAACTGCCGCTCGGGCAGCGGTCATTCGAGGCATTGAGTGCTCCTGCTCGGACCTGGGTGGAGTCGGGCTCTGTCGCGCCACCTGAGAGCGCCAATTCCGCATTACGGAAGATTGATTCTGCTATACGGAAGCAAATCTAAGGCGCACCCGGACAGCCGTCAAGAGAGACGGTCGGGGAGGTCACACCTGCGGACCGGAGTGGCGAAGTGCCCCAAGTCCCTCCCCGAGGCCTCGCTCTTGGTGGAGCATGGAGGTACGGAGCGGAGCCGGCCCGGAATCCGGGCGCCGGCCGCATGGTCGTCGGCCGTAGGGAGTCCGAGGGTGGAATCAGTGCCGGTACGGTGCCCGGCCTGCCGCCGCGACCACGCGTACGTGACCCCCGCGTATCCCTGCCCCTGCGGCGCACCGACCGCCCCGCCCCTGCTGCGCGGCGCTCCCGTCACCCCGATCACCCACCGCACCTGGAACGACGACTGGGTGACGGTGCGCTGCCGCGGCTGCGGCCGGCACGACCAGTGGCCGCAGCCGGAGCTGTGCTGCCCGTGCGGGGCAGTCCTGCGGATCCCGGTCCGCCCGGTGGCGGCGCCCGGCCGCGGAGGCCGCTCGTCCTCCCGGCCGTCGCACATACCGCTGCCACGTACGGCTCCGGCGCCGCGGCCCCCTTTCCGGCCGCTGACGATCCGTACCGCGCGCGACGCGGTCGGCGCCGCCGCGCTGTACCTGAAGTGGCTGGGCTACCGCGACGTCGTGCAGCCCGCCGGGCGCCCCGCCTCCCGGATCGACCTGCGGGCGGCCGGACTCATCGCGCAGGTCGACTCCGCCACCCGGCCGACCGCGCTGCGCGATGTCGAATGCCTGTGGCTCAACGCCCTCAGCGCCTCGGTGTCGAGCGTCTTCTTCTCGCTGGCGGGATACGCGCCGGACGCCCGGGAGCGGGCGGACGGGCTCCGCATCCCGCTGTTCGTCATGGACCTCACCGGGACCCCGCAGCCGGTGAACAGCCCGGCGGACGAGCTGCTCAGCACGGGCGCCTGAGCTCGGTACGCCACCGCCGGACAGGCCTCACGCGCCATACTGAAGCATGCGCATCCGTCCCGCCCGCCGCTCGGATCTTCCGCTCCTCCAGGACATCGAGCGCGCCGCAGGCGAACCCTTCCGCACGCTCGGCATGTCCTTCGTGGCCGACGACGACCCCCCGCCCCTGGATCTGCTGGACGGCTACCGCGAGGCCGGCCGTGCCTGGGTGACCACGGGCCCCGACGACCGGCCACTCGGCTATCTGATCGCCGACCCGGTCGACGGCGCCGCCCACATCGAACAGGTCTCCGTCCATCCGTCGGCCGCCCGGCGCGGCCTGGGCGGCGCCCTCATCGACCGCGCCGGGGCCTGGGCCGCACACGAAGGGCTGACCGCACTGACCCTGACGACGTTCACCCACGTCCCGTGGAACGCGCCGTACTACGCCCGGCTCGGTTTCCGCGTCCTGACGGAATCCGGCCTCACGGACGGGCTGCGCAAGATTCGCGCCGAGGAGGCGGAACACGGCCTCGACCGGTGGCCGCGGGTCTGCATGCGGCGCGACGTGCCGCACCTCACAGAAACCGACCGGCCACAGTGAGTGCTATCGGTCACGTTCGAGCCAGGGGCCACAGATGTTCGGTCTGTTGTCAGTGTCGGGCCCTAGAGTGGGGCGCATGGTCTTAACTCCACGGCTTTCTCCACCCGCGAGATCCGCGACACCCGCTCCATCGACGACTCCGTCGCACAGCACCCTTCCCGCACAGCCGGCCCACCCCGCCGCCGTCGAGGCGAACGAGGCGATCCGCGCGCTCGTGGACGCGCAGGCCGGCCAGGACTGGTCCCCCATGGAGTCCGCCGCTTACGAGGTGCTCCTGATCGAGTGGGCGGCCGCGACCCAGGGCACCGCCGGCGACATCATCGAAGCCGCCTGACAGCGCCCCGCGCCCCCGCCGTCTACCGGCCGTAGTTCTCCCGCAGTTCGATCTTGCGGACCTTCCCGCTGACCGTCATCGGGAAGGTCTCCATGATCCGGAGCAGGCGCGGCACCTTGTAGTACGCCAGCTGCTCGGCGCAGAAGGCCTTGACCTCCTCCAGGCTCGGCGGATCGGCCGGGTCCGAGGGAATGACGCAGGCCAGGATCTCCTCGCCGTACCGCTCGTCCGCGACACCCACCACCTGCACGTCGGCGATCTTCGGGTGCCGGTAGAGGAACTCCTCGACCTCCCGGGGATAGACGTTCTCACCGCCCCGGATGATCACGTCCTTGATCCGGCCGACGATCTGCACATAGCCGTCCTCGCGCATCACCGCGAGGTCCCCGGTGTGCATCCAGCGCCCCGCGTCGATCACCTCCGCGGTCCGCTCGGACTGCTCCCAGTAGCCGAGCATCACGCTGTAGCCGCGGACACACAGTTCGCCCGACACACCGCGCTCCAGCGTCGCCCCGGTCGCCGGGTCGACGACCTTGACCTCGATGTGCGGCATCACGCGGCCGACCGTGCCGGTGCGCCGCTCCAGGTCGTCGTCGCGACGGGTCTGGGTGGAGACCGGCGAGGTCTCCGTCATGCCGTAGCAGATGGACACCTCGTCCATGTGCATCTCCGCGACGACCCGCTTCATCACCTCGACCGGGCAGGGTGATCCGGCCATGATGCCGGTGCGCAGCGAGGAGAGGTCGTACGAGGAGAAGGCGGGGAGGTTCAGCTCCGCGATGAACATGGTCGGGACGCCGTACAGCGAGGTGCAGCGCTCCTGTTCGACGGCGGCGAGCACGGCTGCCGCCTCGAAGGCGGGCGCGGGGATCACGATGCAGGCGCCGTGGGAGGTGGCGCCGAGGTTGCCCATGACCATGCCGAAGCAGTGGTAGAAGGGCACCGGGAGACAGATCCGGTCCTGTTCGGTGTAGGCGACCAACTCACCGACGAAGTAGCCGTTGTTGAGGATGTTGTGGTGGGAGAGGGTGGCCCCCTTGGGGAAGCCCGTCGTGCCGGAGGTGTACTGGATGTTGATCGGGTCGTCGCAGGACAACGCGGCCTCGCGGGCGGCGAGTTGCCCGGCAGTCACCGATCCGGAGACGGCGATCAGCTCGTCCCAGGAGCGGTCGCCGATGTAGTGGACGGCGCGCAGGGCGGGGCAGTTCGCCCGTACCTCGTCGACCAGGGCCCGGTAGTCGCTGGTGCGGTGCGCACGCGAGGCGACCAGCAGGGAGATCCCGGCCTGCTGGAGTACGTACTCCAGCTCGTGTGCCCGGTAGGCGGGGTTGATGTTGACCATGACGGCGCCGATGCGCGCGGTCGCGTACTGGACGAGCACCCACTCCGGGCAGTTGACCGCCCAGATGCCGACCCGGTCGCCCCGGTCCACGCCCGAGGCCATGAGCGCGCGGGCCAGTTCGTCGACGGCCGCGCCGAACTCGGCGTAGGTCCAGCGCCGCCCGGACGGTACGTCGACGAGCGCCTCCCGGTCCGGGTACGCCTGGACCGCCCGGTCGAGGTTGCGTCCGATGGTGTCGCCGAGCAGGGCGGTGGTGCCGGTGCCGTGGGCGTAGGACGGCTCGGTCATGTCAGGTCCCCCTCGCTGTACTCGGTGCCGCCGCCCTGGGCGGTGCGCTCGCGCAGCTCGATGCGGCGGATCTTCCCCGAGACGGTCTTGGGCAGCTCGGCGAACTCCAGCCTGCGGACCCGCTTGTACGGGGCGAGCACGGCCCGGGAGTGGGCGAAGAGCACCTTGGCGGTGTCCGGTCCGGGCTCCCAGCCCTCGGCGAGCACGATGTACGCCTTCGGGACGGAGAGCCGCACCGGGTCGGGGGCCGGTACGACGGCGGCCTCGGCGACCGCCTCGTGCTCCAGGAGTGCGCTCTCCAGCTCGAACGGGGAGATCTTGTAGTCGGAGGCCTTGAAGACGTCGTCGGCGCGGCCGACATAGGTGATGTAGCCGTCGACGTCACGGGCGCCGATGTCGCCGGTGCGGTAGTAGCCGCCCGCCATGGCCTCGGCGGTGCGGTCCGGGTCGCCGTGGTATCCGGTCATCAGGCCGACCGGGTGGCCCGAGAGGTCGAGCGAGATCTCTCCCTCGACGGCTCCGGGCTCCCCGCTGACCGGGTCGAGGAGGACGACCTTGAAGCCCGGGCTGGGGCGGCCCATCGAACCGGCCTTGAGGACCTGGCCGGGGGTGTTCGCGACCTGGACGGCGGTCTCCGTCTGGCCGAAGCCGTCGCGGATCGTGACGCCCCAGGCACGCCGGACCGTCTCGATGACCTCGGGGTTCAGCGGTTCGCCCGCCGCGACGACCTCGCGCGGCGGGGTCGCCAGCTGGGAGAGGTCGGCCTGGATGAGCATGCGCCAGACGGTGGGCGGGGCGCAGAAGCTGGTGACGCCGGAGCGGTCCATCTCGGCCATCAGCCGGCCGGCGTCGAAGCGGGTGTAGTTGAAGATGAAAACGGTCGCCTCGGCGCTCCACGGGGCGAAGAGGTTGGACCAGGCGTGCTTGGCCCAGCCGGGCGAGGAGATGTTGAGGTGGACGTCTCCGGGCTTGAGCCCGATCCAGTACATCGTCGACAAGTGGCCCACGGGGTAGGAGACGTGGGTGTGCTCGACGAGCTTGGGGCTGGCGGTGGTGCCCGAGGTGAAGTAGAGCATCAGGGGTTCGTCGGCGTCGGTCTCGCGGTCCGCCGTGAAGGTCTCCGGCTGTTCGTCGGCCCCGGTGTAGGAGATCCAGCCCTCGGTGTCGGCGCCCACGGAGATCCGGGTGTACTCGCCGGGCACCTCGTCGAACTTGGCGGTGTCGGCGTCCCGGACCAGGACGTGGCGGACCCGGCCGCGCTCGACCCGGTCGCGCAGGTCGACGGGGCCCAGCAGCGGCGTCGCCGGGATGACGACGGCGCGCAGCTTCATCGCGGCGAGCGCGGTCTCCCAGAGTTCGGTCTGGTTGCCGAGCATGACGAGGATGCGGTCGCCCTCGCGCACCCCCTGGGCGCGCAGCCAGTTCGCGGCCTGGTTGGAGCGGGCGGACATCCGGGCGAAGGACACCTCGGTGCGTCCGCCGTCCTCCTCCACGATGTGCAGGGCAGTGCGGTCGTTGCCCTCGGCGATGACGTCGAACCAGTCGAGCGCCCAGTTGAAGTGGTCGCTGCGGGGCCAGCGGAAGCCCTCGTAGGCCGCGGTGTAGTCCTCGCGGTGCCGGAGCAGGAAGTCCCGGGCGGCCCGGAACGTCTCCGTCGAGCTGGATGCCGACATGTGCCCTCCTCATTGCGGACCGGACCGGACGGGTCACGGTCTCGGCCGGTCGCTTAACATCATGTAAACAGTGACCCAGCTCTCACCACCCCCGAACGGGGGTGCCACGGGGAATACGGTGTTCCCGGAGCCGGGTGGAGAGGCGTCAGCGTGCCGGAATCGGTCGATGCGGTCGAGATGCAAGCGGCGCTGCTGCGGCTGCGCCGGACGAGCGGGCTGCCCGTGGCGTTCGGCGGGCTGCTCTCCGACACCCGCCACGCCAGGATCGCGGAGCTCAACGGGGCACAGACCACGGCCCTGCGCGGACTCGTGATCTCGGCGGGAAGCGGCCTCGGCGGCAAGTCGATCGCCCTGTCCCGGCCGTGCGCGGTGACCGACTACCACTCCTCACGCCACATCAGCCACGAGTACGACCTGGCCGTGGCCGCGGAGGGCCTGCGCTCGGTGGTGGCCGTGCCCGTCGTCGTACGCCGCAAGGTGCGGGGCGTGCTGTACGGGGCGCTGCGCGAGCCCATCGGTCTGGGGGACCGTACGTTCGACGCGGCGGTCGCGGCGGCCCGCGACGTGGAGCAGGCGCTGGCCGTGCGCGACGAGGTGCAGCAGTTGCTCGCCGTCACCCGGGAGGAGGTCACCGACCCACGGGCGGTGCCCGGGGCGTGGGAGGACGTCCGGGAGGCGCACCGCGAGCTGCGCGCTCTCGCGCCCAAGGTCGTCGACCCGGCGCTGCGGGAGGAGTTGCTCGCGGTGTGCGGGCGGCTCGCCGCCGCGGCGGGTGCCCGGGCGCCCAGGTCTCGCGATGTCCAGCTGGCGCCGCGCGAGGTGGACGTCCTCGCCTGTGTCGCGGCGGGCGCCACGAACGCGGTGGCGGCGGACCGGCTCGGGCTGCGGCCGGAGACGGTGAAGGGGTATCTGCGCGCGGCGATGCGGAAGCTGGGCGCGCACACCCGGCTGGAGGCGGTCGTCGCGGCCCGGAGGGCGGGTCTGCTGCCGTAGGTTCAGTCGCCGAAGTCGACGAACGAGGCGAAACGGACGTCACCGACGTTGCCGTCGGTGGCCGCCTTCGTCATCACGGAGAGCAGGGCCACGGCCTCGTCCGTGACCTCGTCCCGCTCCGCCGCGGTGAGCGGGCGCAGCTCCTGCACGGTGACCGTCGCCGGCGCACCGGCCGCGCCGGACTCCAGCCGCCAGACGGCCGCGAGGAATCCGTCGACCAGCACGGTGCCGTACGCCTGGTTTCCCACCCCGTTGCGTCCCTTGAGCGGCAGCGGGATCACCCGGGTCCGGTCCGCATGGCCGAGCAGGACGTTGTCGAACTCGGGCAGGAAGCGCGGCGGGGCGGGGGTGTCCTCGTCGGGGCGCGGGGCGTCGGGCAGGTCGAAGAGTTCGACGCCGTTCTCGTCCCGGAAGGTGACCAGCTGTGGGCGGAGCCGTTCGAAGACCTCGCGCAACCGGGTCAGCCCGGCCCAGGACTGCATGTCCTTGACCGAGGCGGGTCCGAAGGCGGCGAGGTAGCGCAGCACGGTGCCGTCGGGCGCGGGGACCGGAGCGGAGGGTCTGCCGAGCCAGTGCTCCGCGGTGGTCAGGGCGACCTGGCCGCTCTTGCCCCACACCCCGCGCGGGGTGATCTGGACGAGGGGCAGCAGACAGCGCGCGGCCGTGCTCAGCGCCTGCGGGTCCGCGTCCGGCCACTCGGTGAGCAGCCTTTCGCGGATCTCCTTCGGGGTGCGGGGCGCCTCCTCGACGTACTGCCTGCTGAGGTCCCTCAGCCGGTCCAGGTCCACGCCCACCAGCCCCTTCCGGAAGATCCTGAGCTCCCGGTCGCGGGCCTCCTGGACGAGGGGCCGCAGGGTCAGGGCGTCGTCGGCGGTGTGGGTGTGGATGGTGGAGCGCAGGGTGACGATGCGGACGAGGTCGCGCGACTCCATCAGCCCGGCGAGTTCGGCCGGATCGAAGCCCTCCAGCCGGGCGAGGAGCTGGTAGTACGGCGGTTTGGTGTTCTGCGCCTGGAGTCCCACGAGATGGCGTACGGCGTCCTGGGCGCTCATCGTCGTACGACGGAGCAGGAGTTGGCGCTCCAGGGTGGCGCGCCCCAGCGCCCGCGGCGAGAGCACGGGAGCCTGGGCGGCTGAGGTCTTCTTCTTGACGGCCATGGACGGCACGCTACGCGGCCATGCGGTCAGGTTCCGTCCTGATGGTGCGACTTCCCCCGGGCCGTCCCTCCGCCATGCCGCTGCCGACGGGTTCCCGGATTGCGTGCCGGGCGCCCGCATCATGGTCCGGTGATCAGCGTCCTGTTCGCCGTCCTGACCGCGCTCAGCAACGGTGCGGCCTCCGTCCTCCAGCGTCGTGCCGCGAGCACCGCCCCCGACAGCGACGCGATGCGGCTGTCCCTGATCGGCCATCTGCTGCGCCAGAAGGTGTGGTTGGCCGGCATCGGCCTGGTGATCGTCGCCGCCGTCTGCCAGGCCGTGGCGCTGGCCACCGGCCCCATCGCCGTGGTGCAGCCGATCTTCGTGATCGAACTGCCGGCGACGCTCCTGATGGCCGGCTCCGTGATGCGGGTGCGGCTGCCGCGGCCGGTGTGGTCCGGCGTGGCGGCCGTGACGTTCGGTCTGGCCCTCGGCATGGCGTCGGCCGCTCCGGGCGGGGGCAGCGCGAGGGTGCACGGGGCCGCGTGGGTGCCCGCGCTGATCCTGACCGGTCTGTTCGAGGCGGCGCTGATCGGGGCCGCTCTGGCCACCCGCGGCAATCCCCGGGCGGCGCTGCTGGGCCTGGCCGCCGCTTGTGCGTACGCGTTGACCGCAGCCCTGATGAAGGACGCCATGGCCCGGCTCGACGAGGGCGGGGCGGCGGCGCTGTTCACGTCCTGGCAGCTCTACGGCACCGCGGTGGCGGGCGTCGGCGCGTTGTTCCTGCTGCAGAACGCGCTGCAGGCGGGGACGCTGGTCGCGGTCCAGCCGTGTCTGACCCTGGGCGATGCCCTGATCAGCATCCTCTACGGGGTGACCCTGTTCGGCGAGGACCTGCGCACCGGCTGGTGGGTGATTCCGGAGCTGCTGGCGCTCGGCCTGATCGCCGTGGGCTGCGTGGCACTGGCGCGCTCGCCGCTGGCCTCCGGGAACGCGACGGCCCCGGCCCGTGCGCGGCGCGTCGACTGAGACGCCGCGTACGGGCCGGGGCCGGGGCGCTCACGCCGGACGCCTGCCAGTGGCCGTTGGCTACTTGCTGACCGCGAAGCGCATCAGGGCCTGCTCGTCGCCCTGCTTGATCTTCCCCGTCTCGTTGATCACCTCAAGCTTCCAGCTGCCGCCGACCCGCATGGCCTTCGCCACGGCGCAGCCGTTGTCGTTGCTGAGCAGGCTCGGCCAGATGTCGGCGACCTGCTGGGTGGTGCCGCCCGTCGCGTCGTACACCTTGAAGCTGATGTTGCGCGCGCTCTGGAAGGAGCTGTGCTTCTTGTACGCGGCGGCGATGAAGACGATGGACGTGATGTTGGGCGGCACCCGGGCGAAGTCGACGGTCACCGTCTCGTCGTCACCGTCACCGTGCCCGGTCTGGTTGTCGCCGCTGTGCACGAGCGCGCCGTTGGCCAGCGGGTCGAGGGAATCCAGGCCTGCCAGCCGGACGGGCTCCGCGCCCTGCATCGCGATGGCGATCAGGTCGAGGTCGGTGCCCTTCTTCTGACGGAGCTTGCCCATCAGTCCGCCACTGGCACCGACCGTGGGGTCCCAGGACACCCCGATGGACAGGTGGGTCACCCCGTCCAGATCCGCCGGGCCGTCTTCCTTCTTCAACGTGATCATGCGTGATCCTCTTCGTGGCGAGATTCCTACAGGTCGAGTGTGCCTGGTGTCCTCCGGATGCATCCCATCAGGGGCAAAATTTCGACCAAGTGTTGGACGGCTCAGGACGAATTGTCCTGCGTCGGCATGATGTCGTCGGGTGCGGCGTCGTGATAAGGACCCGCGGTCTCCACGACGCCGCGGGCGCACAGCCGCTCGATGTCGGCCGCGCTGCGGCCCAGACCGGCGAGGATCCGCTCGGTGTGCCGGCCCGCCGCCGGCACCGGGTCCATCCTCGGGGCGACCCCGCCCAGGTCCACCGGCGGGAGGAGTGCCCGTACGGGCCCAGGGGCGCCGGGCACGGATACGTCACGCCAGCGTTCGCGTTCGATGAGCGCGGGATGGTCGAGGAACTCCGCGACGGAGTTCACGCCGGCGTTGGCGATCGCCGCCCGGTCCAGTAGTTCCCCGGCCTCCTCGCTGCCGAGGTCCGCGAACCGTGCGGCGACGATCGCGTTGAGCTCCTCGCGGTGGGCGACCCGGTCCGGGCCGGTGCGGAACCGGGCGTCGTCGACGAGCCCGGGCAGACCGAGGACGGTGACGCACAGGGCGTCCCACTCGCGCTCGTTCTGGATGGAGAGCATCACGTCCTTGCCGTCGGCGGCGGTGAACGGCCCGTACGGCGCGATCGTGGCGTGCTGTGCGCCGATCCGCGGCGGCTGGGTACCGCCGTAGCGCGTGTAGTACGCGGGCTGGCTCATCCACTCGGCGAGCGCGTCGAACAGGGAGACCTCGACGGTCGGGGCCCGGCCGGTGGTGGCCCGGGTGAAGAGGGCGGACAGGATGCCGCTGTACGCATACATGCCGCCGGCGATGTCCGCCACGGAGATGCCCGAGCGCGCGGGCTCGTCGGGCGACCCGGTGATCGAGAGCAGTCCGGTCTGGCACTGCACCAGGAGGTCGTACGCCTTGCGTCCGGACCACGATCCGCTCGTGCCGTAGCCGCTGACCGTACAGGTGATGAGGGAGGGGTGCCGGGCCTGGAGGGCGGCGGCGCCGAGTCCCATCCGGTCGGCCGCGCCGGGGGCGAGGTTCTGTACGAACACATCGGCTGTGGCGATGAGTTCATCGAGGATCTCGCGCCCCTCGGGCGCCTTGAGGTCCAGGGTCAGGGACTCCTTGGAGCGGTTGAGCCAGACGAAGTAGCTGGCCTGGCCGTGCACGGTGGTGTCGTAGCGGCGGGCGAAGTCACCGCCGCCGGGACGCTCGACCTTGATGACGCGCGCGCCGAGGTCGGCCAGCTGACGGGTGGCGAAGGGCGCCGCGACGGCCTGTTCCAGGCTGACGACGGTGATGCCCGCGAGCGGAAGCGGATGCGGTTCGGTCATGCGCACATGATCCCGGGGCGGTGGTCCGCAGGGGTGAGGGCCGCCGCCCGCTCAGGCGGTTAGGGCGTGTTTCGGAAGTAGCGCCGTCCGCCCGGAGGGCGGGCTCGGCGGCGTCTGGTGCGTGCGATCGCAAGGCGGAGGGTCGCCCCGATACTGGTTGTATCGGGGTGATCCCGACAACGCGGCGAGCGTGCGTGCCAGACGCCGCCGAGCAGGCGGGACTTTCGAAACACGCCCTAGCGGGCGGTGGTCGCCGCGGGGGTGCGGGCGGCCCGGCCGGCTCAGGCGGTCGGGCCGGGCGCGACCAGCGGTGTCCCGAGGAGCTGGTGCCCGCCGCTGGCGAGCATGCGCACCTCTCCGCGCTCGCTGATCTCCGCGCGGACGATCCCGGTCTCGTCCTCGTACACCGGGTATCCGCCCGCCCCGGACTGTGCGGTCCGCCGCACGATCACCGTGTCGTCCTCCACGGCGGACGACTGGAACACCAGCTGATAAGTCTCGGGGTAATCCATGACGGCCTCTCCACGACGGCCTTCGGCGGGCTGTGCGGACCGGGCTGCGAACGGGCTGCTCACGCGGCGCCCGTCCGTCCGGCCCGCACCTTCCATGGTCTCGCACACCGGCCGTCCCCGCCCGTGCACGGCCGCACGGTGCGAGCCCCGGCCCCGGCTGCCTATCCTGAAGGGGTATGGGAGAAGTTCAAGGCAATCGGGCCGCTACGGCCCTTTGCTCCCGCGTCGTACGGCAGGCATGGCCCGGGATCCCCGACACCGGGAAGGGAATCGTCATGGAAGGTGCCGACCGGGGCGACGATGTGTACCAGCCCCAGCAGCCGGAGGCCTCCGACCCCGTCGAGCAGCTGGACGCGGCGGACACCCTCGACGACCGGCAGCTCGCCGACGTCCTGGACGAGGGGTACTCGCCTCCCGAGCGGCCGTGGGTCGTGGAGGACCGGGGCACCACCGGGTCCGAGCAGCTCAGCGGGGAGACGCTGGAGGGCCGGCTGGCCCGTGAGCTGCCCGAGACCGCCGATCCGCCCGGCGACGACGACGGCGACCTGTCCGACGGGGACGGCGAGCCGCGGGACGCGGAGGTCGGCGACGTACGCGCCGGACGGCTCACCCGTGAACTGGACCTGAACGAGCCGGACAGCATGGCGGGCGAGGACGTCGGGATCGACGGAGCGGCCGCGTCCGCCGAGGAGGCGGCCATGCACGTCATTCCGGACGCGCAGCTGTAGGCCCTGCCGGACCGCCTCCGCCGCCCTTACCCCGGAGGTAATCGACGCTCTCCACCCCGTCCGGCATCGTGTTCCTCACCAGCACAGCGCTCCCGGCCCAGCGGCCGGAGCCGAGGGAGAGGACCCCACGATGACCGCATACGACGAGGCCGTCCAGCGTTACTTCGCCGCCTGGAACGCCGCCACCGCCGAGGAGCTGGAGAAGGCCGTCGCGGCGGCGTTCACCGAGGACGCCACGTACACCGACCCGCTGGCCGACGTACGGGGACACGAGGCCCTGGCCGCCGCCATCAGCGGTGCCCAGCAGCAGTTCCCCGGGTTCTCCTTCCGGCCGGCCGGTGCCGTGGACGGGCACCATGCCCTGGCCCGCTTCAGCTGGGAACTGGTCGCCGCGGCCGACGGCTCGGCGCCCGTCGCCGGTTCGGACGTGATCACTCTGGCCGACGACGGGCGGATCAGCTCGGTCAGCGGCTTCCTGGACCGGGTGCCGGTCTCCTGAACTGCCCGCCCGGGCGGTGGTCACCGGTGCGTGCCGGATTCCGGTTCGGGGCCGTCCGTGACGGGCCCACGGCACGCACCCACGGTCAAGCCCTTCATCACGGACAGTCCGTCACCGGGCCTCCGCCAGGCCGATACCGAAGTGGCCCTCACCGCGGTCGACGGTCTCGAAGAGCCGGTTGGCGGGCCGCGGCAGCCCGTAGTGTCCGCGCAGGGTGCTCGCGGTGTACTCGGTGCGGAAGAGGCCGCGTTCCTGGAGGATCGGGACGACCCGGTCGACGAAGACCTCCAGGCCGGAGGGGAGGACGGCGGGCATGATGTTGAAGCCGTCGGCGGCCCCGCTGTCGTACCAGTGCTCGATGGTGTCGGCGACCTGCTCGGCGGTGCCGGCGAAGGTGCGGTGACCGCGGCCGCCACCGAGCCGGCCGATCAGCTGACGCACGGTCAGCTTCTCGCGCCTGGCCAGCTCCACGATGAGGGTGTAGCGGCTCTTGGCACCCTCGATCTCGTCCTCGGTGGGAATGTCCTCGGGGATCTCCGCGTCGAGGTCCAGGTCGTCCGGGGCGATCCTCAGTGTCCGGGCGAGCTGCCGCTTGGCGTACTCGGGGACGATGAGGTTCTCCAGCTCGGCGTCGAGCGCCAGGGCCTCGGCCTCGGTGTCGCCGATCACGGGCACGATGCCGGGCAGGATCTTGATGCCGTCGGGGTTGCGGCGGATGAGCTCGGCGCGCTGCTTGACGTCCTTGTAGAAGGCGATGCCCTCCTCCAGGGTCTGCTGGGCGGTGAACACCGCCTCCGCGTAACGGGCCGCGAAGTCCTTGCCGTCCTCGCTGGACCCGGCCTGCACGAGCAACGGATAGCCCTGCGGGGGCCGTTGTACGTTGAGCGGGCCGTCGACGCGGAAGAACTCCCCACTGTGGCCGATCTTCCGTACCCGTTCGGCCAGGGCGTGGACGCCGCGTTCCTTGTCGGCGATCACGGCGTCGTCGGCCCAGCTGTCCCAGAGCTTGGTGGACACCTCGACGAACTCACCGGCGCGCCGGTAGCGGTCGTGGTGCAGCGGGGTGTCGTCCAGGCCGAAGTTGCGGGCCGCGTCGGCGCCCGCGGTGGTGACGATGTTCCAGCCGGCCCGGCCGCCGGAGACGTGGTCGAGCGAGGCGAACCGGCGGGCCAGGTTGTACGGCTCGTTGTAGCTCGTCGAGGCGGTGGCGATCAGGCCGATGTGACGGGTGGCCCCGGCCAGCGCGGTGAGCAGGACGGTGGGCTCCAGCTTGGCGGAGGGCCGCCGGCCGGGGTCACCCATCAGGACGGGGCTGTCGGCGAGGAACACCGAGTCCAGCCTGCCGCGTTCGGCGATCCGGGCGAGGTTCTTGTAGTGCTCGATGTCGGAGTTGGCCTCGGCCGGACTCTCGGGAAGCCGCCAGGACGCCTCGTGATGACCGGTGGACATGAGGAACGCGTTGAGGTGCAGCTGCTTGCGGTCAGGCGTGCGGGACATGGGCTTCCTTCTGCTGCTCGGAAAGGGTCGGGGTCTGCGCCACACCGAGGGCGGTGAGCAGCGTGTCGCGGTACTCCTGGAACCGGGGGTCGCGGCGGGATCGCGGGGTGGGCAGGTCGACCGTGAGATCGACGGAGATCCGGCCGTCCTCCAGGACCAGCACCCGGTCGGCGAGTTCGACGGCCTCGTCGACGTCGTGCGTGACCAGCAGCACCGCGGGACGGTGGCGATCGAAGAGTTCGCGCAGCAGTCCGTGCATCTTGATCCGGGTCAGCGCGTCCAGGGCGCCGAACGGCTCGTCGGCCAGGAGGAGTTCGGGCTCCCGGACCAGGGCGCGGGCCAGTGCGGCGCGCTGCTGCTCACCGCCGGACAGCTCGTGCGGCCAGGACCGGTCGCGGCCCTCCAGGCCGACCTCGGCCAGGGCGGTGAGGCCGCGCTCGCGCGCCTTGGGGCCGCGCAGTCCGAGGGTGACGTTGTCGATCACCCGGAGCCAGGGCAGCAGCCGGGAGTCCTGGAAGGAGAGCGAGACCCGGTCGGGGACCGTGAGTTCGCCCGATCCCTCGACGGTGTGGTCGAGCCGGGCGACGGCCCGCAGCAGGGTGGACTTGCCGGAGCCGCTGCGGCCGAGCAGCGCGGTGAACTCGCCCGGCGCGACGGTGAGATCGAGCTCCTTGAGGATGTCGCGGTCCCCGAACCGGCGGACCAGCTTCCTGGTACGGATGGCGGGACGTTCCCCGACCGCCGTCGTGCCGGTCCCGTGGACGGGGTTCAGCCCGCCAGAGTGCGTCGCCATGACAGGACCTTCCTCTCGACGGCGCGGACCGCCGCGTCCGATGCGAAGCCGAAGATCCCGTAGGCCACCAGGCCCACGATGATCACGTCGGACTGGGCGTACTGCTGGGCCTGGAACATCATGTAACCGATGCCGCTGGTGGCGTTGATCTGCTCGACGACGATCAGTCCGAGCCAGGACGCGGTGACGCCGAGGCGCAGTCCGACGAAGAAGCCGGGCAGCGAACCGGGCACGACGACCTTGCGGATGAACTGCGCGCGGCTCAGGTCGAGGCCCTCGGCCAGCTCGACGTACCTGCTGTCGATGCCGGTCAGCGAGGCGTACGTGTTGATGTACATGTTCACCGCGACGCCGAGCGCGATGACGGTGACCTTCATCTGCTCGCCGATGCCGAGCCAGAGGATCAGCAGCGGGAGCATGGCCAGGGAGGGGATGGCGCGCTTGATCTGGAGCGGCCCGTCCAGCAGGTACTCGCCGGTGCGGCTGAGCCCGGCGGCGACGGCGAGGAGGACCCCGGCGGTCACCCCGAAGAACAGGCCCAGTCCGGCGCGCTGGAGCGAGATGAGGACGTTGTCCTGGAGCCGGCCGCTGGAGACGAGATCGGACGCGGTGGAGAGGACCGTGCCGGGTCCGGACAGGATCCTCGGGTCGAGGTAGCCGATGGCCGAGGCGAACCACCACAGGGCGATGACCAGCACGGGGCCGATCAGCCGCCCGAAGGGAACGGCACGGCCGGGGCCGAGCCGCCGGCGGGTGGCGGCGCGGGGTGCGGGCGGTTCCGGCTTCGTCCCGGGCGCCCGCCCGTCGGCCGGCTCGGCCGCGGTCTTCTCCAGCGGCACGTCGGCCGTACTCACGCGGTCGGCGGTGGCGGTGTTCGTCAGCACCTCGGTCATGACGTCTCCCGGTACTGGGCGGCCACGGCCGCGGCCGCGATCCCCTCGAAGCGGCGGTCGAACAGTGCGGCGGCGTCCTGCTCCGGTACGAAGCCGCCGTCGGCCAGCAGGTCGGCGGTCTCCTGCTCCCATGCGATCGCCTTGTCCCAGCTGACCGGGAACTGCGGCTTGTGGAGTGAGGCGACGATGCGCTTGCCGTCCTCCCGGGTGACGCCCTGGTCCTTCACGTAGTACGTGTCGATCCACTCGTCGGTGTTCTCCCAGGCCCAGGTCTGACCGCGGGCCCACAGCGGGATGAAGCTGCGGACGGCGGCCACCTTGGCCCGGTCGTTCAGCACCTCGTTGGGCGCCCAGAGCACCGAGAGCAGGTCCACCACGTCGGTCGTCACCCCGCGCGCCCCGTCCTTCTCGTACTGGGCGAGGTACTTCGTGAGGGTCGGTTCGCCGAGCGGCGCCACGTCGACCTGCTCGGACTGCAGGGCGGTGAGGAACTGGGTGCTGGGCAGGGCGACCAGTTCGACGTCCTCATTGGCGATGCCCGCCTGCTTCAGTGCGCGCAGGACGACGACGCCCTGCGCCTGGCCCTGGGAGAAGCCGATCTTCTTCCCGCGGAAGTCGGCCACGGACCTGATGTCCGAGCCGGGCGCGGTCGCGAAGACGTACGAGGGATGGTTCCGCACCTGCACGGCGACGATCTTCGCTCCGACGCCGATGGCGTGGGCCTGGATCGGCGGAATTCCGGCATTGATCGCGAGGTCGATGGAATGGGCCCGGAATCCCTGGATGATATCGGGACCCGCAGCCAGATTGGGCCACTGCGAAACGGTGAAGGGAAGTTCCTTCCGCAATCCGGCGGGACCCAGCTGGAGTTGCGTGGACCGGACGGCTATGGAGAGTTTCGTACCCGGCGGCGGCGCCC